>JAETQD010000001.1 GCA_021770825.1 Clostridium sp. | reverse complement strand
ATGGTTCTATACCTCCTATGGTGAATTTTGTGTGGTAACTTTATTCTACCAAAGTTCTGCAAACCATGTCTATTTTTATACCTTTTTCTTTTTGCGCAACTTATCTTACCTTATCGCAGTCCTGTGCGATGAAATAGAACAGTCATGTTTTCTTCGCAGCATCCAGTTCTTGAAAACTCCTCGTTTTGGCGCCCGCCGGCGCTCTCGTATGTGGAATTCCCGTCCCAGGTAAAAACCAGACACTTGACAGGCCAATGCCCAATTTTTAGGCATTGGCCTGTTAAGTGTCCATTGTAGTTCCGATTGAAAAAGAGTACGGTGAAGACAGAAAACAACCGGGAGGCGAGAGTTCTGAGAAAACTGCAAATTGCGCGAAACGGATATATTTTGATGTCCGTCCTTTTTTACATCGCCGGAATTTTCCAGATGGTACGGCCGGGACCGGCTCCGATGGCAGTCTGCATCAGCAGCGGCATGATACTGATTGCATATGGCATTATAAAAATTATCGGATATTTGTCCGATGACCTGTTTTGCCTGGCCTTTTAGTACGGTTTGGGCTGCGGACTGTTTTTGATCGTCCTGGGAACAATCGTCCTGGGCCTGAATGTAAGAGTCTGGCGGTATCTGAGGCCGGCGCTAGGAATGTTGATTTTATTGGATGGGCTTTTGACGATCCAGACCTCGAAAGATTCTAAAAAGTTCGGGTTGGAAGTATGGCATTGGATTCTTATCTGTGCAGTCATTGTAAGCGTTCTGGGGGCATTGGTGGTAGTCAGCACATTCTGGGAGAAGCCCTCCCAAATGATAAACGGATGTGCCATTCTGACCGAGGGACTTATGAACCATCTGCTGGTAAAGAGTACGGTGGTTGTCATGAATGACCATATCCGACCGGAGAAAGCGGCAGAGTAGCCGGGAAAAAGACGGAAGCGGAAAATAAAAATACACAGGAGGTACAAAGATGGACGTTGCAACAACACTGAAAAAATTTGGACTGGAGCAGGCGCTGAATTATGTTTATAAGGAGCCGGAAAAGAATCTCTTAAAGCTGATGGACTGGGCGGACAAATTTTCAGGAGGAGAATTTCCGGTGCCCAGAAAAATGATCAGGGAGGCCATGACGGACCCGGAACATCCGTATTATCCGTTTATCCGCCGTCTGCTGTATGATCTGGACCCTCATGTCATGAAGACTTCAGCAGTCAATTTCTTTATCAATGCGGCACTGGCAGGATGGCCGAAACAGGAGGCAGCCAGAAAGAGATATGGCTGCAATATTCCGTGGACGATTTTATTAGATCCCACATCTGCCTGCAATCTGCACTGTACCGGCTGCTGGGCCGCTGAGTACGGCAATAAGCTGAATCTGACCTATGAGGAAATTGACAGCATCATTGATCAGGGAAAAATGCTGGGAATTTATATGTATATCTATACGGGAGGAGAACCGTTGGTACGGAAAGAGGATCTGATCCGTCTCTGTGAGAAACACAGTGACTGTGTGTTCTTATGTTTTACCAATGCAACTCTGATTGACGAAAAATTTGCGGATGAAATGCTGCGAGTAGGAAACTTTGTTCCTGCAATTTCCCTGGAAGGGTTTGAGATGGCCACGGACGGGAGACGCGGAGACGGAGTATATAAGAAGGTCATGTCGGCCATAGAACTGCTGCACAGAAAGAAGCTGTTATATGGTATTTCGGCCTGCTATACCAGCGCGAATTTCGATTCTATCACATCAGAAGAGTTTTATGACAAGCTGATTGAAATGGGAGTGTATTTTATCTGGTATTTCCATTATATGCCGGTGGGAAATGATGCCTCCCCGGAGCTGATGCCCTCGCCGGAGCAGCGGCGGCTGACCTATGAACGGATCCGTCATTACCGTGCCACAAAGCCGCTGTTTGCCATGGATTTCCAGAACGATGCGGAATATGTGGGAGGCTGCATCGCCGGCGGACGCCGTTACTTGCATATCAATGCCAATGGGGATATCGATCCATGTGTATTCATTCACTATTCCGATTCCAACATCCGGGAAAAGACGCTTCTGGATGCACTGCAGTCTCCGATGATGATGGCATATTACAGAAGGCAGCCGTTTAATGAGAATATGCTGCGTCCCTGCCCCATGCTGGAGAATCCGGAGAAGCTAAGAGAGATGGTGGCAGAGTCGGGGGCCCATTCCACAGACCTGCAGTCGCCGGAACCGGCAGACCATTTGTGTGGGAAATGTGATTCTTATGCTGCCTGCTGGAAACCGGTGGCAGATGAACTATGGCAGGCCAGTAAGACGGCAAAGACAGATAAAGGAGAGAGGGCATGAAAGAAAAAGCAGCAAGAATAGTCCGCATCCTGACGGTACCGCCGCTTTTGACCGTTTTTATGCTTGAAATCTTATACCGACGATTAGGTTTTGCCATGGGTACGCCGCCGGAGATCATGGCGGCGATAGGATGTTTGTCTGTCCTCCCGGCCTGTGCGTATCCAATTGCACAGATTAAGACGGAATTTCGCGATAATCGGAGAGAAGGCCAGAGGAAAATGGCATTTTTCATGAACTTATGCGGTTATCTGGCGGCTGTGATTTATGGAACTACAAAGAATGTTTCCGACGTCCTGATGTGGATTTTTGTTTCCTATTTTATAGCGGCCGTGGTGCTGACAATCATAAACCGCGGCTTTAAGACAAAGGCAAGTGGACATGCGTGCAGCTGTGTTCTTCCGTATCTGATGTTATGCTATTTTCTGGGCGGAACGGTCATTGCAGTCTGCCTGTTCCTTTATCTGATTGAATTTTGGGCATCAGTGTATTTAAAACGTCATACCGTATCAGAATTCCTGACAGGAAGTGCCGTGGCAGCCGTTGTGTTTGGGTTTACGGGACTGATGTTTCGTTTTTGTTAGTACTTCCTTGTTTTACAGATTTAAAAAGGGCCTGCTTGCCGGTACCGGCGAACAAATCGCAAATTCGTTCCATGTCTTTCAAGAGATCGTAGTCCATGGAGTGATCCATCCAGTCAAGAATGATTCCGACCAGGGTGCATTTGTAGAACCGGATAAAAAGCTCTTTATCTTCTTTCCATAAGGGAAGATCGTCAGCAACCGTATTGATATACTCGTTGACAATATAAAGACATAAACGCTCCAGTTCTTTTAAAAAGATTTCCCGCTGGACAGAGCGGTAAATGTGGAGAAGGGCCCTTTTCTGTTTTGCCATGCTTTCCACAAATGGCGTAATGCAGTCAAGGGGAGAACCAAAATGGCTGTATGTCTGAATGATCTGGTCAATCTCATCTTTGACAGAATATTCCAGAAGTTCAGGGATATCATGGAAATGGTAATAAAATGTGTTGCGGTTGATCAGACATCGGGTAACAATATCTTTTACTGTAATCTGACTGTAAGATTTTTCGTTTAGTAATTGCCAGAATGCGGATACGATAGCGTTTTTGGTTCGATTCATAAGTATCAACTCACTTTTCTGAATATCGTGCAGGCATATTGTAACTGTGAGGGTGCCGAACAGTTACAGCATATCATAAAATCATCGACTTTACAATGCAGCTTTTGGGGAAGATTGTTTTATCAGGTGGTGATTCCTTTTGGAAAAGCATGTGAGAAAACAGACGGTATTAAGTCTGTTCACAGTGCTGCTATTTTGTCTTTTGATCGTTTTTGCTTTCAGGGAGGATTATCTGGAGATTGCGAAGGAGCTTCTTTCTATCCCCCCGGAAGGAATAATTTTTCTTCTTATCATGGGCGCAGGGTATCAGCTATTGGATGCGGCAGCATATTTTTCAATGCTTCGCAGTGCGTTTCCAAAGATCCGGTTCCGTCAGGCGGCAACGGCGGTGTATTTGGGAGTATTTGCCAATGTTGCCACATTCTCTGCCGGAACAGTGCCGATGCAAAGCTATTATCTGTATCGCTGTGGGATGGTGGTGGGAACAGGCGTGGGACTGGTGATTCTGGAGTGCGTTTTTCACAAAGCGGCGGTCCTTCTCTATGCGGCGGTGATGGCAGCAGTTCACAGAGATTTGCTGGGAAAAATATTTGCACAGTCCAAACAGTATCTGGTGATTGGCTGTGTGGTATGCGCGCTTATTATTGTTTCTCTGATTCTTATCTGTACCTGGAACAGGATCTTTCAACTGGCACTCTGGGTTGTCGGCAGGCTTCCTTCCTCAGAAAAGTGGCAGGAAAGGAAACATAGCTGGAGTACAAACTTAGAGGCGCTCTATAAAGAAGCGCAGAAGCTTCTTCATAACCGCTCCTGCCGGAGAAAGGTACTGCTTCTGGATATGGTTAAATTGTGTTGGATGTACAGCATCCCATTTTTTTGTATTCGTCTGATGGGCGGTGTGGGAATCTCGTTCTGGCAGGTGCAGGCATTGTCTGCTATGATGATGCTTTTGGTGGGGGCGATTCCGAATGTGGCAGGTATGGGACCGGCAGAATTTGCATTTCTTCTGGTATTTTCTCCGTATACCGGGCATATCGCAGCGTCATCGGCGATGATTTTATACCGGATGGCCACGTATTTTATTCCGTTTCTCATCAGCATTCTCATATTTTACAGGACTCAGAAACAGATGCTTGCTTGATAACTACCTGCTTTCGCGGAAAACAGAGAAAGAAAAAGAGAAGGGATTCTGCAAAAACGATTGACATAAGTACGAAATCATACTATACTACTACGAGTATGATTTCGTACTTATTGAAATGCATTATGGTAGGTGAAAGTTAAGGGAGTTGTGAATATGAACATTATTACAATCAGCCGTGAATTTGGAAGCGGCGGAAGAGAGCTTGGAAAGCGTCTTGCCGATCTGCTGGGCTACGATTATTATGACAGGGAAATTGTGGCCGCAATCGCAGGTCAGAAGGGCCTTGATGAGAATTATGTGGAAAAGGCGCTGGAAAATCATATCTGGCAGACGGTGCCGCTGACCTTTCGTCATTCCTTTGTCGGGATGAACCGGATGCAGACCGGACTTTTACTGGAGCAGACCCGTGTGATTGAAGGAATTGCAAAGACCGGAAGGAACTGCGTGATCGTGGGACGCAATGCGGATGTGCTGCTGGCTGACGAAAAGCCCTTCAGCATTTTTGTCTGTGCCGGAATGGAAGCAAAGATCCGGCGCTGTATGGAGCGGGCTTCAGAGGGAGAAAACTTATCCCGCAGGGAAATGGAACAGAATATCCGCTGGTTTGGGAGGTAATATGGGGATTCAGCTTTCAGATCACTTTAACTATAAACGTCTTTTACGGTTTACGTTCCCGTCGATGGTTATGATGGTGTTTACTTCGCTGTACAGCGTGGTCGACGGATTTTTCGTTTCCAACTTTGTAGGAAAGACCCCCTTTGCCGCTGTCAATTTCATTATGCCGGTCCTGGTGATCTTAGGTTCCATCGGCTTTATGTTCGGTTCCGGAGGCAGCGCACTGGTTTCCAAAACCATGGGCGAAGGAGATATGGACAAGGCCAGACGTCTGTTTTCCCTGTTTGTATACAGTACAATTGCCTGCGGAGTCGTCATTTCCATTATCAGCTTTATGATTATCCGTCCCCTTGCAGCTTTTATGGGAGCAGAAGGAGATATGTTAAATAACTGTGTGACCTATGCAAGAATTATTCTGCCGTCACTGCCATTTTTTATGCTCCAGTTTGAGTTCCAGAGCTTTTTCATCACAGCGGAAAAGCCGCAGCTTGGCCTTTTGGTCACTGTGGTATGCGGGCTTACGAACATGGTGCTGGATGCACTGTTCATGGCCGTGTTTTCCTGGGGGCTTGTGGGAGCCGCGGCGGCAACGGCAATCAGCCAGGTGCTTGGCGGTGCGATTCCGATGATCTATTTTTGCAAATCAAGTTCCGGGGTACTCCGTTTGACGGAGACAGAACTGGATAAAAAAGCGCTGATCAAAGCCTGTGCAAATGGTTCTTCGGAGCTGATGAGCAATATTTCCACTTCCATTGTCAGCATGCTTTATAATTTTCAGTTGATGAAGTATGCCGGGGAGAACGGAATTGCCGCCTATGGGGTCCTCATGTATGTAAATATGATTTTCCTGGCAATTTTCATCGGATATTCCACAGGCGTTGCGCCGATTGTCAGCTACCATTATGGTGCAGAGAATCACGCAGAGTTAAAGGGACTGTTGAAAAAGAGCTATGTGATCATAGGAATCTTTGCAGCGGCGATGTTTGGTCTGGCGGAGGTTCTGGCAAAGCCGTTGGCTGAAATCTTTGTGGGCTATGACGAAGGACTGATGGAGATGACGACAAGGGCGTTTATGATCTATTCCTTTTCGTTCCTGTTCTCCGGAATTTCAATTTATGGCTCTTCATTCTTCACCGCCCTGAATGACGGGCTGACATCAGCCCTGATTTCATTTTTAAGGAGCCTGCTGTTTCAGTCTGCGGCCGTTATGATTTTGCCGATGATTCTTGGAATCGACGGAATCTGGTTTTCGGTTGTGGCAGCCGAACTGGTGGCAGCGGTGATGACCGTTTTCTTTCTTGCAGCGAGGAAATTTTCTCCTGGCCCTTGAATTGTCTGAAATTTTTCGTTATCATATAAGGGAAGTGTGCCTGGCATACATGCATATGATTCTATGAATGGAAAAGGAGGAGCTGCATGGGACATTTAACGACAAAGGATGCATACAAGAGCCTGGAAGAGCGTATTAACTGGTTTACCCAGGGGGCCCCGGCATCTGAGACATTATATAAGATTCTTCAGGTACTGTATACGGAGAAGGAGGCAAAATGGGTGGCGCTGCTCCCGGTCCGGCCGTTTACTTTAAAGAAGGCGGCGAAGATCTGGGGGACCAGTGAGGCGAAGGCGGAGAAACTGTTGGATCATCTCTGCGAGAAAGCATTGCTGGTGGATTCCAACTACCATGGGGAGCGGCAGTTTGTTATGCCGCCGCCAATGGCCGGATTTATTGAGTTTGCCCTGATGCGTACCAGAGGGGATATCGATCAGAAATATCTGAGTGAATTATATTACCAGTATATGAACGTGGAAGAGGACTTCGTGAAGGACTTATTCTTTGCAACGGAGACCAGACTTGGACGGGTCTATGTGCAGGAACCGGTACTGACCAATGATAAGACCAACCATATCCTGGATTATGAGCGGGCGACGCATATTATCGAAGAGGCAAAGTATATTGGCGTCGGTACCTGCTACTGTCGGCATAAGATGTACCATGCGGGACATCCCTGTGAGATCAACGCGCCGTGGGACGTATGTCTGACCTTTGACAATGTGGCCCGTTCCCTGGCAGAGCATGGTGGCTATACAAGGCTGATTTCCAAAGAAGAGGCCAAGGATGTGCTGGAATTGTCCTACGCCAGCAACCTGGTTCAGATCGGGGAAAATGTGCGGGAACATCCGGCGTTTATCTGTAACTGCTGCGGATGCTGCTGTGAGGCGCTGCAGGCGGCGCGGAGATTCAGTCCCATGCAGCCGGTGGCGACGACGAATTATATTCCGAAAATCAATCTGGATACATGCGTCGGATGCGGAAAATGTGCGAAGGTATGTCCCATTCTGGCCATTGCCATGAAGGACAAGGACTCTGCGGAAAAGAAACATCCGGTCATTGACGAAGAAATCTGCCTTGGCTGCGGCGTGTGTGCAAGGAACTGTCCCACAAAGGCGATTCATCTGGAGCGGAGACCCATTCAGGTCATCACTCCGGTGAACAGTACCCATCGGTTCGTGCTCCAGGCAATTGAGAAAGGGACTTTGCAGAACCTGGTATTCGACAATCAGGCATTTGCCAATCACCGGGCCATGGCTGCGGTGTTCGGCACCATATTAAAGCTGCCGCCGATGAAGCAGGCACTGGCAAGCAAGCAGTTTAAGTCCATTTATCTGGACAAGCTGTTATCGATGTATCAGAAGAAAGATTCATAGGCAAGAGAGAAAGGCTGGGGCGGCTGGCCGTTAAATAAAAGAAAGCTGCGGCAAGGGAAAATTTCCCGATGCCGCAGCTTCTTTTATTCATCAACCGTATTCATAATCTCATTGACATCAATCGGTTCCGCGTAATCCTTAAGACTTCCAATGGACGCTTCCTCATCGATGCTGTATTTCCACTGGTCATCGGCGGTGGAGTAGAGTATCTGGTAGAGGACAGTATCTCCATCCTTTACTGTCTTGGTATCAATTAGAATATCGCCGTCTTCCTTATATTCCACCTGGCCATGCTGGATGGTGCCGTTTTTATTGACGATGAAAGTGTGGCCATCTATGGACGCCGTCTGGTAGGAATAGTCATAAGCCTGGAGCAGAAGTCCTTTGTAGTAGAGCTTTCCGTTTCTGGCACCGGTGATGCCGACGCCCTTTTCTTCCCCGGTCTTCGTATTGGTGGTTGTGCCGAAGTAAAATTTGTATGTATCACCGTTGTCGTCTTTGATGGACTGGGAACCTGTCTTCATGGAACCATCGTCCTCATTTCCGAAATAGTACATACCGGGAGCCAGGTAGGCATTGCTGCCTGTGACTTCCACAAGCTGGGAAAGCATCTCTCCATTCTGATTAAAGAAATAGTTTTTGGAATTTACTTTTTTCAGAGTAATGGAAGCGGTGCCTTCATGCTCCAGCTCGGCATCTCCCAGCGTGTAGAGATTGCCCATGGCAGCGTTGGAGTCTGAGGGGATATAAATTTTTCCGTCTGTCTGGATCCAATACCAGTACTTGTCAACGTCCTCATCCTCATCATAAGCATCTTCCGGGCGCCAGAGCTTAATCCACTTGTTTTTCTTTACGTGTCCGTCATCCTCATCGCCGCAGTAGTAAACGGCATCAAATTCGTCTGAACTCAGGGAATAGAAATCATTCTCACCGTCAATTTCCATGTATTTGCTTCCATCATATGCCACCCAGCCGGATAACATCCGCCCATACTCATCGAACAGGTAGATCTGTCCGTTGATATTTGTGGTCCTTCCGGTGGCAACCTGTCCGTTGCTCTTTAAATAGTACCAGTATTCTTCGGCATCGGCATCATCGTCGTCGGTTTCAGGCTCTGTGGTTTTTACCCAGGCAGACGTCAGTCTGGCTCCGGTCTCATCGCAGTAATAGCTGTTTTGGGCATCGATGGCATTTTCTTCATTCATCACTTCAGTTCCGTCAGCAGTGACCCATCCGGTCAGCATATATCCTTCGCTGTTAAAGAAATAGGTCTTCCCCTTGATGGTCAGCTTTTTCCCTGTCGCCATCTTTCCGGTGGACTGGAAATAAAACCAGTTTTCCTCCCCGTCTTCATCATCATAGGGTGTGGTAAGTCGCCAGTCGTTGGTAATCTTCTGGCCGGAGCTGTTTACAAAATAGTAATCGCCATCGTATTCCACCCAGGCAGAGCGGACCAGCATGCCGTCATCTCCCACGTAATAATCCTTTCCGTTGCTGGTGCAGAAGGTATTTTCATAAATATCTCCATTGGAATCGTAGCAGTACCATTCCCCGTCCACCATAAGCCAGGTTCCTTTGGAAACGGCAAAGGAGACGGTTGTAAGGCCCAGTGTGAACAGCGCTGCCGCAGATACTGTCAGTCCGTGTTTCAAAAATTTCTTCATATGATGCACACTCCTTTTTCTGTCATAATTTATGTGGATTTTTTTCCTCACAGTCTTATTATAGCTGGTTTGAAGAAAAAAACTGGGGTAATGCCCATGTGAAGATGCGGCAGCGGCGGGCCAAAATTGAAGCAGTAATTTGTCGGCGGACAGATCTTGATCGTATTCCACTTGTTGCAGTATAATAGAGGAGAACGAAAGTGCAGAGCTGCATTTTTGCCAGTCACTGGCCCAAGGGAGATGAGAAATATGTGGATTGTATTTGCATTCGGCTCGGCGGTCTGCGCGGGCGTCACCTCGATTCTTGCAAAGTGCGGAATCAGGAAAACGGATTCCACCGTGGCGACAGCCATCCGCACCATCGTTGTGCTTGTCTTTTCCTGGATTATGGTGTTCCTGGCTGGGTCACAGGGGCAGGTTGGGGAAATAAAGGGAGAGACATTTTTGTTTCTGATTTTATCCGGCCTGTCAACGGGGGCGTCCTGGCTCTGTTATTTTAAAGCTCTGCAGCTGGGAGACATCAACCGGGTGGTCCCCATCGATAAATCCAGCACCGTGCTGACCATTCTTCTGGCCTTTGTTTTCCTGCATGAAGCTGTCAGCATGCCGAAGGCCATCGGTGTCGTGTTCATTACGGCAGGAACATTCCTTATGATTGAGAGGAAGGACACAGACTCCGGAAAGGCAGCAGGACAGAGCTGGTTTTTCTATGCGGCCGGCTCGGCGGTCTTTGCGAGTCTTACGTCCATTCTGGGGAAAGTCGGGATTTCCGGTGTGGAATCCAATCTTGGCACTGCCATCCGCACCGGCGTTGTACTTTTCATGGCCTGGGTCATGGTCTTTGCCGAGGGGAAGCAGCACACTGTTTTAGAGATTTCCAAAAGTGAGCTTGGCTTCATCGGGCTTTCGGGGATTGCCACGGGTGCATCCTGGCTTTGCTATTATAAAGCACTGCAGGATGGCCCGGCCAGCATTGTCGTCCCAATCGATAAGCTCAGTGTGGTTGTGACTGTTATTTTTTCTTATCTGGTATTTGGAGAACGGCTGTCGAAGAAAGCCTTTCTGGGGCTTTTGGCGATTGTGGGCGGTACGCTTGCAATGCTGATTTCGTGAGACGGATACGCCCGGCGATTGCATAACAGCAATGGCCGGGCGTTATTTTTTAGAGAAATGCGGGCCTTAAAGCTGCTTGCGAAGCTCCGACGGCGACATTCCGCACTGCTTTTTGAAAATCCGGCTGAAGTACAGCGGGTTATCATATCCGACGAGGTTCGAGATCTCGGAGATGTTGCAGGCCGTGGTCTCCAGCAGAGTCCGCGCATTGGACATCCGCAGGGAGAGGATATACTGGGCAGGAGTCCAATTGGTATATTCCTTAAAGTTGCGGATAAACCAGCTTACGCTCATGTTGTGGGAAGCCGCATAATTTTCTATGCTGATGGTTTTATTGTAATTTTCATGAAAATACCGGACGGCTTCGTCCATTTCACTGATTAAATAACTGTTTTTCTCCCTGGGCTTTGCGAGAAGCTGGCGCTGTATCAGGATGAGCAGTTCGTGAAGGTAGTGAGTGAGAAGCTCCTCATAGTTTTCCTTACAGAATTTTAACTCCTGAATCATCGCGGAAAACAGACGCTTATACTCCAGGGAGGTTCCGGTATGAATGACATGGATATCATCAGAAATCCCATACCCCCGCAGAATATTTTTCACGTTATTGCCTGTAAAGTGGACCCAGTATACCTCGGTCTGATCGGCGCCGTAATAGTAGTACCGCTGTTCTTCCTTGGGGCGGTAGAGGACCATATGGTCCGCGGTGACGATTTTTTCCTCTCCGTGGAAGTAAAAATGGGCTTTCCCGGCGGCCACATAAAGAATCTGATAGTCAAGACGGCCGCGGGGACGGTGGGGGGGGGGCAGCTTAGGGATGGTATACAGATGATATGTGCCGCAGCTTCCCACAAACAGGGGATGCTTTTTGTCCTTGAAATCCAGCTTGGAATTATGCCAGTAAGCAGAATCCATATACATCCATGATCACCTCCTTGGAAAATGTTTGCCTGGATTTTTTGATTCTGTTATCAAAAATTATATCATTTTGTGCATATTCTGTCTAATGCAGTTTATGTGTTTTTGGAACCGGAAAGGATATAATGAACCCAGTAAAAAGACAGGAGGTCATGAAAGGTGATTGTTCCAAAATATTATGAAAATCTCCAGGTCCTGCATGAGAATACTCTGCCCAGCCGGAGCTATTATATTCCGGCATCCAGGTTCATGGATACGCTGTCAGAGCACCGGGAATCCTCGGACCGGTTCCAGCTTTTAAACGGAAAATGGAAATTCCGCTATTTTAACAGCATTTATGAGCTTCGGGAGCCGTTTTATGAGGCAGAGTATGACGTGAGCCGCTTTGATACGGTCACAGTGCCCGGAGTATGGCAGAATGACGGATATGACACCCATCAGTATACCAATATCCGGTATCCCTTCCCCTTTGATCCGCCCCAGGTCTTCTCGAGTATAAAAATGTGTACCGTCCTGTGAGAGCAGAGCGGTTTGATCAGCGAAACGGGGAGATTGAACTTTTCATGAAGGTCAGACGGGAACCGGAATTTCCAATGCTGCCGCGGTTTGGACTGCGGCTGTTCCTCCCGCGGGAATTTGACCGGGTATCCTACTGCGGAATGGGGCCCATGGAGAGCTATTGTGATAAGCACAGGGCCGCCAGCTATGGAATTTACCGGGCCGGTGTGGACGAGCTTTATGAGGATTATATAGAGCCCCAGGAAAACGGCAGCCATTGGGGATGTTCCTATGTGACGGCGGAGAAAGAGGATTTGAGACTTTTTGTGTACGGAGAAAAGGATTTTTCCTTCCAGGCCTCCATCTATTCCCAGGAAGAGCTGACCAGGAAAAAGCACAATTACGAACTGATTCCCGAAGGGGCCACGGTTCTCTGTTTGGATTACGGACAGAGCGGCGTCGGGTCCAATAGCTGCGGACCGGAGCTATCCGGGGCATACCGGCTGGAGGAAAAGGAATTTGAGTTTCATATAAAAATGCAGTTCCGCTCACAGGCTTGTGAAGAAGACTAGGCGGATATTGTATCAAGAGGGGAAGAAAAATGGAAGAGAAGAAATATTTAAAATGGTATAACAAAGTCGGATATGGTTCCGGAGATATTGCCGGGAACGTGGTGTATGCGCTGCTGTCGGCATTTGTGATGATTTTCCTGACAGATACGGTTGGGTTAAATGCGGGGATTGTGGGGACACTCATTGCGGTGTCGAAGCTGTTTGACGGAATCAGTGATATTTTCTTTGGTTCCATGATCGACAAGACCCGCAGCAGGATGGGAAAGGCAAGGCCCTGGATGTTTTACGGTTATTTTGGCTGCGCCGTCTGCCTGGTGGCAATTTTCGTGATTCCGGCTGATATCAGCACCTTCGCCCAGTACGCCTGGTTTTTCATCGCATATACGCTGCTGAACGCCGGATTTTACACGGCAAACAACATTGCGTATTCGGCATTGACTGCGCTTGTTACGAAAAATAACCATGAGCGCGTGCAGATGGGGTCCATCCGTTTCATGTTTGCCTTCGGCACCAGCATGCTGATTCAGACGGTCACCGTCGGCCTTGTGGCTTACTTTGGCGGCGGCGCGGGCGCATGGCGGACCGTGGCCATCCTCTATGCGGCAGTCGGCGTGATCTCCAATTCCCTGTCCGTTTTGTCTGTGAAGGAGCTTTCCCAGGAGGAACTGGCGGAAGGAGAGACGGGACATGGAGCCGGGGCAGAGGAAGAGAAGTACCGCCTGCTGGATGCATTCCGCCTGCTGGTCCACAACAAATATTACCTGATGATCTGCGCTTCCTATATTCTGATGCAGATTTATTCCGCAACGCTCAATATGGGAATCTATTTCATGACTTATGTGTTAAAAAATGCCAATCTGCTGGGCGTGTTTTCCTGGGCCATCAACATCCCGATGATCGTCGGTTTTCTGTTCACACCGGCTCTCGTGGCGAGATTTCACGGGATGTACCGGCTGAACCTTTACGGATATGCTCTGGGAACCATCGGGCGCCTCGGCGTTGTGGCTGCCGGATATATGGGAAGCGTGCCGCTTATGTTAGCCTGCACGGCAGTGGCTGCCATGGGCATGAGCCCGCTTCAGGGAGATATGAACGCATTAATTGCAACCTGCTATACCTTCCTGAAGACCGGAAAACGCGTGGACGGTACCATGTACTCCTGCACCTCCCTGGGAACAAAGCTCGGCGGCGGAATCGGCACCGCTGTGGCTGGATGGCTTCTGGCGTTCAGCGGCTATGTGGGCGGGGCCGCGGAGCAGACCGCTTCCTGCATCAACATGCTTCATATCATGTATCTGTGGCTGCCGATGGTTCTGAATCTGCTCATCACGCTGATTCTTTCCAGGCTGGATGTGGAGAAGGCCAATGAGAGACTGCGGAGGCAGTGAGGCGCGGACAGGAAACTAATGCTGTCCGGCCAGCCTTCCCTGGCTGCTGTGATGGGGATGAATCATCTGGACAAGGACCCCAAGGATGATGAAGCCTAAGCCTGCCACGGAGGAAAGGCTGATGGGCTCTCCCAGGAGGAAGTAGATGTAAACCAGGGAGAGGAAAGGGGTAAAGTATGCAAGGTTGGAGACCTTGGCCGTATCCCCTGTGGTAATTGCAATGGCCCATGTGGTGGCAGCCACACCGTAAATCAGAATGCCGTTCCACAGCATACCGGAAAACTCCATGGGATTTAAAAGTCTGGGGCCGCCCTGGGTCAGGAAAAGGGTGAGCAGGGAAACGGCTCCGGAGGTGGACTGGTAGATCATGGTTGCCAGGGTCTTTTCGCAGGTGACGCGGGAATTTAAGGTGCTGTACAGGCCGGAGCACATGGCAGCAGTCACGCAGGCAGCCACACCGACGGCATCCACCTTAGACAGGCCGCTTAAGTTTCCCTCGGTAGCCACAATAACCACACCGAAAAAGGAGAGAAGCAGGGCGGTCACCTTCTGAAGGGTCAGCTTCTGGCCGAATATCATGCAGGAAAAAAGAACGGTCATGATGGGCCATAAATAGTTGATGATAAAGGCCTGCTGTGTCTTTAATCGTTCCATGCCGATGTAAAGCAGGCTGCTGTATAAAAAGGTCCCGAGGACACCGAGGCACATCATGAAGATGATCTGACGGGGAGGAATATCCTTAAGTTTTTTTAGGCGCCCGGTGAAAAGGTTCAAAAGGAACAGAAATATGGTGGCGATGAGGCCGTTGTAGAACACAACCAGTAAGGTGCTCATGGAATGTAAGAGCAGCGAAGCAACGGCGGCTGAAGAACCCCAGAGAAGTACGGATACGGAGGCCAGCCAGTATTCTTTTTTCATGGAAAAATCCCCCTGTGAGATGAAATTTGGAAATGGTCAGCCGCTGTTTGCAGGCTGACAGTGGAATTATAGTCTCAAAAGAAGGAAAAATCAATGAAAAACGAAAGAATTTCCGGCTGGCCCAATAAATTATACGATTTCCGGCCGGTATGTCTTCAGCCAGAAATCAATCTGAATTACATAGGCCATCATCTGCGGCGCCGCCATGAGCTGGCCGTACCATGGCTTTCCGTAATCGGAGGGACTTTCCAGAAACAGCTCTGTCTTTTTCTTATCTAAAAACTGCAGAACAGGAGAGGAGGAATCCGAAAGGATTTCCCGTACCATTCCGGCAAGGAGCGCCTCGTAGCCCTTGTCATAGGTCTTGGGATAGGGAGATTTTTTCCGGAACAGGATTTCCTCCGGAAGCTTCCCGCGGCCTGCCTGACGCAGAAGATTCTTCACAATCCTGTCTTTTGTTTTCATTTCCCAGGGTACATTCCATAGATATTCCATAATCCGGTGATCCGCAAAGGGAACTCTGGCTTCCAGGCCGTTATACATGCTGGTCCGGTCCATACGGTTTAACAGTGTCTGCATGAACCATTTCAGGTTCAGATAGGAAATTTCCCTGCGCCTTGCTTCTTCAGGAGTTTCCCCGCAAAGGGCGGGAACCTGTGAAAGGGAGTTCTCGTAGGTTTCCCGGACATACTCTTCCATGCCAAGCTCCGACAGAAAGGCATCGGATAAGAGAACCTGGCGGGCCTTTAAATCCATGGTCCAGGGGAAGGTATGCGCGCGGAAGCACTCCTCCTTATGAAACCAGGGATATCCCCCGAAAATCTCATCGGCGCATTCTCCCGTTAAGGCCACCTTGCAGCAGGGGCTCACCTGGGAGCAGAAGTAGAGCATGGAGGAATCCACATCCGCCATGGCCGGCAGGTCATGGGCCAGGACCGAGTCCTTTAAAAGCTCTGCCTGTTCCTTTGTGGAACACTCCAGAAAATGATGGTCCGAATCCAGGTATTCTGCCATACGCTCCACAAAGGGGCGGTCTTGCGAGGGCTGAAAGGAGCTGGCGCGGAAGTTTTCATGATTTCCCGCAAAATCAAAGGAAAAGGTCATGAGCCTTTTATTTTTCTTTTTTAACTCCTTCGCGCAGATGGAGGATACCAGGCTGGAATCCACACCGCCGGATAAGAAGGTGCAGATGGGCACGTCGGAAACCATCTGGCGCCGGATGGAATCCTCAACCAGAAAGGCAGTTTTTTCGACGGTGTCCTCATAACTGTCCTCATGGGGGTGGCTTTCAAGCTTCCAGTAGCACTCCTTATGGATTCCTGAGTCTGAGCAGAGAAGATAGTGGCCGGGAAGCACCTCCAAAACGTCCTGAAAGACTCCCTGGCCATTTGTTCTGGCGGGGCCGATGCTGAAAACTTCATTTAATCCCCGTTTATCCAGCCGCGGCTTCAGGCCGGGAAAGCAGAATAATCCCTTGATTTCCGATGAGAATACCACATGACCGTCCAGGGATGTGTAAAACAGGGGTTTGACTCCGGCCCGGTCTCTGCAAAGCATCAGGCAGTTTTTTACAGGGTCCATGATGGCAAAGGCAAAGATTCCGTTTAAGAGCCGGACGAAGCCGGGGCCGTATTCCAGGTAGGCGGACAGAATGACTTCCGTATCGCTTGTGGTTTCAAAACAGTGCCCTTTACGGGCCAGATCGTTTCGGAGTTCTTCCGTATTATACAATTCCCCATTGTATACAATCCCCCAGGTATAGCCGTTTCTGGTCTTTAAGATGGGCTGTTTTCCCGTGAGAAGATCGACAATGGAAAGGCGCACATGGCCAAGGCCGAAATGCTCGGCCAGAAAGATTCCCTGGTCATCGGGCCCGCGCCGTTTCTGGGCCTGGTTCATGGAGGTCAAAACAGATTCATAAAGTCCCTGTTCTTTTGTGAAATCCCGTTGGGGATGGAAAAAGCCGGATATTCCGCACATAAACGAATTCTCCTTTCCAAGAAGTGAAAATGATACCTGTTACAGGAAGAAACATGCTGTGAGGAAGGCACATAAAAACCCAATGAAGACCGGAAGAAGATTCTTTCTGGCAAGCTCCAGAGGGCTCACGTCGCAGATGGCAGCAACCGGAATCAGCCCCCAGGGAACAATGGTGCCGCCGCCCACAAAGATGGCAGTGATCTGGCCAAGGGAAGCCAGAACGGGGATAGATGCCCCCACAGCAGTTCCAAAGGTCCGTGCCAGGGCTCCCGTAAGGGGAAGGCCGGAAAAACCGGAGCCATCCAGTCCTGTGAGTGCGCCCACAGCCATCTGAATCACCGCAATGAAATATTTATTTAAGGGTGCATGGGAGGCCAGCCAGACAGCCCAGTCATTCATGATTCCCCCGGTGGTGGCAGTTCCGAGGACATCCGTAACCTCTTTTCCCCCGAGAATGGAAGAAATTCCCTCGCCGCCCAGGAAAAAGAAAGCACCGATGGCGATGACCGGAGCAAAAATGCGGATGGCAAAAAGGAATCCTTCGGTCAGATATCCGGTGATTTTTTCCAGGGATTTTTCCCGGAATTCAAAAACAGAACCGAGGCACATGAGAAGAACCGCAGTGCCTGAAACCAGGCTGGTGGCATCGCCGCCTCTTAAATGAAAGGCCAGCATAGCTGCAATATCCGCAAGGAAAGCCAACGGGACTGCGGCTGCAAGGAACAGGGCAGAACGGGAGAAGGAAGGGGGCGCTTCCTGTTCCAAAGACAGCGAAGCCTGCTCTGCCATAAGGTTTTTCCTGTTCAGGAGAAATGCAGAGAAGACTGTGGCGGCGCCCATCATAAGAAAGACGGGACGTCCCTCCCTTAAAATATCGCTGGTGGAAATTCCGGCGGCTCCTGCGGAGATGGCCGGAGCACCCTGAATCACCAGGTCATAGCTTAAAGCAATTCCATGGCCGAACAGGTTCATGGCCATGGCGCCCATCAGAGGATTGAGCCCGGCCCGGACGGCAAAGGGCAGCATGATCGCTCCCACCAGAGCCACCGAGGGAGAGGGCCATAAAAACAGGGAGAAGAGCAGCATGGTAAAGCCTAGAATCCACCAGGTGACGGACGGGCTTTTCATGACCCGGGACATGGGCCGCATGAGGAGATAATCGCTTCCGAGTTCGCTCAGACATTTGGACAGGGATGTGACCAGGGCAATGGTGGCAATCACCTCCATGAATTCCCTGGCAGCGTACAGCATGGCGCCAAAAACTGTCTGGATGCCTCCGGTCAGACTCCCCATTCCGACGGCGCCCAGCAAAAAAAGGAAGCCGATGCAGACAGCGGGGGTGTCCTTTCTTAGGATCATGACAGCCAGTATGACGATCACGCCCAAAAGATACAGGCAGTGAAGAGGAGTCAGGAGAGTTGTGTTTTCCAGCATAAAAATTCCTGCAATGAAATATTTAGTTTAGGATATGAAGGAGGGGGGAAGTTGGTAACTCCAGATCGCTCTGTTTCTCACTAAAATATACATTTCTTGCTGTTCCATGTCATTAACTTGCTTACGAACCGGGAAAGCATTTACTTATTTTTATTTGTTTTTTATAATGAATCCATCATAAACGACTGGCCATGTCTATGAAAAAACGTGAAATCACCAATTTTTAACAGGAATCCCAAGGAGGTATATTATGAAAAAGTTAATATCAATTTTTTGCGCGGTAGGTCTGGCAGCGTCTCTTACGGCATGCAGCTCCTCATCTTCCGGAACCACTTCCACAACTGTGGCAGCAGCCACAACGACAGCAGCCGCTTCCGGCACAGAAACGAAAGAAACCACAGCGGCAGCCGCTGAGAAAAAGGCAGACATCCCGAAGTTCATCACCATCGGCACCGGCGCCACCGGAGCGGCATTCTATCCCATCGGTGTTGCCATGGCAGATGTTCTGACGAACAATCTCGGCATTGATGCATCGGCCCAGGTTACCGGCGGTTCTCTTGAGAACCTGCAGCTTGTGCAGGAGGGGACCATCGACCTTGGAATCACCATGGGTAACTCCGGTCAGGAGGCCTATGAGGGAACCGGAAGCTATGAGGGAACTCCCTATCAGAACGTGAATGCTTTATTCGGCGGCCTTTCCAAAGGATACTTCCAGGTAGTCGTTATGGACGACAGCCCAATCCAGACTATGAATGACCTGGTGGGCAAAAAGGTCTGCATGGGACCGGCAGGAAACGGCGCCATCAGCGTTGCAGCCACCATCTGGGGAGCCTGCGGCTTCAGTGTGGAAGATGTGAACGCCACTTATCTTTCCTATGACGACGGCATCAGCCAGTTGAAGGACGGAAACTGTGACGCAGTAGTTGTACAGGCAGCGGCTCCTTCCTCCTCCATTCAGGAACTGGCCGCATCCGGCAAAGCTTACCGTCTGATTCCGATTGACAAAGAGGTTGCCGATAAGCTCTGCGAGGAGTACGCATATTTTGGCTACGGCACGCTGGGCGCATCTGTTTATGATAACAGCAAGGGCGACACCGATACCATGTACATCACCAATATGGTCATTGTCCGCGCGGATTTAAGCGAGGACGCAGTCTACGAGATCACAAAGGCCCTGTTCGAGAATATCGATACCGTAAAAGAATCCCATAAGGCAGCAGGCGGCATCAGCCTGGAGACCGCAGTGAAGACCTCCATTCCGCTGCATCCCGGTGCAGATAAATATTTCACAGAGGTTGGCGCCAAATAAGAGGTGAAACATGAGAGAATTTGATGATAAACTCCGCGGCAGGCTGTGCAAGGCACTTTACATCATCACATCACTGATCTACCTTTACACAGCCGGATTCGGAGCATTTTCCGAAATGACCCAGAGGGCACTTTTGATTACCATCTGCGGCTTTACGATTTTTTTAAGCAAACCGTTCAAAATAAAACAGGAACAGAATCCCCTCACAAGGGCGCTGGACTGGCTCATGGCGTTTGGATTCACGGCGGCCGGCATCTATATCATGATGATATGGAATGACCGGGTCAGCAAGGTGGGAGCCATTCCCATGCAGGACGTAGTCATGGCGACGGTCATGATTATCCTGCTCTTAATCGCTACATATAAGGCCACGGGCTGGCCGTTGGTCATTACCTGTATCGTGTTCTTAATCTACACGGCAGCAGGCCCGTACCTTCCGTCCATTTTGTCCCACCGCGGAGAATCCTGGTCCCGTACCGCCAACTTCATGTATGTCTCCACCGGAAGTATCTTTGGTGTCCCGGCGGGCATTGCGGCTACCTATATTATCAGCTTTGTTATCTTCGGAGCGTTTTTGGAGCGGTTCGGAGCGGGGCAGTGGTTCGTGGACCTGGCCTATGCGGGGACAGGAAGATACCGCGGCGGCCCGGCAAAGACGAGCGTGGTATCCAGCGCCTTAATGGGCATGATTTCCGGCTCTCCGGCGGCCAACGTGGTGACGACAGGCGCATTCACGATTCCGTTAATGAAGCGGACCGGCTACAAGGATTTCGAGGCAGCGGCCGTGGAGGCCGTGGCTTCCACCGGCGGTATGTTCACACCGCCGATCATGGGCGCGGCAGCCTTCATGATGGCGGAATTCCTGGGAATTCCCTATATGGCCGTGGCCAAGGCGGCCATCGTCCCGGCGCTCCTTTACTATCTGTCCCTGCTTTTGGTGGTGGATTCCATCGCCGTGAAGAGCCATCTGGTCGGCATGCCGAAGGACCAGCTTCCGGATGCCAAGGAGATTCTTCTTAAGAGAGGACAGCTCGGTCTTCCGATTATCTTTGTAATTGCTGTAATCTTAATGGGCTGGAGCCCGATGAAGTCGGCCTTCTACGGAATCATCGCCGTGATTCTGGTGGCCTGCCTGAAAAAGGAGACCAGACCCAACGCGGCGACCTTCATCGACGCGCTGGAAAGCGGCGTGAAGGGCGTTGCCAACATTGTGATTTCCTGTGCGGCAGCCGGCATCATCGTGGGTGTTATCAGCATGACCGGACTTGCAACCAAGTTAAGCTATACGCTGGTCAGCATTTCCGGTGGAAATCTTCTGATTGCGGCTGTCCTGACAGCAATTATTACGATTATCCTCGGCTGCGGCATGCCGCCGACACCGACCTATGTCATCCTTGCGACCGTACTGGTGAAGCCGCTTACGGAGATGGGAGCGACGGCTCTGTCCGCCCATATGTTCATTTTCATGTTCTCCTGTATCGGCGCGCTGACACCTCCGGTTGCCATTACCGCCTATACTGCGGCGGCGATTTCCAAATCGGACCCAAATGTGACAGGCTTCAGAGCCTTCCGTATGGGACTGGTGGCCTACATCATTCCGTTCATCTTCCTTTCCAGCCCGGCGATTCTCATGCAGGGAAATACCCTGGAGGTGACATTGGCGGTGGTTACGGCGACACTGGGAATCTTCTGCCTGACAGCGGCTGTTGAGGGGTACATGTTCCAGTATTGGAGCAAGTTGACCCGGGTTCTTATGGGAGTAGCGGCGATTCTCATGCTGATTCCGGGCTCCGTGACGGATATCGCGGGCATTGTCCTGATTGCGGCAGCATGGGTACTCAATAAATTTGTTTTCAAACCAGATGTGGGGGTAAATTAAGATGAGCAGAGCGATTGATATTTTCAACCATTACCTTCCGCCGGAATTTTACGATAAGATCACGGCACTGGGCGGAAACGCCCATATGATGAACCGGGCGCGGAAGATGCGAGCCATGGCGGACCTGGATTACCGTCTGAAACTGATGGATACCTTTGAGGGCTACCAGCAGATTCCCTGTATCGTGAGCCCCAACGTGGAGCAGCTTGTGGCTCCGGAGCACACTGCGGCCCTTGCCAGATTTGCCAATGAGGCCTTTTATGACCTGTGCCAGAAGCATCCCGACAAATTTCCGAGCTTCGTGGCCGTCCTGCCTCTTGACGATATGGATAAGGCATGCCGGGAAGCGGAGTATGCAATCAATGAGCTTGGGGCCGTGGGTGCCCAGGTGTTCACGAACCAGAACGGGCGGGCCATCGACGGACCGGATTTTTATAAGCTTTATGATGAGCTGAATAAGCTGGACGCGGTTTTGTGGGTACATCCCCAGAGGACGGCAAGGCAGCCCTACTATCAGGGTGAGACCATGGAAAAGTATGAGCTGTGGTGGACCATGATGTGGCCCATCGAGACGACCATGGCAGCTTCCAGGCTGGTCTACTCCGGGATTTTTGAGAGATGCCCGAGCCTTCGGGTGGTTCTCCACCACGCAGGCGGAATGCTGCCGCTGGAGGAGGGCAGAATGGAAAATGGGCTGAAGCTCTATTCCACAAGGACGGCGCCGGATATGCAGGAGCTGGTGGAAAGCCCCATCAAAGACAAGGTGCAGATTGACGAATTTCGGAAGTTCTATGCGGACTGCGCCACCTTTGGAAGCAAGGCGGCCATCGAATGCGCCATCAACCTGTTCGGCGTGGAGCATATGGTATTTGCCAGCGATATGCCCTTTGACCCGGAGGACGGCTTTGGCTATGTGAGACGCGCATACCGCGATGTGGACGCCCTCAGTATCTCCGAGGAGGAAAAGGACGCCATCCGCTATAAAAATGCACTGAGAATTTTAAAGAAAATCAAATAGACGGCGGAGTTATTTTCCCTGGTTCCGGTATTGGAGCGGAGAGATGCCTTCCATGGCCTTGAAGCTCCGGATAAAATGGGAAGGGCTCTTAAAGCCGACGGTATAACTGATTTTCTGAATTTCATCAGAGGAACGAAGCAGCATGTCTTTCGCTTTTGAAAGGCGTGCTGTTATCACATATTCCTTAAATCCGTATCCGGTGACGGCCTTGAAGCTGTGGCTTAGATAAAACTTGCTGATGAAGAACTTATCAGCCAGCGTATCCAGGCGCAGATCCTCATCCAGATGGGATTCGATGTAGTTCTGGATGTGGTAGATTAAGTTCTGGTTGTCCTGGTTGCGGGTTCCAGGGAAGGCATGAGGATTGTTTCGGTACATGCCGACTAGAATGTCCATGAGCTTGGTGGTCACCAGGTGGTCCCAGTAGGGGCGCTGCAATTTGTATTCGTTTACCATGATGTCCAGCAGATGGGCATAATGGGCCGTCTCCTGAGGCGTGCAGACATAGTGGTGGCTGAAACCGGGGGTTCTCTGTTTGAAGATGGAGAGCAGCACCGGGTCATGGATATCGGAGGCGAGGACTTCGTTGGAAAAACGCGCCGTGTAGCGGTCATATCCCTCGCTGTGGGAGATGATGAAATGGTTTTCCATGTTGTTGATGAGCAGGATGCTGCCCGGCTCGATGTGGTAGACGGTCCCGCTGATGTTGAAATCGGCAGAGCCGCCGACATTCAGAATCAGCTCGCACAGGTAGTGGAAGTGGGGCGTTTTCTTCTGGACATCGGGATGCATGTATCCCTGGACGGCGTCCCGGCGGTGCAGGATGCGGATGTTGGATGGGGAGGAAGTCGTTTCAGCCATAAGGTACCTCGCAATCAAAGGTTAGGTGTCAGATTCAGTATAGCAAAAGAATTTCCGCGTGTAAAGAAAGGGATTTAGAGCAATGAAACATGAGAAATTTACATATAAAAGCCTGGAGGAGATCAAGGAAAAGGCAAAGGAGCTGGGAGTCTCCCTTCCTTTTGCCGGGGATACCCATGTGTTGAAGGAAGAGATTCATTTCGGTTCCGTGTCTCTGCCAAACCGCATGGGAATCGCGCCCATGGAAGGTGCGGATGCGCTGCCGGACGGCTCCCCGTCGGACTACACTTTGCGTCGGTATGTGAAAGAAGCCATCGGCGGGAGCGCGGTGATCTGGTTTGAGGCGATCTCCATCGTGGAGGAGGGGAGATCTTCCAAGACACAGCTTCTTCTTACAAAGGAGAATCTGGAAAATTATAAGCGGTTTACCAGTGAAATCAAAGAGGCCGGAATCAAAGCCAATGGGTTTGCCCCCTATCTCATCATGCAGGCGAACCACAGCGGACGGTATTCCAATCCGGACAACAAGCCGGCGCCGATGATCGCTTACCGCCATCCGGAGTTGGAACAGTACCGGGCCGCGGATGATTCCTGCATCGTCTCCGATGAGTATTTAAAAAAGCTGGAGGAAAAGTTCGGCGAGGCCTCCAGGCTGGCGAAAGAGGCGGGCTTTGACGCGGTCGATATTAAGTCCTGTCATGGATACCTGTTAGCGGAGCTTTCCTCGGCATACCTGCGTCCGGGCATGTACGGCGGAAGCTATGAGAACCGCACCAGGCTTTTAAAGAACGGTATTCTGGCGGCGAGGGTGTATGAGGACGAGCATTTCATGGTCACTTCCAGATTGGGAATTTATGACGGATATGCGTATCCCTACGGGTTCGGTGTCAGCGAAGGAAGCGGGAGAACGCCGGACCTTGCGGAGCCTATCCGCCTGGTAAAAGAACTTCATGAGAAATATGGTCTTTCCATGATTGACCTGACCATGGGAAATCCATACGCGACGACCCATGTGACCAGACCCTTCGATATGGGAAAGTATGTGCCGGACGAGCATCCGTTTCTTGGTCTTGACCGGATGATTCATGGAATCGGGGCTGTGAAGCAGGCGGTTCCGGGAATGGTGATTTATGGCTCGGCGCCCACCTATTTAAGACAATACGCCGATTTGTATACGGCCGGAGCAGTGGAAGCGGGCTTCTGCGACGGAATGCTCTTTGGAAGAATGGCGTTCGCGGATCCGGATTTTGCCAACGAGATTGTAAAGGACGGGCGGATCAATCCGAAGCGGGTCTGCGTGACCTGCGGAAAGTGCGGCGACCTGATTCGCGCCCATAAGCCCACCGGGTGCGTGATTCGCGACAGCCAGACATTCCTGCCGTTTTATAAGGAATTTGTGGAGACGAAGGCGAGCCTTCCGGCGAACTTTAGAGGTTGATAGAGATTAGATTATGGAGGAGAGAGGTATGATGGCGGCAGAAGGGAAGAAAACAGCGATTGTAACGGGGGCGAGCCGCGGCATCGGGTATGCGATTGCCAAAAGGCTGGGCATGGACGGATGCCGGGTGGTGATTCTGGCCACGGGCGATATTTCCAGATACCAGGAAAGCTTTCGCGAACTCACGGAGCTTGGAATTGAATGGCATTATGTACAGGGGTCCATCGATTCAAAGGAGAGACGGGAAACATTGGTGAAGGAGACTGTGGAGCGCTTCGGGCGCATCGATATCCTGGTGAACAATGCCGGAGTTGCGCCGAAGGAGAGGAAGGACCTTCTGGAAATGAGCGAAGAGAGCTTTGACCGGGTGGTCGGCATCAACACGAAGGGAACCCTGTTCCTGACGCAGCTTGTGGCAAAGCAGATGATAAGCCAACCGCAGATTTTCGCAAACAAGGGCCACATTGTGAATGTGGGCTCCTGCTCGGCGGAGGTTTCATCGGTCTCCAGGGGAGAATACTGCATTTCCAAGGCGGCCGTCTCCATGGTGACGACGCTGTTTGCAGACCGGCTGGCGGCCGAGGGCATCGTTGTCAATGAGGTGCGTCCCGGTGTCATCGCCACGGACATGACCAGTGTGGTGACGGAAAAATACGATAAGATGATTGCGGACGGCGTGTTCCCTATCGCCAGATGGGGGAGGCCGGAGGACGTGGCCGAGATGGTGGGCCTGTTCTGCTCGGATAAGGTCCTTTATACGACCGGAAATTATGTGGACGTGGACGGCGGTTTTCATATTAAACGTTTGTAAACCTTCCTGCGCCCGGCTGGCAAAGACTACGATGCACCATAAAGTCCTGACGGGCGCATTTGGCTGTCTGCGCTCCGCTTCGGCCTTTGTTAAACATGTGCCGCTGGCACACAGCAAACTGATTATATGCCGTCTGTTCGGCAGGCAGACTTTCATAATAAGGAGACTGAATGAACATGAGATTCAGAGAGCGGGAGATTGAGAATGTCGTGGTAGGGAGCGGAGCGGCCGGGTTCCAGGCGGCCCTGCGTCTGTACCAGAATGGAGAGACCGACACGGTCATCGTGACAGAAAATGTCAATGCGGGGACGTCCAGGAACACCGGCTCGGACAAGCAGACGTACTATAAGCTCTCCCTTGCAGGGGAGGACCTGGATTCTGTCTGTGCCATGGCGGAAGATTTGTTTTCCGGGCAGTGCGTGGACGGGGATATAGCGCTCTGTGAAGCGGCGCTTTCCGTGCGCGGTTTTTACCGACTGGCGGAGCTTGGGGTGCCCTTCCCCTGCACGGAATACGGGGAGTTCATGGGATATAAGACCGATCATGACCGGGGAAGGCGGGCCACCAGCGCGGGCCCTTATACCTCCAGAATCATGACGGAGTGCCTGGAGCGTCAGGCAAAACGGAATGGAATTGAGATTTTAGATCAGATGCAGGCAATCCGGATTCTTAAAAAGGATGGGGAGGTCCGCGGGCTTCTCTGTCTGGATAAGTCCGGCGGGGACGACATGCCTTATGTAATTCTCTGGTGTAAGAATCTCATTCTGGCGACCGGGGGACCGGCCGGGATGTACCATGACAGCGTGTATCCCACTTCCCAGATTGGCGGAAGCGGCATGGCCTTCGAGGCCGGAGTGAAGGGAAAGAATCTGACGGAGTGGCAGTTTGGACTCGCGTCTGTGAATCCCAGGTGGAATGTGAGCGGGACCTATATGCAGGTGCTGCCAAGATTTGTTTCCACGGATTCGGAGGGAAACGACGAGCGGGAATTTCTCATGGATTATTTTGAGAATCCGGGGGAGATGCTGTCCATGGTATTCCTGAAGGGATACCAGTGGCCTTTCGACGTAAACAAGATTTTTGGCGGCTCCTCCGTCATTGACCTTCTGGTCTACCGGGAGACGATCTTAAAGGGGCGGAAGGTATTCCTGGATTTCACGAAGAACCCGGGCGAGAAGGAGATTCCTTTTTCGGAGCTTTCCAAGGAGGCGTATGACTATCTTGAGAAGGCAGGGGCGTTATTTGGGACCCCCATTGAGCGGCTTAAGAAGATGAACGAGCCGGCGATCCGGTTTTATGAGGACCATGATGTGAAGCTTTATGAGGAGTGGCTGGAAATCGCCATCTGCGCCCAGCACAATAACGGAGGCCTTTCCACGGACTGTTACTGGGAGACCGATGTGCGCGGCCTCTTTGCCGTGGGCGAGGTCTGCGGAAGCCACGGCGTGACCAGGCCCGGCGGCACGGCGTTAAATGCCGGGCAGGTGGGCGCCATGCGGGCAGCGGAGAAAATCCATCTGCGGAAGCTGCATGAGTGGTCAAGCGAAGGAGAACCGACAGCCATGCCTGTGGAGGTAGCGAGAATGTCGCTGAGAGCAGAGGCGGAGAGTTTTGTAAGTCTTCCGGAAAATGCCTCCGGCAACATGGCTTTAAATGAATTGTGGCTGCGTGCCGCCAGGCGCATGAGCGGAAGCGGCGGCATGATCCGGGAGAGGGGAAATCTGAGAGCTTCACTTGAGCAGGTGGAAAACGAACTTAAAAATTACCAGAGCCTCATAAAAAAGCCGTCCGGCGAGCAGTTTCCGATGTTCTACCGCCTGCGGGATATGCTGATTTCCCAGAGGGTATACCTGGCTGCAATGTTGGACTATGCGGAAAACGGCGGAGGCAGCAGAGGCTCTGCCCTCTATACGAATGAGATAGGAGAACTGCCGGATGCCAGACTTCCGGAGCTTTACCGCTGCCTCCTGGACAATGGAAGGAATGGAAATGTCATCCAGGAGATTTCACTTACAGGAGATTCCTGCGCTGTCACAAGACGCCCCATCCGCCCGATTCCCCAGGTGGATTACTTCTTTGAAAACCAGTGGCGAGCCTTCCGGGAACGGGAGAAAATTGGTTGATTGTAAATTTTGGCCCCAGAGTTTTTTTGAAAGCTCTGGGGCCTTTTGGTCGACTCTGTGCTTTTGATCGGTTCTGGTTTCCCTTTATCAAGGCTCATAGTCGAATTTTACCTGGTCATTGTCGTGGTAATAGTCCAGCAATTGCTGAAGAGTAATGCCCTCCATGGCTTCCCGCACTGCAGCGCCAATCTCTTTATAGGGCATTTTTAATACTGCTTCTATGCGTCTGCCTACCGGGCATTTCTCAGAGGGGTTGGGGTGGAAGCCGATAAAATGCTCAAGTCCATCCGGCTCTATGGCATGGTAGACCTCCCAGACGGTAAGGCTTTGGGGATCCCGGTTTAAGTATGCGCCGCCGATTCCGCGCACGACAGAAATGATATCTGCCTTCTGCAAAGAATTGAGGATACTTCTGATTGCAGCAGAATTGCAGCCGGTGCTTTTGGCAAGCAGCTCACTGGTCACTTTTACTTTATTTTCATATTCAGCAATAAATACTAAACAGTGCAGTGCAATGGAACATTTTGTGTTGAGTCTCACGCTCGTGTCTCCTCCTTGCAGATTTCATTCGCCGGGCATACCGAAAAGCCGCCGCACCGAAGATGCGCTTTGTGAAGCAGCGGGTTTTCTGGTTAGATTATATCACGGTTTGTCATTGTTGTAAATATTGACAATACAACGGTTCGGTGTATAATAATTGTTGCAAAAAATAAAAATACAACAATGCGTTGCGGATAGGAGGAATGGATATGCTGGGTACATCAAAATTGTATTATTTCAGTCCGACAGGGGGAACGAAAAAAACAGGAGAGCTTTTCTGTGAGGAGATATCCGGGAAGGTGATTTTGATGGATCTGAGTGCCAAAAAGACAGAGGAAGAGACAGAGAGTGATCTTGCCGTTTTTGCAGCTCCTGTATTTGGCGGGCGGATTCCGGGTCTCGTGTCAGACGGGATTCATAAGATTAATGGTGCCGGAAAAAAGGCGGTGACGATGGTGGTTTATGGAAATAGGGCTTATGAGGACGCGCTTCTGGAGTTGAATCACATCGTTTCGGGCAGCGGCTTTGAAGTGGTAGCTTCCTGCGCCTGTATCGCACAGCATTCCATGGTACCGGAGGTGGCGGCAGGGCGGCCGGATGACAGCGATCATGCGGGAATTCGCGATTTTGCCAGAAAAGTTGAAGAAAAAATGGAAAGCCATGTGGACAGTCCTGTGATGGTTCCGGGAAATAATCCTTATAAGAATGCCATGAATATGCCGGTGACGCCGATTTCACTGCCCGGCTGTGGTATGTGCGGCAAATGTGCTGCCGCATGTCCGGTGGGTGCAATTGCCTGTGACGGAAAGACAGTGACGACAGATGCCGGAAAATGCATTCTCTGTATGGCATGTACAAAAGTCTGTCCCGGAAATGCCAGGATTCTCCCTCCGCCGCTTAAGGAAAAGCTGGAGCAGATACTTGGCGATGCGAAGACAGTGCGCCGGGAGAATGAATATTTCTTATAGGTGGAGATAATTTATGATAAAAGCAGTTTTTATGGATTACTACGGAACCGTGGCACACGAGAATGGGCCAATCGCGCTGGAGGTGGTCCGAAGGGTATGCCAAAGCAGCAATGCGGAATCGGTGGAAGAGGTGTACGGGTTCTGGTGGAAGACCTTTAAAGAAAAGCTGGCTCATGCCAATGGAGAAAATTTCCGCACACAGCATGAAGTAGCCCTGGAAAATTTCAGAGATTTGCTGGAACACTTTCATTCCCAGGAAAATCCGGAAGTGCTTTTGGAGCGTATGGAGGAACACTGGTGTACCACACCGGTTTATGAGGACGCCAGGTTCTTCCTCGATAAGGTAAAACTGCCGGTCTATTTTGTGACGAACAGTGATGATAAGTACATATATGCGTCACTGAAAAAGCATGACCTGCATCCGGAAGGTGTGATCACAAGTGAGCAGGCAAAATATTCAAAGCCGAGAAAAGAAATTTTCCTGTATGCGCTGGAAAAAACCGGATTAAAGCCGGAGGAGGTGATCCATATCGGGGATTCTCTGGAGGGTGATGTAAAATGTCCCGGCCTGGCAGGCGTTAAAAGTATATGGCTGAACCGGGAGGCGAAAACGGTGCCGGATGGAGTGACTGCCGGGGAGAACTTCGATGAAATTTTAAGAATACTGGATGCAATGTAAAATCATATCCTCTTCTAAAATAACCTTGTTTGAAGGACTATTTTGGGGGAGGATTTTTTGCATGATCTTTGAAAAAAATGCTATTGACATAAGTATGAAATCATACTATAATGCAGCAAACATGAAACCTCGCATATGAAAAGGAGGAGAAATCGTATGGCAGATGAAATAAAATCCACGTTGGAACGGTTTAACCTGCTGCTGTCGGAAATCGACGCAGTTTATCATGACGCGGCGCTTAAGATGGGAATTTCTGACAGTGCCATGGTGGTCCTTTATACTGTGTGCAGCATGAACGGCGACTGCCTTTTAAATGACATCACCCGCATGTCGGGGGTGAGCAAGCAGACGATCAACTCGGCTCTGCGGAAGCTGGAAGCGGAGGACCTTCTCTATCTGGAGGCATCCGGCGCCAGGAAAAAACGGGTGTGCCTGACGGAAAAGGGGAAGGACCTTGCAGAGCGCACAGTCCTCCGGCTGATCGGGATCGAGAATGATATTTTCCGTTCCTGGTCGGCAGAGGAACGGAAAATCTATATGGAGCTGACACAGAGATATCTCATTATGCTGCAGGACAGAGTAAAGGAATTATGAGAACCCGGATCAAACTTCAGGCTGTGTGCTGCAATGGGATGAATCTGTATCCTTAATATCTGAAAAAAGGCGAAGACAGAAGAAAAAGTGTAAAAATCAGTATATTTCTGAAGAAAAGTATGTTAAAATTTGAATAGCAGGAAATAAAGGAGAGAAAGAAAATGGTAAATCGTTTTGTGCTCAATGGAATTTCTTATCATGGAAAGGGAGCAATCCAGGAGATCCCGGGAATCGTACAGAGTAAAGGATTTAAAAAAGCGTTTGTCGCATCGGACCCGGATCTTGTGAAATTTCATGTTACAAAGAAGGTGACAGACCTTTTGGATGCCGCTGGTCTGGCATATGAAGTGTATTCTGATATCAAACCAAATCCGACGATTGAAAATGTAAAATCCGGTGTTGCTGCATATAAGGCATCTGGCGCTGACTATATGATCACCATTGGCGGCGGTTCTTCCATGGATACAGGAAAAGCGATCGGAATTATCATCAATAATCCGGAGTTTGAGGATGTCCGCTCTCTGGAAGGCGTGGCACCAACTAAAAATCCCACCGTATTTACGATTGCGGTTCCTACGACCGCAGGGACAGCGGCAGAAGCCACAATCAACTACGTTATTACAGATGTGGAGAAAAAACGTAAATTTGTCTGTGTGGACACCAATGATATTCCCAATATTGCAATCGTTGATCCGGATATGATGTCCACCATGCCGAAAGGTCTGACTGCTTCTACCGGTATGGATGCGCTTACCCATGCGATTGAGGGTTATACCACAAAGGCAGCATGGGCGCTGGCTGACTGTCTGAATCTGGAAGCAATCCGCCTGATCTCCAAGAGCCTGCGGGGCGCAGTTGCCAACGAGGAAGAAGGACGTGAAGGAATGGCACTGGGCCAGTTTGTAACCGGTATGGCATTCTCCAATGTGGGCCTCGGCATTGCACATTCTATGGCGCATACACTGGGAGCCGTTTATGATACTCCCCACGGAGTTGCCTGTGCGATGATGCTCCCAATCGTAATGGAGTATAATGCAGAATGTACGGGTGAGAAATTTAAGAACATAGCGGAAGCGATGGGCGTTGATACAACAGGAATGGATCAGGATACCTACCGCAAGGCGGCAATTGATGCAGTCCGCCAGTTATCCATTGATGTGGGAATTCCGACTAAGCTGGAAGCTTTGAAGGAAGAGGATTTAGACTTCCTGGCCCAGTCCGCAGCGGCAGACGCTTGCGCGCCTGGAAATCCAAAAGAAGCTGGAATTGAAGATTTCAAGGCTTTGTTCCGCAAGCTGATGTAATTTTTTTAGCGATTGATGTCAGGGGGCTGCAGTTTGCAGCCCCCTGAATGTTTGTATTCGGCTCTGCGGATGCTGGAAACAGAGGACGCTATGATTCGTCGGCTTTTGGATGGCTGGAAAAGCCCTGCAGCCCGTTCACGTTATAGAGGCCATAAAAAGGCAGAAGCGCCTGGGTGGTCATGCCGCTTGGATAGGCGCTGGCCCAGCTTTTAAAGTCCGCGGGAAGCTCGGCGATGGGTGCGTTCGGAAGGTAGAACAGGATTTCTTCTGCATCTGTGAGGCCATAGGGCTCACTGTAATGCCAGGTAAATCCGTCCTTAACCTCGCTTGTGTCCGGCTCATCGGCAAGCTCCAGGGAATGGATCTTTACTGCCCAGGTGTAGTCGTTTACCTGTTCGGGTGTTGTAAATTTCCCTTTAAAATCGCACAGATAGTACTCTCTGGAACCCATGTCGGAGTCGAGATATTCCCCGTCAAAGGAGCCGTCCTCATGGACATAAAGCACCGTGCGCCATGCACCGGCACCGCTGCCAAACCAGAATTCCAAGTCGGAAATGTCCGCAAAGGAAAACTGCGTCGGGTACTCACATTTTTCGGGAAAGTCAAACCTGGTCCCGGCGGCGGCTTCTGCCAGCTCCGACTCGGTGACGGTGACAGTCAGCCCGGTGTCCCCATGGGCAATGATTCCCTTTACCCCAAGTGTCGGATCTTCAAAGAGAAGAGTCTCTCCGTCAGCCCTTGCGATGCCTTTCGGCTTCCAGGACGCCCCGGAGCCGAGACCAAGCTCTGCATCGTAGGTGCCCACACCCAGATAGTTTAAATACAGGCTGCAGGGAAGATCGTCCGTTTCCTTTGGAGCTGTATATGCGCCGGAAAAACTGTCCGCGTATGCCTGTCCGTTTTTTGCGCTGAGAAGCTCTGCCAATATATAAACCCGTTCGCGGGTCAGTTCAGCTGCCTTTTCGGCTGTGATCATCGGATACATGGTCCCCCCAGAGCTGATTCAGCTCACCGTCCCACAGCTTATAGTGGTCACCGCTGGCTGCGTTCATGTCCCCCTGGGATTTGGAGCTGTAAAGCTTAAGTTCCAGCTCTGCGGACTGCTCCTCAATCTGTTTCAGCTCGGAAGCAATATCGTCTATGTTTGAATTTTCATCCTGGCTCCCTGTTCCGGGTCCGGTTTCTTCGGAGACGGATTCGCTGTCCGGAACTTCCTTTATTTCGATTCTGCCGGAGGAATTCTCCGCCGATTCCGTTTCTTTTTGTACAGAGCTTTCTGATTCCACAGAAATTTTTTCCCTTTCCCCGGCTCCGCAGCCGCTTACAGCCAGCACCAGGCTGGCGCTGAGAGCCATGATACTAATATGCATCTTCATGATATTCCTGCCTCCCCGTCATTTTATATGAAGAATTTGTCCTCATTATAACAAATTCCCGGATGTAATGTATGAAGCTTTGCTTACGGTTTTATGATATTTTATTGGGAAGCTGATGCAGCCGCACTTTTTACTGGAAAGGCAGGCCGGTTTCGTATATACTGAGAATAGACAGAAAGCAATGGACGGGAGGTCTTTCATGCGGATAGAATCCATTCATATTAAAAATTTCAAGTCCATCCGGGATATGAAGATTGAGGCGATTGAAAATGCCCTGATCCTGGTGGGAAAGAACAATACGGGGAAAACCTCTGTGGTGGATGCCATACGGGCGGCCTTTGGCATGTACCAGGTGTCGGAATCGGATTTTAATGAAAAAAGACAGAACATGGAAATCAGTATCCGCCTGCAGATCACAGAGGAGGATAAGCACCTGCTCCACGAGTTAGGTAAGGTGAGCATGTATAAGCGGTATTCCGTGTGGGAGAAGGACTTTTGCGAAAAGCTGCCTTCTTTTAAGGATGGCATACTGTCCTTTACATGCATCATCAACAGCCGGGGAGATGTGCGGTACAGCGATGGCCTTAAGAAGAATAACCACAGAATTCCGGAGATTCTTCCAAAGATCTACTACATTGATACGGACAGGAAGCTTTCGGAATTCCAGGAGGACATCCTGATGTTCCGGGAGGACGACCAGCTTGGTAAGGTCCGTTCCAACTGCTGTATGTTCGATTCGGCAAAGGCCTGCAGCCAGTGCTTTCAGTGCATCGGCCTGATTGGCCAGAAGAGCCCCGGGGAGCTTACGATTTTTGAGACGGCGAGACTTCTGGAATACAAGATGTATCAGTTAAATTTAAAGGATTTCGAGGAAAAGCTCAACAGAAATTACAGGAAAAACGGGGGCTATGACAGGATACGGCTGGCCCTTAAGACAAACCGGGAGGAGATTTTTAAAGTAAGTGCAGAGACCATCCGCGATGGGGACTGGGCAGGAAAGGCTTCGCCCATTGAGCACTTAAGCAATGGTATGAAGAGCCTTTATATGCTGTCCATGCTGGAAACCTACACCGATGAAAAAGCCAGAATTCCCAGCATCATCATCGTGGAGGACCCGGAGATTTTCCTGCATCCCCAGCTTCAGAAGACTTCCAGCGAAATCCTGTATCACCTGTCCAAGAAAAACCAGGTGATCTTTACCACCCATTCCCCGAACCTTCTTGCCAACTTTACCAGCAGGCAGATTCGGCAGATCGTGCTGGATTCGGAGTATTATTCGGTGGTGAACGAGAAGGCAGATATTGATGTGATTCTGGATACCCTGGGATATGGAGCGAATGACCTTTTAAACACCAACTTTGTGTTTATTGTGGAGGGAAAACAGGATAAAAGCCGTCTGCCGCTGCTTTTGGAGAAGTACTATTCGGAGATATATGATGAGAAAGGCCGCCTTCAGCGAATTTCCATCATTACAACCAACAGTTGTACGAATATTAAAACCTATGCCAACTTAAAATACATGAATCAGGTCTACATAAAAGACCAGTTCCTTATGATTCGGGACGGGGACGGGCTGGATGCAGAGGAGCTGGCGGGACAGCTCTGTCGGTACTATGAGGCCAGAAATGCCGAGGACGTGGATAAGCTCCCACGGGTGACAAGGCGGAATGTACTGATCCTAAAGTATTATTCGTTTGAGAACTATTTCCTCAATCCAAAGGTGATGGAACAGCTTGGAGTCGTGGCAAGTGAAGAGGAATTTTATCAGATTCTATTTGATAAATGGAAGGAATACCTATGCCGCCTAAAGAGCGGAAAAAGGCTTAAGGAGGCGATTGGCCGGGATTTGGAATCCCCCGGGGATGTGTGCCGTTATATGGAAGAGATCAGGATTCATCTGAGGGGACATAACCTGTATGATATTTTTTACGGGCGGTATAAGAAGGAGGAGACAGAGCTTTTAAAACGGTATATTGACCTGGCGCCCAGAGAGGATTTTCAGGATATTCTGGATGCCGTGGATGCGTTCCCGTATTTTGACAGCAGAAAGATAAAGGGCTAGAGGAGGGCAACCCGTTCTGATTTCCCAAAAGACGTTCTTCTTTTAAGGGAACTCCCCTGATACGGCTTTGCGGCTGTATCGAGGGGAGTTCCCTTTTACGTATCCCTACGACACAGAGCTGATACACTGCTCCACATAATACAGCGCAGCTCCGATGGCAGGGGTATATTGGCCATGGATTCCAACCAGAAGATTTTCCCTCGCAAAGGCGAAGGGAGTGGACGCATTTATGCATTGGAGAAGATAATCCAGGTCCCTGTCGGTGAAATACGGAGCAAGGTATCCGCTGATTATGACCGGACTGTCGATGATCATGTTGAGGTTCCGGATGGCAAAACCCAGATGATTTAAATAATCGTTCCATATTTGAACGAGGCTTTTATCTCTCCCGTCTCTGAGGCGGGAGAAAAATTCCTTTATGGGCATTCCAGCATTCGTTTCCAGGGCATTTGCCGAACAGTAGGTCTCCAGGCAGCCCCGGTTTCCGCAATAGCATAAAGGGCCGCCGGGGTTCATGCACATGTGTTCAATGGTACCGCTGTGCATGGAGATTCCCCGGTGAATGCTGTGGTTTGTGATGACTGACCCGCCGAGATTGTGGTTTAAAAGAAGGACTACGGCACTGTCCAGTTCAGGGTGGTTCCATAATTCCAGGCAGGCCGCAGCCTTTGAATCGTGTTCAAGGCGGCATGGATAGGGAAGCAGAGAGGAAAAATCCGAGAGCTTCATCCTTGTATTGTTCATAATCGCTCCGTAGGTGACAGAAGAGCCGTCCGGAGAAATAATTCCCTGGGTCGCAATGGAGATGCCGGATATCTGGTCCGGGGCATAGTTGTTTTTCTGTATAAACTGCTGGATTGTATCTGCAGCCTGGGAATAGTATTCTTTTGTATCCTTGTAGGAAAGCGGGATTGTGTCCACAGCTGCTGTTGAACCGTACAGGTCAACGGCGGCTATATGGAGCATGTCTTTTAAAATCCCAACGCCTATGGCTATTTTTACATCCGGGACAATCTGGATTACATGGGCCTTTCTTCCTCCGGTGGATTCAAAATAGCCCTTTCTTTCAATCAGACCCTCCTGCTCCAACGCATTTAAATTCTGGCTGACCGTGGACAGACCCATCTGCAGATCCTGTACGATCTGCAGTTTTGAGGTCTGTTTTTTCCGGTAAATATATTGGTAGACCTTGTCCCTGTTGATTTTCTTTAAGGTAATCGTAGTTACGCCTTTTTCTTTCATGTGCCGCTCCCTGTGTCAGTTTTACATGTATCATAAATCTAAGATCTACTTTAATTCTAATACAGGATAAAAGGAAATGCAATGAAAGAACTTAATTTGCGCAATATGACTAACAATATTTTAATAGAATTGTATTTTTCGTCAATAGACATATTGAAAACTAAGTCATATACTAAACTTACAGTTAAGATATAAGCGTAAGTAGAAAACAAAAGTAGAAAAAAATGAATATGGAGGGAATTATCAATGAAAAGCGCAGTATTTTACGGAAAGCATGATTTACGGGTAGAAGAGCACGAGATGCCGGTGACAGGGCCGAAGGACGTTCTGATTCAGGTAAAGGCCTGTGGTGTGTGCGGCACAGATGTACATATTTATGAAGGCGACAAGGGAGCCGCAGATGTAACCCCGCCGACGATTCTGGGACATGAATTTTCCGGCGTGATCGTAAAGACAGGGGAAGAAGTGACAAGCTACAAGGTGGGAGACCGGGTATGCATTGACCCCAACTGCTACTGTGGAGCATGTGATCCCTGCCGGAACGGAGTCGCCCATTTCTGTGAGCATATGATTGGATATGGAACAACCGTAAACGGAGGCTTTGCCGAATATTGTGCAGTGAATGAGAGACAGGTGTACAAACTTGGCGACAATACTACCTTTGAGCAGGGCGCCATGGCAGAGCCGGTTGCCTGCTGCCTGCACGGCATGGATATGTGTGAGATCAGACCGGGACATCAGGTGGTTGTCATCGGCGGCGGAATGATCGGCCTTCTTATGCTTCAGCTTGCAGGAGCTGCAAAGGTGGCGCTTCTGGAGCTGGTAGAAAGTAAGAGAGAGGTTGGAAGAAAGCTGGGAGCCGATATCTGTATCGATCCCATACACGAGGATGCAAAAGCCCGGCTTAAGGAAGAGGGGATGACATGGGTCAACACAGTTATCGAATGTGTAGGACGTCCTTCCACCATCGAACAGGCCATTGATATCGCCGGAAATAAAGCAGTTGTCATGATGTTCGGTCTCACAAAGCCGGATGAGACAATTTCCGTAAAGCCGTTCCAGATCTTCCAGAAGGAGCTGGAGTTAAAGGCATCCTACATCAATCCGTATACCCAGAAGAGAGCGCTTGATCTGATCAATTCCGGAAGACTCGATGTCAGCAGCATGATCTGCGATGTCTGCGGGCTTGACACGCTGAAAGATATTTTAAGCAAGCCGGAGCTTCGTGCAAAGGGAAAATATATTATTTCCCCGGAAAAATAATTGTAAAGGAGAATAGGCGAGATGATGGAACCTGTATTTGCGGCGGACCCGGCCAGATTATTGATTGCAGCAGCAGTAGGAATCCTGTTATTATTGTTACTTATTATTAAATTTAAAGTGCATCCGGTATTGTCACTGTTGATCTCTGCGCTGTTTATCGGGCTGGGTGCCGGGATGCCGGTTCCGGCGCTGGTCTCCACCGTGGAAAAAGGTGCCGGGGAAACCTTACAGGGAATTGTGCTTTTGATTGGACTGGGTTCTCTGTTTGGAGGAATCCTTGAGGTATCCGGCGGTGCACAGTGCGTTGCCCAGACACTGATCGGGCGGTTCGGAGAAAAGAAAGCCGGAATTGCCCTGGGTATCACCGGCCTGGTGGTTGGCACTACGGTTTTCTTTGAGGCTGGTGTGGTGATTTTAATACCTCTTGCCTTCGGACTTGCAAAGAAGACCGGAAAGTCCACACTGTACTATGTGATTCCTTTGCTGGCGGGACTTGCCACAGGCTTTGCCTTTATCCCGCCGTCGGCCGGATCCGTTTTGGTGGCCAATATGCTGGGCGTGGATTTGGGAGTCATGATTGCGGTTGGAGTGCCGGTCGGGATTCTGTCGCTGGTCTTTGCCGGGATTTTCTTTTCCAAGTTTATAGGAGAGAAGATTTATACGGAGCTTCCCGCCGGATACCGGGAGGAAAAGGAAGTGACTGGAGAGAAGCTTCCTGCATTTTCCACGGTCCTTGCTGTGATTCTGGTGCCGTTAAACCTTATTTTGTGCAGTACGCTTTCGGAATATATTGAGGGTCTGGCTTTGGTGCATCCGGTTCTGGAGCTTGTGGGAACCCCCTTTGTTGCCCTGATCATTGCCGTAATGCTGGCTGCATATTTCCTTGGAAGGAAGCAGGGGTACAGCGAGGAAGAGATAAAGAAAATTCTGGAGCGCTCCCTGTACCCGACAGGCCAAATCCTGCTTGTGATCACAGGCGGCGGCATTATCCGCTGGGTACTGCAGAACTGCGGAATGGGTGAGATCATAGGTCCGGCCCTGGAAAAAAGCGGCCTGCCCCTGGTTCTTGTGGCTTTTCTCATTGCAGCACTGATCCGTGCCTCCGTTGGAGCGGCTGTGGTGGCCATGACCATGGCAGCGGGAATCATGGCATCCATGCCGGCGATGGCGGAGCTGTCGCCTGTGGCTCTTGCAGCCATGGTCTGTGCAATTAACGGCGGCGCCACTGCCTTCAGCCATGTGAATGATTCCGGCTTCTGGCTTGTGAGCTCTTTGCTGGAAATGGATGAAAAGACCACCTTGAAATCATGGACTGTGATGGAGACGATCATCGGATTTACAGGCCTTATCTGTGCGGCTGTGATCAGTATATTTGCATAACGGAAAGCAGCAGTTGACAAATTTTTCGTCTTGTGTAAAATAGAAAAATAGGAAATAGTGGGGCGGTATCCGGCAGACTATGCCGGGCCGCCTTTTTTGCGGAGGAAATCAATATGGGTTTGATTGTACAGAAATTCGGCGGTACATCGGTGGCAGATGCCGAGCGGATACGCCGCGTGGCGAAACTCATCACAGATACGTATGCAGCAGGAAAACAGGTGGTCGCAGTGCTGTCTGCCCAGGGAGATACCACAGACGATCTGATTGCAAAGGCGCTTGAAATTTATCCCGGCGCTTCCAACCGGGAAATGGATATGCTTCTCTCCACCGGAGAACAGATTTCCGTTTCTCTCTGTGCCATGGCCATTGAGGCATTGGGATATCCGGTCATATCCCTGACCGGATGGCAGGCAGGAATCTACACCAATACGGTATCAAAAAATGCGAGAATCAAAAAGATCGATCCGGAGCGCATCGAGCAGGAGCTTGACAGGAACCGGATTGTCATTGTGACCGGTTTCCAGGGAATTGACCGGTATCAGGACATCACAACGCTGGGAAGAGGCGGTTCAGACACCTCGGCTGTGGCTCTGGCGGCCGCTTTAAAGGCAGATCTGTGTCAGATCTACACGGATGTGGACGGCGTGTACACGGCTGACCCCAGAAAGGTAAAAGGAGCCAGGAAATTAGAGGAAGTAACGTTCGACGAAATGCTGGAGCTGGCTACCCTGGGCGCGCAGGTTCTGCACAACCGTTCGGTGGAGCTGGCGAAAAAGTTCAACGTAAATCTGGAGGTCCTGTCAAGCTTTACAGGAAATCCTGGCACAAAGGTGAAGGGAGTGGGAAAACGTATGGAAAAATCATATATCAGCAGTGTGGCAAAGGATAAAAACATCGCGCGGATTGCGCTCATTGGCGTGCCCAATGAAATCGGTACCTCCTTTAAGGTATTTTCGCTTCTGGCAAATCATCATGTGAATGTGGACATTATTCTCCAGGGAATCGGCCATGAAGAGGGAAAGGACATCTGCTTTACAGTGGCTGAGGACGATCTTGACCAGGCTGAGAAGCTGCTTATGGAAAATCAGGAATATATCCGTTTTTCCCGCCTGGAAACAAACCGGGAAATCGCCAAGGTTTCCGTGGTGGGTGCCGGAATGATCAATAATCCCGGCGTTGCCGCAAAGCTTTTCGAGGCCCTTTACGATGCACACATCAACATCAACATGATTTCCACCAGTGAGATTAAGATATCCGTGTTGGTGAAGGAAGAGGAAGCGGACCGGGCCGTGCAGGCCATTCATGATAAGTTTTTTGCTATCAGTTAAAATGGGAGAATCCTGTGCAGCAGGATTCTTTTTATCTTGACATATATAGATTCTCGATATATTATAGAGTACATAGATATATAGATAATCAATATAAAGGAGGATATGTATGGCAGTGGAAAAATCCCTGATGTCGGGTAGTATGACGATGTTGATTTTAAGGCTTCTGTCCGACAAGGACATGTATGGATACGAGATGATCGACACCTTAAGAAAGAGGTCCCAGAACGTGTTTGAATTAAAGGCGGGCACTTTATATCCGCTCCTTCATGGTTTGGAGGAAAAGGGACTGCTTACGGTCTACGAAAAGGAGTATGGCGGAAAAATACGGAAATATTACAGCATCACAAAAGAGGGCAGAGGTCTGCTTGCAAAAAAGACGGAGGAATGGAAGGAATATTCATCTGCTGTTTCAAACGTCCTGGCAATGGAGGTGTAGGGTATGGAAGAATATTTGGAGCAGCTGCTTTCACAGATACGGTGTAAAAAGGCCAGACCCTTTGTGGAGGAGGAGTTAAGAAGTCACATGGAAGACCAGATTTCCGATTATATGGCCGCCGGAATGGACAGAAGCTGTGCAGAAGAGAGCGCAGTGAGGGATATGGGAGACCCTGTGGAGGCCGGGATATCCCTGGACCGGGTGCATCGGCCCCAGGCGGCGTGGGGACTTCTGCTGTTGATTGCCGTGATCAGCCTTACGGCAGTGGTCATTCACAGTCTGATCGGGATTGAACTTGAAAATTTTAACAGGAACCAGCTTTCTGTAACCGGCCTGAATTTTACGGCAGATGTGCTGATTGGCATTGCTGTTATGGTTTTCATCTGCTTTATGGACTATACCACAATCGCCCGATACTCGAAGATACTGGCCGCCGCCATTCTTGGGCTCTGTTTCACAGCGGGAATGTACGGGATTCAGATAGGCGGAGTCACCTATTATATGAGAAGCATCAGGTTTTCCATCTTTGCACTGATGATGTTTTACGTACCGGTTTACGGCGCAGTTCTGTATCAATACCATAATACAGGTTACAGAGGGTTTGCCAAAGCGGTTTTGTGGATGGTGCTCCCGGTATTTGGGGCGTTCCGGCTTCCAAGTCTCATGCTTTCCGCAGTCTTACTGGTTTCCATGATGGTTCAGATGACCATAGCTGTGGCGAAGGGATGGTTCCTGGTTCCAAAGAAAAAGGTTCTTGCAGGCCTGTGGATAACCGGGGCTGGACTTCCGGTGTTTAGTCTGGTCTTTTCGTATGCGTCCCGACTTCTGGCAGAATATCAGCGGGAAAGGATAAGGGCATTTCTGACAAACAGCGGGGATGCAAACTATATAACGGGTGTATTTCGGTCATTGGCAGAGTCCAACAAGCTTGTGGGCAGCGGCGGAAAAGAAGTGATTGGCGTAATACCAAACTTTAACAGCGATTATATCTTCACGTATTTAACTGCAAGCTATGGAATACTGGCCGGGGCAGCCGTTTTATGTATCCTGGCAGCGGTGATTTTTATGGTATTCGGTGTGTCCATCCGCCAGAAGAATCAACTGGGGATGGTCATGGGATGCGGATGCGGGATGGTGTTCCTTTTAAATACGGTGATCAATGTGATGGAAAATATGGGATGGCTGCCCTTAAGCCAGACATTTTTGCCATTTCTTTCAGCAGGCGGGAGCTGCCTTGTGATGTCTTATGGGCTGATTGGGATCATACTCAGCATATACCGGTATAAAAATGTGTATCCCAGCCATGTGAAGACCGCATTTTCAAAGGGAAAGCTGCCAATTGAATTATAGGAATGAAAAGCTGTCATTGTGCTTCCACGGCACAGGCAGCTTTTTATGTTTCTGAAAACCGCTCCACGCACAGCTCCCACTCAGGAACAGGCTGTGCTGCCTGCGCCAAAGCCGGGGCCGGCATGATGCACCCGAAATACATGCTCTTAAGAATCGCCTATGGCATATCCGCATATACTAAGACAAACCTATAAACGAAAAGGTATGTGCGACTATGGAAAACTATATAAGAACATCACTGGAAACTCATTTGTTTTTTGGAAGGATCATGAAAGAACATGCGCTGTTCCTCCTTGCAGGATTCCCTGCGGGGGAAACGGGATATCGGGAAAAGGCAGACTGGTTCCGGCAGCAGTTTGAGGAAGCACTGGCACATGTGGTGTGCCTTGCTGACGGAGCAGTGTGGCAGGAAGCACTTCGTTCCGAAGAAATCGTGACAGAATTCACAGAAATGGCAGAGGTGCAGACAGAAAATCTGACAGGAATTCCGATCGATATCCGGATTACGCAGGCGGAAAAGCGGCTGCGGGCAGGCTGTCCGTGTGCTGCGAACAGCGGCATGGCACAGCAGGTACAGATGCTTAATCAGAAAATTCTTTGGCTGTTAAACGGACTGATTGCGTTTAAGGAGAATATTTTACAGAATGTGCTCACATGCAGTCTGTATACTGCAAATTACCCGCTGTTAATCGAACACATTATCCGGGAAGCGAAATAATACCGTCAGATCGTGGCAGAACTTGAACAGAAGGGCTGCATATCTCCAAAAGACATGAGAGAGACGGAAGTATTCTGGAATCAGATCATGATGGAGCATGCACAGTTCATCCGGGGACTTCTTGACCCGACAGAGAACGATCTGCTGGCAAGATACGCTCCGTCATCCTGCCTCTTCTGGCAGATCATGTGCTCCGGGAAGCCAATCATTATCTTCGGATTTTGGAGACACCGGTATGTTGGGAGGGATAATGTATGGAACTTTGTCAGTATTGTTCGGAAAATAAGACACGCTGCTTTAGGATAGAAGCAATTCAGATTCCTATTGTATACAATCAATATGGGGATTATGATCCAAATGGACTTTTATATGTACTGGAGGAGGACTCAGAAAGAATACAGGAAGAGGCGCTCCGCAGGTTTCATCAGGAACCGCCGCAGCCTTATGAGGAAGTAAGACCCTTGGTGATCCGGGTGAACCTGGGGGATACGGTAAAAATACGTTTTACTCACAAATTGAATCGCCGGCTGTCCATCCATGTACAGGGCCTGGCTTATGATGTGATGACCGCAGACGGCACCAGCACCGGATTCAATCAGGACAGTACCACGGACCATGAAATCGTATACACATGGTATGCCAATACGGAAGGTGTCTTTTTGTTTCACGATATGGCGGATGTCAGAAGCAGTGAGGAAGCAACGAATATTCATGGACTTTTTGGGGCCGTGATCGTGGAACCGCCGGAAGCGAGATGGTTTGACCCTGAGACGGGGGAAGAAATAGAAAGCGGCCTGATGGCGGACATTTACCAGCCTGGAAAGCCGGCATTTAGGGAATATTCCGTGTTCTTTCATGATGAACTGGAAATCCTGAATAAAGACGGAGAAACGCCGATGGACCATAGGACCGGACTTCCATCCTCCACCACGGCGATCAGCTACCGCTCCGAACCCATGAGAAACCGAATGCCTCTCACTCATGATCCGGCAGATTCAGGAGAAGATATTTCCATGAGTTCCTGGGTCTACGGGGATCCGGCGCCGCCGATTCTCCGGGCATATGTCGGTGACCCGGCAAAAATCCGGCTGGTTCACGGAGGAATTAAAGAGACCCATGTATTTCACCTCCACAATCATCAGTGGAGGCTGGAGGGGGAAAATCCGGTCTCTACGATCATCGACTCGATTACCATAAGCCCGCAGGAATGCTATACTCTGGATATTCTCTATGGGGCCGGAAGCAGGAATCGTGTGATCGGTGATGTGATCTTCCACTGCCATCTGTATCCCCATTTTCATGAGGGAATGTGGACTCTGTGGAGAATTCATGACCGGCTGGAAGACGGAACGGGAAAACTGCCGGACGGAACCCCGGTTCCTCCGCTTATGCCTTTGAAAGACCGGAAAAGTCCCCCGAAGAAGGATGAGCTTCATCCGGGATACCCGAATTTTATCTGCGGAAAACCAGGGGAACCGCCGCGTCAGCCGCCCTGCAGGGTATTGGATGCAGACGGCAGGCCCACCGAATGCCCGACTGCTTTGGAGGAGGCAAATTTTGTGGAGAATGCGGCTCCCGGAGCTTTGTATACAGACACCTGTCCCTGCCATACGGCGGGAGAGTGCCGGGACTGCAAGGAAGAGGGAGACTGCCAAAGATGTCCATGCGGGAAATCCTGTGATAAGGTCAGGGTATTTGAAATTGCACTGGTCCAGGCAAAACTCACGTACAATGAATACGGTTGGCATGACCCGGAGGGCGGTTTTTTGTCCTGAAGGAAGAGCTGGAGCGTCATGGAGGTCTGGAGGCCTATATCCGCAAGGTTGAGAAGGAGGAAATCCGGGTGGAGCCGTTGGTCATCCGTGCCAATGCGGGAGAGGCTCAAAACCATGAAGACCCGGCCTATATCTTCAGTTCTTTTGTGCACGGCGACCCGGCCACCCCGATTCTGGAAACGTATCCGGGGGATGAACTGATGATTCGCCTGATCGATGGGGCGCACGAGGAACAGCATGTATTTAATATCACCGGAATGTCATGGAGAAAGGAAGTGGCGGATGACCGATCTCCTCTGGCCGCGTCCCAGACGATCGGCGTTTCGGAAGCCTTTAACCTGAATATCAAAGAGCCTTACCGGGCCGGAGATTATCTGTATTATTTCGGCGGAATTGATGATGCATGGCTTGGCCTTTGGGGAATTATCCGCGCTTATGACGGGTATCGGGAATGTCTGAAACCGCTCTGCGAGGGGAAAGACAGGATTCGGCCGCTTCCGCCCTGCCCGGGAAAAGGGGATGTGGTAAGACGGTATGAAATTGCGGCAATCCAGACAAGACTGCTCTATAAGCGGTATGGAGACCATGACCCGGACGGGCTGATTTTTGTTCCTCTCGAGGATGTGGATCTTGCGCTCTGCGGGGGCTATACTCCAAAACCGCTGATACTTCGTGCAAACGTTGGAGACTGGCTGGAGGTTATCCTGCATAATGTGTGGAATCCTGATCAGCCGATTCCGTATCATGAGTATCCGAAGGTTCCGCTCGACATGCCGCATAAACCGTCGGAAAGGGATCCTTAAATCCGCAGTTCCTGCAATATGACCCGGTTCATGATTCAGGAATCAATGTGGGATATAACTGCGAAGAACAGACGGTTGGAATCGGAGAGAGCAAGCGATATCTCTGGCATGCGGACCGGGAATACGGGGCCTGCGGGAGCCAGATGGTATGAGAATTTCACCAGAAAAGAAAATCCGTTTGCAGAGCAGGCGGTAATCACTGCGCCGGGGACCGAAAACTTTCGGGAATACGTTCTGTTCATACAGAATGGAATCCGGCTTTTGAATAAAGACGGCAATCTGGTCCAGACAGCCGCGGCGGACAGCGAAGAAATCGTCGATGCGGAGGATACGGGAGAGAAAGGGTACAACTATCATTCCGAACGGTTTGCAAACCGTCTCCGGAAGGATGGGAGAATCTGGAAGGTCTTCAGCAGTAAGGTGCATGGAGATCCGGCCACGCCTATCTGGAAGGCATATCCCGGAGACCGTGTGATCTTTCGGACGATGATGCCGGCGGATAAGCCGAGGAATCTGTCGTTCTGCGTGCATGGACACCTTTGGAGGGAACAGCCGGGGGATGCTTTTTCGAGAGAAATTCCGCTGCAGGGCGGAATCAGCGTGGGGAACCGGTTTGATATGGAGTTAAAAGACGGGGCGTCCTGTCCCGGAGATTATCTTTACCGTTCCGGAAGCTTTGCCTGGGATGTGGAATCAGGCATGTGGGGAATTTTCCGTGTGCTGCGGCAGTCGATTATATGCAAATGTAAAAAAGCGTGCAGAAGAATATTGGGATGAAAGGATGGGGGAGTTCCCTCTTTTATCCGGTTTATCTTTTGGAAAGAGGCAGAAATTCTTCCAGAATGATTATAATGAGAAGTGGCTAAAGAATTGTTCGCTGCCTGGCTGCGTGTCAGCCAGGCAGCAGATGACCAAAACGGTTGGCCTTATGATTGGCAGAAAAATAGAAAAAATCACAAAAGTTTATACTTTTCCAGCATCGTCTGGAGAAAAACAGAGTCTGTACGCAGTCTTGGGATCAGATCAGACTCCCCGGCTGCTATCATGCGGCTGGTCAGTTCGAGGATTTGCTCCTGTCCGGTTTTCCGCCCGGCTTCTTCGCCCTTTTTGCGGCCTTCTTCCCACCCCTTTTTTGCTGAGTTTCGCAGCAGCTCTTCAAACCTCATATAACGTCTCTCCCATCTTCGGCTTTTCTTAACCTCCATAATGCGTTCATGGATTCTGTTTATGGTCTGGTCGCCCAGAAAATCCACATAGGAGTCAGTACTGTTTTCCACATAGTGCAGAAAATTGACAAGTACATCCGGAACCTCATCCTGATTGCTGCCTTTGGTGTTCAGAAAAATTCTGGTGGCTCCGTCATTGAGAGGGAGACCCGTTTCCTGACATATATTCCTGAATGTATATCGGTAAAGTCCCTTTCCGAATGGATCAAAGGCGCAGATGAATATTACATATACCGGAGACAGATCATCAAAATCCTGTCCCGGAAGCAGTGACATTACGTCCATTTCTGCCTGATGGAAACGGCTGCGCTTTGCCAGATTTCCTTCGTTTTCATTCTGCATCTCAAGGTTGTATTCCGTAAGGGCCTCGTTGCTGGCATAGACATCAAGGCGGATACTTCGGAAATCTGAGCTGAACAGCATGGAATGCTCTGTATGAACGGTTACCCTGCCAACAGGGACACTGAGTAAGGTCTCCAGAATCAGCCGGCAGGTGTCCGGATCTTCCAAAGCCGCAGAGAAAAGAAAAGCGTTGCTTAAATCTAAATCCTGAAAACTGGTGTGCATAGGGGATCCTCCTTTTGAAAAAATGGAAGAACCTCTGCCACGATTTCATTATAACATCATAAAAGCTAACAGGCAAGGGCCTGGCGGTTCAATTCAGCCAATTCAGCCATGTCTGGTTTCTCATAGTTTTGAAATACGAAGGTGCTGTTGTATATCAGAGTATCATCGTCAAAGGGTACCAACGGCCGTCTTTTTCATTTCCTAAATACATGGCGATTTGACGAAAGGCGTGGTAAAATGAGATGAATGATAAATTTCCGGCAGGAAGGCCATTCGGTGCCATCATGGAGTATGAGGGGGATTTATATCTTTCAACAGCGGATACGAAGGCAGTATGCAGACAGTTAAAAGAGCATGAAAATATGCAGATTATTGCCTTAAAGCCCGGAACCCGCGACTGGATAAGGGTAAACGGGATTGCCGGGGAATGCCGTGACCAGGCGGTAAAACAGAGGATGTTTGATGAATGTCCCGCTGTAAGGAAGCACTATGCATCTGCTGATGCGCCGCATTATACTGTTTTTCAGGTCAAGGTTCTCAATTCTGAGTTTAACTGACTGTAAAATTTGTGGAGGTATTTTATATGTTAATCAGACAGGAAACATCCAGTGATTATGAAAAATTATACCAACTGATTGCAGAAGCTTTTGCGTCGGCAGAGCATTCGGACGGCAATGAGCAGGATCTGGCTGCTGCCCTTAGAAAAGGCAGGGCGTATATACCGGAATTATCATTGGTGGCAGAAGTGGATGGCGAATTAGCCGGACACATTTTGTTTACGAAGGCCAAAGTGGGCGATCAGGAAGTACTTGCTTTGGCACCCTTATCCGTAAAGCCAAAATACCAGAAGCAAGGGATAGGAAGTGCTTTAATCATGGAGGGCCATAGAATTGCCGGAGAGCTGGGGTATCCGTATTCTTTGGTGCTGGGAAGTGAACTATATTATCCGAAATTTGGGTATATCCCGGCGGAGCAGTTGGGAATACAGGTGCCGGAGGGGTTTCCTCCTGCAAATTTCATGGCAGTGAAGCTTGGCGGGAATGCGAAGCCGATCAGCGGGGCAGTGATCTATGCGGAAGAATTTGGAATATAACTACTGGTATATGAGTGCTTAAAGACGGAGTATAAATGAAAATTTGAGGAGGAAGAAGAATGAAAAATCCATGGGAGGAAATTCCATTAACGGATTATGAAAATCATATGAAACTGGATTCGGTCATGCAGCTTCAGGCTATGAATGAAATGATGAAAGGACAGTTTGACGCGTATCCCGTTTCCAATGCAATGATTTTGGGAATTGCAGGCGGGAATGGCCTCGAGCATGTCAGTAAAGACAAATTTGAAAAAGTATATGGAGTGGATATAAATTCTTCATATTTAAAAGAGGTAATTCACAGATATCCGGATTTGGATGGAATTTTAGAATGTCTGTGTATCAATCTGATCGATGAGGCGGATAAGCTGCCGAAAGCCGATATGATCATTGCAAATCTGCTTATTGAGTATATTGGATACGAATGCTTTCAGAACGTAATTCAGCATGTGAGTCCCATGTATGTTTCCTGTATCATCCAAATTAATCTTGAAGAACAATGGGTATCCGATTCTCCGTATTTACATGTATTCGATGGGCTGGATCAGGTGCATCATCAGATGGAGGAACAGGCATTGGAGCAGGCGATGTCAGAAATTGGTTATCGTACAGTGAAAACTTTGGAGCATATGCTGCCAAATGGGAAGAAATTGGTGCAGATCGATTTTGAGAGATGCCTGGAGAAATACGGCAGATAAAATTCAAAGCGTATCTCATGATTTCTCAGGATACGTTTGGTATCATAGCAGGAAGACGAAAATAATAAGGTACCTTGACAAATTACGGCGCAAGCGGTAAAATGTCAAGGTACCTTATTAAAATTGAGGGGAGGAATTCTTATGAATAACACTGTCTCATATCCGAATCCAGTCACGTCCAGCCAGGCCGCCCACAGCGAATCCCAGAAAGATACAAACGACAGGCTTGTGCTTCACCTTCGTGACCTTGGAAAAAAGCTCCGCCTTTTATATGAAGGAAAAAGCAGCCAGAAACGAATTTTGATTATTCTGAGAGAAACCGGAACCATCACCCAGCAGAAACTGACGGAGCGTCTTGGAATCCAGCCGGGCTCTGCCAGCGAGGTACTGGCAAAACTGGAGGGCGCCGGACTGATTACCAGAACGGCCAGCAAAACGGACCGGAGAACAACCGATGTGGCGCTGACCAAAGAGGGAGAGGTCCAGGCCATGGAAGCCGCCAGACAGAGAAAGGAGCGGCATGAGGAGATGTTTTCCTGCCTGTCAGCAGAAGAGAAAGAGACTTTGCTTTCCCTGCTTGAAAAGGTGAATTCCGACTGGGATGAACGTTACCAGGACAAAAGAACCGGCGGAAAAGACCGCGGACGTCATCCGGGGAGGAAAAATCAATGTTTAAATATGTAAAAAGGTATCTGCCATACGCCATTGCTGCCGCCCTGTTCATGATCGGGGAGGTTTCCATGGACCTGGTTCAGCCGGGGCTCATGAGTAAAATTGTAGATGACGGCGTACTCGGTCTCCATAACGGCGGCACTGGAAACCTGCACTTAATCTGGACCATGGGACTTTCCATGATCGGGCTTGTTTTATTTGGGGGCTTTTGCGGTTCCCTCAACAATGCCTTTGTCCATCTCTCCAGCCAGAACATCGGAAATGAAATCCGCAAGGACTGCTTCCGTAAGATCATGACCTTTTCCTTTCCCCAGATGGACCGGTTCGGCACGGGCTCTCTGGTGACCAGGGTGACCAACGATATTACCCAGGTACAGAATTTTGTATCCCTGTTTGTCCGCGGCATGATCCGGACCTCCCTTCTGACCTTTGGCAGCATGTTTTTCATGTACCGCTTAAACAGGGATTTCGGCGTGATTGTTATCTGTGCATTTCCGTTTATTGTGGGCTGCATGGCCATCTGCCTCTGGAAAGCCAACCCGCTGTTTTCCAGACTTCAGGACCATCTGGATACCATAAATGCCATCATGCAGGAGGACGTATCCGGCATCCGCATCATCAAGGCATGTGTGCGGGAGACATACGAAAAGGTCAGGTTTGGCAAGGCCAATGACGAGCTTATCAAAACACAGCTTCGCGTGCTGGTGATTTTTGCCTTTATGAACCCTGTGGTCAATGCTCTCATGTATCTGGTGGTGGCTGTGATTTTGCTTGTGGGCTCCTACGAAGCGGCAGCAGGGGCAGTGACACCGGGAACGATTATGGCAGCCATTACATATACGACACAGCTCTTAAACGGAATTCTTATGCTGGTGATGCTGTTTCAGAATATTTCGAGAGGACTGGCTTCCTGGAAGCGTGTAAAAGAAATTTTAAACAGTGAGCCGGAATTAAAAAGCGGCGATTTTGACGGGAAAACAAAAAGATACGGGGAAGTGGAGTTTCGTGATGTATCCTTTGCTTATCCCGGAACAGGAAAGCTTGTGCTGGAACACATAAACCTCACCATCAAGCAGGGGGAGACCATCGCTGTCATGGGAGCAACCGGATGCGGAAAACCTCTCTTGTGGGTCTGATTCCGCGGTTTTACGATGTGACGGACGGAGCCGTTCTGGTGGACGGCGTGGATGTGCGCCAGTATGACCAGCAGGCGCTGCGGGAAAAGATCGCCATTGCCCTGCAAAAGAGCGAGCTGTTTGGAGATACAGTGGAAGGAAATATTTCCTGGGGGAAACCGGGGGCTTCCTTAAAGAAAATAAAGGCCGCTTCCGAGACCGCCCAGGCGGCCAGCTTTATTTCTTCCATGCCGGAGCAGTATGACGCCATTGTGGCAGAGCGGGGCATGAGTCTTTCCGGCGGCCAGAAGCAGAGGCTTTCCATTGCCAGAGCGGTTCTTAAGAACGCGGAAATATTGATTTTTGACGATGCCACCAGTGCCCTCGATTTAAAGACGGAGGCCGATTTATATGCGGCTTTACAGAGAGAAAATCCCGGAAGTACGAAAATTATCATCGCACAGAGAATCGCCCCTGTACGTCGGGCTGACAGGATTGTTGTACTGGAAAACGGGAAAATTCAAGCCGTGGGAACCCATAAGGAACTTCTCGCTGACTGTGAGCTTTATCGGGCGATCTATCATTCTCAGATTGGAGAGGAGGATGGCGATGAGTGGGGATAGAGAACAGAAACTGGCCCAGAAAAACATTCCGGGAATGAACCGTTATGAACGGTTTAACCAGGTGGAACACGCCCAAAACGCCGGGGTCACAGGAAAACGGATCGCCAGATATTTTGCCCATGAAAAGGTGCTGGTGATCTTTATGCTCATCATGGTAATTTTCGGAACCCTGTGCAGTGTGCTCGCGCCCAGCATACAGAGTAAGGCCATTGATATCATTGCCGGCACCATTTCCGGAAACTTTATGGAAACCTTGGTGAAAATGTTAGCCGTATACCTGCTGTACAGTGTAAGCCAGCTTCTTCAGGGACTTATCAGTGCAAATTTAAGCCAGCGCATTGTAAAGCAGATGCGGCGGGAGCTGTTCGGAAAAATCGTGGACCTTCCCATTCGGTATCTGGACACCCATTCCCACGGGGACGTGATGAGCCGCATGACAAATGACATTGAGAATGTATCCACCACCGTATCCCAGTCGCTTCCTTCACTGTTTTCCGGTGTACTGACTATTTTGGGCACAGTGGCCATCATGCTGTGGTACTGCTGGCAGCTTGCCCTTTTAAGCTGTGTTACGGTTCTGCTCACATTCCTGGCCACGAAAATCCTTTCAAAAAAGGTGCGGAAATTTTCCAGGCAGAAGCAGATGTATCTTGGAAAGCTCAACGGAACCGTGGAGGAAATGGTCTCGGGCTACCGGACTGTGGTTGCCTATAATCACCAGGACATCATCATTGATGAATTCTGCCAGGTGTCCGATTCTCTTACAAAAGCCGGAATCCGCACTGATATTTTCAGCGGTGTCATGGGACCGGTGATGAACTGCATCGGCAACATCGGCTTTGTTATTATTGCCGCCTTCGGCGGATACTTTTCCGTCCATGGGCTGATTTCTGTTGGTGTGATTTCAGCTTTCATTGTCTATGCCAAGCAGTTTTCCCGCCCAATCAATGAAATTGCCCAGGTTTATGGTCAGCTCCAGACGGCCATTGCCGGAGCAGAAAGAGTCTTCATGGTGCTGGATGAGGCAGGAGAGGACATGTCGGGCGAACCGCTCATGGAGGATTCCAGGGCAGATGTGATGTTCTGCAATGTGAATTTTGCTTACGAAAAGTCCCATCCTGTCATCAGGAATTTCACTCTGACAGTGCCTTCCGGAAAAAAGGTTGCCCTTGTGGGGGCAACAGGAAGCGGAAAAACCACCATTGTAAATCTGTTAATGCGGTTTTACGAGACCGAAAGCGGAGATATATTTATCAACCAGCAGAACCTGATGGGAATTTCAAGGGCCAGCCTAAGAAAGAATGTGGCCATTGTTCTTCAGGATACCGTTCTATTTTCGGATACTGTGCGGAACAACCTGAAATATGCAGATGAGAATGCCAGTGAAGAAATGTTAAAAAGGGCTGTGGAGATGAGCCGCTGTAAGGAGATGATTGAACTTTTGCCAAACGGGTATGATACAATGCTCACGGGCTCCGGCGAAAATTTGAGCCAGGGCCAGAGGCAGCTTCTTGCCATTGCAAGGGCCTTTGTGGCAGATCCCAGAATTCTGATTCTGGACGAGGCCACCTCCAATGTGGATACCCGCACGGAAAAGGCCATCCAGGCTGCCATGCAGCTGGTGATGAAAAACAGGACCAGCATTGTCATCGCCCACAGGCTGTCCACCATACGGGACGCCGACATAATCGTGGTCATGGATCATGGACAGATCGTGGAAAGCGGAAACCATGAGATGCTGCTTTCTAAAAAGGGCAGGTATTACGAGCTTTATATGACCCAGTATGCAGGATTTTCCACGTAATTGGGAACTTTTGAACGGTCAGAAGAGGGTATGAAGGAGTATCGTTTTTGAAACATGGGCCTTGGAAACCAGGGCCCTTTTTCTGATAGTAATATATGGCAGAAATTCATCCGGCCGGGTGAAATGGAAATTTTGTGACACTATATTATGTATAGAAGCTTTAGAACGCCTGGCAGTCAGTTGCCAGGCGGCAGATGGCCAATTCCCGGCCAAGGGATTTTATAGAAATGATTTGCGGTTAGAGATGGTATTTTTTTAACATGGCCTGCAAAAAATCGGAGTCCTCATGAAGCCTGGAAAGCTGATCCGCCTCCCCGGCTTTTATCATGCGGTCAGTGAGTTCGAGAATTTGCTTCTGGCCGGTGTCATATCCTTTTTGTTCTGATCTTCGGAGTAGTTCTTCAAATTTCATATACCGCCCCTCCCATTTCCTGCTTTTCTTAACCTGTATGACCCGACTGTGAATGGTTTGTATGGTCCGGTCATTAATGGAATTCACATAGCTGTCGGTACTGTTCTCCACATAATGGAGAAAATTCACCAGTACATCCGGTACTTCATCTGCATTTTTCCCTTTTGTATTCAGAAAAATCTTTAATGCGCCGTCCTGCAGCGAAAAGCCCTGTTCCCGACATATATTCTCAAACGTATATCGGTAAAGTCCAAACCCAAAAGGATCAAAGGTACAGATAAAAATGACATACCCTGGAGGCAGTCTGTCAAAATCTTCCCCAGGCTTTAGGAACATGACATCCATTTCTGCCTGATGGAAGCGGCTCCGCTTTGCCAGATTCCCCTCATTTTCATTCTGCATCTCCAGATTGTATTCTGCATGTGCCTCGTTGCTGGCATAAACATCCAAACGGATACTGCGGAAATCCGAGCTGTACAGCATGGAATGCTCCGCATGAACAGTGACTTTCCCAATGGGGATTCCAAGAATTGTTTCCAAAATGAGTTTACTGGTATCTGCGTCCTCCAACGCGGCAGCGAAAAGAAAAGCATTATTTAAATCGAGTTCCTGAAAGGTTTTGTGCATGGTATCCTCCTTGCTTTTACAAACCGGAAGAATATCTGCCATAGGTTCATTATAACACCATAAAAATACACAGGCAAGTGTGTGGAGAATAGAAATCCCTGCAAAAGCCCAGGAGCGAATCTCCTGGAGCATGCCCACTTACTGGGAAAATCAGAACATTATCTAGTTCGCAGCTTCAAAAAAACATATTGGCTTATACCCAGGCCCGGAGGCAGTGGAAGCATTTGGGGACCTGCTAAAGGAATATGAAACCAGCAAAGGAACCATACGGCTTCCATATAAAAATCCACTTCCCTTAGACTTGATTGCAGCCATTGCCCAATGGTGCAGTCAATCGGAAAAATAAAGAAGGCAATCATGATTCCGTTGGTGAGCATTTACGGCGGCCGTTTAAATATCCTGAACCGCAGAAGTACCTTAGTCTTCATGCATATGGGATTTTCCATGGCCGTGTCCGTGTTCATGTTCCACAGATTCATTAAAGGAAACATTCCCATTTCCTTAGAAGAGGCAATCCGGATTGACGGCTGTACCGAGGCACAGACCTTCTTTAAGATCGTGCTGCCGTTTTTAAAACCGACTATTTCCACAATGGTGATCTTAGCTTCCACGGCATCTATTCGGCAGATTATGGCACCATTATGGCAGGTCTGCCGCTCTGTGCACTGCCGATTTTGATTCTTTATGTGGTGCTGCAAAAGCAGATCATCGGAGGCGTCGTTGCCGGAGCAGTAAAATAAAAAGAGAGGAACCCTAAAACATGAAGTCAGACAGAATCCATTTAAAAGCGCCGCAGGCGTGGATCAATGACCCCAATGTTTTATTTACTATACCGGCGTTCATCACCTGGAGCCGGACCCGGCCAATATCCACAGATGCAAAAACAGTCATTTTGAATCTTCCCAGATGATGATTGTTTCCGGGGACGGATATGTGTTTGACAATTTCCACGGGAAGCAGGTGATTGTGCCGCCGGTGACAGACAAAACCATCGGCCATATCGCCGATACCAGAGATCCGAAGGTTTGGCGCGGAAAAAATGGCTGGTACATGGTTTTGGGAAGCCGGAACGAGAATGGACAGGGAAAGCTCCTTTTTTACAAAAGGGAATGCCCGGACTATTTTGAAACAGAGGGAGGAAATGTCCTGATGCTTTCAGTCATGGGACTTTTAAAAGACCCGGGGCTGGAAGAAAATCATACCGTCTGCTGTCTGGCAGACTTCGAGGAAGAGACCTGTACCATGAAGATGGACGAGAAATGGCAGTTCTTTGACTATGGACTGGACCTTTATGCCCCGCAAAGTACGGCGGACGAAAACGGAAGGCGGGTTATGACCGCATGGGCCAGAATGCCGGAGCCGGTGGACGGAGTCTGGAGCGGATGTATCAAAGGCCCATTGCATCGCCCGCACAGGCAGATGAAGTCGGATATAAGATAAGTATAAGGCTGATGGAGGGAGAGACTCTGGATGTGGGCGGATACAGGATTTTCCGCCGGGATGGCCGCATCCATACGGACCGGACGGCGGTATTTACTAATCCTGAAAAATACAGAACGGAATTTTCCACCCCGGATGTGAGGGACGGAGAGCAGTTGGAAATTTACGTGGACCGGAATCTGGTGGAGGTGTTCGTCAACCATGGCGAATATGTCATAACCAACGTGGTATATGGACTGGGCGATGAAATTCGCTGTGACAGTCCGGAAAAAATGGAACTCTATACGCTGCAATAGATCGTGCACAGGCATCCCGGAGCTCTTTCCGGCGACAGAGACAGCGTGCGGCCATAGACACAGAAAAGACGATTGTGGACGGATTGAACAGGAAGACAGTGACAGGCGCCTGCCCCTAAAAATAAGAGGAGCAGGCGCCTGATTTGTATGGACGTTTTAGTAAACGAGATCGCTTTCCAGAGAAATAAGCTGGGCCGCAGGCGTCTGATAGGCCCGGCCGATGAGATAGAGGGTGTAGGTGACGCCGCTCATAAAGGTTACGCTGGTGGTATCCAAGAAGGCGATTCTGGTGTTGTTGCACTCCGCATAGGTGCTGGCTATGGTGATGGCGCTGTTGTTTGTGCAGGGAAGGGCTTCGGAAACTGCTGCACGGTAGGAGCCCTGGAGGATGGCGCGGTAGTTGGTGATGCCAAAAGTATCCACGCTCTGGAATACCCGTCCTGCACCGGATAAGAACACATCCACCGGACCGCTGTTGGGCGATAAGTTGACTGCGCGGACACAGGCTGCATTCCGGTTGGTACACGGTGTATCGGTGAGCTGCATCAGGGAAATACCGGAGCCGTTATTTACGAGGGCAAAGGTGTAAGCGGTTCCGTTACTCAAAAAGAAAATCCCCCGGTAAAGAATGGAACCGGTGTTGGCATTGGTGATAAGAATGGTCTGGTAGCCTGCATTTTCCAGATAATAGGGAGTGGAATTGCCAAACTGCATCCGGTTGATGACCATACGGTTTCCCAGGCGGATGTTCACCGGAGGCTGCCCTGTGGCCGCATAGAGGAAGCGGACATTGCTGAGTCCGCCGCCGGACTGGTTCACCTGTCCGGGAATCACCACAATGGGAGAGAGGGTCCAGCCGGTGCTGGTGCATCCGGCGCAGATATTTCCGCTGCCTCCTGTGGTACCTCCGGAACTTGCAGGCGGTCCCCAGGAAGGAGTTTCCGGAGAGATGGGAGCGAAGCCCGGGTCGCTGCCGTCCGAGCTTGCAGGCGGTCCCCAGGAAGGAGTTTCCGGAGAGATAGGGGCAAAGCCCGGGTCGCTGCCGTCCGAACTTGCGGGCGGTCCCCAGGAAGGAGTCTCCGGAGAGATGGGGGCAAAGCCCGGATCATTCCCATTGTTACCGAAGCGCTGCTCCATGGCCGGGGTTTCCGACGCTTCCGTACCCTGGGAACCATTGGTGTCAACCTGCATAGACATTACGGTGTCTTTCCCGATATACAAACAGATCAAATCCTTTCCACCACAGTATTTAACACAAGTGGTTACTATATGGTATGCTTTTGGTGGATGGGAAGTTACAGGAAATAAGATGATGAGCGTGTAAAGCGTAAACAAACTTTTTTCAAAACAAAAACCCCAAAAACCTTTCTTCTAAAAGGCTTTCAGGGCTTTGAAAGAGTAGCGGAAGGGAGATTTGAACTCTCGACACCACGGGTATGAACCGTGTGCTCTAGCCAACTGAGCTATTCCGCCATAATATGAAATTGTTTGATAAGATTTTTCTTATCAGTGGGGCCTATAGGGCTCGAACCTATGACCCTCTGCTTGTAAGGCAGATGCTCTCCCAGCTGAGCTAAGACCCCATGTCTCTTGGTGAGTGTTTGTCACTCACTTGCGACTTTGACAGTATAAACCATTATGCAAAAAATGTCAACACTTTTTTTATAGAAATTTTCTTATCTTTTTTTCCTATTATGTGCTATACTAGGAACATGTAATTACCAGCAGGATAAAGCGGAGGGTTCCATGTATCATTTTATCGTAAATCCCAGTGCGGGAACGGGAAGAGGTTATCATATATGGAAAAGGCTTGAGAGGCAGTTGGAAAATGACAGTCAGGAGTACCGCGTGTTTTTCACGGAGCAGCAGGGGGATGCGGTCCAGATTGCAAAGGCGCTGACCGCCGATAAGGATGAGGCTAAAATTCTGATTGTAGTCGGCGGCGAGGGGACGTATAATGAAGTCCTCAACGGAATTTCTTTTAAGGGGATGATTACCCTGGGATATGTGCCGGCCGGATTCCGGAATGCCTTATCCAATGGGTTCCAGTCTTACTGGAAGGTAAACCGCCAGAGCAGACGGATTCTTCATCCCAAATACTATAATCTCACAGACTATGGTGTGCTGACCTGCGGCGGCGATGAGATTTTCAACCGGAGATTTGCAGGGCGGTGCGGAATCGGGCTGGATGCGGCAATCTGTCACAATCTGTTATGCTGTTCAGCCAGACCCCAGATGTGCCGGTTTCATATGGAAAAGGCCCTGAATTTCTTTCTGGGATTAAAGCAGCTTATGCTGGCCAAGCCGGTGAAGGGCTATATTGTGTTTGACGGTGTAAAAAAGGTGGAATTCAGCCATATTTATTTTATCACCTTTAAAATAGGAAAAGAAAAGGCAAAAAAGAAAAAGGGGCAGGAGCACACAGAAACCGACGGCGGAAAGATGATGGTCTATGTGGCAAGCTGCTCCAAAAAGAGAAAGATGATTCCCATGCTCAAGGACCTGACCATGGGTGTCAGAAGAAGGGAACGGGGAATCCGGATTTTTGAATGCAGCGAAGCGTCCATTCATCTTGGCAGGCCTCTGGCTGTTCATGTGGACGGTGAAAGCTGTATGTGCCAACAGGATATGGAAATCCGGTGCATCCCGAAAAAAATACGGATGATCGGTTCCTGACAGAGAGGAGAAATTATGAGAATCGGACAGGGATATGACGTACATCGTCTTGTGGAGGGCCGGGATCTGGTCCTTGGCGGTGTAAAGGTTCCCTATGAAAAGGGACTTCTGGGCCATTCCGATGCAGATGTGCTGATACACGCAATTATGGATGCCCTCCTGGGAGCGGCGGCTCTCGGGGATATCGGAAAGCATTTTCCGGATACAGACGAGGCATATAAGGGAATTTCCAGCATGAAGCTTTTAACGCGTGTGGGAGAAATTCTCGCAGAAAACGGATACCTGGTGGAAAACATTGATTCCACCATCATCGCCCAGCGGCCGAAACTTTTACCCTATCGCCCCCAGATGGCGGAGAATATTGCAAAGGCCCTTGGAATAGAAGTAAACCAGGTCAGCGTAAAGGCCACTACCGAGGAGGGCCTTGGCTTTACGGGAACCGGAGAGGGAATTGCGGCCCAGGCCGTTTGCCTGCTTTCCTCCGTGGCAGATTATAATATCGATGACCGGACGGAAAACAGAAGCTGTTCCGGCTGTCCCGGCTGCGGGCGGGACATGTAGAAACAGAAAGCAGATGCAGGTATTATGAAGGTATGAAAAAGGAGAATGGTATGAAAATCTATAATACTCTTTCTAAAAGAAAAGAAGAATTCGTTCCGGTGGAGCCGGGTAAGGTAAAAATGTATGTTTGCGGCCCCACGGTGTATAACTTTATCCACATCGGAAATGCAAGACCGATGATCGTTTTTGACACCGTAAGAAGATATTTTGAATATAAGGGCTATGATGTGAACTATGTGTCCAACTTTACCGATGTGGACGATAAAATCATCAAAAAAGCCATCGAAGAGGGCGTGGATGCCGATGTGATCTCCAAACGCTACATTGCCGAGTGCAAAAAGGATATGGAAGGCATGAATATTAAGCCTGCCACAAAAAATCCTCTGGCCACCGAGGAAATCTGCGGTATGCTGGATATGATCGGGACACTGATCGAAAAGGGCTATGCCTATGTGGCAGCCGACGGCACGGTTTACTACCGTGTGCGGAAATTTAAGGACTATGGAAAGCTGTCTCACAAAAACTTAGACGACCTCCAGTCCGGATTCCGTGAGATCAAGGTGACAGGCGAAGAGGGAAAGGAAGATCCCAACGATTTCGTGCTCTGGAAGCCGAAAAAGGACGGAGAGCCCTACTGGGAGTCTCCCTGGTGCCAGGGCCGTCCCGGCTGGCATATTGAGTGTTCCGTAATGGCAAAGCGCTATCTGGGAGATGAAATTGATATCCATGCAGGCGGAGAGGATTTAGTATTCCCCCACCATGAAAACGAGATTGCCCAGAGCGAAGCCGCCAACGGCGTGACCTTTGCCAAGTACTGGATGCACAATGCATTCTTAAATATTGATAATAAGAAGATGTCCAAATCCCTCGGAAACTTCTTTACGGTCCGGGAAATCAGCGAAAAATACGATTTACAGGTACTCCGTTTCTTTATGTTAAGCGCCCATTACAGAAGTCCCTTAAATTTCAGCGCAGAGCTGATGGAATCCTCCAAGAATGGTCTGGAGCGTATTCTCACAGGCGTTGAAAAGTTAAAGGAGCTGAGTGCAAAGGCCGCCGCCGGGGAAATGACCGCAGAAGAGCTGGAGAATAAGAAAAAAGCAGAAGATCTGGTGGCAAAATATGAGGCAGCCATGGAGGACGACTTCAATACAGCGGATGCCATCTCCGCTATCTTCGAGCTTGTGAAGCTTGGCAACTCCACCGCTTCCGAATCAAGCTCCGCAGCCTATGTGGGATGGATGAAAGAGACCCTGGAGAAGCTCTGCGACGTGATGGGAATTATCACAGAGAAAAAAGAAGAAATCCTGGATTCCGAGATTGAGGACATGATCGCCCAGAGACAGGCCGCAAGAAAAGCGAAGAATTTCGCCCTTGCCGATGAAATCAGAGGAAAACTCCTGGAAATGGGAATTGTCCTTGAGGATACAAGAGAGGGCGTAAAATGGAAGAGAGCTTAAGTCTCTTTAAAGAGACTTTCAGGCTGAAGGAAATGGATGCCGGGCAGTATTCTCCTCTGGTTCTGGCCTATATGGGAGATGCGGTCTATGAAATTCTCATACGGACCAAGGTGGTAAACGATGGAAACGAGCAGGTCAACAAGCTCCACAAAAAGACATCGGCCCTGGTAAAGGCCGAGGCTCAGGCCAATCTGATTATGGCCATCGAGTCTGACCTGACAGCGGAAGAACATGCCGTCTACAAGAGAGGACGCAATGCAAAGTCCGCCTCCATGGCGAAAAACGCCACCATGAAGAACTACCGGATGGCCACCGGCTTTGAGGCGCTGGTGGGATATCTGTATCTTTCCGGGCAATATGAAAGACTTTTTAAGCTGGTGAGCCTGGGACTGTCAAAAATCGGGGTGTGGAAAGAGGAGAATCCAGATGAGATATGAAGAACTGACCATTGAGGGACGGAATGCGGTGCTGGAGGCCTTCCGTTCCGGAAAGACCATCGACAAGCTGTTCGTTCTGGACGGCTGCCAGGATGGTCCGGTGAAGTCCATCGTAAGAGAAGCGAAAAAGCACGATACCATCATCACATACGTGGCCAAAGAGCGCCTGGACCAGATGTCGGAAACCGGACATCACCAGGGAGTCATGGCCTTTGCGGCCGCCTACGAATACGCCGAGGTGGAGGACATACTGGAAGCGGCCAGGGAAAAGGGCGAACCGCCGTTTCTCTTCCTGCTGGACGGTATTGAGGATCCCCACAACCTGGGAGCCATCATCCGTACCGCCAATCTGGCCGGAGCCCATGGGGTGATTATTCCCAAGCGCCGTGCCGCGGGCCTTACGGCAACGGTGGCAAGGACCTCTGCCGGTGCCTTAAACTATACGCCTGTGGCCAAGGTAACCAATCTGGCTTCCACCATCGAAGAATTAAAAAAGCAGGGTATGTGGTTCGTATGCGCCGATATGGGCGGTGAGACCATGTACCGCTTAAACCTCACAGGTCCCCTGGGCCTGGTGATCGGAAATGAGGGGGAGGGTGTCAGCCGCCTGGTGAAGGAAAAATGCGATATGATTGCTTCCATTCCCATGAAGGGCGACATCGATTCTCTGAACGCATCGGTGGCAGCGGGAGTTCTGGCCTATGAAATCGTAAGGCAGAGGCTGGGACAGAAATAAAAGAAAGAGAAGTCCGGACAGATGCCAGATTCAGGTATCTGCCGGACTTTTTGTATTGCAGGTTCGCAGCCCGGGACTGACGGGGCAAAGTGCGGCCGCGCCCTTAGTCCTCCGTTGTCAGAACCCGCAGGGTGCCGGACCAGGGGTTCCCGATGATGTAGCTGGTATATGCCTTTCCAGCCTCCACGTTCAGAGAGAAGGAAAGGAGCGGATTGTTCACGGCGCAGGCCGGACAGGAACCGGCGAGGGCCGATAAAAGGATGATGGGAAGCTCCCGGAAGGCAGCCATGGGGAACTGGGCGTTGGTGACAAAAAAGGTATGGGAGCCTGCTGCCGCCTGTTTAAAGGAGGTGACTTCCTTATACCCGATATCCGAGAAAATCACCTGGTTATTAAACATGCGTACATCATAGGAGGAGCCGTTGTAGGACATGTTGGCAGCCCTGAAACACCCGTATCCCGACGGAACATTGGTGCAGCCCATGTCGGATACCTTGGTAAGCGTCACTCCGCCCGGGGTGTCCAGAATCACAAAGGTGGCCTTTTCCCCGGAAATAAAGGCCAGGGTCTGCTGGAAGAGAACGGGGCCATTGCCGCGGCGGATGGTGATTGTGTGGAATCCGTCGGAAACCTTCATGTAAGGAGATACCATACCGAAACCGGAGCCGGACAGTACCTGCGGATTGTCAATATATATGTCCAGATTCTGCCTGCCGGAAGCTGCGTTTAAGAACCGTACCTGGCTGTAATAGGAAGCGGCCGGTGCAGTCTGTGCAGGCAGAGTGAAAACGGGAAAGTCCGGCCAGTTTACTGTGGGGACCTGAGGGGAGAAGGGACCGGCAGTGATGTCAGTGACCTCAGCGGCTTTTGTATTTTTCTGGGAGGCATCTGTATGGATTTCCTCCTCCGAACCTGGTGCATTGGAAATGAGTTCCGGCATAGGAATACCTCGGAATTTCTTTGCTATAAAATATGCGAAAAAAATTTAAAAGTTCCTGTTGACAAAACATAGAACTCATGATAATATATCTAAGGTTTCAAAAACACCTGCTGCCTTGGCTCAGCTGGTAGAGCGTCGCCTTGGTAAGGCGGAGGTCGGCAGTTCAAATCTGCTAGGCAGCTTTTTAGAAACTAAGGGCTTTCCGGAATTCCGGAAAGCCCTTTTCCATTAATAAGACACGATTGGGAATTGCATTTTCCAGGGGCATTCGGTATAATGATAGAACGCCTATGTAAAAGAATGGTAAAATACAGGCAGAGGAGTAGGACAGTATGAAAAAATCTTATGAAATGGACATGTGCAATGGACCGATTCTTGGAAAAATCCTGATTTTTTCCATCCCCCTGATGCTCTCGGGAATTCTCCAGCTTCTTTTTAATGCTGCGGATGTGATCGTGGTTGGCCGCTATGCCGGAAGCCAGTCCCTGGCGGCAGTGGGCTCCACAACGGCCCTTATTAACCTCTTAATCAATATTTTCGTGGGCCTTTCCGTGGGTGTGAATGTGCTGGTGGCCCAGTATTACGGGGCAAAAAGTGATGAGGATGTGAGCGAAACCATCCACACGGCAATCGCCTTAGGGCTGGTATCGGGCGTCTTTTTAGTGGCGGTGGGAGTGCTGGCCGCAAGACCCCTTCTGGAGCTGATGGGGACCCCGGACGATGTCATCAATAAATCTACGATATACATGCAGATTTACTTTGTGGGAATGCCGGTGACCATGCTTTATAACTTCGGCAGCGCCGTCTTAAGGGCTGTGGGCGACACCAGACGTCCTCTCTATTTTCTTACGGCAGCCGGAGTGGTCAACGTACTCTTAAACCTGGTCTTCGTGATTTATTTCAATATGGATGTGGCCGGCGTAGCCCTTGCCACCGTGATTGCCCAGGCAATCTCCGCCGCGCTGGTGCTGAAAAGCCTGTTATCCAGCGAAGGATGCCTGAAACTTAAAATACGTGAGCTTAAAATCAGCAAGGTGAAATTAAAACGGATTGCCAAGGTGGGACTTCCCGCCGGAATGCAGGGGGCAATTTTCTCCATTTCCAACGTGTTAATCCAGTCCTCCGTCAATTCCTTTGGTTCCATCGCTATGGCAGGAAATACCGCCTCCCAGAACATTGAGGGTTTCATCTACGCAGCCATGAACGCCGTTTACCAGACCAACCTGAGCTTTACCAGCCAGAACTACGGCGGCAGAAAGTATAAGAGAATCGGAAAAATCACCCTGACCTGTGTGGCTGTGGTTACCGTTGTGGGACTGGTGCTGGGCGTTTCCATCTACGGAATGGGTGAGACACTCCTTGGAATCTATTCCTCGGATCCGCAGGTCATCCAGTACGGCATGCGCCGTCTGGGAATCATCGGCCTTCTTTATTTTATCTGCGGAATCATGGACACCATGGTGGGCAGCATCCGCGGCGTCGGATACTCGATTCTTCCCATGTGTGTTTCCTTAGCGGGGGCCTGTGGACTGCGGGTGGTATGGGTGTTTACCATCTTCCAGTGGAGCCGGACTTTGACCACGTTATATTTCTCATATCCCTTCACCTGGATTGTCACAGGCACGGCCCATATTATCTGTTTCCTTATGATTCGCAGAAAGATGCCCAAGGAAGACTGGGATTAAGGCAGAAAACTTCACAATTAGTTCACAAATATCCCTCTTGCGGAAACAGGCAGGAGGGATTATAATATGCCATACGATTAACTAGCTAACGATTAAAAAGCTAATGATTTACCGAAAACAGGGAAAGGAGAAAATATGAATCCAAAGGAAAAACCCCAGGGAATCAACCATACGCTTGTGGAAGCTTTCATCAATACCGGAAAGATTCACCGGGCACTTTTGGAACGCCATCTCAATAAAAACGGCATGTTCCGGGCCCAGCACCAGCTTCTTATGTGCATTTCCTGGAACCAGGACGTGTCCCAGAAGGAACTGGCAGAAAGACATCATGTGTCCACGGCATCCATAGCAGTCTCTTTAAAGAAGCTGGAGAAAGGCGGATATATCAAACGGCTGGTGGATAAAAACGATAACCGTTACAACAAAATCCGTCTCACAGAAAAAGGAAACGAAGAGGTGGAACGGAGTATCAGCTTTTTTGACAGGACGGAGGAAGGGATGTTTTCCGGTTTTTCCGAGGAGGAGAAAAAAATATTTTATCAGTATATTCAGAGACTATCGGGAAATTTGGAGCAAATGCTTCAAAAGACAGAATAAGGAGGGACAAAAAATGAAGCGATATGAGAAATATATAAAGCCATATCTTGGCGCATTCATCCTGGGCCCCATTATGATGCTGACAGAGGTTGCAGGCGAGGTCACGCTGCCGAAACTGATGTCCTTAATCATCAACAATGGGGTAAGCCAGAGGGACGTGGGATATATCATACGAATCGGCCTTTTGATGGTGTGCGCCGTGCTCGTCATGGCAGTGGGCGGAACCCTTGGCGCCTTTTTTGCGGCAAAGGCCTCCATCTGCTTCACCAGCGATTTGAGGAGAGATGTGTTTAAAAAGGTCCAGCAGTTTTCCTTTTCCAACATTGATACCTTCAGCACAGGCTCCCTTGTCACAAGGCTGACCAACGATATCCAGCAGGTCCAGAATGTTTTAACCATGGCGCTTAAAATGGCCCTTCGGGCACCGGGCATGTTTGTGGGGGCTCTGATTATGGCCTTTATGATGAATTACAGGCTGGCGGTGATCATTCTCATTGTGATTCCTGTTTTGCTGTTTGCCATCATCCTGATTCTGAAAACAGCGTTCCCGCGGTTTGAGATCATGCAGAAAAAACTGGACCAGTTAAACTCCGGCATTCAGGAAACCTTAACCAACGTGCGGGTGGTAAAGTCCTTTGTACGGGAGGACTATGAAATTGAGAAATTTTCAAACCTCAATACGGACTTAAAGGACAGCAGCCTGCGCGCCATGAAAATCGTCATTGTTACGATGCCGGTAATGACGCTGGCCATGAATATCACCACTCTGGCGGTGGTGTGGTACGGCGGAAACATCATTATCGCAGGGAACATGCCTGTGGGAGACTTAACAGCCTTTACTACTTATATCGTACAGATTCTCATGTCCCTGATGATGCTTTCCATGGTGTTTTTGCAGAGCTCCCGAGCCAGAGCCTCTTTAAAGCGAATCAACGAGGTGCTGGACACAGAGGTGGATTTAAACGATACCCATGCAGCCTGTCCGGAAAAAGAAGTGGAGCAGGGCCGTGTGGAATTTGAGAATGTCTGTTTCGGATACAGCCATAAGGGGACGTCCGGCGAGCTGGTACTGGAGAACATAAGCTTTACGGCAGAGCCCGGCCAGACCATCGGAATCATCGGCTCCACCGGAAGCGGAAAGACCTCTCTGGTTCAGTTGATCCCAAGACTTTATGATGTGACCTCCGGACGTGTGCTGGTGGACGGCGTGGATGTGAGAGAGTATTCCTTAAAAAATTTACGAAACGGCGTCGGCGTGGTGCTCCAGAAAAACGTCCTGTTCTCCGGAACCATTGAAGAAAATTTACGGTGGGGGAATGAGGAGGCGCCCATGGAAGAGGTGAAAACGGCCGCCCAAAGTTCCCAGGCAGACGGATTTGTCACAGCCTTCCCCAATGGATACCAAACAGAAATCGGCCAGGGCGGAGCAGGGGTTTCCGGCGGACAGAAGCAGAGACTCTGCATTGCCAGAGCCCTCTTAAAGAAGCCGAAAATCCTGATTCTTGACGACTCCACAAGTGCCGTAGACACGGCCACTGAGGCTGGAATCCGGGAGAGCTTCCGCAATGAATTAAAAGATACCACAAAGCTCATTATTGCCCAGAGAATTTCATCGGTTCAGGAAGCAGATCTGATTCTGGTCATGGAGGATGGAACCATCATCGGACGCGGAACCCATGAGGAGCTTTTGAAAACCTGTGAGGCCTATGAAGAGATTTACAGAACCCAGATGGGAAGCCAGAAGACGGAAGGAACGGCAAATGCACTTCAGGGACAGGAGGTGATGGCATGAACAGAAGCGAAAGAGAAAAAAGCTTAAAAAGGCGCTACGGAAACCGGGTGGCACAAGTAAAACGGAGCAGAGGACCGGGCGGACCGGGAGGCCCTGGCCGCGGAGGCGCCATGGCAAGGGGAGGCGGTCAGCCAAAAAACAGCCGCGTTACAATTAAAAGACTGTTGTCCTACCTGGAACAGGATAAGTTGAAAATGGGGCTGGCTTTCTTATGTGTCATTGTAAATACAGTGTCAAGTCTGGCCGGATCCTATATGCTGAGGCCCATCATCAACCAGTTCATTGCCCCGGCTGACGGAAGTCCCGGAAGCGTATCGGGACTGGCGGGAGGAATTGCCCTTCTGGCGGCGATCTATCTGGTGGGCGTAGCGGCCAACTACTTACAGTCAATGATCATGCTTAAGGTGGCCCAGGAGGCCCTGCTGCGGATCCGCACAGACCTGTTCACAAAAATGCAGAAGCTTCCGGTGCGGTTTTATGACACCAACGCAAACGGCGATCTGATGGGCCGGTTCACCAATGACGTGGATACCATCGGAAACATGTTAAGCAGCACCCTGGTCCAGTTGTTCTCCGGCGCCCTGAGCATTGTGGGAACCCTGGGACTGATGCTTTACACCAACCTGTATCTGACGTTGATTACTCTGGTTTTAATTCCCCTGATTCTTAAGGCGGGCGGAGCTGTGGCCGGAAGAAGCCAGAAATATTTCCAGGCCCAGCAGTCCTCCCTGGGCGCCTTAAACGGCTATATTGAGGAGACCATCACCGGACAGAAGGTGGTAAAGGTATTCTGCCATGAGGACGTGGCGGAAGAGGAATTTGAAATTTTAAATGACGATCTTAAGGAGAAACAGATCAAAGCCCAGTTTTTGGGCGGCTTGATGGGCCCGGTAATGAACAGCTTAAGCCAGATCAACTATGCCCTGACGGCCTGCATCGGCGGCCTGTTCTGTGTGCTTAAGGGATTTGACGTGGGCGGACTTACGGTATTTTTAAACTTTTCCAGACAGTTCTCCCGTCCCATCAATGAAATATCCATGCAGGTATCCAACGTTTTCTCGGCTCTGGCAGGCGCAGAGCGCGTGTTTGCCGTCATGGATGAGGAGACGGAGGCTTTGGATGATGCGGATGCCGTGTCCATGGAGGGCATGCGGGGCGAGGTGGTTCTTAAGAATGTGACCTTCGGCTACAACCCGGATAAGGTGATCTTAAAGAACGTGAGCCTCTATGCAAAACCGGGCCAGAAAATTGCCTTTGTGGGCTCCACCGGAGCCGGAAAAACCACCATTACCAACCTGATCAACCGGTTTTATGATATCCAGGAGGGCTCCATCACCATCGACGGCGTGGACATCCGCCATATCCGCCGGGATGAACTGAGACAAAACATTGCCATGGTGCTCCAGGACACCCACCTGTTCACCGGAACCGTCATGGAGAATATCCGGTACGGACGGCTTTCTGCCACCGATGAAGAGGTCATCCAGGCAGCCAAAACCGCTTCGGCCCATTCCTTTATCATGCGTCTTCCCAAAGGCTATGATACGGTCCTGGAAAGCGACGGCGCCAACTTAAGCCAGGGACAGAGACAGCTCATTAACATCGCCCGGGCTGCCATCTCCAAGGCTCCCATTCTGATTCTCGACGAGGCTACCAGCTCCGTGGATACGAGAACGGAAAAGCACATTGAGCACGGCATGGACCGTTTGATGGCAGACAGGACCACCTTTGTGATCGCGCACCGGCTTTCCACCGTCAGAAATGCCAATGCCATTATGGTTCTGGAAAACGGTGAAATCATTGAGCGGGGCGACCACGATGATCTTCTGGAGCAGAAGGGAAGATATTATAACCTTTACACAGGCTTAACAGAGCTTGACTAATTTTTTGCGGGCAGCAGAAAAAAGTTCCTTTCCCGGAATTTTCCTGCCCGCTTAATTTTATTAAAAAATCAGAGGAAAATTTTGTTCTTTTTTAAATACAATGACGAAAACCTTACTTTTTCGTTAATTTGTAAATGGTTTCCTAATTGTACAAAAGTTCCAAATATGCTATACTACATCTTGATGGGTACTATGAAATTTTAGAGAAAGAAGGTTTGTTAAATGGGTCTGAGCACATTTATAGGCGGCGTTCATCCTTATGAGGGAAAAGAACTGTCTTCCGATAAGCCGATTCAGGTGATCCAGCCGAAGGGCGAGCTGGTATTCCCGCTGTCCCAGCATATCGGTGCTCCTGCAAAGCCTCTTGTGGCAAAGGGTGACACAGTGCTGGTTGGTCAGAAAATTGCAGAAGCCGGAGGATTTATCTCAGCCAACGTGATCTGTTCTGTTTCCGGAACGGTAAAAGGAATTGAACCCCGTCTGGTAGCCAACGGCAGCATGGTACAATCCATCATCGTGGAAAATGATGGAGAGTATAAGACGGTGGAAGGATTTGGCGCAAAACGCGATTACGAGGCTCTTTCCAAGCAGGAAATCCGCGATATCGTAAAGGAGGCCGGTATTGTCGGTCTCGGAGGTGCCGGTTTCCCGACAAACGTTAAGCTGACCCCAAAGAACGAAGAAGAAATCGACTACATCATCGTCAATGCGGCTGAGTGTGAGCCGTATCTGACCTCTGACTACCGCGTAATGATGGAGCAGCCGGAGAGACTGGTGGGCGGCCTTAAGGTCATGCTGCATATCTTTGACAAGGCCAAGGGCGTGATCGGTATTGAGGAGAACAAGCCGGAGGCCATCAAAAAGCTTCAGGAGCTTGTGAAGGACGAGCCGAGAATCGAGGTATGTCCCTTAAAGACAAAATACCCCCAGGGCGGTGAGCGTTTCCTGATTTATGCAGTCACAGGCGGACGCGAAATCAACTCCACCATGCTGCCCGCCGATGCCGGATGCATCGTGGACAACGTGGATACGGTTGTGGCCATTTACAATGCAGTCTGTGAGACCACTCCGTTAATCAGAAAGATCATCACCGTAACAGGAGATGCCGTTGCAAATCCCCAGAACTTTGAAGTGAGACTGGGAACCTGTTACAGAGAGGTGCTGGAGGCAGCAGGCGGCTTTAAGGAAGAACCGGAGAAGATGATTTCCGGCGGCCCCATGATGGGACAGGCCTTATTCTCCCTGGATATTCCGGTTATGAAGACCTCCTCCGCACTGACCTGCTTCACCAAGGACCAGGTGGCAGCCAATGAGGAATCCCCCTGCATCCGCTGCGGACGCTGCGTGGATGTATGCCCGGGACATGTAATTCCGCAGATGATGATGGCAGCCGCAGAGCGCCATGATCTGGCACTGTTTGAAAAATTAAACGGTATGGAGTGCTGCGAGTGCGGTTCCTGTACCTTTATCTGTCCGGCTCACAGACCCCTTACACAGGCATTCAAGGAAATGCGTAAGGCTGTGATGGCAGCAAGAAGAAAGAAAGCGTAGGAGGTGTAACAAATGAGTAAATTATTGAATGTATCATCATCACCTCATGTACGTAACGGCGTATCCACAAAGAACCTCATGTACGATGTGGCCATCGCCATGCTCCCTGCAACCATCTGGGGTGTGATGCAGTTCGGGATTTATTCCCTGGTAGTAGTAGTAGCGACGGTTCTTGCCTGTGTGTTAAGCGAATATGCCTTTGAGACACTGATGCATAAGCCGATCACCATAAGCGACGGCAGCGCTGTTGTCACAGGTATGATATTAGGCCTCAACATGCCTCCGACCATTCCGCTGTGGATACCGGTTCTTGGCGGCATCTTTGCCATCATCGTTGTAAAGCAGCTTTACGGCGGCCTTGGACAGAACTGGATGAACCCGGCTCTGGCAGCAAGATGCTTCCTGTTGATTTCTTTTGCAGGCGCAATGACCCAGTTCACAGATCCCGTGACCGATGCCATTGCAGGCGCAACTCCCCTTGCCACCATCAAGGCAGGCGGTACATATGATGTTGCTTCCATGTTTGTTGGTAAAATCCCCGGAACCATCGGTGAGATTTCTACCATCGCCCTGCTGATTGGTGCTGCTTACCTCTTATTTAAGAAGGTAATTTCCATCCGTATTCCGGGCACCTATATTCTTACTTTTGCAATTTTTGCATTCATCTTCGGCCAGCATAATTTAAGCTATGTTCTGGCAGAGGTTTGCGGCGGCGGTCTGATTTTCGGTGCATTCTTCATGGCAACCGACTATGTGACCAGCCCCATTACCCCAAAGGGACAGATTGTTTTCGGCGTATGCCTTGGTATTCTGACCGGACTGTTCCGTCTCTTCGGCGGCAGCGCAGAGGGTGTATCCTATGCAATTATCTTCTGTAATATGCTGGTTCCGCTGATCGAAAAAGTGACGCTTCCGACAGCATTTGGAAAAGGGGGTAAGAAAAATGGCAGCAAGTAAATCCGGTTTCATGAAAGACGCCCTGATTCTGTTTGCGATCACCCTGGTTTCCGGTATCTGTCTGGGCTTTGTCTATGATGTGACAAAGGGCCCCATCGAACAGGCAACCATCGCAGCCAACAACGCAACCTACCGCGAGGTTTTATCCACCGCAGATTCCTTTGGCTCTGTGGAGGGCTCCGAGGAAACCATCGCAGCAACGGCAGAAGAGCTCAACACCCTGGGTTATGGCAGCGTTGCCATCGAGTCCGTTCTGGAGGGCAAGGATGCCAGCGGAGCAACTGTGGGCTATGTGATCAACTCCCTGTCCAACAACAGCTATGGCGGAGCCGTTAAGCTTTCCATCGGCTTTGACATGGACAAAACCATCACCGGCGTAGGTATCCGTGAGATCAGCGATACTCCCGGCCTTGGCTTAAAGGCAAAGGAGCCTGCTTATAAGGAACAGTTCATCGGCAAAAATGCAGACGTTCTGACTGTTACAAAGAGCGGCCAGGCGGCGGATAATGAGATCAACGCCATCAGCGGTGCTACCATTACTTCCAATGCAACCACAAATGCAGTCAATGCAGCTCTTTACTATCTGCACAATTATATGAATTAGGAGGTGGGGAGTAAATGAATAAATGTGTAGAACGCCTTTATAACGGCATTATCAAAGAGAATCCTACCTTCATCCTGATGCTTGGTATGTGTCCGACCCTTGCGACGACCACATCCGCAATCAACGGCCTTGGCATGGGACTCTCCACAACTGCAGTTTTGATGTTTTCCAACCTGATTATTTCCGCGCTCCGTAAGATCATTCCGGACCGTGTGCGTATTCCGGCTTTCATCGTTATCGTAGCCAGCCTGGTTACAATTGTACAGCTTTTGATGCAGGGCTATGTACCGTCCCTGTATGCTTCCCTTGGTATTTATATTCCGCTTATCGTTGTAAACTGTATCATCCTTGGCCGTGCCGAGTCATATGCAGCAAAGAACGGTCCGGTGGAGTCCTTCTTTGACGGACTTGGTATGGGACTTGGTTTTTCCCTTTCCTTAACCGTTATCGGCATGTGCCGTGAGCTTTTCGGCGCCGGTGCAGTATTTGGACATACCATCATTCCGGAAGCCTACCATATTTCCATTCTGGTTCTGGCTCCCGGCGCTCTGTTCACGTTGGCCATGCTTTCTGCCATCCAGAATAAGTTAAGACTTCCCAGCGCCACCAACGGCGATGCGCCCAAGTCCAATCTGGCCTGCGGCGGCAACTGTGCTGCATGTGCCGGATGCTCCAGCATGACAAACCATGCAGTTCTGGCTGAGAAGAAGGCTGAGGAAGCAGCCGCAGCGGCAGCAGCCAAGAAGGCAGCAGCAGAAAAGGCCCTGGCGGCTAAGAAGGCAGCCGAGGCAGCCGAGGCAGCAAAAGCAGCAGAAGCAGAGAAAGAAAAATAAGGAGGAAATGGAGAAATGAAAGAATTATTATTAATTGCCATCGGCTCTGCCCTGGTAAATAACGTAGTTTTAAGCCAGTTCCTCGGACTCTGCCCGTTCCTTGGCGTATCCAAGAAAACAGAGACGGCTGCTGGCATGGGCGCTGCAGTTATTTTCGTTATTGTAATTGCAACCGCCTGCACAAGTCTGGTTTATGATTTTGTACTGACACCCTTAAATATCCAGTATCTTCAGACCATCGTATTTATTCTTGTAATTGCGGCTCTCGTTCAGTTCGTTGAGATGTTCTTAAAGAAGAACATGGTAAGCCTTTACCAGGCCCTGGGCGTATATCTGCCGTTAATTACCACCAACTGTGCCGTTCTCGGTGTTGCACTGACCAACGTACAGGAGGGCTACAACTTTATTCAGAGCGTTGTCAACGGTATCGGTATCTCCGTTGGATTCACGATTGCTATTATCCTGCTTGCAGGTATCCGTGAGAAGATCGAGCACAACGACGTGCCCCATTCCTTCCAGGGTTCCCCGATTGTGTTAATCACAGCAAGCTTAATGTCAATCGCATTCTTCGGATTTTCCGGACTTATTTAAGGGAGGAGTCGAAGGATGAATATTACAGGAATCTTAATCGCGGCAGTTGTTGTCGGTGCGGTTGGTATTATCATCGGCGTGCTCCTCGGCGTTGCCAGCGAGAAATTTAAAGTAGAAGTGGACGAGAGAGAAGTCCTCGTCAGAGCAGAGCTTCCCGGAAACAACTGCGGCGGCTGCGGATATGCCGGCTGTGATGCCCTTGCAAAGGCCATTGTAGAGGGAAAAGCAGCAGTGAACCAGTGTCCCGTAGGCGGAAGCGCAGTGGGCGACAAGATCGCCGCCATCATGGGCGTGGAAGCAGGCTCCTCTGAGAAGATGGTTGCCTTTGTAAAATGTAAAGGTACCTGCGACAAGGCAAACGTACAGTATAACTATTACGGAATTGACGACTGTGTGAAGATTGCAGCAGCCGTTCCCGGTGCAGGCGACAAGTCCTGTTCCTATGGCTGTCTCGGTTCCGGAAGCTGTGTAAAGGCATGTCAGTTTGATGCTATCCATGTTATCGACGGCGTTGCTGTTGTGGACAAGGAAAAATGCGTGGCCTGCGGCCAGTGTGTGGCTACCTGTCCCCGTGGCTTAATCGAGCTGGTTCCCTATAAGGCAGAGCATCTGGTTCAGTGTAACTCCCACGACAAGGGACCGGCAGTTAAGAAGAACTGTGACGCCGGATGTATCGGATGTACCCTCTGCACCAAGCAGTGTGAGTTTGATGCCATCCATATGGACAACAACCTGGCTGTGATCGACTATGAGAAGTGCACCAACTGCGGAAAATGTGCCGCCAAGTGCCCGGCCAAGGTCATCAAATAAATACCTGGACAAAAAATCAGGTTTTGTTTTTCCCTTATTTCCTAAATATGGTAATTGTTGTTTTGTAAATAAAAAGGTACTGCCTGATTGCCAGCTTGGTGATTAAGCAGTGCCTTTTGTTATCATCATAGTAAAAATAGATGAAGGGGTGAAGAAACAATCTTCGCCTCTATTTCTATATTTCCTCAGAAAGCATTCTTGCTAAAAACTCTAGCCCTATCTGGATTTCAACGAAAATATCAAACTCTTCGTCGGTGCTGTATTCATCAAGCTATGCTTCAATTTCACCAGCATAGTCAAGCAACTCATCGCAAATTTCTTCCTCTGACAATGTGATGTAGTCAGTTCCTGATTGTGTGCAGGCTGAAATTTCGAGATGATATGGAGCAAAGAAGAGTGACACCTACTCCGAGGCTTATTAACTATATTTCAGCCATGTTTCATATCGATAAGGAATGGCTGCTGGATGATTCCAGGGACGATATGGATATACTGGATACTGTTCCAGAGGATGAACTTTTGGAGAAATATGGTCGCTTAAAAGAAAATTACAGGGAATTTGCTCGGAGGCAACTGGACTTTTTATTGGAATTGCAAGAGAAGGAAGAAAAAATATTGGAAAGTCCCGTTGATTAAACCACCAGTTCAATAACACAATAGGCGTGCAGTGATAAAATATAAGGATATCATAACAGTGAGGTGCATATGATGAGGGCGATTATTATTGGTGATAGATAGGGGCCGGCAGTCCTATGAAGTATTTGAGTTGTTCCGGCATCTGAAATCGGAGATGGGAGAACGCTGTATTATTATCCGAGGCAACCACGAAGATATGATGATGAATGCGGCTTTATGGCCAGGTGACAGCCCTTTATGGAAAAATAATGGTGGAAATAAAACCATAAGATCTTTCTATAAGCATGGCACTCATATTTTTCACCATGCGGAGTGGTTTAAGAGAAATACAGTATTGACCTATGAAGATGAAAACTTCCAGTGCTGCCATGCCGGTCTTGATAGCGAGGATATCGCAGAAAATTTGCCAGAAGTTTTGATGTGGGACAGAACCAGGATTGACCGAAATGACTACTATGGGAAACTGACCATTATAGGCCATACGCCGATTGAGGAAGCGACCTGGTACGTCGGAGATGAAGAGACCATAGAGATTTTGCCAGAGCATAAGTGGATGCCGCTTCCTGAAACAGGACTGATCTGTATTGATACAGGCTGTGTGTTTGGATATAAACTGACGGCAATGGTCGTCGGAGATGGAGAATATTGGTTGGATTCTGTATTCTGGAGCAAAGATAAATACTCTATTTGTGATGAATGTGGAAGTGAATTTCTAAAATCATCTTCAAAAATGATGGCATTATGTCCTGAATGTGCCCATATCCTTTATGGCTATCCAAATTGTGCCCATGTTTTCAAAAATGGAAGATGTATATATTGTCATTGGGATGGAAGCCAAAGTGAATATATAAAATGGCTGAAAAGTAACGATTAAATCAAAATTCCACTTTGCAGTGATGCAAATTCCAACTTTCTATGGAGGGATATTTATGGTTCAAACAATTATTTCAGGTGTAATATTTGGCTTATGTGCGTTCATGATGCTGGGTATTGGAATTTCGCAGTTAAAGAGCAAAAAGCCGGTTGCCTTTTATAGTGGTGAAAAAGCACCAAGCGAAGATGAGATATCAGATATAAAAATGTGGAATAGAAAGCATGGAACTATGTGGATTATTTACGGAATTATTATTATCTTAACATGGGGATGTGGATTTATGATTGGAGATAGCATATTATTACTTCTTCCTATGGTAATAGGATTAATTTTTCCGGTTATTGTTATGATTTGGTATCACCACAAATTAATAAAAATATATAAAGTTAAATAAAAAACGGGATTTGTGGTGGAATTGCTGTATACGAGGAGGATATTTTATGAATGCGATGTTTAAAGAAATTCGGCACGGGGATATCGAAAAAATTCGCATATGGATAGCGAGAAATCCCGCCATCGTTAATGAGATTTACACAGGAGCAAAACCTAAAAAGGATATAGGGCAGTCACCGCTTCAGGTGGCGATTAAGTGCGGACAGTTCGAAATCATCGATCTGCTGATTGAAAACGGCGCGGACCCTAGCAAGGAAACAACTTAAAGTGTACCCCTTGTCAAGGACAAATTAAGAAGAAGGGATTGGTCAATTCTTAGCCAGTAGATGGCTATATCTTTTTATAAAAGACGGGAAGAAAAAGCCTTCCCGTCAATACTAAGCAAATTTTTATGAAATTTTTGTTCCGCCTTTTCCTGCCAGTGCCTCCTTGGCTTTTTCCATGGAGGTGATGATGGCGTGGCGGTTTCTTCCGGAGTTGATGAAATCCACGGAAGCTTCGATCTTTGGAAGCATGGAACCCACGGAGAACTGTCCGGCGGCTGCATAACGCTCTGCATCAGCGACTGTCAGACGGTCTAAAAGGATTTCCCGGTCAGAGCCATAGTTTAAAACCACATTTTCCACTCCAGTGAGGAACATGAGCACATCGGCATCCAGCTCCTTTGCCAGAAGTCCGGCAGCACGGTCCTTTTCAATGACGGCGCTGGCGCCCTTCAAGCGGCTGCCCTGCTCCATCACGGGGATTCCGCCGCCGCCTGCCGCAATCACAAGCTGGTCTGCATCCATAAGGGCCTTGATGGCATCGATTTCCACGATGGCCACCGGCTTCGGTGCAGCCACAATCCGGCGGTATCCGGCATCCGTTTTTACGGTGAAGTTACCCTTTTCTTCCTCAGCCTTTGCTTCCTCGGCGGTCATGATGCGTCCGATGACCTTTAAGGGGGTATAGGAAGATTCATCATAGGGGTCCACAGTCACCTGGGTTAAAATGGTAGATACGGGTTTATAGATTCCCCGCTTAATTAACTCGGTCCGAAGGGCATTCTGCAAATCATAGCCGATATAGCCCTGGCTCATGGCAGAGCAGACGGATATGGGAGCAGCCGTATATTCTGCATGTTCCTTTGCCAGCTCATTTAAGGCTGTGTGAATCATGCCAAGCTGGGGCGTATTGCCGTGGGTGATTGCCACCTGCCAGCCATCCTGGATGAAATCCGCGATGGTTTTGGCGGTCTTTGCAACGGCGGCCTTCTGTTCCGGAAGATTGGTACCCAGGGCATCATGGCCCAGGGCTAAAACAAGTCGTTTCTTTGCCATGTATCTTACCTCATTCCATTGTATAGTTGTTTACACTTTTTATTTCATATATAATAACATATTTCCCTCATTGTTGGAAGGAAATTTTTGCAATTTTATTACAAGTGTGTTATGATGAAACAGGTACATAGAATCAGGTCTTTAGGAGGACATAATTTTGAAGCTGTTATCAATTGCCATTCCATGCTACAATTCAGCGGCCTACATGGAAAACTGCATCAAGTCCCTGCTTCCGGGAGGAGATGAGGTGGAGATTCTGATTGTGGATGACGGATCCCAAAAGGACAATACTGCTGAGATTGCAGATCAATATGAGAGCCAGTACCCGGGAATCTGCCGGGCCATTCATCAGGAAAACGGAGGCCACGGAGCTGCCGTAAACGCCGGACTTAAGGCGGCCACAGGAGTTTTCTTCAAGGTGGTGGACAGCGACGACTGGGTCAATGAGCAGGCCTATAAGGCAGTCCTGGACACCCTGCGGCGGTTCCTTTACGGAAAGGACACCCTGGATATGCTGATCACCAACTTTGTCTATGAAAAGCAGGGAGCAAAGCATAAAAAAGTTATGAATTACAATCTGGCGCTGCCGAAAAATGAGCTTTTCACCTGGAGCGATGTGAAGGTATTCATGGCTGGCCAGTATATTTTGATGCATTCCGTAGTTTACAGAACGGAGCTTTTAAGGGAATGTAATCTGGAGCTTCCCATGCATACGTTCTATGTAGATAATATTTTCGTATATGAGCCTCTGCCCCATGTAAAGAACATGTATTATCTGGACGTGAATTTCTATCGCTACTTCATCGGCCGCTCCGACCAGTCGGTCAACGAGCAGGTGATGATCGGCCGCATTGACCAGCAGATTTTAGTGACCAAATTGATGCTGGGTTACTATGATGTGACGAAAATCCAGAACAAAAAGCTAAGACATTACATGACACGGTATCTGGAAATTATGATGGTAATCAGCTCCATCCTGGCAATCCGTTCCGGAACCGAGGAAAATATGCAGAAGAAAAAAGAGCTCTGGGAGCATGTGAAGAAAACCAACCTGCCCCTGTATCTTCGTCTTCGTTTCGGCTTCCTTGGACAGGGTATGAACCTGCCGGGAAAGAGCGGCAGACAGCTTTCCATTGCCGGATACAAAATTGCACAGAAATTCTTTGGCTTCAACTAGTGTATTCTATTTCAGGAAGGCAGGAAGAAGTATGAACATAAAAGAACGGATTGAAGAATACGCACCCCACGCGCTGGAGATTCGGCGGATGCTGCATCAGAATCCGGAGCTCAGCGGAAAAGAGTTTGAGACAACCGCATTGATTCGGAAGGAACTGGAGGCATACGGAATTCCGGTTCTGGATTCCGGACTGGAAACGGGACTGATCGCCGACATCTGCGGAACGAAGCCGGGACCCGGCCGCACCATCGCCGTGCGGGCCGATATTGATGCCCTTCCGGTGCAGGAGAGGACAGGAGAGGTCTTTTCTTCCTGTAAGGAAGGCGTAAGCCATGCCTGCGGCCATGACCTGCATACGGCATCCTTACTTCTGGCGGCGCGGGTATTAAAAGAGGAAGAAAATGAGTTCAGCGGCCGTGTGCGTCTGATGTTCCAGCCAGCAGAGGAAAAGGGAGAGGGTGCCAAGGCATTGGTGGCCCACGGAGCTATGGAAAATCCCAAACCGGATGCTGTTTTGGGAATCCATACATGGCCGGATACGCCTGCCGGAAAGATCGGAATAAAACCAGGCCCCTCCCACGCCTCCTCGGATACCATTACCATTAAAGTAAAAGGAAAAGGCGGTCACGGTGCCCATCCCTACCGGTGTGTGGACCCGATCATGGCCAGCGCCTATCTGCTGACCCAGTTACAGACCCTGGTTTCCAGGGAATTACCCATGGTGGAATCGGCAGTGCTGACCTTTGGAATCATCCGGGGCGGAACGGCTGCCAATGTGATTCCCGATGAGGTGGAATTACAGGGAACCCTGCGCTGCCTGGACGCTTCCTGGAGACAGAAGCTTTTGGATTCCATCCGCCGCGTAAGCAATGACTGCTGCCATGCCATGCGCGCAGAGGCGGAGGTTTTCGTGAAAGAGGGAATGCCGCCGCTTGTAAACAATGCAGAAATGATTGAAAACCTGGCCGTCAGCGCAGAAAAGATTCTTGGACCGGATCATGTGTGCCGTCTGGCAGCGGCTTCGCCGGGATCCGATGATTTCGCTTTCTACCTGGAGCAGGTGCCGGGTATCCTGTTCCGCATGGGTACGGGAAGTGATGATCCGTCCACCCATATCGGACTCCATAACGGCGGAAACCGCTTCGATGAGCTTGGAATTCCCACCGGTGCGTCCGTGATGGTCCAGTATATTCTGGATTACCTGAATGAAAAGTAAAAACGTGCATAGAAAAATGCTCCCCCCAAAAGCAGCAAATGAAAAGGGCTGCTTTGGGGGGAGCATTTCTTGTTACATAGGAAATTCCACCGGGCAGTTACCGGCACAGACGGCCCAGATCTTCATAAAAGGCGGGGTAGGAGATATTGACGCAGTCGGCGTCGAGGATTTCGGTCTCCCCTTCCGCAGCCAGGGCGGCAACGGCAAAGGTCATGGCAATTCGATGGTCTTTGTGACTGTCCACAACGGCGCCGTGGAGGGGCCTGCCGCCGCGGATGATCATGCCGTCTTCGGTCTCTGTCACATCGGCCCCCATGGCCTTAAGATTTTCCACCATAATGGCAATACGGTTGGATTCCTTGACCTTGAGCTCAGCAGCATCCTTAATGATTGTGGTTCCCTCTGCAAAGCAGGCCATCAATGCCACCGTGGGAAGCTCATCGATCATGGCCGGAATCACTGCGCCCTCAATGACCGTTCCCTTAAGGCTGGAAGAACGCACCAGCAGATCGGCGGTGGGCTCTGAACCATCATGGGTTTCATTTAAAAGTGTCACATCTGCTCCCATATTTTTGCAGACCGTAAGGAGTCCGGCTCTGGTAGGATTGATTCCCACGTTTTTAATGAGGACCTCTGAATTGGGCAGCAGGAGACCTGCAGCCACAAAATATACGGCGGAAGAGATATCTCCGGGAACCTGGATTTTATTGCCGTAAAGTTCCTCGGCAGGGGAGATAACGGCAGTGGTTTCCTCGGTGCGGACATCAGCGCCGAAGAACCGGAGCATCAACTCCGTATGGTTTCTGGAAATCTGGGGCTCTGTGACAGATGTTTCTCCGTCTGCATAAAGTCCTGCCAGAAGAATGCTTGATTTTACCTGGGCGGAGGCCACTTTTGAGGTATAGTGGATTCCGGCCAGAGGCTTTCCGCAGATCCTTAAGGGAGCGCAGTTGTTGCCGCGGACACTCTTAATATCGGCTCCCATCATGGACAAGGGCTCGATGATACGGCCCATGGGGCGTTTCTGGATGGATTCGTCTCCGGTCAAGGTCACATCAAAGTTCTGGGGGGCCAGAATGCCGGAAATCAGTCTGGTAGTGGTTCCGCTGTTTCCGCAGTCTAAGATGCAGTCCGGCGTTGTGAGGCCGCGTAGGCCTTTTCCGCGGACCGTAACGACTCCGTTTTTGTTTTCAATTTCAATTCCCATATGGCGGAAGCAGGAGATGGTGGACAGGCAGTCGGCGCCCTCCAGAAAATTATGGATTTCCGTGGTGCCTTTTGCAATGGAGCCGAACATGACGCTTCTGTGGGAGATGGATTTATCGCCGGGGACAGTCACTTCCCCGCGTACATGGCTGACAGGCTGTAATTTCATGATTCCTCCTGTAAATGTTCTATTTTGAAAGGGCATAATTATGCTTTTTTAACACATCTGCCGCAGTCTTTCTGGACTCCTCATCGTAAAAGCAGATGCGGAGAGCGCCTTCCCCGTATTCTCTGCTGTGGTTCAAGCCGATATCCTTGATGCTGACGCCCTTGGAGGCCAGGATGGCAGAGAGAATGGAGATGGAGCCCGGTTCGTCCACAATGTCCACAGAGAAAGAATACTCCGGAATCATGGGGCCGCGGCTCTGGCTGGAGAAGGTGCTGCGGTAGGCGCCGGACTCCTCAAAGAGGCGGTGGATGGCAGTACCGTCATGGACCTCCAGATCGGAATAAACCTGCTCCAGGGATTCAATGTATTTGCGGAGAAGAATTTTTATATTTTCCGTATTGGTCATGCAGATCTGCTCCCACATCACCGGGGAGGAGGAGGCAATTCTTGTGATATCCTTAAAGCCTCCGGCGGCAAGCTGCCGCATAATTTCTTCCTTATTGTCATTATCCCGCACCAGATTCACCAGACTGGAGGCAATCAGGTGGGGGAGATGGCTGATGGCAGCCACCGAATAGTCGTGTTCCGTATAATTAAGAACCATGGGAATGGCGCCGATGGCCAGAGCGATCTGGCGCATCCGCTCGATCTGGTCCGGGGTGGTCTTTGCCGTGGGGGTAATAATATAGTAAGCCTTTTCCAGAAGATGGTCCGTGGAATTTTCATAGCCCGTCTTCTCGGACCCGGCCATGGGGTGTCCGCCCACAAAAACGTCTTCCATGCCCATTTCCGTGACCGTTTTGTGAATGTTGGTTTTTGTGCTTCCCACATCAGTCAGAATTGCCCCGGGCTTTAACAGGGGACGGATTTTCTGTAAGTAGGATGCGTTATATTCCACAGGGGTGCAGAGGAAAATGATGTCGCACCGGGAAAGGGTTTCATCAATCCCATCCAGAATAATATCCACAATGCCGTCTTTCTTTGCCTGTTCCAACTTGGACCGTGTCCGCATGTAGGCCATGATGGTTATATTGGTATCTGCGCGCTTTAATCCTCTGGCAATGGAGCCGCCGATGAGCCCCAGGCCGATAAAGCCGATGACTTGTTCCTTCATAATTTGATTCCTCCTGAACATAAATTTTAAAACAGCGCCGGGGGATTGTCAACACATTAAAGCAATAAATCAAAAATGCAGCGGGCCATAGAGCAGCCGGAATCAGGAATCCGTACCAAAAACATGGCCGGGGAATCCAGGCCGGGCATCCGGACGGGACAGGGAAGAGGAAATGGCAGAAAAAATCCGTCCAGAAATATAAAAACGGAAAATTCTGTGCAATTTGTATATTTTGCTTGTAATATTCTTAACTTTTTGGTAGAATATCATCATAAGGGCTTCCCCCCGGGAGCCAACGACTAAATCTTGTACGGGAGGAATATATATGGACGTTTATGGAACCAAACAAATCCGCAATGTTGTACTTTTAGGCCATGGTGGCGCAGGAAAGTCAACCGTAGCCGAAGCACTGGCTTATCTGACCGGAGTTACAAAGAGAATGGGAAAAATCGCTGACGGAAATACCATCAGTGACTATGATAAAGAAGAGATTAAGAGACAGTTTTCCATTTCCACCACAATGATTCCCATTGAATACCAGGGAGCAGAGGGAAAAATCAAGATCAACCTTCTGGATACCCCCGGCTATTTCGACTTTGTGGGCGAAGTGGAAGAGGCTGTAAGCGTTGCAGACGCCGCAATCATCGTGGTAAACTGCAAGGCCGGAATTGAAGTTGGTACAGAAAAGGCGTGGGAGCTCTGCGAGGAATACAAGCTTCCGAGAATCATCTTCGTGACCAACATGGACGATGACCATGCGTCTTTCCGTGAGCTGATCTTAAAGCTGGAGAAGAAATTCGGAAGAAAGATTGCTCCGTTCCAGGTACCGATCCGTGAAAATGAAAAGTTCGTTGGTTTCGTAAATGCCGTTAAGATGCAGGGCAGACGGTTCACCAATCTGTCCGATTATGAGGAATGTGAAATTCCGGAATACACAAAGAAAAACCTGGGAATTATCCGTGACGCTTTGATCGAGGCCGTTGCTGAGACCAGTGAGGAATACATGGAGCGTTATTTCTCCGGTGAAGAATTTACCCAGGATGAGATTTATACAGCCGTTCAGACCCATGTATGCGAGGGAAATATCGTACCTGTTATGATGGGTTCCGGTATCAACTGCCAGGGCTTCAACGCCCTCTTAAACGCCATTGACCGTTACTTCCCGTCGCCTGACAGGGCCGGAGAGTGTATCGGTGTGGACGTATCCAACGGCGAGCGCTTCACAGCGAAATATAATGAAGATGTTTCCCTGTCTGCAAGAGTCTTCAAGACCATCGTAGACCCCTTCATCGGAAAATATTCCCTGATGAAGATCTGTACCGGCGAACTGAAAGCAGACAGCACAATCTATAATGTAAACAAGGATGCCGAGGAAAAGATTGCCAAGGTTTACGTTCTGAGAGGAAAAGACGTGATCGAGGTTCCGTCCTTAAAGGCCGGAGATATCGGTGCCGTTGCCAAGCTTAATGTAACCCAGACCGGAGACACCATCGCATTGAGAAGTGCCCCCATCGTTTACCACAAACCGAGAATTTCCGTGCCCTATACCTATATGCGCTATGCAGCCAAGACCAAGGGCGATGAGGATAAGATTTCCAGCGCACTGTCCAAGTTAATGGAAGAAGATCTGACCTTACGGGCAGTCAACGATGTGGAGAACCGCCAGAGCTTACTGTACGGTATCGGTGACCAGCAGCTTGAGGTTGTTGTCAGCAAGCTTTCCGGAAGATACAAAGTAGAAGTAGAGCTTTCCAAACCGAAATTTGCATTCCGCGAGACCATCCGCAAGAAAGTGGAGGCTCCTGGAAGATATAAGAAGCAGTCCGGCGGCCACGGCCAGTTCGGTGATGTTAAGATGTCCTTCGAGCCCTCCGGCGATCTGGAGACTCCTTATGTATTTGAGGAGAAGGTATTCGGCGGTGCAGTTCCGAAGAACTACTTCCCGGCTGTCGAAAAAGGCGTGCAGGAATGCTGCTTAAAGGGACCGTTGGCTTCCTACCCGGTAGTCGGAATCAAAGCAACACTCCTTGACGGTTCCTACCATCCCGTAGACTCTTCGGAAATGGCCTTCAAGATGGCTTCCACCATGGCGTTCAAGAAGGGCTTCATGGAGGCAAATCCCGTGCTCTTAGAGCCGATTGCTTCCGTTAAGGTTGTGGTTCCGGATAAGTTCACCGGAGACGTAATGGGTGATTTAAACAGAAGAAGAGGACGTGTGCTGGGTATGAACTCCCTGCACGGAGGAAAACAGGAAATCGTTGCAGATGTTCCCATGTCTGAAATGTTTGGATATAACACAGACCTCCGCTCCATGACCGGCGGTATCGGCGTATTCTCCTATGAATTCAGCCGCTACGAGCAGGCTCCTGGTGATGTTCAGAAGAAAGAGGTTGAGGCAAGAGCTTCCAAGGATGATCAGGCTGACGCTTAATTGAATGACAGATGATAAGACCAGCCCTCGGAAACGAGGGTCGGTTTTTGCGTAAAAATTCTGAAAAAATATAATTAGAGAAAGATATTGACAGACTACAAGGCATATTTTATAATGCTTATATAGGGAAAATCAATAAAAAAAGGGGGTTAATATTTATGAGTAACATCGAACAAGTTCATCAGGTTTCCAACTCGCCTATGGTCTGGGCACTCTGCGGAATCACCGTAATCGTGTCCCTGATCCAGACCGTGCTGTATATGAAACAGTGCAGCAAAATGTCGAAGGAAGCCAAAATCAACCCAACCATTCCCAAAGAGGCGTTCCGCGTGGGACTGATTTCTGCCATTGGACCGGCCCTGGGTGTGTTCATCGTTATGGTTGGTCTTATGGCATCCATCGGCGGTCCCATGGCATGGCTTCGCCTGTCCATCATCGGTGCGGCGGCCACAGAGCTTTCTGCCGCCAATATCGGCGCCGATGCCTGCGGGGTGGCGCTTGGTTCCGAACAGTACACCTTAATGTGCCTGGCCGTATCCTGGTTTACCATGGCTTTAAACGGCGCAGGATGGCTTCTTTTCACTGGTGTTGCAACTCCGTCTTTGGAGACCTTAAGAAATAAGGTATCCGGCGGCGATATGAAGTGGCTGGTGGTTTTAAGCGGCGCCTGTTCCCTCGGTATTTTCGGTTATCTCAATGCAGGAGAGATCTTAAAGGGCGTTGGAAATACACTGGCAGTTCTCGCCGGAGCCATTTCCATGGTAATCCTTGTGAAAACCATTTGCAAAAAGATTCCGAAGCTGATGGAGTATTCCCTGGGAATCGCAATGATCATCGGAATGATTTTCGCAGTTGGCTATGACCAACTGTTCGTGTAAGGGAAAAGGAGGCAGATTATGAACGAGAAAGAATTAATGAAGCAATGGAAGAAAGACAGTATGCGGATTGGTTCTCCCACAAATATTATTGCCGCCCTTACAGCGTTTCTGCCGGTTATCTGGTTGTGTACCACTTATAACTGCTGGCCGCCGGTGAGCACCATTCTCACGGCATGGGGCATGGTTGCAGCGTCCTTCGGTGCATTCTATTTCGTAGAGCCCATTTCCTACTATGCGGCGCTTGGCATGACAGGTACCTATTTGAGCTTTTTATCCGGAAATATCGGAAATATGAGAGTTCCCTGTGCAGCACTGGCGCTGGATGTGACAAAATCCGAGACCGGAACCCTGCAGGCGGAAATCGTTTCCACCATGGCAATCTGCGGTTCCATCGTTACCAACCTGATTGCCACCACATCGGCAGTAATCGTGGGCGGCGCTGTTTTGGCAGTGCTCCCGGAATTTATCGTGGCAGGTCTTACCAAATATGCAAGCTCCGCAATTTTTGGAGCGACCTTCGGAAACTTTGCCATCAAATACCCGAAGATTGCTGTGTTTGCTCTTCTGATTCCTGTGATTCTCAAGATGTTTACAGGACTTCCGGCAGCGGCCGTCATTGTATGCACCGTATTCGGAACTCTGCTGATTGCCAGAGTGTTCTATCAAAAAGGTATGTTGGCGTCATAGAAAGGGGAAGATTGTATGTGGGAAAAATGTAAAGATTTACAGAATGAACTGGTTGCCATGAGAAGAGATCTCCATAGAATTCCGGAAATCGGCGGCGACCTTCCAAAGACAAAGGCCTATGTGATGGCCCGCCTTACGGAAATGGGAATTCCGTTTACAGAAAATAAAAGCGACAGCGGCCTGATGGCTGAGATTAAGGGGGGAAAGCCCGGAAAGACCATCGCACTCCGCGCGGATATGGATGCCCTTCCCATCCTGGAAGCCAATGATGTGGACTATGTTTCCACCCATGAGGGCTGCATGCACGGCTGCGGCCATGACACCCATATGACCATGCTGTTGGGAGCCGCAAAGGTTTTAAATGAAAATAAGGAGCAGATTCCCGGTACGGTCCGCCTTTTGTTCCAGACAGACGAAGAGGGCTCCAGAGGAGCAGAGCGTACCATTAAAGAAGGCGGCTTAGAAGGCGTGGATGCGATTTTCGGAACCCATATCGGAACCATTATTTCCAGGGACATTCCGGCAGGAACCGTGATCTGCACACCGGGCTGCTGCATGGCTTCCTTCGATAAATTTGTCATTAAGGTAAAGGGAAACGGCTGCCACGGCTCCACACCGGAAAAGGGCATTGATCCCATCAACATCGCTTCCCATATCGTGATCAATCTTCAGGAAATCATTGCCAGAGAGATTGCTGCCGTGAAGCCGTCGGTTCTCACCATCGGTCATCTGGAGGCGGGCTTTGCTTATAACGTAATTCCGTCGGAGGCATTGATCGAAGGTACTATCCGTGCCGTGGAAGAGGATGTCCGCCAGGAACTGGCTAAGAGAATCGGAGAGATTGCAGAGGCGACGGCAAAGGCATTCCGCGGCGAAGTGGAGTATGAGATGATCTGGGGGGCGCCGCCGGTAATCAACGATCCCAAAATGGCGGAGCTGGCCTGCGAATGTGCAGCAGAGATTGTTGGAAAGGATATGGTCATTGACCATGTGGACGCTCCCAACATGGGCGGTGAGGACTTCGCATACTATGTGAACCAGATTCCCGGTGCATTCATGTTTTTAAGCTCCTCCAACCCGGAAAAACACACCGATGTTCCCCATCACAACCCGAAATTCAATGTGGATGAGGATGTGTTCTGGATTGGCTCTGCCCTGTTTGTAAAAATTGTTGAGAAATTCCTGGGAATGGAATAAAGGAAAGGGATTGTTCGTATGTCACCATTGTTGCTTTTTGGTGCCTATGGAGTCCTTGTCTTCCTTGCCATGTACCTGTTTATTTATATTCCCAATAAGAAAAAGCAAAGGAAAGTAAAGGAGCTCCACGACTCCATCGCCCCCGGCGATGTGGTTGTCACCATCGGAGGAATCGTAGGCACCGTTGTGAAACGGGACGGGGAATACGTGACGCTTTTGGTGGATGCAGAGAAGGAAGTTACCATACAGGTGGTCCTTTACGCAGTGGGCCAGATCAAAGAGAAGAAATAAGAAAAGGCTGCCAGGGAGAAATCTCCAGGGCAGCCGCTTTTTATTTTCCAATGAGAATTTTTACGATCAGCACCGTCACAACACAGATCATAAGAGGACGGATGATTTTTGCACCTTTTTTCACTGCAAACCCGGCACCCAGATAGTTTCCGAGAACGTTGCAGACAGCACAGGGAACGGCAATGGCAAAGGGCACATTGCCGGACAGGATATAGGTGAAAAGAGCCGTATAGTTGGACACGATCAAAACGATTTTGGCGTTTCCGGAGCTGGTGCGGATGTCATAGTGGAACAGGAAGGTGAACAGCAGCATGGCGATGGTGCCGCCGCCGGGACCGTAGAGACTGTCGTAAAGACCGATGGTCATGCCTGTGACCAGGGCCATGAGAATGTTGCGCGGAGTCAGGGGCTGTTCCTTTGCCGTATAGTTCCATGCGTTCTTGACAAAAATCACCAGAAGCGCCGTGAGCGGCAGCAAAACCATCAGCATGGACCGGATTTGTGCATCGGTCAGGTAAAAGATAATTCTGGTTCCCGCCATGGAAAAGAGAAAGGCGGTGACGGCGCTCGTGGCAGCAATCTTTAAGTCCAGGCAGCCGCTCTTAAAATATTTCCAGGCGGCAGCCGTGCTTCCGAAGGCGCACTGGAATTTGTTGCACCCGTAGACCAGATGAATCGGCATACCGCACATCATATAAGCCGGCATGGCAATGAGTCCGCCTCCTCCGGCAATGGAGTCAATGAATCCGGCCACAAACAGCATGGGGCAGAGCCAGATCAGGTTTTGAATATTGTCCATGGAAAATTCCTCCCGAATCTTTTGTATTGGCATTACCAATTGCCCTTACCATCATATACGGGTTTTTTGGAATAGTCAAATGGTTTTGAGTATGGTATAATGTCGTCAGACATTAAACCTGCGCCGGAAAGAAAGGAGTTTTTGACGATGGACATAAAAGAGCGAATTGGCGAGGTGTTTCCCTATAATGTGGTGGTGCTGATGCTGTTTTACGGCTGCCCGCTATTTATGAGCGATACGGGAACCGCCGTGCTGTTTATGATGGTTGTGATTCCGGTGGGCGTGTTCTTCTGCGGTTTTGTCTGCGGGCAGAAAAAGGGTTTCCAGCTTTTATTTGTGGCGATTTCACTGGTATGTTTCGTGCCCCAGTACTGGGTTCTGCTCCATGACTGGGAGACCTGGTGTGTCTATGCCGCCATGTATACAGGGTTTGCCCTGGCCGGGCTTTGTACCGGATGGGTGGTGTCGAAGGCAGTGAATCAGGTATTGAAACGGCGGGGGAAGAAACATGAGTAAGGAACAGAAACGGCTGGCGGCCATTGTCCTCTGTATTATGGGGATTGTGGGGAGCCTCATGGCCATGAAGGACCGGAATGCACAGACGGAGCTTAAAACTACCGTACAGACCGAGAGTACGGCTGCCCCGTAGAATGGCGTCCAACGGGGGAAAAATCCGCCGAATGCTTGACAGGAACGGGGAATTATGATAAATTATGAGTCAGTCCAAATACAATGACGGGGAATAGTAGGAAGCAGAACGGATTCAGAGAACTGCCGGACGGTGCGAGGCAGCTTCGGGAAGCTTTTGAACTCGCCTCCGAGTAGCATGCTGAAGGGATTTTTACGGATTCTGTGTAGGCAGTGCCGGCTCCCACCGTTACGAGGGGAATGAGAGCATACGGAACGTGCCGTATGAAATAGAGTGGTACCGCGTGAGAATAAGCCCCCACGTCTCTATGAAATATAGAGACCGGGGCTTTTGTGATTGATACAATGAAATGGAGGAAAAACGTCATGGCACAGTACAACCATACTGCCATTGAAAAGAAGTGGCGTGCCAACTGGGAAGAAAACCCGATCAATGTCAATGATGGAAAGAAAGAAAAATATTACTGTCTGGATATGTTCCCGTATCCGTCCGGAAGCGGCCTGCATGTGGGTCACTGGAGAGGCTATGTAATTTCTGATGTATGGAGCCGCTACCAGTTATTAAAGGGAAAATATGTGATTCACCCCATGGGATGGGATGCATTCGGTCTTCCGGCTGAGAACTATGCCATCAAAATGGGCGTTCATCCGGCAAAATCCACAGCCGAGAACGTGGCTAATATTAAGCGTCAGATCGGCGAGATTGCAGCCATCTACGACTGGGATATGGAAGTAAATACCACAGATCCCGGCTTCTATAAATGGACCCAGTGGATTTTCGTCCAGATGTTTAAAAAGGGCCTGGCCTATGAGAAGGAGTTCCCCATCAACTGGTGCCCGTCCTGTAAAACAGGTCTTGCCAACGAGGAAGTGGTAAACGGCTGCTGCGAGCGCTGCGGAACCACCGTTACAAAGAAGAACCTGCGCCAGTGGATGTTAAAGATTACTGCGTACGCAGACCGTCTGTTAAATGACCTGGACAAGCTTGACTGGCCGGAGAAGGTAAAGAAGATGCAGACCGACTGGATTGGAAAATCCTACGGCGCTGAGGTGGATTTCCCGGTGGAAGGCCGCGAGGAGAAGATTACCGTTTACACCACAAGACCGGATACGCTCCATGGCGCCACCTTTATGGTACTGGCTCCGGAGCACAAGATGGCAAAGAGCCTGGCCACCGATGAGACCAGAGAGGCTGTTGAAAAGTACATTTTTGACGCTTCCATGAAGTCCAACGTGGACCGTCTCCAGGACAAAGAAAAGACAGGCGTATTCACAGGAACCTACGCAATCAACCCCTTAAACGGCAAGAAAGTTCCGATCTGGCTGTCTGACTATGTACTGGCTGATTACGGTACCGGAGCCATCATGTGCGTTCCGGCCCACGATGACCGTGACTTTGAGTTTGCAAAGAAATTCAACATTCCCATCATCCAGGTTATTGCCAAGGATGGACAGGAAATTGACAATATGACGGAGGCCTACACCGAGGCCAGCGGAACCATGATCAATTCCGGCGACTGGAATGGTATGGAGTCCGCCGTGCTGAAGAAAGAAGCGCCCATCATCATCGAAAAGATGGGAATTGGTAAGAAGACAGTCAACTACAAGCTCCGTGACTGGGTATTCTCCCGTCAGCGTTACTGGGGCGAGCCGATTCCGATTATCCACTGCCCCAAGTGCGGAAACGTTCCGGTGCCGGAGGACCAGCTTCCCCTTACCTTACCGGAGGTTGAGAGCTATCAGCCCACAGGAACCGGAGAATCTCCGCTGGCTGCCATCGACTGGTGGGTGAACACCACCTGTCCCTGCTGCGGAAGCCCTGCAAAGAGAGAGACCAACACCATGCCCCAGTGGGCAGGTTCTTCCTGGTATTTCCTGCGCTATGTGGACAATAAGAACGACAAAGAACTGGTTTCCAAGGAAAAGGCCAACAAGTACCTGCCCGTTGACATGTACATCGGCGGCGTAGAGCATGCCGTACTGCACCTTCTGTATTCCAGATTCTACACCAAGTTCCTCCACGACATCGGAGTTGTGGACTTTGACGAGCCCTTCACAAAGCTCTTTAACCAGGGTATGATCACCGGCAAGAACGGTATCAAGATGAGTAAGTCCAAAGGAAATGTGGTTTCCCCGGATGATCTGGTAAGGGATTACGGCTGTGACTCCCTGAGAATGTATGAGCTGTTCGTGGGACCGCCGGAGCTGGATGCCGAGTGGGATGACCGCGGAATCGAGGGCGTTTCCAGATTCTTAAACCGTTTCTACAACCTGGTAATGGACAGCAAGGACAAGGATGTGAAGGAAACAAAGGAAATGGTGAAGCTGCGCCATAAACTGGTATACGACATCGAGACCAGATTCAACCAGTTCAGCTTAAATACCGTTGTTTCCGGCTTCATGGAGTACAACAACAAGCTCATTGACCTGGCAAAGAAAGAGGGCGGAATCGACAAAGAGACCTTAAAGACCTTCGTAATCTTACTGGCTCCCTTCGCTCCCCATCTTGGTGAGGAGCTGTGGAGAGAGCTTGGCGGCACCGACAGCGTGTTCCATGCAACCTGGCCGGAGTGCGATACAGAGGCCATGAAGGACGATGAGATCGAGATTGCCGTACAGGTAAACGGTAAGACCAAGGGCGTGATCACCGTTCCGGCGGACATCTCCAAAGAGGATGCCATCGCCGCAGGAAAAGAGGCTGTAAAGAGCAAAATCACAGGTACTATCGTAAAAGAAATCTATGTTCCCAAGAAGATTGTGAACATCGTTGCAAAATAAAAATAGAAAGAACCGCAGGCGTTCCATGGAAGATGGAGCCTGCGGTTTTTGGCAGTGAAAGAAAAAGGTGGACATTTGATGGTGGATATGTTTATAATAGTCACAGGAAAATACGCCGAAAGGAGGTAAAAAATGGATATTCTGGATGAAGTAAGCGGAAAATACGGTACCATGAGTGCTGTCCAAAAGCGGATTGCAGACTATGTGTTTACATATCCCGATGAGGTTTGTTTTCTTTCCCTGAAGGATTTTTCTGAGACCCTGGGTGTCACGGAGGTGACTATCCTTCGGTTTATCAAGAAAATCGGCTTTTCCGGCTATGTGGATTTTAAAAAGTGTCTGAAGGACCACTTGAGAGTCCGGCTCAGCAACGGCGATTTTAAGGAACACGGGGCATTCCCTGGGAACGGGTCCGAGGGCGGCGACATGAATAAAAATGACCTGTTTCAGACCTTTGCCAACAATGAATACCAGGTTCTTAAAAACACCTATTCCCAGGTTTCCTTGGAACAGGTGCTGGAGGCGTCCTCCATCCTTAAGCAGGCCCGTGTGGTTTATGTGGTTGGCAGTGAGCTGACGACTCCCATCTCCCAGTATCTGATGCGGCGTCTATCCACTCTTGGGCTCCATGTCCACGATCTGGGGGCCATGACCAAAGCCCTTTACGGAAATTTCATCAGCCATATCGGTCCGGAGGATGCCGTTGTCATGTTTTCCATTCCGGGATACATGAAGCATCTGGTCAATACGGCCAAATATCTGGCCAAAAGGCAGGTGCCGCAGATTCTCATTACCGATAAAATGTCGGCGCCCCAGGCGGTCCATGCCACCGTGGTTCTGACCTGCGACAACCATGACCTGTTTTTCTTCAATAATGTCCTGGGAATGTTCTCCTTATCCAGTATGCTGGTGCATTTTGTGGCCGTGTATGACCCGGAGGACACCAACCGCCTCTGCCTTCAGCTTTCTGAGGCAAGGGATGCGCTGGCGGCTGTGGTTACAAACAAAGGATGATAAGCCCGATGGGCTGTGTTGCATATTCAAATCAATCATTAGGGGGTATTTTTTATGAAAAAAATTGGAATCAATGACTTTACCTTTTACAACTATCCCACCTGTATGGTAATGGCGCCGGACGGAAAGCATGGAGCCATGGCCGTTGTGAATGCCAACGAGGAGGACAATTGCTACGATTCCTGCCTGTGGCTTTACGATGCCGGATGCGGCAGCGTGAGAAAGCTCACAGGAGGAAAGAAGGAGAGAAACTTCATCTGGCTGGATTCCGAGACCATCCTGTTCACCTCCAACCGGGAAAAGTCCTATGCAGAAAAGGTGAAAAACGGGGAGGACTGGACCTGCTTCTATACCATTCATATCGGAGGCGGTGAGGCACAGTTTGCCTTTGCAGTACCGCTTACGGTGGCAAAGATGAAGCTTGCAGGAACGAAACTTATCATGACGGTGAAGTATGACTATAACAAGCCGGATTTCGCCCACATGGAAGAGGACGAGAAGAAGGAGGCCATGAAGTCCTGGAAGGAAGAGAAGGACTATGAGGTATTCGATGAGCTTCCCTTCTGGGCCAATGGCCAGGGCATTGTAAATAAGAAGAGAACCCGTCTTGCTGTCTACGACATGGAGACAAAGGAATCAAAGATCGTAAGCCAGGATTATGAGAACGTGGAAGGATTCTGGGTAGAGGGAGACCAGGTTCTTTACATCGGAAGCCTGTACACCGACAAAAAGGACGTATACCAGGGTCTTAAGACCTATCATATTTCCTCCGATACCACAGAAACCCTGGTGGAACAGAAGGACATGAGCCTGGATTATGCCTGCATCTTAAAGGGAAAGGTAACTTTCTTTGGCTCTTACATGAAGGACTACGGCTTCAACGAAAATGACAAGCTCTATACCTTAGAGGACGGAAAGGTAACCCTGTTGTCTGATTTTGACGACAGCATCCATAATTCCATCTGCTGTGACTGCAAATTTGCAGACGGCGCCGGATTTGCACACGACGATACCTATATTTACTTTATCTCAACCTTAAGAAAACAGTCCGTGATCAGACGGTTTGATGCCAACGGAAATCTGGAAACTCTGGTGGACAGACAGGGCAGCATCCACACCATCGATCTTTGCGGCGATACCGTATACTTTACCGGAATGCGTGACATGGGCCTCACAGAGGTGTACAGCTTTGACGGAAAAGAAGAGAAGAAGCTGACCTCCTTCAACGATGCCGTTATGGCTGAGAGAAATGTGCTTCCGGTGGAGGAATTTACCTTTACATATAAGGGACTGGAGCTGGACGGCTATGTGATCAAGCCGGCAGACTATGATCCCAACAAGACCTATCCGGGAATTCTCACCATCCACGGCGGCCCCAGAGCCACCTTTGGCCCCACCTTCTTCCATGAGAACGAGGTGTTTGCCAACGCCGGATACTTTGTATTCTTCACCAATCCCCTGGGCAGCGACGGACGCGGCAACGCCTTTGCCGATCTCTCCGGAAGACATGGAAGCGTGGATTTCGACCACTGTATGGCAGTGACCGATGAGGTATTAAAGCGTTATCCGCAGATCGATGAAAAGCGTCTGGGCGTCATGGGCGGTAGCTACGGCGGCTTCATGACCAACTGGGTTGTGGGAAATACCACAAGATTCGCGGCAGCAGCATCCCAGAGAAGTATTTCCAACTGGGTTTCCAAGTGCATGACCACCGATATCGGATATTATTTCAACATGGACCAGATCAAGGCCGATCCCTGGTCCAGTGCCGATAAGATGTGGACCCACTCCCCGTTAAAATATGCCAACATGGCAAAGACTCCCACCTTATTTATCCAGTCTGACGAAGACTACCGCTGCTGGATGGGAGATGCCATTCAGATGTTCTCTGCCTTAAAATACTTTGGTGTGGAAGCCAGAATGTGCCTGTTCCATGGAGAAAACCACGAACTGTCCCGCTCCGGCAAACCCACCCACAGAATCCGCAGAATGACTGAAATGATGAACTGGTTTGACAAATACCTGAAATAAATGTGGCAAAAATCCGCCAATCCAAGATTTGCCAGTGACAATTCCCGGCGGGTATGGTATAATGTCCACAAAGCAATGAGCAGTGCGGAAAAAATCCGGCGGGAGGCCGCGTCGTGCTTGCACGTAAGCGGAATCCTGTCGGATTTTTTCCATAGGGCGAATGCCCGTGATCCGCTCCTCAAAAAGGATTACATACATCAAAAGCGGACATGAAAGGGGAACTTTTCCATGCGCAAGCATTTATATACAGCACTGGCAGTCTTTGTCTTCGCAGCTTCAATGGCACTAACCTCCATTGCAGCCGCCAAAGAAACTGCCGTTGACACCATTACCCTGGAGCCGGATGCGGCCGGGAGCGATGAGGTTCAGGTGGACCTGACCTGGAAGACCCAGCAGGATAAAGGAAAGTGGATTGAAGAGATGGGAATTGCCCAGGATGCAAACAGCCTGGTATTGGTGCTCAACAACCTGGGGAACGAAGCTGAGGGGGAGCTCCCCACACAAAATGCCGAGGTTTCCAAGACCAGAATCCCAAGAAATCAGGTGGTTGGAAACTCCAGACTGACCTATTTCTCCAAGGGAGCTGACGAAGAATGGCGTGAAGTCTTTTCCATCAACTGCTTCATTTCCGGCGGCTCCGGAGAGGACAGAGACATCTACGGTGCGTATCGGTTAGAAAGCGCCTTTGGAATGGAAGAAAACCCGGGAAGCCTGGTTCCCTATCATCATCTTACCAGCAAAGATTACTGGATTACAGATCCCAATGAAAGCGGATTTGGAAGTATCTACACCGTGGGACGAAGCGGACCCCGGGTGGAAAACAGCGTAAAGCTTGAAAACATGAAGGCTTTTTCCAACTATGGAATGATCATAAAGCCCGAAACAGAGGGCGAAGCCTACCCGGCCCTGGTAGTCAACTGCCAGCAGGCCGATACCAACGACAGAACCCTTTGCGGGGTCCAGTTATCCCAGACCTATGTGAGAATGTTAATTCAGTCCATTGACCCGAATACACGGATTCTCATCGGCGGGGAGTTAGAGGACCTGGAAGGAATGTAAAACACAAAAGAGAAAGCGCAGACGGTGCGTAGTGACCGCCTGCGCTTTTTTAAATTTAATGTCCGTTCCGGTTCATTTTCAGGGCCAGGGACTGAATGAGCTGGACCCGTTTTTTTTCTTCCGGCGGCATGTCTTTTGTCAGTATGTCAATAAACAGCTCCCTTTCTTTCGGGGAAAAGCTTAAGTTCATGGCTGCCGCTTTCTGGCTGACAGAAAGGAATACAGCCATCTTCTGGTCCTTCGGTGCATTGGAAAGCTCGTCGGCCAGGGAGCAGAGGGCAGATACCCTGGCCGGATCCATGCCCTTAAGTCTGGGATCATCTTTCCAGGAATTGTTCATGAAATCTCCTTTCTCTCACATCTGTCCCATGGTCTGCATCATGAGCTGAATGGTTTCAAACCGGGACTGCTGTTCTGGGGGCAGAATGGACAGGAGCTGTTCCATGGAAATGGGGCCCCGCCCGGAATTCCGCCCGTTCCTGCCTGATAACAGTTTGGTCATGATGTCAATCAGTTCCTGTTCCCTCTGGTTGGCGTAGGGCTTTACGGCGTTCAGCATATCCACCGGGGATACATGTTTTTCATCCAGGGAGCAGACACTCATCATGCCGTCTCCGTTTTCCTCAAAAAATGCCATGGTGCGTACCAGCTCATCCCATTTAATAAAGAATGACATGGCCCGCTGCTGGGCGATTTCCATGTATGGCAGGGCGGCCTTCAGCATCTGGATATGATGATCCCCGATGGCATAGTCCAGATCGGTCAGCTTTAATTCTTTTTCATTCATTGGCAAGCCTCCTTTTACTGGTGAAAATATATGCGGGAGATGTAAATTTTAAAACCAATATCTGCACTGGTTTCCGCTTGCGGGAATATTATGACAGAGACAGGAGGTTGAATGATTATGGCAGGCCGATTGATTATAGATGGAAACAGTGTTTACGAAATCGATGAGGACTGCGAGAAAAGCAGGTTTGGAAACGGAAGACAGAAAGGCCAGGGAATCCCAATGAGAAAGGACATGAGAAAGCAGGGAAGCAGCCCGAAAAAGGCGCCCTGCAAATAAGTTTGCGAAAGAAAAGGGGCGGGGAGTTCCCCGCCCGCAAGAATTAGCAGCAGAAGCAGCCGCCGCCGTTTCCGCCCCAGCCGCCGCAGCAGCAGAGAAGGAGAATGATCCAGATACAGCTGTTATCCATACCGCATCCGCATCCGTTATTGCATCCGTTATGTCCCCAACCACCGCAGCAGCAAAGAAGGATGATAATCCAGATGAAGTTATTTCCGCATCCGCATCCACATCCAGTGTTAGAAGTCTCGCATCCGCATCCACAATTTGTAGCAGCTAAATCACTCATGTTCAAATCCTCCAAAGGTTTTTTTGTTTACACTCCATCATATGTCAGCCTGCTTGTCATAGTTGCCTGTTTTATGAAATTTTTCTTTTTAAGCAGAATTGAGAATCCGGCGGAAAGATGCTATACTGGAGGGCAGAATACATAAAGGAGCTTACAAAATGAAAAAATTATATTATGAATCCCCATATAAAAGAGAATTTGAAGCCACCGTTCTTTCCTGTGTTAAGGGAAAAAGAGGGTATGAGGTGGTACTGAATGAGACGGCCTTTTATCCCGAAGGCGGCGGTCAGCCGGCGGATACCGGCACCATCGACGGCATTCCGGTGTCGGATGTCCATGAAAAGGACGGCGTCGTGGTTCATTACGCCGAAGGAGAGCTTCCGGTGGGAAAAAATGTAAAGGGTGTAATCGACTGGGAACGGAGATTCAGCCTTATGCAGGAACACTCGGGAGAACACCTGGTATCGGGACTGATTCACAGTGCATTCGGATATGATAATGTGGGCTTCCATATGGGAGCGGATGAGGTGACCATCGACTTAAACGGCGTTCTGGAGTGGAAGGACCTGATGGAGATCGAGGAAAAGGCCAATGGAATCATCTGGGAAAACCGGGAGATTTATGCAGGCTTTCCGCCAAAGGAAGAGCTTGAAGCCATGGAATACAGAAGCAAAAAGGAGTTGACCGGCGATGTGAGAATCGTAAGGATTCCGGGCGGAGATACCTGCGCCTGCTGTGGAACCCATGTGGCACGAACCGGGGAAATTGGTCTGGTTAAATTCCTGTCTATGATGCATTATAAGGGCGGAGTAAGAATCTCCCTGCTCTGCGGAAAGCGGGCCGTAGAGGACTATGAGAAAAAGCGGAGCCAGGTACAGAAGGTCTCCAACCTGCTTTCTGCAAAGCCCGATGAAATTGCAGGGGCTGTGGAGAAAATGAAGCAGGAAACCGTAAGACTCCAGGAAAAGCTTTCCGGATGCTACCATGCACTCATTGAAAGCCGGGTAAAAACCATGGAAAAAAGTGAGGGAAATCTCTGCCTGTTTGAAGAAAACTTCGGTCCTCAGCAGCTCAGACAGCTTGTGAACCGGGCATTGGAAGAAAAGAAAGGGAAAAATGTCCTCGCCCTTTCGGAAATTCCTGAAGGGGGATTCCAGTATGTGTTGGGGAGTCAGGACGAGGACATGCGCCTGCTTTCCAGAGAACTCAATCAGGCTCTCAATGGAAGAGGCGGTGGGAGTATGCAGATGGCACAGGGAACTTTCTTTACAGAGAAAGAACAGCTATGTGCCATCTTAAGAGAAAAAGGGTTTTAACAGCCCTGAACCATATACTGGATCAGGCGCTCCGAATCCTTGCTGGAATGCGTGGTAAGATCAAGTTCTTTGATGGAGCCGTTGGAGAAAACCGTGGCCATGGAAAAATACTGGCTCAGTTTGGATTTTAAATTTACGGAGCCTCCCTCCGGGAGACTTAACTCAACAGCGCCGTCACACTGATTGATGACGTCAAAGAATTTATCAATGTTGGAAATGTTCTTAATTTTCATCTTCATAATCATTACCTCCTGTACGAAAGCTGTACAATTAGTGAATCATTTAACAATCATGATTGTATCAGAGCAGGTGGAAAAATACAATGGATGAAATAGATAAAAATTTAACAAGGTTTTGGCGGTTTTTTATGGAAAATGTGGAAGCACAGGGAGACAGGCACAGGAGGCTGTACAAAATGAAAAAAAGAATTCGGGAATATGGATTAATAATTGGAAGCCATAGGCCGGGAACGCTTAATAAAATTACGGATGTGTCGGGAGTGACCGTGGGACACTGGACGGCAGACACAAAGGAGCACAAGACAGGAGTGACCGTAATCCTGCCATGTCGTGAAAATATTTTTGTTAATAAATTAACGGCAGCGGCCTTTGTACACAATGGATTTGGGAAGACCGCAGGGATTCCCCAGATCGAGGAGCTGGGGACTTTAGAGAGCCCCATTGCCCTCACCAATACCCTGAATGTGGGCTTGGTCCAGGATGCTCTGGTGGACTATGTGGTGGAGCTCTGTGAAAAGGATGGGGTGAAGGCACAATCCATCAATACGGTTGTGGGAGAGTGCAACGATGCCAGCCTCAATAAAATTACGGAACGGGTTATTGGAAAGGACCAGGTCCGGGCGGCCATCGACGCAGCTTGTTCTGATTTTGAAGAAGGCGATGTGGGAGCCGGAAAGGGAACCACCTGCTTTGGCATGAAGGGAGGAATCGGTTCTGCCTCCAGAATTCTTACAATCGGGGAGGAAACCTACACCATCGGAGTTCTGGTCCAGTCCAACTTTGGAAGCACGAAAAACTTTGTCCTCAACGGAAAGCCCATGGGAGACCTGCTTTTGGGAAAGATCGAGGAGGCAAAGAAGGATGAGGGTTCCATTATGATGGTCATTGGAACGGACCTTCCTGTTTCCGACAGGCAGCTAAAGCGCATCATCCGCCGGGCCGGAGTGGGCCTCTCCCGGTGCGGCTCCTTTATGGGCCATGGAAGCGGGGATATTATGCTGGGATTTTCCACGGCCAATCCCGTAAAAACAGGAGAGGAATCCGCCTTCAGCACCGTGCGGCAGATCAGGGAGGAGTGCCTGGATGAGGCATTTGAGGCCGTTGCCGAGGCCACAGAGGAGGCAGTTTTAAATTCCCTGGCCATGGCGGATACGGTGACCGGATACAACGGCACCACACGGTACAGTCTGACGGAGCTTTATTTAAAGGAGTTATAGAAAATGGCATATTTTCCGCTTTTTGTGGAGTTAAAGGAAAAGCCGGTCCTGGTTGTGGGCGGGGGCGCCGTCGCGGCCAGGCGGATTCAGACCCTGGCAGAATTCGGATGCCGGATTACAGTGGTATCGCCACAGATTACCGATGGGCTTTTAGAGCTGGCAGATCAGGGAGAGATTCTTTGGAAGAAAGAGGAATACCAGAAAAATATGCTGGAGGAGGACGGGAAGCGGCCTGTGTTTGTTCTGGCAGCAGCAGGAGAGGCCGTCAACGAACAGGTGGTCAGAGACTGCCGAAGCGCAGAAATTCCGGTCAATGATGCCTCCAGAAAGGAAAACTGCGATTTCTATTTCCCGGGTCTCATAAAGGACGGGGAAACCGTGGTGGGAGTTACTGCAGGAGGGAGAGACCACAAGCTGGCGGCCGCCCTCTCCCAGGTAATCCGAACCTTTATGAAAGAAACATGGAAAGCCTGATTTCATCCAGATACAGGGCGGGAACCCGTAAGCCGCCCCGGCCGGAGCCGATTTTGATATCGGGCTTGGCAGCGCCGTGGAAATCAGAGCCTCCTGTGGGGACAAGCTGATACTTCATGGCCAGCTTTCTGAGCTTTCCGCTTTCCTCCTGGTTGTTGGAGGAATGGAAGCACTCCAGCCCGCCAAGGCCCAGAGTTTTTAAATAAGAAATCAATTCCTCGGTTTTAGCCCAGCCAAGCTTATACTGGCAGGGGTGTGCAAGGACTGCAAAACCGCCTGCATTCCGTATGGCCTGGATGGCCTCTTCGGGAGTGATGGTCTCCCTTTTCCTGTAATAGGGGCAGTCCGGCCCCAGATATTTTTTGAAGGCCTGGTCAACGGAGGAGACATATCCCTTTTTCAGAAGGGCACGGGCAAAGTGAGCCCTGGTGATGGTGGTTTTGGGATTTTCCATGGTGAGGTCCTCCATGGTAATCCGGAAACCGTCCTTCTGGAAGGCAGCAAGTATTTTTTCGTTTCGCTCCCGGCGCTTCCTGGCGGCTTCTTTAAGAAAATGGAGCAGCTCTTCATTTTTATGGTCAATGTAAAGACCCAGCATATGGATTTCCTTTTCCTGGTAAATACAGGAAAGCTCGATGCCGGGCACCACTGTGAGATTGAGACCGGAGGCGGCGCAGATGGCCTCGTCAATGCCATCCACCGTATCGTGGTCCGTGAGGGCAATGGCGGCAAGTCCCAGGTCTTCGGCAGCGTTTACCACCTCTGTGGGGGTAAGAGAACCGTCGGATGCAGTGGAATGGATATGCAGATCTATAAGCTTCATGAAAGTACCTTCTTTCTGAGTTGGTTTACCTGTCTTTTTGACGCTGTAACAATAGTGTAACATAATTCGCAAAGATGTGAAAGAAATTTAAGAAATCTGTTATTCCATTTTCCACTATTTGTGCTATACTTATATTCGCATGACTACAACATCATGATGTAAAATAACAGAGCCCACAGATACAGGGCGCTTTAAAGGTGAGATACTATGAGTGAAATGAACAGGAACAGAAACAGCCAGTCCGGCAGCCGGGCTGGGAACAGCCGCAGCACTGCCGGGAGAACTTCCCAGGGCCGGTCTGCATCTGCCCAGAGGAGTACCAGAAGCTCTTCCTCCAGACAGAGCAGCTCCGACCGGATTTTAGCCGTACAGAATGCAAGAAACCGGAGCACCTCCTCCAGTGCCCGCAGACGCGGACGGAAACGCCGCCAGAGCCCCGATTTTGCAAAACTTCTTTTGATTCTCATTGGAGTGGTCATCCTGATTCTCTGTATTGCAGTGGGAGTCAGGGGATGTGCAAAGGACGATGGGAACAAGGAGAGCCAGTCGGAGGACGTGACCACAGAACCGGAGACGGAGCTGGAGGCGGAAATTACGGTAAATGGAGTCTCTGTCCATGGTATGACAAAAACCGAGGCGATGGCAAAGGTTCTGGAAGCCGTCGGCTGGGATATGAAGGTCGCCTATAACGGAGAGACAAAGGAACTTGACAATCTCATGGAGGCCCAGGTGGAATCCGTTCTCACGGAGGCCTTTGACAAGGGAGAGGCCGGAACCTATACGGTAACGGCTGACGGCCTTACTGAGCAGGTAAAGGCCCAGGTGGACAGCCTGGCGGACGGATGGGACGTGAAGGCGAAAAATGGTTCCATTTCCTCCTATGACGCAGCCAGCGATAAATTTACCTTCTCGGGAGCCCAGAACGGTGTTTTAATTGAGCGGGATGCCCTTGCTGAGGATATCATGGATGCCTTAAAGGCCGGAGAATACAAAAAGACCATCGAGGCAACAGCAAAAGAAGTGCAGCCTGAAATCACGGAAGAAGAGGCCAGAGCCAATTTCAAACGCCTGGGAACCTACACCACAACAACCACCTCCAACAAGGACCGGAATGAAAATATCCGCATTGCCGCGGCGGCCCTCAACGGAATTATTATCCAGCCGGGAGAAGAGTTTTCCTTTAATATGACCACCGGAAACCGTACCACGGAAAGGGGCTACCGTCCGGCGGGAGCTTACCAGAACGGCGTGCTGGTGGAGGAGCCCGGCGGCGGTGTCTGCCAGGTGTCTTCAACGCTTTATAACGCAGTGGTCTTTGCCGGACTCAAGACCACAGAGCGCCATGCCCACAGCTATGAGCCGTCCTATGTGACGCCCGGTGAGGATGCCATGGTAAGCTATGACGGATATTCCGGACCGGACATGAAATTTGTCAACAATTCCAAAACAGCCATTGGTATAAAGACCAGCTTTTCCAACCAGAAGCTGACCTGCTCGATTTACGGCAATCCGATTCTGGAGGAGGGCGTGACCCTTTCTATGAAATCAGAAAAGGTGACGGAGCTCAATCCGCCGGAGCCGGAGTATGAGGAAGATCCCACTCTGGAGCCCGGCGTGGAAGTGGAAGCCAAGAAGGCCACTCCCGGAAGCCGCTGGGTGACCAAGCTGATTACGAAAAAGAACGGGGAAGTGGTGGAGGAAATCCATCTCCACAACAGTACCTACAACGGAAAGCCTGCCACCATTAAGAGAAATACATCGGGAAGCGTTCTCACCACAGAGGGAGAAAGCCAGTCAGGGCAGGAGAGCCAGTCAGCAAATACATCCTCTGAGGGTGCAGAGGGCCCGTCCACAGAGCCGTCTGCGGCACAGCCCGGAAACCAGGGAGGTCCCGGAAACGAGAATCCCCAGGAAAGCAGCGCCCAGAATATGGGACCGGGCGATGTGATCGAGCCGTCCACAGAGGGAAGCGGAGGACCCGGATCCCAGACCCAGAGCGGGGAACCGGAGCACGGCCCGGGAGGTCCCGGGGAAGTGACCAATATGCCTCAGACAGCTCCCATGCCCACAACTCCGGTACAGCCGGAAACCAACGGAGGACCGTCCGATGTGGGGATGATTTCTCCCCTTGGATACTAAGATACAAGACAGAAGAGAATCTGAAAATTTCAGGTTCTCTTTTTGAATTCCACAATATGGAACGCTGCTCATAGTGTGGAAAGGAGACCCTAAAATCATGATATTGTTCGTGATTTTGTACCAAAATCCTGTGTTTTTTTCTTTGCAATTTACAGAGAAGTTGTTATAATAAGGTATAGGTAGCCTTATGCAGTAAGGCACTATCCTAAGGGGAAATACCTTAATTCCAAACCCTAAAGGCGGACGGGCCATGCACGTCAGAACATACCCCGCAGGGTATCCCGCATTACGCCCTCACGGGCAAACGTGCGTTGCACGTCAAGCATACATTTTTATAGGAGGAAAATCAAAAATGGCAAGAAAAATGAAAACCATGGATGGTAACCATGCAGCAGCTCATGCTTCCTATGCATTTACCGATGTTGCAGCCATCTACCCGATTACCCCTTCTTCGCCGATGGCTGAGGCCACAGATGAATGGGCAACCGATGGAAGAACAAACATGTTCGGACAGCCTGTACAGATCACAGAGATGCAGTCCGAGGCTGGTGCCGCCGGTGCCGTACACGGCTCTCTGGCAGCAGGTGCTTTAACAACCACCTATACCGCATCCCAGGGTCTTCTTCTTATGATCCCGGATCTTTACAAGATCGCCGGTGAGCAGCTCCCGGGCGTATTCAACGTATCCGCTCGTGCCGTTGCTACCCACGCACTTAACATTTTCGGCGATCACTCTGACGTATACGCATGTCGTCAGGCTGGCTGCGCTATGCTCTGCGAATCCAGCGTACAGGAAGTTATGGACTTAACACCGGTTGCACATCTTGCCGCAATCAAGGGTAAGGTTCCGTTCATCAACTTCTTCGATGGTTTCCGTACTTCCCACGAGATTCAGAAGATCGAGACATGGGATTACGAGGATTTAAAGGAAATGGCTGATATGGATGCCATCGACGCATTCCGTAAGAACGCTTTAAACCCGAACCATCCGGTACAGAGAGGTTCTGCTCAGAACCCGGATATTTTCTTCCAGGCAAGAGAGGCCTGCAACCCGTACTATGATGCACTTCCGGCAATTGTTCAGGAATACATGGACAAGGTAAATGCAAAGATTGGTACTGACTATAAGTTATTCAACTACTACGGCGCAGAAGATGCTGAGCATGTGATCGTTGCCATGGGTTCCATCAACGACACCATCGAGGAGACCATCGACTACCTGGTAAAGCAGGGCAAGAAGGTCGGCGTAGTTAAGGTTCGTCTGTACAGACCGTTCTGCACAGAGGCATTCATCGCTGCAATCCCGAAGACTGTTAAGCAGATCTCCGTTCTTGACAGAACAAAAGAGCCCGGATCCATCGGCGAGCCGTTATATCTGGACGTTGTTGCTGCATTAAAGAACACAGAGTTCGACGCTGTTCCGATTTACACAGGCCGTTACGGCTTAGGTTCCAAGGACACCACACCGGCACAGGTTGTTGCTGTTTACGAGAACACCGAGAAGAAGAGATTCACAATCGGTATCACCGACGATGTTACAAACCTGTCCTTAAAGCTGGGCGCTCCGCTTGTTACAACTCCTGAGGGAACCACCAACTGTAAGTTCTGGGGTCTTGGCGCTGACGGTACTGTTGGTGCAAACAAGAACTCCATCAAGATCATCGGCGACAACACCGATATGTATGCACAGGCATACTTTGATTACGACTCCAAGAAGTCCGGCGGTGTTACCATGTCCCACTTACGTTTCGGACATACACCGATCAAGTCCACCTACCTGATCAAGAAAGCAAACTTCGTTGCATGTCATAACCCGGCATACATCCGCAAGTACAACATGGTTCAGGAGCTGGTAGACGGCGGTACCTTCCTTCTTAACTGCCCGTGGGATATGGAAGGCCTTGAGAAACACTTACCGGGTCAGGTGAAGAAATTCATCGCTGAACATAACATCAAATTTTACACCATCGACGGTGTTAAGCTTGGTATTGAGACCGGCATGGGCCCGACACGTATCAACACAATTCTTCAGTCTGCATTCTTTGAGCTGACAGGAATCATCCCGGCTGCAAAGGCCAACGAGTTAATGAAGGCTGCTGCAAAGGCAACCTACGGCCGTAAGGGTGAGGACGTTGTTCAGAAGAACTGGGCTGCCATCGACGCCGGTGCAAAAGGCGTTCATGAGGTTCAGGTTCCGGAGAGCTGGAAGAACTGTGAAGACGAAGGTCTTGATATGGTTCATGCAACAGAAGGAAGAGAAGACGTTGTTGAATTCGTCAACACCGTTCAGGCAGCAGTAAACGCACAGGAAGGTAACAATCTTCCGGTATCTGCATTCAAGAACTATGTGGATGGTACCACACCGTCCGGTTCCTCTGCATTTGAGAAACGTGGTATTGCAGTAAACGTACCGGTTTGGAATCCGGACAACTGTATCCAGTGTAACTTCTGTTCCTATGTCTGCCCGCACGCAGTTATCCGTCCGGTAGCTATGACAGAGGAAGAGGCAGCAGCAGCTCCGGCAGAGATGAAGTCCATCCCGATGACCGGTATGCCGCAGTACAAGTTTGCAATGACCATTTCTGCTCTTGACTGTACCGGATGCGGATCCTGTGCAAACGTTTGCCCGGGCAAGAAGGGCGAGAAAGCTCTTACCATGGCAAGCCTGGAGTCCAACCTTGGCGAGCAGGAGATCTTCAACTATGGTCAGAAGCTTGCAACCAAGCAGGATGTAATTGATAAATTTAAAGAGACAACTGTAAAGGGCAGCCAGTTCAAGCAGCCGCTCCTTGAGTTCTCCGGCGCATGTGCAGGCTGTGGTGAGCCGCCGTACGCAAAATTAATCACCCAGTTATTCGGTGACAGAATGTACATCGCAAACGCAACAGGATGTACCTCCATCTGGGGTAACTCTTCACCGTCCACACCTTACACCGTAAACAAAGAGGGCAAGGGTCCGGCTTGGTCCAACTCCCTGTTTGAGGATAACGCAGAGTTCGGTTACGGTATGTTACTGGCTCAGAACGCAATCCGTACAGGCTTAAAGGCTAAGGTTGAGGAAGTTGCAGCAAATGAGAATGCAACTGCTGAGATCAAGGCAGCCTGCAATGAGTGGTTAGAGACCTACGGCGTAGGTGCTTTAAACGGTTCTGCTACCGATAAGTTAGTTGCAGCATTAGAGGGTGTTGACTGCCCGACATGCAAGGAAATCGTAAAGAACAAAGACTTCCTGGCTAAGAAGTCCCAGTGGATCTTCGGCGGCGACGGTTGGGCTTACGATATCGGATTCAATGGTGTTGACCATGTTCTTGCAAGCGGCAAGGATATCAACATCATGGTATTCAACACTGAGGTTTACTCCAACACAGGCGGACAGTCCTCCAAGGCTACTCCGACAGGTGCAGTTGCCCAGTTCGCAGCAGGCGGTAAAGAGGTTAAGCAGAAAGACCTTGCAGCAATCGCAATGAGCTATGGTTATGTATATGTTGCTCAGATCTCCATGGGCGCTGACATGAACCAGACCATCAAGGCAATCGCAGAGGCAGAGGCTTATCCGGGTCCGTCCTTAATCATCGCTTATGCTCCGTGTATCAACCACGGTATTAAGAAAGGTATGGCTAAGGCTCAGACAGAAGAGAAGCTGGCTGTACAGTCCGGTTACTGGAACATCTTCCGTTACAACCCGGCTGCAGAGAAGAAGTTCACTCTCGACTGCAAGCCTGCAACTGTTTCCTACCAGGATTTCATCGGCGGAGAGGTTCGTTACACATCTCTGGCTCTGAAGAATCCGGAAAGAGCAAAAGCACTGTTCGCTCAGGCAGAACAGAATGCAAAGGACAAGTATGCTCACTTAGAGAAACTTGTTGCTCTGTACGACGACAGCGAGAAATAATAAGAACGTCTTGCGTTCATAGAAGGGAGCGGCACGGTTTTCCGGCCGCTCCTTATATTTGGTGTTACAGGGAGAACGTTTATGAAAATTACAGAGCTGCGTTGCCCGGCGTGCAACGGCACCATGAAAATTGATCAAAACAACCCCAATATTGCGGTCTGCGAATACTGTCACAGTAAATATGTGTTGGAGAGGGAAGGCGATGATGCCAGAATCAACAGCTCTGTATCCAACCAGAACCGTGCTGCACAGCCAGCAGCGTTTTCGCCAAAGAAAGAAAATAACAAGGGGAAAAATGCGCTTGTTTTAGCGGCAGCGTTTCTTCTCATCATCTGCGGAGCCGCCGTTTCTGTGTTCAGCCATCCCGCATCGGAGAAGAAAACGTCACCTCTTCCTGCCATGAAGGAAGGCGCACAGACGGCTTTGGAAGACACTAAAGAAGAACTGGAAGCGGAGTTTTCCGGAATTTTTGCCGATGGGGCAGAAGCGGTATTTGGGAAACCGGCAGACCAGATTTCCGATTCGGAGCTTGCCTCCGTCCGCTGGATCCGTGTCCGTTATGCCAACGGGGGAGAGGATATCTGTGTGGATTACAGCATGGAAAATCCCATGGAGAATCCAGAGGCGGAAATGGAGTCTGCTTATTTCGACCGGAGCGGAGCCGACATGGATTTCAAGGCTCTGGAGCGTTTTTCCGGTCTTGTGAAGCTGGATGTGATGAATTATCTGCCCAACGAAAGCCTGAAAGGACTGAACCTGGAGAGCCTTTCCTGTTATGCGGAGAGCCCCAAAGCCCTTCATGAGGCCTTTGGCTCTTCCGAAAGTCTTAAGGAACTGGAAATTTCCGCCGGAATGGAAAGCCTTGAGGGACTGGAACTGTTTCCGTCAGTGGAAACTCTGGTTGTGGACGGATACCATCTTACGGACATTAAAGAGCTGGCCGCTGCCAAAAACGTGAAATACCTGACCCTGGAAAACTGTGATGAGGTGAAGGACTTTTCTGTGCTTTCTGTGATGAGCTGGCTGGAGGGCTTATCCGTGGAATCGGAGAATTTAAAGGCCCTCACCTTCCTCTCCAACATGCCGGGCTTAAAGAGTCTGGGACTTTATGACGGAGGGATGATCAACCTTTCCGGTCTTTCTGACCGGGCGGAGACGCTCACCTCCCTTACCATTGATTCCTGCGATGAGTTAAAGGACTGCAGTGAAATTTCTGTCCTTTCACACCTTACAAAGCTTACGCTGGAGGTTCCTTACAACTGCAGCCAGCCGGACCTTTCCGGCCTTACGGCCATGGAAGAGCTGACCATATCGGGGTTTGACAGTGTGTCCTTCTTAACATCCATGACTGCCCTGAGAAAGCTTTCCTTAAACAGCGTGGCTGTGGATGACGGAAGTGTATTTAAGAGCCTGGCCAGTCTCACAGATCTTACATGCACCTCATTTTCCGGAAATCTGGACAATCTGGAGTTCATTGCCGGTCTGCCGGCCCTGAAACGGCTGAATCTGACAGGGGCATCCACCTACTACGATATCTCTTCCCTGTTTAATATCAGCACGCTGGAAAGCTTTACCTTAAACGGCATGGAATGTGAGATCAATTTTGATAAGCTTCAGGACAATCCGTCTCTGAAGGAGCTTCATATGGATGGCATCAAGCTTTATAAAAATGTGAAGGTGGACGGCGGAGGCGGAATCCTCTATGTGGACTGGGATGATGTGATTTTGGACGAGCACACGGCATTCCTTTCCCATTATCCCAATCTGGAAACCCTGTCCATTGCGGACAATGAGCTGACCCAGGCGGAGTTTGCAGCGATCCTTGGGAACTTAAAGACTTTGGACATCAGCGAGAATTATGTGACGGATATCAAGCCCTTAACGGGAGCCGTTTCCTTAAGGACCTTAAACCTCACAGGAAATCCAGTGGACAATACCAGAGTGTTAAGTGAAAAGGTACATATTATCCAGTAAGGAAAATAGTCAGAATATTGTAAGAAAAAAGACCCTGTATGTTCCTTGACAGTATAGGGTCTTTTCTTTATACTGAGTGTATTAAGAGTGTTAATACACTTATAAAAACATATGGGGAAAGGAGGCAGGCAATGATCATACTGGACTACAAAGACCGTCGCCCCATTTATGAGCAGGTCATAGAAAAGCTGGAGGAGTTAATGCTCCTTGGGGTCCTTGGGGAAAATGAGCCGCTGCCGTCTGTACGGAGTCTGGCCATGGACTTATCCATCAATCCCAATACCATACAGAGGGCCTACACAGAACTGGAGAGACGGGGATATATTTACACAGTAAAAGGGAAGGGAAGCTTTGTGGCAGAGAACAGCATAATGAAAGAAAACAGAAAGAAAGAGCTGCTGATTCAGGTCAGTGAAGTGATTGATGAGGCCATCCGGCTTGGAATTCCGGACCAGGAAATTAAAAAAATGGTGGAAATCCAGTACGAGGCAGCAAAGCGGACAGGAGGTGAAGACGCTTGATCGAGGCCAGAAATTTGACGAAAAAATTTGATACCATCATGGCAGTGGACCATATTGATGCGAAAATCCGCGATGGCTGTGTATTCGGGCTGATCGGAACCAACGGAGCAGGAAAGAGTACATTTTTGCGGATGGCCAGCGGAGTGTTAAAACCCGATGAAGGCACCATCCAGATTGACGGCGAGGACGTCTACGAGAATACGAAGGTGAAAAGCCGATTTTTCTATATTTCCGATGATCAGTATTTCTTCGGAAACGGGACTCCCGTGGAAATGATGAATTACTATAAGACCATTTATCCCCGGTTTGATGTTCCGAGATTCCATCATCTTCTGGAATCCTTTAGCCTGGATAAACGGAGAAAGATTTCCACCTTCTCCAAGGGCATGAAAAAACAGCTTTCTGTCATTCTTGGGCTTTGTGCCAATACAGACTATATCTTCTGTGATGAGACCTTTGACGGTCTGGATCCGGTGATGCGTCAGGCAGTGAAAAGTCTTTTTGCCAACGACATTGCGGAGCGGAATCTGACTCCCATCATCGCCTCCCACAACTTAAGGGAGCTGGAAGATATCTGTGACCATGTGGGACTTCTCCATAAAGGCGGAATTCTTCTTTCCAAAGACCTGGATGATATGAAGTTAAATATCCACAAAATCCAGTGTGTGCTGCGGCCGGAGATGGAGGCAGAAAAGCTGGAAGGTCTGGAAATTTTAAAGGTGGAACACAGAGGAAGTCTTTCTACCATTACAGTGAGGGGAAAGTGGGAGGAAATCGAGGCTCACATGCACTCCTACGAGCCCATCTTCTTTGAGATGATCCCGTTATCCTTAGAGGAAATCTTTATCAGTGAAACGGAGGTGGCAGGCTATGACATCAAAAAGCTTATTTTTTAGGCTGATGAAAGAGGATTTGAAGAGGAAAATCTGGGCCATAGGCCTTTCCTTTCTCATGTTCTTTTTCTGGATGCCAGTGGCTGCGGCCATGGGTATCAGCTCTTTAAAACAGAATCTGGAACGATGGCTTGCTGAGGGAACCACCTTCGGTGAGGGAATTACAGCCCAGATGCAGTATGAAACAAGACTTCTGGACTTGGTTCCTGACATCCTGGGATTTGGAAACGCCATCGTCGCCATGACCATTGGAATTGCAGCCATCGTCCTGGCTCTCACAGCCTTCATGTACCTGCATTCCAGAAAACAGATGGATTTTTACCACAGCATTCCGGTCCGCCGGGAAGTGATTTTTGCAGTGAAATATCTGGATGGATTTCTCATTGTGGTATCCATGTACCTGTTAAACATGATATTTGCGCTGGGAATCTTTGCTGCCAACGGCGTAGGGCTTTCCACAACGGCGGTTCCGGCCTTTATGGCCATGTTCGTCCATATGGTGGGCTTTCTGCTGATCTATGGTCTGATGACCATTGCAGTGGTGCTCACAGGAAACTTTTTCATTTCCATCCTGGGCGGTATCGTACTGTTTTCCTATGTTCCGGCCTTCGTTTCGCTGGTAGAGGGACTCATGCATCTGTTTTTTGCAACGGTCAATTTAAGAGCCGTCCCCTTATCAAGCTGGATGGTTCATGGTTCCCCCATCGCCTATTACACCTCCCTGGTTAATGAGGGATACGGAATGGAGCTTGCAAAATATGGTATTGTGGCGGGCAAGGCAGCCGTGGCCCTCATCGCAGTCCTTTTGATGACTGCTGCGGCCCTGGTTCTTTATAAGCTTCGTCCATCGGAATCCGCAGGAAAGGCCATGGCCTTTAAGTTTTCCAAAGCGCCCATCAAAATTCTCCTGGTGGTCCCGGTTACAATCTTTGCAGCCCTGCTGTTCTGGAATGTGTACTATTCCATGCTGTGGGCGGTATTTGGCTTCCTTCTGGGGCTGGTGCTGTCCCATGGAATCATCGAGATTATTTACCATTTTGAGTTCAGGAAGCTCTTTGCCAATCCGGCCCAAATGGGAATCTGTGCCGTTCTTTCCCTGGCAGTGATCGGTTTCTTCCGCTATGATGTGATCGGTTATGACAGGTATCTCCCCAAGGAAGCAGACTTCCAGTCGGCCTCCCTTTACGGATACGGCATGAGAGACTGGAATGAGTACGGTCTTCCCATCAAGGATTCCGACGGCTATTCCTGGAACTATATGGACGGCAGCAATTATGCAGCAGGCAACATGGAAGTGACAGATTACAGCCTGATCCAGGCGATTGCAGAAGCCGGCATCGAAAATGCCCGGACGACCAGGGAAGACAGAATTTTAAACCATTGGGAGTATACAAAGGAGACGGAGGCCGGATACTGGATTTCCCTGGAAATGGGATATCATCTGAAAAACGGTAAAAAAGTATATAGAAATTACAGCGTGAATCTGGCTGCCATGCGGGAGACCTTTGAGGCCCTGTATACAACTCCAGAGTACAAAAAGGGCGTATATCCGGTTCTTTCCTATCATACGGATAACCTGATGGGAATTTATGAAGCCAGAGATGGAAGAATTCAGGAACTTGCCACTGACCAGAAGGTCATGGAGGAAATTCTTTCTGCATACAAGGAAGAACTTACAGCCTTAACCCTAGAGGAACGTTCCAGGGAAACTCCGGTGACCTGCATCCGTTTCCTTACAGTGGCGGAATATGAATATCTTACGTATATTACCTCCTACCGGTATCCCAATTATAACAGAGATTTCTGTCTGGATGACATGAACCAGGTAAACTTTTTCCCGGTGTACCCTTCCTTCACAAAAACCATTGCCCTCCTGAAAGAAAACGGAAGTTATCTGACAGAACCGATTTCTGTGGAGGATGTGGAACGGGTTACCATTTACGGAAGCTATGTTGAAGAAATGTATGGGGATACTTTCGCCAGGGATGGGGAAGTGGTCTATGCCCAGACCTACGACCAGGAAATGGGAAGAAATACCATCATCATTGAGAATGATGGTTCGGCAGAGACGGCGGAGAAGATACAGGAAATTCTGGACTCCATTGTGATTTCCGATATGGCGGAAATGAATGGCCTCCAGCCCTTTGACCGGAGCTTTGCGATTCGCATTCTCCTGAAGGATGAGAAGGGAGACGCAGGTTCTTCTGCGGAAACATTCCGGAATTATATTTTCCGGTATCAGGAGGTACCGGAGTTTATTAAAGAGGCAGCCGGATATGATCCGCTGGAATCCGACTGGAGAAATATCAATTACGGCCTGAACGGACAGCCGTAAAGTCATTGACTTTACCCCATGAATTCGCTAAAATGAAAACAGCGAACAGGAAAGGGGTGTCAGAACATGACATTTTTGGATGAAGTAAAGAAGAGTCTTGCCAGCACAGGCAAGCAGGTGGCAAAGAAAACAAAGGAGCTTACGGATACGGTTCAGCTAAAGTCCCAGATCGCATCGGAAAAGGAAACCGTCACGAAATCCTATGCTGCCATCGGTAAACAGTTGTTTGAGTCGGCTTCTGAGGAAGAAAAAGAACGTTTTGAGGCAGAATTTGATTCCATAAGAAAGAGCATGGAAAAGATCAGGGAGCTGGAAGAAAAGCTTTCTGAGGTGGACGGAAGTATTTTCTGTCCGGAATGCGGCGCCAGAATTACAAAAACCTCTATTTTCTGCAGCCACTGCGGAAAAAAGGTGGAAAAATGCCAGACAGAGGTGACGGCAATTCCGGATGCCCTCTTCGAGGAGGAAGAGACGGCGACTGTATCAGAAGAAGAATAAGCAATAAAAAGAGGAGGCATACGGAATCATTCCGGCGCCTCCTTTTATATTTGCACAATTAGCCTTTTCCGTTCCAGCAGTAGGTGCAGAGCTTGCAGGGCTCTATGCCGATGGATTCCACCAGGTCATCGAGACGGTGGAAGCGGAGAGTGGTAAAGTGCAGGCGTTTTCTGATTTCCTCCACCATCTCCTTGTAATTCTGGCTGTCCGGGTTGGAATAGTCGTCCAGCACCTCCTGGGATACGTTGTCGCCTTCCCGCTCCCGGATGATTCGTCTGGTAATCAGATCATAATCGGAAGTGGAACGGGAGAAATTAAGGTAGGGGCAGGCAAAGGTCAAAGGCGGGCAGGCAGGCCTTACATGGACCTCTTTGGCTCCGCTCTTATATAAAAATTCTGTGGTTTCGCCAAGCTGGGTTCCGCGGACGATGGAATCGTCGATGAGAAGCAGCCGTTTGTTCCGGATTAAGGTGTCCACCGGAATCAGCTTCATTTTTGCAATGAGGTTTCTCTGTTTCTGGCTGGTGGGCATAAAGGACCGGGGCCAGGTTGGGGTATACTTGATAAAGGGACGTGAGAAGGGGATGCCGGATTCGTTGGCATATCCCACGGCATGGGCAATACCGGAATCCGGTACACCGGCCACGCTGTCGGCAGTGACGCCTTTGTCCCGTCTGGCCAAAAGGGTTCCGCAGTTGTAACGCATCTGCTCCACATTTACACCTTCATAGCTGGCTGTCGGATAGCCGTAGTAGGTCCACAGGAAGGAACAGATTTTCATTTCCTTTCTGGGAGCGCTGACACATTCCACGCCCTCTGCGGTAATAAAGTCAATTTCGCCGGGGCCCAGCTCAGAATAGTGGTGGTAACCCAGGTTCAGATACGCAAAATTTTCAAAGGATGCACAGAAGGCGCCCTCTTTGTGTCCGATGGCGATGGGAGTGCGGCCGTACCGGTCACGGGATGCATAGATTCCCTCCGGTGTTAAAAGCAGCATGGACATGGAGCCCTGAATCCGCTCCTGCGCGTAGAGAAGCCCCTCCACCAGGCTGTCTCTCTGGTCAATGAGGGCAGCCACCAGCTCCGTGGAGTTGATTTTTCCGCCGCTCATGCTCATGAAATGGAAATGTCCGTTTTTATAGGCATCCTTGATCAGCTCGTCCTCGTTTTTGATGACGCCGACGGTGGTGATCGCATACGTTCCCAGATGGGAACGGATTAAAAGGGGCTGCGGGTCCATATCGGAAATACAGCCGATTCCGAGGTTTCCTTCCAGTTCGTCCAAATCATGGTCAAACTTGGTGCGGAATGGGGAATTTTCAATGTTGTGGATGGAACGCTGGAACCCGTCCGGGCCGTACACGGCCATACCGCCGCGTCTCGTTCCAAGGTGGGAATGATAGTCAATACCGAAAAATAAATCCAGGGTACAGCTTGTCTTTGATGCTACGCCAAATATACCGCCCATGATCTCTCTCCTCTTATTAGTAAAATGTTATAATGTACGTCCAGAATTAAGAACATCTTATATAATAACACAGATGCACCGGTGAGAACAACAGGAAATTCTATTTTTCTCCTACAAAATTTGTAATGAATGCTCCGGCAATCATCAGCAAAACGCCCAAAAGCACCGCCCAGATGGAGAGGGAGGAAAGTTCGGAAAATAATCCCGTGTTGTAGAAGATGGCAAAGGGCGATGCAGCCACCAGGCCCAGGATGGCGCAATAGGTCTGGACGCCGTAGCGGTCAAACAAAAAGGAGATCAGCTTTGCAATGAGGATGATTCCCAGAAGGACGCCGATTCCAAAAGGCACAAGAAGGAAAAAGCCATCCTTTAAGGCAGCCATATCCATGGCCCGGAGAGCATCCAGGAAGCCCTTGATGATGTTGATGATTCCATAATAGTACCCGAAAATCATAAGCATCATGGAACCGGATACGCCTGGAATCACCATGGTGGCGGAAGCCACAATGCCCAGGAGAAAGAGAATGGCCATATTTCCTGCCGTGACCGGGATGGTGGCAAGAACCTCATCGCCTTCTTTTATAAGAGGAAGTCCGGCAGAGATGGCAAAGGCCAGGAAAAAGGCCAGGACGCCCACAAAGCCGATACCCCGTCCCGATTCGCCCATTTTCTTATGCATGGCTCCTAAAATCATGGGAAGTCCGCCTAAAATCAGACCCACAAAGGTCATGCAGGTTACAAAGGTGTGCTTGCTTAAAAGGTATTCGATGGCGTAAGTGAAGCCGACGATACCAAGGCCGCAGCCAATGAGAATGGGAACCAGAAAGGAAATGCTGTCTCTAAAGTTCTTTGTGATTCCGGAAATGGAGCCGATGAGCCGGTCATAGATTCCTAAGGATACGGCCATGGTGCCGCCGGAAACACCGGGAATCACGTTGGCAATGCCGATCATCATGCCCTTGACAATGCGAATTAAAAATTCCATAAATTTCTCCTTCAAACAGATTATTGGCTTTTTCCAGTGGAAAACAGAATTTATTATACATGAAAGCGCCCGTCCTTTCAAGTGCAGGACTTAAAATCCTTGTATCCTCAGCATAATTGTGATACACTAAATTCAAATTGCTTAAAAAAAGTATATGGCAGCAGGAGGAAAAGATACCATGGAGAAGAGAAAAGACAACTTGGAAACAATCTGTATACAGGGAGGATGGCAGCCGAAAAACGGCGAGGCCAGAGTGCTTCCCATTTACCAGAGCACCACATTTAAATATGAAACCAGCGAGCAGATGGGACGTCTGTTTGATCTGGAGGAGGACGGATATTTCTACACAAGACTTGCAAATCCCACCAACGATGCGGTGGCTTCCAAGATCTGCGCCTTAGAGGGCGGCGTGGCCGCCATGCTGACCTCTTCCGGACAGGCCGCCAACTACTATGCGGTTTTCAATATCTGCAACGCCGGAGACCACATCATCAGTGTAGCCACCATCTACGGCGGCACCTCCAACCTGTTTACGGTGACCATGAAGAAACAGGGAATCGATGTGACCCTGGTGGATCCCGATGCCCCGGAGGAAGAGCTTGAAAAGGCCTTCCGCCCCAACACAAAGGCCGTTTTCGGTGAGACCATCGCCAATCCGGCCCTGGTGGTTTTAGACATTGAAAAGTTTGCCCGCCTGGCCCATAAGCACGGGGTTCCGCTGATTGTGGACAACACCTTTGCAACCCCCATCAACTGCCGCCCCTTTGAGTGGGGAGCCGACATTGTGACCCATTCCACCACCAAATACATGGACGGCCATGCCATGTCCGTAGGCGGCTGCATCGTGGACAGCGGAAACTTCGACTGGGAGGCCCATAAGGAAAAATTCCCGGGTCTGACCACACCGGATGACTCTTACCATGGAATTATTTATACGGAGAGGTTCGGAAAGAAGGCCTTCATCACCAAGGCCACCGCGCAGCTCATGCGTGACCTGGGTTCCATCCAGGGCCCCATGAACGCCTTTTTGCTGAACGTGGGCCTGGAAACTCTGCATCTTCGCATGCCGCGCCACTGTGAGAATGCCCAGAAGGTGGCAGAATGGCTGGCTGCCAGGGAAGATGTGGACTGGGTCAACTATCCGGGCTTAAAGGACAACAAATACCACGCTCTGGCAGAAAAGTATATGCCGGGCGGAAGCTGCGGCGTTATTTCCTTCGGCCTCAAGGGCGGACGTGCCGCTGCCGGGGAATTTATGGATAAGTTAAAGCTGGCCGCCATTGTGACCCATGTGGCTGATGCCAGAACCTGTGTTCTTCATCCTGCAAGCCACACCCACCATCAGCTTTCCGACGAGCAGCTTGTGGAGGCAGGCGTGGATCCGTCCTTAATCCGCCTCAGCGTGGGAATTGAGAACGCAGACGATATCATTGAAGATCTGAGGCAGGCACTTGAAGACTAAGAAGACGGAACTCTTTGGAGGGAATGCCATGGAAGATGTGAAGGGAAAGGGAAAACGCGGCCTGGTCCGGCTTGTCTTTGGCCGTACCACCTTCTTTATTCTGTTTACAGCCCTCCAGATTACAGTTTTACTCTGGATTTACCTGTGGCTGGACGATAAGTACCAGGCTTACGGATACAGTGCTTTCGGCTTTGTGAGCGCGGCTCTGGCTGTGCGGATTCTCAATGAAAAGCAGAATGCCAGTTTTAAAATGGCCTGGCTGGTTCCGGTGCTTTTGTTTCCGGTGTTTGGAGGACTGTTTTATGTGTTTGTCCAGCTCCAGATGGAGACAAAGATCGTGGCCAGGAGAATTTCCGACATCCAGTCCAGAACCGGACATTACCTTGCACAGGATGAGGACGTATATAAAAAGCTGGAGCGGAAAAGCAAAAGCAACGCCAATTTAAGCCGGTATTTAAGCCAGTCCGGCGGATTTCCGGTGTATGACCGGACCAACTTTAAATATTTTCCCCTGGGAGAGGATTTCTTTGCCGATCTCTTAAAGGAGCTTGAGGCGGCGGAAACATTCATATTCCTGGAATATTTCATCATCCAGCCCGGCGTCATGTGGGACAGCATTCTGGCCCTTCTGGAGGCCAAGGCAAAGGCTGGAGTGGACGTAAGGGTTTTATATGACGGAATGAATTCCTTTTCCAACCTGCCCCATGATTATCCGAAGGAGCTGGAGAAAAAGGGAATCCGCTGCCGGATTTTTAATCCCATCCGCCCGGCGGTGTCCACCAGCCAGAACAACAGGGACCACAGGAAGATTCTTGTGATCGACGGCCATACGGCCTATACCGGGGGCGTGAACCTGGCGGATGAGTATATCAACCGGAAGGTGCGGTTCGGCCACTGGAAGGACAATGCAATCCGCTTAAAGGGAGAAGCCGTCAAAAGCTTTACGGTGATGTTTTTGCAGATGTGGTGTGTCTGCACAACAAGGCCGGAGCATGACTATGATTTCGGAAGGTTTCTGGAAACGGCATCTTTTCCCGGCATGTCGGTTCTCAACATGAGCAGCTTTGCGGTTCCCTTTTCCGACAGTCCCCTGGACGGGGAGCCTGTGAGCCATCAGGTGTATCTGGACATGATTTATCAGGCCAAACGGTACGTTTATATTATGACTCCTTACCTGATTCTGGACGACGATATGCTGACAGCCCTTTCCTTTGCGGCGAAACGGGGTGTGGATGCAGTAATTGTCATGCCGCACATTCCGGATAAAAAGTATGCCTTTATGCTGGCCCATTCCTACTATCCGGAGCTCATTGAGGCAGGTGTGAAGATTTATGAGTATCTGCCTGGCTTTGTCCACTCGAAAACCTTTGTCAGCGATGATGAAAAGGCAGTGGTGGGTTCCATCAACATGGACTTCAGAAGCCAGTACCTGAATTTTGAGTGTGCAGTCTATATTTACGAAAATCCTGTGGTGGGGGATATCAAGGCAGATTTTGACCAAACCCTGAGGGATTGTGTCAGAATGACTCTGGATAGCTATGAAGCACTTCCGGTCCTCCACAGATTCTGCGGACGGGCCTTAAGGCTCATCGCTCCTCTCATGTAACCATGCCCGCAGGCGGAATTTAGCGCCTGGATTTCTGCGGCGAGCGCAGAAACCAGATGCGCAGCCTCCGGCGGAATTAGATATTGTACCGTATTAAGTCCGGCCCTTTTTTGGGGGCCGGACTTTTGCCGCTCTTTGGACAAAGAAATTTCACAATTTTGTCCCTGTTTTTCACAATTTCAACACATCCATCTGATAAATTTTTACCAGGTTTAATTTGGAAGGAGAATTTCTATGCTTCAGGGAAAGAAAATGGCTGTGCTTGCGGCAGTGTGTGCCGTGTCGGCCGGAATGACGGTGAATGCCTATGGGGCCACCAGTACCTTTGAGATGAGACGGAAGGTGGTAAGCCTTCTGGGAATTTTAACCACCAGCAGCTACCAGGCCAATGTGACAAGAGAGGAGTTTGCAAGAATGCTTGTGAACGCTTCCGAATATCATCAGACGGCAAAGACCACCAGCAACGTGTCCGTGTTTGCCGATGTGTCAGGGGAAAGTGAATATGCCTCCGACATCAGGACCGCCTCCTCCAACGGATGGATGGTGGGATATCTGGGCGGCAGCTTTAAGCCGGAGGACCCGGTGACTTTAAGGGATGCAGCCAGGGCGGTGCTGGGACTTCTTGGATATACCAACGAGGATTTTGCAGGGAACTTAAATGAAAACCGCATGGCGAAGTTTTCCGGCCTTTCCCTGGATTCCGACATCTACCGGGATGCCGATGAGGTCCTTACCAAGGAGGACTGTATCAACCTGTTTTATAACCTGATGAAGGTCAAAACGAAAAACGGCGGCCAGTACGGCAGCCAGGTCTTTGATCTTTCCTATAACACAGACGGAGAGGTGAACACCTCCTCCATTCTGGACAACAGCTTAAAGGGACCGAAGATTTTGGACCAGGACAGCAGAAATTTAGATGATCTGGTGCCGTTTTCCTTAAAAAATGCCACCATGTTCTTAAACGGCGAGGGTTCCGATGAAATAGAGATCAATGACTACGCCACGGTGGTTTACTATCATGAGGAAACAAAGACCATTTTTGCCTATTCCAATGACGGTGACAACAAGGGAGCCACAGAGGGACGGATTAAGGCCATCTACTACGATTCCACCGATCCCTTCACTCCAGTTTCCGTGGTATTAAATACCCATCATCAGGACAACGAAGAGGATGGGGATACGTTCCGGTTAAACAACTCTGAGCTTCAGTATTTATTCTCCGTATACGGAGATTTCCAGGTTGGGGACGATGTGGCCATTGTCTGGGAAAAGAGCGGAAACGATGAAAATGCCACATACACAGCCGTGGATGTGGTTGGAGATTATTAAAGCGAGGGCAGAGTATGGAAGAGAACAGGACTCATAAAAAGCGGAAAAGAAAAAAAGGAAAAAAGATCATTCTGATTCTGGCAGTGGTGCTCATTGCCGGACTCGGAGGATTTGCCTTCTATAAAAGAAACCAGGCAAAAAAGACAGCGGCTTCAGCCAAAGAGGTGCAGACGGCCACGGTCACCAGAATGGATATCTCATCGGAACTTACAGCATCCAGCTCCCTGTCGCCCAAGGACACCTATGAGGTGACCTCCCTGGTGGAGGGAGCGGTTTTGGAGGCCTTATTCGAGGAAGGAGATGTGGTGGAGAAGGGCCAGGTGCTGTACCGAATTGACGCCTCCTCCATGGACACAGACTTAAGTTCCGCAGAAACCAGTCTTCTGCGGGCGAAGGAAAATCAGGAAACGGCCAGGGAAGATTACAGCGAGGCTGTCAGCAAACTTTCCGGCAATACATATAAGGCCACCAGCACGGGATATCTGAAAACCATCTATCTGAAAGAGGGCGACAAGGTGGGAAACGGCACGAAGATTGCAGACGTGTTTGACGACTCCACCATGAAGTTAGTGGTGCCCTTCCTTTCGGCAGAGGCAGATCTGATTTCTGTGGGAAGCGAGGCCATCCTCACGCTGGAGGACACCGGAGAGCAGATCACAGGAACGGTGACTGCGGTCAGCAGCATGGAAGAAGCCCTTTCCGGCGGCCGCCTGGTGAAGGCTGTCACCATTGAAACTGCAAATCCCGGCGGACTCACAACCTTAACCCAGGCCACAGCCGCAGTGGGAGAGTTTGTGTGCGGCGCAGAAGGAACCTTTACCCCCAAAACCGAGGTGTCCATGTCGGCCGATCTTTCCGGACAGAACAGTCTGGAGGTGGAGACGCTTTTAGTTACCGAGGGAAGCTATGTGACCGTGGGAACACCGTTATTTACGGCCACAGCCAGGTCGGCAGAAAAGTACTTAAAGAGCTTTGAGGACAGCCTGGAGTCGGCCAACGACAATGTGGAGAATGCAGAAAACAAGCTTTCCAACACCCAGGACAACATTGAGGATTACACCATTACGGCGCCCATTTCCGGTACCGTCATCACAAAAAATGCCAAGGTGGGTGATAAAATTACAAAAAGCAGCAATGGAACCACAGCCATGGCAGTGATTTACGATCTGTCGGCCATGACCCTTTCCATGTCGGTGGATGAGCTGGACGTGGGAAGCGTGAAGGTGGGCCAGCAGGTGAATATCACAGCCGATGCCGTGGAGGGAGAGACCTTTACGGGCACGGTTACCAACGTGAGCCTGGAAAGCAGCTACTCCAACGGCGTCACCAACTATCCGGTGACCGTAACCCTCGATGAGACGGGAGATCTTCTTCCCGGTATGAATGTGGATGCGGAAATCGTTCTGGACAGTTCCTCCGATGCGCTCTGCATTCCGGTGGGAGCCCTGATGAGGGGAAACCGGGTTTACGTGAAATCCGGAGAGGAGAAAGGCGCCGGAGCAGAAGCGGACCGGGGCAGTTTTGGAGAGCCGGAGGGTGACAGGGAGGAGTCCGGCCAGACGGGTCAGGGCGGACATGAACGAAGCCAGGGCAATGTGCCGGACGGATTTGTGGCTGTGACCGTGGAAACAGGAATCATCAACGATGATTACGTGGAAATCCTTTCCGGACTTTCTGAGGGCGACGAGGTTTATGTGGATCCCAGCGCCGGAAGCACCACAACCAATACCTGGCAGATGGGCGGCCCAGGCGGCCAGATGGGCGGTCCCGGAGGCGGACAGATGGGTGGAAATCCCGGAGGCGGCCCGGGCGGTGGCGGCAGACCTTAACGGAAGGGAGGAAACAGTCCATGGAACAAGAAAGAAGTACTCCCCTGATTGATCTGCGAGACATATACAAAATCTATTATATGGGTGACGAAGAGGTACGGGCCAACGATGGAATCAGCCTGACCATAGAAAAAGGTGAATTTGTGGCCATTGTTGGAAAGTCAGGCAGCGGAAAGTCCACCTTGATGAATATTATCGGGGCTCTGGACGTTCCCACCGAGGGCGAATATTATCTGGGCGGCCGGGATGTCAGCGACATGACCGATAATCAGCTTGCAGAAATCCGCAATACCATGATCGGGTTTGTGTTCCAGCAGTACAACCTGCTTCCCAAGTTAAATCTTCTGGAAAATGTGGAGCTCCCGCTTTTATACGCCGGAATGGACACCTGGGACAGAAGAGAGAGGGCCATGGAGTCCCTGGAGCGGGTGGGCCTTAAGGAAAAATGGAAAAACTATCCAAAACAGCTTTCCGGAGGCCAGCAGCAGCGAGTGTCCATTGCCAGAGCCCTGGCGGGGAACCCGTCCTTAATTCTCGCCGATGAGCCCACCGGAGCCCTGGATTCCAAAACCGGGCGTGAGGTGCTGGACTTTTTAAAGAAACTGAACAGTGAGGGAAACACCATTGTTATGATTACCCACGACAGCTCCATTGCCCAGGAGGCCAGACGTGTGGTGCGGATTCATGACGGAAAAATCAATTTTGACGGGGATGTGAAAGACTATGCTGCAATCATTTAAAATGGCCATAAAAAGCATCTGGGGCAACAAGATGCGCTCCTTTCTCACCATGCTGGGAATCATCATCGGTGTGGCCTCCGTCATTATCCTGGTGAGTATTGTCAACGGATATATGTCCTATATGGTGGAAAGCTTCGCCAGCATGGGCGTAAACCAGATCACAGCCAGATATACGGCCCTCCCCTCCAGAAGTATTGATGTGGACGAGGTCTATGAGTTTTATGAGGAATATAAAGACCTGTTTGAGAATATGACGCCGAACGTATCGGTCAATGCCACCGTAAAGCATGATTCTGATACCATGGATTCCACCACGGTGGGCGGATACAGTGAAGAATACCTGGATATCAAGGGCTACGAGATGGAATGCGGAAGAAATCTTCTGTATTCCGATATGCTGGCCAGAAGAAAGGTGGCTGTCATCGGCGCCTATGTGGCATCAGAGCTTTTCGGAAGTACGGAAAACGCCCTGGGTGAGGATTTAAAACTGAACGGCGATTCCTATACCATTGTGGGTGTAGTGGAGCAGCAGACCGAGAGTGCCTCGGATTTTGACGACGGCTGCACCGACGATTTTGTGTGGATTCCCTATTCCAGGGCTGTGAAGATGTCCAGGAATGCCATCATCAACAATTATATTTTCACGTCCTACGATATCAGTGATACGGACTCCTGTACGGAAGCCCTGGAGGATTTTTTCTATGAAAAGATGAAGAGCGACAACCTGTATTCCGTGACGGCCATGAGCTCCCTGATGGACACCTTAAATGAGCAGATTGCCATGATGTCCATGATGCTCGGAGGAATTGCAGGAATCTCCCTTCTGGTGGCAGGCGTCGGCGTCATGAATATCATGCTGGTGTCAGTGACGGAGCGGACCAGGGAAATCGGAATCCGCAAGGCCCTGGGAGCAAAAAAACGCGTGATTCTGCAGCAGTTCGTCATTGAAGCGGCAGTGACCAGCACCATCGGCGGAATCATCGGAATTCTTGTCGGCTCCCTGGCCAGCACGGGAATCGGCACACTCATGGGCATTGATGCGCCGCCCACGTTCTCGGCAGTACTGATCTCCTTTACGGTTTCCGTGGGAATCGGTCTTGTATTCGGATACATGCCGGCCAGCCGGGCAGCAAAATTAAATCCCATTGACGCTTTGCGAAGTGAATAGAAGGAACTGCGTGACAAAAGGCAAGACAGATACTATAATAAAGGCAGCGGGGGAAAGCACCTGCTGCCTTTTCCTATGGCCGGGTGCTTTCCTGAGAAACAAAAAGGGAAAGGGAGAAGTGGATTATGAAAGTGGCAGACATGCACTGCGATACCATTGCAGAAATTTATGGAAAAAAGAGCGCAGGAGAGGACTGCGGGATTTTAAAAAATGATTTAAATATTGACCTGGAAAAGATGGAACAGGGAGATTACCTGATTCAGAACTTTGCCATGTTCGCCCATATAGAAGATTTGAGGGGAGTTATGCCCCTTCCGGAATACGCCTTCCGCTTGGCGGATACCTTTTTTACAGAAATGCGGAAATATCCGGACCGGATTGGGATTGTGAGAAGCTATCAGGACATCGAGAACAACTGGAAGAGCGGCCGCATGTCCGCCATGCTGACCATGGAAGAGGGAGCCATCTGTGAGGGAAAGCCGGAATATTTAAGAATTTTCCATGAACTGGGTGTACGGATGTTTACCTTCACCTGGAATTTCCAGAATGAGCTGGCATATCCCAACCGGGTGAAGTTAGCCGAAATGAATGACGATTCCTCCGTGCCGAAAAAGTTTGTCCCGGAAACAGAATTCGGACTGACCCAGCGGGGCTTTGAGTTTCTGGAGGAAATGGAACGGCTGGGAATGATCGTGGATGTGTCCCATCTGGGCGATAAAGGAATTCTGGATGTGATTTCCCATGCGAAAAAGCCCTTTGTGGCCAGCCACTCCAACGCCAGAGCTGTCTGCGGCCATGCCAGAAATTTAACCGATGAGATGATTCGCGGCATTGCCGAAAAGGGCGGTGTCATGGGAATGAATTTCTGTCCGGCATTCTTAAGGGACAGAGAAAAATGGGGAAGCCCTTTAAAGACTTCCCTGGATGATGTGGTTGCCCATATCCGCCATATGATCATGGTGGGCGGCATTGACTGTGTGGGCCTGGGATCCGATTTTGACGGAACCCATGTTTCCTTTGAGCTGACAGATGCCTCAAAAATGCCGCTTCTGGAAGAAAAACTTCGTGCCGAGCACTTCACGGAAGAGGAGATTGAAAAAATCTTCTATAAAAATGTGCTTCGTGTTTATAAAGAAATCCTTTAATTGTTATTCAGAACCGAGATCGTCAATCCCGGCAGTGTGTACCGTTTGGGATGCTTTTTCCTGTAAGGAGGTGGCTGCCGCCTCCTTCTTATATTTGGCAATGGCTTCTGCCACGCGCTGGTGGATGTAATTGTCCTTTTCAAGCTCCTGGGATGCCTTATCCGGATCATCTAAGGCCGACACGAACAGGAACCGGCGGATGGCAAACAGAATGGCAACGGAAATGATGCCGATGAGGGATTCCTGGACGGGCATGTGCTCAATGACGATCTGTCTGGCCACGGCAAACAGCAAAACCTCCACCACGGAGTCAATGTCGTGGCGGCAGAACATTTTCAAAAGCTCTACGCCGATTACCAGTTCAAAGCTTTTCTTGATGAAATCATCCAGATCAAATCCGTTATCTAAAAACAGACTGTGGAGATCCGAGGGTACAGACAGAAAGGCAATGAGAATAGCGACAATGAGAATCATGGCGCAGACAATTTCCAGGTACTGGGACATTTTCAAAATGAATAGCTGGGCTTTCTGAACACGTCGGTTGGGGTAATGCTTCATATGAAATCCCTCCTTTATAATGGAATATTATACTGGAAAACCATGGAAGGCGCAAGTTTATATTTTATTAAGACTTTTATTTTTGCATTTTAGCTGGTTTTATGGTAGACTGGTATCCGTATGAATCTTACTATGGAGTGGTGTACATGTCAGGAGATAAAAAGCCAGTGGATTACATGGCTTCCATCAATAAAGCCAGAAGAAAAAGAAGACGTCCGCCTTACGGGAAATATGCGGCTGCAGCTCTTGCAGTGTGTGTGGCTGCAGCGGGGATTTTTTTCGGAGCAAAGGCCCTTAAGACCCGTCAGTCCAATGAGCCTGCAGCACTTACAAGGCAGGCCGGAGAAAACAGCGAAGAAAACCAGGAGGAATCCATAAGCCAGGAGGAACAGTCTTTCGCCGAAGCCTCAAAGGAAGCGGAAGAACAGAAAACGCAGGAAGCAATCGATGCAGTGATAAATTCCTATTCCAATCTTGGAGTGGTTCAGGTTTCCGGCTACTTAAATATCAGAAAGAGCCCGGAATCCGGGGCCCACGTTGTGGGTAAATTAATGGACGGCAGCGCCTGTGAGATCACTGAGACGCTGGACGGCTGGTATCATGTGACCTCCGGCGGGATTGACGGCTATGTGAGCTCCCAGTATATTCTGACCGGGGAGGACGCAAAGGCGGCCGCCAGAGAGCTTGTGAAGGACCGGGCCCTGGTGACCACGGACAATTTAAATATCCGGAAAGAACCGTCCACCGGCTCAGATGTGGTGGGACAGTGTCTGGAAGGTGAGCGGTACGAAATTTTAGGCGAGGAATCCGGCTGGTACCAGATTCCGGGCGGATATATTTCTGCCGACTATGCAGACCGCAGCTTTTGTATGAATGAGGCCAGAAAGCTGGATTTGAAGGCCATGGTTTTATATTACTATGATAAACCGGGCGTATCCAACGTGACCAATTACTTAAATATCCGGAACGGTGCCGGAGAAAATGAAAAAATCATCGGCAAGCTCCCAAGCTACGCCGGATGTGAAATCTTAGAGGAACTGGACGGCTGGTATAAAATTCGTTCCGGAAATATCACCGGATACGTGAGCAAGGATTATATTCTGACGGGAGATGCGGCCAGACAGGCGGCCATGGAGCACGCAGAGCTGATGGCAGTGGTCAGCACAGACCGCTTAAACGCCAGAACGGAGCCCAGCACCGATGCCAAAATCTGGACCCAGATCTCCAACAATGAGCGGTACCATGTGCTGTCCCAGTTAGACGGATGGGTGCAGATTGAATTCGATGAAGGCGGCGAGGGAGATGGAAGCGATGAGGTGTCCTATGCCTATGTTTCCAACGATTATGTGGACGTGCGCTATGCCCTGCCGGAGGCCATCAAGTTTTCGCCCTCGGAGGAAAATGCCTCCCTGCGGAGCCGTGTGGTCAATTACGCCATGCAGTTTTTGGGAAATCCCTATGTATGGGGCGGTACAAGCCTCACAAGGGGAGCGGACTGCTCCGGTTTTACCATGTCTGTGATGAAGAATTTCGGAATTTCCCTGCCCCATTACTCCGGAGACCAGGCCAAGAGGGGAACCAGAATCAAATCCAGCCAGATGCGGCCCGGTGATCTGATTTTCTATGGAAACAGCAGAGGAAAAATTAACCATGTGGCCATGTACATCGGAAACGGCCAGATTATCCATGCGGCCAGCAGAAGAAGCGGAATTAAAATTTCTTCCTGGAATTACAGGACACCGCTGCGGATTGTAGATGTGATCGGCGACTAAAGAATAAAAGAATAAGAATCTCCTTTTTCACACAAAATAAGAAAAACTTGTGTGAGAGAGGAGATTTTTTATATGGAGGATATGTTTAATCCCTGGTTTGGATATGGCGGAGAAAATAAGGCCGGCACAGTATTGGAGAACAGCGCGGGAAAATCACAGCCGGATACCAGGGTAAAGGAACAGGAGGAACGGATCAGGGAAAGCGGACAGATTACCCTGGGAGGAGCCAGAAAGGGAAGAATCCATCTTCTTTCCGTCATCGGGGAAATCGAAGGCCATGAGAACTTATCCGGCAGCACCAAGACAACGAAGTATGAACATATTTTGCCGGAGCTTGCCAAGGTGGAGGATGACAAAGACATTGAAGGCGTTATGGTGCTTATCAATACGGTGGGAGGCGATGTGAGCTGCGGCTTGGCTCTGGCGGAAATGCTGGCATCCTTAAGTAAGCCGACGGTGTCCCTGGTGATCGGAGACAGCCACTCCATCGGCGTTCCCCTGGCAGTGGCCACCGATTATTCCTTTATTGTACCCACAGGGACCATGATGGTCCACCCGGTCCGCATGACGGGAATGGTCATCGGGGCCGCTCAGACCTACGAATATTTTGATATGATACAGGACCGGATTTTAAGCTTTGTGTCAGGGCACAGCCGGATTTCCTATGAGGACTTAAAAAAGCTCATGCACAATACGAAAATGCTGACCAAGGACCTGGGTACGGTCCTGGTGGGAAAGGATGCGGTGGATGCGGGGCTCATTGACCAGGTGGGCGGCATGAAGGAGGCTCTTTCTAAGCTGTATGAGATGATGGAAGGCTGATGGAAAAGAAAGGGTGGAAAGGTTTTCCAGAATGTGATAGAATAGGGGGCGTGTTATGCGCTCTTTAGGCAGGAAAGGAAGTATGAAAATGAACATTGTATATCACGGGAAAACAAAAACCTTCCATTTATATAACGAGAAGATCAGCTATCTCATGTGCGTGCTGGAAAACGGGCATCTGGGGCAGCTTTATTGCGGAAAGCGGATTCATGACAAAGAGGATTTTTCCTATCTGGAGGAGAAGGCGCCAAGACCCATGGCTTCCTATCTTTATGAGGGAGACAGGACTTTCTCCCTGGAACATTTAAAGTTAGAATATCCCGTCTATGGAACCACGGACTACCGCCATCCGGCTGTGGAGATTTTACAGGAAAACGGGAGCCGCTTATCAAATTTCCAATATGAGTCTCATGAGATTACAGAAGGAAAGCCTAAGCTTTTCGGCCTTCCGGCCACCTACACGGAGTCGGAGACAGAGGCCAAAACCCTCTGCGTAACGCTGCGGGATTCTGTGACCGGAATCCGCCTGGAGCTCTTTTATACGATTTTTGCGTCAGAACCGGCCATTGCCAGAAGCGCCAGAATTACAAATCAGGGAAGACATGCAGTGCATCTGCTTTCCGCTTCCAGCTTAAGCCTGGATTTGCCGGATAAAGACTATGTGTGGATGCAGCTTTCCGGCGCCTGGTCCAGGGAGCGGTATGTGAAAAACAGGCCCCTGGAGCAGGGGATTCTTGCCATTGACAGCATGAGGGGAAATTCTTCCCACAACCACAACCCCTTCATGGCCTTAAAGCGGCCGGGCACATCGGAAAACCAGGGAGAGGTCCTGGGCTTCAGCCTGATTTACAGCGGAAATTTCCGGATCCAGGCGGAGGTGGATACCTGGGACACCACCAGAATCACCATGGGAATCAACCCGTCCTGCTTTGACTGGAAGCTGGAGCCGGGAGAGCCTTTCCAGACGCCGGAGGCAGTGATGGTGTATTCGGATACAGGCTTAAACGGCATGAGCCAGACCTTCCACAGGCTCTTTGGAAGGAGACTTGCCAGAGGGTACTGGAGGGACCGCCCGAGACCCATTTTAATCAATAACTGGGAGGCCACCTATTTTGATTTCACCGAGGACCGTCTGGTGGAAATCGCAAAGAAGGCAGGAGAATGCGGGGTGGAGCTGTTTGTGCTGGACGACGGATGGTTTGGCAAAAGGCGGAATGACCGGGCTGGTCTTGGAGACTGGGCTGCCAACAGGGATTTACTCCCCGGAGGCATCGGAGGCCTTTCGGAGCGGATTGAAGCTCTGGGGATGAAATTTGGCCTCTGGTTCGAGCCGGAGATGGTCAATAAGGATTCTGACCTTTACAGAGCCCATCCAGACTGGATTTTAGCGACACCGGACCGCACAAGGTCCCACGGACGGAACCAGTATGTGCTGGATTTTTCCAGGCCGGAGGTGGTGGACCACATTTACGGGATGATGGAGAAAATCCTGTCCGGTGCAACGGTTTCCTATGTGAAATGGGACATGAACCGCAGCATCACCGAATGTTATTCGGCGGCGCTTCCTGTGGACAGGCAGGGAGAGGTGTTCCACCGGTATATTCTGGGGGTATATTCTCTCTATGAACGGCTGACTGCAGCCTTCCCAAAAATCCTTTTCGAGTCCTGCGCCAGCGGCGGCGGACGGTTTGACCCGGGTCTTTTATACTATGCACCGCAGGGCTGGGCCAGCGATGATACCGATGCCGTGGAACGGTTAAAAATCCAGTACGGCACCTCGGTCTGCTATCCCATAAGCAGCATCGGAAGCCATGTTTCCGTGACACCAAACCATCAGGTATCCAGAAACACGCCTCTGCACACCAGGGCCAATGTGGCATATTTTGGCACCTTCGGCTATGAGCTGGATTTGAATAAGCTGTCGGAGGAGGAAACGCAAGAGGTGAAGGAGCAGATCTCCTTCATGAAGGAATACAGAGAGCTTCTGCAGTTTGGAACCTTCTACCGCTTAAAGAGCCCCTTTGAGGGAAATGAGACCGTGTGGATGGCGGTGAGCCAGGATAAAAAGACATGCCTTGTGGGCTTCTACCGGGTCCTCAACGGAACCAATATGCCTTACAGCCGTGTGAAGCTTAAAGGGCTCAATCCGGATATGCTGTATGTGGATGCAGAGACAGGAAGGGAGCAGTACGGCGATGAGCTCATGAACCTGGGCCTTCTGACCAGTGACGTGACAGCAGGCGAAATCATGGGGAACATGAAGCCCTCCATGGATTTTGAGTCCAGAATTTATATCTTAAAGGAAAAAGAACAGTAGAAAAAGGGCAGGATCCGGATGAAAAGAAAGGTCCTGCCGTTTTTGTTGCAATTTGCCACAAGTTTTTGTATACTATTAAATGAGGGTCTTTGCCCTTAAACAGAGATAGGGGGCTTTCATTTGGCTGGAAGTAGTACGAAGAAAAAAACAACAGCAGGTTCATCGAAAACCACAACAAAAACATCAGGAAAGAAAAAGAATACCAGGGCTGTGGAGCAGGATACCGGCTTTTTACAGTCTGAGGCGGCGGTTCTGGTGACCTTCGCAGTCTGTGTGTTCCTGTTTTTAAGTAATTTTCATATCTGCGGAGTGCTGGGCAATATTTTAAGCAGCGTGATGCTGGGCGTATTCGGCAGCATTGGATATGTGGCTCCGGTCCTTGCGTTCATGGGGATGGTGTTCTATGCATCCAACAAGGGAAATATCCGGGCCGTGTATAAGATGCTGGCCGTGGAAATTCTTTTGATTGTGCTCTGCGGCTTGGCGCAGCTTGTGTTTGGCGGCGGATACCAGGAAGGACAAACCCTTAAGGAGGTCTATGAGACCGCGGGGGAGAGCGGACTTGGAGGCGGCGTCATCGGCGGCGCCCTGGTTTTGGTTCTGCACACGGCGGTGGGGACCATCGGTGCCTATCTGGTGCTTTTGATCTGCATGATTATCTGCCTGGTCTGCATCACGGAGAAATCCTTTGTATCGGCGGTAAAGAAGGGAAGCGGAAAGGCCTACCAGTACGCCAGAGAGGATTACGGAAGACGGAAGGAAATCCGTGAGGAAAAGAAAGAGGAGCGCAGGCTTTTACGGGAGGAACAGAAGGTCCAGGGAGTGAATTTAAACTCCACCGATCTTTCTAAAAATATTCCGGTGTCCGTCCCCTTAGAGGAAGAACGGCCGGAAGACACGGAAAAAATTCCGGAAGGTATGACAGAAGGTCCGGCAAAGGAGAGTGCGGACTCCAAGGCAGAGTCCTCCCCTGCGGCGGCAGCGGTTTCGCCCCTCCCGAACCCGGCCGATGTGTTTAAAGGAAAAATCACCATGGCCGGACAGGAAAAGGAAGAGGATGTGGTTCCTTTTGAAGAGGATTTGTCTCTCATGAGGCACCATCTGGACGAGGATGTGTTTGTCAGCAGAAACGGCAAAGATTTTGATGATATGGGCGTATTTCCGGAAGCCTGGGGACAGGCACCGAAGAGACGCGAGGCGGCCCAGGAGGAATCTCTGGGGAAGCCGGATGCGGGGCCTGCAGGCGGCCTGGAGCCGGAATCCCCGGCGGAACCGGATGCGGAGCCTGCGGACAGACTGGAAGCGGAGTTCCAGGTGAAGCCTGAGATGGAATCGGCGGTCGTGGAAGATGAGCTTCATACAGAGCCCTACGTGGAAACCGAGGAGTATTGGGAGCCGGTGATGCAGGAACCGGTGATTCAGGAACCGGAATCCAGCCGCGTATTCCATACCCCGGAAGAGCGAAAACAGGTGGTAACGGCCACCGGAAAAGTTATTGAGACCGATGCCGAGGAGATCATAAAGAAAAAGGCTGAAAAACGGAAGATGGATGCGGCAGAAAAGGAAGAGGCCGATACGGCAGTCCGCCAGGAAATCAAAAAGACGGAGGAAAAGCCGAAAAAGCCCTACCAGATTCCGCCCATGGACCTTTTAACCAAGGGAAAGGGCCCAGCCGGAGGACAGTCGGAAAAGGAATTCAAGGAGACGGCCATCAAGCTGCAGCAGACTCTGCGGAATTTCGGCGTGGGCGTCACGGTGACCAACATAAGCTGCGGCCCCACGGTTACACGGTATGAGTTACATCCGGAGCAGGGCGTAAAGGTAAGTAAAATCCAGTCCCTGGCCGACGATATCAAGCTGAATTTGGCGGCCACCGATATCCGTATCGAGGCGCCGATTCCCGGAAAGGCAGCGGTGGGCATTGAGGTTCCCAACAAGGTCAACAGTATGGTGTACTTAAGAGATCTTTTGGAGAGCGAGGAGTTTAAAAAACACCCCTCCAGACTGGCCTTTGCCGTGGGAAAGGACATCGGCGGACAGGTGATCGTTGCAGACCTGGCCAAGATGCCCCACCTTTTAATTGCAGGACAGACGGGTTCCGGTAAGTCGGTGGGAATCAACACCATGATCATGAGCTTCATTTACCGGGCCTCCCCGGACGATGTGAAGATCATCATGATCGATCCCAAGGTAGTGGAGCTTTCCGTTTACAATAAAATTCCCCACCTCCTGATTCCGGTGGTCACAGATCCCAAAAAAGCCGCAGGGGCTTTAAACTGGGCAGTGGCTGAGATGATGGAGCGGTACAATAAGTTTGCACAGAGCAACGTCCGGGATTTGAAGGGCTACAATGCCAGAGTGAAGTCCCTGGAGGACAGCGGGGACATTCCGAAAGAAGAGATTCCTGCAAAGCTTCCCCAGATTGTCATTATTATCGATGAGCTGGCCGATCTTATGATGGTGGCTTCCAACGAAGTGGAGGATGCCATCTGCCGTCTGGCCCAGCTTGCGAGGGCAGCGGGAATTCATCTGGTGATCGCCACCCAGAGACCGTCGGTCAATGTTATCACAGGCGTCATCAAGGCCAACGTGCCTTCAAGAATTGCCTTTTCCGTGGCTTCCGGCGTGGATTCCAGAACCATTCTGGACATGAACGGAGCGGAAAAGCTTTTAGGAAACGGAGATATGCTGTTCTATCCGTCGGGCTATGCGAAGCCTCTGAGGGTTCAGGGTGCCTTTGTGTCTGACCAGGAGGTGTCCAGAGTCACAGATTTCCTGAAGGAGCAGAACGAGGACGCCGGCTATGATAAAGAAATCGAGATGAAAATGAGTCAGCCCGGCTCCTTGGGCGGCAATTCCGCAGGAAGCGAGCGGGATACCCTGTTTACGGATGCCGGAAAATTCATCATTGAAAAGGACAAGGCCTCCATCGGCATGCTGCAGAGGATGTTTAAAATCGGCTTCAACCGGGCAGCCAGAATCATGGACCAGCTTGCAGAGGCCGGAGTCGTGGGTGAGGAGGAAGGAACCAAGCCCAGAAAGGTCCTCATGTCCATGGAGGAGTTTGAGGAATTCATCGAGGCCGGGTATTAGCGGCGCAGCATTCATTTGTTATCTGCCGTCTGGTGCCGCAGGAAAGGCAGCCCATACGGTTGGAGGGATATAAGCAACCAAAGATTTCAGCACAGGAGGAGTGAACTATGAAAACAGATATCGAGATCGCGCAGGAGACAAAAATGATCCCCATTGGGGAAGTGGCAGCACAGTACGGGATTTCCGAGGATGACCTGGAACTTTACGGAAAGTACAAGGCAAAGATTTCCAATGAGCTCTGGGAAGAGGTGAAGGGCAGAAAGGACGGAAAACTGGTCCTTGTGACAGCCATCAACCCGACTCCTGCCGGAGAAGGAAAAACCACCACCAGCATCGGTCTGGCCCAGGCCCTCACAAAGGCCGGAAAGAAGACCATGCTGGCATTGCGTGAGCCCTCTCTGGGACCGTGCTTCGGAATTAAAGGAGGAGCAGCCGGAGGCGGATATGCCCAGGTGGTTCCCATGGAAGATTTAAATCTTCATTTCACCGGAGATTTCCACGCCATCACCACAGCCAACAACCTTCTTGCAGCTCTTTTGGACAACCACATCCAGCAGGGAAATGCTCTGGGAATCGATACCAGACAGATTCTCTGGAAACGGTGTCTGGACATGAATGACCGCGCTTTAAGAAACATCGTTGTGGGCCTTGGTGCAAAGGCTGACGGTGTGGTGCGTGAGGACCACTTTGTGATCACTGTGGCATCGGAAATCATGGCCATCCTCTGTCTTGCAACGGATATGGAGGACTTAAAAGAACGTCTTGGAAATATCATCGTGGCATATAATTTTGCAGGAGAGCCTGTGACTGCGAAGGACCTTCATGCAGTGGGAGCCATGGCAGCTCTTTTAAAGGATGCCTTAAAGCCCAACCTGATTCAGACCTTAGAGCACACAGGTGCCCTGGTGCACGGCGGCCCCTTCGCAAACATCGCCCATGGCTGCAACAGCGTTATGGCCACCAGAACAGCCCTTAAGCTGGCAGACATCACCGTGACCGAGGCCGGATTTGGCGCAGATCTGGGTGCTGAGAAATTCTTTGATATCAAGTGCCGGAAGGCAGGCCTTAAGCCGGATGCCGTGGTACTGGTGGCAACCGTGAGAGCCTTAAAGTATAACGGCGGCGTTCCCAAGGACCAGCTTTCCAACGAAAACCTGGAAGCTCTGAAAAAGGGTATCGTGAACCTGGAAAAGCATATCGAGAACATCCAGAAATACCATGTTCCGGTGGTGGTAACCTTAAACTCCTTCCTGACAGATACTCCTGCAGAGTATGAGTTCATCAAGAACTTCTGTGAGGAGCGCGGCTGTGAATTTGCCCTGTCCGAGGTATGGGCTAAAGGCGGCGACGGCGGCCTTCTGCTGGCAGAAAAGGTGATCAAGACCCTGGAGACCAAGGAGAGCCATTTTGCACCCCTGTATCCGGACGAGATGGGAATTGCAGAAAAGATCGAGACCATTGCAAAGGAAATTTACGGCGCAGGCAAGGTGACATACGCTCCGGCGGCCAAGAAGGCCATCGACAAGATCACAGCCATGGGCTTTGGCTCCTGCCCTGTATGCATGGCAAAAACCCAGTATTCCTTATCCGACGATCAGACAAAGCTTGGACGTCCGGAGGGCTTTGACTTAACGGTACGCGATGTGTATGTGAGCGCAGGCGCAGGCTTTGTTGTGGCTTTAACAGGTGCCATCATGACCATGCCGGGTCTTCCGAAGAAGCCGGCAGCCGACAGCATTGATGTAGATGCCAACGGAAAGATCACTGGTTTATTCTAAAAGAAACCGGGCCCTTTGGCGGCATCCGGCTAAGCAAGGGAGGATTTGACATGAAAATTGGAGACTGGCTTGGCAGACTTTCCTATGAGCTGGTACAGGGAAGCCTGGATACATATGTGGAGGACGTGATTTATGATTCCAGAAAGGCCAGGGAAAACACGGCCTTCGTCTGCATCAGGGGAAGCGCCAGGGATTCCCACGAATTTATTCCCGATGTGCTTTTAAAGGGATGCCGGGTGCTTGTGGTGGAAGAGAATGTGACGGTTCCTGAAGACGTGACCGTAATCCGGGTGGAAAACGGACGTATGGCCCTGGCAGAGCTTTCCGCCGCCCGGTTCGGATATCCGGCACAGAAACTTACCACCATCGGAATCACGGGAACCAAGGGAAAAACCACCACCAGCTATATGGTAAAGGCCATTTTGGAGGCTGCCGGAAAGAAGGTGGGCCTCATTGGCACCAACGGGGCGGTGATCGGAACGGAAAAATTCCCCACCTCCAACACCACACCGGAGTCCTATGTGGTGCAGGAGTACTTTGCAAAAATGGTGGAGGCCGGCTGTGACTGCATGGTCATGGAAGTGTCCTCCCAGGCGTTAATGCTTCACCGGGTGGGCGGTATCTGCTTCGATTACGGCCTGTTTACCAATATTTCCCCGGACCACATCGGGCCCAAAGAGCATGAAAGCTTTGAAGAGTATCTGTATTACAAATCACAGCTTCTTACGGTCTGCAAAACAGGTGTGGTAAACCGTCTGACAGACCATTACGAGGAGGTGGTGAAGGATGCCTCCTGCAGACTTTATACCTATGGTCTGGAAACAGAGGCCGATTTTACGGGAGATTCCATCCACTATGCCAATGACCACGAATTCGTGGGAATAGAGTTCGATATCCATGGAAAGGTAAACGGCAGAGTCCGTGTGGGTATGCCTGGGAAATTCAATGCAGACAACGCCCTGGCTGCTCTTTCCGTGTGCAGCCTGGCTTTGGAAAAGGACGGAATCCGGGAGGAGACCCTGTTGGATTCTCTGGAAAATATCCGGGTGGACGGACGCATGGAGATCGCTCATGTGTCAAAAAAATGCAGCGTCATTGTGGACTATGCCCATAATGCAGTGAGCATGGAAAGTCTTCTGACAACCCTCAGAGACTACAACCCGAAACGGCTGGTGTGTGTCTTCGGCTGCGGCGGAAACCGTGCCAAAGACAGGAGATATTCCATGGGTGAGATCGGCGGAAAGATGGCAGATTTCTGTATCATTACGGCTGACAATCCGAGATTTGAAAAGAATGAGGACATTATTAAGGACATTGAAGTGGGACTTGGAAAAACCGACGGGGACTATATTGTGATCCCGGACCGGAGGGAAGCAATTTTTCACGCCATTCACTACGCCGAGGAGGGCGACATGATCGCCATTATCGGCAAGGGCCATGAAGACTACCAGGAGATCGAGGGAGTGAGACATCATTTCCTGGACCGGGAAGTGGTGGAAGAAGCAGTGAAGGAGATTAAGTAGATGGAACATGTGACAGTGCGGGATCTGGTGGAGGCCACCGGAGGAACACTTCTTTGGGGAAAGGAAGAGGACGGCATAAAAAAAATCAGACTGGACTCCAGAACTGTGGAGCCGGGCGATCTGTTTGTGCCGTTAATCGGAGAAAAGGTGGACGGACATACCTTTATTCCCCAGGTGGTCCGTTTGGGGGCCGGGGCAGTACTTACGGCGAAAGACCAGGATCCGAAAGAGTTTGAAGGGAGCACCGCGGCCTTTATCCGGGTGGAAAACACAAAGGAGGCCCTTCAGGACATTGGACGGTATCTGAGAGCCAGACTTTCCCTGCCGCTCATTGGCGTCACCGGAAGCGTGGGAAAAACCACCACCAGGGAGATGATTGCCGCAGCTTTGTCGGCCAGATACCGGGTTTATAAGACTCCGGGAAACAGCAACAGCCAGGTGGGTGTTCCCATCACCATCTCCGAAATATCGGACGAGGACCAGGTGGGCGTCATTGAGCTTGGCATGAGCGAGCCGGGAGAGCTGACCGTCATAGCGAAAATTGCAAGAATTGACATGGCGGTGATCACCAACATCGGCATTACCCACATAGAACAGCTTGGCTCCAGGGAGAATATTTACCGGGAAAAAATGACCATCCAGGACGGCTTAAAGGACGGAGGCGTTCTGATTTTAAATGGAGACGATGATATGCTCTCTGTCACAAAGGGCAGAGACGGTATCCGCACCATCTATTACGGCACGGGGGAAACCTGTGATTTCAGGGCCGTGGACATCACACTCCATGACGGAAATGCAGAATTTACGGCGGTTCATGGAACCGAACGGCAGAAAATCCATCTGAGCGTCATGGGACAGCACAATGTGTTAAATGCTATGGCAGCGGTGGCTGTCTGCGTCCAGTGCGGTATGACCATGGAGGAGGCGGCCAGGGGACTTTCTGATTTTACGGGCTTTAAAAACCGTCAGCAGGTTTACGAAGGAGAAAAAATGACCATTCTGGACGACTCCTACAATGCCAGTCCGGCATCCATGAAGGCGGCCCTTGACGTGTTTAAGACCTTAAAGCCCGAAAGCCGTCATGTGGCAGTGCTTGCCGATATGAAGGAGCTGGGAGAGCAGGTGCTTACTTACCATAAAGAGGTGGGACAGTATGCGGCCCGGTGCAGTCTGGATTTGGCGGTGACTCTGGGAGAGGCCTGCCATGCTCTGGCGGAAGGCATCCGTGAAAACTCCCGGATTCCCGTAAAGGAATTTCTTGATAAAAATGAGATGGTGTCCTATCTGGACGGAGAACTGAAGGACGGAGACTGCGTTCTTTTTAAGGGCTCCAATTCCATGGGACTTTCTGCCGTGGCTTCAAGATTCATTGCGCGGGCAGACGTGAAACAGGACAACTAGAAGGAGGACGGTATTGGAACCGAAATATGCGGACGTTATCATAGATATTTCCACAAAAAACGTGGACCGGGTGTTCCAATACCGGATTCCGAAAGATTTGGAAGAAGCTGTCCAGGTGGGCTGCCGGGTGGCGGTTCCCTTTGGCAGGGGCGACACCATGCGGACCGGATATGTGGTTTCCCTGACATCGCAGCCCTCCTTTGACGAGGGAAAAATAAAGGAGATAAAGGAACTGATTCCCGGCGCCGTTTCCATTCAGGAGCAGATGATCTGTCTGGCCTGGTGGATGAAGGAACGGTACGGATGTACCATGAACCAGGCGTTAAAAACCGTGCTGCCGGTAAAGGCAAAGGTGGCGCCGAAGGAAGAGAAAACCATTGTTTCCTTAAAAACCAAAGAGGAGCTTAAGGACCTTCTTTCCGAGGCAGAACGGAAGAAACATAAGGCCAGAATCCGGCTTTTTAAGGCCCTGATGGAAAACGGTGTCCTGCCGTTCCGTCTGACGGCGGAAAAGCTTGGAATCACAGGGGCTATGTTAAAGCCGCTGGGGGAAAAGGGAATTCTGAAGCTCCAGACGGAGAAGAAAAGCAGGGACCCGGTGAAGGACTATGGCAGAATGGATTCGGGGCCCCTTTTAAATGAAGAGCAGCGTCTGGCGGCAGATACGGTCATAAAGGACTACGATGGAGGAATCCGCAGAACCTACCTGCTTTACGGAATCACCGGAAGCGGTAAAACGGAGGTTTACATGGAGCTCATTGCCCATGTACTGAAGGAAGGAAAGCAGGCCATTGTGCTGATTCCGGAAATTTCCCTGACCTACCAGACAGTTATGCGGTTTTATCGCAGGTTTGGAAACCGTGTTTCCATCATCAACTCCCGTCTTTCGGCCGGGGAGCGGTATGACCAGTTGGAACGGGCAGCCAGGGGGGAAATCGATATTATGATCGGTCCCCGCTCGGCCCTTTTTACGCCCTTTTTACGGCTCGGTCTGATCATCATTGACGAGGAACACGAGGGCGCCTATAAAAGTGAGACTTCCCCAAGGTATCACGCCGTGGAGGTGGCCGGGATGCGGGCGGCCATGAACCATGCAAGCCTGATTCTTGGCTCAGCCACTCCGTCCATGGAAAGCTACCACCGGGCCCTTAAGGGGGAATATACGCTTTTGACCTTGAAAAACAGGGCCAAAAAGGACAGCCGTCTGGCCGGAGTCCATGTGGTGGACTTACGGGAAGAGCTGGCGGAAGGAAACCGTTCGGTGTTCAGCAGAAAGCTGTCCGGGCTCATGGAGGACCGTCTCCGGAAAAAGGAACAGATCATGCTGTTTATGAACCGGAGGGGCTATGCAAACTTTGTTTCCTGCCGTTCCTGCGGGGAGGCGCTGCGCTGTCCCCACTGCGATGTGAGCCTCACTTACCATAAGGACGGGATTTTACGGTGCCATTACTGCGGGTATGAGGTGCGGATGCCAAAGACCTGCCCCTCCTGCGGTTCTCCCTATATTGCTCCCTTTGGAACGGGAACCCAGAAGTTAGAGGAAATGACGGCGAAGGCTTTTCCGGGGGCCAGGATTCTTAGGATGGATGCCGACACCACATCGAAAAAGGGCGCCCATGAAGAAATTTTACAGGCCTTTTCCGAAGGGGACGCCGATATTCTCATCGGCACCCAGATGATCGTAAAGGGACATGATTTTCCCAACGTCACGCTGGTGGGCGTCATGGCGGCCGATTTATCCCTCTATGCGCCGGACTATAAAAGCGCCGAACGGACCTTTGAGCTTTTGACCCAGGCCTCCGGGCGGGCCGGAAGAGGAGACCGGGCCGGAGACGTGGTAATCCAGACCTATGCCCCGGACCACTTTGCCATCACCGCAGCGGCGGATCAGGACTACGGGCAGTTCTATAAGCAGGAGTCCCTGTACCGGAAAATGATGGGATATCCGCCGGAGGTGGGACTTCTTACGGTCACCCTCTCTTCCGGGGAGGAAGAGAGCCTGATGCGGGCCATGGCGGACCTCCACAAGGGAATTTTAAAGGAATTCTGTTTCGAGGGCCTTTCCATCATCGGCCCGGTGAACGGCTCGCCATACAAACTTAATGATATTTATAGAAAAAATTTATATATTAAGCATGAAAGTTATGATATACTATTAAAAGTCAGAAAGTCTGTCCAGAAAAGAGAAAAAGAGCAGGAGCTCTTTCGGAATGTGAACGTTCAATATGACGGATAGCAGAAAGGAAAGAAACCCATGGCAATAAGACAGATCAGAACCATTGGAGATGAAATTTTGACGAAGGCCTGCAAGCCTGTAAAGGAAATGAATGAGCGGACCCTGGAACTGATAGAGGACATGTTTGAAACCATGTATGAAAATAACGGATGCGGACTGGCGGCTCCCCAGGTGGGAATCCGCAAGCGCATTGTGGTGATCGATGTGGACGACGGAAACCAGTATGTACTGATTAATCCGGAGATTCTGGAGACCAGCGGAAGCCAGACCGGACAGGAGGGCTGCTTAAGCGTTCCCGGAAAGAGCGGCCAGGTCACAAGAGCGGACCATGTGAAGGCAAAGGCCTTCAATGAAAATATGGAAGAATATGTGATCGAGGGAGACGGTCTCTTAGCCAGATGCATTCTCCATGAGTGCGATCATCTGGACGGAAAGCTCTATGTGGATATGGTAGAGGGCGAACTGATGGATGTGACGGCAGGAGAGGACGAGGAATAGATGAGAATTGTATTTATGGGAACACCGGATTTTTCGGTCCCCACTCTGGAGGCCCTGGTGAAGGGCGGTCATCAGGTGATTGCCGCAGTGACCCAGCCGGATAAGCCGAAGGGACGGGGAAAAGCCGTACTGATGACTCCGGTAAAGGAAAAGGCCCTGGAATACTCCATCCCGGTTTATCAGCCGGTAAAGGTGCGGGATCCGGAATTCATGGAGATTCTGCGGGAGATGAAGCCCGATGTGATGGTGGTTGTGGCGTTCGGACAGATTTTGCCGAAGGCCCTTTTGGAGCTTCCAAAATATGGATGTGTCAATGTCCATGCGTCCCTTCTCCCCAAATACCGCGGCGCAGCGCCCATCCAGTGGGCTGTAATCGACGGGGAAACCGTAAGCGGCGTGACCACCATGCTGATGGATGAAGGACTGGATACGGGAGATATGCTGGAGGTAAAGGAGATTCCTCTGGATGAAAAAGAAACCGGAGGCAGTCTTTTTGATAAATTAAGTATGCTGGGCGGGGAATTAATTTTATCGACTCTGGAGAAGTTAGAGAATGGGACCATCACAAGGACGCCCCAGGGAGAATCCACAACCGGCTATGCCAAGATGTTAAGTAAGTCCATGGGAGAAATCGACTGGACGGGAAGTGCGGTACAGATTGAGCGTCTGGTCCGCGGCTTAAATCCCTGGCCCAGCGCATATACGTTCTTGAAGGGAAAAACCTTAAAGATCTGGGCCGCCGATGTGGTAAAAGGCGAAGGTGCCGGAGCGCCCGGACAGGTGAAAAAGGAAAAGGAACGTCTTCTGGTGGAGACCGGGGATGGATTCCTTTCCATTACGGAGCTCCAGCTTGAAGGGAAAAAACGGATGGATACCGCAGCCTTTTTGCGGGGCTTCCCGTTGGAGGACGGAATGGTCCTGGGGGACAAATAAAAGTATGAAAAAGCCGTAAAATGCAGCAGAATGAGAGGAGAAATGCTTATGTACGGTGGTTATGGAATGGGATACGGATATGGATATGGGTTGTTTGATCCAACGATTCTTTTGGTTCTGATTGGCGTTGCGCTGTCCTTATGGGCCCAGGGCCGCGTGAATTCAGCCTTTTCCAGATATTCAAAGGTCAGAAGCCGCACGGGAATGACAGGTGCGGAGGCAGCCAGACGGCTTTTGAATTCCCAGGGAATTTACGATGTGACAGTCCGCGCCGTTTCGGGAAACTTAACAGACCATTATGACCCGAGAACGAAGACGGTAAATCTGTCGGAGTCCGTTTATAACGCTTCCTCCGTGGCGGCCATCGGTGTGGCAGCCCATGAGTGCGGCCATGCCATGCAGCACAACGAGGAATATGGACCTTTGAAATTCCGCAGCGCCCTGGTGCCTGTGGCAAATCTTGGTTCCCAGATTTCCTGGCCGCTAATTCTCATTGGAGTTATCTTTGGCGGTCTCGGCTCGCCGCTTGTACAGATTGGAATTCTCATGTTCACGCTGGCGGTGCTGTTCCAGCTTGTGACGCTTCCGGTGGAGTTTAATGCCTCCAGCCGTGCAGTAAAGCTTTTGGATTCCCAGGGAATTCTGGCATCGGACGAAGTGAGCGGCACCAGGAAGGTTCTCAGTGCAGCAGCGCTCACCTATGTGGCGGCAGCAGCCACCTCGATTTTACAGCTTCTGCGTTTGATTATTCTGTTTGGAGGAAGGAACAGACGTGACTAATGAGACCAACAGCCGGGAGATTGTCCTGGATGTGCTTTTGGAAATTCTGGAGAAGGGAAATTTAAGCCATCTTGTGCTGAAGCAGGCGCTTTTAAAGTACCAGTATCTGGAAAAGCAGGACAGGGCCTTTATCACAAGGCTCACCGAAGGAACACTGGAGTACCTGATTCAGCTGGATGCTGTTTTGGACCAGTTTTCCAAAGTAAAAGTAAAAAAGATGAAGCCGGTGATCCGGACGATTTTAAGAATGTCGGTGTACCAGCTCCTTTATATGGAGCGGGTGCCCGATTCTGCCGTTTGTAACGAGGCTGTGAAACTGGCGAAAAAGCGGAAATTCCAGGAGCTTTCAGGCTTTATTAACGGAGTGCTCCGGGCCATTGCCAGGAAAAAGGACAGCCTGGTCTTTTCAGAGCCCCAGATCCGCCTTTCCATTCCGGAGTGGATGCTTTCCATGTGGGAGGAGTCCTATGGGAAGGAAAAGGCAGAGAAAATCGGAGCTGCTTTTCTTGCGGAACGCCCGCTGACGGTCCGCTGCAATGAGACCAGGGCATCGGCAGAGGAAACTGCGGAAAGCCTTAAGGACCAGGGAATCCAGGTGATGCGGTCTTCGTTTGGAACGGCTTTATTATCCATAAAGGGATATGATTACCTGGAGCAGGTGGAGGCCTTCCGGGACGGACGGATTACGGTGCAGGATGAAAGCTCTGCCCTGGTGGGACTGGTTTCCGGTGTGAAGCCCGGGGATTTTGTCCTGGATGTGTGCAGCGCCCCGGGCGGTAAGGCACTCCATGCAGCCGATCTTTTAAAGGGAACCGGATTGGTGGAGGCCAGGGACCTGACGGAATATAAGGTTTCCCTGGTGGAAGAAAACATTGCCAGATGCGGATTTCAAAATATGAAAACCAGGGTGTGGGATGCCACGGTTTTTGACCCTTCCATGGAGGGGAAGGCCGATGTGGTGTTTGCCGATCTGCCCTGTTCCGGCCTTGGAATCATGGGAAAGAAGCCGGATATTAAGCTGCGCCTGAAAAAAGAAGAGCTTTTAAGCCTGGCAGCTCTCCAGAAAGAGATTCTGTCGGTGGTTTCCAGATATGTGAAGCCGGGCGGTGTATTGATTTACAGCACCTGTACCATTGACCGGATGGAAAATGAGGAAAATGCAGCCTGGATTTTAAAAGAGCTTCCTTTTAAGAAGAAACCCATTGCGGCCTCACTGCCGGAATTTTTAAGGAAAGACTGTGAGGAAAACCAGATTCAGCTTCTGCCGGGAATCCACCCCTGTGACGGGTTTTTCATTGCGGCCTTTGAAAGAGAACAGATACAGTAACGGGAAATGGATGGTATGGAAAAGAGAGATATCAAATCCATGGAGCTTTTGGAGCTCACGGAGTTTGTAAAGGAGCTGGGAGAAAAGCCCTTCCGGGCAAAACAGCTCTACCAGTGGATGCATGAAAAACTGGCATCCTCATACGAAGAAATGACAAATCTTCCCAAAGGATTTCGGGAAAAATTAAAGGAGAACACTTCCTATACGTCTCTGGAGACTGTCCGGATGCTCCAGTCGGGGATTGACGGCACCAGGAAATATCTGTTCGGTCTGGGAGACGGAAATATTATCGAGAGTGTTCTGATGAAATATAAGCATGGGAATTCCGTCTGCATTTCGTCCCAGGTGGGCTGCCGCATGGGCTGCCGGTTCTGCGCCTCCACCCTGGACGGACTCACAAGGAACCTGACGGCCGGAGAGATGCTGGACCAGATTTACCGGATCCAGGCGTCCACCGGAGAGCGTGTTTCCAATGTGGTGGTCATGGGAAGCGGAGAACCCATGGATAACTATGAAAATCTGCTCCGTTTCATCCGCCTTTTGAGTGATGAAAACGGCTTACATATAAGCCAGCGGAACATCACGGTTTCCACCTGCGGGCTGGTGCCGCAGATCAAACGGTTTGCCGATGAGGGACTTTCGGTGACCTTGGCCCTTTCCCTCCACGCGCCAAACGATGAGGTGAGGAAAACCCTGATGCCCATTGCCAATAAGTATTCCCTTTCGGAAGTCCTTCCTGCATGCCGGGAATACTATGAAAAGACAGGCCGCAGGCTCACCTTTGAGTACAGCCTGGTCCAGGGAGTCAACGACAACCTGGAGGAGGCAAAAAAACTTACGGAATTGCTTAAGGACATGCACGGACATGTGAATCTGATTCCCGTAAATCCCATCAAAGAAAGGGATTACAAACAATCCGGGCGGGAAGCCATTGAAAGCTTTAAGGCTTATCTGGAGAAAAAGGGAATCAATGTGACCGTCCGCAGGGAAATGGGCCGGGACATCGGCGGTGCCTGCGGGCAGCTAAGAAAGAGTTATCTGAAGAAAGAGGAGGAGGGACAGCTATGATTTCCTATGGACGGACAGACACCGGACGGGTCAGGAAAATGAATCAGGATGCAGTGTATGTGTCCGCAGGCCAGGTGGGGCTCCTTTCCAACCTCTTCATTGTGGCGGACGGAATGGGCGGACACAAGGCCGGGGATTTCGCATCCCGCTTTGTGGTGGAAACCATGGTACAGTCTGTGGGCGAGCTTAAGGGAAGCAGCCCGGTGATGATTTTGAGGAAGGCCATTGAGCGGACCAACGCCATGCTCTATGAGGAGGCCAGAACCAATCCCGACAGGGAGGGAATGGGCTCCACACTGGTGGCAGCCACCGTGGACCAGAATACCATGTATGTGGCCAATGTGGGCGACAGCCGCCTGTATCTTTTAAGAGAGAATTTAAGCCAGATCACCAGGGACCATTCTCTGGTGGAGGAGATGGTTTCTTTGGGAAAGCTGGAACGAAACAGCGAATCCTATAAGAACCAGAAAAATATTATTACCAGAGCCGTGGGAATCAACCGGTCTGTGGAGGCGGATTTCTTTGAGGTGCCCTTGGAGGAATGCGACTGTATTTTAATGTGTTCTGACGGGCTCACCAATATGGTGGAGGATGAGGGAATCGGTAAGATTTTAAAGACCACAGACACCCTGGAGGAAAAGACCGGGAACCTGATTGCAAAGGCCAACGAAAACGGCGGAAAGGACAATATTGCCGTTATCCTGGTGGAACCTCAGATAAGTGAGGTGAAAGTATGATGTTACCAACAGGCACCATGCTCCAGGACCGCTATGAGATTCTGGACCGCATCGGCTCCGGCGGCATGTCGGAGGTATATAAGGCAAAATGCCATAAATTAAACAGACTGGTGGCCATTAAGGTGCTGAAGGCGGAATTCACATCCGACGCCGGATTCATCAGCAAGTTTAAAATGGAGGCCCAGGCAGCGGCCGGACTTTCCCATCCCAACATTGTAAATATCTATGACGTTGTGGATGAAGGAGATATCCATTTTATTGTCATGGAGCTGGTGGAAGGAATCACCTTAAAGAGCTACATTATGAAAAAAGGCCATCTGGACGTGAAAGAGTCCATCGGAATTGCCATTCAGGTGGCCCAGGGAATTGAAGCAGCCCATGAGCAGCACATTATCCACCGGGACATTAAGCCCCAGAATATGCTGATTTCCATGGACGGAAAGGTGAAGGTGGCGGATTTCGGCATTGCCAGAGCCGTGTCCTCCCAGACCATGAATTCCACTGTGGTGGGTTCGGTCCACTACATTTCCCCGGAGCAGGCCAGAGGCGGGTACAGTGATGAACGAAGCGATCTGTACTCTCTGGGAATCACCATGTTTGAGATGGTCACAGGCCGGGTTCCCTTTGAGGGGGAGAATACGGTTACGGTGGCCCTGGCCCATTTGGAGGAACCCATTACGCTTCCAAGCACACTGAATCCGGATATTACGCCGGCTTTGGAGCGGATTATTTTAAAATGTACGGAAAAGCGGCCGGAGAACCGGTATGCAAATGCCGGGGAGGTCATCAGCGATTTACGGCGTGCCCTTCTGACGGCAGATGATCCGGTGACGGTGACAGATCGTCCGGTGTTAAACCAGACCTCCGCTCCGGTTGTGAGTCAATCTTCCGGTGCCGACGGAAATACGATCCCCATCAGCAAGCGGGAGCTGGACATCATCAAAGGCCGCAGCGATAAACTGCGGGAGTCCAGGCCCGTAAAGGAGCTGCGGGAAAAGAAGGAAGTAAAGCGGAGACAGGAAAAGGAAAGCGACAGTGAATCCACACAGCTTGAGAAGATTCTTACGGCTCTGGGCGTGGTGGCTGCCATTCTTGTGGTGGCTGTGGTTATTGTGTTTTTCTCTAAACTTGGGGGACTGTTTAACAGCAAAACCCCGGAGGAAACCGGTGTGTCCACCGAAGCCGTAAGCACGGAGGCAGAAAGCGAGGCCCCGGAGGAGACCGCCTTAAGCCAGAAGGAAGTACAGATGCCGGATCTTTCCGGAGATACCATGGAAGAAGCGGAAGCCAAGCTGGACGCCCTGGATTTGGTGATGCAGGTGGTGATGGAGAATTCGGATGAGGTGGAAAAGGGTATGGTCCTTTCCCAGGAAAACGAGCCGGATTCCGTTGTACCGCGGTATTCCAAGGTGGTGGTTACCATCAGCAACGGTTCCGATAAGATTGAGCTGGATTCCCTGGGAATCACGGAAATGACCCTGGATACGGCTGTGAGACTTCTGGAAGGAAAAGGACTTAAAACGGCCGTGGTGGAGGAAGACAGCGACGACATTGAGGCCGGAAACATCATAAGCTTCGAGCCTGAGGATAAGGCGGCCCTTGGAGATACGGTGACCCTGTATGTGAGCACAGGCCCGGCCCTGGAAACCGTTGTGGTGCCGAATCTTCTGGGACAGAGCGAAAACAAGGCCTCTGAGCTTTTAAAGGAAACCGGACTGGTTCCCGGTGAAATCTTTAAGGAATACAGCTCCACGGTGCCGGAGGGCAATGTCATCAGCCAGGAGCACGATGCAGAAACGGTAATTGAGGTGGGAACCACCGTGGACTACACGGTGAGCCTGGGACCGGAAAAGCCCAAAACCCAGTTTTTGGCGTCCTTAGAGGCCAGCTATCCTTTGATGGTATCCTTTGGACCGGGAGCGGAATCCTCGGAAATCCAGATCATGATCCGTTTAAAACAGACCGTCAATGGAAAAGTGGTTTACACGAAGCTCACAGAGCCCAAGGCCTACTCGGCAGATACCATTCTGGATATCCGTCTCAACAATATCCGGGGCGCCGGCGGGGTTGCAACAGGAGAGGTGGAGATTGTGGATTTGACCAACAATGTGGTTCTCACCTCCTACAATGTAAACTTTGAAGAGGAAGAGGTTTAGGAAGGGCGAGATGACAGGAAAAATCATAAAAGGAATCGCCGGGTTTTACTATGTCCATGACAGAGTTTCCAAGGTGTATGAATGCAAGGCCAAGGGCATTTTCCGAAACCGGAAAATCAAACCTCTGGTGGGAGACGATGTGGAATTTACGGTATTGGATGAAAAGGAGCAGACCGGAAATATTGTGGATATTCTGGAACGGAAGAACCAGTTAATCCGGCCTGCCGTGGCCAACATTGACCAGGCCATGATCGTCTTTGCCGTCACGGACCCGGAGCCCAACTTAAATCTTCTGGACCGCTTTTTAATCACCATGGAAATGCAGAACGTTCCGGTGGTGATCTGTTTCAACAAAAAGGACCTGGGGACGGAGGAAAAAATCTCCGCCCTCCGTGCCGTCTACGAGGCTGCGGGATATCCGGTGTATTTAACGGATGCCAAGTCCGGGGAGGGACTTTCGGAGATAAAAGATCTCCTTAGGGGAAAGACTACGGCCTTAGCCGGGCCCTCCGGTGTGGGGAAATCCTCACTGACCAACGAAATCCAGCCGGAGGCTGGAATGGAGACGGGAACCATAAGCGAAAAAATTAAAAGAGGCCGCCATACCACAAGGCATTCAGAGCTGTTTTTTGTGGAACAGGATACCTTTGTGATGGATACGCCGGGCTTCAGCTCCATTTACGTGGAGGAATTAAAGCCGGAGGAGCTTTCTTTCTATTTCCCGGAATTTGAACCCTTTGTGCCGGAATGCAGGTTCCTTGGCTGTGTCCATGTGGGAGAGCGGGAATGCGGCGTGAAAACGGCGGTAAAGGAAGGAAAAATTGCGAAATCCCGGTATGAGAATTACCGGTTGATTTATGAAGAACTGAAGAATAAAAGGAGATATTAATATGTATATCTTAGCGCCATCCATACTGGCAGCCGATTTTGCCAGACTGGGAGAAGAGGTAAAGACTGTGGCCGATGCAGGAGCACAGTATATTCATCTGGATGTGATGGACGGGGCCTTTGTCCCCAGCATTTCCTTTGGAATGCCGGTGATTGAAAAGCTAAGACCCGTCACCGACAAGGTGTTCGATGTCCATATGATGGTGGAGGAGCCGGGCCGCTATGTGGCCGACATGAAAAAGGCCGGGGCCGATTTGATCTGCGTACACCAGGAGGCGTGCTGCCATCTGGACAGAACCATAAACCAGATCAAGGAATGCGGTCTTAAAGCAGGAGTGGCTGTAAACCCGGCAACTCCGGTGGATACTCTTTCCTGCATCTTAAAAGAAGCAGATATGTTTCTCATTATGTCAGTGAATCCGGGGTTTGGCGGACAGAAATTCATTCCCTATACCCTGGAAAAAATTAAAAAACTGAGAGCCATGTTAAACGAAGCCGGACTTTCCACCGATATCCAGGTGGACGGAGGAGTCTCCGCAGCCAATGTACGGACGGTGCTGGATGCCGGAGCCAATGTGATTGTGGCAGGTTCTGCAGTATTTAAAAAGGACCCGGCAGAAAATACCAGGGAATTTTTAAGAATTTTTGGAGAATATGAGGGAAAATAAGATGAAACGCTGCCTCATGGTGTCCGGCGGTCCTTTGGATTTGGAATTTGCCGCTTCCTTTCTAGGCAGAAGAACTTACGATTTCACCATTGCCGTGGATGCCGGGGTTCAGGCCTGTATGGCCCTTTCGGTCCATCCGGATCTTCTGGTGGGTGATTTTGATACCTTTGGAAGAGAACGGATTTTAAAGTATCAGGCAGAGACCGGCTTATCCATGGACATCCACCAGGCGGAAAAGGATGAGACCGACACGGAACTTGCCCTGCGGGATGCCCTTTCAGCGGGATGTACCGAGGTGGACATTTTAGGGGCCACCGGGGGACGGCTGGACCATGAGATCTCCAACATCCATCTGATGGCCCAGGGGAAAAAGCGCGGTCTTAAGGTCCATATTTATGACAGAAAAAACAAGATCTATCTTCTGGATTCCGAATTTGAGAAGCGTACAGAATTTTTTAAGGACTCCTTATATGGAACCTATGTATCCTTTCTTCCCCTTACGGAAACCGTAAAGGGAATCACCCTCACAGGCTTTAAGTATCCTCTGTATGAAAAGGACATTTCCATCCTGGAAAATCCCAGCCTCTGTGTCAGCAACGAGGTGGCAAAGGAGAGGGCAGAAATCACCTTTCGGCAGGGAATCCTGATCTGTGTGGAATCCAGGGACTGACGGTTCAATAAAAACTGGACTGCACGAAAAATATCAAACTGGATATTTAGAACAATCCACTTGCGTGATACCATAATTCACAGAATTTACCAGAGATGGCTGCCCTCCCGGCATCCCGCCTTTTGGTAATCACAGAATTATTACATGCAGGGGGATAAAATCATGGCAAAACAGAACAATGATCAATTACAGAAAGTAATCCAGGCAGGCTTAATGGCGGCCCTTTGTTATATCGGCTACGCCGTATTTCCGGCCATATCTGCCAGCGGAACGAAAATTCATATTGGAAATGCCTTTGTGGTGATGGCTGCCTATTTGCTGGGCGGCGTCTACGGCGGTCTTTCCGGCGCTGTGGGTCTTTCCATTGCCGATATCACAGGCGGCTATGCAGCTTCCGCACCGAGAACCTTCATCACCAAGCTGGTGATCGGTCTGGTGGTTGGCCTGGTGGCCCACAAAATTGCAAAGCTTTCCGAGGACCATCCCCAGGGATACATCCTCAAATGGTCCGCAATTTCCGCTGTCTGCGGTCTTTGCTTTAACTGCGTCTTTGAACCCACATTAAAATATGTATGGTATACGCTGTTATTCCCCAACGCAGATAAGGCTGCATCTGCCATCAAAGCATTGCTGGCCGTTACCACATATTCTACCATCATCAATGCGGTGATCAATTCCGTCATTGCTGTGGTCCTTTATATGGCACTGCGCCCGGCCCTTAAAAAAGCTGGATATCTGCTTCCTGTGGGAAAGTAAAAGGGATTTGAAATGCAGACATATACACAGAAAAAAATTGCAGTAATCAATGATTTATCGGGATATGGCCGCTGTTCTCTGACAGTGGCTATTCCCATTTTGTCGGCCATGGGAATCCAGTGCTGTCCGGTTCCCACGGCCATTCTTTCCAACCACACGGAGTTTCCCGTGTATTTCTTTGACGATTATACCGATAAAATGCGGGCCTATGCAGGTAAATGGCAGGAGCTGGGGCTTACCTTTGACGGAATTTCCACAGGCTTTTTGGGTTCCATGGAGCAGATCGCCATTGTGACGGATTTGGTGGAAATGTTAAGCAAGGAAGACACGGAGGTGTTTGTGGACCCGGTCATGGGAGACCATGGAATTCTTTATGCCACCTACACCGAAGAGATGTGCGAGGAAATGAAAAATCTGGTGGGACTGGCGGATGTGGTGACTCCCAATGTGACAGAGGCCTGCATTCTCACGGATACTCCCTATAAGGAAACGGGATGGACCAGGAGAGAGCTCTTAAATATGGCCATGATGTTAAGACTCATGGGGGCAAAATCCGTGGTGATTACCGGAGTCAGAGAGGGAAACTTCTATACTAATGTGGTTTTGGGCCGCGGCATGCGGGAAGCTGAGTTTGTGAAGGTGAAAAGCGGAGGCGGCCAGAGACCGGGAACCGGAGATGTGTTTTCTTCCGTGCTGGCCGGGGCAGTGCTAAATGGGAAGTCCCTGAGGGATTCCGTGGAGCAGGCATCCCGGTTTGTGAAGGACTGCATCATAAAGTCCGATGAGCTTGAGATTCCCCATGCCAACGGGGTATGTTTCGAGGAAATCCTGGGGCGGCTTGCCAAAAAGTAATGAAATCCCCTTTTCTTTCAAAGGAAAATGTGATATATTTTTAAATATGTGTTGTTCCTGAAATCAGAATGAAGAGGCATTTTCCAAAGAAGTGCCATAAAAAAGGAGATAGTAGCATGTTAGACTTGAGATTCGTCAGAGAAAACCCGGAAATCGTTAAGCAGAACATCCGAAATAAATTCCAGGATAATAAGCTTCCCCTGGTGGATGAAGTAATTGCCCTGGACGAGGAGAGCCGTAAGGTAAAGAAAGAAGCCGATGACCTTCGCGCCAACCGGAATAAAATTTCCAAGCAGATCGGCGCCCTCATGGGACAGGGAAAGAAGGAAGAGGCGGAGGAAGTGAAAAAGCAGGTGACTGCTGCTTCTGACCATTTAGCTGAGCTGGAAGAAAAGGAAAAGGACCTGGAAGCCAGAATCAAAAAGATCATGATGACCATTCCCAACATCATCGACCCCAGCGTTCCCATCGGTAAGGACGATTCCGAGAATGTGGAAGTACAGAAATACGGAGATCCGGTGGTTCCGGAGTTTGAAATTCCCTACCATACAGAGATCATGGAAAAATTCAACGGAATCGATCTGGATTCCGCCAGAAAGGTGGCCGGAAACGGTTTCTATTATCTCATGGGCGACATTGCAAGACTTCACTCGGCAGTGATTTCCTATGCAAGAGACTTTATGATTGGCCGCGGCTTCACCTACTGCGTTCCGCCCTTCATGATCCGCAGCGATGTGGTGACCGGAGTTATGAGCTTTGCAGAGATGGATGCCATGATGTATAAGATCGAGGGCGAGGACTTATATCTGATCGGCACCAGTGAACACTCCATGATCGGTAAATTCATCGACACCATCGTTCCGGAGGAAGAGCTTCCGAAGACCTTAACCAGCTATTCTCCCTGCTTCAGAAAGGAGAAGGGCGCTCACGGTATCGAGGAGAGAGGCGTATACAGAATCCATCAGTTTGAAAAGCAGGAGATGATCGTTGTCTGCAAGCCAGAGGAATCTCCCATGTGGTTTGATAAGCTGTGGCAGAATACCGTAGACTTATTCCGTTCCCTGGATATTCCGGTGAGAACCCTGGAGTGCTGCTCCGGTGATCTGGCTGACCTTAAGGTGAAGTCCGTGGACGTGGAGGCATGGTCTCCGAGACAGAAAAAGTACTTTGAGGTGGGAAGCTGCTCCAACCTGGGTGATGCACAGGCAAGACGCTTAAGAATCCGCGTAAACGGCGCAGACGGAAAGAAATATTTCGCACATACCCTCAACAATACGGTGGTTGCTCCGCCCAGAATGCTGATTGCATTCCTGGAGAACAACTTACAGGCAGACGGAACCGTGAAGATTCCGGCACCGTTACAGCCGTATATGGGCGGAATGACAGTAATTAAATAGCGGAATTTCATAGAGCTGTGGCAGTTGGTTGTCACAGCTCTTTTCGCAGAAGGGAGGAGCCATGCCGGCAGCATTTGCACACGATTTATATGGAAGACTTGTTTACAGGAGACTGAGACCGGAAATCCGGCAGGCCATACACAAGGAAAAGGACTGTTTTTATCTGGGACTTCACGGACCGGATATTTTGTTTTTTTACCGGGCCCTTTGGAAAAATGCGGTAAACCGGAAGGGATACGAACTTCATGAGGCGCCGGCAGCCGGTATTTTTAACCGTGGTCTTACCTTGATGGGGCAGGAAACGGACCGGAAAGCGAAAGAATGCATGAAAGCATACCTTTTGGGCTTTGCCTGTCATTATGCCCTGGACCACAGCCTTCATACGGACATCAACCGCCTGGACCGCGAAACGCCGTTTACCCACGGGGAAATTGAGACGGAGCTGGAGCGGAGACTGTTAGTGCGGGAACAGAAGGTTCCCTTAAGAACCAGCCTGACCTGTCATGTGAAAAACACCAAGGAGACCAGGATGGCGGCGGCTTCGTTACTGATTCTCGACGAGCCGACGGCCAGGGAAGCCATCCTGAGCTTTAAGACCGTGAACCGGGTGTTTATCAATGCCTCCGAGCCCGTGAAGGAAGGGATTTGCCTTCTTCTCAAGGCCGCGGGGAAATACGAAGAAATTCATGGAATGATCATGAGGAAAACGCCGGTTTTGGGACTTTCTGCCACCACGGACCGTCTGGAGAGGGAGTTTTATGGGGCCATTCCCTTTGGAGTCATGCTTTTGGAGAACCTTTTTGACGGGATGGAAACGGGAACCCCTTTGACCCAGGAATTTAATGGAAATTTTGAGGGGGAAACCAACAGCCGGCTTTTGGGACCTGTTGTGGAAGAAAGGAGAGTTAGACATTTATGTCCGGAAAGATTTACGGAGTTGGAGTTGGGCCGGGGGACCCGGAGCTTATGACCTTAAAGGCAGTGAGACTGATTGGCGAGGCGGATGTACTGGCCATTCCGTCAAAGGACCGGGAATCCTGCGTGGCTTATAAAATAGCAGCAGGGGCAGTGGAAGGGCTTTCCGAAAAGGAAGTACTTCCTGTGGTGTTTCCCATGACAAAGGATGAGACACTTCTGGCAAAGAGCCATGAGCAGGGAGCCAGGGCGGTTTCTGCATGTTTGGACCAGGGAAAGACGGTGGTGTTTCTCACTTTGGGAGACCCCACGGTGTATTCCACCTACCTGTACCTTCATAAACGGCTGGTCTCCATGGGCTATGAGTCGGAGATCGTGAGCGGTGTCCCGTCTTTTTGTGCGGCAGCGGCAAAGCTTTCCGTAAGCCTGGGGGAAAAGGCGGAATCCATCCATATTCTGCCGGGCTCCTATCCGGTGGAGGAGGGACTTTCCCTTTCCGGCACAAAGGTGCTGATGAAATCGGGGCGGCAGCTTAACCAGGTGAAGCAGATTTTGCTGTCCAGAGGAGAACATGCGGTGATGGCAGAAAACTGCGGAATGGACGGGGAGCGCCTTGTGTTTGAAACCGAAGGGATTCCGGAGGACGCCGGATACTATTCCCTTGTGATTGTGAAAGATCGGGAGGAGATGCAGTGAAACAGAAAGGAAGGGTCATAAGAATCGGAACCAGAAAGAGCCGCCTGGCCATGGCGCAGACCATGCTGGCGGCCCGGGCCCTTGAGGAGGCGGAGCCGGGGCTTAAGGCGGAAATCGTGCCTCTTGTGACGGCCGGAGACAGGATTTTAGACCGCTCTTTGGTGGAATTCGGCGGAAAGGGCGCCTTTGTGGCAGAATTTGAACATGCCCTCCTGGAGGGAAAAATTGACGCGGCTGTCCACAGTGCCAAGGACATGCCCATGGAGCTGGCAGAGGGACTTTCCGTCCCGGCGGTTTTAAAGCGGGAGGACCCCAGGGATGTGTTTGTGACCGTGAAAGGACGGGAAATCCAAAACAGTCCCATGATCGTTGGAACCGGGAGTCTCAGAAGACAGATACAGATCAGAGAGAGAAAGAACTGTGTCTGTAAGCTTTTAAGGGGAAATGTGAACACCAGACTGGAAAAGCTCTATGAAGGCCAGTATGACGGCATCCTCCTGGCGGCTGCGGGCCTTTTGCGGCTTGGTCTTTTGGAGGATGAGAGATTTTCCTTTGAATTCCTGCCGGAAACAGAGTTTATCCCGGCCGGAGGACAGGCCATCATAGCCATCGAGGCCAGAGAAAATTCGGAATTTAAGGAACTGTTCCAAAAAATCAACCATATTCCCACGGAATGTTCCTTGAGAGCAGAACGGGAAGTGCTGAGACTTTTGGGCGCTGGCTGCAACGAAGCCATTGGGGTTTACAGCTTTTTTGAGGGAGAGACCCTTTCCATGGAGCTTATGAGAGAATGGAAGGGAAAAATGGTGCGGTGTGCGGCGGCCGGGAAGCCGCAGGAATACGAGGCGTTAGCCAGAGAACTGGTGAAAGGCCTTTGATGGCAGGGAGAGACAGATGAAACAGAAGGGAATGGTATATCTGGTGGGAGCAGGACCGGGAGACCCGGAGCTCCTTACTTTAAAAGGAAAGCGGATTTTATCCGGGGCAGAGGTGCTGGTCTATGACCGGCTGGCATCGAAGGAATTTCTTAAACTGGTGCCGGAGTCCTGTGAGTGCATTTATGTGGGAAAGGAACCGGGCCGCCACAGCATGAAGCAGGAGGAAATCAACCAGGTGCTGGTAACCAAGGCCCTGGAGGGAAAGTATGTGGTGCGGCTAAAGGGCGGTGATCCCTTTGTGTTCGGACGGGGCGGCGAGGAGATTCTGGCTCTTAACGCCCATGAGATTCCCTATGAGACGGTGCCCGGCGTCACCTCTGCCATAGCGGCTTTGTCCCATGCGGGAATCCCGGTGACCCACCGGGGAGAGGCCCAGAGCTTTCATGTGATTACGGGACATACGGCAGTCGGCAGCATGGACACAGTTCCCGACGGGTTTTCCCAGTATGCAAAGCTTTCCGGGACTCTTATTTTTCTCATGGGCCTTGCCAATCTGGAGGAAATTGTAAAACGGCTTTTGGAACATGGAAAGGCACCAAATACCCCAGCGGCTGTGGTGACAAACGGAACGCTTCCCCAGGAACGGTGTGTGCGGGCCGTCCTTAAGGACCTTCCGGAAGCCGTCAGAAACGCAGGACTTTCTTCCCCGGGAATTATTGTGGTGGGCCAGGCGGCTGCGTTTCATATGTCCTATGAGGGAGAACGGCCTCTGGCCGGAGTTTCCATCGGAATTACTGGAACCGACGGGATTTTTGAAAAACTTTCCGCAAAACTTGGAGCTATGGGGGCAGACATCACCCGTGCAGGCGTTTCCCACGTGGTTCCCTGCGGAAAAGAGGAGCTTAAGAAAGCCGTAGAGAACCTTTCTGATTTCCAGTGGGTGGTGTTCACAAGCCGCAACGGGGTCCGTCTGTTTTTTGATGCCATGAGGGACTGCCAGGAGGATGTGCGGGTCCTGGCAGGCCTTAAATTTGCCGTTGTGGGAACGGGAACCGGAGATTTTTTAAAGACCTATGGAATTCATGCGGAGTACATGCCGGCAGAATACACCACAAGGGCCCTGTCCATGGGACTTTGCGAGAGGGTGAAAAAAGAGGAACGGATTTTCATTCCCCGGGCCAGACAGGGCTCAAGAGCCCTTACGGATTGTTTGGGAGAGGCCGGATTTTGTTTTACAGATCTTCCGGTTTACGATATTGTTACGGATGAGGTTTTAGCCGATACGCTTTCCGGCCTGGATTATGTGACCTTTGAGAGCGGTTCCGGGGTCCGGGGATTTTTTAAAGACCAGGAAAAGGAAAAAAGGGAGCTGTTCCAAAAGGGGCTTAAGGCTGTCTGCATCGGAAAGGTGACAGCAAAGGCTTTGGAGGAGTTTGGCGTTACGGACAGTCTTGTGGCCGGGGATTATACGGCTGACGGGATTCTGGAAGCGGTTTTAGAGGATCGGAAACGTGGAGACATTTGTTTATAAGGATAAAAAGAAATTGCGGTGCGGCTATACCACAGGGACCTGTGCGGCTCTGGCGGCTAAGGCCGCGGCTTTCCGCCTGGCGGCTGGAGTCTGGAAGGAAGAGGAAGAAATCCTGACCCCGAAAGGGACCAGAATCCGGGCTGAAATTATGGAATGTCATGAGGAAGACGGATGTGTTTCCTGTGCTGTAAAAAAGGATGCCGGAGATGACCACGACGTGACGGACGGACTTCTTATCACCGCCTCGGTGAAGCTTCTGGGACCAGGTACGGACGGCAGGCCGTTTGAGACGCCGATCCGTGTTTTCATAGAAGGAGGTCCCGGCGTGGGCCGTGTGACAAAGGCGGGCTTAGACCAGCCGGTGGGGGCTTCTGCCATCAATTCCGTTCCCCGGGCCATGATCACAGAGGCGGTCACAGAGGTCCTGGAGGAATGCGGTTATGAAGGGGATGCTAAGGTTATCATTTCGGTTCCCGGGGGAGAGGAGGCCGCCAAAAAGACCTTCAATCCGGTTCTTGGAATCCAGGGCGGAATCTCCATTTTAGGTACCAGCGGAATTGTGGAGCCCATGAGCGAGGAGGCGCTTACAGACACCATCCGCGCCCACATGCAGGTGCTGCGGGCGGAGGGGAGACGCTATGCCATATTGGTGCCCGGAAACATGGGCGAAAATTTTTTAAAGCAGTATCTGGGGACGGACCGGAAGCTTTCCGTGGTCACCAGCAGCAATTTTATCGGAACATCCATTGATATGGCCGGGGAGCTGGGCTTTTCCGGCATTGTCCTGGCAGGCCATCTTGGAAAGCTTGTGAAGCTTGGAAACGGAATCATGAACACCCATTCCAGAGAGGGAGACGGGCGGATGGATACGCTGCTTTCCTGCGGGCTTACAGCAGGGGCAGACCGCCGGACACTTTGCAGCATCCAAAAGTCCAACACCACCGAGGAAGCCCTTTCCTGTTTACGGGAGACAGGACTTTTAAAGAAAACCATGGAGATTCTCTGCGGGCGGATTGACTGGTATGTGAAACGGAGGGCCATGGATTCCTTAAAAACAGGGGTGATGCTCTTTGACTCGGAGGCAGAGCTTCTGGGAGAGACAAAAGATGCCAGGGAGCTTTTGACGGCGGCCATGGCGGAAGAAGGGGAGGAAAAGTAAGATGGAAGCAACGGATTATGAGCTGGTATGCAGCCAGATGCGGGCCCTGGCAGAGGATGTACCCTATGAAATCACAAACCTGGCCAATGCATCGGCCCTTTTATATACCTCCATGGAGGACTTAAACTGGGCGGGCTTTTACCTGTATCTGGACGGGCAGTTGGTTCTTGGCCCGTTTCAGGGAAAGCCGGCCTGCACGAAAATTGCCATGGGAAAAGGTGTCTGCGGAACGGCGGCCTTAAAGGATGAGACAGAGCTTGTCCCCGATGTCCACCAGTTCCCCGGCCACATCGCCTGCGACTGTGCGTCAAATTCTGAGATCGTGGTGCCGGTTCATAAAAACGGCGCCCTTTATGGAGTCCTGGACATTGACAGCCCGGTTTTGGCCCGTTTTTCCAAATCGGACCAGGAGGGATTAGAGGCCTTTGTAAAGGTGTTGGAGGAGCTCCTGTTTTCCTGATGCGGCCGTTGAACGAAAAAAATTGGTATGGTATAATGCTGTCAGGCATTATACGGTCTGGAGGTAATTGACAGATGCGTAAAGTGATTTTATACATTGCCATGAGCCTGGACGGATTCATCGCCGATGAGGAAGGGAAGGTAGACTGGCTTATGGGGGACGATGAATCCTATTCGGGCGATTACGGATATGAGGCCTTTGTCCGGACTGTGGATACGGTGATTATGGGGAGAAAAACCTATGAGCAGATTGTGACGGAGCTGTCGCCGGATGTGTGGGTTTACGAAGGGATGAAAACCTATGTGCTGACCCATAAGGAGATGGAGGACAAAGAGGAAATTACCTTTTTCTCCGGCCAGGTTTCGGAGCTTGTGGAAGCCCTCAAACAGCAGCCGGGGAAAGATATCTGGGTCTGCGGCGGCGGAGAGGTGATCCGGGAGCTGATGAAAGAGGATTTGATCGATGAATACTGGCTGTCGGTGATGCCTGTGATTTTAGGAGGCGGAATCCGGCTGTTTCAGGGAGACCATTCTACCATGCACCTGCACTTAAAGGAAAGCCGGGCAGAAAACGGAGCTGTTTGTTTTACTTATGTCAGGAGACAGTAACAATGGGCATCAGAGAGCAGCGGAAGGCAGAAGGGCTTTCTAAATTCGGCAGGGAGCTGTCAGAATGGACTGTGACCGGGAAGGTGCCGGAAAGTGGGGACCAGGATTTAAAATACTATCTGGAAATACAGAAAAAACGCCAGGAAGCCCGGGGCCTGAAAATGGAGTATCATTTCTCTGCCGCCGGGGCTCTGGCCGGCGGCGGATATGGAGTTACAAGAACAGACGCCAAATACACAAACCGTATGGACTACCAGAGCTGCCGGAGAGAGGTGACCGTTTTCCAGGGAGATAAATGCGTTTTCTCCAGGAAGGAAAAGGAGATCTTTTACGAAATCATCACGGATTTAAAGGATGGAAGAGTAACCGGGGCAGAATTATACTGCTGTCCCACCTGCGGAGCCATAAGTCCCATCCGTGTCCTGACGGAGGGATGTCCTTACTGCCATACAAAGTTCCGGATGTCCGATCTTTTTCCAAAAGTGACCAATTTCTTTTTCATTAAGGACCATGGACTGTCCAACGAGGAAGCGAAAAGCGGAATCCGGAAATGGTGCCTGGGAGGAGGAATTCTCACAGGTCTCTGGGGACTCTTTCTGGCCCTTGGCGGAGAACGGCCCGGGGGAATCTGGGGCATCCTTTCTCTTTTGCTCTCGGTGGCCGTGGCTGCATTGATTGGAGCTGTCGGAGGCTACTTTGCCTTGTCCATCCGGCTTCTGGTGGGGCTGTTTGCCGATGCGGCGGGAACCATCCCCATGCTTTTCCGGGTGGCCGGAGCCAAGAAGAGACTGACTAATCTCATGAAACGGTATGATCCGTATTTTTCCTATGATTATTTTTCCGGCCAGGTTTTGGGGCTCTTAAAGGTTCTTCTCTATTCCGACGACTGGGACAGTCTCCCTGTATATGAGGGAAGAAAAGACCATGAGACCTTCCCGGAAATCATAGACGCCGTATACCGGGGCGCCATGGCGTTCAATGGATGCAGGTTTGTTGGGAACTACTGCCATCTGGATGTGAGTATTTATATGCAGGACCTTTATGACAGAGGAAATAAGATACATAAGAAAAACGATGTGTTCCATCTGCGTCTGTGCAAAAACATGGCAAGACCGCCGGAACCGGGATTTTCCATAAAAAGAGTCCAGTGCAGAAACTGCGGCGGAAGCTTTGACTCCACGAAAATCCGTTACTGTCCCTATTGTAAGGGGCCATATGATATGAAGGAAGACGACTGGGTGGTTTTGGACATTATGAAGGTATAGGGGCAAAGCCCGGAAAGGAACCGTATGATCGCAAGAATACTGGTGGATAATATCACGAAAAATGAATGGAAGGCCGAGTGGGGGCTGGCCGTGTATATCGAATACGAAGGCCATAAAATTCTTCTGGACACGGGAACCACAGGTATGTTTGCAGAGAATGCAGACAGCATGGGAATTTCTCTGGCTGATGTGGAATTCGGAGTCCTGTCCCATGCCCACTATGACCATGCAGACGGACTGGAAGAGTTTTTCTCACGGAACCAGACCGCGAAATTTTATCTTCGGGCAGGAGCAAAAGAAAACTGTTACAGTAAGAAAAACTTCCTGTTTAAAAAGTATATTGGAATCCATGAGGGATACCTGGAAAAGTTTGCAGACCGGATTGTATACGCCGATGGAGACTATGAGGTGGTCCCGGGTGTGGTGCTTTTGCCCCACAAAACTCCCGGTCTTGAAAAAATCGGAAAAAAGGCAGGCATGTACGTGAAGGAGGGGCTTAAATGGAAGCCGGATTCCTTCGCCCATGAGCAGAGCCTGGTGTTCGACACGAAAAAAGGTCTGGTGATTTTTAATAGCTGCTCCCACGGCGGTGCCGACAACATCATTCGGGAAGTGGAAAAGACATATCCGGGAAAGAAGATATACAGCTTAATCGGCGGCTTCCACCTGTTCCGTTCTGCCGACGAAGAGGTGCTGGGGCTGGCCAGACGCATCCGGGAGACCGGAATTGAGAAAATCTATACGGGCCACTGCACCGGACAGAGAGCCATGGAGCTTTTAAAGGGTGAGCTGGGAGATCAGGCAGAGCAGCTTTATACGGGAATGGAAATTGTGATTGAGTAAAGATTCAGATGAGGAGGAATGGAAGATGAAGTCCAGAATTGAGGAAACCATTAAAAAGCATGATCAGGGATATAACTGTGCCCAGGCCGTTGCCTGTACCTATTGTGACCTGGTTGGCGTGGATGAGGAGACCATGTTTAAAATGACAGAGGCCCTGGGCCTTGGAATGGGAGGAATGAACGGAACCTGCGGAGCCCTGACAGGTGCCTGTGTTCTGGCCGGAATGAAGAGAAGCACCGGAAACCTGGAAAAGCCCAACAGCAAGGCGGAATCCTACAAGCTCTCCAGGGAGATGGTGGGCCAGTTTAAGGAACAGAACCAGGCGGTAATCTGCCGGGAATTAAAGGGCGTGGACACAGGAAAGGTGCTTCGCTCCTGTCAGGACTGCATCATGGACGCAGCCGCCATTGCAGAGCGGGTGCTGTTCTCAGAGGAATAAGGGAAAACGCGGAGGACATGGAATGGTACATTTTGTGGGCGCCGGAAGCGGTGCAAAAGATCTGATTACCGTGCGGGGGCAGCGGCTGTTAAAAGAGGCAGATGTGGTGATTTATGCGGGCTCCCTGGTAAACCCCGAGCTTCTTGAGGAGACAAAAGAGGGATGCCGGATTTATAACAGCGCCAAAATGACGCTTCAGGAAGTGATTGCGGTTATGGAGCAGGCGGAGGCCCAGGGAAAAATGACCGTCCGCCTCCATACGGGAGACCCGTCAATCTTCGGCGCAATTCGGGAGCAGATGGACCTTTTGGACCGGAAGAAGATTTCTTATGAAGTATGCCCCGGAGTCAGCTCCTTTTGCGGAGCTGCCGCCAGCCTCCATGCAGAACTTACGCTGCCGGAGGTTTCCCAGACGGTGATTATCACCAGAATGGCAGGGAGAACGGCGGTGCCGGAAAAGGAAAGTTTTCGCTCTCTGGCAGCCCACCGCGCCACCATGGCCGTGTTTTTAAGCGCCGGACTTCTTACGGAGATGGAACAGGAGTTACTTTCTGCCGGATATCCGAAAGATACGCCGGCGGCCATTGTCTATAAGGCCACCTGGCCGGAGGAAAAAAAGGTGCGCTGTACCGTTTCCACCCTGGCGGAGACGGCCCAGAGGGAGGGCATTAAAAAGACGGCTATGATTTTCATTGGAGATGTCCTGGGAACCAGAGAGGAAAACGGCTATGCCGACTCCAGGCTCTATGCACCCGATTTTTCCACGGAATACAGAAAGGGGACGGATACATGAAAAAAATCTATGTGGTAGGAATTGGTCCCGGCGAATATGAATCCATGACCATAAAGGCAGAGCGAATTTTAAAGGCCTGTGATGTGATTGTGGGATATACCGTATATGTGAACCTGGTGGAAGAGTATTTCCCGGGAAAGGAATTTTTAACCACTCCCATGCGGCAGGAAAAGGAACGGTGTGCACTGGCCTTTGAGGAGGCCATGAAGGGAAAGACCGTGGCCATGATCTGCAGCGGAGATGCGGGGATTTACGGCATGGCCGGGCTGATTCTGGAAATCGGGCAGGGATATCCGGAGGTTCTTTTGGAGATTGTGCCTGGAATTACGGCGGCTTCTTCGGGGGCGGCGGTTTTGGGAGCGCCCCTCATGCACGATTTTGCAGTGGTAAGCTTAAGTGACCTTCTGACACCCTGGGAGAAAATTGAAGGCCGGCTCCGTGCGGCGGCCCAGGCGGATTTTTCTCTGTGCATCTACAATCCCTCCAGCAAAAAGCGGGCTGACTATCTGAAACGGGCCTGTGAAATTTTGATGGAGTTTAAAGGTCCTGATACGGTGTGCGGCGTGGTAAAAAACATTGGAAGAGACGGTGAGGAAAAGAAAATCCTCACCCTGAAAGAGCTGGCGGACTATGAGGCAGATATGTTTACCACGGTGTTTGTGGGCAACAGCCAGACCATGGATGCAGACCATGGCAGGTGGATGGTGACTCCGAGAGGATATCAGTTATGATGGAAGGAAAGAAAATCGGCTTGTTTGCAGGAACCACCGAGGGCCGGATTTTGGCCAGGCGGCTGGCTGGTACGCAGATGTCTTTGGATATTTTCGTGGCAACGGAGTATGGAAAAGAGGGGCTTCCCCAGGCGGGAAACCTTAAGATATTCTGCGGCCGGATGGATGAAGCACAGATTGCAGAAATGCTGAAGGAGCGGTCCTATGACCTGGTGTTAGACGCTACGCATCCCTACGCAAAACTTGTGTCGGAAAATGTGAAGAAGTCCTGCGAACATGCAGGAATCCGGTATCTGAGGGTTTTAAGGGAACCTGGAAAAAAGACCTCCGACGGAATTCTTTCCGTGGATTCCGTGGAAGAGGCGGTTTTGACCTTAAAGGACCAGGAAGGCGCCGTTCTTGTGACCACAGGCAGCAAGGAGCTCCATAAATACAAAAATCTTCCCCGGTGGGAGGAGCGAATTTACGCCAGGGTTTTGTCCCTGCCGGAGGTGGTTTCCCATGCGGCGGACCTGGGCTTTTACGGCAGTCACCTGATTGCCATGCAGGGCCCCTTTTCCATGGAAATGAATCTGGCTCTTCTTAAGAGCATCGGCGCAAAGTGGATGGTGACAAAGGAATCCGGAAAGGCCGGGGGGTTCGAGGAAAAGGAGGAGGCCGCCCGACGGGCCGGGGCAGGCCTGATTGTAATCGGACGGCCAAAAGAAGACGGGATTTCCTTAAAGGAAGCTTTGGACACGCTGGAAAGGGAATTGGGACTTTTCCCATGCCATGAGGAGCAAAAAAAGCTGCGGAAGGTGTATGTTCTGGGCGCAGGTCCCGGTGGAAGCGGCCTTCTCACAAGGGAAGCTGCATCGGCCCTTGCAGGCTGTGAACTGATTGCAGGGGCAAAACGGATTGTGGAAGGGCTTCGGGAGTTTGGAAAACCGGAGCTTTTGGAATACCAGCCGGAACGGATTCTGGAATACTTAAGAACCCATGAGGAATACGAAAATGTCTGCATTGCCCTTTCCGGGGACGTAGGCTTTTACAGCGGTGCAAAAAAGCTTTTACAGGTCTTTGAGCACGAGCCGGACACGGAGCTTTCTGTCCTTCCGGGAATCTCTTCGGTCAGCTATTTTTTTGCAAGGACAGGGGAGTCCTGGGAAGATGCCAGGCTCTTAAGCCTTCATGGCCGGGAAGCGGATTTTATTCCGGAGGTGAAGAAGTTTCCGAAGGTATTTCTGCTTGCCGGCGGGTCCGATACGCTAAAGGAAGTGTGCAGACGGCTTCTGGATGCGGGGCTTTCCGGGGTGGAGTTAGCCGTAGGGGAAAATCTTTCCCTGCCGGGAGAGCGTATCCGGAAGGGGAGTCCAAAAGAGTTTAAGGACTGTGAAACAGCACCGCTTGCAGTATTTCTCATAAAAAATCCGGAAGCGGAAGAACACAGGGAACCCGTGCTGACCCATGGGCTGGACGATGAGGTTTTCTTAAGGGATAAGGTTCCCATGACCAAGATGGAGGTCCGCGCCGTTTCTTTGTCAAAGCTTAAGCTTACGGCCGGGGCTGTGGTGTATGATGTGGGGGCCGGAACCGGATCTGTGTCCGTGGAATGCGCCAGACTTTCCGGGAGCATAAAGGTCTTTGCCATTGAAAGAAACCACGATGCGGTGGAGCTCATAAGGAAAAACAGAGAGAAATTCGGCCTTTCCAATCTGGAGATCGTAGAGGGAGAGGCACCGGAGGCCATGAAGGACCTGCCCGCCCCCACCCATGTATTCATTGGAGGAAGCGGCGGCAGTATGGGAGACATCATAAAAAAAGCCCTTGGGAAAAACCCGGCGGCCCGGTTTGTGGTGAATGTGATTACTCTGGAATCCATGGCGGCGCTTACCGAGATTATGAAAACCGGGCAGGTGGAGGAGGAAGAGATCGTGCAGCTTTCTGCGGCCCGGGCGAAAAAGGCGGGAAGCAGCCATTTGATGATGGGGCAGAATCCGGTGTGGATTGTGTCCTTTTCCGGGGCGAAGGAAATCCCCTTTAAGGAGGAATGCCATGGCAGACCATAAAAGCTGTGAGTTCCCAAGATTCATGATCGCGGCAGAAAAAAGCGGGCAGGGAAAGACCATGATCACCTGCGGGCTTTTATCGCTGCTTTCCGATACAAAGGGGCCAGCAGCAGACTATACGGTCCATGCCTTTAAATGCGGCCCTGACTATATTGACCCCATGTTTCACCGGAGAGTGCTGGGAATTCCCTCTCACAATCTGGACAGCTTTTTTTCCAGTGAAAACCAGCTCTGTTATCTTTTGGAGCGTCATGGCCAAAAAGCGAAGAGCTTAGGAGTCATAGAGGGCGTCATGGGCTATTATGACGGCCTCGGGGGCACCACGGACCGGGCCAGCGCCTATGAGGTGGCCAGGCTTACGAAAACCCCGGTGGTTCTCATTGCGGATGCATCGGGGCGGAGCTATTCGGTTCTGGCGGCCATCCGCGGCTTTCTCACATACCGCCCGGACAGCCAGATTTGCGGCGTGATTTTTAACCGCTTATCGCCCATGCTGTATCCCGGACTTAAGGAGGCCGCAGAGCGGGAGCTTGGAATTTCCGTCATCGGTTATGTTCCCGTTTTAAAGGATTTTACTTTTGAGAGCCGTCATCTGGGCCTTATTATGCCGGAGGAAATTCCGGAATTCCAAAAGAAGATAAAGGCGCTTGCAGACCGGATCCGGCCGGGCATTGATATGGATGCCCTGCTTTCCCTGGCGAAAGCGGCAAAGCCCCTTTCTTCGCAGGGGGAGGGAATCCCCTGTGTGAGAAAGAAAAACGGGGAAAAGCCGGTGATTGCCGTTGCCATGGACCAGGCTTTTTGCTTTTATTATGAGGACAACCTGGACACCCTAAAGGCCATGGGGGCAGAGCTTCGTTATTTTTCCCCCATGAAAGACCAACGGGTTCCGGATGAGGCGGACGGACTCTACCTGGGAGGCGGATATCCGGAGCTTTACGGGGAAGTCCTTTCTAAAAACCGCTCCATGCGGGAGAGCATGAAGGAATGCATTGGACTGGGGATGCCCTGCATTGCAGAATGCGGCGGATATCTCTATTTAAAGGAGTGGCTCTTTGACAGTGAGAAGAAACGGTGGCCCATGTGCGGTGTCCTTCCTGGGGAAAGTAAAAATTCCGGGAAGCTTTCCCGGTTTGGCTATGGAGTCATGACAATCAAAAAAGATGGAATTTTAGGTCCTGCGGGAGAGAAATTTCCGGCCCATGAATTCCATCACTGGGACTGTGAAGAAAACGGAGACGCATGTTCCTTCCGAAAGCCTGTGGGAGCCAGGGGATGGGACTGCGGATATATGACAGACAGCCTGTATGCGGGCTTTCCCCATCTGTATTTTTACGGCCATTATCCCTACAACTTTTTACGGCGGGCGGCCGTGTGGAAGGAAGAGACATACAAACAGACAAAAAGTGAGGCAGAAAAATATGATGCTGGAAGAGCTTTTTCATGATCTTTTAAAGATTGCTCCTGCCGATGAAAGAGCAAAGGAGCTGGCGAAAAGAAGGTGGAATTCGGTGGCAAAGCCCATCGGAAGCCTGGGAATTCTGGAAGAGGACATTATAAAAATTGCAGGAATCACAGGACGGGCATTTCCGGTCCATGTGGGAAAATCTGCCCTGGCGGTCATGTGTGCGGACCACGGCGTGGTGGAAGAAGGCGTGACCCAGACGAGCCAGGATGTGACCAGAATCGTGGCGGAAAATTTCACAAAAAATCAGACCTCCGTAACCATCATGTGCCAGGTGGCGGGAACGGACGTGTTTCCGGTGGATATTGGAATGGTGGGAGAGACTCCGAAAGAAGAAACCCTTAAGCCTTTCGTTCTCTTAAACAGAAAAACTGCCTGCGGCAGCAAAAACCTGGTTCGGGAGGCGGCCATGGAACGAAGAGACTGTGAGTCGGCCGTTCTTTCGGGAATCCGCCTGGCAGGGGATTTGAAGGCCATGGGGTATGAGATCATTGCCACAGGGGAGATGGGAATTGGAAATACCACCCCCAGCAGCGCCCTTACGGCGATTCTCACAAAATCAAAGGCAGAAACGGTCACCGGGCGGGGAGCCGGGCTTTCGGATGAAGGTCTTTTAAAGAAAAAGAGAGCCGTGAGCCTTGCAGTGGAGCGGGTTCTTGAAACATATCCCCAATGGGAATCCTGCCGGTGGGGAGAGGAGGACCTTCCGGAGGAGACCCTCACCCTGCTTTCGGAGCTCGGCGGCTTTGATATTGCGGGGATGACAGGCCTGTTTCTGGGCGCGGCAGTCCACAGGATTCCGGTGGTGATTGACGGATATATTTCCTCGGTGGCTGCTTTTCTGGCTGTGTGTATCTGCGGCAGAGTCCGGGATTTCATTCTGGCCTCCCATGTGTCGTCTGAGCCGGCCGGCCGGATGGTGATGGACATGATGGGGTTACACGGACCCCTGGACTGCGGCATGCATCTTGGAGAGGGAAGCGGAGCTGTGGCATTCCTGCCGCTTCTTAAGATGGGAGCCGATGTGTATGAGAAGATGAGCACCTTTGAGGATATCCAGGTGGAGTCCTATGTGGACTACGAGGCGGAGAGGAGCAAAGGGGAATGAAAGCTTTGATGATCGCCTTTTCCATGTATTCCAAAATTCCTATGCCTGCCTTTTTATGGGAGGAAAAGGACAGGAAGTGGGCCATGTGTTTCTTTCCACTTATCGGAGCGGTGGCTGGCGCCTTATTTTACGGTGCCTTCCGGCTTTTGGAGTATAAAGGTGTGGGGACAGCTCTTTCGGCAGCCGTTCTCACAGCCATTCCCTTATTGGTGACCGGGAGAATCCACATGGACGGATTTTTAGACACCTGCGATGCCAGGGCCTCCTATGGGGATAAGGAGAAGAAGCTTCAGATTCTTAAGGATACCCACACAGGTGCTTTTGCGGTGATTTCCGGAATCCTGTATCTATTGTTTTATTTTTCCGCCTGCACAGAGCTTACAAAGCCCATGGCAGGGGCGGCGGCGGCAGGCTTTATATTATCCAGGGCTCTCAGCGGCTTTGCTGTGGTGACCTTCCCGGAAGCCAGGGCCCATGGAATGCTGGCCGACTTTATGAAGGACGCCCATAAGAAGCTGGTGGCTGTAACCATGATCGCCTTTGGGGCCGGAGCTGCCTGTCTGATGGTGGGATTTGGAGGCCGGTATGGGCTTTTGGCTGTTATTTCCGCCATGGCTGTGTTTTTTTATTACCGCCGCGTGGCTCTTTTGGAATTTGGGGGCGTCACCGGAGACCTGGCCGGATATTTTTTGCAGCTATGTGAGCTTTTCATGGTGCTTTCCATGGTGATTGGAGGATATTTCATATGAAGATACTGTTTTTGCGCCATGGGGAGACCAAAGGAAACCGGGAGAAGCGGTACGTGGGGCGCAGAAGCGATGAAGGACTCACGGACGAAGCCAGGGAACGGTTTTTGACGGCCGCTGCAGGGCGGATGGAGGAAATTTACGTCCAGTGCCGGGAGGTCTCAAAAATCATCACAAGTCCCATGGTACGGTGTGTGGAAACGGCGGACCTTTTGTTTCCTCAGGCAAAATGGAAAGGAGTGCCCCGGATTTCCAGGGAAGCCCTTACGGAGTGTGATTTCGGACGGTTTGAATATAAGAACTATATGGAGCTTAACGGTGATCCGGAATACCAGAGGTTTTTAGACTCCGGCGGAACGGACGGGTTTCCGGGAGGGGAGCAGGTCCTTGACTTTAAAAGGCGGTGCGCGGATGCCGTGGGAGAGCTTATAAGGGAGGATATGAAAACCTTGCCGGAGAACCGGGAAGGGGGCTGCCTTGTCTTTGTGGTCCACGGAGGAGTCATCATGGCGGCCATGGAGGCTTTCGCAAGACCTGCCCGCGGATATTTTTCCTGGCAGGTGAAAAACGGGGCCGGATATCTCTGTAAGGTGCAGGAGAACCGGGAAGAGCCCTTTGGTTTTGAACTTACAGATGTTGCAGAAATTTCCGTTTTATAGTATACTGGTCTGAAAAAGAGAGAAAGAGGACGAAAATGGTTATATTATTGTGTTTGATTATGAGCGTTTGTTTCTTGGCCTATGGTGCCCTGATTGTCAGCGGACTTGTAACTCCTCTGCGGTCTAAAATCATGGTGGATATTGAAAACAGGAAGCAGTGGTGTAAAGCGGAAGGAGTTATCCGACTTCTCTGGGGACTGGATATGGCCCTTTTGGCCATGTACCTCCATGGCAGCTTTCTTCCGACGGTCTGCTTAATCTGCTTCGTTGTCCTGACCCTTTATATCGTTGCCATTACTTATAAAAATAACCTGAAATATATGAAATAGGAGAACCATGGTGGACAGAACATTACTGGCTGCCGTTCTGACACTGGGATTTTTTCTGGACCAGGTGTTTGGGGATCCGCAGTTTCTGTATCATCCGGTCCGCCTCATCGGCCATCTGATCTCATGGCTGGAAAGGGGAATCCGGCGGATATGCGGTCAAAATGAACGGCGGCTTCTTGCAGGAGGCGTGGTGCTGGCTGTGATGGTAAGCGGAATCACAGCCTTTTTTTCCTGGGGGATTCTGGCGCTGTGCCGGATGGTGTCTCCTGGGCTTTTTTATATTGTGTCGGCTTTTTCCTGTTATCAGCTTCTTGCTGTGAAATCCTTAAAAACCGAGAGTATGAAGGTGTATGGTCCTTTATGCAGAGGAGATCTTTTTGGAGCAAGGAAGGCCGTATCCATGATCGTGGGACGGGACACAGAGCGGCTGGATGAAAAGGGAGTGACGAAGGCTGCGGTGGAGACCGTGGCAGAAAATACCTCGGACGGAGTGGTGGCTCCCCTTTTTTATATGGCCATCGGCGGTCCGGTCCTGGGATGGTTTTATAAAGCGGTCAATACCATGGACTCCATGGTGGGATATAAAAATGAACGGTATCTGTACTTTGGGCGGGCGGCGGCCCGGCTGGATGATGTACTGAATTTCATTCCCTCCCGGCTGTCGGCCCTGTTTATGATCTGCGCCGCCTTTTTTCTCGGCATGGACTGGAAACATGCCTGGAACATATGGAGGAGGGACCGTTTTAACCATGCAAGTCCCAACTCGGCCCAGACGGAGTCTGTCTGTGCGGGGGCGCTCAGGGTGCAGCTTGCCGGGGATGCCTGGTATTTCGGAACCTTATATAAGAAAAAGACCATTGGAGACGACTTGAGGCCGGTGGAGCCGGAGGACATTAAAAGAGCCAACAGGCTTTTATACGGGACCGCCTGGCTGGCTCTGGCGGCTTCCCTGGCGTTTCAGGCGTTTATGGCATAGTATCTGGAGGAAAATGGCTGTGGCAAAGGTAATTATGATACAGGGGACCATGTCCAATGCGGGAAAAAGCTTTCTGGTGGCCGGACTCTGCCGGATTTTTAAAGAGGACGGGTATTCGGCAGCTCCCTTTAAGTCCCAGAATATGGCTTTAAATTCCTACATCACGGAGGACGGCTTTGAAATGGGACGGGCCCAGGTGATGCAGGCGGAGGCCGCCGGGATTTCGCCGGAGGTGGCAATGAATCCCATTCTTTTAAAGCCCACCTCCCATATGGGTTCCCAGCTTATTGTGAACGGAGAGGTGCGCGGAAATTATCCGGCCATGGAATATTTCAAAATGAAAAAGAGCCTGATTCCCGATGTGAAAAGGGCATATGAAAGCCTGGCAGAGCGGTTTGACATCATCGTGGTGGAGGGCGCAGGAAGCCCGGCGGAAATTAATTTAAGGGAAAACGATATTGTAAACATGGGCCTGGCAGAGATCATTGACGCTCCGGTGATTCTTGCAGGAGACATTGACCGGGGCGGTGTGTTTGCACAGCTTTACGGGACTGTGGCTCTTTTAGAGGAAGAGGAGCGCAGACGGATTAAGGCCTTTGTGATCAATAAATTCCGGGGAGATAAGGAAATTTTAAAGCCGGGGCTTTCCATGCTGTACGACAGGTGCCGCATTCCCGTGGCCGGAGTGGTTCCCTATATGGACGTGGATATTGACGATGAGGACAGCCTTTCCATGCGGCTTGAGACGGGAAAAAGGGCCATTCTTGATAAAAAGGGCCGGGAGGCCTTTGCGCGGATTGCAGTGGTAAAGCTTCCGAGAATTTCCAATTTCACGGATTTTAATGTGCTGGAGAGGCTGCCTGGCATTGTTCTTTCCTATGTGACAAAGGCAGAGGAGCTGTCCGGAGTGGATTTGATCGTAATTCCCGGAACCAAGAACACCATGGGCGATTTAAAATGGTTAAGACAGTGCGGCCTGGAGGCGGCTATTTTACAGAAGGCCCGGGAAGGCGTTTTTGTATTTGGAATCTGCGGCGGCTTCCAGATGCTTGGAGAACGGCTGGAGGACCCCCATGGTGTGGAAGAAGGGGGAACCATGCGGGGCATGGGACTTCTTCCGGTCCAAACGGTTTTTGCAGAAAAAAAGACCAGAACCAGAGTATCCGGAAAAACGAAGGAGTTTGGCGGCGCCGGGTTTGAGGGCTATGAAATCCACATGGGTGAGACAATACGAACAGGAGGCGTCCCCTTTTCAAAGATTTTTAACGGGACATGGAACGAAGACGGCTGCGTCTCAGGAACTGTATGGGGAACCTATGTCCATGGAGTCTTTGACTCGGAGGACATGCAGAAAGGCATCTGGACCTTTCTGGCAGAGAAAAAGAACGTTCCGGCTTCTGGCTTTTATGACAGAGACCAGGAGGAGTTTTCTGCATTCCGATATAAGGAAAAGCAGTATAAGAAGCTGGCAGGAATTTTAAGGGAAAACCTGGATATGGATATGATTTACCGGATTTTAGACCGTAAAATGTAGAGGAGGCATGAGACATGGACTGGACCGAACGCTTAAGAGAGAAAACTGGAATTTCCTTTCTCACCACAAAGCCTGCGGAGATTGAAAGGGCCAGCTTTGATATCATAAAAGGAGAGCTGGGGGAGGAATTTGTAAGCGCGTTCCCCAAAGAGCAGCTTCCTGTGCTCTGCCGGGTGATTCACACAACGGCAGATTTTTCCTACAAGCAGTCCCTGTATTTTTCCCCGGGTGTCATGGATGCGGCCGCAAAAGCCATAGAAAGCGGCGTTCCCATCCTCACAGACACCACTATGGCGGCCTCCGGAATCAATAAGAGGGCGGCCCAAAGCCATGGAATCTCTGTCCACTGTTTTATCGGCGATGAGGACGTGAAACGAGAGGCGGCAGAGAGTAAAATGACCCGGTCAGCCATAAGTGTTGAAAAGGCGGCCAGGCTGTACCCGGATTGTATCTATGCCGTCGGCAATGCACCCACGGCCCTCATGCGGTTATATGAACTGATTCAGGAGAAGAAAATCTGTCCCCGGCTCATCATAGGTGTCCCGGTGGGCTTTGTGAATGTGGTGGAGGCAAAGGAACTGATTCTTAAGGCAGGAACGCCCTGCATTGTGGCAAGGGGAAGAAAGGGAGGAAGCAACGTGGCAGCCGCCATCTGCAACGCCCTGCTGTACCAGGCCCAGAAAGAGGAGAGACGGTTATGATTACGATTTTTAATTCCAGAACGATTTATCTCGGCACAGATGTGAAACGGTTCAATGAAATCCGGGACCGCCTGGACGCCTGCAAGATCAAATACAGGTATAAGGTGAAGAACAGAATGTCCAACTGGTCCGGCCGCGGAACAGTCCGGGGGCAGCTTGGAAGCGCAGGAAATCCGGCCGGGCTCACATACCAGTATGAGATTTTTGTGCATAAAAAGGACTACGAAAAGGGACTTGGAGAGATTCGTTAAGGGGGGAATCAGATGTATTTTTTGACTGGATTGGCGGCGGCAGCCGTCGGATTTTTTCTGCTTTTTTCTCCTAAAAAGTCAATCAAAATCCGGTTTTTTGGTATTTTACTGATTCTTTTGGGTGCAGCCGTTCTTCTTTTTTGGGAATACGGTGTCATGCTGCTGCCCATGCAAGAGTAATTGAAGGGGAGAAAACAATGCAGGAGAAGAGTAATAAAGAAGTATTTGAGACCATGCCGATTCCAAAGGCTCTGGCCACTTTGGCCATTCCAACCATCATCGGCCAGCTTGTGGTTTTGATTTATAATATGGCGGATACCTTTTACATAGGGAGGACCAACAATCCGTTAATGGTGGCCGGAGCGTCCTTAATCCTTCCGGTTTATAATATCTGCATTTCCCTTGCAGGTCTTGCAGGCGTGGGAGGCGGCTCCCTGATTTCCAGGCTTCTCGGTGCGGGGAACAGCCGCCAGGCCAAAAAGGTATCGGCTTTCAGCTTTTATTTATCCATTGGACTGGCCGTCTTCTTTTCTTTTATGACGGCCCTTTTTATGGACCCGCTTCTGGGGCTCCTTGGCGCCAGCGGTGACACCTTCGGATATGCCAGGCAGTACGCCTTCTGCGTCATCGTCTTAGGGGCTCTGCCGACGGTCATGTCCATCACCATGGCCAACCTCCTCCGGTCTGTGGGATGTGCCAGGCAGGCGGGCTTCGGCGTTTCCATGGGCGGTGTCATCAATATTTTTCTGGATCCGCTTTTCATGTTTGTACTGTTCCCGTCCGGGATGGAAACAGCGGCGGCCGGAATTGCCACCATGTGCTCCAACGTGATCGTCTGCATTTATTATCTGGTTTTGATTCTCAGGATGCCGAAGGACACGGTTCTTACGTTTTCCCCGCGGGCAGGCATACCGGAAACGGAACATATCCGGTCTGTCTTTTTTGTGGGAATTCCGGCGGCCCTGGCAACGCTGCTCTTTGACCTGGCTTATGTGGTCATTGATAAGCTGGCCACCGGATACGGAGATATCCCCCTGGCCGCCATTGGAATCGTACTGAAGGCAGAGCGCCTGCCTCTCAACGTGGGAGTCGGCCTCTGCCAGGGAATGATGCCCATTGCTGCCTATAATTTTTCCTCGGGAAATCATGAGCGGATGAAAAAGGTGGTAAGCTTTTCCAGGCTGGTGGGCCTTTTGATTGCGACTGTCAGCATCGTGCTGTATGAAATATTTGCGGGCAATATCCTGCGGTTCTTCATTGCAGATGCAGAGACGGTACGAATCGGGGCCAATTTCCTCAGGGTACGGTGTCTGGCCACTCCCTTCATGTTCATGTGCTTTCACCTGGTGAATCTGTTCCAGGCCGTTGGAAAGGGCGGCAAAGCCATGTTTCTGGCCGTGGTCCGCTGGGCAGTGTTCAACATTCCCATGCTGTTTCTTTTCAATGCCGCATTCGGCATGTACGGAATTGTGTGGACACAGATCGTCGCAGATATCTGTACGGTGGCCGTGTCCTTTTATGTGTACCGCCGGTTTGAGAAGTCCATTACTTTACCTCTTTAAGGGTCAGCTTCGGCGAGGCCACCAGGGAGTAGTTGGTATGGTACACCACAAAGCCGGGGGCAGCGCCGGGAACCTTTTTTAAGGTCTTTCTCTGTACGTAGTCGATTTCCACCTTATCATTTTCTCTGCCCTTGGAGTAATAAGCGGCTAGGGCTCCGGCTTCCTCAAAGGTCCGGTCTGGGAGCTCCTTTCCATCGGCCTTTACGATCACATGGGAGCCGGGGATTCCCTTGGCATGGAACCACCAGTCGCTGCCGCCTGCGAACTTGAAGGTCAGCTCCTCGTTCTGGTAGTTATTCTTTCCCACATAGATGTGGAAGCCGTCGGAGGAAAGATAGTGGTAGGGCTTGCTGGTGATTTTCGGCTTCTTTCCGCCCGTATAGCGGCGTTTGATGTAGCCGTACTCCACCAGCTCTTCCTTGATCTGCACCAGGTCATCCTCAAGCCTTGCGATATCCAGAGAGGTGGCGATGGATTCCAGGTGAAGAAGCTCTGCCTTTGTCTGCACAAGCTGCTCCGTCACGGCCTCGAAGGTCCGCTTCTGTTTATTATATTTATCAAAAAATTTCTGTGCATTTTCCCTGGCAGTCAGAGTGGGGTCCAGGGGGATGGTGATTTCTGTATTATCATAGTAATTCAGACACTGAAGGCTCTTTTCCCCGCCGGAGAGTCCATATCCGTAAGTGTTTAAAAGTTCTCCGTAAATTCTGAATTTTTCCCTTTTTTCCGTATCCTTCAACTGTTTTTGCTGCAGGTCCAGCTTCCGGGATGTACGCTCTAAGGCTGTTGCTACGATCTTTCTTAAATCTGTGGACTTCTGGTGGATTCTGGACACGGCATTCTTTTCTGCATAGTACCGTTCCAAAAGCTCGCTGATGGTGGGATAGTCCACAAGACGGTAATCGCTTCCCTCATACATGGTGAGAGGAACGGAAGAAAATTCCACAGGCTTTTCTCCCTGGTAAACGATATTGGGGGAGAAGTTTCCTTCCCGCACATCGTCCATCATCCAGTTTAAGGCGTGGTAGAGGTGGGTAAGCTCCGCATCGGAGCATTCCCTGGCGGAAATATCCCCGTCCATGGAGGCCAGGTGACAGATCTGGGCGGCGGCCACAGGGCTTAAGCCCGTTAAGTTCATATACAGGGCCTTGGAAAGGTTCTGGGGCGTGGCGCCGATTTTTTCTTTGAATTCTTCCTCGGAAATCTCCAGCGGATTCTTCTTTTCGTCAGAGTGGGGAATAAAATAGGTGCGTCCCGGAAGCACCTCCCGCACAGAGCTTACCTGGGCGGAGATGTGCTTGATGCTGTCTAAAATCATGTCATTCTCATCGCAGAAAATAATATTGCTGTGCTTTCCCATTAACTCGATCAGAATATATTTCCGTCTCAGATCGCCCATCTCATCCAGGTGTTCCACCTCTATGCGGATGACACGTTCCATTCCCGGCTGGGTTATGGAAACAATCCGTCCGTTGGCGATGTGTTTTCTTAAAAGCATACAGAAATTGGGAGCCGTCATGGGGCTTGGTTTATTGGTTTCTGTAAAGTAGATGAGCGGGAGACTGGCGTTGGCTGAGATCAAAAGCTTTACGTTCTCCCGGTTTCCCTTTATGGTAAATAAAAGTTCGTCTTTTTCCGGCTGGGCGATTTTGGAAATCCGGCCGGAGAGGATTTTCTGGTTTAAGTCATGTACCAGATTGGCGATTACAATTCCGTCAAATGCCATGTTTCCGTCAATTCCTTTCTTAATATGGATGTGATGGTATCCGTAAGTTCGTTCACCGTATGAGTCCGGCTTCTGGCACAGGCGTGGGCAGGACCGCCGCAGATGAGGCAGGTCCTTCCGGAAAGTCCAAGCTCTTTTCTGGACACCTTCTTTCCGTCTGTGCCTATGATATCAATGTCGAAAAGCCGTCCCAGAGGGGTACCGTCCTCAATGGAGACGGCTATTTGTTTTAATTTGCTTTTGAGGGCATCCACGGCCCAGAATGCCTCAAGCCCTGTCTTTTCCGTAAGAAATTCCCTGGAAAGAACCGTCAGCCCCTGCTTTCTTAAGCTGTCCTCAATGGAAGAGATTCCGGCCAGAAAGGCATCAGGCACAAGGGGAAGCACCTTCACGGGCCCCGGGATATTTAAGGTAAAGGAGACCAGAGGGCTTTTATAGGAGGAGAGGAGCTTTTCCTGGAGGAAAACCCGCCGTTCCCTGGCGTTTAGCATATGGGAAAGTTCCACCTCAGTTCCCACAAGGGCCCTTGCGGCCGCAGCCAGGGCGTCATAGTCCGGCTCTTCTGTTTTGGAAAGCCGTTCTCCCTGTCCATGGAGTCCGCCGGGCTGGTCTTTGATCTCATGGAGCAGTTTTAAAAAGCCGCGCATATATTTGGTCAGGTACAAATCTTTCCGGTAGCAGGCATAAAAATGCCTGGGATTTTCCACCCCCAGAATGGGGTAGGTGTAGTAAGGGGAGGAGTCCTTGTTGCCGGTGTCTGCATAGGCATCAGGACAGGCCATGACCACCGGGCTTGTGGCCACCACATATTTTCCGATCTCAATACTGATGGTCTCCAGGCCCACATGGGGCTTTAAGTCCCTGGTGATGAAAAGGGTATCCAGGATGGTGCGGACCGAGTGGCCTGGCTTGCTGCAGATGAAGGTTTCCTCCCTGGCTTCCGCTATGTCAATGGGAGTTCCGGGGACAATACGGTTCGCCAGGCGGCAGTTTTTGTTGACCAGCAGCACAAGATTTTCCTGCTGGATTAAGTCGTAGACCAGTTCCTCATGCCTGGGGGAGGTGGTCAAAAGGGCAATACCCACAGTCCCCTCCAAAACGCTCCGCTCCATGGAAGCGGAACCCTGTTCATGGAGCTCCAGGTCCACATGGGGGAACATCTTTTTAAAACGCGGATAAATATATGGAAGAATTTCCATTCCCCGCTGGACAGAGATTCCAAGGCGCAGCTTGCCGAATTCTTCGTTGCTTAACTCCTCAATCTGTTTTTTTAAGTTGGTGGAAATGGTGGTGATCTGTCTTGCGGCATCCACGTAAAGCTGCCCGGCAGGTGTCAGGGAAATGGGGTCCGTATTCCGGTTGAAAATCGGAGCTCCCAGATTGGATTCGGCCGTTTTGATGATCTGGCTTAAGGACGGCTGCGAAACATAGAGCTTTCTTGCAGCAGCCGTGAAGCTGCCTTCCTTTAAGACGGTCAGTATATATAACATATGCTTTTCGTTCATTCCATAACCTCCCTGCCGTGTGCATCGTCTGCTTCCTATGGTAGCATAAATGTCCGGGAAACTCAAGAATCAAGAGACCATAAGAAAATCCTTATATGGAACATAGACGGATATATATTGGATTTAAAAGCGCCTGAATGCTATGATACTTCCAGATAAAGGAAAGAAAAACGGCCGCAGGCCAGACAAACACAGGAGGGGTTAATATGGAAATCAGAAAAACTGCCGTGGCGGGGACCCTGGAATCCAGCGATGCACAGATCACCGTGGAGCCGGGTGACAACGGAATTGAGCTCACCATCGAAAGCAGCGTGATTCATCAGTATGGACGACAGATCCGGAACGTGGCCCTTGAGACATTGAAACGGCTCAATGTGGAAAACGGAAAGGTGACGATCTTTGATAAGGGCGCCCTTGACTGCACCTTAAAGGCAAGAATTGAATGTGCTGTGTACCGTTCCAACGGCATCACAGAAAATCTTCCGTGGGGAGGTGTGATTCAGTAATGCATCCCAATAAAAAACGTTTAAGACGTTCCATGATGTTTTTAAACTGCCAGAAACCGGGACTGATTAAGGATCCCTATATTTACAAACCGGACTCCATCATGCTGGACCTTGAGGATGCGGTGGCGGAAAACCAGAAGGACGCGGCCAGATATTCCCTGTTCCATGCACTGCAGGAAATCGACTACCACGGCGTGGAGCGGGTGGTTCGCATTAACGGTTTGGACACGCCCCACTGGAAGGAAGACATCCGCGTCTGTGTGGCCGGCGGCGCCGATACCATCCGTATCGCAAAGACCGAGAGTGCCAAAGACGTAAAGACCGTTGAGGAACATGTGCTGGCAGCCGAGAGAGAGTTTGGAAGGGAAGAGGGAAGCACGCTTTTGATGGCAGCCCTGGAATCCTGCCGCGGCGTGTTAAACGCCCTGGAGATCTGCCAGTCCTCTGACCGCCTGATCGGAATTGCCCTTTCCGGCGGCGACTATACGAAAGACCTTCAGACCACCATCACCGGAACCGGAGTGGAACTCATGGGAGCCAGACAGCACATGATTATGGCAGCCAGAGCCGCAGGCGTCCAGTGCTGGGATACGGTATTCACAAATCTGGACGACATGGAGGGCTTTGAGAAAGAAACAGAGATGATCAAGCTCATGGGATTTGATGGAAAATCCCTGGTAAATCCCAGACAGATCGCAGTGGTACATAAAATCTTCACACCGAAGGAAAAGGAAATCATCTTTGCAGAAAAGGTGGTTCGTGAAATTGAGGATAAGAAAGCAAAGGGAATCGGCGTATTTACCGTGGACGGAAAGATGATCGACATTGCTTTCTATGACGGAGCCAAGAGAACCCTGGCAATGGCAAAAGCCGCAGGCGTATACAAGGGGGGGATTTAAGATGATCAATGCAGTTGGAAGAGAAATTCCGGAAGAAATTTTAAGAGAAACCGGAAAAGAGGCCTTTAAAGGCGCTTATGCCTATGACAATTACGAATATAAAAAAGCTGCGCCGACGGTTCACGCGCTCTGTGATCCAACCCGCAGCAAGCTGGTGGAAAACATCCATGAAGCCCTTGTAAAATGCGGCATTAAAGACGGCATGACCCTTTCCTTCCACCATCATTTCCGGGAAGGCGATTATGTGGTAAACATGGTCATGGAAGAAGTGCACAAAATGGGAATCAAAGATATTACCATCTGTGCCAGCTCCTTAGGAAAGGCCCATGACCCCATTGTTCCCTATATTGAGGACGGCACCATCACAGGCATCCAGTCCTCCGGTGTCCGCGGAAAGATCGGCGAGGCCATTTCCACAGGACGGCTTAAGAACCTGGCCATCATGCGCTCCCACGGCGGCCGTGTCCGTGCGGTGGAGTCCGGAGAGGTCCATATTGATATCGCATTCATCGGGGCCCCCACCTGTGATGAGTACGGAAATATGAGAGCCAACGGCGGAAAGAGCGACTGTGGAGTTTTATCCTATGCAATGGTGGATGCGGAATACGCCGATAAGGTGGTTGCCATCACCGACTGCCTGGTTCCCTTCCCCAATGCCCCGGCCAGTATTTCCATGGTCCATGTGGATTATGTCTGCGTGGTGGATGAGATCGGAAATCCTGCAAAGATCGCCACAGGTGCGGCAAAGTCCACCACCGATGTGAGAAAGATCATGATGGCCGACTATTGTACGAAATTTGTAATCAATACCCCCTATTTTAAGGAGGGCTTTTCCTACCAGACGGGCGTTGGCGGAGCTTCCATCGCCTCCACCATTTCCCTTGGAAAGATCATGGAGGAAAGGGGAATCCACATGGGCCTGGGCCTTGGCGGAATCACCACTCCCATGTGCGGTCTTCTGGAAAAGGGCCTGATAAACAAGCTGGTGGATACCCAGGACTTTGATATGGGCGCCATCGAGTCCATCAAAAAGAATCCGAACCACATTGAAATTTCTGCTTCCGAGTACGCCAACCCCTTTAATAAAGGCGCTTATGTCAACAAGCTGGATTTCGTGATTCTGGCTTCCTTAGAGGTGGATGTGAACTTTAACTGCAACGTGGTGGTTGGTTCCGACGGCATGATCACCGGAGCCCAGGGCGGACATCCCGATACGGCAGCGGGAGCCAAGTGCACCATCGTCATTGCCCCGCTTTTACAGGGACGGATTCCGGCCATCTGTACAAACGTGACCACAGTCACCACACCGGGCGAAACCGTGGACGTGGTGATCACCGATTACGGTATTGCCATCAATCCGAGAAGACAGGACCTGATCGAATGCATGAAGGACGTGGATCTGCCGTTCTGCACCATTGAGGAGCTGAGGGATAAGGCCTACGCCATGGCAGGCGAGCCGGACCCGGTACAGTTTGACGACAGGGTTGTGGGCATTATTGAGGCCAGAGACGGCACCATCATTGATGTAGTGAGACAGATCAAAGAATACGAGTTTAAATAAAGAGGAGAGTTTACCATGTCAGAAGTATTAGTCGGCGTCCTTGGCTTTGCCTGCATCGTCGCTCTGATCGGCCATCTGGACGGCGGCGGAGCGTCCACCTTCTGTATCGTGGTTCCGGCCATGCTGCCCATCTATAAAAAGATGCATATGCGGCCCACCACATTGCTCCGTATCAGCGTTCTTGCCATGGGCGTTCTGAATCTGATGCCCTGGGCCGGACCCACCATGCGGGCGGCAACCGTACTCGGCATTGAAGCTGCCTCCCTGTGGCAGACCATCTTACCGATTCAGGCAGCAGGAATCGTACTGGCCCTTACTGTGGCAGTGATAAACGGTATGATTGAGAAAAAGCGCGGAGCCGGACTCAACGGAAAGCTTGCAAAGCTGGAAGGAGAGGTTGTTTTAAGCAACAGCGAGGCCGCGGCAGCCAACGAGCTGGCAAGACCGAAATTGTTCCTCTTTAATATTGCACTGACTTTGGCTGTCATTGCGCTCCTGATTTTAGATATTTTCCCAAGCTATGTGCCCTTTATGATGGGCGTGGCAGCCGGAATTCTTGTGAACTACCCGGGTGCCAAATTACAGAAAAAGGTCATCAACAGCCATGCAGGCCCGGCTCTTATGATGTGCTCCACTCTGATGGGTGCAGCCATCCTGATGGGTGTACTGGTTAAGGATGTGGAAGGAACCACAAGCGTAATCACCTGCATGTCCAACCTGATCAGCAGCTTCCTTCCGGCCGTTCTCGGACACCATCTGCCTCTTGTAATCGGTATCTTAAGCGTACCGCTTGCCCTGGCTTTCGATACGGACAGCTATTTCTATGGAATGCTTCCGGTTATGATCGGCATTGGAGAAGGCTTTGGAATCGGCGCAACCCCCATTGCAGTCGCCATGGTGGTATGCCGTAACTGCGCTACCTTCATCAGCCCCATGGTTCCGGCCACACTCCTTGGCGTGGGCCTTGCAGATGTGGACATCAAGGACCATATCAAAAGCAGCTTCCTCTGGGTTTGGGGCTTCAGCTTTATTTGCATGATTGTCGCCATTTTGTTTGGCATTATGCCTGTGTAAAACAGGCCATATACCCCTTTTCTAAAAACCTCCGGCCCCTCCCGGAGGTTTTTATTGACTTGAATTTCCATTTGCCGTATAATATCTCTATCTATGTGAAAGCGAGGCATGTTTAAGATGATTAAGAGCATGACCGGTTTCGGCCGATGTGAGGCCGTGACGGATGAATGTAAAATATCCGTTGAAATAAAGGCAGTCAACCACCGTTATCTGGATTTAAGCATTAAAATGCCGAAGAAATTCAACTATTTTGAGGCAGCCATGCGGACTCTTTTAAAGGATTATATCCAGAGGGGAAAGGTGGATGTATTCGTTACCTATGAAGATTATACGGAGGAGAAGGTAGCCTTAAAGTATAACAGCTCCCTGGCTGCAGAATATGTGCAGAGCTTTGAAAAGATGGCGGAGCAGTTTGGGATTGAAAATGATGTGAAGGTGTCCATGCTTTCCCGGTGCCCGGAGGTTCTTACCATGGAGCAGGAGCCGGAGGACGAGGAACATATGTGGTCCCTGCTGGAGCCGGTTCTTAAGAAAGCCGCTGAAAACTTTGTGGAGACCAGAATCCGCGAGGGAGAAAATTTAAAGACCGATCTGATCGGAAAACTGGACTATATGCTGACCATGGTGGACTTTATCGAAGCGCATTCTCCAAAGGTCCTTGAGGATTACAGGAAAAAGCTGGAGGATAAGGTAAAGGAAATGCTCCAGACCACCACCATCGACGAATCCAGAATTCTCACGGAAGTGACGATTTTTGCCGATAAGATCTGTGTGGACGAGGAAACCGTCCGCTTGAGAAGCCACATTGAGGGAATGAGAAAGGAACTTCTCGCCGGAGGCAGTGTGGGAAGAAAGTTAGACTTTATTGCACAGGAGATGAACCGGGAATCCAACACGATTCTCTCCAAATCCAACGATCTGGAAATTTCCGATCATGCAATTATTTTAAAGACGGAAATTGAAAAGGTAAGAGAGCAGATTCAGAATATTGAATAACCGGAGTGATTGAATATGAGAGAACAGGGAGTTCTGGCCGTTGTATCGGGATTTTCCGGTGCCGGCAAGGGAACCATCATGAAAGCGCTTCTGGAAAAGTATGATAATTATGCGCTTTCCATTTCAGCCACCACAAGAAATCCCCGTCCCGGGGAAGAGGACGGACGGGAATATTTCTTTATGACCAATGAGCAGTTTGAGGAGCTGATTGAAAAGGACCAGCTCATCGAATATGCCCGCTATGTGAACCACTATTATGGAACCCCCAGGTCTTATGTGGAGACAAAGATGGACCAGGGGAAAGATGTGATTCTTGAAATTGAAATTCAGGGAGCTCTTAAGGTGAAGGAAAAATTCCCTGAGGCGGTTCTGATTTTTGTGGTTCCTCCCACGGCGGCTGATTTAAAGACCCGTCTTACGGGGCGGGGTACAGAGACCCCGGAGGTCATTGAAAAACGGTTAAAACGGGCCATGGAGGAGTCAGAGGGAATGGGATCCTATGACTATATTCTTGTGAACGATACCGTTGAGACCTGTGTGGAGGAGCTTCACGGTCTCATCCGGTCCCAGCATCTTAAGGCATGCAGAAATCGGGAAAGAATTTCCCGGATGAAGGAAGAATTAAAGGAGCTTGTGGGAGCCGGTGAATAAGCTTCCTAAAAGCATTGAAAGGAGTTTTTAGATATGTTACATCCATCTTATACAGATTTAATCGAAGCAGTCAACAGCAATGTGGAGCCGGGTGAGCAGCCGGTGGTGCAGAGCCGTTATTCCATCGTCATTGCAGCAGCAAAGAGAGCCAGACAGCTCATCGGCGGAGCCGAGCCGCTCGTTTACGGCGCTGCAGGAAAGAAGCCGCTTTCCACTGCCGTTCAGGAGCTCTATGAGCAGAAGGTGACGATCCTGCCGGAGGAAGAGGAAACGGAAGAGGAAGCAGAGAAAGAGGAATCTGTGGCTGAAAATGCAGAATCTTCAGAAGAAGCCTCTGGAGAGGGAACCGAAGAATAAAGAGGAGAGAGGAGGAAATAGGGGCTAAACAGCGGCTTTTTGTTTCCTCTTTTTTTCGCGGGAAAGGAAGACTTTGAATGAATTTGCTTTTCATATCACTGGGCTGTGATAAGAACCTGGTGGATACGGAAAAAATGCTTGGACTTCTGGGCCGTGAGGGCTATTCCTTTGTGGATGATGAGACAAAGGCCGATGCAATTATCATCAATACCTGCTGTTTCATCGGAGATGCCAAGGAGGAGAGTGTAAATACGATTCTCGAAATGGCAAGAATGAAGGAAGAGGGACAGCTCAAAGCCCTGATTGTTACAGGATGCCTGGCGCAGAGATATAAAAATGAGATTGTGGAGGAAATCCCGGAGGTGGATGCGGTTTTAGGTACCTCCTCCTATGAAGAAATTGCAAAGGCTGTAAAGGAGGCCTTAAACGGAGGGGAGAAGACCCTGGTGTTTCATGACATTGATGCTCCCGTCAGCGCAGAGACAAAGCGTCTGGTGACCACAGGCGGCCACTATGCATTCTTAAAAATCGCCGAGGGCTGTGATAAACGATGCACCTACTGCATTATTCCCTACCTTCGCGGCAGATACCGGAGCGTTCCCATGGAGCAGCTTGTGAAGGAAGCGAAGGAACTGGCGGCCCAGGGCGTAAAGGAGCTCATTTTAGTGGCCCAGGAGACCACTCTTTATGGAAAAGACCTGTACGGGGAGAAAAAGCTTCCGGAACTTTTGCGCCGTCTGGCGGCTGTTTCCGGAATCCAGTGGATCAGACTCCAGTACTGCTATCCGGAAGAGATCACCGACGAGCTCATTGAGACCATTAAAACAGAAGAAAAGGTCTGTCATTACCTGGATATTCCCATTCAGCATGCCAGCGATGCTATTTTAAAACGTATGGGGCGAAGAACGAACCATGCAGAAATCAAGGCGCTCATTGGAAAACTCCGGAAAGAAATCCCGGACATTACCTTAAGGACCACCTTTATTTCCGGGTTCCCGGGAGAAACCGAGGAGGACCATGAAATCCTCATGGATTTTGTGGATGAGATGGAGTTTGACCGGCTCGGCGTATTTGCCTACTCTCCGGAGGAGGACACCCCGGCATACAGCTTTGAAAACCAGGTACCGGAGGAGGTCAAGGAAGAGCGGCGAGCTGAAATCATGGAGCTGCAGCAGGACATTGCCTTTGAAAAATCAGAAGAGATGAAGGGCCGTGTCCTGGAGGTGATGATTGAGGGAAAGGTTGCCGATGAAAACGCCTATGTGGGGCGGACGTATATGGACAGCCCCAACGTGGACGGGTTAATCTTTGTGAATACGGGGCTTTCTCTCATGTCCGGCGACTTTGTACGGGTCCGGGTCACAGGGGCTCTGGACTACGATTTGATTGGGGAGGTAGAAGATGAATTTACCGAATAAACTGACCATACTGCGTATGATTATGATTCCGTTTTTTGTGGCGGCTCTTCTGGTGGAGGACGGACAGGTGCAGGCCTACCGGTACCTGGCAACGGGAATCTTCATTGTGGCAAGCCTCACGGACATGCTGGACGGAAAAATTGCAAGAAAATATAATCTGGTGACAAATTTTGGAAAGTTTATGGACCCTCTGGCAGATAAACTTCTGGTCTGCTCGGCTTTAATCTGCCTGGTGGAGCTTAAGGAGCTTCCGGCCTGGATGGTCATTGTGATCATCAGCCGAGAATTCATCATCAGCGGATTCCGTCTGGTGGCCTCGGATAACGGTGTGGTGATTGCCGCCAGCTACTGGGGAAAATTCAAAACCACGTTCCAGATGATTGCCGTGGTGCTTTTAATTTTAAAGATCGAGGCTCTGTCCATGGTGACAACGGCTGTGGTATGGATTGCCCTGGCTCTTACGGTGATTTCTCTGGTGGATTACATTGTGAAAAATGCAGGAGTACTTAAAGAAGGGAAAATGTAATGATTAAGACAGAAAAAGGCTACGCTCAGATATTTAAAATCTACGGAAAAAGTGAGACGGAAGTCAAAGAGAACCTGAAGGAAATCTTAAAGCAGGGCGGCGCTGCCCTGGTGTATACAAGAAGGCGTGGAAAAGAGGTACATGTGGTGGTGGAGACCGAAGAGCAGGATGAAGAGAATGCAAAGAACCTGATGAAACCAGTTGCCAAGGAGATCAAGAAATCCCTTGGAACCATGTATTATTCCAACCGGGAGAATGAGACCATGGAAGAGGCTGTGGTGCGTCTTCTGGATAAATACGGACTCACAGTGACGACGGCAGAGTCCTGCACCGGAGGCATGGTGGCTGCCAAGATCATCAATGTGCCGGGCGCTTCCGATGTGTTCAATGAAGGATTTATTACCTATTCCAATAAAGCCAAGAGAAAGGTTCTGGATGTGAGCAAGGCCACCTTGAAAAAATACGGTGCCGTCAGCGAGGAGACTGCCAGGGAAATGGCTCTGGGCGGCGTACTGGCTGCTGATGCCGATGCCTGTGTGGCAGTAACCGGAATTGCAGGACCGGACGGGGGAACCCCGGAAAAACCGGTGGGGCTGGTGTATATTTCCTGCTGCATTAAAAATGAGGTGACAGTGGAGGAATGTCATTTCCACGGCACCAGAGCAGAGATCAGGGAACAGTCAGCCACAGCGGCTCTGGACCTTTTACGGCGGGCAATCATAAAGAATTACCGATAGGCAGGAGAGAATATGCGCTGGTATGACAGGCTGTACGTGGGAGAAAAAGCCAAAAAACACCGCTATGAAATCATCCAGGCGGTCCGTGAAGGAAGAGGATTGGGTTACTATGTACTGACTCTGTCTTCCAATGGAAAGAATCTCCTTGACCTTTATCCGGCCGTCACTCTGAAGCAGCCATATTATAAGGAGCAGGAGCTTCTGATTGTGGGAGTGGCCGCTGATTATGAGGATGCAGTCCGGCTGTCGGGCCGGATTGTAAAACAGGTGTATGATAAGACTGGCGGTTTTGATATTTCCGGATTCCTTTTTGGGGAGGTTTAAAGGTGCTCCATATTTTGTTGTTGCTGCTTAAGATTCTGGGAATTTTGCTTCTGGTGATTCTTGGGATTCTATTGTTCCTGGTGCTGGTGGTGCTGTTTGTGCCTGTCAGGTACCGGGGGAATGTTTCCTTCCATGGGGAGCCCAGGGGGAATGTTCTTGCTTCCTGGCTGCTCCACGTACTGACGGCCAGGCTTATGATGGATGAAAGCCTGAAACTTTGCGTAAAGGTATTGTGGTTTAAGCTTTTTGAGGAGACCCTTTGGTCAAAGGAAGAGGATGAAGGGCCCAAAGAAGATCTATCTGTGGAGGAACTTTTCCGGGAAGAAATTCCCGAAGAAGATTTTGGAGAAGAAGAACCTCAGATGGTTCACATGGCGGAAGTGTCCGGGGGAGAGCCGGAACCGGATGCCGAGCCAGAATACGAAACGGAACCGGAGCCGGAGCCGAAGCGGTCCGGCAGGCCGGAAGAGGAGCAGGAGCAGGGGCTGGAACCGGAACAAAGTCCGGAGCCAGGACTGTGCCGTCTATGGAAAAAAATCAAAGCCTTCATTTCCGGCGGCCAGGCTTCCTTTAAGAAAGCCAGAAAGAAATACGAAACGTTCACGGCCTTTGTTGAAGATGAAGAAAACCAAAAGACCTTCCGCCTGCTGGTGAGGCAGACAAAAAAACTTTTCAAATGTATTCTTCCAAGGAAAGTTGAGGGGCGCATACGCTTTGGATTTGAGGACCCCTATTATACAGGAAAAATTCTCACCATCATAAGCCCTTTTTACGGCCTGTACGCCAAAACCTTGGCCGTTGAGCCTGTGTTTGAGGAAAAGGCTCTGGAGGGAGAGCTTAAGATCAAAGGGCGGATCCGTGCTGCTTCTATTTTATTTGTGGGACTTAGGGTGTTTATGAATAAGAATTTCCGAAGACTTTTGAAAAAATGGGGAAAATAAAGGAGGAGACCATATGGCAGAAAATCAGTTTCCATCGACGGTAGAGGCACTGTTTAAAGGGATGGACAATTTTATTACTACGAAAACCGTGGTGGGAGAGCCTGTGAAGGTGGACGATACCATCATCATTCCGCTTGTGGATGTGACCTGCGGTATGGCGGCCGGGTCCTTTGCCCAGAATGCAAAAACCAACGGCGGAGGCGGAATGAGCGCGAAAATGAGTCCAAGCGCCATTTTAATCATCCAGAACGGAATGACCAGACTGGTGAACATCAAACATCAGGATGCAGTCACCAAGGTACTGGATATGGTACCGGATTTCGTCAACCGCTTTGTGGGCGGTAAGGACATCTCCCCGGAGGCCATGGAAAAGGCGGAAGATATGAAGGCCTCTTATGAGTCCGGTGAGGAAACAAAATAGCATGGAACGGCTGAGGCCGCATATGATGTATCATAGACATTTTTCCGCAAAGGAGGATGGTATGAAACGATTATGCGGCCTTATGATTTTCTGTATCGGCATCGGCATGACCTGGGTACTGATTCTCCCCAAATCATTTCTCATGGTGGTAATTGCAATGGCCTTTCTGATTGTGGGATATAATCTGTTTTGCTGTAAATAAAGGATAATGAAAAAAGGCATTCTCTATCAATACGACAGAGGATGCCTTTACTTTGCGTTTTTCTTGTATCGGAGGTATTAAGCTCTCTCTACGAGACCGGATCTTAAGCAAGAAGTACATACATACATCTTCTGAGTTCCGCCATTAACCTTAACCTTTACAGATTTAACGTTCGCTTTCCAGATTTTGTTGGATCTTCTATGGGAATGGCTTACTCCATTACCAAAGTGAGCAGCTTTTTCACAAATAGCGCATTTTGCCATGATTGCACCTCCTTAACACTTCTTTGGATTTGTAAAAAATCCATAACACATGTATGATAGCAGATCGTGTAGAAAATTGCAAGAGAAAAATGAAAAATTCCAACTTTTTTTAATGAAAACTCAGGATTGCAATGGACAGGACGAGAATGATATGGTATATTAAAAAAAGAAATGCCGTTTTGAACCTGGTACGGCATCCTAATTTTTCGGAAACGGAGGCAGAAGTATGAAGGGATGTATTAATAATAAAATGGGCCAGATCCAGATTGATACGGACGTAATTGCTCTTTATGCGGGAACTACGGCAGTGGAATGCTTCGGAATTGTGGGCATGGCTGCAGTCAGCATGAAAGACGGACTGGTAAAACTTTTAAAACGTGAAAGCCTGACCCACGGAATCAACGTCACGATTAACGAAAATGCAATCAGCATTGACTTCCACGTAATCGTTTCCTACGGCGTCAGCATTTCAACCGTTGCTGACAATCTGATCGAAAATGTGAAGTATAAAGTAGAAGAATTCACCGGTATGCCTGTTGAGAAGATCAACATTTATGTTGAAGGCGTGCGAGTGATAGATTAAGGAGGAAGTAATCCATGGCAGTAAAGTCCGCAGACGCTTCACTGTTCCAAACTGCGGTTCTGGCAGCAGCCAAGAACCTTGAGGCGAAAAAGGAATGGATTAATGAGCTGAATGTGTTCCCGGTTCCCGATGGTGACACAGGCACCAATATGACAATGACCATTATGGCCGCCGCAAAGGAAGTGGCCGCCATTGAGAATCCTACGATGGGGGCCATCGCAAAAGCCCTTTCTTCCGGGTCTCTCCGCGGAGCCCGCGGTAACTCCGGTGTAATTTTATCCCAGTTGTTCCGTGGTTTCACAAAGGAAATCAGCGCTGCAGACGTAATTACCGTTACGATTCTCGCCAATGCCTTTACCCGTGCCACGGAGACGGCTTATAAGGCCGTTATGAAGCCAAAGGAAGGAACGATTCTGACCGTTGCCAGGGGAATGGCCGAAAAAGCGGCAGAGCTGGCAACTCAGACCGATGATATTGTTGAATTTTTACAGCAGGTGATCGAGCATGGAGACTATGTTTTAAGCCAGACTCCGGAGATGCTTCCTGTGTTAAAGCAGGCAGGTGTTGTGGATTCCGGCGGACAGGGATTAATGCAGGTCATGAAGGGCGGCTTGGACGGCCTTTTAGGTAAGGGAATTCCCTTTGACAGCGAAGTGGCCCAGGGGGCCGCAAAGTCCCAGACAGGAATTGCAGCCGGACGGGAAGAACTGGAAACCGCCGATATCAAATTCGGCTACTGTACCGAGTTCATCATCAATGTGGAAAAGAACTACAATCCGGAGGAAGAGCTTAAATTCAAGGGCTTTTTGGAGTCCATCGGCGATTCCATCGTGGTGGTTTCCGATGATGATGTGGTTAAAGTTCATGTTCACACCAACAACCCCGGCCTTGCCATCGAGCGGGCGCTGACCTACGGTTCCCTCTCCAGAATGAAAATCGACAACATGAGGGAAGAGCACAACGAGCGCCTGATTCAGAATGCATCGGCCGCAGCTTCCAAGCCTAAGACAGAGGAGCCCAAAAAGGAAGAGCCCAGAAAGCCTTACGGCTTCATCGCCGTTTCCATCGGTGAGGGACTTGGAGAAATCTTTAAGGGAATCGGCACCGATTACCTGATTGAGGGCGGCCAGACCATGAATCCCAGCACCGAGGATATGTTAAATGCTATCGAAAAGGTGAATGCAGATGTGATCTACATTCTTCCCAACAATAAAAATATCATTCTTGCCGCTGAACAGGCCAGAAGCCTGGTGGAAGACAAGCAGATTTTTGTGGTTCCCTCCAAAACGGTTCCCCAGGGAATTGCAGCCCTGATTAATTTCCTGCCGGATGTGTCCCCGGAGGAGAACATGGAGAGCATGATCGAGGAGATGGGCCGTATCCGCACCGGCCAGATCACCTATGCGGTCCGCAATACCTCCATTGACGGAATGGAGATCAAAGAGGGAAATATCATGGGAATCGGAGATTCCGGTATGCTGGCTGTGGGTCAGGATATTACAGAAACCACAATGGAAGCTTTACGGCACATGGTGGACGAGGAATCCGAGCTGATCAGTATTTATTACGGTGCAGATGTGTCCGAAGAGGATGCCGAGGGACTTCTTTCTAAAATCCAGGAGGAGTTCCCGGACTGTGAAGCAGAATTGAACAACGGAGGACAGCCGATTTACTATTATCTGCTGTCTGTGGAGTAAAGAAAAAAAGCAGCCGCAGGCGGCCCGTGTAATGTGGGCAGCCGGGCGGCTTTTTGTATCCTGCCAGGGCACATTCGATTTACGGAGGAACGTATGGAAAACCAACAGTCTCTGGAGACTTTAAAAGGAATTGGAGAAAAGACTGCAAAACTGTTTGAAAAGGTGGGAGTGAAAACCTTAGACGACCTGCTTCATTATTATCCCAGGGCTTATGACACCTTTGAGGAGCCCAAGGCCATCGGGGAGCTTGAAGATGAAACCATCGGAGCTGTGGACGGATACTTAAAAAGCGGGGCCACCGGGAGACATTTCGGCGGTCTTTCCATCGTGACTGCCACCATCAGCGATATGACAGGGAAGCTTAAGCTGACCTGGTATCATATGCCCTATTTAAAAAATACGCTGCGGCCGGACAGCCACTATATTTTCCGCGGCAGGGTATCCAGAAAGAAAAGCGGCCTTACCATGGAGCAGCCCCAAATGTATAAGCCGGAGGTCTATGAGACGCTTCTTAAGAGGATGCAGCCGGTTTACGCCCAGACCAAGGGGCTGGGAAATAAAACCATCACCTCGGCCATGGAGCAGGCTCTTTCTGTGCGGGTCATGGAAAAGGACTACCTTCCTGCCGAGCTCAGAAAGGCCAATGAACTGGCAGAATACAACTTTGCCATTGAACACATCCATTTCCCGCAGGATTCCACCGATCTTTTATTTGCCAGAAAGCGGCTGGTCTATGATGAGTTTTTCCTGTTCCTTCTGGCCGTGCGGAGGCTTAAGGAAAAGAGGCAGGATATGAAAAGCGCCTATGTGATGGAAGAGGACAGCCTGTCGCGGCGGCTGGAAGGAGAACTTCCCTACGCGCTCACAAAGGCCCAGAAACGGACCCTGGAGGAGATATTCTCGGATTTAAAAAGCGGAAAGGTCATGAACCGCCTGATTCAGGGGGATGTGGGCTCCGGTAAAACAGTGATTGCTTTGCTGGCTCTTCTCATGGCGGCCGAAAACGGATACCAGGGAGCTCTTATGGTGCCCACAGAGGTCCTGGCAAGGCAGCATTACGAGTCGGTGACGGAGCTTTTCTCCTCCCACGGCATTCCAAAAACGGTGGTGCTGGTGACCGGGTCCATGACTGCAAAGGAAAAGCGTCTGGCCTATGAGAAAATTTCCTCCCACGAAGCCGATATTGTGATCGGGACTCATGCGTTAATCCAGGAAAAAGTGGTATATGACAATCTGGCGCTGGTCATTACCGATGAGCAGCACCGGTTCGGGGTGGCCCAGAGGGAAATGCTGGGAAATAAGGGGGCCCTTCCCCATGTGCTGGTCATGAGCGCTACGCCGATTCCCAGGACCCTTGCCATTATTCTGTACGGGGACTTGGATATCTCCGTGATTGATGAGCTGCCCTCCAACCGTCTTCCAATTAAAAACTGTGTGGTGGATACGGGATACCGGGACCGGGCCTACAAATTCATTGCAGGGGAAGTGGCAAAGGGCCATCAGGCCTACGTGATCTGTCCCATGGTGGAGGACAGCGAGATGATCGAAGGAGAAAACGTTCTGGATTATACAAAGGTCCTCCGGGAAAAGCTTCCTGGCATCCGGGTGGAATATCTCCACGGAAAGATGAAGGGCAAGGAAAAGAATGCCATCATGGAGGAATTTGCTGCCGGGGCCATCCAGGTTCTGGTGTCCACCACGGTCATTGAGGTGGGAGTCAATGTGCCAAATGCCACGGTGATGATGATTGAAAATGCCGAGCGGTTTGGCCTGGCCCAGCTTCACCAGCTCAGGGGACGTGTGGGACGCGGAAAGGACCAGTCCTACTGCATCATGGTCAATGCCTCCGGGGACGGCGGAAAAAATGCCAGACTGGAGGTACTGAATAAATCCAACGATGGTTTTTTCATTGCCTCCGAGGACTTAAGGCTTCGCGGCCCTGGCGATATTTTCGGCCTCCGCCAAAGCGGAGATCTGGAATTTAAGCTGGCGGATATCTATACGGATTCCATAACCTTAAAAAAGGTTTCGGAGGACGTGAATGCGCTTTTGGAACGGGACGAAGACCTTCTTCTTCCGGAGCATGCAGAATTAAAAAAGAAGCTGGACCGGTATCTGGAAGCCAGCTATGAAAAGCTGAATTTGTAAAGCCCTGCCGCATGTCCCGAAGATTGAAAGAAGAGGGAGAATATGGTATAATGTCGGCAGAATAAAAAAAAGGAGTCGGTTAGCATGAGAGAAAATGAAAAGTACGTGGAATATATGGTAGAGCAGGCGAAAAACCTGATCTCCATCGACAGCCCATCCGGTTACGGAAAAGAGGTTACGGAATACCTGTTAAAAGAATTTGTAGCGCTGGGATTTCCGGCTCACCGCACCGTAAAGGGCGGAGTCATTGCCGATCTTGGCGGCCGCAATGAAAAGGACGCCGTTTTACTGGAGGCTCACTGCGATACCCTGGGCGCCATGGTTCATGAAATCAAACCGGACGGCCATTTAAAGCTCACCAATGTGGGCGGCATGCAGCCCAACAACGCAGAGGCAGAAAATGTCCGCGTCATCACAAAATTCAACGGCATTTATGAGGGAACCTGCCAGCTCACAAACCCCTCCAAGCATGTAAACGGGGCATATTCAGAAACTGCCAGAAACTGGGATACTCTGGAAGTGATTCTTGACGAAGATGTAACCTCTAAGGAGGACGCCGTAAAGCTCGGCATCATGGCAGGCGACTATGTATGCTTTGAACCGCGTTTCCGTGTGACCGAGTCGGGATACATCAAGAGCCGTTTCCTGGACGATAAGCTCTCTTCCGCCATTTTACTGGGCTACGCCAAGTATTTAAAGGATGAAAAGGTAACACCGGAACGCCGGATGTATTTGCATTTTACCATTTATGAGGAAGTGGGACACGGCGGCTCTGCTCCGGTTTTGGAGGGAGTGACAGAGGCATGGTCTGTGGATATGGGCTGTGTGGGTACCGGACTTTCCTGTACAGAGCGTCAGGTTTCCATCTGCGCCAAGGACAGCGGAGGCCCCTATAACTACGATGTGGTATCCCGCCAGATCTCACTGGCGAAGGAAAAAGGCATTGACTTTGCCGTGGACATTTATCCTTACTATGGCTCTGATGTGGAGGCTACCTTAAAGGCCGGAAATGATATCCGTCACGGACTCATCGGCCCCGGCGTGTTCGCATCCCACGGCTATGAGAGAAGCCATAAGGACGGAGTGGAAAACACCTTCCGTCTGATTCAGGCATATTTTGGATAATTTGCGACAGGAGAGAGACAGATCTATGAACATCAGGATGAAAAAATTTGACTGGGGTGATGTGTCCGGCGCGATCCGGGTATGGAATCAGGTGGTGGAGGAAGGTGTGGCCTTCCCGCAGATGGAGCCCCTCAATGAAGAAAGCGGAGCAGAATTTTTTGAAAGCCAGTCCTACACGGGAATTGCCCTGGATGAGGAAAGCGGCCGGGTGGTGGGCTTATATATCCTTCACCCCAACAATGTGGGACGCTGCGGCCATATCTGCAACACCAGCTACGCGGTGGACCAGACTCTCAGAGGAAATCATATCGGTGAAATTCTGGTAAAGCATTCCATGGAAATGGGAAAAGAGCTGGGATTCCGTATTTTACAGTTCAATGCCGTGGTCAGCACCAATGTCTACGCCTTACGGCTGTATGAAAAGCTGGGATTTACAAAACTCGGCGTGATTCCCGGTGGTTTCCTTATGAAAGACGGATACTACGAGGATATTATCCCACATATTCATGAACTATAAGACAGATTTTTTCATGGGACAGGCGGTCTTATGCAGCATGAGGCCGCCTTACTTTTTGAAATCATGAAGCAGCCGGATATGCGCCGTATGGGAGGCGAAAGAAAATGCAGAAAGCAAACACTGGAATAAAAAGGAACGAATGGAAAAAGGGGTATTTTCTGCCTCTGTTCTTACTGGCAGTCATTCTGTCTGTCCTTTCTTATTTTGTGGTTAGAACCATGGGCGGATGTACGGTATATCCTGAAACTGAGATTCCGCTTCCGGAAAGTACGGTTTTCTTCTTCCAAAAGGACGCAGAGTGGGGGAACGATCATCTTGGAACGTCAAAAGATACAATGGCATCCTCTGGCTGTCTGGTCAGTGCCCTGGCTGCCGGGCTGGATATGCAGGCTGCCCGTCTGGGGACTCCTTTTTCCATGACAGCAGGAGAACTAAACCATGTATTTTCTGAGAAAAATGTATATACGGAGCATGGTGCCGTGATCTGGGGGCAGGTGGAGCAGGCCGTTTCCGGTGTGAAATGCCAGGTGGCGGATGAGGTTTCTTCCAGCCTTTTGGACCAGTGGCTTAAAAAGGGATATTTTCCTGTGGCGAAGGTACGGGTGAAGGGAACCGGAGCGTACCACTGGGTTTTGATTATTGGAACGGAAGGCGGCCAGTATGTCTGCATGGATCCGCTCAGGGAGGAGAAAACGCCGGTGTCCCTGGCTGAATTTAAAAACCGTGTGTATGCCATGAGGGCTGTTTACTTTGAATAAGAAAGGCTGGAGGGACAGCATATGCCATATGAGGCAGTGATTTTTGATTTCGATTATACCCTTGGGGATTCGGCAGAGGGAATCATCCTCTGTATTCAGAATGCCCTAAGGAAGCTGGGGCATGGACAGATGGGGGAGGAAGCCATAAAACGGACCATCGGCATGTCCCTTGCCGCCGCTTACCGGGCTCTTACGGGACGGGAGAATGAGGAGGAGGAAACGGCTTTCGCTTCCTATTTTAAAGAGACCGCCGATCAGGTCATGGTGGAGCACACAGACCTTTATGACGGGACCGTTCCCCTTTTGAAATATTTAAAGGAACAGGGCCTTAAAATTGGGGTGGTATCCACCAAATACCATTACAGGCTTGCACAGATTTTTGAAAAATTCCGGATCACAGGACTGGTGGATGAAATTGTGGGCGGGGAAGATGTGAAGACGCCGAAGCCGGATCCGGAGGGGCTTTTAAAGATTCAGAAGATCTGGAACCTGGAAAAAGATAAAATTTTATACGTGGGGGACAATACCATTGACGCCAGGACGGCAATGGATGCGGGAATTCCTTTTGCGGGAGTCCTCACAGGAACCACAACCGCAGAAGAAATGGCTCCATACCCCTTTGTGGGACTTGCAATAGATTTGTGGGAGATCAGGGAGATTATAGAGGGAGGAAACAGAAAACATGAATAAAATGGACCAGCTTCTCATCGCCATGATGGAATACGATAAGCCGGATGCCAAACGAATCCAGCATTTTGTAAAGGTATATGAATTTGCCCGGCTCATTGGCCTTATGGAGGGCCTGGATGAAAAGACCCAGGAAATTTTAGAGGCAGCCGCCATTGTCCACGATATCGGTATCCATAAAGCGGAGGAAAAATACGGAAGAAACACGGGAAAATATCAGGAGATGGAAGGACCGGGAGAGGCCAGGATGCTTTTGTCCTCCCTTGGATGGCCCGAGGATGTGACCGAACGGGTATCCTATCTGGTTGGTCACCATCACACCTATACATCCATCGACGGGCTGGATTACCAGATTCTGGTGGAGGCAGATTTTTTAGTGAATCTGTTTGAGGGGGACGCAGCTCTGGAAGAGAAACAGAGCGTGTATGACCGGATGTTTAAGACAGAAGGCGGAAAGAAGCTTTTTAAGACCATGTTTTAAAGGAGACAGATCATTGAAATCACTTGTCATTGCAGAAAAGCCCTCGGTGGCCAGAGACATTGCCAGGGTGTTAAAATGCAGCAAAAACGGAAACGGAACCATAGAAGGCGATCATTACATTGTCACATGGGGACTGGGCCATCTGGTGACCCTGGCAGACCCGGAGGACTATGATAAAAAGTATAAGGAATGGAAGATGGAGGACCTGCCGATGCTGCCGGACACCTTCCGGCTGGAGGTCATCAAGCAGACTGCCAGGCAGTACCAGGCCGTAAAAACCCAGATTCACCGGAACGATGTGGGATGTATCATCATTGCAACCGACGCCGGGCGGGAGGGCGAGCTGGTGGCCAGGCTGATTTTAAAAAAGGCCGGGGCGAAAAAGCCCTTAAAGAGACTCTGGATTTCTTCCGTGACCGATAAAGCCATCCGTGAGGGCTTTGCCAATTTAAAAGACGGAAAGGAATATGAGTCCCTTTATGATGCAGCCATGTGCCGCGCCGAGGCGGACTGGATGGTGGGAATCAACGCCACCAGAGCGCTGACCTGCAAATACAACGCACAGCTTTCCTGCGGCCGTGTCCAGACACCGACACTGGCCATGATTGCAAAGAGGGAGGAGCAGATCAGACAGTTTGTGCCCAAGTCCTACTATGGAATCCGTGCCAAAAAGGATTCCCTGACCTTAACCTTAAGGGACGAAAAAGGCGGCATCCAGAGCTCCTTTCATAAGGACCGGATGGAAGCCATTTTAAAAGAGGCGGCAGGAAAAACGGCTGTGGTAAGCCAGGTGAAGCGCACACCCAAAAAGACCATGGCGCCCCTGCTATATGATCTTACGGAGCTTCAGAGAGAGGCCAGCAGACGGTTTGACTATTCAGCCAAGGAAACCTTGAATATCATGCAGAGGCTTTACGAAACCCACAAGGTTCTCACTTATCCGCGGACCGATTCCCGGTATTTAAGCTCTGATATCGTTCCCACCATAAAGGAGCGGTTAAAGGCATGTTCCGTGGGCCCCTACCGCGCCCTGGCCGGAAAGCTCATAAACCAGCCGATTCCGCCGAAGCCGTTTTTTGTGGATGATAAAAAGGTATCCGACCACCATGCCATCATCCCCACAGAGCAGTTTGTGGATTTGAGCCATATGACCATTGACGAACGGCGGATTTATGATCTGGTGGTCAGAAGATTCCTGGCAGTGTTATACCCGCCCTATGAGTATGAGCAGACCACTTTGACGGTGACCGCGGGAGGTCATACATTTGCCGCCAGCGGAAATATCGTGAAAAATCCCGGATGGAAGGCAGTCTATGAGGCACAGGAAACAAACGGATTTTCCGATCATGAGGAGGACGATGGGACCGACGAGGGCTCCGGAGAGCAGAAGCTTCCGGACCTGAAAACAGGGGATGAACTGAAAGGGCTCACCTTCACATTGACAGAGGGAAAAACCAAGCCACCGGCCCGGTTTACGGAGGCCACGCTGTTATCGGCCATGGAAAATCCCGTGGCCTATATGGAATCCGATGATAAGGCCATGGCAAAGACCCTGGGAGAGACCGGAGGCCTTGGAACGGTTGCCACCAGAGCCGATATTATCGAAAAGCTTTTCGGAAGCTTTCTTTTGGAAAAGAAGGGGAAGGAGATTTATTTAACCTCCAAGGCAAGGCAGCTTTTGGAGCTGGTGCCCGAGGACTTAAAAAAGCCGGAGCTTACTGCCGACTGGGAGATGAAGCTTTCTAAAATCTCCAGGGGTTCCTTAAAGCGGGACCAGTTTATGAAAGAAATCCGCAGCTATTCCGAGGAGCTGACCGGGCAGATTAAAACCGGAGAGGGAAAATTCCGCCATGACAACCTGACCAGCAAAAAATGCCCCAACTGCGGCAAGGCCCTTCTTTTGGTGAAAGGGAAAAACAGCGAAATGCTGGTGTGCCAGGACAGGGAGTGCGGCTACCGGGAGACCGTTGCCAGGACCTCCAATGCCAGATGTCCGGTGTGCCACAAAAGGATGGAGCTTCGCGGAAAGGGCGAAGGCCAGATCTTTGTGTGCCAGTGCGGCCATAAGGAAAAGCTGTCGGCTTTCCAGGAGCGGAGAAAGAAGGAAGGAGCCGGAGTCTCCAAAAAGGATGTGGCCCGGTATTTAAATAAACAGAAAAAAGAGGCCGAAGAGCCTGTAAATAATGCCTTTGCCATGGCATTAGCCGGGTTAAAGCTGGAAAAGTAAAAAGAAATGTAAGAAATATTCAGACTTTCTCCCTTTAGATGTCTGCATCTTTATGATATTATATAGACAAATAAAGATGGGAGGGATATCTATGAAGGGAGTTAAGCTGGAAGTCCTGGGAATTGGAGTCATTTTATTGGGGATGTCCATGTCATCAAACCCATTGATAACATATTCCTGCGGTCTGGTGGGCTTTGGCCTGGCCGCCTGCGGGTGTTTTTTAATCCGTGAAACAGGGGAGGAGCTGGATGAGTAAGGAAAAATGGAAGTCTATGGGTATCATCCTGCTGATTTTCATCCTGACAGTAAATGTGGTCCTGCTTATGAAGGTGACGAAAGAGCTGGGGGATGTAAGATCAAAGCTTTCCGGAATGGAAAATAACCTCCAAAGCCGGATGGATACCATAAGCTATGAAATGAGAAGCCGTCTGGAAGCCCTGGAGGAGTCACAGAAAAAGGAACAGAGTCTGCTTTCCGATTCTTCCCTGGATTACAAACTTCAGGGAGATAAAATTCTTGTGACCATAAAGGCGGTTCCCAAGGAGATTTCGGAAACGGAAACCCTGTATGCCCGGATTTATGCGGGCGATCAGGTTTACGAGGAAGAGATGGACCGGGACGGCCGTGTACAGATTCCTGTGGAAATGGCAGAAACCATCCGCCCGGTGATTCTTATAAAATCGGAGGGGAAAACCCGCCAGGAAACCCTTGGGGAACAGTATACTGGAAACATGTTTGAGGCACAGGTGTACAGTACATGGGAAGATGCAAATAAAGAGAAGTGGGGATATACCATCTGGATTTCCCCGGGAGACTATGGGCTGCCCTTTGACCCGGACCAGGTGGAAAAGGCAGAATTCGTGGTGCAGAATACGGGAAACAAACAGAATTTTGACGGCCAGTCTGCGGAAACTGCCGCGTCTTCCGCAGCAGTGGAAGTGGATGAATCAGAAGGGGAGAGCCTTTTTACGGAGGAAGCCGGAGACAGGATTGAGGCTGTGAAAATGAAGGTAAGCAGCAAGGATCAGATTGGGTACTATGCCGATTTAAGCCAGTATGCAGACCGGAACGACAGTATGCAGTATCTGGTATATTTCTGTCTCACCGCCAGGGACGGACTCAGGTTCTACACACCCTATGAATCCGTCAGCGATTTCTGCACGGATGGAACACATTCCAGTAAAAGCTGCGGGTCCGGAAGACTGGTTCCGGTTTTCCCATAAAACAGCTTTTAAGAAAACAGGCTCCCTGCAAGAGCCTGTTTTATGTTGATAACAAATTTGTAACAGAAAGGCAAAGCGAAATGGAAATCAGACAAGCGACAGAGGAGAGGGAGCTTAAGGAAATTTTTGAATTATATGACAGCGCCTTCCCTGCCAGTGAGAAAAAACCCTTTCCGGTGATTTTGGAAAAGCAGAAAGAGGGAAGTGTTGATATCCTGTATCTTGAGGAGGACGGACAGTTTGCCGGACTGGCCATAATGGCAAAGAAAGGAGATCTGGTTCTTCTGGACTATTTTGCCATTGCTGGAGAACGCCGTGGAAACGGCATCGGCTCTCATATGATACGGGCCCTGGATGCACATTATAAAGGAATGCGGATGGTCATTGAAATCGAGAGCACCGAAGCAGAGGTTCCTGACCATGAAATGCGGGTGAAGAGGAAACATTTTTACCATAAAAACGGTATGACAGATCTGCCCTTTACAGTGTGTCTGTTTGGAGTGGATATGGAAATGTTAAGCAACCGGACAGAAATTTCCTTTGAAGAATATTGGGATTTGTATGACACAATTTTTGGCCCCAGGGCGTCCGGGAACGTGAAATTCCTGGGAATGCGGGATATTTAGGAGGAAATTTTGGCGGCTCTTGCATTTTTCTGGTGCCTATGGTATCATTTGCAGGAAAACGGCTCTCCATGTTTCACAGAAAAAACACAAAGAAGTGATAAGATACATGGGAAGAAATTACGGAAGGAAGATTTATATGAGAAAGTATAAGAAAATTTGTCTGGCTGCTGTGGTGGCAGCCGTTTCCCTGGCAGCCATCGGGTGCTCCTCAAAGGATGCCCCCTCAACCGCTCCCAAGGCAGCCTACACAGAGCTTAGAGACCCGGTGGTGGAACCGGATACTACGGGGGCAGAGATTGAGCTCTTAAATATGGAAAGTCCCATAGAATACTGTTACAGCAGCCGCAATGCGGATATGGTATTTAAAATGAAGGACGGCGTCTGGATGGATATGACTGACTCAAGTGTTCCCATCAACCAGGAAAAATTCCAGGCCATGGCTGACAATTTCCTTAAGCTTCGGGCAGTTTCAAAGGTGGAAAATCCCGGTGATTTAAATGCCTACGGATTCGACAGTCCGTCCTATACCCTTTATATCACAGACAGTGAGAAGGGGGAGGCAAACATTGCCGTTGGAAACCAGGATGCCGATGGAAACTACTACGTGACTCTGGATGAAAGAAATGTCTACACCATCAAAAAAGAAACCGTGGAATCCATGGATTTTGAGTATGATCCCCTGGTGGTCCGCGACAGCTTAGACCTTACGGTGGCTGCCTCCGATATGCAGAAGGCCATTGTTAAGAAGGCCGACGGAACCGTAACCTACAAGTCCTCCGATACAGAGGCCATGACCAGGATTGCAAACGGCTTAAGTAAGCTTAAACCCACCATCTACTCCTCCTTCCATGCCACAGCCCAGGAGTTAAATTCCGCTGAGATTTCCGAGGAGCTGAGACTGGAGTTAAATGCAGAGTTTCTTGTGGACGGTGAAGCCCAATCCATCACCATCTATGTGGGAACCTTTGCAGATGCAGGCGGAGAACGGCGCTATGTGCAGCTTGAGGGCTCCCAGATGATCTCCGAAGTGGACAGTACCATCATCAGTGACCTTCTGAATCTGACCGAAGAAGGGAGTACGATTTCATAAAAAAAGAGTTCCGCGATGTGCGGAACTCTTTTTAGGTTACACGGGAATACGCCAGGGCGCAATCTTACTATACACCTGCAAAGCGGAATACAATTCCAATGACAGCCGATGCGGCGATGAATGCAACCGGGTGCAGACCCTTGGTTTTTTTGCATCTGGCTGTGAAATAGTAGAGGAGCAGAAGCAAAACCACATTGGGAAGACTCACCAGGTCCATGGGATTCCCGCTGGATGCATAGGCATCTTTCTGATATAAAACCAGAATGAAGACGGAAAGTCCTGCAGCAGCAATGAGGCCTGTGGAGGCGGGGCGCAGTCCGTAAAAGGCGCGCTGCACATACTGGTTATCCTTAAAGGCCTTTAAAAAGCCTGCGATGATCAGAATGATAATGACGGACGGCGTGATGAGGCCGATGGTGGCAATGGCAGCGCCGGGAACTCCGGCGGTTGTAAAGCCCACATAGGTGGCCATATTGACGCCGATGGGGCCGGGAGTGGACTCGGAGATGGCCACCATGTCTGCAAGCTGTCCGTAGGTGTACCATCCGGTCTTATCGGAAATATCGTAAAGGAACGGCAGTGTAGCCATTCCGCCGCCGATGGCAAAAAGCCCGGCCTTGAAAAATTCATAAAATAACTGGAGATAGACCATCATTTTGCCTGTACCTCCTTATTCTTAAGAACAATGCCCGCAATGGCTGCCAAAATGACAAAGACAATGGGGGACAAATCCGTCAGGGCGGAGCCGATAAAAATCACCAGGAAAATGAAAAGAGTAGGCTTATCCACCACGGATTTTTTCCAGAGCTTGGTGACCGCATTGAAAATCAGAACACAGACACAGACACGGATTCCTGCGAAGGCGTTCTGTACAATGGCCAGATCGGCAAAGTTCTGAATGAAGGCGGCAATGACGCTTATGATAACCAGGGACGGAAAAACAACTCCCAGGGTAGCAACGATGCCGCCGATGATGCCGCTGGTCTTCTGGCCTATGAAGGTGGCCGTGTTGACTGCGATGACACCGGGAGTGCACTGTCCGATGGCGTAGTAGTCCATCAGTTCTTCTTCTGTCGCCCAGCCGCGTTTATCCACGACTTCCCGTTGGAGAATCGGGAGCATGGCATAGCCGCCGCCAAAGGTCAGGCCGCCGATTCTGGCGAAGGTGAAGAAGAGGTCAAGAAGTTTGTTCATAATATCTCTCCTTTGCTTCATTGGGTTAAAACTATGTATTACTATATCAGAAATAGAGAAAAAATCAACCGCCGATTGCGAAATCCCTAAAAACCTTGCAAAATTCCTGCCACCCAGTGTATAATGGTTTGGACTATACTAGATCTGGAGGTATCCCATGGCGAAAACACAGTATAATGCTGACAGTATCATCGTCCTTGAAGGACTGGAGGCCGTCAGGAAACGCCCCGGTATGTATATCGGAGGCGTTGGCACCAAGGGCTTAAACCATTTAATATATGAGATCGTGGACAATGCGGTGGACGAGCATCTGGCCGGGTTCTGTACGGAAATCCTGGTGGCTCTGGAAGCCGACGGCTCCTGTACCGTAAAAGACAATGGCCGGGGAATTCCGGTGGAATTACATAAAAAAGGCGTTTCTGCCGAGCGTGTGGTTCTTTCCACTCTCCATGCCGGCGGAAAGTTTGACAACAATGCCTATAAGACCAGCGGCGGCCTTCACGGTGTGGGATCTTCCGTGGTAAATGCCCTGTCAGAGCGGATGACCATAAAAATTTCCCAGGGCGGATTCATTCATTATGACCAGTACGAAAAGGGCATTCCTGTGGTGGAGTTAAAGAACGGACTGCTCCCCACCATGGGAAAAACAAAGGCAACAGGAACGGAAATCAATTTTCTTCCTGACGGTACGATTTTTGAGAAAACCAGGTTCAAGGCCGATTGGCTGAAGAGCCGTCTCCACGAATCCGCCTATTTAAATCCCAAGCTGGTAATCCACTATGAAAACAGACGGGCCGGGGAAGAGGAATCGGTGACTTTTTCTGAGCCGGACGGAATCATTGCCTATGTGAGGGAGCTGAATTCCGGCAAGGAGCCGGTCCACGAGCCGGTGTACTTTAAGGGAAATGCAGAGAACATGGAGATCGAGGTGGCCTTCCAGTTTGTGGATGCCTTCGAGGAGAATGTCCTGGGATTCTGCAACAATATCTTTACCCAGGAGGGCGGAAGCCACCTGGTGGGCTTCAAAACGAAATTTACCATGCTGATCAATTCCTATGCCAGAGAGCTTGGAATTTTAAAAGAAAAGGACAGCAACTTCACGGGCGCCGACACGCGGAACGGTATGACGGCCGTCATTGCCATCAAGCATCCGGATCCGATTTTTGAAGGACAGACGAAGACTAAGCTTGCCAGCGCCGATGCCACAAAGGCCGTGGCAGCCATCAGCGGTGAGGAGCTGGAGCTGTTCTTTGACCGGAACTTAGAGACTTTAAAGGCCATCATTGCCTGCGCGGAGAAATCGGCGAAAATCAGAAAGGCCGAGGAAAAGGCTAAGACCAACATGCTTTCCAAGTCCAAATTTTCCTTTGACAGCAACGGAAAGCTGGCAAACTGCGAAAGCAGAGACCCGTCCAAATGCGAAATTTTCATCGTAGAGGGAGATTCCGCCGGAGGCTCCGCCAAAATGGGACGGAACCGCCAGTTCCAGGCCATTCTTCCCATCCGCGGAAAAATACTGAACGTGGAAAAGGCGTCCATGGATAAGGTGCTGGCAAACGCCGAGATCAAAACCATGATCAATGCCTTTGGATGCGGATTTTCCGAAGGCTATGGAAATGATTTTGATATCACCAAACTGAAATACGATAAAATTGTGCTGATGACCGATGCCGATGTGGACGGAAGCCACATTGACACATTGCTTTTGACCTTCTTATACCGGTTTATGCCGGAACTGATTTACGATGGCCACGTTTACATCGCCATGCCTCCTCTCTATAAGGTGGTTCCGAAGAAAGGAGAGGAGCGGTATCTGTATGACGATAAGGCTTTAGAAGAGTATAAGAGGACCCACAAGGGCGATTTTACTCTCCAGAGATACAAAGGTCTTGGTGAAATGGACGCGGAGCAGCTTTGGGAAACCACCTTAAATCCGGAAAACCGGGTGTTAAAGCGGGTGGAAATCGAGGACGCAAGGCTTGCCAGCGAGGTGACGGAGCTTTTAATGGGAAGCGATGTGCCGCCCAGAAAGAAATTCATCTATGACCATGCCGACGAGGCGGAGATTGACGCGTAGTAAGGAGAATCAACCAATGGCAGAGAAAATACTGAGAACGGAATATTCCGAGGAAATGCAGAAAAGCTATCTGGACTATTCCATGAGCGTTATCACCGCCAGAGCCATTCCCGATGCCAGGGACGGCTTAAAGCCGGTACAGAGACGCGTGCTTTATGATATGAGCGAGCTGCACTTAGACCACGATAAGCCCCACAGAAAATCGGCCCGTATCGTGGGTGATACCATGGGTAAATACCATCCCCACGGCGACAGCTCCATTTATGAGACTTTGGTGGTCATGTCCCAGGATTTCAAAAAGGGCATGGCCCTTGTGGACGGCCATGGAAATTTCGGCTCCATCGAGGGAGATGGGGCCGCCGCCATGCGTTACACCGAGGCAAGGCTTAAGAAGTTTGCGGAGGAGGTCTATTTAAAGGACCTGGATAAAACTGTGGATTTCGTTTCCAACTATGATGAGACGGAAAAAGAGCCGGAGGTGCTCCCGGTGCGGGTTCCCAACCTTTTGATCAACGGGGCCGAGGGAATCGCCGTGGGCATGAGCACCAGCATCCCTCCCCATAATTTAGGAGAGGTCATTGACACGGTAAAGGCCTATATCGACAACCGTCTTCTTACGGTGCAGGACCTGATGGAGTATATGCCCGGGCCGGACTTCCCCACAGGCGGAATCATCGCCAATAAAAAGGAGCTCTTATCCATTTACGAGACAGGAGCCGGGAAGATCAAGCTCCGGGGAAAAATCGAGGTGGAGCTTGGAAGAAGAAAGGCAGACCGGGATAAGCTTGTGATTACGGAGATTCCCTACACCATGATCGGAGCGGGAATCAATAAATTCCTTTCGGATGTGGCAGAACTGGTGGAAAGCCGGAAACTGCCGGATGTGGTGGATATTTCCAACCAGTCCAGCAAAGAGGGAATCCGTATTGTGCTGGAGCTTAAAAAGGATGCGGATGTAAGCAAAATCAAAAATATTTTATATAAGAAAACAAAGCTTGAGGATACCTACGGCGTCAACATGCTGGCCATCGACGACGGACGGCCGGAAACCATGAACTTAAAGCAGATCTTAAATACCTTCCTGGAATTCCAGTACAAAAACATGACCAGAAAGTACAACGTGCTTTTGGCAAAGGAGCTGGAAAAGAAAGAGGTACAGGAGGGCTTAATCGAGGCCTGCGACGTGATTGATCTGATCATTGCAGTGCTCCGCGGTTCCAAGAGCATGAAGGACGCCAAGGAATGCCTGATGACCGGCGACACCTCCCATATTAAATTCAGGACTCCGGGCTTTGAAAAAGAGGCCCAGGGCCTTCACTTTACAGAACGCCAGGCCACGGCAATTCTGGAAATGCGGCTCTATAAGTTAATCGGCCTTGAAATCATGGCGCTCCAGAAAGCCTACAAGGAAACCTTAAAGAAAATCCGGGAATACCGCCATATCCTGTCCAACCAGAAAAACATGGATACGGTCATAAAAGAAGACCTGGATGCCATCAAGGCAGAGTTTGCCGTGGAGCGGAGAACCCTCATCGAGGACGGAGAGGAAATCGTTTATGAGGAAGTAAAGGAAGCGGCTAAAGAGGTGGTCTTCGTCATGGACCGGTTTGGTTATCTGAAGACCCTGGATAAAACAATTTACGAGAGAAACCAGGAGACCATCCAAACAGAGAATGTCCATGTGATTCCGGTGATGACCGACGACAAGCTCTGCTTCTTTACGGATTCCGGCGCCATGTACCAGGTGAAGGTATCGGATATGCCTTCCTTAAAGGTAAAGGATAAGGGAATTCCCATTGAAAATATCAGTAAATTTGACGGAACCAAAGAACGGATTTTGTTGGGCATGCCGGCGTCCGGTCTCCCTGGAAAGAAATTTTTGTTTGTGACTGCCGAGGCTTTAATCAAGGTGGTGCCGGGAGAGGAATTCCTGACGGCCAACCGGATGGTGGCGGCCACAAAGCTTTCGGAGGGAGATATCCTGGAGGCGGTATGCTCCGTGGACGGCGAGACAGAGGTGGTGCTTCAGAGTAAGGGCGGCATGTTCCTCAAATTCTCCATGGAAGAGATTCCCCTCCTTAAGAAAAACAGCCGCGGCGTGCGGGGAATGAAGCTGGAAACAAAAGACAGCATTGAACATGTGTACTTCCCGGACCGGGAGCCAGTCATTACCTATAAAGGAAAAGAGGTCCATTTGAACAGGTTAAAGGCTGCAAAACGGGACGGTAAGGGAAGCAAGGTAAGACTTTAAAGGAGGAAAGCAATAGAGATTCTGTAATCACATCTTGATTTTTTGCAAATTTTGCGCTAGTATAGAAAAATACATTTGTCCGTCATGGCCAAACATCCGACGGATAAAGGGGCGGAACGCGATCCCTGAATCAGGGTCCGCTAGGAAAATTTGTACAGAATGAGGAGACTTTAGTTATGGAAAAGAAGTTGAGAGTCGGAATTCTTGGGGCCACGGGAATGGTTGGCCAGAGATTTATTTCTTTGCTGGAAAACCACCCGTGGTATGAGGTGACAACCGTGGCAGCAAGCCCGCGTTCCGCCGGAAAAACCTATGAGGAGGCTGTGGGAGGCCGCTGGAAAATGACAACTCCCATGCCGGAGGCCGTGAAAAAGCTGGTGGTGATGAACGTCAACGAGGTGGAGAAGGTAGCTGCCACCGTGGATTTTGTGTTCAGTGCCGTGGATATGACCAAGGATGAGATTCGTGCCATTGAGGAGGCATACGCAAAGACAGAGACTCCGGTGGTATCCAACAACAGCGCCCACCGCTGGACTCCCGATGTTCCCATGGTGGTTCCGGAGATCAACCCGGAGCATTTTGAAGTGATTCCCTTCCAGAGAAAGCGCCTGGGAACCAAAAGAGGCTTCATAGCCGTAAAACCCAACTGCTCCATTCAGAGCTATACCCCGGCCCTTTCCGCATGGATGGAATTTGAGCCCTACGAGGTGGTGGTCACCACCTATCAGGCCATTTCCGGTGCAGGAAAGACCTTCAAAGACTGGCCGGAGATGGTGGAGAATATTATTCCCTACATCGGCGGCGAAGAGGAAAAGAGTGAAAAAGAGCCCCTGCGGATTTGGGGTAAGATTGAGGACGGCGTGATCAAGCCGGCAGAAAGCCCGGTGATCACCTGTCAGTGCATCCGTGTTCCCGTATTAAACGGCCACACGGCGGCAGCTTTCGTGAAGTTTAAAAAGAACCCCACCAAAGAACAGCTCATCGAAAAGCTGGTACATTATAAAGGCCTGCCCCAGGAGCTTGAACTTCCCAGCGCTCCCAAGCAGTTTATCCAGTACCTTGGAGAGGATAACCGTCCCCAGGTAACTCTGGATGTGGATTTTGAAAAGGGAATGGGCGTTTCCATCGGACGTCTGAGAGAGGACACCGTGTATGACTGGAAATTCATCGGCCTTTCCCACAATACGGTCCGCGGAGCTGCAGGCGGAGCCGTGCTTTGTGCTGAGCTTCTCACCAAGCAGGGATATATCGAAGCAAAATAAAGACGATCCAATAAAACCATGTGCCGGCCGTAGATTTCCTTCGGCCGGCATAGGGCTTAAATGGAAGAAAGGACAGCAATGGCAGTGAAAAAAGAGGCCTTTGGCACAATGCCGGACGGCCGGGAAATCAGTTTATATACCATTACCAACGAAAACGGCTTATCTGCCTCCTTTACGGATCTGGGAGCCATCTGGGTAAAGATGATGGTGCCCGATAAAAACGGTGTCATGGATGATGTGCTTCTGGGATATGACGACGGAGACGGATATCTGGTGAACGGGCCCCATATGGGCTCTGTGGTGGGCCGCATTGCAAACCGTACCGGAAATGCCTGTTTCCATCTGGGCGGGAAGACCTATACGTTGGGAAAAAATGACGGGGAGAACAACCTTCACAGCGGCCCCGACTATTTTGATAAGCGTCTCTGGATTGGAACTGCCTCCGGAGAGGACACCGTGGCCTTTTTCCTGGAGAGCCCGGACGGAGACCAGGGATTTCCCGGAAACGCAAAGATTTCCGTAAAGTATACGCTGACGGCGGAAAATACCGTGGAAATTACATATATTTCCTGCTGTGACCAGGATACACCCATGAATCTCACCAACCATGCCTACTTTAATCTGGGAGGCCACAAGTCCGGCTCCGTGTTAAACCACAGAGTCCAGATTCATGCGGACATGTTTACTCCGTCATCGGCGGATTCCATTCCCACCGGAGAGATTCTCATGGTGGAGAAGACCCCCATGGACTTCAGAACCTTAAAGTCCATCGGTGCAGAAATCGGTTCCGATTATGTGCAGCTTACCCAGGCCAAAGGCTATGACCATAATTGGTGCTTAAACCATATTCCGGGAGTCTATGCCCTGTCAGCAACGGCTGTTGAGGAGAACAGCGGACGGGCCATGGACGTGTATACGGACCTTCCCGGAGTGCAGTTTTATACAGCCAACTGGCTGGGAGGAGAGAAGGGAAAGGACGGCGCTGTTTATGAGGACAGGGATGCCTTCTGTTTTGAGACTCAGATGTATCCGGATGCTGTCAATAAGCCACAGTTTGCCTCTCCTGTGATTTCTGCCAATACGACCCATATCAGCAAAACAGGATATCATTTTTATATAGGAAAATAGACCAATGGAAAGACAATATAAGACAGGTACAAAGGCTTTGGCGGCTGCCGGAATGCTTATGATTACCATTATCTGGGGCAGTTCTTTCGTGGTGATGAAGTCTTCGGTGGATAAGGTCACGCCGGGATATCTTCTGGCCCTTAGATTCACGGCGGCTGCCATTGCCATGATGGCAGCGTTTCCAAAGAGTCTGCGCCATCTCAGTAAAGAGAGTCTCCGAAACGGAATTCTTGTGGGAATTGTTCTGGAGCTGTCTTATCTTTTACAGACCTATGGAATCCAATATACCACCGCCAGCAAAAGCGCCTTTATCACAGCTCTTTACGTGATTTTAGTGCCCTTTCTTTCCTGGGCGGTGAACGGGAAAAAGCCTGGAATCAACAATCTTTTGGCGGCGGTCCTGGCGGTCATCGGTTTGGGTCTTTTGACCCTCCACGGAGTCACAGCAGTGAATTTTGGAGATTTTCTGACCTTTTTGTGCAGCGTAAGCTTCACGGTCCATCTGGTTTTGGTGGAGCGGTTTACGAAACGTCAGGATCCCCTTCTCCTTGCCATTATGCAGGTGGCAGTGGTGGCCGTACTGAACTGGATTCTGGCGCCGTTTCTGGACGGGTTTCACGCTTTTTCCTTCGGGATTTTAAAGGACAGAGCCCTTGTGTCAGGAATTTTATATCTGGCCATCTTCTGTACCATGGTGGGTTATGCCGTACAGATGGTGGGGCAGAAAATTTTAAGCGCCAACACCTCCTCCCTTCTGTTATCGCTGGAGGCGGTGTTCGGCACAATCTTTTCCGTGATCTTTTTAAAGGAAGTGCTGACGGGAAAGATGATCGGCGGATGCGTTCTGATGTTTTTGGCACTGGTGATATCAGAGCTGCATTTTGAAACACATGGAAAGGAAATACATGGGTAAATCGTTATTTATTGCAGAAAAGCCCAGCGTCGCCCAGGAGTTTGCCAAAGCCTTAAAGGTGGTCGGCAGAAAGGGAGACGGATATATTGAATCAGAAACAGCCATTGTCACCTGGTGCGTGGGGCATCTGGTGACAATGTGTTATCCGGAAAGCTATGATCCGGCCCTGAAACGCTGGAGCATGGACACTCTGCCCTTCCTCCCCAGGGAATTCAAATATCAGGTCATTGACGATGTGAAAAAGCAGTTTAAAATTGTCAAGGGCCTGCTGGAACGGGCTGATGTGGACACCATCTATGTCTGCACCGACTCCGGGCGTGAGGGAGAGTATATTTACCGTCTGGTGGAGCAGATGGCAGGAATCAAGGGAAAAAAGCGCCTAAGGGTCTGGATTGACTCCCAGACAGAGGAAGAGATTCTAAGGGGCGTGAAAAATGCCAAAGACTTGTCGGAATACGACAACCTGGCGGCTTCGGCCTACTTAAGGGCCAAGGAGGACTATCTGATGGGAATTAATTTTTCCAGGGTCCTCACCTTAAAATACGGCCCGTCGGTGGCCTCCTACCTGAAAGAAAAGCGGGCGGTTTTATCCGTGGGCCGCGTAATGACCTGTGTGCTGGGAATGGTGGTCCGCAGGGAAAGGGAAATCCGAAGCTTTGTTAAGACGCCCTTTTACCGGGTTTTGGCTTCCTTTGAGGGAGACGGCCGTGAGGAGGACAGAATTGAAGCCGAGTGGAAGGCCGTGGAAGGCTCCCGGTATTTTGGAACCCCGGCTCTTTATAAGGAAAATGGTTTCAAGGAGAAAAAGACAGCAGAGGAGCTTTTAGAGTTTCTTTCTGCGGAGCCCATGGAGGGCACTCTCTGTTCCATTGAAAAAAAGAAGGAGGTAAAAAACGCCCCTCTTTTATACAATCTGGCAGAGCTCCAGAATGACTGTTCCAAGATGTTTAAAATAAGCCCGGATGAAACCTTAAAAATTGTCCAGGAGCTTTACGAAAAGAAGCTGGTGACCTATCCACGAACCGATGCCAGGGTACTGTCCACGGCTGTGGCCAAGGAAATCCATAAAAACATCGGCGGCTTAAAGAGCTTCGGGCCCCTTTCGGCCCTGGCCGGGGAGGTCCTTTCCATGGGATCCTATAAAAAGATTTCCGGCACCAAATATGTGAACGACAAGCAGATCACAGACCACTATGCGATCATTCCCACCGGACAGGGCTTTTCGGCTTTAAAAACCCTGGGAGCCCTTCCACTTAAGGTCTATGAGGTGATTGCCAGAAGATTTTTAAGTATTTTTTATCCTCCGGCGGTCTACCAGAAATATTCCCTGAATATAGAAAAGCAGGGAGAGCACTTCTTTGCAGGTTTTAAGGTTCTGGCAGAAGAGGGATATTTAAAGGCGGCAGCCGTGGTGTCCCAGAAGGCCGCCAAAGAAAAAACTCCGGAGCAGGCAGGAGGAGAACAGGAAAGGGAAATTGACCCGGGACAGGGAGAAAAGGCAAAGGCTCTGTTAGCCATGCTGGCATCCCTGAAAAAAGGCCAGAAATTAAAGCTTTGTAAGCTGGAAATCAAAGAAGGAGAGACCTCACCGCCCAAGCGTTACACTTCCGGTTCCATGATTCTTGCCATGGAAAACGCCGGACAGCTCATTGAGGATGAGGATTTAAGGGCCCAGATCAAGGGAAGCGGAATCGGCACCAGCGCCACCAGGGCAGAAATCCTGAAAAAACTGGTACATATCAAATACCTGTCTCTGGCAAAAAAGACCCAGGTCATTACTCCGACTCTTTTGGGGGAAATGGTCTTTGACGTGTGCAGCGCCTCCATGAAGCAGCTTTTAAATCCGGAGCTTACGGCAAGCTGGGAAAAGGGCCTTACCTATGTGGCAGAAGGCACCATCACCCCCGATGAATATATGGAGAAGCTGGAACGGTTTGTGGCTCTCAGAACCAACGGGGTCAAACAGGTAAACAATCAATATATGCTGCGGCCTTATTTTGACGCTGCGGCCCAATTTTACAAAAAATAAACGAGGTATCGCAATGAAAAAAGAAGAAACCAAAATCAGTTGCCTTTATGATCTGTCCCACACCCAGGCCAAGTCCCTTCTGGAGCAGTATACCTACCCCTGGGAGGCCCTGCCCCATATCGGAGCGTTCATTAAAGAGCTGGGAGAATCGCTTTCCGAAGAAGAATATGAAAAGCGCGGAGAGACCGTATGGGTTCACAAAACTGCCAAAGTATTCCCAAGCGCCTATCTGGGAGAAAACATCATCATCGGAAAGGATGCTGAGGTGCGCCACTGTGCATTCCTCCGCGGCAATGCCCTTGTGGGAGAGGGGGCTGTGGTGGGAAATTCCACAGAGCTTAAAAATGTCATTCTCTTTGACAAGGTACAGGTACCCCATTACAACTATGTGGGCGACTCCATCTTAGGCTATAAGGCCCATATGGGAGCCGGCTCCATCACCTCCAACGTGAAATCCGACAAGCTTCTGGTGAAGGTGCATACGGAGGAAGGCGATATGGAAACCGGAATCAAAAAATTCGGCGCCATGGTGGGAGACGGCGTGGAAGTGGGCTGCGGCTCTATTTTAAATCCCGGCTCTGTCATTGGAAGAAACTGCAACATCTACCCCTTATCCAGCGTCCGCGGATGTGTCAATGAAAACTCCATTTACAAAAAGCAGGGAGATGTGGTAACAAAGAAAGAAATCTAACAGGAAATGATATAAGGCCGCCCGTAACAAGGCGGCCTTACAATATTATTTACTATTTTGTTCCGAAAATTCTGTCTCCGGCATCTCCAAGTCCCGGGCAGATATAGGCGTTTTCGTTCAGCTCCCGGTCCAGATGTCCCACATAGATCTGTACATCGGGATGTGCCTCGTGGAGTCTCTTAAGTCCCTCCGGAGCAGCAATGATGCACATGAATTTGATGTGCTTGCCGCCGTGAAGCTTGATGAAATCCATGGCAGCAACGGCGGAACCTCCGGTGGCCAGCATTGGGTCTGTGACAACGATGGTACGCTGCTCAATGGGATCCGGCAGCTTACAGAAATATTCATGGGGTTCATGGGTTTTTTCATCACGGTAAAGACCGATATGGCCCACCTTCGCAGTGGGAACCAGAGCCAGAATTCCGTTTACCATACCAAGGCCTGCACGTAAAATCGGTACAACAGCCAGCTTTTTGCCTGCAATCACAGGAGTGAGACAGCGCTCTAAGGGAGTTTCCACCTCAATGTTTTCTAAGGGCAGGTCACGGAGTGCTTCATAGCCCATAAGAGTGGAAATTTCTTCGATCAGAGTACGGAATTCATTGGTTCCTGTGTTCTTGTCCCTCAGCATGGAAATTTTGTGCTGAATCAGCGGGTGGTCAAAAATCGTTACGTTTTCCATAGATTTTATCCAGCCTTTCTTTGTATTTCATATCTTATCGCGCAACGCCCGCTCCGAAGGAGCCTGTATTACGGTGTGCGCGAACGGATATACCTTTCCCTCCATCGTACCAGAAAAAGGAAGGAAAATCAACTATTTCGTATCCGGTGTAAAGCGCACAATCACATAATCTCCGAGGGCATGGGGAACCGGCAGGGACATGTAAATGGTTCCCTGGTTTTCATAGGAAAAGCTTTCAGGAAAGCCGGCGGCGGTTCCTGAAGTGAAATCAGCATTCTTAAGAATTCCCCAAAGCGTATTGATATCCTGGGTTTTTAAATATTCCATGGCTTCCTTGGAGTCGGAGGGCTTTTCCAGCACACAGTCGTCCGATAAGATATATCCTGCCATGGTGTAGGGGTCTGCATAATTGGAGAGCCCAAGAAGTGTTTCCTTGTTCAAATCCACCGTGCAGGTGTAAAACACATTGACCGGGTAGGAAGCCCCGTTTTTCATCAGGGATCCCTCGAAGGTGAGAACGGCCTTGCTTCTGTCTAAGGAAATCACATTACATGTGACGGAAACCGTATCCATAGCAGAATCCACTTCATAGTCGGTAAGAATTCTGGTGGCAGCATCCTTAATGAGCGCATTGACAGCTTCCTCCGATTTGCTGTCCCTCAGATTGGAAAGAATGGGATATTCAATGGATACCTTACCGCTTTTTTCTGTGGCAATTTTGGAGCGGACGCTCAAAGCAGAAGAGGAGTCGGCCCCTTTTTTCGTTTCCGCTTCGGTTCCTTTTGTTTCCTTTGCTGCCTCTGTGGTTTTCGATGCGTCTGAACCGGCCAGTGTTTCTTTTTCCGGAACTGTGGTTTCTGCCTGGCTGTGGATTCCGGTCAGGTCAATTTTCTCCCTGGATTTGCAGCCGGAAAGGGATAAGACCATGGCCAGAGTGATGGATGCGGCGATATAAGATGTATGTTTCATCGGCAGTTTCCTCCTTTGTTTTCCTTTCATTCATTATATCGGAAATCCATCTGGAAGTATATGGACAGAATATGTAGAATTTCTTAATTTTCTATTTCCATTGACAGGAAAATATGGTATGGTAGAATACAGGGAAACACTACAAATTGAGGGAGGGTACCTGATATGAATAGAAAAAAAGTATGGGCGGTGTACTTCAGCGCCACCGATACCACAAAAAAAGTGGTTTTGTCCATTGCAGATGAGGCTGCAAGGCTTTTGGGAGCCGAACGGGAAGACTATGATTTCACGCTTCCGGCCATGCGGACAAGCGGATTTGCTGCCGCAAAAGAGGACCTTGTGATTTTCGGAACTCCGGTGTATGCCGGACGTGTTCCCAATGTGCTGTTAAAATATCTGGCAACCATTCAGGGAAACGGCGCTCTGGCGGTTCCGGTGGTATTGTTTGGAAACCGGAATTTTGACGATGGCCTCATTGAACTGAGGGATATCCTTGAAAATGCAGGATTTCATACGGTGGCGGCAGCGGCCTTTGTGGGAGAGCATTCTTTCTCAAAGACATTGGCTGCAGGAAGACCGGATGCAGAGGATATGAAGGAAGCCCTTTCCTTTGCAGCAAAGGCTGTCGAAAAGGTCCAGGGTCTTTCCGAGGATGCGGTGCTGGAACCGGTGTTTGTGGAAGGCGTTCCCCATCCCTACCGCGGCTACTATCAGCCCAGAGACAGAAAAGGCGTTTCCATCGACATCCGCAAGGTGAAGCCCCTCACAAGCGAGACTTGCGACGACTGTAAAATCTGTGCCGACGTCTGTCCCATGGGTTCCATAAACCGTGACAATGTGCGGGAATTCACAGGAATCTGCATCAAATGCGGCGCATGTATTAAAAAATGCCCGAAGCAGGCAAAATACTATGAGGACGAGGGCTATTTGTATCATCAGCATGAATTGGAAGAGGGCTACACCCGCCGGGCCGCCATCTCCCTTTTCTTATAAATGTATTGAGAGTATAGACCATTAAAGGAGGAATTTCCATGAAAGCAGTATCTCTTGCAGAGGAATTGAAGAGCAATTCTTATCCGGGAAGAGGAATCGTAATTGGAAAGTCAAAGGATGGAAAGACAGCAGTGACCGCCTATTTTATCATGGGCAGAAGCGAGAACAGCAGAAACCGTGTGTTTGTGGAGGACGGAGAAGGAATCCGTACCCAGGCCTTCGATCCGGCAAAGCTTGAAGATCCCAGCCTGATCATCTATGCGCCTGTCCGTGTTCTCGGCAATAAGACCATCGTAACAAACGGAGACCAGACAGACACCATTTACCAGGGAATGGACAAGCAGCTCACCTTCGAGCAGTCCTTACGGTGCCGGGAATTCGAGCCGGACGGCCCCAACTATACCCCCAGAATTTCCGGAATTATGCATATTGAAAACGGCGGCTACAACTACGCCATGTCCATTTTAAAGAGCAGTGACGGAAATCCTGAAAGCTGCAGTCGTTTTACCTTTGCATATGAAAACCCGCTCTGCGGCGAGGGCCATTTTATCCATACCTATATGGGGGACGGAAATCCCCTTCCCAGCTTTGAAGGCGAACCGAAGCGTGTGGAGATCGAAGGCGACATCGACTCCTTCACATCCATGGTATGGGAAAGCTTAAATAAGGACAACAAGGTTTCCCTGTTCGTCCGCTTCATTGACATTGCAACTGGAAAGTACGAGAGCAGAATCGTAAATAAAAACCAGAAGTAAAACCTGAAAAGTATGAGGAGACAAAAGAAATGAAAGAAATGGAATTGAAATACGGCTGCAATCCCAACCAGAAGCCGTCCAAAGTATTCATGGCAGATGGACGCGACCTGCCGATCACCGTTTTAAATGGAAGACCGGGCTATATTAACCTTTTGGATGCCTTCAACGGCTGGCAGCTGGTGAGAGAGCTTAAGGCGGCCACAGGACTTCCGGCTGCCACATCCTTTAAGCATGTATCTCCGGCCGGAGCTGCCGTGGGACTTCCCATGGACGATGTGCTTAAGAAAATTTACTGGGTGGATGATCTGGGAGAGCTTTCTCCTCTGGCATGTGCCTATGCAAGAGCCAGAGGCGCAGACCGCATGTCTTCCTTTGGAGATTTTATTTCCCTTTCCGATGTGTGCGATGCGGACACAGCAAAATTAATCAAGCGCGAGGTTTCCGACGGTGTCATTGCGCCGGGTTATGAGCCGGAGGCACTGGAAATTTTAAAGGATAAGAAGAACGGAAATTACAACGTAATCCAGATTGACGAGTCCTATGTGCCGGAGCCCATTGAGCACAAAGAGGTGTTCGGCGTGACCTTCGAGCAGGGAAGAAACAACCTGGAAATCAATAAGGAGCTGCTTTCCAACGTGGTTACGGAGAATAAGGAGATTCCGGATGCAGCCAAAATCGATCTGATGATCGCCTTAATCACCCTAAAATACACCCAGTCCAACTCCGTATGCTATGTAAAGGGCGGACAGGCCATCGGTATCGGTGCAGGCCAGCAGTCCAGAGTCCACTGTACCCGCTTGGCAGGCCAGAAAGCCGACAACTGGTTCTTACGGCAGGCTCCGCAGGTATTAAATCTTCCGTTCATTGAGAAGATCAAACGCGCGGACCGTGACAACGCCATCGACGTTTATATCGGCGATGAATATATGGACGTTCTGGCAGACGGCCAGTGGGAGAAGGTCTTCACAGAGAAGCCGCCGGTATTTACAAAGGAAGAAAAGAGAGCATGGCTTGACAAGATGCAGGATGTGGCCCTTGGCTCCGATGCATTCTTCCCCTTTGGCGACAACATCGAGCGCGCCCACAAGAGCGGCGTAAAATACATTGCACAGCCGGGCGGCTCTGTCCGTGACGACAATGTGATCGAGGTCTGCAACAAATACGGCATGGCCATGGCATTTACAGGAATCCGTCTGTTCCATCACTAATCGATGTTATGGAGCGCCCCGCAGAATACCGATGAAAAAATGTTCTGCGGGGCGATTTTTTGCTTGCAAAACATGAAAACCTATGATAGACTAATATCCGGTTAAGAAAAGCGCAGGAGTGGCGGAATGGCAGACGCATCAGACTCAAAATCTGACGTAGGTGACTACGTGTGGGTTCAAGTCCCATCTCCTGCATGAAAAACGCTGAAGTCCTAAAAAGGGAGTTCGGCGTTTTTTTATTGAAATCCCACCTGAATTGGTGTATGATGGAACATAGATTCGTATACCCAAATGGGGAAAGCGGGAAGGAGTGTGCAGAAAATGACATGTATGGAAGCGGAAAAAATGGTAATTCCTTATATCAATGACGAGCTTTCGCCCCAGGAGCTGGAAGATTTCATTGAGCACATTGAAACCTGTGAGAACTGCCGCGAGGAACTGGAAATCCACTATATGGTGGACGTGGGCTTAAAGAAGCTCGATGAGGCAGACGGAACCTATGATATTGTGGGAGACCTGAAACGGAAGCTGGAGGAATCAGCCAATACAATCCGGCGCTTTTTCCTGTTCCAGGTAACCAGATATTCCGTGAGTACATTGATGTCCATGGCCCTGCTTTTATCGGTGCTTCTGCAGATTCGTATCTGGAAGCAGGCGGGCTTTCTATTTTTTTAGGAGTGAAGTATGGAAAAACTGTTATTGATTGACGGGCACAGTATTTTAAACCGTGCCTTTTATGGTGTTCCCAATCTGACCAACTCAGAAGGACTGCACACCAATGCCGTGTACGGCTTTTTAAATATCCTGTTTAAGCTTTTGGAGGAGGAAAAGCCGGACTGTCTGGCGGTGGCCTTTGACTTAAAGGCCCCCACCTTCCGCCATCAGATGTACGGCGATTACAAGGGAACCAGAAAGCCCATGCCGGAGGAGCTCCATGAGCAGGTGCCCCTGATGAAGGAAGTGCTGGCTGCCATGGGAATCCCCATTCTCACAAAAGAGGGGTACGAGGCGGACGACGTTCTGGGAACTGCGGCCAAGAAAGCCCAGGCCGGCGGAGCCGAAGTCACCATCGTTTCCGGAGACCGGGACCTTCTGCAGCTTGCCGACACCCATATTAAAATCAGCATTCCCAAAACCAGCCGGGGTACCACGGAGGTCCACAGCTATTACCCGGAGGACGTGGTGAGGGAATACCAGGTGACACCGGAACAGTTTATTGACGTGAAGGCCCTTATGGGAGATGCCTCTGACAATATTCCGGGCGTTCCCTCCATTGGAGAAAAGACGGCCACCAACCTGATCGTACAGTACGGAAGTCTTTCGGGCGTCTATGACCACCTTTCTGAGGTGAAGCCGCCCCGGGCGAAAAAATCCCTGGAGGAGCATAAGGACCTGGCTGATCTATCCTATACACTGGCTAAGATCTGTATTGAGGCACCTGTGGATTTTTCCATGGAAAATGCGAAAATCGGAGATTTATATACAAAAGAGGCCTACGAATTCATGAGCCGGATGGAGTTTAAGTCACTGCTTGCCAAATTCGGAGACTATGTTAAAAAAGAAGCAGCCGCCAGCCATGATTTTAAGGCTGTGACAGACCTTTCTCAGGCCGAGTCCCTGTTTGAGGAAGCCATGAAGGCCGAGCGGATCGGCGGAAATCTTTTGACGGACGGAGAAACCATCTGCGGCCTTTCCTTATGCTGGAACGAAACGGTTTCTTACTTTTTCCACGCAGAGGGATTCTTAACCGGACAGTACCTGGCCGATAAAATGACCGGGCTTTGCAGGACCGGAAAGGTCTGGGTTCTGGATTTGAAGGGAATGCTTCCGTTTCTGCCTCTGGATTACGGCGATACCGTGTACGATGCCGGGGTGGCTGCCTACCTTTTAAATCCTTTAAAGGATTCCTACGAATATGACGATCTGGCCAGGGACTATCTGGGAATGACCGTGCCCTCCAGAACCGATCTGCTGAAGAAAATGAGCTTTGAAGAAGCCTGGGAAAAGGAAAGGGAAGCCCTCCTTACCTGTGCCGGATATATGGCCTATGCGGCATACGTATCCGGGGAGCCGCTGATGGAAAAGCTTTCTGCGGAAGGGATGAAGGACTTATACCTGACCATGGAGCTTCCCTTAATCTATGCGCTTTTCCATATGGAAAAAGAGGGCATTGCCGTGCGCCGTCAGGAGCTTATGGATTACGGCGAAAAGCTGAAAAAGCAGATTTCCATTCTGGAAAGGGAAATCTGGGACATGACCGGCTGCGAGTTCAATATCAATTCTCCCAAGCAGCTTGGGGAAATTCTCTTTGAGAAAATGCAGCTTAAGGGCGGAAAAAAGACAAAGACAGGCTATTCCACGGCGGCTGACGTGCTGGAAAAGCTGGCGCCGGAGTATCCGGTGGTGAGAAAAATCCTCGATTACCGCCAGTATACGAAATTAAATTCCACCTATGCCGACGGCCTTGGAACCTACATCGGTCCCGACGGCAGAATCCACAGCCGTTTTAACCAGACCATCACAGCAACCGGAAGAATCTCCAGTACCGAGCCGAACCTTCAGAATATCCCCATCCGTATGGAGCTGGGCCGCGAAATCCGTAAGGTTTTTGTGCCGAAGGAGGGCTATGTGTTCCTGGATGCAGACTATTCCCAGATTGAGCTTCGTGTGCTGGCTCATTTATCCGGAGATGAACGGCTCATTGAGGCCTACAAAAGCGCCCAGGACATCCATGCCATAACTGCATCCCAGGTGTTCCACATTCCCCTGGAGGAGGTGACACCTCTTCAGAGGCGCAATGCCAAGGCGGTGAATTTCGGTATTGTGTATGGAATCAGCGCATTCGGACTCAGCGAGGACTTGAGTATTTCCAGGAAAGAGGCACTGGAATACATCAATAAATATTTTGAGACCTACCCGCAGGTAAAGGGCTTTCTGGACGGACTGGTGGAGGGCGCAAAGGAAAAGGGATACGTTTCCACCATGTTTGGCCGCCGCCGCCCGGTGCCGGAATTAAAGTCCGCGAACTTCATGCAGCGTTCCTTCGGAGAGCGGGTGGCCATGAATTCCCCCATCCAGGGAACGGCAGCCGATATCATCAAAATTGCCATGATCCGGGTGGATAAAAGACTCCGGGAGGAGGGCTTACAGTCAAGGTTGATTCTCCAGGTCCACGATGAGCTCTTAGTGGAGACAAAGGAATCCGAGTTAAATGCCATAAAGCAGATACTTTCGGAGGAAATGAGCCAGGCAGCCGCCCTTAAGGTGGATTTGGAAATCGATATGCATGACGGAAAAAACTGGTTTGAGGCGAAATAGACCAATGGACAGAAGAGAAAAGAAAATCATAGGAATCACTGGAGGCGTGGGCGCCGGAAAGAGCAGTGTCCTGGATGTTTTGAAAACAAAATTCGGCGCCAGAATTATTCTGGCTGATCTGGTGGCCCACGATCTGATGGAACCCGGAACGGAAGGGCTTCGCCGGGTCACGAAGGCATTGGGAACGGGATTTCTAAGGGAGGACGGTCTGGTGGACCGGAAAGCTCTGGCGGATCTTATTTTCCATGACCCAAAGGCCCTTAAGACCATGAACTCCATTATCCATCCCATGGTATGGGAGGCCATTAAAGACGAGGCAGAGGAGGCAGAGGAGTCTCTGATCATCGTGGAAGCCGCTGTTTTCACCACGGCTCCCAAAGACTTGTTTGGTGAGCTCTGGTATGTTTATACCACCGAAGAAAACAGGATCCGGCGGCTCATGGAAAGCCGCGGCTATTCCAGGGAAAAATGCGAAAGCATCATAAAAACCCAGGATGCGGATTCCTGGTACAGAAACCTCTGTGACCGTGTGATTGACAATAACGGGACCGTGGAGGAAACGGAAAAGCAGTTAAAGGAGATTCTTGGCCATGAGATTTGTTAGCATTGCCAGCGGCAGCAGCGGAAACTGCATTTATGCGGGGACGGAAAATACGCATATTCTGGTGGATGCAGGAATCAGCGCCAAGCGGATAGAACAGGGGCTTTTTGAGGTGGGCTTAAAGCCCGGTGAGCTTTCTGCCATCTGCATCACCCACGAGCATTCCGATCACGTCAAGGGCCTCGGGGTACTGGCCAGAAAATATGAAATTCCCATTTACGGAACCCAGGGAACCTTAAAGGAAATCCGGAATATGAAGGGACTTGGGGAATATCCGAAGGAACTTTTAAATCCGGTGCTCCCCGATGTGAAATTTAAGGTGGGGGATTTGGATGTGATGCCCTTCCACATTGACCACGATGCTGCGGACCCGGTGGCATACCGGATTCAGTCCGGAACAAAATCCATTGCCGTTGCCACAGACCTGGGACATTTCAATCAGTATACCATCGATCATCTTCTGGATTTGGATGCAGTGCTTTTGGAATCCAACCATGACAGGCGGATGCTGGAGACAGGCCCTTATCCCTATTATCTGAAACGGAGAATCATGGGAGATTTCGGCCACCTGTCCAACGAAAATGCCGGGCGGCTTTTAAACTGTATTTTAAACGATAAGCTGAAACATATTCTGTTGGGCCACTTAAGCAAGGAAAACAACCTGCCGGAGCTGGCCTATGAGACGGTCCGCCTGGAGGTGGATATGGGCGACTGCCCCTACCAGGCCTCGGATTTCCATATGGCCGTGGCAGGGCGTGACGAGATGTCTGAGATTTTAACAGTATAACGGAGAAAACCATGAGAATTTTTTTGATCCGCCACGGGAGGCAGAACAGCCCCTTATGCAACGTAAATGTGCCGCTTTCCCCGGAAGGGCGAAAGCAGGCTGAACTTCTTGGGGAACGGTTAAAGAAGGAGCAGGTGGAAGCCATCTGGTCCAGTGATCTCATCCGGGCCATGGAAACGGCAGATATCATAAATGAATCCTTAAAGGTTCCCAGGAAGGTACGGGAGGCCTTAAAGGAAATTTCCTTCGGCGACATGGAGGGCCTTTCGGATGCGGTGATTGCAGATCGGTTTGAGGATTTTTTAAGGGAACGGTCAAAAATGGAGCATGATCTTTCCTATCCGGGCGGAGAGTGCGCCCAGGATGTGGTGAATCGGGCCATGCCTGTTTTGGAGGAGATCATCCAAAGAAACTATGAAACGGTGGCGGTGGTTACCCATGGAGGCGTTATCCGAAGTCTCCTCTGCCACATTTTAGGCGCGGATTTGTCCAGGAGCCAGCTCTTTGCCGGACATCTGGAAAACTGCGGAATCACAGAGCTCTGGGTCAGAAAGCCCGATGGAAGAATTCTTTTGAACCGGTTCAATGACTTCGCTCATCTGGAGCAGAATCCGGAATTACTGCGGAGGGGATGGAGCACAAAAAAATGATGGAACAGGAAGAAGTACGAAAGTTATTTGAAGAATTTCTAACAGACAGCCCTATCCAGGCCGTTCTAAGCGGCCAGGCAGAAAAAGCGGATTTTCTGAAAATGCGGCTGCATCCGGTGCTTGTGGGGAAAACCATGATGTTTCAGGCCGAGGAATTCCGCGGAAAGCAGGCCTTTCATAAAAATATGGAAAAGGATGCGGCGGTGGCCTATCTGACAGATCTTATGGGAACTGCCTTCAAGCAGGCCCAGCTTGAGACCGCAGGCTGGACGGCTTCGGTTCTTGTGAGCAAAAAAGGAAAGACTACAATCAAAGTAAAAAGGCGGAAGGAAGACGGAGAGCAGAAATTGGAAACCGCCTGGAAAAACGGACTTTCCCATAACCGGAAAAAACAGTATATTTTAGAGGAAGGCATTCCGGTTCCCTTTCTTGTGGACCTGGGCGTCCAGACCCGGGAGGGAAAGATTGTCCATGCCCGCTATGATAAATTCCGGCAGATCAACCGCTTTCTGGAGTTCATTGAGGATATTCTCCCCAGGCTTAATAAGGAGCGGGAGTCGGCGATTCTGGACTTTGGATGCGGAAAATCCTATCTGACCTTTGCCATGTATTATTATCTGAAGGAGCTTAAGGGATATCCGGTCCGCATTATCGGCCTGGATTTAAAGGAAGACGTCATAGAAAAGTGCAATGAGCTGGCCCGCCGCTATGGATATGAAAGGCTCTCCTTCTATACGGGAGATATCGCCTCCTACGAGGGCGTGGACCAGGTGGATATGGTGGTGACCCTTCATGCCTGTGATACGGCCACAGACTATGCCCTGGAAAAGGCGGTGCGCTGGGGAGCAGGCGTCATTCTTTCTGTCCCCTGCTGCCAGCATGAATTAAACGGGCAGATGGAAAGCCAGCTCATGAAGCCGGTATTCCAGTATGGAATCATAAAGGAGCGGATGGCAGCCCTTTATACAGACGCCCTGCGCGCCCAGGTCTTAGAGGCCATGGGCTACCGGGTTCAGATTCTGGAGTTTATTGACATGGAACACACGCCGAAGAATCTTCTGATCCGTGCAGTGAAGCAGGGAAAGAAAAAAGAAAATAAAAAAGAACTTTTGGCCATTATGGATGAGCTCCATGTGGAGCCCACCCTGTACAAGCTTCTTATAAAATAACCACAGACCGGGTAAATTCATTTTTCATGGATTTCCCGGTTTTTATTTCGCACACAATGCGGTAAAGCTCGGAGGTGAAAAGCTGCTTTTCAAAAAGCCGCAGGGCCTCTCCGGAAAGGATGGAGGCGGCATCGGCAGTTTTGGTGATGATTGGAACTTCCGAGTTTTTCTTAAGGGCTGAAAGCAGCAGGGCAGCATCCCTTTTAAAGCCCAGAATTCGCAACCAGGGGCACATGTCCATCTCTTTAAAGGAGGAAAGGTCCTCCTTTGTGATTCCAAGCATGAATGTAAGGAGACTCCGGCTGACGCGGGTGTAGGTGTACTGCCGGTCCTTGGAGGCGGCAGTCAGCTCCCTTGCGGGAAGAAAACGCAGCCTGTTTTTATAAAGCTTTGCTGCCAGGTCCATGGGCATGCCGGAGGCGTCTGCCAGCTGTTCCGGGGAAGCGGCTAAGATCTTTTCGTTTAAAATCATGGAAAAATCGTCAAAGGTTACGGCCGGACATCCCTCTTTTTCAAGACAGGAAAAGAAGGGATCCGGAAGGACCTCCATAAGAAAGTCCGGATCATTCTCCTCAATGGCCTTTCTGGCCGCTGTGGCCGAGGCAAAGGAGCCAATGCGGCTTTGGCTGTGGTAGCCGGGATCCGTGCGTGTCACGGTAAAGGGCTCCATAGAAGAATGCATCCTGCTTAAAGCTTTCAGGTATTCCACACCTAAAATATCATTGGGAGAAGAGGGGACTGCGTCATACCCGGCTGTTTTGTATGCGTTTGCGCGGGCCATGGGCCAGGAAAGCCCTTCTTTCAATCCCTGACGGATACGGGAAGAGATTTCTTCGGTCTCCGTATCCGTGCATTCCGCCTGGGCCCTTAAGGAATCAAGGCTTCCGCATTCGCTCCCAAAGGATAAAAGGTTCACAATCCCTGACTTTTCCAGGGAAGACACGGCGCACCCGGCAAAGTCCGCGGCGCTGGATACGGCTCCGAATACAGGAAGCTCAAGAACCAGGTCGGCACCGGACATAAGAGCCGTTCTGGCGCGGAAATATTTGTTAAAAACAGCGGGCTCTCCCCGCTGGACGTAATCACCGCTCATGATAACCACAAGGAAGTCTGCGTCCGTCTGTCTCCTGGTTTCCTCCATATGATATTTATGACCGTTGTGGAACGGATTGTATTCAGCAATGATACCGGCTGTTTTCATAAGAATCCTTTCAAAAATGTGTGTGAAAATCATGTAAATACTATATAATAAATGAGAATTTAAAGCAATATTAATTTGTTATCTGTAAGAAAATGTGCTATACTAAAAAGAAAGAGTCGGGTGCAGCTTTTGAAGCAGTACCCCCTGAAAGAAAGGACTGATGATTCATGAAACTGATTTATGCCATTATCCGTTACGATAACGAAGATGAGGTCATCAACGCACTGACCAAGAAACATTTCAGCATTACAAAGCTTGCCACCACAGGCGGTTTCTTAAAGAAAGGCAACACCACGCTGATGATCGGTACAGAAGCTGACCGCGTGAAAGAAGCCATTGAGATTATTAAAAAAGAATGCGGAAAACGCCAGAAAATCACGGTCAATATGCCGTACATCTCCGGCTCCGCCATGATGAACTGTGCAACTATGCCCATGAACGTAGAAGTGGGCGGCGCCACGATTTTTGTCATTGACGTGGAAGAGTACGAGAAAATCTAAAACGCAGTTTATTTAATTTGTCGTAATTTTAACAAAAGGTATTGAAAAAAGTGCAAAAAATTGCCAAAACCTGCTTGTATCGTATATTTTGCTGATATATAATAAAAGCAGGTATGAACCAATAAAACGGAAACAAGAAGGGAGTATACTAACATGTCATTCATTGATCTCATGAAGGAGAAAGCAAGACAGGACAAGCAGACAATCGTTCTGCCGGAGAGCAACGACAAGAGAACTCTGATCGCTGCTGCACAGGTACTGAAAGAGGGTACTGCCGACCTTATCATGGTAGGTAAGGAAGAGAAAATTCTGGATGGTGCTCATTGGCTGGAAGTAGATCTTACCGGTCTTAAGGTTGTGGATCCGGATACGGATGAGAACTTTGAGCATTATGCACAGACTCTGTACGAGCTGAGAAAGAACAAAGGAATGACTCTTGAAAAAGCAAAAGAGACCTTAAAGACCGATTATATCACATACGGCGTTATGATGGTTAAGGAAAAGGACGCAGACGGACTTGTTGCCGGTGCATGCCACGCAACTGCTGATACCTTAAGACCTGCGCTTCAGATTCTTAAAACAGCACCGGGAACAGAGCTGGTATCCGGCTTCTTCATTATGGATGTTCCCAACTGTGAGTACGGTGCAAACGGAACCTTCCTGTTCGCAGACTGCGGCTTAAACCAGGATCCCACTTCCGAAGAGCTGGCTGCCATCGCAGACAGCAGCGCAAAGAGCTTCCGCGCCCTGGTTGGCGAGAAGCCGGTAATCGCAATGTTATCCCACTCCACAAAGGGCAGCGCAAAGCATGCTCTGGTTGACAAGGTTGTAAACGCTGTCAATATTGCACATGAAAAATATCCGCAGCTTGAGCTGGACGGCGAAATCCAGCTGGATGCTGCCATCGTTCCGGAAGTTGCAAAATCCAAAGCAAAGGGAAGCGAAGTTGCAGGACATGCAAACGTTCTTATTTTCCCGAACCTGGACTGCGGAAACATCGGCTACAAGCTGGTTCAGAGACTTGCAAAGGCAGAGGCTTACGGCCCCATGTTACAGGGTATTGCAAGACCGGTCAACGACTTATCCCGTGGATGCTCCGCTGAGGATATCGTAGGCGTAGTTGCTTTAACAGCCGTACAGGCTCAGATGTCTTAATCAATAATAATTTTTGAAGGAGTTATTCAAATGAATATTTTAGTTATTAACTGCGGCAGCTCTTCCTTAAAGTATCAGTTAATCAATTCCGATACCGAGGCTGTTTTAGCAAAGGGTCTCTGCGAGAGAATCGGAATCGAAGGAAGCCAGATCACATACCAGCCGGCAGGCGGCGAGAAGGAAGTAACCGTTTCTCCTATGCCGACTCATACACAGGCAATCCAGCTTGTTCTGGACGCTTTAACCAACGCAAAGACCGGCGTAATCGCAAGCCTTGCAGAGGTTGGAGCCGTTGGACACCGTGTGGTACATGGCGGTGAGAAGTTCACAACTTCCACACTTCTGACCGAAGAGGCTATGGCTGCAATCGAAGAGTGCAACGATCTTGCACCGCTTCACAATCCGGCTAACTTAATCGGTATCCGTGCATGCCAGGAATTAATGCCCAACGTTCCCATGGTAGCTGTTTTCGATACTGCTTTCCATCAGACCATGCCGGAGGAGGCTTACCTTTACGGCCTTCCCTATGAATACTATGAGAACCACAAAGTAAGAAGATACGGCTTCCACGGAACCTCCCACAGCTTCGTTTCCAAGAAAGCTGCTGAGCTTGCAGGAAAGCCCTATGAGGACTTAAAGATCATCGTTTGCCACCTTGGCAACGGCGCAAGCCTTTCCGCTGTTAAGAACGGAAAGTCCGTAGATACCAGCATGGGCTTAACACCCCTTGAGGGCTTAATCATGGGAACACGTTCCGGTGATATGGACCCGGCCATTATGGAGTACATCGCAAAGAAAGAGAACCTGGACATTGCAGGCGTAATGAACGTTCTCAACAAGAAATCCGGTGTTCTCGGCCTGTCTGGAGTATCCAGCGACTTCCGTGATCTCGAGGAAGCTGCTGCTGCCGGTAATGCCCGCGCAGATAAGGCTTTAAAGGCATACAACTACCGCGTAATCAAATACATCGGCGCTTATGCTGCTGCTATGGATGGTGTGGATGTGATCGCATTTACCGCAGGTCTCGGTGAGAACGGAAAGTCCACCAGAAAGGCAATCTGTGAGCATCTGACCTATCTTGGCATCAAGATCGACGATGAAGCAAACAGCGTAAGAGGAAAAGATATCGTAATTTCCACTCCGGACTCCAAGGTTCAGGTTATGGTAATTCCGACAAACGAAGAGCTGGCTATCGCCAGAGAGACACTGGCACTTGTTTAATCAGGTGTAATGTAAAGTGAAATACGGCCTGTCCCGGAAGTGTGGAGACACAGTTTCGGGATGGGCTGTTTTTTCAGGCAGCAAAGGAGCAGCAGATTGATGAGAAAGATATTTAGGAACGGTATCATTAGCATGGCAGCGGCAATGATGGTATCTATGACTGCCATGGTAAGTTTTGCAGACAATTACGGGCCGGGGATGGAGAAAGAAACAGCAGTTGCCCCGTCCTTTTCCGTGGAACGGTTTGTTCTGCCGGAGGACGACAGAATGCTTGTGGTTGTGGAAGGCACGGAAGGAAGCAACTGCAGTGTCTATGTTTATGAATACGATGAGGCCGCCCAAAACGGCTGGACTTTAAAAATAAATACCCCCGGATATCTGGGAAGAAACGGCATGAGCAGCAACCGGACAGAGGGAGATAAAACCACTCCCATCGGTCTTTTTCAGATGAATACGCCCTTTGGACAGGCAGACCCGCTGGAAGGGTTACCTGAATCCTATATTAAGGTAAATACAGACTATGTATGGACCGGGGCCACGAACCGTCTGGTAAAAAATTCCAAAGAGGACGGAGAACATGTGGGAACCAGCGGATATTCGGAATACTATGATTATGTGATTGATATGGGATACAATAAAAATGCAGTTGCCAAAAAAGGCGCCGCCCTGTTTCTGCACTGCTATGGTCACAACAGGACAGAGACCTCCGGCTGTGTATCCATTGAAAAATCCAAAATGGAGGAGGTCATGAAACTTTACGGAGCCTGTGGAGAGGGTCATTCCTATATTGCACTGGCACCGTTTGGGACCTTTGAGGGGATTTATGACTCCTATGGGGCAAACCTCGGACTGTCGCCGGAAGGGAATTTTTGATTCCGCCAGAATAGGAAGAAAAGCCCTAAGTTATGACAATTGTATAAATTTTCCTGCGAAATATTTACGAATTCTTTACGATTTTGGGTTGACGGTGTCAAATATTGGGCTTAGAATAAAATAATGAAAAATAACTGACGGAGGATGAGGGATGAAAAAGAGAATACTTCTTTTAACGGCTGCTTTTACTGCTGCGCTGAGTATGCAGGCTCTGGCCGGAGAACTGAAAAAAGACAGCACAGGTCTCTGGTATCAGAAGGATGATGGCTCCTTCGCCACAGGATGGTTCCAGAATGATGACGGAAGCTGGTATTTCTTTGAGGACAGCGGCTATGCCAAAACAGGGTGGTATGAGGAGAATGGAAAGGAATACTATTTCCGCCCGGAAAACGGACGCCTTGCCGTGGGATATGCAACGGTTCTGGACAGGAAACTTTATTATTTTGATGAAAACGGTGTCAGCCGGAAAATGGGAAGCTCCTATACGGGCTGGCTTAAGGATGATTCCAACTGGTATTATCAGAATGCCGACGGCTCCCTTTGCCGCAATGACTGGCAGAAAATTGATGAAACCTGGTATTTCTTTGACGAAAGCGGGTATATGAAAACGGGTCCTCTGACCGTGGACGGAGTCCAGTATTATCTGGAGGAGAGCGGAGCCATGGCCACAAACACCACAAAGGACATCGATGGAACCCTGTATGTCTTTGATGGCTCCGGTGCGGGAACTGTTGCGCCAAAGAAAGAAGAACCGGCAGCGGCGCCTGCCGGCAATCCGACCGGAACCGCTCCGGCAGCTTCTTCCGGCAGGAAGCTGGCCAACACCACTCCGGCAGTTCCGGCGGAAACCCAGAAAACCGATTATCAAAAGGAAGCGGATAAAATTGCCGATGATATTCTCTCGAAAATTACCAATTCCAGTATGACAAAGCGTCAGAGAGCGGAAGCAATCTTTGCCTGGGTACGCAAAAACTTCCGTTATTCGGGAAGCTCCGCCACAAGAGACTGGGGCCGGGAGGCCTACCAGGGCTTCAGAAAGCGTCATGGAGACTGCTTCACTTATTTTTCTGTTTCCCATGAGCTGCTGACCAGGAGCGGAATCGACAGCGTGATGGTTGTGAGAAGCACCGACAACCACCATTACTGGAACCTGGTTCTGGTAGAAGAGGGCTGGTATCATTTTGACACCTGTCCCAGAGCCGCCGGCGGATATTTCTGCCTCTGGACGGACGCACAGATGGCCGCTTATTCCCAAAAGCATGGAAACTGCTTTGCCTATAACAAGTCTCTCTATCCAAAAGTACAATAAGCACGGAAGCCGGAGGAAAGATTTCCTCCGGCTCTGCCGGTACGATACAAAAACAAAAGGAGAAATTATATATGGAAGAGTTAATTGAGATCCTTATGGAGATAGATCCTGATATTGATTACGAAACCTATGAGACACTGGTGGACGATGGAATTCTCACATCCTTTGAGCTGGTTTCCCTGGTATCCCAGATTGCAGAAACCTTTGGTGTCCGCATTCCGCCGGAACAGATTATCCCGGAAAACTTCAATTCTGCCGCCGGAATTTATAAGCTGATCGAGACGTTGGAAGGAGAAGACTAGGATGCTTCTGGTTTCCTATGAATTTGCCCTGTTTTTTGCAGTTCTGGTGCTCTGTTATTTTCTGGTGCCTGATACCTGGAAGCGTTGTATCCTTATAGGTTTCAGCCTGCTTTTCTATCTGTACGGAGGAGCGGTCTATCTCCTTTATCCGGTGATCACGGCCGTTACCACCTTTTTCCTCGGTAAGAAAATCGGGAAAATGACCGATGAGGCAAAGCTTTATGTGAAGTCCCAGCAGATGGACCGTAAGCAGAAAAATGACTACAATAAGACGGTGAAGCGAAAGCTGCGCCGCCTTTTGGTATGCGGCCTTATTTTGAATTTCGGGATTCTTGCCGTATTAAAATACGTGAATTTTATCCTTTCCAATGTGGCCGCTATCTTTGCTTTATTGGGAATGGAGGGAGAGATGGAATATGCCGCCTGGGTCCTTCCCCTGGGCATTTCCTATTATACCTTCCAGTCCATGGGATATCTGATCGATGTATACAATCGAAAATATGAGCCGGAACATAAATTTTCGGATTTTTTCCTGTTTCTTCTGTTTTTCCCCCAGTTGATCGCAGGCCCGATCAGCCGGTTCGATGGATTTAAGAAGGAAATCTCTTCCCTTAGCCGTCCGCGGGGAAAGCAGGTGGTTTTCGGTCTGGAGCGGATGCTGTGGGGGTATTTTAAAAAGCTGGTGATCGCAGACAGGCTTGGTCCGGCAGCTTCGGTCATTACAGGAGCGCCGGAAACCTACGGAGGCGTCTGGTTTTTAGTGGGAATGGTGCTCTGCACCGTTCAGCTATATGCAGATTTTTCCGGCGGCATGGACATCGTAATCGGAGCCGCAGAGGTATTTGGAATCCGCCTGCCGGAAAACTTTGACAGGCCCTTTTCCTCAAAAAGTCTTGCGGAGCTGTGGCGCAGATGGCATATGACTCTGATGCAGTGGTTCCGGGAATACATTTTCTTCCCTGTATCCGCAAGCCGGTTCTGTAAGAGTCTTTCTGACCGCTTTAAGGCGTGGTTTGGAAAGAAGGCAGCTTCCAAAGTCCCGGTCTACGTGGCCACGCTTCTTGTGTGGTTTGTGACAGGAATCTGGCATGGTGCCGCCTGGAATTTCATTATTTGGGGCATGGCAAACGGTGTGGTTTTGCTGGTCTCCCAGGAACTTTCCGGCATCTATAAGGTATTTCACCGGAAATATTCCTTTACGGAGTCTTTATGGTATCAGGGCTTCCAGAAGGTGCGTACCTTCTTCCTGTTTGCCTTCCTCCAGATGTTCCTCTACTATCCGGTTGGAACCGTATTTTCTCTGGCAAAAGACGTGATTGCCGCGCCCAATGTACAGAGTCTCTTTGACGGAAGTTTTACAGGCCTTGGCCTTGCAGGTATGGACCTTTTCGTACTTTTCCTCGGCGTATGTCTCATGTGGCTTTCCGGCCGGATGGCAGAAAGGGGAGGCGTCCGGGAGAGTTTATGGAAGAAGCCGGCGGCAGTCCAGTATGGAGCAGTGTTCCTTCTGTTTCTTCTGGTTCTGGTCACAGGCGTATATGGACATGGCTACGATGCCAGCCAGTTCATCTATAATCAGTTTTAGGAGGCAGAAACCATGAAAAAGAAAACCATTTTCCTGCTTTCTGGCCTTATGGCATTGTCCTTAGTCATTCTGGGCGGACTCCAGCACCTTCTGGTTCCAAAATACATGGGGCTTGTGGTGGAGGGCTCTTTTATTGAAGAATATTACGAGGAGACCACGCCGCACGACGTTTTAATCCTGGGAAACTGCGAGGCTTACGAGAATATTTCTCCTGCCGTTTTATGGAGAGAGTATGGGATCACAAGCTATATCCGGGGCAGCGCCAACCAGTTGATTGCCCAGTCCTATTATCTTCTGGAGGACACCCTGCGGTATGAAACGCCGAAGGCCGTGATTTTCAGTATTTCCGCCGTTCAGCAGTTTGACCAGGAAAATGAAAGCTACAACCGGATGACCATGGACGGTATGCGCTGGTCCATGTCCAAATGGAATGCCATTATGGCGACCAAGATGGAAGAGGAGCACATGATCGAATATCTGTTTCCCATCTTAAGATTCCATTCCCGGTTCTCTGAGCTGGAAGCAGACGATTTTACTTACTATTGGAAGAAAAATAAGGTATCCCATAACGGATACTATATGAGGGCCGACATCCGGGCCGCCGAAGAGTTTCCTTCGGCCAGACGGAGAGCCGATTATTCTTTTGATCCCAGGTCCATGGAGTATCTGGAGAAGATGCGGCTTCTCTGTGAGGAGAAGGGAATCCAGTTGATTCTCATGAAAGCCCCCTCCCTGTATCCCGTCTGGTATGACCAGTGGGAGGAGCAGATGGTTTCCTATGCCGATTCCCATGATTTGCTGTATGTGAACTGCTATGCAGACAGGGAGAAGATCGGCATTGATTATTCCCATGATACCTACGATAAAGGACTTCATATGAATGTGTATGGAGCAGAAAAAATGTCCCTGTACTGGGGAGAGATTTTAAAAGAACTTCCCGGGATTGAAGATCATAGAGAGGATCCTGAAATTTCAGTGGCATGGGAGGAAAAATTATGGTATTATGATACTATGAAGGCAGAACAGGAAGCTGAGTTTGCCGAAAAAGGTTATCTGAGCCAGTTTTACTTGGAAGAATAAGCATCAGCAGGAGGATATCATTATGAAAAGTACAAAACGTATACTGACAATGGCGGTACTGTCCGCAGCCCTTTGTGTTACACCAATGACCGCGTTCGGTTTCGGCTGGAAGAGCGCAAAAACAGAAACCACAGCGGCGGCCGAGGAAGTGACCTATTCCTTTAAAACAGAGAAAGCAACCATCTCCATCGGAGCTGAGGCAGCACCGGTTATCAAAGCCCTTGGCGAGCCCAAGAAGACCTTTGAACAGGATAGCTGTGCCTACCAGGGAAAGGATAAGGTTTATTCCTATGAGGGCTTCGACATCTGCACCTATCCGGTTGACGGAAAAGAGTGCATCAACGCCATTTATCTGATGGATAACACCGTGGCCACACCGGAGGGAGTAAAGATCGGCTCCACCAAGCAGGATGTGATCAACGCTTACGGAAAGGGCTATGTGGAGTCCTATGGTGTATATCGTTATACCATTGGAAATACAGAGCTTTCCTTCTACACCACAAATCAGGTGGTGGATGCCATTGAATATCTTCTGGTTGTGACAAAATAGCCGGAGGAGTTAAAAATGGTGAAAAGTGTTTTGGAATATCTGGAGGCCTCCGAGGAGAAATTTCCCTCCCGGTGTGCCTATGAGGATATTCAGAATTCTTACACATTTTCCGAAACCGGACAGATGGCCAGGGCCATCGGGAGCCGGATTGGAAAGCTGAACGCCCAGGGAAGACCTGTGGCTGTGCTGATGGAAAAAAGCGTCTCCATGATCGTCTCTTTTCTGGGAGTGATTTATGGCGGATGCTGTTATTGTCCCATCGACGTGACAATGCCGAAGGAACGGATCCGGTCTATTTTTTCCGTACTGGATCCCGCGGCAGTGATCTTTGAAGAGGGGACGGAGAAGCTTCTTGAGGAACTGGACCCCGGCTGCCCTTCTTTTTCGTTTCAGGACCTGATTCAGGAAACGGTGGATGAAGATCTGTTAAAGGAGATTCGGAGCAGGGCTGTGGATACGGATGCCATGTATGTCTTATTCACCAGCGGGTCCACGGGAGTGCCGAAGGGTGTTGTGATGAACCATAAGGTCATCATCAACAATATGGAATGGCTGGAGCGGGTGTTTTCCTTTACAGAAGAAACCGTAATGGGAAATCAGGTGCCGTTATATTTTGATGTGGCAAACCATGATATTTACAGTCCGCTGAAATTCGGCTGCCGCACGGTGCTGATTCCCACAGAATTTTTCTCCTTTCCCACAAAGCTGATTCCGTTTTTAAATGAGCACCGGGTAAGCTGTGTCTTCTGGGTGCCCTTTGCTCTGTGTGTGGCGGCAGAATTTGATGTGTTAAGCACACAGAAGCCGGAGTTTCTGCGGCATATTTTCTTTGCCGGGGAAGTGATGCCGGTAAAACAGCTAAACTATTGGAGAGCCCATGTACCGGAGGCGGATTATGTGAATATGTACGGGTCCACAGAAACCCATGTATGTACCTACTACCGTCTGGACCGGGAGTTTTCAGATGATGAAACACTTCCCATCGGACGGGCCTGTGACAATATTGACCTGCTGGTTCTGGATGAAGAGAACCAGCCGCTGGAACCGGGAAGCGGTAATATCGGCGAGCTTTGTTTGAGAGGCAGTGCCTTTGCGGCCGGATATTATGGAAATCCGTCCCTTACGGCCGAGCGGTTTGTACAGAATCCTTTAAATACCAGATTTCCGGAACGGATTTACAGGACCGGAGACATGGTAAGCTACAACGAGCGGGGAGAGCTTTTATATCAGAACCGCCGGGATTTCCAGGTGAAGCGGCTGGGATACCGCATTGAGCTGGGAGAAATCGAGGCGGCGGCCTGGGATATCCCCGGCCTTGAACGGTGCGCATGCCTGTATGAACCGAAAAAGAAGTCCATCCTTTTTCTCTATTCCGGGACGCCCTTGGAGAGAAAGGCACTGACGGGCTGTCTTTCCAGAAAGCTTCCCAGATACATGATGCCGGCCAGGTACATCCACCTGGAGGAAATGCCGCTCAACGGAAACGGCAAAATTGACCGGAGGCGGTTAAAAGAACTGTATGGATAGGAAAAACCTTAATCGTATGAAACCTGTTTTTTATGCGCTGCTGTGCGGGCTTTTGTTTCTTACGGGTTGCTCCGGAAAATGGGAGCCCATAAACCTTGGAGACAGCATCTCCTCTCTTTCCGAAAGGGGAAAAAATGTGATCCTTCATATGGAAGAAGAGAAGACGGTGCAGGAGACTGTTAAGGGGGAGAAGAAAAAGAAGCCTCTTCCGGAGATCGTAAGTACTGCATCGGATGCCTCTCTGGTGGCCCTGGCTTATGAGTTTGATGCCGGGGATATTGTGGAGCCTGAAACCGTGGAGGAAATCGGTGAGGATGCATTTTTCGCCCAGATGATGATTGATGAGTATATCTTCCAGCGGATGGACGGGAAAACCTACAAAGAGGGCTGTGCGGTTCCGCTTACAGACCTGAGGTATTTAAGAATGCTGCACTGTGATCTGGACGGAAACATCCATGTGGGAGAACTGGTGTGCAATAAATCCATCAGTGACGATATACTGACCATATTCCACAAGCTTTATAATGCCGGATACCCCATTGAAAAAATGATTCTCTGCGATGAGTATGAGAATGCGGATATTCTTTTGTCCAGTGCAGATAATAATACAGCGGCTTTTAACGACAGAAATACGGTGGGAAAGACCACCAAATCCCTCCACGCCCAGGGAATTGCCATTGACATCAATCCTCTTTACAATCCTTATATCATGAATCATGACGATGGGTCCTATGAGTGCGCCCCCGCAAACGGAGAGCCCTACATGGACAGAAGTAAGGACTTCCCCTATAAGATCGACAGGAATGATTTGTGCTACAAGCTGTTCACGGAAGCAGGATTTACCTGGGGAGGAATCTGGCACAGCCCGGACTACATGCACTTTTTCCGGAAGCCTGCGCCGCCCCAGTAAAAGCATATGCATCGTCGCTTCAGACACTTTCAAATGGGCGTAAGCAGTTACGTTCGCAGGAGGCCTGCGAGCAGCAATGACGGTGACAAAAAATTGGTAATTTTTTAAATAAATGATTGACAAATTGTGACGCAATATGTATAATATCTAGGTGCGTATTAGGAGAGATAATATGCTGATTAACTTATCTGAAGTATTTACTCTGGAAGGCAAGGAAAAAACCTTGAATGTTCCCTTTGAGGAGAAAGCCTATGAGGGAGCAGACGGGAAGTATCCGGTTGTGTCCTCAGAGCCCGTGACGGTGACTGTGAAGAATCTTGGAAACAGGAAACTTTCCGTAACCGGAGGAACGAAGGTGACACTTTCCATACCTTGTGCCAGATGTCTGGAATCGGTGGAATACACCTGTGAACTGACCTTTGACCAGGAGCTGGATATGAAAGCTTCCGAGGAAGACAGGGTAAAGGACTTGGATGAACAGTCCTATGTGACTGGCTATAATCTGGATGCAGACCGGATGGTCTGTAACGAACTCTCATTGAGCCTGCCTATGAAGGTCCTGTGCAAAGAAGATTGCAAGGGGATTTGTAATAGATGTGGAGCAAATCTCAATTATGAGACTTGCGGCTGCGATACCAGGTCGCTCGATCCGAGGATGGCAGTTATCCAGGATATTTTTAAACAGTTTAAGGAGGTGTAACCATGTCTATCTGTCCAAAGAACAAATCTTCTAAAGCAAGAAGAGACAGCCGTAGAGCAAACTGGAAGATGAGTGCTCCGAACCTTGTTAAGTGCAGCAAATGCGGCGCATTAATGATGCCTCACAGAGTCTGCAAGGCATGCGGCAGCTACAACAAGCGTGAGATCGTTAAAGTTGAAGATTAATTGAAGCGAATTTCGAGGACGGATTTCTCTAATGAAATAGAGAAATCCGTCTATTTTCGTTTCGATAATTTTTAACAGCGAACAATAGATAAATCCAAGGAGGTACATAAGAGTATGAGAAAATGGAAAGCAAAGGCTGTGGCCTGCCTGTCGGTTTTGGCCATGGCGATGATGGCACCATGCCAGTCCATGGCGGCATCGGCAGTGAAGACAACAAACGCTGGGGCACATAATTACGTCAACGCCAGCCGCTGGGCATCCACCGTGGATTCCTATTTGGTTGACAACGGCGACGGGACCCTGACCCGTGTGGAATATGCCAGCAATAAGATTACTGTGGAGACCTATGACAGCCAGAAAAAGCTGGTGGACCAGAAGTCTATCCCCATGGATCTTCCGCTGTTCGGTGGTTTTTAGGCTGGAGAGAATTATAACTTCTTCGTATTCGGTCAGAGCAACTCCGGGGAAGATGATTCCAAAGAAGTCGTGCGTGTGGTCCGCTATACAAAGGACTGGGTGAAAGAGAACAGTGCCAGCCTTCATGGGGCCAACACCGTTGTTCCTTTTGATGCAGGCAGCCTGCGGATGGTGGAATACGGCGGAATGCTGTACGTCCGCACCAGCCATAAGATGTACAAATCCAGTGATGGACTGAATCATCAGGCGAACCTTACCTTCTCTGTGGACATTGACAGTATGGAAGTAACCGATGAATATTCGATTGTGATGAATATCGACTACGGATATGTAAGCCATTCGTTTAACCAGTTTATTACCACAGACGGTTCCACTCTGCTTGCAGCAGACCATGGCGACGCATATCCCCGCGCGGTTGTCCTTATAAAATATGACAAGAAAGCCGGAAATGAGAAATTCACAGGCAGCAATAAAAACGTAAACGTACTCTCAATCGGGGGAAGTATTGGAGCCAATGACACAGGAGTTTCTTTAGGTGCACTGGCTGTTTCCGATACTTCTTATCTGGTAGCCGGAAATACAGTGGCACAGGACAGCTCTTACAGTGCTATCGGCGTACGCAACATTTTTGTAACCAGCACCGATAAGAACAATTTCAGCGCTTCTGGTACAACATTCCATCAGATTACCAATTACAGTCAGTCTGATAATGCATCTGTTTCCAACCCGCACCTTGTAAAGCTTGCGGACGACAGCTTCCTGCTTCTTTACATGGCAAAGAATAAGGTTAATTATGTATATTTGGATGGTGTGGGAAATACCACCAGCGAGATCATGACCATGGACGGAAAGTTATCGGATTGTGCTCCGATTCTCGTAGATGGCAAAGTGGTATGGTATTATACCAGCAACAGCGCTCCCACCTTCTGCGAAATCAATCTGGACGGCTCCGGCAGCAGTTCCGGAAGCAGCTCCAGCGGAAGTTCCGGCGGCAGTTCCAAGGTGAAGTCCTATAATGCTCCTGCTCCCAAACCCACAACCACTTCCGAACTTCCTGGCTATGTGGTAAAGGGAAACTGGCAGCAGAAGGACGGCAATTGGAACTTTGTGGATGAGAGCAATACCGTTTATAAAGGCAGATGGGCAGCCGTTCAGAACCCCTACGCCAATACGGCGGCGGGACAGCCCTCCTTTGACTGGTTCTCCTTCGATTCTAACGGAAATATGAGAACCGGATGGTTCCTGGATACCGATGGGAATTATTACTATCTGAATCCCAGCTCCGATGGAACGAAGGGCAGTATGATGACAGGATGGGTATGGATTCCGGACAATAACGGTGTTTTGAAATGCTATTATTTAAATCCAAACTCTGATGGAACCAGAGGCAAACTGTACGTAAATACCGTGGTGGACGGATATACTGTGAACGCCAATGGTGAATGGACAGTGAACGGTGTTCCCCAGACTAAATAGTAAGAAAATTAAAAAAAAGCTGCGATTTCGTGTTGACAACATTCCGGGAATGTGGTATGTTCTAACACAGTAAACCGTTGACGTGGAGATAACGGCGGCCATGCTCATACAGAGAGTCCGGGATGCTGAGAACCGGATGGAAAACAAACCGTCAAATGGACCACTGAGGGCGCAGTCAAAGGCATTTGCCGAGTATTCTGCGACGTTCTGGCATACGTTAGTTGCCGGGGATATGTTGGTATCCTGCTAAGGGCGTGGTCTTATGGACCATGGATCAAGGTGGCACCGCGGATAAGCTGATTTTATTCGTCCTTGACAGAAGGTATTTTTCTGTCAAGGGCGTTTTTTTGTTACATAGGAAACATGCCGGTTACACGGCTCACCGCAGGCAGATCAATACCCATTGCTTCAACCATAACAGTACAGGAGGAGTTTGACATGAAGATTTTGCCAGCCATGGAAGATGTGATGAAATATGCCGAAAGCGGCACGTATAAGGTGCTTCCGGTCAGTTGTGAGATTCTATCGGATATCTGCATGCCCATTGAAGCGCTGAAGATTTTGAAAAATGTATCGACACACTGCTATCTGCTGGAGTCGGTTGCAGATAAGGAAAAGTGGGGGCGCTATACCTTTCTTGGGTTCGACCCCAAAATGGAAATTACATGCATGGACGGAGAGATGAAGGCCGGGAATATCACTCTGAAAACGGAGGATCCGTCCTCTATCATCCGTCAGATTCTAAAGGACTACCGGAGCCCGAGGTTTGAATATCTGCCGTCCCTTACCGGAGGGCTGGTGGGATATTTTTCCTATGATTTTCTCGGTTACAGCGAGCCTGCGGTCCGCCGCCAGGTCCAGGATACGGAAGCTTTCAAGGACGTGGACCTGATGCTGTTTGATAAAGTCATTGCCTTTGACAATTTCCGCCAGAAGATCATCTTTATGGTCAACATGCCTTTGGACGATCCGGAAACCGGATATAACAAGGCAGTTTTGGAGTTAAAGCAGCTCTGTGAGATCTTAAAGCACGGGGAAAAGAAACATGAGCCCGGCGGCCATCTTCTTGGAGAGGTTACCCCATTATTCGACAGGGAGACCTACTGTTCCATGGTGGAAAAGGCAAAGCATCATATTCATGAAGGCGATATTTTCCAGATTGTGCTTTCCAACCGTTTGAGCGCCCCCTTTGAGGGCAGCCTTTTAAACACCTACCGGATCCTCAGAACCATGAATCCCTCTCCCTATATGTTTTACTTTTCAGGGACGGACGTGGAAGTGGCCGGGGCCTCACCGGAAACTCTTGTGAAGCTGGAAAACGGTGTGCTCCATACGTTCCCTCTGGCGGGAACCCGTCCCAGAGGAAAGGATGAAGCAGAGGATAAGGCCCTGGAAGCAGAGCTTCTGGCAGACCAGAAGGAGCTGGCAGAGCACAATATGCTGGTGGACTTCGGACGCAATGATCTGGGAAAAATCAGCAAATTCGGAACGGTTCAGGTTGAGAAGCTTCATTCCATCGAGCGGTATTCCCACGTGATGCATATTGGCTCCACGGTGAGAGGGGAAATCCGGGAGGAATTCGACGGAATGGATGCCATCAATACGGTGCTTCCGGCCGGAACCCTGTCAGGAGCGCCGAAAATCCGGGCCTGCCAGTTGATCGGCGATCTGGAAAACAATAAGCGGGGTATTTACGGCGGCGCCATCGGATACATTGACTTCACCGGCAATATGGATACCTGCATCGCCATCCGCATCGCTTATAAGAAAAACGGTAAGGTATTTGTGAGAAGCGGAGCCGGGATTGTGGCCGATTCCGTACCGGAAAAGGAATTTGAGGAATGTATCAATAAGGCAAAGGCAGTGGTGAATGCATTGAAGCTTGCAGAGGAGGCCGACGTATGATTTTACTGATTGATAATTATGACAGCTTTTCTTATAACCTGTACCAGTTGGTGGGAGAGATCAACCCGGATATCCGGGTCATCCGGAACGATGAGATGACGGTGGAGGAAATAAGAGTTTTAAAGCCGGACCGGATTATTCTTTCTCCAGGGCCGGGAAGACCGGAGGATGCCGGAGTCATCATGGATGTGGTGACAAAGCTGGGAGGAGAAATTCCAATCCTTGGGGTATGCCTGGGACACCAGGCCATATGCGCGGCTTTTGGAGCCACAGTGACCTACGCAAAGGAGCTGATGCACGGAAAGCAGTCCATGGTACAATTTTCCGATTCCTGCCCGCTGTTCCATGGATGCTCTAAAAATTCTCCGGTGGCAAGGTACCATTCCCTGGCAGCCAGCCCGGATACCATTCCGGATACCCTGAAAGTGACGGCGGTGACAGAGGACGGGGAGGTCATGGCCGTACAGCATAAAGAATTCCCCATTTACGGCGTACAGTTCCATCCCGAGTCCATCATGACCCCGGAAGGAAAAACCATGCTTTATAATTTCATAAATCAGATATAGGAGGCAAACTATGATTAGAGCCCCAAGCGGTGCCTGGAACTTTTAAATGAGGCAGGCATGTGCTTTTTCTTCGCCCAGAAGTACCACCGTTCCATGAAATATGTGGGAGCCATCCGGAAGGAGCTGGGAATCCGCACGGTGTTCAATATTTTAGGACCGCTCACCAATCCGGGAAGTCCCAAATACCAGCTTCTTGGCGTCTATGACGAATATCTGGTGGAACCGCTGGCCCACGTGTTAATGAGCCTTGGCGTGGAACGGGGCATGGTGGTGTTTGGCCAGGATACTCTGGATGAAATTTCCATGAGCGCTCCCGCCACAGTCTGAGAGTTTAAGAACGGATGGTACAAAACCTACACCATCGCACCGGAGGACTTTGGATTTGTCCGCTGTGAAAAATCCGATCTTGTGGGAGGAACACCCCAGGAAAATGCCGTGCTGATGAATGCGGGTGCATCTTTATATATTGCAGGGAAAGCAGATACCATGGCAGACGGAGTGAAGCTGGCAGAAGACTTAATTGACTCCGGCAAAGCCTTTGAAACTTTACAGAAAATCATTGAAATCAGCAACCGGGCGGAGGAATAAAGGATGACGATTTTAGACCAGCTTGCCGATCATGCAAAAGAGCGCACCAGGCAGGCAAAACAAATCGTACCAGAGGCCAAAATCCGCTCTCTGGCCGGGGAGCTTCCAAAAAAGCAGTTTGAATTTGAAAAAGCCCTGAAGGGGGAGGAGATGGCCTTTATCTGTGAGTGTAAAAAGGCCTCTCCCTCAAAGGGGCTGATTGCCCCGGAATTTCCCTATGTTTCCATTGCAAAGGAGTATGAGGCGGCAGGAGCCAATGGAATTTCCGTGCTCACAGAGCCAAAATGGTTTCTCGGCAGGAATGAATACTTAAGGGAAATTGCAGAGGCCGTCTCCGCTCCCTGCCTGCGGAAAGACTTCACCGTGGATGAATATATGATTTATGAAGCCAGGATTCTCGGGGCTTCGGCTATTCTTCTGATCTGTTCCATCCTCAACCGGGACCAGATTCGGGAATATATTCAGATTGCAGACAGCCTTGGACTTTCCTCTCTGGTGGAGGCCCACGACGAGAAAGAGGTGGAGGAGGCTTTAGATGCAGGAGCCAGAATCATCGGTGTCAACAACAGAAATTTAAAGGATTTTTCTGTGGACACGGAAAACAGTAAAAAGCTTAGGAAGTTAATTCCGCAGGATGTGATTTTTGTATCGGAAAGCGGCGTCAAAACACCGGAGGACGTAAAAAAACTCAGGGAAATCGGAACGGACGCGGTTCTGATCGGTGAGGCACTGATGCGGGCGGATAAGAGACGGGAAATGCTGGAACGGCTGCGGGGGCATTTATGACAAAAATTAAATTCTGCGGTCTCATGGGACCGAATGATGTGAAGGCCGCCAATGAACTGATGCCGGAATATGTGGGCTTTGTTTTTGCAAAAAAGAGCAGACGGTATGTGGGCCAGGAGATGGCCGCAGACCTTAAAAAGAGACTGGACTCCCAAATTACGGCGGTGGGCGTGTTTGTCAATGAGGAGCCGGAAACCGTGGCCGGACTCTTGAACACCGGCATTCTGGATATGGCACAGCTCCATGGGACGGAGGACGAAACCTACATAAGCCGCCTTCGCAGGCTGACCAATAAGCCCTTAATCAAGGCATTTGGGATCCGGTCAGAGGAGGATGTTTTTCTTGCAAAACGCTGTACGGCGGACTATGTGCTTTTGGATTCCGGAAGCGGCGGGACAGGGACTTCCTTTAACTGGAAGTTTCTTGCCTCCATGGACCGGCCCTATTTTCTTGCCGGGGGCCTGGATGCCGGAAATGTCAGGGAAGCCATTCGGCTTCTCCATCCGTATGCAGTGGATGTGAGTTCCGGAATTGAAACCGATGGCAGAAAAGATTATGAAAAAATGATAAAGTTTGCAGATTTCGTAAGAAATCTATAATATTTCTGACAAATTCTGACGTTTTTATAAAAAGTATTCATTCTTTTGGGAAATTATGCTAAACTGTAAGCAACAAAACACTTGATTTCACAAAGGAAAGGAGAGTCTATGCCAGAATTGTTATGGATTGCGATTCCCGCTGTTGTTATTGTTGTCTTACTGCTCATCGTTATCACACAGGGATACGTGAAGGCACCGCCGGACCATGCGTTTATTATTTCAGGTCTGAGGCGGGAGCCCCGGGTGCTCATCGGCCGGGCCGGGTTTAAGATTCCGTTTTTTGAGCAGCTTGATAAGCTGTATCTGGGACAGATCACCGTGGACATTAAAACCGATGAATACATTCCAACCAATGATTTCATTAATGTAATGGTGGATGCCGTGGCCAAGGTACGGGTGGCCGATACGCCGGAGCAGATGAAGCTTGCCATGCGGAACTTCCTGAATAAGGCGCCGGATAAGATCGCGGCGGACCTGCAGGATTCCCTTCAGGGCAACATGCGTGAGATCATCGGTACGCTGACTCTGCGGGCCATCAACACGGACCGGGATTCCTTCTCTGACCAGGTGATGGCAAAGGCCTCCCTGGACATGAAGAAGCTGGGAATTGATATTTTATCCTGCAACATCCAGAATGTGACCGATGAACATGGATTGATTCAGGACCTTGGTATGGATAATACCTCCAAGATCAGAAAGGACGCTTCCATCGCCAAGGCAGAGGCGGAACGCGACATTGCCATTGCACAGGCGGCGGCCGATAAGGCGTCCAACGATGCCAGGGTGCTGGCGGAGACAGAAATTGCCCAGAAGAACAATGAGCTGGCCATTAAAAAGGCCGAGCTTCAGAAAGCGTCTGACACCAAAAAGGCAGAAGCTGATGCGGCTTATGAAATTCAGAAGCAGGAACAGGAAAAGACCATCCAGGCGGCTACGGTAAACGCCCAGATTGCAAAGGCCGAGCGTGAGGCTGAGCTTCGCAAACAGGAAGTTTTCGTACAGCAGCAGGCTCTGGAGGCTGAGATCAACAAAAAGGCCGATGCAGACCGTTACGCCATCGAGCAGGCGGCTGCAGCCGATCTGACGAGGCGCCAGAGAGAAGCGGAAGCCCGCAAATACGAACAGGAAAAAGAGGCCGAGGCTGTGAAGGCCCAGGCGGAAGCAAAGAAATATGCCATGCTCCAGGAGGCCGAGGGAATCCGTGCCAGAGGAGAAGCAGAGGCGGCGGCCATCCAGGCCAAAACCCTGGCGGAGGCCGAAGGTATGGAGAAAAAGGCGGAGGCCTACCAGAAATATAACCAGGCAGCCATGGCTGAGATGATGATTAAGGTACTGCCGGAGATCGCAGGTAAAATTGCAGAGCCCCTGTCCCAGATCGACAAAATCACCATTATCGGAGGAGGCAATGGTTCCGACAACGGAGTCGGCGCCGTGGCCGGGAATGTCCCTGTGGTCATGGCAAAGCTTTTTGAATCCATGAAGGAGGCCACCGGAGTGGACCTGGCGGAGATTATGAAGGCAGATACCTATGACGCAAAGGTCACAAGGAATGTAAATCTCACAGGAATGCCAGATGCGCTTACCGCAAAAGGAGAAGAGAAAGACAACGAAGAGGAATAGAAAGCAGGAAAAACATCGTCCTTTCCAGAGGACGGTGTTTTTTTGTAACGCTCCGCGGGGATCACCCTGCGGCGGAAAGAATTGAAATGAGGGCATGTTCTGTGGTAAGCTCTTTTTAAGGTTTCGGGGAGCCGTACCGGATAAAAAGGAGGAATCTGGTTTGGAACATAGAAAAAATATCCTGCTTAAGCTGTTTTGCTCTACCTTTTCTTTAAGCGCCTTTACCTTTGGCGGGGGCTATGTGATCGTGATGCTTTTAAAGGACCATTTTGTCAACAAACTCCACTGGATTGACGAGGAGGAAATGCTTGATCTGGTGGCCATTGCCCAGTCGTCGCCGGGAGCCATTGCCGTCAACGGTTCCATTGTGGTGGGCTATAAGCTGGCGGGAATTCCCGGAGTGGCAGTTTCTGTTCTCGGGGCGGTTCTGCCGCCGATGATGATTTTATCGCTGGTGTCCTTATGTTATGATGCCTTTCGGACCAATCCGGTGGTTTCTTCCATGCTAAAGGGAATGACAGCAGGCGTGGGAGCTGTCATTGCCTCCGTGGTCTATGACATGGGAAGCAAAATTGTGAAGGAACGGGATCCCATACAAGTTGCCGTTATGGTGATGAGCTTTGTTTTAAATTACTGGCTTCGGGTCAATGTGGTGTTGATTCTTTTTATGGTGGCCGGTTTGGGGGCTTTTCGGACCATACTGTCAGAACGGAAGGGGGAACAGAGGCCATGATCTATCTGGATTTATTTTTAAGCTTTCTTCAGATCGGCGCCTTCAGTTTTGGAGGCGGATATGCGGCCATGCCGTTGATTCAGGAGCAGGTGGTGAACCGCCATCCGTGGCTGACCCAGGCCGCCTTTACCGATCTTGTTACCATCGCGGAAATGACGCCCGGTCCCATTGCCATCAATGCCGCCACCTTTGTGGGAACTCAGGTGGGAGGACCTGGGGGAGCCGTGCTGGCCACCCTTGGCTGCATTGCCCCGTCCTGCATTTTCGTAACAGCCCTGGCCTGGCTTTATACAAAATACAAACGGCTTTCCCTGCTTCAGGGGATTTTAAAGTCCCTCCGTCCGGCCGTGGTCTCCATGATTGCCGCCGCCGGACTCACCATTTTAATTTCTGCATTCTTTGCGGGAGGCGTGGTCCGGTTTGCGCCGGGATGTTTAGAATACCGTTCCATGGTTTATTTTGCTGCGGCTTTTTATCTTCTGAGGAAAAAACACTGGAATCCCATTGCCGTCATGGTTTTGTGCGGAGTCATGGAAACGGCAGTTTGTCTTTTATAGCGGGCGTTTTGACAGACCGGAAATATTGACATAACCCAAAGAATATGTAATAATTATCCGAAGACAAAGCTCCGGTGGCTGGAAATATGGAGACAGTAGGAGAGAGGGAGACAGATGAAGAAGACAGTAAAAGCTGCCCTTTTGGGGGCAGGAACCGTTGGAACCGGTGTGTACGCTCTGGCAGGGATGCTGGGCGATGAATTGGTAAACAAAACAGGCGCCAGACTGGAAATCAAAAGGGTCCTGGTGCGGGATGTGAAGAAAAAGAGGGATGGAATTCCCGATGCGCTTCTGACAGACAACTGGCAGGAGATTGTAAACGACGACGAGATTGATCTGGTCATTGAGGTGATGGGCGGCGTGGAGCCTGCAAAGACCTACATCACGGAAGCCGTGAAGGCCGGAAAGCAGGTGGTTTCCGCCAATAAGGACCTTTTGGCGGAGCATGGACAGGAACTCTTGAGCCTGGCAGAAAATGCAGGCTGTGATTTGCAGTTTGAGGCTGCCGTTGCAGGCGCCATTCCCATTATCCGTCCCTTAAAGCAGAGTCTTTCCGCCAGTATGCTGACGGAAATCATGGGAATCGTAAACGGAACCACCAATTATATTCTTACAAAAATGTCCGAGGAAGGCATGGGCTACGAGGAGGCCTTAAAAAAGGCCACGGAGCTCGGCTATGCGGAGGCAGACCCCACGGCCGATGTGGAGGGCTATGACGCAGGAAGAAAAATTGCCATTATGGCTTCCCTGGCCTTTAACTCGGAGGTGGTATTTTCCGATGTGTATACGGAAGGAATTACAAAAATCACTGCGGACGACGTGCACTATGCAAAGGAATTCGGCTATGTGATTAAGCTGGTCGGGGTGGCCAGAATGTGTGACGGCCAGATCGAGGTAAAGGTTCATCCCTTGCTGATTCCCGACAGCCATCCGCTTGCTACGGTACGGGATTCCTTCAACGCAGTCTTTGTCCATGGGGATGCCTGCGACGATGCCATGTTCATGGGACGGGGCGCCGGAAAAATGCCGACGGCCAGCGCAGTTATGGGCGACGTGGTGATCGTCATGCGGAACATGGTCCATGACAACTGCGGCTGGAACGGCGGCGTGGCCTATAAGAAAATTCCGGTAAAGCCCATAGAGGAGACGAAAACCAGATATTTTCTGCGGCTTAAGGTGGCAGATAAGCCGGGGGCTCTGGCAAACATTGCCGGGGTCCTTGGAAATAACGATGTGAGCATCGCCCAGGCGGTACAGAAGCGCAGCCGGGACGGCGTGGCGGAGCTGGTGGTAATCACAGATTCCGTTTTGGAGCGTCATTTCAACGATGCATTGATGATCGTAAAGGGGATGTCCGTTTTAAAGGAAGTTTCCGGGCTGATTCGCGTGTATGGGGAATAATCACTCCGGACGGCTGCCAGGTAGGCGCTGACGGAGCATGGATCCAGTAACTATCCAGTAAATAGCAGATTATAGAAAAACCGCTGCCGGGGCGAGACCCTGACAGCGGTTTTTTGCGGGGGAGTGTAAATTAATTTATAAGTTAAAAAGGAGTTCGGCGTATGTGGGGTACGGAAGCATGTCGTCGGGAATCAGCTCCTCGGCGGTATCTGCCAGACGGCGGATGGCTTCCATTTCGGGGATGATGGCGTCATGGTAGTAATGTCCGGCTTCCAGAGTTTCTCCCATGGCTTCCACGGTCTTAACGGCGGCATTTAAGGAATCCAGATGATCGGAGATTCCGTCTGCCAGCTCGCTTAAACGGCTTAAGAGCTTTTCTTCGGCCTTTGTGGAGATGGACGGCATCAGGTCTTTCTTATAGATTCCTGTGGAGGCCAGGTTGTTCACATAGGTGAAGATGGTGGGGAGCAGCTCCTTTAACATCATGTCTGCCATGGTGCGTGCCTCAATGTGGAGCGTCTTGCAGTAGTCCTCCAGAAGAATCTCGTAACGGGAGTGTACTTCCTCTTTGGAGAATACCTCATGCTTGGTGAACAGGGCAATGTTCTTTTCGGCCAGGAAATGGGGCAGGGCATCGGGGGTGGACTTTAAGTTTGGAAGTCCGCGTTTTTCTGCCTCTTCCAGCCATTCATCGGTGTATCCGTTGCCGTTGAAGATCACGCGCTCATGGTCGGTGAAAACTTCCTTGAGAAGAGCGTGGATGGCATCGCTAAGCTCCTCGGCCGGAACCTTTTCCAGGCGGTCAGCAAACTGGGAAAGCTCCTCGGCCACGGCTGTATTCAGCACAATATTGGGGCCGGATAAGGAAAGGGAGGAGCCGGGCATACGGAATTCAAATTTATTACCTGTAAAGGCAAAGGGGGAGGTACGGTTACGATCGGTAGTATCTTTGGTGAAATGGGGAATTACCTTGGGACCGATGCTCATTTCCACCTTTCCTTTTCCGCTGAAGTAAGTGTCGGACTTGATGGAGTCCACAACGGCTGCCAGTTCATCGCCTAAGAACATGGAAACCACGGCTGGCGGTGCTTCGTTGGCGCCGAGACGGTGATCGTTTCCGGCAGTTGCCACGGAAACTCTTAAGAGGTCCGCGTATTCATCCACAGCCTTTACAACGGCGGCTAAAAACAGTAAGAAATTGGTGTTTTCAGCCGGTGTCTTTCCGGGATCCAGAAGATTGATTCCCGTATCGGTGGAAAGGGCCCAGTTGTTGTGCTTGCCGCTTCCGTTGATCCCCTCAAAGGGTTTTTCGTGTAAGAGGCATGCAAGATCATGGCGCTCTGCAATCCGCTTGGTCAGCTCCATCACAAGCTGGTTGTGGTCAATGGCCACGTTTACGGTTTCGTAAATGGGGGCCAGCTCATACTGGCCGGGAGCTACTTCGTTGTGCTCGGTTTTTACCGGAATGCCCAGTTTCCAGAGCTCTTCGTTTAACTCTTCCATGAAAGCCTCCACGCGAGGACGGATGGAACCGAAGTAATGGTCATCCATTTCCTGTCCCTTGGGAGCCGGAGCGCCGAATAAGGTTCTGCGGCAGAAAATCAGGTCTTTTCTTAAATCGTAGGCATCCTTATCCACAAGGAAATATTCCTGCTCTGCGCCAACGGTGGCGAGAACGCGTTTTACTTCTGTATGTCCAAGTATGTGCAATAATCGGGTAGCTTCTTTGTTGATGGCTTCCATGGAACGAAGCAGAGGTGTCTTTTTGTCGAGAGCCTCGCCGCTGTAAGAACAGAATGCGGTGGGGATGCAGAGAGTGTGTCCTTTGATGAATGCATAAGAGGTCGGATCCCATGCGGTGTATCCGCGGGCTTCAAAGGTGGCGCGCAGGCCTCCTGACGGGAAGCTGGATGCATCCGGCTCACCTTTTACCAGCTCTTTTCCGGAGAATTCCATGATGGCCTCGCTGGCGCCTGTGGGAGAGAGGAAGCTGTCGTGCTTTTCGGCAGTGATGCCTGTCATGGGCTGAAACCAGTGAGTGAAGTGGGTGGCACCATGCTCTAAGGCCCATTCCTTCATGGCAACAGCAACGGCATTGGCAACGTCAAGTTCCAGATGGGTACCATTGTCAATAGTTTTCTTCAGTGCTTTGTAGACGTCCTTGGACAGTCTGCTCTTCATGGCTGAATCGTTGAATACAAGGCTTCCGTACAATTCTGGGATGTTTTTGCTCATAGATTTTTCTCCTTTCTACATAGGGATGTCCCTATACCAAAAAGAAGGGCGCTTCAGCCAAAACCGAAGCGCCCTTGCTTTCTTTAATGAGGTATACTATACACGTTTTTAAAAATTTGTCAACCGTTTTTTTGAAATCCCAGGTGAAAAAAACTTAATTTTTTTTAGAAAAAAGTCTTTACAAATTAGAAAAAAAGGAATATATTAGTTCCATATTTTTTTCAAAATCTGCGTAAGATTACATATGGAAACTATGTGAGGACAATGGTGTCAGATCCTTAAGGATTCTGTCACCTTTTTTCTATATATAAACTAAAAAAGAATGCGCCTTGGTGCATTCTCGCGCCGAGCGCGGCTGCAGCAGAGACAGTTTCATTTCGCGCAAAGCTTAGGAGGTAAATATGGCAGTAAAGTATGTGTTTGTCACAGGCGGCGTTGTTTCCGGCCTTGGTAAGGGAATTACGGCTGCATCACTGGGAAGACTTTTGAAGGCCCGCGGCTATCAGGTCACCATGCAGAAATTCGATCCCTATATCAACATTGACCCGGGGACCATGAATCCCATCCAGCACGGCGAGGTGTTCGTCACCGACGATGGAACGGAAACAGACCTGGATCTTGGCCACTATGAGAGATTCATCGATGAAAGCCTGGATAAAAATTCCAATGTAACCACAGGAAAAATCTACTGGACTGTTCTCCAGAAGGAGCGCCATGGAGATTTCGGCGGAGGAACCGTTCAGGTAATTCCGCATATTACAAATGAAATTAAAGCCAGATTTTACCGGGCCAAATCTCCCGATGAAAACCGTATTGCCATCATTGAGGTGGGCGGCACCGTGGGAGATATCGAGAGCCAGCCTTTTTTGGAGGCCATCCGCCAGTTCCGCCAGGAAGTGGGATACAAGAATTCCGTCCTGATCCATGTGACCCTGGTTCCTTATCTTAAGGCATCGGGAGAGGTGAAGACCAAGCCGACCCAGCAGAGTGTAAAGGCACTCCAGGGAATGGGAATATCCCCGGATGTGATCGTGTGCCGGACCGAGGTTCCTCTGGGCGATGATATTAAAGGAAAAATTGCACTGTTCTGCAACGTGCCGGAAGGGCATGTGCTTCAGAATCCCGATGTGGAATATCTCTATGAAGCTCCCCTTGTAATGGAGCGGGAGCGGCTGGCCCATGTGGTCTGCTCCTGTCTGGACCTGCCCTGTGGTGAGCCGAATCTGGGCGACTGGAGACGGATGGTGGATGCACTGAAAAATCCCCAGAGTGAAGTGACCATCGCTCTGGTTGGAAAATATATCCAGCTCCACGATGCGTACTTAAGTGTCATGGAAGCGTTGAAGCACGGCGGCATTGCAAACTGCACCAAGGTGAGAATCAAATGGGTGGATTCGGAGCCCTTAACAGAGGCAAATCTGGAGGACACCTTTGCCGGAGTGGACGGAATTATCATTCCCGGCGGTTTTGGCTACCGGGGAACCGAAGGGATGATTCTGGCAGCCGGGTATGCACGAACAAAGAAAATCCCGTTCTTGGGAATCTGCCTGGGCATGCAGATGGCCATTGTGGAGTTTGCCAGAGATGTTCTGGGATATGAGGATGCCAACAGCTCCGAATTAAATCCCGACACCACCCATCCGGTGGTGGATTTGATGCCGGAACAGAACGGGGTGGAGAACCTTGGAGGTACCCTGCGTTTAGGCTCCTATCCCTGTGTGCTGGATAAGAAATCCAAGGCATATGCTTTATACGGAACCGAGCGCATTGACGAGCGACACAGACACCGTTTTGAGGTGAATAATGAGTACCGGGAGGACTTAACCTCCCATGGCATGATACTCTCCGGCCAGTCCCCGGACGGCAGAATCGTGGAAATGATTGAGCTTTCCGATCATCCGTTCTTTGTGGGAATCCAGGCCCATCCGGAGTTTAAATCCAGGCCGAATATGGCCCATCCGCTGTTTGCAGGCTTTGTGGAAAGCTCAGAGGAGCAGGGGGTTTTACGCCGCGCCAAAAAGCTTTTGATGAAACGCAACCACTTATCGGAGCCGGAGGCCCATCGGTATTTACAAAAAACCAGTATGGATACGGGACGCACCATGATGGAGAGCGCCCATATGGTGACCATGCTGATTCCAGAGGAATAAAGGAAAGGAATAGGAATATTATGTTTACTGTCAATGAAAATTTTTTGAAGCTGCCGGGAAGCTATTTATTTTCCACCATCGCCAAAAAAGTGTCTGCATTCCAGGCAGAAAACCCGGATCAGGAGATTATCCGTCTGGGAATCGGTGATGTGACCCAGCCCATTGCCCCGGCCATTGTGGAGGCCATGCATAAGGCTGTGGACGAGATGGGAAACGCTGCCACTTTCCGCGGCTATGCACCGGAGCAGGGCTATGAGTTTTTGCGTTCCGTCATCGCAGAAAATGATTTTAAAGCCAGAGGCTGTGATATTTCTGCCGATGAGATTTTTATTTCCGACGGCGCAAAGTGTGATTCCGGAAATATTCAGGAGTTATTCAGCCTCACAAGCACCATTGCCGTCTGCGATCCGGTATATCCCGTTTACGTGGACAGCAACGTGATGGCAGGCCGCACCGGGCTTTATAATGAGTCCACCGGAAAATTCGATAAGGTCGTTTACATGCCCTGTACCGAAGAGAACCGTTTTCTTCCCGAGCTTCCCAAGGAGAATGCAGATGTGATCTACCTTTGCTTCCCCAATAACCCCACCGGAGAGGCGATTAAGAAAGAAGAACTGCAGAAATGGGTGGATTATGCCAATGAGCATGGGTCTGTGATTATTTTTGACGCAGCCTATGAGGCCTATATTACCGAGGATGGAATTCCCCATTCCATCTATGAGTGTGAAGGAGCGAAGACCTGCGCCATCGAGCTTCGCAGCTTTTCCAAAAAGGCTGGCTTTACGGGAGTTCGTCTGGGCTTTTCCGTGATTCCCAAGGAGTTAAAATGCAAAGATGTGAGTCTTCACGGACTCTGGATGCGCCGTCAGGGCAGCAAGTACAACGGAACGCCCTATATTGTGCAGAGAGCCGGAGAGGCCGTATATTCTCCTGAGGGAAAAATCCAGATTGAGGAACAGATCGGACGGTACATGAAGAATGCCTCCACCATTTTAAATGGACTGAAGAGTGAGGGCTTTACCGCTTACGGCGGCGTAAACTCTCCTTATGTATGGATGAAGACACCGAACAGTATGTCTTCCTGGGAATTCTTTGATTATCTGCTCCACCATGCAGGTATTGTGGGAACTCCGGGAGCAGGCTTTGGACCGTCCGGAGAGGGCTTCTTCCGTCTGACTGCATTCGGAACTTACGAAAATTCTTTAAAAGCCCTTGACAGAATCAAAAAACTCTGATAAAAATAGTAAATTATAAGACAACAGTATCAAAACAAAGAAAAAGGCTATGAAAGAGACTCGCGCTTTGGAACTTGACAGAGAACCGTGTCACCGGCTGAGAGCACGGGAAAGGGAAGAAGATGTGGGAACACTCCGGAGCTGGTTTTCTGAAGGTCTTGATGGGAAATGTTCAGAGACAGGTAGGAAAACACGATGGCTGCACGTTACGCAGCAGAGCCGTAGGATGTTGGTCCGACAGCCCATTGGCGGCGGCTCATGAGAGGCAGTAATGCAATGCGGGTGGTACCGCGGGAAATAAAAAGTCCCGTCCCGGAGATGTTTCAGTTGACGAAAATCTCCGGGGCGGGATTTTTCGTTAAACATTACAGTTTAACAGGAGGAAAACACTATGGAATTCGTAACAGGGATGAAAGAAACAGAAAAAATGCCGGAAATCGGATTGGAAACCGTGATGGCTGCCATGGTTCACAGCATCCGGGATATGGGCGAAATCGTATTTGTGATTTTAAGAAAGCGGGAAGGCCTGTACCAGGCAGTCTATGAAAAATCGGAAAGAAAGCCATGGATGGAAGGACTCCGTGAGGGCCAGGCCGTCCGTGTCACGGGAATGGTAAAGGAAGAGGCGCGTGCTCCCCATGGAATGGAAATCCGTCTTTCGGATGTGGAAATTCTTTCCAGCCCCAAGGAGCCGCTGCCCCTTGCCATTGACAAATGGAAATTAAACACGTCCCTGGAGGCCAACTTAAACCGCAGAGCCATTGCCTTAAGAAACGTGAGGGAGCGGGCCAAATTTAAAATCCAGGAAGGAATCTGCCGGGGCTTCCGTGAATTCATGACCAGCCAGGGCTTTACGGAAATCCATACGCCGAAGCTTGGGGCCAAGTCGGCAGAAGGCGGGGCAAACCTTTTTAAACTCCAGTATTTCCATCGTCCGGCGGTGCTGGCACAGAGTCCGCAGTTTTACAAACAGATGATGGTTGGCGTTTTTGACCGTGTGTTTGAAACGGGTCCGGTGTTCCGGGCGGAAAAACATAACACCAAGCGTCATTTAAATGAGTACACCAGCCTGGATTTCGAGATGGGATACATTGAAAGCTTTATGGATATCTGCCAAATGGAAACATCCATGCTCCAGTATGTCATGGGACTTCTTGAGAGAGAGTATAAAAAGGAGCTGGAGCTTTTAAAGATCACGCTTCCCAACGTGGAAAAAATCCCCTATGTACGGTTTGACGAGGCCAAGAGACTGGTTTCAGAAAAATATCACCGTGCCATCCGCACTCCCCATGATCTGGAGCCGGAAGAAGAGGCTTTGATCGGAGAATATTTTAAATCCGAGTACGGCGCAGACTTCGTATTTGTAACCCATTATCCCTCAAAGAAACGTCCCTTCTACGCCATGGACGATCCTGAGGATAAGGAAGCAACCTTAAGCTTTGACCTTTTATTCGGCGGCCTGGAAATCACCACCGGAGGCCAGAGAATCCATGATTACGATGCGCTTCTTGAGAAGATCGAGGAAAAAGGCATGGATACCGATGGGATGGAGGACTACCTGGACTGCTTTAAATACGGGATGCCGCCCCACGGAGGTCTGGGAATCGGTTTGGAACGTCTGACCATGAAGTTGATCGGCGAGGACAATGTGCGGGAGGCATGCCTGTTCCCGCGGGATATGACCCGGTTAAAACCGTGATGAAAAGGAGAGGATACAATGGCTGAGATCATTACTGATAAAACCATGGATGAGATTGAGATTCTTGCAAAGCTTCATCTTACGGATGAGGAGAAGGAAAAATCCAGAGAAGAGATGCAGCGGATGTTAGATTATGTGGATATGTTAAATTCGCTGGATACAGACGGCGTGGAGCCCTTAACCCATATTTTCCCCGTTGAAAATGTATTCCGAGAGGATGAAGTGGAGGAAAGTACACAAAGAGACGATCTTTTAAAAAATGCGCCTGAGGAAAAGGACGGCCAGCTCCTTGTTCCCAAGACCATCGGATAGGAGGGGGAAACATGCAGATTACAGAGCTTACAGCCACAGAGCTGGGGAAGAAGATAAAAGCAGGTGAGATTGGGGTTCTCGAGGCGGCCAAAGCCTCTCTGGACCAGATCGAAAAGGAAGATAAAACCATACAGGCCTTTCTCACCGTGGATGAGGAGGCAGTCCTTAAGCAGGCAAAGGAAGTGGAAGAGGGCATACGGACCGGGCGGTTAAAAAGCCCCCTGGCAGGCGTTCCCATTGCTGTGAAGGACAATATCTGTACCAAGGGAATGCTCACCACCTGTGCCTCAAAGATTCTTGAAAATTTTGTTCCCTTCTACGATGCAGAGGCCGTGCAGCAGTTAAAAAGCGCCGGACTCATTGTTCTGGGAAAGACCAACATGGATGAGTTTGCCATGGGAAGCACCACAGAGACCTCTGCCTATGCGGTTACTAAGAATCCCTGGAATCCGGCCCATGTGCCCGGCGGCTCCTCCGGCGGCTCCTGTGCGGCCGTTGCAGCGGGGGAAAGCTTTCTGGCCCTTGGTTCCGACACCGGAGGCTCCATCAGACAGCCCAGCTCCTACTGCGGTGTTACGGGAATCAAGCCCACCTATGGAACCGTATCCAGGTTTGGACTGATTGCCTATGCCTCCTCCCTGGACCAGATCGGACCCATCGGAAAAACCACCGAGGACTGTGCGGCACTTTTGGAGGTGATTGCCTCCCATGATAAAAAGGACAGCACTTCCATGAAGCGGGAAGATACGGATTTTACTTCGGCACTTTCCGAAGATGCCAAAACGCTTCGGATTGGAATTCCTAAGGAATACCTGGCCGAAGGTTTGGATGCGGATGTGAAACAGGCTGTGGAACAGGCGGCTTCCTATTTGAAAGAGCTGGGAGCCACAGTGGAAACCTTTGATCTGGGCCTTATGGAATATACCATTCCTGCCTATTACGTCATTGCCTCTGCAGAAGCCAGCTCCAACTTAGAGCGGTTTGACGGTGTAAAGTACGGGTACCGCGCCAAAGACTACGGAGATCTCCATGACATGTATAAAAGAAGCCGCTCCGAGGGCTTTGGCCCGGAGGTGAAACGGAGAATCATGCTGGGATCCTTTGTTTTAAGCTCCGGATATTATGACGCATACTATCTGAAGGCCCTTAAGGTACGCGCAAAGATCAAAAAGGCCTTCGATGAGGCATTTGCAAAGTATGACATCATTCTGGGACCGGCAGCCCCCACGGCGGCTCCGGAGATCGGCACTTCTTTAGATGATCCCATGAAGATGTATTTAAGCGATATCTATACGGTGGCTGTGAACCTGGCAGGCCTTCCGGGCCTTACGGTGCCCTGCATGGTCAATGAAAAGGGGCTTCCCATCGGCGTACAGCTCATTGGTGACTGCTTTACGGAAAAGAAGTTATTCTGTGCCGGAGCAGGGCTTGAGAGAGTCCGCGGAGCCTGGAAACTTCCCTTTGCAGGAAAGGAGACGTTGTGATGAAACAGTATGAGACAGTGATCGGCCTGGAGGTCCATGTGGAGCTGGCCACAAAGACAAAAATTTTCTGCGGATGCAAAACTTCCTTCGGAGCTGCTCCCAACACCCACGTATGCCCTATCTGTACGGGAATGCCAGGCTCTCTTCCTATATTAAATAAGCAGGTAGTGGAATTTGCCCTCCGGGCAGGACTCGCTTTAAACTGTAAAATCAACCAGTTCTGTAAATTTGACCGGAAAAACTATTTTTATCCCGATAACCCCCAGAACTACCAGATCTCCCAATTGTATCTTCCCATCTGCCATGACGGCTTTGTGGAGATTGAAACGGCCGGAGGAACGAAAAAAATCGGAATCCACGAAATCCACATGGAAGAGGATGCGGGAAAGCTGGTCCACGATGAATGGACCGACAGCTCCCTGGTGGATTATAACCGAAGCGGAGTGCCGCTCATTGAGATCGTTTCGGAGCCGGATATGCGGAGTGCCGATGAGGTGATCGCCTATCTGGAGCACTTACAGTCCACCATGCAGTACCTTGGAGTTTCCGACTGCCGGCTCCAGGAAGGATCCATGCGTGCCGATGTGAACCTTTCCATCCGTGAGGTGGGAAATCCAAACTTCGGCACTGAACCGAGATGAAGAACTTAAACTCCTTTAAGGCCATTGCCCATGCCATTGAGGGCGAGCGGGAGCGCCAGATTGAGCTTTTGGAGGAAGGAAAGGAAGTAATCCAGGAAACCAGACGGTGGGATGATAATAAGGAATCTTCCCACGCCATGCGTTCCAAAGAGGATGCCAAGGACTACCGGTATTTCCCGGATCCGGACCTGCCTCCGGTGCATATTTCCGATCTGTGGATGGAAGCCATCCGGGCGGCACAGCCGGAGCTTAAAAAGGAAAAGTCCAGGCGGTATCAGACCCAGTACGGCTTAAGCGAATACGATGCCAATATCCTCACCGGGGATAAAGCACTGGCAGAGATGTTTGAGGCGGCCATAGAAAGCGGGGCAGCGCCGAAAAAGGCCTCCAACTGGCTGACAGGAGAGACCCTGAGACTTTTAAAAGATAACAATATGGAAGCTTCCGAACTACGTTTCACGGCCGGGCATTTGGCAAAGCTCATCGGACTTTTGGAAAAGGGGACGATCAACAACCAGACGGCCAAGGAAGTATTCGCCGCCATGTTTGAGACCGACGCGGACCCGGAACAGTATGTGGAAGACCATGGGCTGAAAATGGAAAGCGACTCCGGCCTCCTTACGGAAACCGTGAAAAAGGTCCTGGAGGCCAACCCCAAGGCCGTGGCAGAGCTGAAGGAAGGTAAAGATAAGGTCATGGGCTTTTTGATGGGTCAGGTCATGCGGGAAATGAAAGGAAAAGCCAACCCGGCGCAGGTTGGCGAAGTGATTCGTAAACTCATATAAAATAGCGCCATCCGTGTTCTGTATCCGTCCTTCCCATGCGGACACCAAATACGGAATTCAGGATTCCAGAGGTATAGATTTCCTCCGGGGTTCCCAGACGCAATAGGGAGCCATCCTTCATCACTGCAATTTTATCGGCGTATTCTAAAGCCAGACCGAGATCGTGGAGAACCATGACAATCGCCTTTTTCTCTGCTGCCAAAGCATGTACCAGGTCCATGAGCTCAAGCTGATGGGCGATGTCTAAAAAGGTGGTTGGTTCGTCCATGAGAATGGTTTCCGTGCACTGGGCCAGGGCCATGGCTAAGTAAACCCGCTGGCGCTGTCCGCCGCTTAAGGACCCGAGGGGGCTATCGAAAAGGGACAGGGAGTCTGTCTGTTCCATGGCGGCTTGGGCAATTTCGTAATCCTCTTTCCGGTACCGCCTCGGATAGGAGAGGTAGGGAAAACGGCCGTGAAGCACCAGACGCCCGGCAGATATGTCGGGAATGTTGCGGGACTGGGCCATATAGGAAATTTTCTGTGCCAGGGCTTTGGAGCTTAACTGGTTTATGGGAATCCGGTCCACCAGGATTTTTCCACCATCCGGCTTATGAAGGCCTGCCAGGGTACGCAAAAGCGTGCTTTTCCCGCAGCCGTTTGGCCCCAGAAGGGCCAGCACTTCACCGGGGCATATGGTCAGGGAAATGTCCCTTACTGCGGGAATTTTATGATATCCTACCGTCAGATTTTTTATTTCAATCATGGGTACGTCCTCCTTTCTGCCGGAATAAAAGCCAGAGGAAAAACGGTCCGCCCAGGAAGGACAGGGTAATCCCAACCGGAAGCTCAAAGGGAGCGAACAGCATTCTGGAAAGCAGATCGCACAGCGAAAGAAACAGCGCTCCGCCCAGGGCCGAGGAAAGAAGCAGGGTGCGGCAGTCATTTCCGGCAATCCGCCGCATGATATGGGGAACAATCAGGCCGATGAACCCCAGGGAGCCCGCAAAGCTTACGGAGGCCCCGGAAAGGGCTGCAGCCAGGCTTAAGAAGAATAACCGCACAGTCTTTGCGGAAAGTCCAAGGCTCTGTGCCGTTTCTGTTCCCAGGGACAGAATCTCCAGCTCATTGCACATGGAAACGGCAAGAAGGAATGCAGTCCCTATGATCGCGGCTGCCGGAAGAAGTCTTCCCATGGAAAGATTCTCCAGTCCCCCTATCCGAAAGCCCGTGTACCCGTTTATCGCATCCGGGACAAAGGTGATTACGGCATCGGTTCCTGCATTTAAAATGCTGGATACGGCCACACCTGCCAGAATCAGGGTCATTCTGGATGCCCCGTTCCTTTCGGAAATAAAAAGTACCAGAAGAACGGCAGCAAGCGCCCCCAAAAAGGCACAGAATGAGCTTCCAAGGGCAGGAATAGAAGAGGCCGCCAGGGCGCTTGACAGGGCTACGGCCAGCCCGGCTCCCGCATTGACGCCTATGACGCTTGGGGATGCCATGGGGTTTAAAAGAACGTTCTGTAAAAGAACTCCGGCTGCCGCCAGGGCCATTCCGGCTAAAACACAGCCAAAGGTCCTGGGAAGCCTTGCAAGAAGAATGATATGGGCGGCGGTGGTCCCGGTTTCCCTGCCCAAAAGAACCAAAAGAGTGGTCCTTGGACTTATGACGGCGGCTCCGAAACAGAGATTTAAAAGGACGGAGCCCACCAGCAGAAGAGACAGGATAAGCAGAAGCTTTCCTGTTTTTTTACTGCTTTGGATAGAGGATATCGGCAAATTTTTCATAGGCTTCTCCCCAGCGTGCGTTAGGTTTCAGGTTATAAAGAGAATGTTCCAACTGGTAAAAACGGCCTTCCTTTACCGCGCGGAGCGTCTGCCAGGCGGGATTGGAAAGCAGGGCCTGTTCCAGGGATTTTTGGGCATCCGTGGAATCGGAGCCCTGAAGAACCACAAAAATGTAATCGGGATCGGCCTCCATGATGGCTTCCAGGCTCAGGTTTTCAAGAAGGGATTCTTTCTGGTCTGCCACATTGGTGCAGCCAAGATTTTTTAACATCTCCCCAAGGACGGTCCCTTCACTTACCTTCACCTTGCAGCTGCTTCCCGTGGCTCTTACATAGAGAACCGTGGGACCGGGAGATGTTTTCCGCGCAACGGCTGCCTCGATCTGGGAGATCACGTCAGTTCCATATTTCTGATAAAGTTCATACTGCTTTGTTGCCTTGGTACAGATGGAGAACATATACAGGTAATCTCCATGGTTGGACACATCAAAATAGGCCACCGGAATCTGCGCCTTTTCCAATGCATCCATCATCTCCACATCGGCCTCCGTTTTGCAGCTTGCCAGTACAAAATCCGGTTCCGCTTTAAGGAGTGTTTCCAGAGACGGGGATTTTATGGCGCCCAGCCGTGCCACGGAATCATCCAGATCAAGGTCGAAAGCCGTAAAGGCATCGTCCGCCGCTGCCACCAGGGTATCCTTTCCTCCGGCCAGACACCAGATATCGGCAAAGCTTCCGATTAAGGCTGCCACACGCTTCGGTTCCTCTAAAAGAACCACCTCCCTGTCAAGGTCATCGGTGAAACGGAGGTAATACGATTGCGTGACCTCAGAAACAGTCTGGGGTTCCGGCTGTGTTTCCGCCGGCTGTGTTTCCGTTGGCTGCTTTTGGCAGCCGATCAAAAGTGCGCCGAAAAGAATACAGATCAGTGCAAATTTTTTCATTCCCTTCCTCCTCCTTTATACCGCATTTCCATGTCGTCAGTCAGACGGCAGATCCGTTCTTTGATTTTTCGTATGTTTGCAGGCATATCTTCCAACGGCATGTTGTCATGGACCGCTGTGGTTCCGGCTTCCAGTGCCACCTCATAGAGCCATGTCTTATATTTCAGAACATCCAGTGCATCCAAAAGATCCGTAATCTGGTCTTCCACAAGTTCCCTCTGGTTTTTTATGATTTGCAGGCGCTGGGGAATGGTGGAGTCTCCGGCGTCACAGAGAACGGTAAATTCCCTGATCTGCTTAATGGTCATTCCGGCCCGTTTCAGAGAGGCAATCATAAACATTTTTTCAAAATCCGATTCCTTGAAAATCCGGTTTCCGTTCTGATCCCGTTCCACAAAATCCAGAAGACCTTCCTTGCCGTAAAAGCGGATGGTGTGTGGGGAAAGATTCAGCCGTTTGGCCACTTCACATACAGTATAGTACATAGGCATTCTCCTGTTCACAAAAAATTCATAACTCACATGGATGTAACTCCCTTGACTAAGAGTATACTCTCAGGTCTATGATATTGTCAATGTGAAAGGAGGAGACAGCCCATGAAAAAATGTCTGCATTTCTGATTGCTGCCTTTCTGGCATATTCTCTGGCCGCCTGTGCGGATCCTGCGGCCGAACCATCCACGGAGTCCTCGGATTTGCCTGTGCATAAGGCCGGTGATATTATCCTGGCGGACGGCTCTGTAATAGAAGAGGAAGATCTTACGTCCATAGACGCCAACAATTTCCCCATAGCAGTCATCGCAGAAATCCATGAGGATGGAACAGCTCTGGGAGTAGGCGTCCACAGAAGTGAGGATTCCATATGCTGGCAGGAAGCTGAGGAGTTTTCTAACACTTATGCAAAAGCCCATGGCCTGGACGGAGAGTGTGGAGCAGGCTGGTACATGCCGGATATCTCAGAGGTACACTCCATATATGAGAACCGGGAAGAAATCAACCGGTCCCTGCAAAAGATTTATGAACTGGACAGTCTGGCATCCATGGATGGTCTGGATACAAACTGGTACTGGTTGTCCACCCTGTCAGAAACCAATGAACACTATGTCTGGTTATTTATGGATGGGGAGAGCCGTCCCATGTGGGAGTCATGCTGGTTTCCATTGTCATTTCCTACGGAGGCGGTATCCTGATTCAAGGGTTCATGGAGAGGGGAAAGCAGAAGGCAGGCAGGACAGCCCTGATTCTTTCTGCCGCAGCCAGCCTGGCGCTCCTTTTGTATTTTAAATATGCAGCGTTTCTTATGGAGACGGTCAACCACCTTCTGGGAACAGAATTTCCGTCTCCCCAAGGGACCTTGCCCATAGGAATTTCCTTTTACACGTTTCAGATGCTGTCTTATCTCATGGATGTGTATCATGGGACAGTCAAGGCCCAGAGAGATCTGGTTTCCTTTGGAACCTATGTGACCATGTTTCCCCAGCTCATAGCCGGGCCCATTGTGCAGTATAAAACCATCCAGACGCAGCTTGCCATGAGAAGGGAAAATGCAGAACAGTTTGCCCAGGGAGTCCGCCGTTTTGTGACCGGACTGGGGAAGAAAGTTTTAATTGCCAACAATGCAGGTGCCCTGTGGAATACCATTCAGGCATTTCCGGCTGCACAGGTTCCGGTGCTTACGGCCTGGATGGGCCTTTTGGCTTTTACGTTTCAGATTTATTTTGACTTTTCCGCCTATTCGGATATGGCCATTGGACTTGGACATATGTTCGGCTTTAAGCTCCCGGAAAACTTCCGCGCTCCATACACGGCAGCGAGCATCACGGAATTCTGGCGCCGATGGCATATTTCCCTCGGAACCTGGTTTCGGGAATACGTATATATTCCGTTGGGCGGAAACCGGGTAAACAGATGTTTGCATGTGAGAAATATTCTGATTGTATGGCTGCTGACAGGCATCTGGCATGGGGCGAGCTGGAATTTTGTGGTATGGGGCCTTTATTACGGCATCCTGCTTCTGGCAGAAAAGTACTGGCTGGGCAGATTTTTGAAACGATGGCCTTCCGCTTTTTTACATCTGTACTGCATGTTCTTTGTCATGATCGGCTGGAATCTGTTTGCTTTTACGGACCTTGGAAGCGGGCTGGAATTTATGAAATCTTTGTTTGGCATCCATGGACAGGAACTTTTTAACCGGGAGACCATCTATCTTTTCTATAACCATGCAGTCCTTTTGGGGCTCTGTGCGGCTGGGAGCACGAATCTTTTAAAGGCCGTGGAAGAAAAAATCTGCGGCGCCCTGGCGGGGCAGGATATCTTACAGACTGCAATAGAGAACGTTTTTTATCTGGGAGTCCTTTTCCTGTCAGTCGCATGGCTGGTGGATGCATCGTTCAACCCGTTTTTATATTTCAGATTTTAACCACGGAGGTGCTGAGAGAGTGGGATTCAATGAAAAAATCAGTCCGGCGCACATGATATCCGGCATATTCTACATATGGATGTTCGGACTTGCGGCCCTGACAATGATAACGCCTGCGGCAGAGTTTTCTGAGACGGAGAACAGGTTTTTGAAGCAAAAGCCGGCGCTGACGGCAGAAACTGTGATGAATGGAGCGTTTGAATCCGGTTATGAGGAGTATCTGAATGACCAGTTTATCTGGAGAGACGGCTGGATCGGCCTTAAAACCCATGTGGAGCGGATGCATTTAAAAAGAGAGAGTAAGGATATTTATTTTGCCGATGATGGATATTTCATAGAAAAGCATACCGGTTCTTTTTCATCGGCTACGGCTGACCGCAGTCTCAGGGCCATTGCAGAATTTGCAAAGCGGTACGAAGGGCAGGAACAGGGACCTCGCGTATCGGTGATGATCGTGCCAAATGCTGTGGACATTCTTCAGAATAAGCTTCCTCCCTTTGCCAGTGCAGGGGCAGAAAACGAATATTTAAAGCAGCTTTCCGAGGCAGTTCCGGAAAATGTCTGGTTTGATGCGGAATCTGTCCTGCGAGAACACGCAAACGAAGATATGTATTACAAAACAGATCATCACTGGAAAACCCTGGCAGCTTTTTATGTTTACCAGGCATGGGCCGGGGAACAGGGCTTTGCCGTTCCTGAACTGACAGAGTATGAGGTGGAGACCGTGACAGAGAGCTTTGAGGGCACCATCCAATCGAAGCTGGGGATACGCACAAAGGGGGATACCATAGATCTGTTTCTGCCGAAAAAGGAAACTGCTTACGTGGTGCAGACTGGGGAATCGGAAAAGACATGTCTTTATGATTATGAAGCGCTGGATACAAAAGATAAATATGCCGTCTATTTTGGCGGAAATGCACCGCTGATACGCATCCGCACAGAATCCCAAACCGGGCGGAACATACTGGTGGTGAAGGATTCCTATGCAAACTGTTTTCTTCCGTTTTTGATCGGAGAATTTCAGGAAATTACGGTCCTGGACTTGCGGTATACCAATCAAAAGCTCAGTGAATGGATGCGGGAGACAGATTATACGGATTTGCTGGTTTTATATAATGCTGCCGGGTTTGCAGAGGATATGAATGTTTCAAAAATTTTAAATTAGGAGGCTGCCATGAAAAAAACAATATGCTGTGCGCTCGCTCTTTTCCTGTGTCTTACAGGCTGTCAAAAGCAGGAAGAGAACGTAGCCGATTTGTCATCTGCTGATATTGCAGAAGCAATCATAGAGAGCCAGACAGAGCAGGTGGAAGACGGTGCCATTTATTATGCAGACGGTGTTGAAGCCAGTGAGATTGCAGTGCGCCGGTTTACAAATGCGGAATCCTGCCGCAAATCAGAAGAGATACTGGGGCAGTACATCGAAGCACGGGCCAGTGTTTTCCAGGGATATGCTCCAAAAGAGGCTGCTATGGCTGAAAATGGCATGGTATCGGTTCATGGAACGTATGCGGCCCTGCTGATCTGCCAAAGCCCGCAGGACGCAAAAGATGCATTTTTAAAGAGCTTCAGCACGGAGGGGTCCATTGCGGAAACAGTAACAGTCTCTGCCGCGGAAACCAATGGTCCGTTAAAGGCTGCACCCCAAAAGGATGTTTATGATGCGGCGGCAGTGACAGAAGCCTGGAAAACGGGAGATGAATCTGTTTTCCGTCGGACACACCTCCACAGCTATCAGCCTGGCCTGCGGACTTGCAAAGAGCAGGGACCTGAAAAGGGAAACCAATCAGGTGATCGCAGTGGTTGGAGACGGCGCTTTGAGCGGCGGCGAGGCTTTTGAGGGACTTAACCATGCAGCTTCCCTGGGAAGCGGTATCATCATTCTTGTCAATGACAACGATATGAGCATTGCCGAAAATCATGGGGGCCTGTACCAGAATCTTAAACTGCTGCGAAAGACCGGAGGAAAGGCTGCCTGCAATTTCTTCCGGGCACTGGGATTTGAATATTTCTTTGTCCGGGACGGCAACGATGTGGAGGAAATGCTGGATGCTCTGGAGGCGGTGCGGGACATCGATCATCCTGTGGTGATACATATGTGTACCGTAAAGGGAAAGGGGTATTCCTTTGCAGAAAGGGACCGGGAAACATGGCATTATATGGGGCCTTTTGAGGTCAGCACGGGAAAACCGCTCCGCAATGGGGATTTCATGGAAACCTACGAAGAGCTGACCTGCCGGTATTTATCGGACCGGATGCGAAGAGATGCCTCCGTCACGGCAGTCACAGCCGGAACCCCAAAGGTGCTGGGTTTCGGAAAAGCGCTCAGAGACCAGTTCCCGGAACAATTTGTGGATGTTGGCATTGCGGAAGAGCATGGTGTGGCGTTTGTCTCCGGTATGGCAAAAAATGGGGCAAAGCCGGTGTTTGGCTTAAGCAGCTCTTTTCTTCAGAGAACCTATGACCAGCTTTTACAGGAACTGGCACTGAACCGCTGTCCGGCGGTGAGTCTCGTATTTTTTTCAGGGATTTCCAAGGGCAGCAAAAACCATATGGGCGTGTTTGATATTCCCTTAATCACCAGTATCCCGAATCTTATTTATCTGGCTCCGACCTGCCGGGAGGAATATCTCAGCATGCTGGAATGGGGGATTGACCAGAATTCCCATCCTGTGATCATCCGTGTGCCGGGAATCCACACCGTAAGCCGGAATTCCGGGCTCCTGGAAGATTATTCCTGCCCCGCCAGGTATGAGGTTGTGGAGAAGGGAACCAAGGTGGCTGTATAGGCCCTTGGCACTTTCTTTGGACTGGGAGAGAAAGTAATAGAAAAGCTGAAAAAAGACCATGGAATCCATGGAACGCTCATCAATCCCCGCTTTATTTCTGCCCTGGATGAAGAACTGCTGCGGACTCTGCCAAAAGACGGCCACAGGCTGGTTGTCACCCTGGAGGACGGAGTGGTGAATGGCGGATTCGGAGAAAAAATTGCCGGATTCTATGGGGATTCGCCCATGAAGGTATTGAGTTTTGGGGCGGCGAAGGAGTTTGTCGATCTTGTGGAGGCCAGGGAACAGTACCAGAGATATCACCTTACGGAAGATCAGATTGTGGAAGATATTATGAAGATTAACATTTAGATGGAAAAGGACGGGAAACCGTCCTTTTTTAGTGGAAACCTCCTGTTTTCAGTGTCCTGGCAAAGGCCATGGCCTTTTTAGTAAAAAACCTATTGATTTTATAAAACGTATCTAGTATATTATTGGTAGATTTAGGCAGGGAGTAAAAGACATGATAAAAATTGCAGTAGATGCCATGGGCGGTGACAACGCGCCGTCAGAAATTGTCAAAGGTGCAGTGGAAGCTGTCAATGAACGAAGCGAACTCGTGGTCTGTCTCACAGGACAGGAAGAGGCTATAAAGAGAGAGCTGGAAAAATATACCTATAAGAAGGAACAGATAGAGATCGTCAATGCCACGGAGATCATTGAAACAGGAGAGCCTCCGGTCAATGCAATCCGGAAGAAAAAGGATTCCTCCATTGTGGTGGGCATGAACCTGGTAAAGCACGGCGAGGCCGACGGATTCGTTTCCGCCGGAAGCTCCGGAGCCATTCTGGTGGGCGGACAGGTTCTTGTGGGACGGTTAAAGGGTGTGGAACGGCCGCCCCTGGCGCCTTTAATTCCAACGGAAAAGGGAGTTTCCCTTTTAATTGACTGCGGCGCCAACGTGGACGCAAGGCCGTCCCATCTGGTGCAGTTCGCGCAGATCGGTTCCATCTACATGGAGCACGTGATGGGGATTAAGAATCCCCGGGTGGCCATTGTGAACATCGGCGCAGAGGAAGAAAAGGGAAATGCCCTTGTAAAGGAGACCTACCCCTTACTGAAGGAATGCCCGGGAATCAATTTCATCGGCAGTATTGAAGCCCGAGAAATTCCCCACGGCGGCGCGGATGTGATCGTCTGTGAGGCCTTTGTGGGAAATGTAATCTTAAAGCTTTACGAAGGAGTGGGAGCCACCATAATTTCCATGGTGAAGCAGGGCCTGATGTCCTCCCTCCGCAGCAAAATCGGGGCGCTGCTCATAAAGCCCGCCTTAAAAAATACCTTAAAAAGCTTTGACGCCAGCCAGTACGGCGGGGCACCTCTTCTTGGCTTAAAGGGCCTTGTGGTGAAAACCCATGGAAGCTCCAAAGCCAATGAAGTGAAAAATTCTATTATTCAGTGTATTTCCTTCAAGGAGCAGGCAATCAACGAGAAAATCAGCGAATGTCTGACCGTAAAGGAAAATATAAATAAGCAGGAATAATCACTATTCTAAAATCAGAGAGGATGGAAATTATGGAGTTTGAGAAATTACAGGAGATCATTGCAGAGGTGTTAAATATTGCACCGGATGACATCACAATGAATACCACATTTGTGGATGATCTTGGAGCCGACTCCCTGGATGTATTCCAGATTATCATGGGAATCGAGGAGGAATTCGACATTGAAATTCCCACAGAGGCTGCTGAGAAGATTGTAAGTGTCGGCGATGCCGTTGAACAGATTAAAAACGCTTTAAATTAATGGAATGAAATGGAAAAAAGGTGTCTCCTTTTGGCGGCACCTTATTTTCCATTTAGAGGAGAGAGGTACAAAGTGACAGAAAGAAACAGTGAACTGGAAGCGGTGATCGGATATACCTTTAAAAATCCGGGACTTTTGTCCCATGCCCTGACCCACAGCTCCTACGCCAACGAAAAGCACTGGGACAAGACAAAATGCAACGAGCGGCTGGAATTTTTAGGGGATGCGGTGCTGGAAGTGGTCACCAGTGAATTTTTATTCCGCAATTACCAGACCATGCCGGAGGGGGAAATGACAAAACTCCGGGCCAGCCTGGTGTGTGAACCTACCCTTGCCTATTGTGCCGAGACCTTTTCCCTTGGCAAGTACCTGCGCCTTGGAAAGGGCGAGGACATGACAGGCGGAAGAAAGCGCCCCTCGGTGGTTTCCGATGCCCTGGAGGCGGTGATCGGAGCCATTTATCTGGATGGTGGTCTTGCTAATGCAAAAGAGTTTATTTTCCGTTTCATTTTAAATGATATCGAACATAAACAGCTCTTTTATGATAGCAAAACTATCCTGCAGGAGCTGGTACAGGCGGACTACAAGGAAGGGCTGACCTACGAGCTCATAAAAGAAGAGGGGCCGGATCACAATAAAAGCTTTGAGATCTGCGTAAAGTTAGGGGACCGGGAAATCGGCCGCGGCCTTGGGCGGACCAAAAAAGCAGCAGAGCAGCTTGCGGCCTACCATGGACTCTGTGAGCTTAAGAAATAGAAAAGGTGCAGCATGTATTTAAAGAGTATTGAGGTACAGGGATTCAAGTCCTTTGCCAATAAAATCGTATTTGAATTCCACAACGGAATCACAGGCATCGTCGGCCCCAACGGAAGCGGAAAGAGCAACGTTGCCGATGCGGTCCGCTGGGTCCTTGGCGAGCAGAAGGTGAAACAGTTAAGAAGCTCCAGCATGCAGGATGTGATCTTTGCCGGAACGGAAACCAGAAAGCCCCAGGGCTTTGCCTATGTGGCCATCACCCTGGATAACTCCGATCACAAGCTGGCCATTGACTTTGATGAGGTGACCGTTTCCAGACGGATTTACCGCTCCGGCGAGAGCGAGTACCTGATGAACGGAAGCCCCTGCAGGCTGAAGGACATCAATGAGCTGTTTTACGATACTGGAATCGGAAAAGAGGGCTATTCCATCATCGGGCAGGGCCAGATTGATAAGATTTTAAGCGGCCGTCCGGAGGAGCGCAGAGAGCTCTTTGACGAAGCCGCAGGAATTGTTAAATTTAAGCGGAGAAAGGCCATCGCCCAGAAAAAGCTGGAAGACGAAAAACAGAACCTGGTCCGTGTCAGCGATATATTAAGTGAGCTGGAAAAGCAGGTGGGCCCCCTGGAGCGCCAGGCAGCCACCGCAAAGGAATATTTAAGACTCCGGGAGGAGCTGAAGCGCTATGATGTGAATCTGTTTCTGGCAGAGACCCGGGCCGTCCAGACCGTATTAAAGGAACTTTCTGAAAAGGAAACCACCGTATCCGGGGATATGGAAGAATCCAGACTGGAAGCCGGACGGATGAAGGAAGAGTACGACAGGCTTTCCGAAGAAATTCAGAAGCTGGATCAGATTATTTCGGAAAAACAGGCGGCTGGGAATGAAGCCCTGATGAATGCGAAAAACTTAGAGGGCAGAATCAATGTTTTAAATGAGCAAATCCGCACCGAAGAGATGAATGCGGAGCACATGAGAAACAGAATCACAGCCATAGACAGTGAAATTGCCGCAAAGGAAGAGGAAAAACAGAAGGACCAGAAGGAAAAAGACGCGCTTTTGGGCCAGGGAAGGGAAATGAACCAGGCCTTAGCGCAGGCAGAAAAAGAGCTTTCCGATGCAGGAAACCGTGTGGCAGCCCTGGAACAGTCCATGGAAGCCGGAAAATCAGCTTTTATTGAGGCCCTCAATGAAAAATCTTCCATTTCCGTAAAAAAACAGCGGTATGACACTCTGCTTGAGCAGGTACAGGTGCGAAGATCCGAGGTGGCCCAGAAGCTTTTAAAGGTAAAGACCGATGAAGAATCCTGGGATACCCAGATTAAGGAGCAGGAAGAGATCTTAAAAGCTCTGGAGCAGTCCATGGAAGATCTCCTGAATGAGGCGGATGCCCTGGAAGCCGGGGCAAAAGAGGCCGATGAAGATATCCGCCGCCTCAACAGAAACTTAAACAATACCCAGCAGGAATACCACACCGCATATACGAAGCTGGAATCCTTAAGGAATCTGGCGGAGCGGTACGAGGGGTACGGCAACAGCATCCGCCGCGTCATGGAATGCCGGGACCGGGTCCATGGAATCCACGGTGTGGTTGCAGACCTGATTGACGTGCCTAAGGAATACGAAATCGCTATTGAGACAGCCTTGGGCGGCAGCATCCAGAACGTGGTCACCGATTCTGAGGAAACTGCCAAGGTTTTAATCGAATATTTAAAGAAAAATAAATACGGACGAGCCACCTTTCTTCCCCTGACCAGTATTTCCGGCCGGGGCGGATTGGAAGAGACACGGGCCTTAAAGGAGCCGGGCGCCATCGGCGTGGCAGCAGACCTGGTAAAGGCAAAGGACCAATACAGCGGGCTTCTTCAGTACCTGCTTGGCCGTGTCCTGGTGGCTGATCACATTGATCATGCCATCGCCATCGCAAGAAAATACCGCCACTCCATCCGCATCGTGACGCTGGAGGGAGAGCTTTTGAATCCGGGCGGCTCCTTAAGCGGCGGCGCCTATAAAAATTCCAGCAATCTTCTGGGAAGGAAACGGGAGATGGAAGAGCTGGAGGGCGCATGCAAAAAGGCGCTCCTCCGGGTGGACCAAATCCAGAAGGAACTGGTTTCCCAGGAGGCGGCCCTTGCCGAAAAGAGCAATGCCCTTTCCAGGGTAAAAGAAGAGCTCCAGGGAAAATATCTGGAGGAAAACACGGCAAAACTTTCTTTAGAGCAGCTTCAGGGAAAGAAGGAAGAACTTTTCGAGTCCTCCAGGGACATGGCTCTGGAAAACCGCCAGTTGGAAGAGCAGATACAGGAGATCAGGGAAAACATCGCAGCTTTAACAAAGGAGATGGAAGCCTTGGAGGCGGCAAACGAAGAGAGAAACAAAAAACTGGCTTCCGATGGGACGGACCTGGAAACGGCAAAGGAACAGAGGGACCAGGCATCGAAAGTCCTTTCCGATACCCAGCTTCAGGCTGCCAACCTAAAGCAGCAGATGTCTTTCCTGGACCAGAACCTGTCCCGTCTTTCTGAGGAAATGAAAAAACTGGCTCTGGAAAAAGAATCCCTGGGAGACGGAACCGGAGTCAGTGAACATGCGGTCAGAGACAGACTTTTAGAGATTGAAGCATTAAAGAATCAAATTGAAAAAGTTCAGGAAGAAGCCGGTCAGCAAAAAGAAGAAGTAAAGCGCTGCCAGGCTGAAAAAGAGACGAAAACAAACGGCCAGAAGGACTTTTTTGCGAAGCGTGAGGAGCTTTCCGACAGGATTTCCGCCCTGGATAAGGAGCTGTTCCGCTTACAGAACCAGAAGGAAAAGCAGGAAGAGAAGCGGGATTCCTTTGTGGAATACATGTGGAATGAATATGAGCTTACCTATACCACCGCCGAAGCCCTGCGGGATGATTCCCTCACCTCAGTTTCTGAGATGAAGAAACAGATTACCGAACGGAAAAATTCCATCCGTGCCCTTGGAAATGTCAATGTGAACGCCATTGAGGACTACAAGGAGATTTCCGAGCGGTATGAATTCATGAAAACCCAGCACAATGATCTGGTGACGGCCCAGGAGGCCCTCTATAAGATCATCGAAGAGCTGGATGCAGGAATGAGAAAGCAGTTTACGGAAAAATTCGCCCAGATCCGGGCAGAATTTGACCGGGTATTCAAGGAGCTGTTCGGCGGCGGCCACGGCACCCTGGAGCTTATGGAGGATGAAGATATTTTAGAGGCGGGAATTCAGATCATCTCCCAGCCGCCCGGAAAGAAGCTTCAGAACATGATGCAGATGTCCGGCGGTGAAAAAGCCCTGACAGCCATTGCGTTATTATTTGCCATTCAGAACTTAAAGCCGTCCCCTTTCTGTCTTCTGGACGAAATCGAGGCGGCGCTTGATGATTCCAACGTGGACCGGTATGCCAAATACCTGCACAAGCTTACAAAGCATACCCAGTTCATTGTGATTACCCACCGGCGCGGCACCATGGTGGCTGCCGACAGGCTGTACGGAATCACCATGCAGGAAAAGGGGGTTTCTACCTTAGTATCCGTAAATTTGATTGAAAACGATTTGGACAAGTAGAGGAGGAGTTCCATGGAAGAGAAGAAAAAAGGCTTTTTCTCCCGGCTGGTGGCCGGACTTACAAAGACCAGGGAAAACATCGTATCCGGCATGGATTCCATTTTTTCCGGTTTTTCAGCCATTGACGATGATTTTTATGAGGAGCTGGAGGAAACCCTCATCATGGGGGACATGGGAATCCAGACCACCATGGCCGTCATTGAGGAATTAAAAAAGACCGTAAAGGAACAGCATATCAAAGACCCGTCCCAGTGCCGCCAGGTGCTGGTGGACAGCATCCAGAAAAAGATGGACCTGGGTGAAAACGCCTATGAATTTGAAAACAGGAAATCCGTGGTGCTGGTGATCGGCGTAAACGGCGTCGGTAAGACCACCTCTATCGGAAAGCTGGCAGACCAGCTTAAGGACAACGGAAAGCGTGTGATTTTAGCGGCTGCCGATACCTTCCGGGCCGCTGCCATTGACCAGCTTGCCGAGTGGGCCAGACGGGCCGGAGTGGAATTGATTGCTCAGAAAGAGGGCTCTGACCCGGCAGCGGTAATTTATGACGCCATTTCCGCCGCCAAATCCAGAAATGCCGATGTGTTGATCTGCGATACCGCAGGCAGGCTTCACAATAAGAAAAATCTGATGGAAGAGCTTAAAAAGATCAACCGGATCATTGACAAAGAATATCCGGAGGCCTACCGGGAAACCCTGGTGGTCCTGGACGGAACCACAGGGCAGAATGCCCTTGTACAGGCCAGACAGTTCATGGAGGCCGCAGATATCACCGGAATTATCCTTACAAAGCTTGACGGAACCGCCAAAGGCGGCATTGCCGTAGCCATCCAGTCCGAGCTTGGTATCCCCGTTAAATATGTGGGTGTAGGAGAGAAGATTGACGATCTTCAGAAATTCAACTCAGCAGACTTCGTAAACGCACTGTTTCAGACAGAATCCAGAGACAAAGGAGAGGAATAATTATGGAAATGCTGGAATTGACACTGGAAAAATTTGAGGACGCTTCCGAGATCGTAAGGAAGGTAACACAGGAAACCAAACTGATTTACAGCGAGTATTTTTCCGAGAAATACGGCAATAAAATCTATTTCAAGCCGGAAAACATGCAGCGCACAGGTGCCTACAAGGTCCGCGGCGCTTACTATAAAATCAGCCAGCTTTCCGAGGAGGAAAGAGAGCGCGGCTTAATCACCGCTTCCGCCGGAAACCATGCCCAGGGTGTGGCCTATGCGGCAAAGCTTGCGGGCGTAAAGGCAACGGTGGTGATGCCGGTACAGACCCCCTTAATCAAGGTAAACCGCACCAAGAGCTATGGCGCCAATGTGGTTTTATACGGAGAGGTGTTTGACGAGGCCTGCGCCCATGCCTATGAGCTGGCTGAGGAAAACGGCTATACCTTTGTTCATCCCTTCAATGACTTACAGATTGCCACAGGACAGGGCAGCATCGCCATGGAAATCATAAAGGAACTTCCCACCGTGGACTACATTCTGGTTCCCGTGGGCGGCGGCGGACTCTGCACAGGCGTTTCCACCCTGGCAAAGCTCTTAAACCCGAAGATTAAAGTGATCGCTGTGGAGCCGGCAGGAGCTGCCTGCTTAAAGGCATCTCTGGAAGCAGGAGAGGTGGTGACTCTTCCGCAGATCAGCACCATTGCCGACGGTACGGCCGTACAGACCCCCGGCGACAAGCTGTTCCCCTATTTACAGGCCAACGTGGATGAGGTCATGACCATTGACGATTCGGAGCTTACATTCTCCTTCTTGGATATGGCGGAAAACCACAAGATGATCGTTGAAAACTCCGGACTTCTGACCGTTTCCGCCTTAAAGCACCTGGATTTCAAGAATAAAAAGGTAGTTTCCGTATTAAGCGGCGGAAATATGGATGTTCTGACCATGGCTACCATGGTCCAGAACGGACTGATGCAGCGTGACCGTATCTTTACGGTATCCGTAATGCTTCCCGATAAGCCGGGCCAGCTTGCTGCCGTATCCGCTCTGATTGCAAAGCTTCAGGGCAACGTAATCAAGCTGGACCACAACGTATTTGCCAATGTGAACCGGGCTGCAGGCGTTCAGCTCACCATCACCATGGAGTCCTTCGGCACCGAGCATAAAAACCAGATCGTACAGGCCTTAAAGGATGCAGGCTACGCTCCCGAGGTGGCACGTACATCCGGTATTTATATGTAAAAGCCGGGGGTCTCATGGCCCCCGTTTTACAAATGTGAAAAAAGAGGTATAGGAGTATGTATGACAAAATTACCCGTTCGGTTCTGATACACAATCTTCTCCATTTCATCCGCTGGACCTGCATTTCCATTGTTATGGGAATTCTCTGCGGCCTGGTGGGAACGGCATTCGGCCACGGCGTGGCCTATTCCCAGAGGTTTTTCAGAGAACACGGTAATATGCTGTATCTGATGCCCGTATCCGGCATCCTGATTGTGTTAATCCATAAAGCCTTTCACCAGGTGGGAAACAAGGGAACCAACCTGATTTTAGAGTCCATCTCTTCCACGGAAAAAATCCATTTTTCCACCCTGCCCTGTATTTTCAGCTCCACCATTTTAAGCCATCTGGTGGGCGCCTCCGCCGGAAAGGAGGGCGCTGCCTTACAGATCGGCGGCTGCATCGGCAATCTCATCGGAGATGTCCTTAAAATGGATGAGCGTGATAAAAAGGTGGCCATCATGAGCGGCATGAGCGGCTGCTTCGGTGCCATTTTCGGAACTCCGCTGGCGGCGGCCATGTTCGGAATGGAAGTCATAAGCATCGGCGTCGCCTACTATGCGGCCCTGGTGCCCTGTGTCTTTTCCTCCTTCATCGGCGCCTATGTATCCCACCGTTTAGGACTCCACGCGGAGGCCTTTACGATTCTTTCGATTCCGGAATTCCACTGGAAGCCGGCGGCCTATATCATTTTGCTTGGCCTTCTGGGCGCCCTTGTGAGCGTGTGCTTCTGCATCCTGCTCCATGAAAGCCAGAAGCTCTACAAAAAGAAAATTGAAAACATCTATCTGCGTATTCTCACCGCATCGGCCCTCTTCATTCTCCTTACGCTGATATTCGGAAGAGACTACTGCGGAGCCGGATTTAATCTGGTGGAGGAAGCCATGGAGGGCAGGATTCCCTATGAGGCCTTTCTTCTTAAGATGGTATTTACGGCCGTGGCTCTGGGCGGCGGCTTTAAGGGCGGAGAAATCGTGCCGACTCTGGCAGTGGGAGCCACCATGGGAGCGGCCTTTGGAAATCTCCTCGGGTTTGCCCCGTCCCTCTGTGCCGCCTGCGGCATGCTTTCCCTGTTTGTGGGGGTGACAAACTGCCCCATTGCCACTATGTTCATGGGCTTTGAGCTTTTCGGCTTCGAGGCCATGCCGTATTTTTCCATCATCGTGGCCATAAGCTTCACCCTTTCGGGTTACTATGGTCTGTACAGCAGCCAGAAATTTACATACTCAAAGACCAAAACAGAATTTATTAACCGGAAAGCCCATTAAAACTTCTTGACAAATAAAAATCCGGTGATATACTGATTCATAAGTGAAAAAGCAACACGTTGACAGGAAGAGTAAGCTGTCTGAAAGGTCCAGAGAGAGGCGTATCTGGTGGAAGCGCCTTACTGAATAGAACAGCCGAAGACCACCCTGGAGTGTCCCTTAATCGGGAACGGTGATTCCGTTATCATCAAAAGAAGCGGTATGGATTTTATTGGAATCCATGCAAATGCAGGGTGGAACCGCGAGTAAACTCGTCCCTCATTGTACAGAAAACCTGTACAATGGGGGATTTTTGTTTCACTGGAAAAAGAAAAGGAGAATGTGTCATGAAAATCACATTAAAAGACGGCTCTGTGAAAGAGTACGCACAGCCCATGGCTGTCATTGACATTGCAAAGGACATCAGCGAAGGTCTCGCAAGAATGGCCTGTGTGGCCGAAATCAACGGAGAGGAAGCTGATTTGAGAACCGTTGTGGATTCCGACTGCCAGCTTAATATTCTGACAGCAAAGGATGCCGAGGGGCTTTCCGCGCTCCGTCACACCGCAAGCCATGTGATGGCCCAGGCCATCAAACGGTTATGGCCCGACACCAAGCTTGCCATCGGTCCGTCCATTGCCGACGGTTTCTACTATGATGTGGATTCCAAAGAACCCATCACAGCCGATGATCTGGAAAAGATTGAGGCCGAGATGAAAAAGATCATCAAGGAAGCCCTTCCTTTAGAGCGCTTTGAGCTGCCGAGAGAAGAGGCCATTGCCCTCATGAAGGAAAAGGATGAGCCCTATAAGGTGGAGTTAATTGAAGACCTGCCGGAGGACGCTGTCATCAGCTTCTATAAACAGGGTGAATTCACAGACCTCTGTGCTGGCCCCCACGTTATGACCACGAAGGAAGTGGGAAAGGCATTTAAGCTTATGAGCATTGCAGGCGCATACTGGCGCGGAAGCGAAAAGAATAAGATGCTCACAAGAATTTACGCAACCGCTTTCGCAAAGAAAGAGGAGCTGGAGGCCTACATCACCATGATGGAAGAGGCCAAAAAGCGTGACCACAGAAAGATCGGAAAGGAACTGGGCTTATTCATGATGCACGATGCAGGCCCAGGCTTCCCGTTCTTCCTTCCCAAGGGAATGGTTTTAAAGAATATACTGCTTGACTACTGGCGTGAAATCCACAAAAAGGCAGGCTACGTGGAGGTTTCCACTCCCATCATCTTAAACAGAAGTCTCTGGGAAACTTCCGGCCACTGGGATCACTATAAGAACAACATGTACACAACGGTCATTGACGATGAAGATTATGCCATCAAGCCCATGAACTGTCCGGGCGGTGTTCTGGTATACGCATCGGAGCCCCGTTCCTACCGTGATCTGCCCTTACGCGTTGGTGAGCTTGGTATCGTTCACCGCCATGAAAAATCCGGCCAGCTCCATGGCCTTATGCGTGTACGCTGCTTTACACAGGACGATGCCCATATCTTCATGACTCCGGAGCAGATCCGCGATGAGATCAAGGGCGTTGCAGGACTGATCAATGAGGTATATTCCCTGTTCGGCTTCAAATACCATGTGGAGCTTTCCACAAGACCGGAGGACTCCATGGGAAGCGATGAGGACTGGGAGATGGCAACAAGCTCCTTACAGGGAGCCTTAGACGATCTGGGACTGGACTATGTGATCAATGAAGGGGACGGCGCTTTCTACGGTCCGAAGATTGACTTCCATCTGGTGGATGCCATCGGAAGAACCTGGCAGTGCGGCACAATCCAGCTTGACTTCCAGCTTCCCCAGAGATTTGAGCTGGAATACATTGGTGCAGACGGAGAGAAGCACAGACCCATCATGATTCACCGTGTTGCTTTCGGTTCCATTGAACGTTTCATCGGTATTTTAATTGAGCACTTTGCAGGTGCATTCCCCACCTGGCTGGCTCCGGTACAGGTAAAGGTACTGCCGATTTCCGAGAAATACGAAGCTTACGCCCAGTCCGTGAAGAAGACTCTGGATGAGGCCGGAATCCGCGCAGAGATCGATCTCCGCTCCGAAAAGATCGGCTACAAGATTCGTGAGGCACAGACCTTAAAAATCCCCTACATGCTGGTGGTTGGCCAGAAAGAAGAGGCTGACGGCTGTGTTTCCGTAAGAAGCCGCTTCAAGGGAGATGAAGGACAGACCTCTCTTTCTGCCTTCATCGACAGCATCAAAGAAGAGATTGCTTCCAGAACCGTCAGAAAAGTGGAAGTGGAAGCCAAATAATAAATTTAAAAGTTTTATTGGGAGGTAAAGTAGGAAAAAGGTATTGATTGCATTGTTATGTGCTGGAATGGTTCTTTCTTCCGCTGCCTGCGGCGGGAATTCCGGTTCTTCTTCCGCCACCGCCGCTGCCGCGCAGACAGAGGCGGCCACAGAAGCTGCAAAACTTGACCCGAAGGAAGTGTATTCCGAGGCCATGAAGAAAAATGCAGAGCTCACATCCATGGATATGGTCATGGACATGAACATGGATATGAAGTTCGGCGAAGAGACCATGGCAATGGAAATGGCCATGAAAGCCGACGGCTACAACACCGACGACATCAAGTGTCTGATTACCAACACCACCTCTGCCGAGGGAGAGTCCTTTGAGATGACCATGTTCTACACCGATGGCCACTATTATATGGATGCCATGGGACAGAAGGTGAAATATGCTATGGACGCATCCGCCATGTCCGAGCAGGCAGAGGCCAGCTCCGCAGGCATGGAAGTGGATGTGGAGTGGATGAGTGACATCACTCTCGAAGAAAAGGGCGAGGATACGCTGCTCACATTTACCGGAGATCCGTCCAAGATGGGTTCCTTTGTGGAGGAAATTCTTGCAAACTCCGGCTCTGATATGGAGGGCATGGAAATGTCCTTAAAGAGTGTTTCCGGTGAATGCCTGATCGGCGCAGACGGTTACTTAAAGAGCGAAAAGCTGGTGATGGAAATTGAGCTTTCCGCTCAGGGTGAGACCGCATCCATGGTAATGGATATGGCAATGACCTACAACAATCCGGGACAGCCTGTGACCATCGAGCTTCCGTCCACGGACGGCTACACTGAGGTGGATGCAAGCGCTTTACAGCAGTAAGACCAAAAAAAACGGGCAGGACGCAGATCACAACACAATCTGCATCCTGCCCGTTATTTTTACACTTCTCTATCTTGTGCCGCTCTGAAGCACATATTCTCCCAGTTCTGTAATCTCACATCCCTGTTTTGTTTTCATAACCTGAATATATGCCTTTGCCGCCAAATCATTCAGAATCATCCGGACCTGATGGGAGGTAACCTCAATTCCCTTTTCTGAAAGAAGCACAATGATCTTGTTCCTTCCGCTGTGGGGATGTCCCATGATCAGCTCCAGCACCTCCCGTTCCAGAAAGGCCAAGGTCTCCCGCATGGGCGGCTCATAATGGATATAGGAGGGAAGCTGGGCTGTGGTCAGCTTTTTTCCCTTGAAAATGCAGTGGAAATACCGGCATAGATTTCTGAATTCCCTGAAATTCCCTGGATATTCATATTCTTTCAAAAATTGTATCATTGTGTCCGTAAACAGGGTTTCCATTTTCTGGACTCCGCTTAAAAAGAGATTATTGAAGGCATATTCATAAAAATAAGGAATACTTCCCCGAAGCTCTCTGAGGGGCGGAAGATTTAAGGTCAGCGTTCCCAACTGGTAGAAAAGCTCCGGAAGAATCTCTCCGGACTGGAGGTTCCCATGGTAGGAGCAGATAAAACGCGGGCCCTTTCCCTTGATGCTGGTCTGGAAAAACTCCTGGGAGTCCTGGATATTCAAAACAGAGCAGAGAAAGCTCTGGACCTCCATGGAGGCGTGTTCCAGGTGATTGATGTATATGGTGGCATCGTTGGCTGTTTTCATAAACCTTCGTAGCTTCTGACAGGATTCCGCCGCGTCGAACAATAAAAACGGCTCATTGGCCCGGGCGGAATTTTCGTGGATAAAGCGGGCCACCTGGGGCTGGTACAGTCCCGGCTCTCCCAGAATCAGAATTGGAAAATCCGTTTCCGCGTAGGAGATAATGGTGTGGAAGAGGGCAGAAAGCTGTCTGTCTCCTGCAATCAGCCGGAAAATGGAGGACTCATTATTGGGAATTTTTGCTCCCACCGGGAATTCCAGACCGGAGGAGAGAATGGAGGCCGCCGGAGGCAGAATCGAAGAAGCCGGTTCCGTCAAAAACAAAAGCTTATCATTTCCATAGGAGGTCTCGTAGGTTCTGGAAAAATACAAATAGACCCGCTCGGTCCCGGCTCCCAGAGAAACCACGTTCCCGTTTAAAAGCTGCTCCAAATCCACAAAAATATCCCATTCGCCCAATACGCCAGAAAGAAGCCTTCCCTTCACATAGGAGCGGTTCATTTTAAGGGAATTGCAGAAGGTCTGGTTGGCCATAAGAATTTTTCCCTCGCAGTCGGTGATGCATATGCCCATTTTCAGAGTGTCCAAAAGCTTGTCGCGCACAAGGAAAAACTGCATGGTTTCTTCGATCTGATTGTTGATGTAGCGCATGAAGCTGCTGATGTAGTTGGCAAAATTCTCCTGTACCTTATTTAACAGGCTGGCCGGGAGATGGAAATTACTTGCAATATGGCAGAGGGTTCCCATGTCCACATTCCGGTTTTCAATGTCGATGACCGTGCGGATGGAAGAGGGGACATACCGGCTTTCACCGGGTGTGACGGCATACTGTATGGTGGGATCCACATCCGGTCCGCCGGGATAATACATGGTGTACCGGTACTGAGTGAGTCCCAGGGCCGTGAGAGATTCCAAAACCTCTTTGCAGTTGTCTTCCCGATCATTGACAATGCACACGGCCGAGTGGGACGGGATTTCGAGAATTTTGTGGATATGGGTATAATTTAATTCCCTGCCGCACTGGTACATGGGAATTCCATAATCCTTCACCAACTCCCTGGCCCTGGAGTCACAGAGCGCAAAGGAAAAAAGAATCATCTGATAGTCTTTGATTTTTTCGTGGTCAATCTGATCTGCCAGCATACTGTCAAAAATCAGATAGGAAGAAAATATAGAAGACAGGTAGGGAAGAATTCCCGTCTTCGTTGATACATCCATATAAATTAGAAGAACTTTTTCTTTCATAAGCAATTTGTTCCTTTCTTTTGGGTGAATGCAAGCCATGACCATGGGCCTTTTAGGACGAATCCAGCCCAAAAACTCAGATTATATAAGTAAATAAATGGAAATGCAAAAAATATTTTCTGAATCATTGCCTGGTTCAAATTATTGTGATATTTTGCTGATAGAGTTTGAATATTACACCAATATACACGAAATGACAGCGCTAGTCAATATGGAGGAAAAGGAAGGAGAGGATAGCATAAAGAAACAAATGGGCCTCCCGCAGAGGTTCTGATCTGCGGGAGGCCCAAAGGCAGGCTTAAGAGTTAAAATGGCTTTTCAATGTTGTATTCGTTGATTTTATTAAAAATCTGCCGTGTGCTGATGGACAGCTCTCTGGCCGCTGCGCTGACGTTCCAGTTGGTCTGTCTGAGGGCCCACTCCAGATATTCCCGTTCACTTCTCCGCTTAAATTCCTTCCAGGTAATGAGTTCATGAGTGGCATAGGAAGAAACGGGAGCCATCCGTTTCAAATTGTAAAGAATTGGAATCCCTTCCGTGGTGATCACATGGTTCTGGGACAGCACCACCATCCGGTCCAGGGTATTTTTAAGTTCCCTGATATTTCCGGGATAGTCATAATTCATCAAAAACTCCCAGACCTTATCCTCAATCCGGTCAATGCGGATGCCGTTCTCTTCCTGGGCTTTCTGCAAAAAGAAGTGAATCATCCCCTCCAAGTCCTCCTTGCGATCCCTTAAGGGAGGAATCCGGATTACAATGGTACTGATGCGGTAGAAGAAGTCCTCACGGAAGCTGCCGTTTATGACTTCCGTGGGGAGATCCCGGCTGGTGGCCGTGATCAGACGGAAATCCAGAATTTTTTTATTGTTTCCGCCAAGCCGCTCGATTTCCTTTGTTTCAATGGCACGCAGAAGCTTTACCTGCGTGGTCAGGCTCACATCACCGATGGCATCGAGAAATAAAGTTCCATGATCTGCCAGCTCGAATTTTCCAATCCGCCGTCGGATGGTGTCGGAAAAGATTCCCGGCTCCACACCGAAAAGCTCCGGCTCCAGCAAAGACTCCGTGTAGGCATTGCAGTTTACTGCCACGAAGGCCTTGTCGGACCGGCGGCTTAGAGCGTGTATATATTGTGCCGCCACATCCTTTCCTACACCAGATTCGCCAATTAACAGCACATTGGCATTGGAAATGGCCACCCGTTTGCAGTCTGAGAGCGTTCGTGTGTAGGCCGCCGATTTGGTATCCATGTAATAGGTTGAAGTAAAAGTTTTACTGTCCATGAATTTATTCCTTTCTATGGAAATTGCTTGACAAATTTTTCCATTCTTTTTTTATTCTACCGGAATTTTTTTTCAAAATCAAGAAGTTTTTTTCTCGATCCTTGAAAAAAACTTTAGAAAAAAACTTCAACCATCTTTTCTTTTTGAGTAAAGTATGTTAAAGTCTATATATAGAAATTATCAATATTGAGAATTTCTGTAATTTAAAAAAAGTATGGTTGAAACAGGAATTTCCTGAATCAATAGGGGTGAACAGCATGTATCGGATTATTACCAACAACCCGATGTGCCTGGTAAAATACGGTGACCAGGTACAAATTGAATATCTGGAAGGAAAAGGCTACATGGACGTGCTTTTGACTGTCCGGGATTATATTCAGAAAAGCTGGTGTCTGGAAACGCATCCGATGACGGGAAGCTTGAAACCCAATCAGACTCCTTATAAGTCAGTGATGATATCCAACCGTCCTGTGGACAAAGAGGAATTCTACAATCAGGAGATCACCATTGAAAACGGTATTATGACATGCCGTAAATTTCAGTCCATTCGGAAAACGCCCGACTGGCCTGAAAATCTTCTGGAGGATTTCCAGGCAGTGGATCTTTCGCTGATTGAAGGAGCGATCCAAAAAATCTTGTAGTTTTTTAAGAAAGCGGGGTAGCTAAACAAATGAAACTCGAATTAGGAATCATTCCGATTAACGACATTCAGTTTGGAGCAGAATCCAAGGTGGAAAACGGAACCATCTACGTGAATGCCGACGAGTTGAAAGCCCTTATTCTTGAGGACGAAACACTGAAATCCGTTGAACTTGATATCGCAAAACCGGGCGAGAACGTTCGCATCATGCCGGTTAAGGACGTTATCGAGCCTCGTGTAAAGGTAAACGGTGAAGGTGCTATGTTCCCGGGAATGATCTCCAAGGTGGCTCCGGTGGGAAGCGGACGTACAAACGTACTTCGCGGCAGCGCCGTTGTTACAACCGGTAAGATCGTGGGCTTCCAGGAAGGCATTATCGACATGACTGGGGAGGGCTCCAAGTACACACCGTTCTCCAAGCTCAATAACCTTGTGGTTATCTGTGAGCCGGTTGACGGACTTGCAAAACATGCTCATGAAAAGGCCGTTCGTATGGCAGGCTTAAAGGCTGCTGACTACATCGGCAAGCTGGCAAAGGATATCGAGGCAAAAGAGGTTGAGACTTACGAGACCGTTTCCGTTAAGGAAGGAATTGAAAAGTGGCCGAATCTGCCGAGAGTTGCTTATGTTCTTATGCTTCAGAGCCAGGGACTTATGCATGACACCTATGTTTACGGCGTAGATGCAAAGCAGTCTCTTTCCACAATCATTATGCCGACCGAGATCATGGACGGCGCAATCGTAAGCGGAAACTGCGTATCTGCATGTGACAAGAACACAACATACCATCACCTGAACAACCCGGTTATCAAAGACCTGTTCGCTCAGCATGGAAAGACTTTAAACTTTGTTGGTGTAATCATCACTAACGAGAATGTATATCTGGCAGATAAGATGCGTTCTTCTGACTGGTCCGCAAAGCTTTGCGAGTGGCTTGGTCTTGACGGCGCTATCGTATCTCAGGAAGGTTTCGGTAACCCGGATACAGACCTGATTATGAACTGCAAGAAGATTGAGGGCAAGGGCGTTAAGACTGTAATCATCACTGATGAGTACGCCGGACGCGACGGCGCTTCCCAGTCCTTAGCCGATGCAGATGCAGCAGCTAACGCAGTAGTAACAGGTGGTAACGCAAATGAAGTAATCCATCTTCCGAAGATGGACAAGGTAATCGGATATCCGGAAGTTGCGGATATCATCGCCGGTGGATTTGACGGAAGCCTTCAGGCCGACGGTTCCATCATTGCCGAGCTTCAGGTTATTACAGGCGCCACCAACGAGATGGGCTTCAACCCGTTAAGTGCCAGATAATTTAGGAGGAAATGATGTCGAAGTTAAGAGTTGTTCATTATATTAATCAGTTCTTCGCCAACATCGGTGGCGAGGAAAAAGCTGATTACCAGCCGGAGCTTCGTGAAGGCGTAGTTGGACCTGGTATGGCCTTCCAGCAGAATTTCGGTGAAGAGGCAGAAATCGTTGCTACTGTAATCTGCGGCGATTCCTACTTCAACGAGAACGTGGATTCTGCAACAGCTACCGTTCTTGATATGATCAAGAGCCAGAATCCGGACCTGGTAATCTGCGGACCGGCTTTCAACGCCGGACGTTACGGTGTGGCCTGCGGTACTGTGGCTGCAGCCGTTAAAAAAGAAGGTATCCCGGTTATCACCGGTATGTACAAAGAGAACCCGGGCGCTGACATGTTCAAGAGAGAGGTATATATTATCTCCACAAAGAACAGCGCTGCCGGCATGAGAGATGCTGTTAAAAAGATGGCTCCTCTGGCATTAAAGGTTGCCAAGGGCGAGGCTATCGGCGCATCTGCTGAGGAAGGTTACCTTCCCAACGGTATCCGTAAGAACTTCTTCGAGAAAAAACGCGGTTCCGAGAGAGCAGTAGAGATGCTGGTTAAGAAGTTAAACGACAAGGAATTCGAGACTGAGTACGAGATGCCCAGCTTTGACCGTGTTGCTCCTGGTAAGGCAATCAAGGATATGAGCAAGGCTAAAATCGCACTGGTTACCTCCGGCGGTATTGTACCGAAGGGAAACCCGGATCATATCGAATCCTCCAGTGCTTCCAAGTACGGCCAGTATGATATCGAGGGCGTTACCGACCTGACAGCTGAGACATATGAGACAGCTCACGGCGGATATGACCCGGTATATGCCAACGAAGACGCTGACCGCGTACTTCCGGTTGACATTATCACAGAAATGATTAAGGAAGGAAAGATCGGCAGCCTTCACAAATACTACTATGCTACCGTTGGTAATGGTACAGCAGTAGCCAATGCGAAGCGTTTTGCAACGGAGATCGGACAGAAGCTGGTTGATGACCATGTTGACGCCGTAATCCTGACCTCCACCTGAGGAACCTGTACTCGTTGCGGTGCAACGATGGTTAAAGCTATTGAAGCTTATGGTATTCCGGTTGTTCATATTGCGACCGTAGTTCCGATTTCCCAGACGGTAGGTGCAAACCGTATTGTTCCTGCTATTGCAATTCCACATCCGTTAGGAAACCCCGCCCTTACTCATGAGGAAGAGAAGGAAATCAGAAGAAAGATCGTAACCAAAGCTCTGGAAGCATTACAGACTCCGGTTGAGGATCAGACTGTATTTGAATGGAAATAAGGAGAAACATCAATGGATAAGCTCTATGATGTGATTATCCTGGGTGCAGGTCCGGCAGGTTTAGCTGCCGGACTGTACTCCGGAAGATACCGCCTGTCTACTTTGATTATTGAAAAAGCAAAAGACGGCGGACAGATTGCGATTACTGACGAGATCGAAAACTACCCGGGCCAGATGGTCGAGGGTGAGAGCGGCCCGTCCCTGATTGCAAGAATGACAGCTCAGGCTGAGAAATTCGGCGCAGAGCGTGCCAGTGACACAATCAACAAGGTTGAGCTGGATGGACCTGTGAAAAAGCTTTATGGCTCCAAAGATACTTACCAGTGCAAGACCTTAATTATCGCCACAGGCGCTTTCCCGCGTCCCATCGGATGCAAGAGAGAGGGCGAATTTATGGGCAAGGGAGTTTCCTTCTGTGCTACCTGTGACGCCAACTTCTTCGAGGACCTTGAGGTATATGTTGTAGGCGGCGGAGATTCTGCTGTTGAGGAAGCTATGTACTTGACAAAGTTCGCAAGAAAGGTTACTGTAATTCACAGAAGGAACGAGCTTCGTGCTGCCAAATCCATTCAGGAGAAGGCATTCAAGAACCCGAAGATGAACTTTATGTGGGATACAGTTGTAGATGAGCTTCACGGCGACGGTATTTTAAGCGGTATGACCGTTAAGAATACAAAAACCGGCGAGCTTACCAGAATCGATGCAGATCCCGATGACGGAATGTTCGGACTCTTCGGCTTTATCGGCTACAATCCGAGAAGTGAGTTATTCGAGGGTATGCTTGAGATGGAAAACGGGTATATTAAGACTGACGACAACATGCACACCAATATTCCGGGTGTATTTGCCGCCGGAGATATCCGCGTAAAGAGCCTGCGTCAGGTAGTAACAGCTGCCGCAGACGGAGCCATTGCAGCAATGCAGGCTGAAAAGTATGTTTCAGAGCATGAGGCATAATCACTGTTTTTAAGAAAGGATGTCTTAATTATGTTAGAGTTAACGAAGGAAACATTTGCTGCTGAAGTATTGGAAGCAGAGGGAACCATTCTCGTAGATTTCTACGGTGACGGCTGCGTACCGTGCCAGGCTCTTATGCCCCACGTACATGCTATGGAAGATACCTATGGCAAGGACATTAAGTTCACAGCCCTCAACACCACAAAGGCTCGCCGTCTGGCTATCGGCCAGAAGATTCTTGGCCTTCCGGTTATCGCTCTTTACAAGGGCGGCGAAAAGATTGCTGAGTGCGTAAAGGACGATGCAACAGTAGAGAATATCGAAGCAATGATTAAGGCACATCTGTAAAAGCTGGAAATAACACGTATTCGTGTTTTTCTATAAATAAATTAAGGAGGAAACGATGCTATGGCTATTCTGAATGGCAAAAAAGTAGTAATCATCGGAGACCGTGACGGTATTCCGGGGCCATCCATAGAAGCTTGTGTTAAGACAGCCGGAGCAGATGTAGTATATTCATCTACTGAGTGCTTTGTCTGAACATCCGCAGGTGCTATGGATCTGGAAAATCAGAAGAGAGTAAAAGACTTCGCAGAAAAATACGGTGCAGAGAATGTAGTTGTAATTCTTGGTGCCGCTGAGGGTGAGGCAGCTGGTTTAGCTGCTGAGACCGTAACTGCAGGTGATCCGACTTTCGCAGGCCCATTAGCAGGAGTCCAGTTGGGACTGACTGTATATCACATTTGTGAGGATGAAATCAAAGCTGAAGTTGATGCTGGTGTTTACGATGATGAGATCAGCATGATGGAGATGGTTATGGATGTGGATGACATCGCAAGCGAAATGTCTTCCATCAGAGATGAATTCTGTAAATACCTGTAACTAGTCAAGGGGCGCTGATTCTTTGGCGCCCCATTTTTTTTAAATTAAGAGGTGTGTTCATGAACGGGTATCCAGTATTGAAGGGAGCCAGCTATACACTGGCGATTACACCGGATATGGTAATCCATAACGGTACAACACAGACCACAGAAATGGTTGTAAATCCGGACTCTGAGTATTTAAAAGAGCTTCCGTCACATTTAAGATCTTTTGAGGATGCAGTATCCTACATACCGAACCAGGTATATATCGGAAATGCGAAACCGGCAGATCTTACTGCCACTCCGTTCCCGTACTATGATAAGAAGTGGGAGAATGCTTCCCGCGATGGAAAATACGGCCAGATTATGCCTCAGGACGAGTTCTACGGACTGATTCAGATTTGTGACGTATTCGATCTGGTAATGCTGGAAAACAGCTTTGCCCAGGATGTAAAAGCGAAATTGGCTGCTCAGAATCTTCTTACAGAAGCACAGTTAGCAGTTCTTGATAAAAATGCAAACACCACCACAGAGGAGCTGACTGCTCTTGTAAACGATGAGCATTCTGAGGGACTCTACAACAATGGTGTTCTTGTGGGCGTTGTAAAACGTGCCCATGATGTGGACGCAAACCTGTCCGCACATGTAATGTTAGAGAACCTTGTAACAAAGGCCTCCAACGTACTTTCCTTAATTGAGCTGGTTAAGAAGGCCGGCGTCAATGCAGACGAAGTAGAATACGTTATCGACTGCTGTGAGGAAGCCTGCGGTGATATGAACCAGAGAGGCGGCGGAAACTTTGCAAAGGCTGCTGCTGAGATTGCAGGTTTCACCAACGCAACAGGTTCTGACGTTCGTGGCTTCTGTGCAGGCCCGGCTCATGCTATGTTACATGCTGCCGCACTTGTAAAAGCCGGTACCTTTAAGCATGTGGTTGTTACCGCTGGCGGCTGTACCGCAAAGCTTGGTATGAATGGTAAGGACCATGTAAAGAAAGGCCTTCCGATCCTTGAGGATGCTATCGCAGGATTCTCCGTACTGATCAGTGCAGACGACGGCGTAAGCCCGCAGATCCGCACCGATATTATCGGAAGACATACCATCGGAACCGGTTCCGCTCCGCAGAACGTTATCGGCGCTCTTGTGGCTGCTCCCCTTGAGAATGCAGGTCTTCTGATGACAGATGTGGACAAGTATTCACCGGAAATGCAGAACCCGGATATCACAAAACCGGCTGGCGCTGGAGACGTTCCGGAAGCTAACTATAAGATGATCGCTGCCCTGGCTGTTAAGAAAGGCCAGATCGCACGTACCGATATTGCAAACTTCGTAAAAGAGCACGGCATGACAGGATGGGCTCCCACTCAGGGTCATATTCCGTCTGGTGTTCCCTATGTTGGACCGTTACGCGAGGAAGTACTTGCCGGCGAGACCAAGCGTGCCATGATCATCGGTAAAGGAAGTCTGTTCCTTGGAAGAATGACAAACCTGTTTGACGGTGTTTCCTTCGTGGTACAGGCAAACGACGGCTCTGCCAATGCACCGGCTGCTGCTGGCTTTGACGAGGCTGCTGTTAAGTCTATGATCGGACAGGCTATGCGTGAATTTGCAAACGGCCTTCTTGGTGAAGAATAATCTGCGTACAGAAAGGACAGGTGCGTTATGTCAGATAATAGAATTAAGACGCTCATTGCAGAAACCTTCCTGGAAGTTGCAGATGCCCTGGAAACAGGACAGTACGGCAAAAAGCCGGTGATCGGCTTTGCATCCGAAGGCAGTGAGCATGGAGAAGACAACATTAAAAAGGCCATGGAACTGGCCGCATATAAGGGAATTGATGCACGGTTAATCGAGGGAGAGGACATCCACAAACAGATGGAAGTTCTTCTGGATTCCGGCGAAATTGACGCTGCTGTTACCATGCACTATCCGTTCCCCATCGGTGTTTCCACTGTCGGTAAGGTAATTACCCCCGGCATGGGCAAACCCATGTACCTTGCTACCACCACAGGTACTTCTGACACCGACCGTATCAGCGGTATGGTAAAGAACGCCATTTACGGTATCATTGCTGCCAAAGCAGACGGCATCGAAAATCCGACCGTTGGTATCGCAAACATTGATGGTGCAAGACAGACCGAAAAGGCACTGCTTAAGTTAAAAGAGCAGGGCTATGACATTAACTTTGCAGAATCTGCCCGTGCAGACGGCGGAATTGTCATGAGAGGAAATGACCTGCTGGCCGGAACTCCGGATATCATGGTTATGGACTCCCTCACAGGAAATCTGATGATGAAGATTTTCTCCGCATACACCACAGGCGGAAGCTATGAGTCCCTCGGCTTCGGCTATGGCCCGGGTATCGGCGATGGATATGACAGATTAATCATGATCGTATCCCGTGCTTCCGGCGCTCCTGTGATTGCAGGCGCCATGGAGTTTGCCACAAACCTGGTTAAGCATGACTGGAAGAAGATTGCTGCAGAAGAATTTGCAAAGGCGAAAAAGGCTGGATTTGAGGCAATTATCGAGGAGTTAAAGGCTGCCGGAAAGAAAGAGGCTGCTCCGGCCGCTGCTGTGACTGCTCCGCCCAAGGAAATTTGTACCGACCAGATTCCGGGTATCGAGGTTATGGACCTGGAAGATGCTGTACAGGCTCTTTGGAAAGAGGGCATTTACGCAGAGAGTGGTATGGGCTGCACAGGCCCCATCGTTTTGATGGCTGCTGATAAGAAAGCAAGAGCTTATGAAATCTTAAAGAAAGCCGGTTATGTAGGCTAAAACCGGAAGAACCGGAATCCGGCGGTTTCTGTATGCAAAGCCGCCGGAGTTTTCCGGGGAAATTCCGGGCGTTGTCAATAGTTGGCAAATATTGACAATACCTGTCATTCCCAGATTGACAGAATGAAAATTTTGTGCTATTATGGCACTGTGTGCGATTTGAATTTGGAGGTAGATAGGTTGCTGGTGTGCCTCGCGGTCTTCAAAACCGTTGTGAAGGGTTAGGAGCCCTTCGGGTGGGTTCGATTCCCACCTCCTCCGTTACTTATTCATCGAAGTAGGAGGAATATATTATGGAAAACAGGCAGATATTACTGCGTGGTCTTCCTAAAATAGACGAGTTGCTACTGGATGAGCAGCTTGTTTTTTTTATGGAATCCACACCGAGAGCCGTTGTTGTTGACACGGCAAGAGAAATCATTGATAAGCTCCGCAAAGACATTCTCTCCGGAGACCTGGAAGCCGTTCCGGACAGAGAGACAATCATCGAAAAAATCTGTGGTACCATCACAGGAAAGAAAAAGCACAATTTAAATACACTGGTCAACGCTACCGGAGTGATTCTTCATACCAATCTCGGAAGAGCCAACCTTTGCAAAACGGCCGTTGAACAGGTTCTCAAGGTGGCCGATTCCTATTCCAATCTGGAATACGATGTGAAAAAGGGCGCCAGAGGTTCCCGTCATGACCATGTGGAAAAGATCATTACGAAAATCACAGGCGCGGAAGCGGCCATGGTGGTCAACAACAATGCGGCAGCCACCATGCTCTGCCTTTCTGCCATGGCTTACGGCAAGGAAGTCATCACTTCCCGCGGCGAGCTGGTGGAAATCGGCGGTTCCTTCCGGATTCCGGATATTATGGAGCAGAGCGGCGCACATTTAAAAGAGGTGGGAACCACCAACAAAACCAAGCCCTCCGATTACCGGAACGCATACAACCCGGAAACCACCGGGGCTTTCATGAAGGTTCACACCAGCAATTACAGAATTGTGGGCTTTACCCAGGAAGTCACCTTAAAGGAAATGGTGGCCCTCGGAAAAGAGTGTGGGCTTCCTGTGATTTACGATATGGGAAGCGGCCTTATGACCGACTTGTCCCGCTACGGCGTGGATGAACCGACGGTGGTGGATGCTCTGCGGGATGGAGCCGATGTGGTCTTATTCAGCGGCGACAAGCTCCTTGGCGGTCCCCAGGGAGGCATCTTAATCGGTAAAAAGGAATATATTGATAAAATGAAGCATCATCCCCTGGCCCGCGCCTTCCGCGTGGACAAGATGACACTGGCAGCCATGGAAGCCACATTTTTTGAATATATGGACATGGAGGATGCCAAGAAGAACATCCCTGTCCTTCAGATGATTACGGTTTCCCAGGAAGAGCTGCAAAAAAAGGCAGAGGCGGTTCTTGGCGCCATCAAGGCTGCAGCTTCGGAATTCACACTGGGAATCTGCCCCTGTAAGGACCAGATCGGCGGCGGCTCTGCCCCCACAGTACGGCTTTTGGGCCAGGCCGTGTCTGTTTCTTCTGAAAAGATTCCCGCCGAACGGCTGGAGCGGCTTTTACGTAAGGCTGAGATTCCGGTGATTGTCCGTGTGGCCCATGATGAGGTGCTGCTTTCTGTGCGGACCATCAAAGAAGAAGATATCCCCTGCGTGGCGCAGGCCTTTTCCTTTGCGGCCTCCCATGCAGACATGAAATAAAAGGAGAGTGACTCAAGGAATGCAAAATGTCATTGTAGGAACTTCCGGCCATGTGGACCATGGCAAAACCTGTCTCATCAAAGCCCTGACGGGAATTGATACGGACCGGTTAAAAGAAGAGCAGAAGCGCGGCATTACCATCGAGCTGGGCTTTGCCAATCTTCCCAACGAGGAAGGGCTCCACATCGGTATCATTGATGTGCCGGGCCATGAAAAATTTGTGAAAAACATGCTGGCAGGAATCGGCGGCATTGACCTGGTTTTGCTGGTCATTGCCCTGGATGAGGGCGTCATGCCCCAGACTGTGGAGCATTTTGAAATTTTAAAGATGCTGCATATCCGTCAGGGAATCATTGTATTCACCAAGGCTGATCTGGTGGACGAGGACTGGGCGGAGATGGTGGAAGAGGACGTTTCCTCCCTGGTGGAGGGAAGTTTCCTGGAACATGCAGACCGGATCCGGGTTTCCGCCTTCACGGGACAGAACATTCCAGAGCTTAAAAGGATGATTCTGGAAAAGGTGCGTTCCGTAGGACTGCGCCGCAGCGAGCCGGAGCTGTTCCGCCTTCCCATTGACCGTGTGTTCACCATGGAGGGCTTCGGAACGGTTGTAACGGGAACCCTTTTGGAGGGAAGCTGCAAGGCCGGAGAAGAGGTCATGGTCTATCCACAGGAACGGATTCTTAAAATCCGCGGCATCCAGAGCCATGGACAGAAAGAGGACGAGGCCTATGCGGGACAGCGTACCGCCATCAACCTGGCCAATGTAAAAAAAGAGGATTTGCTTCGCGGCGAAGTGCTGGCAGCTCCGGGAACCCTCACCAACAGCACCTTCCTGGATGTGAAAATCACCCTGTTTAGCAACACGGACCGTCTTTTAAAGAACGGGGACCGGGTACATTTCAATTATGGTTCTGCCCAGACCATTGCCAAGGCTGTCCTTCTGGATAAGGACTCCATTGGCGCAGGAGAGAGCGCATACGCACAGCTCCGCTTCGATACGCCCCTGGCCGTAAAGCGCACCGACCGGTTTATTATCCGTTTTTACTCCCCGGTGGAAACCTTTGGCGGCGGCATCATCCTGGATTCCTGTCCCGGAAAGCATAAGAGACACCAGGAAGAGCTGATCTCGGCTTTGCAGATTCGGGAAACCGGAACAGACGATGAAATCCTGGAGCTGGTGCTAAAGGAAGAGAGCATCCACTTCCCGTCCGTTCACATGCTGGCAGCCAAATTAAACTGGACCGATAACGAGACAGAAAGCCGGATGGAGACCTTAAAGAAGCAGAAAAAGGCCCTTTCCCTCAACGACGGCAACTTCTTCCACAAGGCCTTCTGGGAGCGGATGACCGATAAAACCACGGAAATCCTGACCGCCTTCCATAAGGAAAATCCCATTGCCCAGGGTATGGAAAAAGAGGAGATCAAGAGCAGACTCCTTGCCAGCTTCTATTTAAAGGATGCGAAAAAGGGCGACGTCCTTTTGAATGAGCTGTTAAAGCGCGGAATCATCACAGCCTCCGGAAGTACGGTGGCCGCTGCCGGATTCTCCGCCCAGTATTCCGATGCCCACTCCGACATGCGAAACAGCATGATTAAAACTTACCAGGAAGCCGGTTTTGAGGCTCCGTCCACCGATGAGGTTATGGCACAGTTTAAGGATAAAAAACAGGCCAAACAGGTTCTTTCCGATCTCTTTAAGGAAGGGGTACTGATTAAATTAAATCCGGGCGCTTACCTTTATAAGGATCATTATGAGAGGGCCATGGCTCTTTTAAGAAACCACTATAAGACCCACGACACCATGTCTCTGGCAGAATTCCGGGATATGCTGGGAACATCACGAAAATATGTTCTTTTGATTCTGGACCATCTGGATCAGCAGAAAATTACCAAACTCCAGGGTGATGCAAGGGTTTTGCTGAAGTAAAGGAGAAATTATGGAGTTCAGACAACTGGAAGCATTTGTAAATGCTGCAAAGTACAAAAGTTTTTCAAAGGCCGCTGATGCAACCTTTCTGACACAGCCGACCATTAGTACCCATGTGAATAATCTGGAAAATGAGCTGGGAGTCAAGCTGTTGAACCGAAGCGGCAGAGAGATCACACTGACTCCCCACGGCCATGAATTTTATTCCTATGCGGTGGATCTTTTAAATACCAGGGCAAAGGCCCTGCTGTCCGTACAGATGATGAAGGATGATTTGGACGGAATCCTGGAAATCCAGACCTCCACCATTCCTTCCCACTATTATCTTCCTGCACTGATGGAGGAGTTCCATGAGATGTATCCGAAGGTGCGGTTCTATGTGGAGCAGTCCGACAGCCGGATGGTCAATGAAAACCTGACCAACCAGCGGGGGGAGATTGGATTTACCGGATACAAGGGAAATTCCAGCCTGTGTTTTGAACCTTTGTTTTATGATGAAATGGTGATCATTACTCCGGATACGGATAAATATAATATCTACAAGGACGGAGATGAAATCCCGGTGGATGTTTTCATCAATGAGCCCTTTGTCATGCGCGAGGACGGTTCCGGCACCAAGCAGGAAATGGAAAAAGCCCTGGTGAACGGAAAAGCAGTCTTTAAAAATGTGGAAGTCATCGCCAGGATGAGCAACATGTCTGCCATCAAGCAGGTGATCAGCCGGGGACTTGGGGTGTCCATTGTGTCCGAGCAGGTGGTAAAGCAGACGGCAGTTCAGGAAAAGCTGCGGTATTTCCGTATCCGCGGTCTGGAGAAGAAACGCTGCTTTTATCTGGCATACAATAAGTCCATCTGCCTTTCCCCCATTGCAGAGCGTTTCCTGGAATTTGTCCATACCAAAGCAGTGCAGGAAATCCCGGACGTGGAAGAGTAGTAATATTGAAAAAAGCTATAATAAAATTCTGTTCTATTGTCTTTTTAAATTAGACAGTTACTGCCCGATCTGGTAAAATTGTCTAAAGCGGAATTTACAATTTTGTAGATTTTCTGCCAAATTTCACAATTACAGAAAAGGGGTAGTAAAATGAACGTAACAGCAAACAAAAAGACTCTGGCTGCTTCTGGTGCAGTTCTGGGAGTGATTGCAGCTCTTCTTGCATTCATGGGGAATCCCAAGAACATGGCCATGTGCATCGCCTGCTTTGTCCGTGACTCCGCAGGTGCCATGAAGCTCCACACAGCAGCAGTTGTGCAGTATATGAGACCGGAAATCGTCGGTATCGTATGCGGTGCATTCTTAATCGCAGTATTCACAAAGGAATACCGTTCCACAGCAGGATCTTCTCCGATGATCCGTTTTATTCTCGGTGTAATCATGATGATCGGCTCCCTGGCATTTTTAGGCTGCCCGCTTCGTATGATTATCCGTATGTCCGCAGGTGACCTCAATGCCTATGTGGGCTTTGTGGGCTTTGCCCTTGGTGTTTTCACAGGCACCATCGCCCTCAGAAAGGGATTTTCCCTGGGCCGTTCCTACACCGTTGATAAGGCATCCGGCGCTGTGCTTCCCATCGCGCTGGCAATTCTCCTTATCTTAAGCGTGACCACCTCCCTGTTCGCTTTCAGCGAAAAAGGACCTGGCAGCATGCATGCACCGCTTCTGGTTTCCTTAATCGGCGGCCTGATTTTCGGCGCCCTGGCCCAGAAGTGCAGAACCTGCTTTGCAGGCAGCATCCGTGACGTGATCTTAATGAAGAACTATGATCTGATCACCATTATCGGCGGTTTCTTCGTTGTGATGTTAATTTACAACCTGGCAACCGGCGGCTTCAAGCTTTCCTTTGACGGACAGCCCGTTGCCCATGCCCAGCACATCTGGAACTTCCTCGGCCTTTACGCCGTTGGATTTGCAGCAGTTTTAGCAGGCGGATGCCCCTTAAGACAGCTTGTACTGGCTGGACAGGGTTCTTCCGACTCCGCAGTTACCTTCCTCGGCCTTTTAGTTGGCGCAGCTTTCTGCCACAACTTCAGCCTGGCAGGCGTAGCAGCAGCCGCAGCAACAGCCGATACTCCGGCCGTAGCAGGAGGTCCCGGAATCAACGGACAGGTGGCAGTGATTGCCTGCATTATTATCCTGTTTATCATTGGTTTTTCACCGAAGAACAAAAAAGCGTAATCATCGTATAGAAAAGAGGAATTATTATGTATGAAGTAGATGCAAGAGGTTTATCCTGCCCGGAACCTGTGATGCTCACATCCGCTGCTTTAAAGAGCCATGGAAATGAAACCATCAAAGTTCTTGTGACAGAGCCTCACACAAGAGCCAATGTGGAAAAGTTCGCAAAGAGTCAGGGGAAAAAGGTAACCGTTACAGAAAAAGGAGACGAATTCGAGCTGGTTATCGAATAGGAAAGAGAAACTATGAGACAGAAAGAATGGAAGTTAATCATCACATTCCATACGACCGCTGACGCAATCGCTTTCGAGAAGGCCTGTAAGGAATATGGAAAGCCCGGACGTATGATTCCAGTGCCGAGAGAGCTGTCTGCCGGATGCGGACTGGCCTGGTGTGTGGCACCGTCAGAGCGGGCCGGAATGGAAGCATTCCTCACAGAGCAGAACATTGCAAGCGAGGAAATTGCAGAATTATTATATTAAGGAAGCAGGCGCCCTGATCCGGACCATTCCGGGTCCCGGCGCCTGTTTTCCCGCAAAAAGCGCCTGCCCGGCGCAATTTATGGAGGAGACTTATGGGAATTTATATGGACAATGCGGCAACCACCATGCAGAAACCGGATTCCGTGATCGAAGCGGTGGTCAATGCCATGAAACACATGGGAAATTCAGGACGTGGCGCCCATGAGGCCTCATTGGATGCCTCCAGGCTTATTTATGAGACCAGAGAGATGATTTCTGACCTGGTTCACCTTGGAAATCCCAAGCAGGTGGCGTTCACATGCAATTCCACCGAGGCTTTAAACACAGCAATTCTGGGATTGTTTGGCCCGGGAGACCACATTATTTCAACGGTCATGGAGCACAATTCCGTTCTGCGGCCCCTATACCGCCTGGAGGAGGCCGGGGCTTTGGTTTCCTTCGTCCCCTGTGACGAAAAAGGATGCCTTCGCACAGATCTGCTGGAGAGCTTTTTAAGGCCGGAAACAAAAGCTCTGGTCTGCACCCATGCCTCCAACCTGACAGGAAATGCCAATGACCTTCATCTCCTTGGCTCCTTCTGTAAGGAACATGGGCTTTTGTTTGTGGTGGACGCCTCCCAGACGGCCGGAGTTCTTCCCATTGATATGGAAGCCATGCACATCGATGTTCTCTGCTTTACAGGTCATAAGGGCCTTTACGGGCCCCAGGGAACCGGAGGAATCTGTGTCCGTGACGGACTTTCCATCCGCCCCTTAAAGTCCGGCGGAAGCGGAATCCATACCTATTTAAAGGAACATCCCCATGAGATGCCCACAGCCCTGGAAGCAGGAACCTTAAATGGTCATGGAATTGCCGGACTCCATGCAGCCCTTTTGTTCTTAAAGGAAACAGGAACGGACACCATCCATCAGAAGGAAATCCGCCTGATGCGCCGGTTCCTGGATGGAATCAGGGAAATTCCCACCATCAAGCTCTACGGTAATTTTGATACCGACGAGAGAGCCGCTGTGGTGTCCTTGAATCTTGGAAACTATGACTCCTCGGAGGTCAGCGATGAGCTGTCCTTCACCTATGGAATTTCCACCCGTCCCGGCGCCCACTGTGCACCTTTGATGCACCAGTCCATGGGAACGGTAGAGCAGGGAATGGTACGCTTTTCCTTCTCCTGGTTCAATACAGAAGAAGAAGTGGATACTGCCATCAAAGCTATGAAGGAGCTGGCAGAAGATTAAGCAGTCACAAAAAAGACTTGTATGCCTGAAATGCATGCAGGTCTTTTTTTCTTGTGGTTTTATCCCTTCTTTGGCCTTTTCGTTTACATAATATAGTTATGTAAACTATTATAAAAATGTAAAATTAACTTGACATCTCATGTAAAGTATACTATACTTTTAAATGTAAAACAAACTTTACATAAAGGAAAAGAGGACGGAAATGAAAAACCGAATTCAGGAATTGCGGAAATCCAGAAAAATCCGGCAGGAAGATCTGGCAGAAGCGGTGGGGGTCACAAGGCAGACAATTATTTCTCTGGAAAATGGAAAATATAACGCCTCGCTCCAGTTGGCCCACAAACTGGCTCGCTATTTTTCCTGCACCATTGAAGACATTTTCATATTTGAAGAGGAGGAATCATAATGTTTTTAAACCGTTTATTTACCGATTCACCCATTGACTTTAAAAAGAGATGCCGCATGCGGATTTTCATATATGCAGGCTGTTTTTTAGCAGGTGCGCTGGCATTTCTTTTGGGAATTTCTGAAAGCAGCAGATTTTCCGAGCCCTCGTTGGCCAGTTTTTACCGCGGAATTGGGATTGGACTCATGACCGGCGGCAGTATTAATTTTTTCATGAATGTTCGATATCTGAAGAATGAGGAGTTGGGAAAGAAACGTGCCCTGGTGGAAACAGATGAGAGAAACCGTCTCCTTGGACTCAGGTGCTGGGCTTATGCGGGCTATTCAATGTTTTTGCTTTTGTATCTGGGGATTCTGATTGGAGGTTTTATAAGCCAGACGGTGGTGACCGTGCTGCTATTGGTAATGGCTGTATATGCGGTTCTCCTTCTTTTGTTCCGTATGATATTAAGCAGGATGATGTAAGAAAAGCAGGTTTTTGAGTTTCATCCGGACTCAAAACCTGCTTTTCTATTTTTGTTTTACATTTTTTTCCTAAATGACAGATACTGTCCACGACAGTCCGTATAATAAGGGCGGAAAGTATTTTTACGGAATACTTTCCAACGGGGGCTGTTGGACAGCCGGAGCTCTTTTACTTTTGCAGCCGTTCAATGAACGTATTTACCATCATCAGGTCGCTCTCCGAAAGCGTCTTCAACTTATCGAGAGTTTCCTGCAGCAACGGGGGATTTATATTGTCTTCCTCAAAAAAATCCCTGGGAGAAACTCCCAAATACTCACAAATGGCAAGAAATTCTGTCATGCTGGGCAAAGCCCTTCCGCTGGATATTCCCTGCATATAGGAGCGGCTATGTCCAAGTTCCAGGCTCATACGGTGTTCAGCAACCCCTTTTTTCAAACGCAGCTCTGTAATCCGTTTGGCAATGTAGTCAGATTCCATAGTATTCACCTCATTCTTTAACATTGTATCGAAAGAAAAAACAAAAAATACACGTTTAAAATATGGAATTATTTATAAATACATGATATAATCATGTATCATACACCGTGCACATGCACGGTCTGATAAAAAAGGAGGAGTTCAGATGAAAAAGAGAGCAGCGGCTCTTGGCATGGCGTTGCTCTTGGCAGTATCTGCAAGTTTCCCGGCACAGGCTATCTGGGTTAATGTGGGCAGCAGCGAAGAGAAAATCTGGCGTCATGCCGACAGCAATGGAAATTACGAAAAGAATGTTTTGAGGTTGAGCAATGGATTGTGGTTCTGGATTGGTTCCGACGGATATCTGGATACGGGACATGCCGGAAAAGAAATTTCCATCCATGTCAATGGAGTGAAATACATTATCACTCTTGATGACAGGGGAATGGCCCTGGACGACTGCCGGGATGAGGCGGGAAATCCTCATAAGCTCTACGAGCTTTTAGGAACCGGAGTCAGCAACTATGTGAGCAACAGCACAAAGGCCAACTGCTGGTGGCAGGATAAGGGCTCCGTGTCTGCATGGAAATACAACGATGAAAATAAAACCCCCGTTGAGCAGGGCCTCTATAAGATCGACGGACAGTTCTATTATTTCGACAAAGATGGTGAAATGAAATCCAATGAGTTCGGAGATTTCATTGACGGCTATTACAGAGAATCTATGGATTATACCATTCCTGTCAACCACTGGATTCCCTATGAGGGCAAATGGTTTTACTGCGGCGAAGACGGAAAACCTGTGACAGGAGAACAGACCATTGATGGACAGACCTATGACTTCGGTACCGATGGATTCCTTTCCGAGGATGTGATCTCTTTCCCAGCGGTTACCTCGGTTAAGCTTGGCGAGTCTCCCAAGGAGGCCGTAGTCGGCGATGTGGTGGAGATTCCCTTTACGATTATGGTAAAGGAGAAAGTGCAGACAGCTTCATCCAGCAATGCGGAGTATGAAATAAAAGAAGCTGATTATGACATGTTCAAATCGGTGTATGCCGTTGGAAATAAAAACCGGTTTAACATCCGCAGAGGCGTTTCCAGTGATCCAGTCACGGTAACATCAATGAATCATGGAGAAATGCGGTATCAGTATGAAATTGACTGGGATAATCAGGTTATCCGTATACCGATGATTGATGTGGGGCTTGTTTATGGAACGCTGCGTATCAATACCGAAAAGCAGAAAGCGATTCTCGACAGAACAGGGTTCCAGATTAAGGTAAGCTATCCGGAAATAGGCGGTGAAGAGCAGATAAGCGGCGTCTTTAACCGGATTGAAGAGGGTGATCTCAACACCGTTGAGGCAGTTGATACCTTAAAATGCATTGACAATGAAGTTCTTGCCAGCACCATGATGGACAATTCTGATATTATGGCGCAGATGAAGGCCCTTGATTTCCTGGTGAGCGAGGACCAGAACATTTCCACCTATGTGGAAGTAAAGGATGAGGTTAAAGAACAGCTTGATGTGTCTGCTGTGAAGGCCGTGGGACTTGGTTTCTCCGGAGAAGCCAATAAGAAGATCGGACTGCACGTGGCAGCCTCAACAGAGACCATGCCGGAAGATTTGAAGAGCAAGAATACGGCTGCCTTTGATTTGAAGGTTATGCTGGCAGGAAAAGAGAAAAATAACCTGGATATCCCGTTAATTATCACTGTGCCGAAGCCGAAGACCATCACCAGTTCTTCCTTTGATCTGTACCATATCCATGATGGTGAGACAGAAGAGGTTTCCTATCTTTATGACAGTGAGGGAGAGGCGGTCACCTTTGCGGCTGACAGCTTCAGTACGTATGTGTTCACAGAAGAAAAGAGCGGAAGCCACACGAACGGAAGCAGCTCTTCCGGCAGCAGCCGCTCTGATGATGGAGATTCCTCTTACAGCACTGCATCTGCCGCAAAGAAGGAAGCCGGAAGCTGGAAAACGGATGAAAAGGGCTGGTGGTTTAAGAATCCGGACGGTTCCTATCCGGTAAATATCTGGCAGTTCCTTTCTTATCAGCAGAAGGCCGCCTGGTATCATTTCGATGGCGAAGGCTACATGCAGACAGGATGGCTTAAGGACGTGGACGGAAGATGGTATTATCTGAATCCGATGGCCGATGGAACTTGCGGCAGCATGGTAACGGGATGGAAATATATTGACGGTTACTGGTATTATTTCGATGAGCAGTCCAGCGAATACCTGGGTGCCCTGGTTATGAACGGGGTAACTCCGGATGGATATACCGTGGACGCACTGGGAAGATGGATTCAGTAACAGCATAAGGGAAAGGCGGGGCGTTTGCAGCTTCGCCTTTCTCTGCTATCAGATAGAAATATTGGTCAGGAATTTGTGTAATTGTATATTCCGAAATGCCTGGGAATGGTATATACTTAAAGCAGAGTTATTTTAGCAAAGTGACAGATTCTGTCCATGTCATTCCGTATACTGTGGGTATGAAAGTAAGGGGGAGGAAGTCTTATGTCACAGTCAGGCGAAAAAAATAAAACCGAGCGGATACTGACCATATACAAGATGCTTTTGGATGGAGAGACTGTTCATAAAGCGAAGCTGGCAGACCAATTTGAAGTCAATCCCCGTTCTATCCAGAGAGATATTGAAGCTATCCGAGCTTATATTTCCAATCAGAGGGATGCCATGGGAGGAAACGCGTCTGTGATTTATGACAGGAAAACAGGCGGATTCCGGTTGGACAACGATGCCAGGAAGATGACCGGGGGAGAACTTCTTGCAGTCTGTAAAATACTTCTGGAAAGCCGGGCCTTTGTGAAGGACGAGCTGGAACCGATCATTGAAAAGCTAATTGCCAACTGTGCTCCGCCATCCCATCAAAAGCAGACCGAAGCTCTGATTGCCAATGAACGGTATCATTACATCGAACCGCATCATCATACAAAGTTCATCGGTAAGCTGTGGGAGATCGGAAGTGCGGTTAAATACCAGAATTATATGAAAATACGGTATGAGAAACTTAGGGAAGACCGGCCTGTGAGTAGGTTGGTGAGGCCGGTTGGGATTATGTTTTCGGAGTTTTATTTTTATCTGGTTGCTTTTATTGAACGGGAAGGGGAAGAAATAGAATATCTGTCTCCGGCAATTTACCGAATAGACAGGATTCGATCTTTTTATGTATTGGATGAACATTTTTCGGTTCCATATAAAGAAAGGTTTGAAGAAGGGGAATTCCGGAAACGGGTACAGTTTATGTATGGTGGTCCTCTGCAAAGAATTATTTTCGAGTATTCTGGTATTTCGATTGAGGCTGTATTAGACAGGCTGCCAACGGCGAAGGTTATAGAAAAAAAGGAGGCAAAAGGCGGGAAAGGGAGGATATATACGATTCGGACGGAAGTGTTTGGAAATGGGATTGATATGTGGCTCAAGAGCCAAGGGGATTTTGTTAAGGTCCTTAGTAGAAGGCAATTAGCTTAGGGAGGATTAAAATGGACAACAAATATGTCATTACAGTTGATGGAGTTCCATATGGTGGAGAAGTAAATAGGATTCCTCAAAAAGCAAAAGAAGATAGCACATATCTTCCATCAAGCATCCTTAGTGGTGAACTAGATGTAGAACATCATTTAGAACAATTACCATTAGTACCAAGCGGTTCAGATATTAAGTCTGATGATTCGTCTATAGAATGGATTCCATTTCCATATTTGTTTGGTGATCATAGATCAAATAATATATATTCTGAATTAGCTTCCGGTAATATAACAAAGAATTCAGTTATGCCAGAAAGAGCATATATTAATGAGGCTTGGTACTATATTCAAAGGCATTTTGATGAATATGCAGAAATCAATGTGATAAATGTTCTTGGTGAATCAAGAGAATCTTCTAAGACTAAAGATTTAGTTTCATGGTATCCATATGAAGAGCTTAGAACTAAGACAAAAGAAGACCTTCAGAAACTCTATGATGACAAAATCAGAGAAATATCGTTAAGTTTTGAATTAACGTCTGGAGAAAGTAATAGAGAATGTTTTATTAAAGATGATTCGACAGATACGGTATTAAATTTTAAAAAGATATTTGAATAAAGCTACAAATATGGAGGTGTTGTGTGATGGCAAGGGTAATTTGTTCTGTCCTTATTTTAAAGAATGGTGTTAGGGTGCATAATCTGGAAGAACTGAAAGAGAATTTTGATTTCGAGAAGATTTATGAATACTTTTTAAATGGAGAATTAGCTACATGGCTTGAAGATCGGTATTATGAGGAAGCAGCACGAAAACTTTCTGAGTTAAAAGATGAAGATGCAGATTTTCGGAAACAAATGTATGAAATATTTGATGTGCCTTATATAGAAAAGGAACAAATTGGCATAGAAAGTAAAAAGTTTGCACAGGAATGTTTTGTTAAAGATGATTCGACAGATACGGTATTAAATTTTAAAAAGATATTTGAATAAAGCTATAAATATGGAGGAGTTTTGTGATGGCAAAGAAAATTAAGTTTCCCCTTATTTTAAAGGATGGTGTCCAGGTACGTAATCTGGAAGAACTAAAAGAGAATTTCGATTTCGAGAAGATTTATGAATACTTTTTAAATGGAAAATTAGCTACATGGCTTGAAGATCGGTATTACGAGGAAGAATCTCAGCAGATCCAAGAGCTTAATTCGAGTGACAATGGATTGAAAAAAAAGATTTATGAAATTTTTTCTGTGGATTACAAAGAGGATGACACTGACTTAGAAGAATTGGAACGTCGCAGTAAGAAAATGGGGCTTTTAAAGCAGCTCACCAGTGATAATAAAATTCTGGAAAAAGTAGATCAGACTGCCTTTAATCAAGAGGAACTTGCTGACTTATTGGATGATGGGATAAGAGAAATTTATCTTTGTAATGGACAGTTTACAATTCCAATTAAAATAAAAGGGTGCCATTATATTGGTGTTGGCACAACGGTTATATCAATAAATAGTAAACAAGATATTTCTTTAGATGAGCTTGATATTATTCTTGAAAATGTAGAAATAAAATGTGCAGAGGCAATTCATGTAATTGCCTCAAAATCAATAAATACAAAGGGATTGAATATTAAGGCAGAAGAAAATTGTGAATTTATATTGGAGTGTATACCTATATATTCTCGGTATGATGAGGATACAAATATTAGTACTTATTCTCCAGAACCATTTGCACGTAGTGAGCGCAGTGAAGGCCCAGTAGTCATTGCATTATTTGCAAAAGAGGATTCTCAACAGCAAAAGCGGTTGATAAGTATACTGAACTGGATTGAGTTTTGGAAAACCAATAGCGGGACAAAATTATATGGAGTCGCAGGGCTTAAATGCCAAGTTACTACGATGGAGAGTTTGCTTGCATATGGTGAAAGTTGGTTTTATTCATATAAAAATAACGTGTTCTTTTTAAGAAATATTGGGGAGGTTGGAGAAGAAAATAAAATGTATCCGGTTGAATATAAGTATACAGATTTAGATGCAGTATCGGGTTTGTATAAGGAAAACTTGCTGACAGAAGTCACGGAGCTGATTATTTCGGGCAAAGATATTTTGTCATACCTCAAAACCAGTAGAGATGTTAACTGTAAAGATGTGCAACAATGGGATCGCATTATCATAACAGACATTTTTTCTATAACAGACGAGAGTATAATGTTTACTGTAAAAATTCCTAGTTATAATTATATTCGGACAACAGAATTCTTGATGTTATTAAAATATCGAGATAATTCATTAATCATATTAAATCAAGGAGACGGTGGATTTTTCAAAATATATTCAGACGATCAACATGTGGTTTATGCAGATTGCAGTAATGAGGCAATAATGCAATATAATATACAATCTGAATATTCAGTAAAGATTGCTGGAAATATTGCAAATATGGGTAGATATACGTATGATTATGTTAAAGAAAATCCTATTGTATATAAAGAAGGAAAGCTTTATTTTGTTGAGACTATAAAGGAATCTGCTCCGTATATAAGTTATCTAATGGTATATGATATGGAGGAAGACAAAAAAGAACGTATAAAAGAATTGCATTATGCTACTAAAGGATATTATAGAGGCAGTCGTTCTTTTTTTACATTAAAAAATGAAAAGCTATGTTTTACGTGTCCATATGGGCGTGATATTTCTATTGAAGGAACAGAAGATATATATATTCAATAGCCATATATAAAAAAGTAATGATGAAAATTATTAAGCAGAGGAATAAATGCATATGAAAAGAGTAAAATTTCCACTAAACATGGGTGAAGGCATTCAGGTACGGACCCTAGAGGAGTTACAAGCGAACTTTGATTTTGAAAAAGTTACAAGGTATTTTCTAAATGGAAAACTCCTTATATGGCTGGAAGATCGTAGACTGATAAATTTAAAGGAACAGTTATCAGAGCTTTCTTTGGCGGATGAGAGATATCCCGAAACGGTTTGTGAAATACTCGCAGTGCCATACATAGATAGATTTAGTTATATTTGGAAAAAAGAGAAAAAAAGTCTTGAATGGTTGAAAGAAAATACAGATAACACAGAATTATTATGTCGGGCCTACGATCTGGTCTACTGTGACAAAAAACGTGTGGTGTATCTTGATAGAGATAAAAAGACAGTGGAATTTTATCGTTTAGAAGATATGAAATGTTGGATATTACTTGAAAATGTATGTTCAGAAGTATATGCTCCTGTGGATTCACAGTCTATATGCTTTTTGACAGAATGTGCAGGCAAGGTGCATCCTATGGCAGTCAATCTGGTGTATCAGGATAATAGGGAGATGGCTTTATCAACAGAGGAAGACATTCTATACCCCATTTACAATGAAGAGTTTATAAAGGATATAGAGAAAGTTTATTTAAAATATCAATCTGAGGACAGGCCAGATGCCTCATATATATCTGGATACTTAGTTAAAAGAGAGGAACGATAATGAAACAGACAAAGCTTGTTGGGAAATTATCCAACTATATTGATGCAGGTTTTCCCATTCTGTATCTGAACACATTTGAGGAAAGTCTTGCGATTGAAGCAGTAAAAACAGCGGCATCTTCTACGGGGACAAGCAAAATTCTTACATGGGATGCAACAAAAGGATATTCCGTGTATTCATTAGAAGAAAAGGAATATTTAGTCCCGCCATCACATAGCACTTTCACAGCGTTAATGGAACAGGAAGATGAAAATGCATTTAATGAGAGTGTATTTATCCTAAAAAATATTCCGATTCTTTTAGATGATCCGATTGCGATCGCTCATTTAAAGGAGTTTGCCATCAATATCAACAGTGGTATTTCCTGTACTATCATTATGGTATCTTCAGTTCTTAAAATTCCGAAGGAGTTGGAAAATTTTGTTACAATTATAGAAATGGATTACCAGACAGAAGAAGAAATTGAAGAGGATATTAAGGAATTCTGTAACATTAACGGCGGAATTCCGATTTCGGATACTCTTTTAAAAGAATTATCATTGAATCTTAAAGGGCTTACACAGTCCGAAATTTTTAGCATACTGAGTCTTGCATATAGCAATGATGGAGAATTGACATTAGGAGATATGTCCTTAATCTTTGAGCAAAAACAACAGAAAATACGGAAATCGGGTATTCTTGAAATGATACCACTTAAAGAGACAATGGACGATATTGGCGGACTTGAAATATTGAAAAAGTGGATCAGAAAAAAAGCTGTTGTAATGAAAGATCTATCAAAGGCTAAAGCGTTTGGCGTAGAAGCACCTAAAGGCGTTTTAATAGCCGGTGTACCAGGATGCGGTAAATCATTGAGTGCTAAAGCTGCAGCCTCTCTCTTCCAGATTCCACTTCTTAGGATGGATATGGGCCGTTTAATGGGAAAGTATGTCGGGGAAAGTGAAGAGAATATGCGGAAGGCCATTAGCCTGGCAGAAGCGATTGCCCCATGTGTATTATGGGTAGATGAACTTGAAAAAGCGTTTGCAGGTATTGGAGGCGTAGGCGGCGGAGCAGAAGTAACAACTCGCTTGTTTGGTAATTTTCTTACCTGGATGCAGGAAAAGAGAGCACCAGTATTTGTAGTTGCTACTGCTAATAATATTGCACAGCTTCCTCCGGAACTTTTGAGAAAAGGCCGTTTTGATGAAATCTATTATGTGGGACTTCCTAAAGATGAAGAGCGGAAACATATTTTAAAAATCCATATTGGAAAGCGGAGGCCTAAAGATGTGAATTCTATCGATTTGAACAAACTTGTTCAAGCGACAAAGGGGTATAGCGGTGCAGATCTTGAGAGTGTTGTAAAAGATGGAATTGAACTTGCATATGTAAATGGGAAGGATATGGTTACAACAGAGGACATTTTGTCTGCGATTAAAGATACCCATTCTCTGTCTGAGATTATGAAAGAATCATTGGAGCAGATGAAAAAGATGTATGAACAGAATAAGTTCAAAAATGCATCTATTTAGGATTAGGGGATTACTATGAATGATCAGAATATTGGGAATATGAATGAAGAATTGAATGGTGAAATTCAGTTAGAAGGACTTAGCGAAAAGGAAGTCAAAGAACTTAGTGCCATAATGAATCGATTTATGGCTGCTTATCATAAAAGGGCACCAGAGTGTAGTGAATATGAGTGGTTAAGGAGCTGTTACCGGGCGGAACTTCCTAAATGGAGCGATGATCAGATTGAGGAATTGACCAAAGAAACCATTTCAAGTATAGAAGAGTATAATAACAATCTGGCATCAGCTGAAAAAGCCGCAAAGCAGGGGATATCTTCTGAGAAGTGGTTTGCATCGAAGATGGAAGAAGCATCTAAAGGTGTGGCAATTAATGAATTTGGGAATCATCTGGCAACGATTGATGAGACATTGATGAATGCCAATGCACAGATGATGCGAACAGTCACAACGAATGCTGGAGATGTCAGTCAGTGCTTTAATCTGGATGGATTTATTGCGGAACAACAGCATGTGAATACTTACAATGCCAAATCGGCTCTCCATGGCGGAAAGTTATATGCGGAAGTGCGCGTGCCGGAACCCGGGGAAACATATGCGAAAAATTCTGTGGACTGCGTATTAAAAAATCGTGAAACAGGACAAATAGTTCAAAAATATCAAGTGAAATATGGTGCCAACGCACAGGAGACCATAAAACTTCTAAAGCATGGAAATTACAATAATCAGCGCATTCTTGTTCCGGCAGACCAGGTTGCAGAAGTGCAGAAGGCATTTCCAGGGAAAACGGTTACATCTGTAATGGGAGATGTAGACGGGATATCTTCAAATCCGCTTACAAAACAGCAGGTAAAAGAAATGCAGCGCAAGACCCAGGAAGAAAGCATAATTCCTGAGATTGACTATAATACCTTTCAAACAAAAGAACTGGCATTACACATTGGAAAACAGGCAGGGTTGGCCGGACTCTACTCCGCTGCTATTTCCACGGGTTTTACATTAGCTGGAAAAGCCTTATCTGGAGAGCGGATTGAGGCTGATGAAGTCGTAGAGACGGCACTCATTACTGGAGCAGATACCACAGTAAAGATGGCTGCTGCTGGTGCTGTCAAAGTTGGGGCTGAAAAAGGAATTCTTTCGATTATTCCGCCAGGGACGCAGGTACATGAAATAGCAAATATGGTTTGTGTAGGCATTGAAAATGTCAAAATACTTGGGAAGATTGCAAAAGGTGAGCTTACCCTTAAAGAAGGATTGGATAAAATTGGACGTACATCTACGGCAATGTATGCAGGTCTTTGTCATGGGTTTGAAGGAGCTAAGGTTGGAGCAATGGCGCTTGGTTGGATTCCAATCGTGGGTCCAATGATTGGCGGGATGGTTGGTGGTATGATTGGTTATATGGCCGGTTCAAAGGTGACAGAAGCAATCTATGATGGAGTGAAAAAAGTAGGAAGAGCTGCAAAGAATGCGGTTCATAAAGCATGGGATGGTGTAAAGGCTACTGGACGAAAAGTTTTGAATGGTATAAAGAGCATGGGCGAGACTTTTGCAAGATTATTGCGTCGATAAAATATAGAATGATAGGGGAATCTGATAAAGGGAAAGGAGATGTTGAAATATTGGTTTATAAAAATTATGATGCAATGACAAACATGATACTAAGCAGATTATTTACAACAATTAGTGATGGAGGTAGCAATGAATCTAATGTGGTTGTAACAGGAAATTCGAATGGATCGAAAGTAATTAAAACAGCGAAAGTAACTAAAACAGCGAAAGTAACTAAAACAGTAAATTATAATGATTCTTCACTCAGTAGAGCAGGTCAGAATGAAGAAAAAGTAAAGCCATCAATTAAGGAGTTATTTATCCAAACGGATAAATTAACTACAAGTCTTGACATGGAACGTGTATTGTAATAAAGAAATTGATAGAATATAGTTCTCTAAATATATATTATCTCCTTGGATACCAATAACCAAACCAATTCAAGGAGGTAATGTATATGTCAGCAAACGTAGAAACCATGTTTTATACGAGGACCACCCCGTGGCACGGGTTAGGTACAAAGGTCCTGGAGGCACCAACATCAAAGGGTGCTCTGGTGCTTGCAGGACTGAACTGGAAGGTCCTCCAGAAGTCTTTGAGCACCGAAGACGGTCTGCCGGTTCCTGGCTTTAAGGCCAATGTCCGGGAAACAGATCATCAGGTGTTAGGAGTTGTCACAGATCGTTACAAAGTTGTACAGAATGAAGACGCTTTCGCTTTTACAGATGCTCTGTTGGGCGAGGGCGTTACTTATGAGACCGCAGGCTCTTTGCAGGAGGGAAGGCGTACCTGGATTTTAGCGAAGCTTCCGCAGCGCTACATCATTTCCGGTGACGAAATTACACCGTATCTGGTTTTCATGAATTCCCATGATGGAAGCTGCGGAATCAAAGCGGCCATGACACCGATTCGGGTGGTATGTTCCAACACATTAAATATGGCTCTCTCCCAAGCGAAAAGGAGCTGGTCTGCGAATCATGTCGGAGATATCGGCAGTAAGCTGAATGATGTACAGTATACGCTTCTCTGTGCCAATAAGTACATGGAGGAGCTTGGAAAAGCAATTGATGCTTTGCAGCACCGGAGGCTGTCGGATAAGCGTGTCCTGGAATACATGGATACCCTGTTTCCGATTGCAGAGAATGCGTCTGAACAGCAGAAAAAGAACATACTTAGGATGAAAGAAGATATGAAGATGCGGTATTTTGATGCTCCGGATTTAAAGCATATGGGAAAAAATGCATACCGTTTTGTGAATGCGGTTTCTGATTTTGCCACTCATGCAAAGCCTTTAAAGGAGCGGACCAATTACCGGGAGAATCAGTTCGCCAGAGTCATTGACGGGAATGCCATGATTGACCGTGCGTATGATCTGGTAAAAGCCGCCTGATGGGAGGAGGAAAAATGCGAATGAAGCCGGAAGAAACAGAAGAGGATGAGCTGATTCAGAAGATCGAAGAAGTAAGACAGGAGCTGAATCGAGGACTTGATGAGGCGGTTTTAAAAGATAAGGAGCCGCAGTGAAGAGGAAGAAGAGTGAGGGGAAGCAGTGCATAACATCCAGGCACTGCTTCCCTTTTGTCTGTTCGTGAGGAAAGGAGAAAAAGCATGTCGGTTATTAAGTAGATAACGTATAATTAGTTTCGCAAATTCAATTTCATAAAAATAGACATGGTCTATAGCCGTTTGGTAGAATAAAGTTACCACACAAAATTCACCATAGGAGGTATAGAACCAT
>JAETQD010000009.1 GCA_021770825.1 Clostridium sp. | reverse complement strand
TACCATGTCTCCGACATGCTATGCTCCGCAGGATGCACACGATTCGCTTTGGAATTTATCCGCCCTCCGGTCGGACGCGAATCGGCGCAGGTATAATATCTAACGATATTATACCATATTTCCCTTTGCATGTCATTAGGAATCTTGTTATACTCTTTTTATAAAAACCAGGAGGTACGAGCTTATGAAACTTGAGATTTCCCGCGGAAACCTTCGCGGAACGGTTGATACTCATGGGGGAGAGCTTATCTCGTTTTTGGCTGCGGCAGATGGGGCCGGGGCCACTGAATATATCTGGAACGGAGATCCGAAATTCTGGACGGGAAGGAACCCCATTCTTTTTCCCATCGTAGGTAACTTGAAAAAACAGACCGTGGAAATTGACGGTACGGCTTACCACATGAACCGTCATGGCTTTGCACGGAATATGGAATTTGCTGTTGCAGATCAGGGAGATGACTTCGTTTCTCTGGAGCTTAGGGAAAATGCAGAAACCCTCGCCTGCTATCCTTTCCGTTTTTCACTCCGTGTCTGCCACCGGATTCTGGAACATGGTTTCGCCACTTCCTTCCATATTGAAAACACAGATGAGCGGCCCATGCCCTTCTGCATCGGCGCACATACAGCATTCCGCTGTCCGCTCCATGAGGGGGAACAGTTTTCCGACTATCGTGTTGTATTTGCAGAGCCGGAACAGGCTGATTCCATTCTCCTTACCCCGGACGGCCTCATAAGTGCAGATGGACGCCTTCCCTTTCTGAACGGAACAGACTGCTTCACTCCGGACTATGACCTTTTTGGCCGCCTGGACACCATCATTTTTGACGGTTTAAAATCGACATCCATGAGCCTGCTGCATGATCAAACAAAACATGGAGTCCGTATGGACTTTGAGGGCTTTCCCATGGTGGCCTTCTGGACCAAGCCAGGAGCACCCTACCTCTGTCTGGAACCGTGGCATGGCTGCGCGGCGGCAGAAAATGAGAGCGGACAGTTTGAGAAAAAGCCTCACTGCATGATACTGGCCCCGAAAGAAGCAAAAGATTTGACATATACGGTGACAATCCTGTAACAATTCCTTTGCCGCCCAATGTCAATTCCCATCTTTTCTTTAAAATACCACTTGAATATTTCGCATGTTTATTATAGAATGGAGTCAGTAAAAATAAAGGAGGTAAATTATCATGGCATATGTAATTAACGATACTTGTGTTAGCTGCGGTTCCTGCGCTGGCGAATGTCCCGTAAACGCTATCGCTCAGGGCGATGGAAAGTTTGAAATCGATGCAGATACATGCATCAGCTGCGGTACATGCGCAGGTGTATGTCCGACAGGCGCAATCAGCGAGGGCTAATAACGCAAATACATAAAAGCTGCCGTTTTCTAAGACGGCAGCTTTTTTGCTGTTCTAAGCCCTTACAGTTTGTTTCCGTTCCTTCCAAATTTTTTCTTTTTTCCAAAGGGAAAGGAAAAGACTGGTACCTTGGAAGCCGCCGCTTCCGCTCTTCCCCGGCTCTCTTTCTGATACAGACGGATGGTTTCATCCAGTTGGCGGAACCGCTCCTCCTCCCTTTCATCGGCCACCCGCATTAAATAATCCACCTCTTTCAACACCCGTTCGTTGACCATTCTGCTGATATCCTGGCTCAGTTTTTCGTTATTCTCTTCGATAGCCTGTCCGATCATCTGGCTCATAATTACCTTAAACTGTTCCGCCCGCTCTTCTGCCATCAGCGCAGTAAGCTCCCTGTCATCCAGATTCTTAAGCTTTGCATTTTCTTTTTCTGTACATTCCTTTAACACAGCCACAACATCCTCCTCCAAAACATCACTGGGAACAACCACCTCGCCTTCTGTCTCCAACGATCTGGCAAGAGCCGCCTTGATGGCCTTAAGCTGGTATCCCTTTTCCTTCAGTTCTTTAATCTGTTTAAAAAGACGGATATGGAAGTCCGTATAATAACGGTGCCCCATCTCATTCCTTGGTATGTTCATTTCCAGCTCCTCTTCCCAGTACCTGAGAACATGAGATTCAACATCAACCTTTCTCGAGGCATCGGAAATCAGATAATGTGTTTCTGACATGGTTGTCCTCTTCCTTTCCCATATTTTATTACTCTGTTAACAATATATGTGAAGCCCCTGACAAATATTCCTAAAAGTTTTTCTGAACTTCAGAAAGAGTCTGAAGGCACGGCATGTGCATCCTGCCGGAGAAGTTTTCTTGTGTAAAATTAAAAATCCCAGAGTTTTCACTCCAGGATTTGAAATCGTTTCTTCTATTGTTCCTTTGCCATATTCACAAAGCGCGTGAGCTCCGGTTTCCAGCCCAGGTTTACGGTTCCGATGGGGCCGTTTCGCTGCTTGGCAATGATGACTTCTGCCACGTTGGGCGTGTCCGTATCTTTATTATAATAATCGTCACGGTACAGGAACATTACCACATCGGCATCCTGCTCGATGGCACCGGACTCACGGAGATCCGAAAGCATGGGCCTGTGGTCTGTACGGGTCTCGCAGGCACGGGAAAGCTGGGACAGGGCAATCACCGGGGCGTTTAGCTCACGGGCCAGTGCCTTTAAGGAACGGGAAATTTCCGAAATTTCCTGCTGGCGGTTGTCGCCGTTTTTTGCGCTTCCCGTCATCAACTGAAGATAGTCAATCATCACCAGGTCAAGCCCGTATTCCAGCTTGATTTTTCTGCATTTAGACCGCAGCTCCATGACAGAAATACCTGGGGTGTCATCTATAATCAGCTTGGAATTTCCTATGGTGCCGATTCCTTCCACAACAGCATCCCAGTCGGCATCGGTCAGGGTACCGGTACGCAGCTTCTGGGAATCCACATTGGATTCCATGGCCAGCATACGGTTCACAAGCTGTTCCTTGGACATCTCCAGGCTGAAAATCAGGCAGGTCTTCTGGCGGCGGACGCCTACGTAATCTGCAATATTTAAGACAAAGGCCGTCTTACCCATGGACGGACGGGCCGCAATGAGAATCAGATCGGACGGCTGGAGTCCCGAAGTCCTGTAATCCAAGTCAATAAAGCCTGTGGCAATTCCTGTCACGGTGGATTTTGAGCGGGTTGCCTGCTCAATTTTGTCCAGAACATTCAACGCCACCTGCCGTATGGGAACAAAATCCCCTCCGTTCCGGCTCTGGAGCAGATTGAAAATCTGCTTTTCCGTATCCCCCAGAATGGTATCCAGATTCTCCTTTCCGGCATAGCAGGAATTGGCAATATCTTCATTTATTTTTATGAGGCGGCGCATGACCGCCTTTTCATGTACAATGGTAGCATAGGAGCGCACATTGGCTGAGGTTGGAACCATTGCCAGAATATCCCGGACAAAATCCAGGCTGCACACCTCCGGCGGCACGTCCTTTTCCTTCAGTCTGTCCTGAAGCGTCACCAGATCCACCGGTCTTCCCTCATTGAACAGTTCCACCATGGTCTCAAACATGACACCATACTGGCGCTGATAAAATTCATCCGCCACAACGATTTCTGATGCGGCAATGATCGCCTCCCTGTCCATCAGCATGGAGCCAATGACAGACTGCTCCGCCTCTATGCTGTGCGGGAGCACCCGCTTTACTAACGCTTCTTCCATGTTTCCTCCAACCCCATTTCCGGTTCTTCCGTCAATACCGTTCTGGGGCCACGCGGTTTCTAGGCCTCTACAACCTTAACTCTCAGCTTTGCTGTCACATCCTTGTGAAGCTTAATCGGAACTTCAAAGCTTCCCAGGCTCTTGATGGGCTCCGGAAGCACCATTTTCTTCTTGTCGATGTCCAGCTTCAACTGATCGGCTGCTGCTTTTGCAATTTCCTTTGTGGAAACGGAACCAAAGGTTCTTCCGCCCTCTCCGGCCTTGATGGAAACCGTCACGGACAGCTCATCAATCTTTGCTGCCAGTGCCTTGGCCTCTGCAAGCTGCTCGGCAGCAACCTTGGCCTCGTTTGCCTTTTTAAGCTTCAAATCGTTTAAGTTCTTCGGAGTTGCCTCCACGCCAAGCTTTTTCGGCAAAATAAAGTTTCTTGCATATCCGTCATTTACCTTCACAAGCTGGCCCTTTTTTCCAAGTGCCTTTACATCCTCTAATAATACAACTTCCATGTTAAATTTCTCCTTTCTCTTTCATCGCCCGGATAATTCCCTTAATTTTCTCCTTGGCCTCCTCAACTGTCATATCGGAAAGCTGCGCCCCTGCGATGGTTCTGTGGCCGCCGCCGCCGAGCTTCTCCATCATAACCTGTACATTCACTTCATCGATGGAACGGGCGCTCACATAGATTTTTCCTTCATAGGGAGTCAGCACCACCGATGCCTTGATTCCCACAATATTAAGCAGCTCATTGGCCGCCTGGGCTCCCACAACCGTGGGACTTTCCACACCCTCTGCCGGGCAGACGCTGATGGCAAAATCGCCCTCGAACACCTCAGCCTGGCGGACCGCTTCCGCCCTGGCCTTGTAATCTACCATTTTATCCCTGAACAGCTTCCGGACTCTGGTTACATCGGCACCGTTTCGTCTCAGGAATGCGGCTGCCTCAAAAGTCCTTACACCTGCCTGGTTTTTAAAGTTGTTGGTATCAATCACAATTCCGGCATACATGGCATCGGCCTCGGCCGATTTGATCCGGATACCGTCGGCCACGTACTGTAAAATCTCCGCCACCAGCTCACAGGCCGAGGAGGCATATGGCTCCACATAGGACAGGGTGGCATTGGAAATAATTTCGCTGGACTGCCGGTGATGGTCAATGACAACAATGGTCTTCACCAGCTTAAGCAGCTGCGGTTCCTCGGTGTAGCTTGGACGGTTCACGTCCACCACCACCAGCGCCGTATTGGCATCGGCAATCTCCGCCGCTTCCTCTCCGGTCAGGAACAGGTCTTCCGGATAATCACTGCTGTTTACGAAGCGGTCCATCATAGGCCGCACGGAAGAGGTGACCTCATTAATAACAATGTTGGCTTTCTTATTGAGGGCAGTGGCAATCCGGTACATACCAATGGCTGAACCAAAGGAGTCAATATCCCCGATTTTATGGCCCATAATGAGAAGCCGGTCTTTTGTTTCAAGAAGCTCCCGCAGGGCATGGGCCTTCACACGTGCCTTCACGCGGGTGGTTTTTTCCAACTGCTGCGACTTTCCGCCGTAATACTGAATCTTTTCGCCGTTCTTCACAACAGCCTGGTCGCCGCCGCGTCCCAGAGCCATATCAATGGCCTGTCTTGCATATTCATAGTTTTGGATATAAGTCTCACCGTTGATACCAATGCCGATACTTAAGGTTACGGCCATCTCGTTTCCGATGTTGACAGTCTTAACATCCTCCAGAAGGCTAAAACGCTCTGCCTCCAGACGCGGCATATATTTCTGCTTGATGGCAAAGAAATATTTATCCTTCTCCATCTTTTTCACAATACCGTTGATACCGGAAATATATTTACTGATCTTACGGTCAATGAGTGCCACCAGCAGGGAACGCCGTACCTCTTCCACGCTTTCCAAAGCCTCATCGTAGTTATCCAGATAAATGAGTCCCGCCACCATTTTCTGGTCTGTGATGGCCTGGATATAGGCATGGATTTCCGTCTCATCATACAGGTAAACAGCAAACAGCTCCTGAGCCGTGTCCTTATCATCCGTCCGCTCCAAAATATCCCCGTCCGGCCGGATAATGACCCGTTTTACCACAATCCGGTATCTGGCTTCCCCATAGGGGCTGTGGAATTCCCCGGAGTGCTCCATTTTCTTTAAAGCTTCCGATGTGATTCCTTCAAAAAGAAGCGTCAGATTTTTCTTCGCGTTCTTCTCATCCTTAATCACTGCCGCAAATGCCCGGTTCGTCCATAAAATCCGGCCATCCGTATCGGCAATTCCGTATGGCAGCTCCATGGACAAAAGAAGCTGTTTCTGACTCCAGCTATAATCGGCGGCGAAGGAAACAATTCCGGCCATAATCCGCTTCTTTCCATGCCAGAACAGCACCCCTGCACAGGCAACATACAGGACTGTAAACAGCGCCATAACCACTCCGGCATTTCTTGATACCAAAAATACCGCTCCATTGGCGCAGAGGACCAGAACCGAAAGCACCAGCGGCCATTGCAGGTATTTTTGCAGCAGATTTTTGACCTTTTTATCTTCTTTCATTTTTCTCTCCTATTTTCACAGGCAATTCCTGGATGTGAAACGTTCTCAAAAAACAGCTTTGGAAACAGTATATCATAATTTGGCCCATTTGTAAATTTTTATGTCCCGGAAACCATACAGTTGACTTTCCCGCGTTTCCGTGTACAATAAACGGAAGCGGCATCTTTGCTATTTTTCACGACGGAGGAAGTTTACCATGACCATCGAGAATGATCTTGGACGTGACGATATAAAAAAACTGGTCTGGCGTATTGCCATTCCCAGCATGCTGGCACAGTTTGTCAGCGTATTTTACAGCATTGTGGACCGGATGTATATAGGAAATATTCCGGAAGTCGGCGCCATGGCCCTGGCCGGGGTCGGTGTCTGCGGGCCTGTGGTAACCATGGTGGGCTCCGTGGCCTTTCTGGTGGGTGTGGGCGGTTCCCCGCTCATGAGCATGAAAATGGGGCAGGGCGATTATGCGGCGGCAAAGAAAATCTTAGCCAACAGCTTTCTTCTCCTGGCACTGGCCTCCCTGCTTCTCATGGCCCTCATTTATCCCATACGGGAGCCCATGCTTCAGTATTTCGGCGCCAGCGATATCACAAAGGATTACGCCAACACGTATTTTTCCATTTATCTGGCCGGGACCTTCTTCGCCCTGATGGCAACGGGCATGAACCAGTTTATCATCTGCCAGGGCTTTGCAAAAACCGGAATGTATTCCGTTATGATCGGCGCCATTTTAAACATCATTCTGGATCCTGTTTTTATTTTCCTGCTGCACATGGGTGTGGCCGGAGCCGCCGTGGCTACGGTTCTTTCCCAGATGGCAAGCTGCGCCTTTGTACTTTCCTTTTTATTTGGAAAGAAAGCCCCTGTAAAAATCACCTTCGGCGGCTATGACTGGGCTCTGATACGCCGGATTCTCACCATCGGCTTCACGCCGTTTATTATCATTGCCATTGACAATGTGATGATTATTTCCATGAACGCCGTTCTTCAGAAATATGGCGGCGCTTCCGAAGGCGATATGTTGATCACCTGTGCCACCATCGCCCAGAGCTTTATGTTAATCATCACCATGCCCCTGGGCGGCATCACCGGAGGAACCCAGACCATCCTGGCCTTCAACTACGGAGCCGGACAGACGGAGCGCGTAAAAAAAGCCCAGCAGTACATTTTTCTCCTGGCTGCAGGCTATACGCTCCTTTTATTCATTCTGGCCAGAACCTCCGGTTCCCTGTTTGTGCGGCTGTTTACCTCGGAGCCGGTACTCATGTCAGAAGCTATGAATGCCATTCGCGTCTGCACTCTGGCTGTGGTGCCCCTGGGAATCCAGTATGAGATCGTGGACGGATTCACCGGCCTTGGACAGGTACAGCTATCCCTGCCCCTGTCCTTTTTCCGTAAAGCCGTTTACTTTGTTTCACTCTTTCTGTTTCCGTACTTTCTGGGAGCCCGTGCTGCTTTTTACGCAGAACCGGTTTCCGATATTCTGGGCCCCCTCGTATCATTTCTGGTGTATGGACTTTTCATGAAGAAAATCCTGAAAAAACCGGTGGTTCCCATGGCATAAAAAATGGAAGCGGACACACTCGTTCGCTTCCATTCGTTTTTTTATTAGTCGTCGTCTTCCTGGCTCTCGGTAACGGTGAAGGTGAATCTCTTTCTTGCCATCTCATCGCTTGCCAGATACTCGTCATAGGTTGTAATCTTGTCTACCAACTGCCCGTTGATGATCTCCATAATACGGTTTGCTGTGGTCTCCACCACCTGATGGTCACGGGAGGAGAAGATCATCACGCCGGGGAATTTCTTCATTCCGTTGTTCAAGGCGGTGATGGACTCCATGTCCAGATGGTCTGTGGGCTCGTCAAACATCAACACATTGGCGCCGGAAATCATCATCTTGGATAACATGCAGCGCACTCTCTCACCTCCGGAGAGAACCTTAACCTTCTTCACTCCGTCCTCACCGGCAAAGAGCATTCTTCCCAGGAAACCGCGGACATAGGTTACATCCTTTTCCGGAGAGTACTGGGTCAGCCAGTCCACGATGGTGTCGTCATTGTCAAACTCTGCGCTGTTGTCCTTGGGGAAGTAAGCCTGTGTGGTGGTCAGTCCCCATTTATAGTTACCGGAATCCGGTTCCATTTCTCCGGAAAGAATCTTAAACAGTGTGGTCTTTGCAAGCTCGTTGGGACCAACTAAAGCCACCTTGTCCTCACGTCCCAGGGTAAAGGAAATATTGTCTAAAACCTTTACGCCGTCAATGGTCTTGGTGAGGTTTTCCACTGTGAGCACTTCGTTTCCGATCTCACGGAACGGACGGAAGTCAATATACGGATACTTTCTGCTGGACGGTTTGATCTCATCCAGCTCGATCTTCTCTAAGGCTCTCTTTCTGGATGTGGCCTGCTTGGACTTGGAAGCGTTGGCGGAGAATCTCTGGATGAATTCCTGTAACTCCTTGATCTTCTCCTCTTTCTTTCTGTTTGCTTCCTTCATCTGCTTAATCATAAGCTGGCTGGACTCAAACCAGAAGTCGTAGTTACCGGCATAAAGCTGGATTTTTCCATAGTCAATATCTGCGATCTGGGTACATACCTTATTTAAGAAATAACGGTCATGGGATACCACGATTACGGTGTTCTCAAAATTGATTAAGAACTCTTCCAGCCATGCAATGGCATCCAGGTCCAGATGGTTGGTGGGCTCGTCCAGAAGAAGAATGTCGGGATTTCCGAACAATGCCTGGGCCAACAGCACCTTAACCTTTAAGGGACCTGTAAGCTCCTTCATCTGTTTGTAGTGGAATTCTGTGTCCACACCAAGTCCGTTCAGCAGGTTTTCTGCATCGGACTCTGCCTCCCATCCGTTCATGGTGGCGAATTCACCTTCCAGCTCGGCGGCCTTGATACCGTCCTCATCGGTGAAGTCTTCCTTCATATAGATTGCGTCCTTTTCCTTCATGATGTCGTACAGACGCTGATTTCCCATGATCACTGTGTCCAGAACCGTAAACTCATCATATTTAAAGTGGTCCTGCTGTAAGAAAGAAAGACGCTGGCCCGGTGTAATGGCAATCTCACCGTTGGTCGGCTCCAGCTTACCGGAAAGAATCTTTAAAAATGTAGATTTTCCAGCACCGTTGGCACCAATCAGACCATAACAGTTTCCTTCTGTGAATTTGATGTTTACATCCTCAAATAATGCTTTTTTTCCGACGCGGAGCGTCACATTATTGGCACTAATCATTTTCTCAAATCTCCTTCCGCTGAAAAGAGGGGGCAAATTGTCCCCTCATCAGTTACGCTCTTATTCTATTAGGAATTCCTTGATTTTGCAAGGTTTTTTCCAAATATTTTACGTTTTTTCAGGCCTTCTGGAGATTTCGTCTATTTTATGAGCCTCAGAACGGTCTTCAGCAGCACGTCCGCCCCCAGTTTTATGTCCTCCGGGCCGGTATATTCTGTGGGGGTATGGCTCTTTCCGTCATGGCTCGGAACAAAGATCATTCCCACCTCGGTAAGCTCTGCCAGCATGGCTGCATCGTGGACAGCGCCGCTGTTCATACACTTATAAGGCGCTCCGGTTTCTTTTACCGCTTCCTCAACGATTCCTGTAACCTGTTCAGACAGATGAATAGGCTTGGATTCCCCGATCAAACCGATGGAAATTTCCACCCCGGTTTCTTTCTTCAGCACAGCTACTTCCTTTTCTATTAATTCCGTAACCAGGTCAATTCCCTCTTCTGTAATGTCCCGGATATCCACGGTAAACGATACCTCTGCCGGAATCACATTGGGCATGTTGGGGCTGCATGTGATCTGCCCCACAGTGGCAACGGTGGTGGGAAATGCCTCCTGGGTCCCAAACCTCTGGACGGCGGCGATGAGCCTTGCTGCGGCTGCCATGGGGTCCCGGCGCATATTCATAGGGGTGGCTCCTGCATGGTTGGATTCTCCCTTTATCTGTATGGTCAGGGTCCGCATTCCGGCAATGGCCTTCACAACGCCGAGGCGCAGCCCCTCCCGCTCCAGAACAATGGCCTGCTCGATATGCAGTTCCAGCATCCCATACACATCTTCCGGACAAATCACAGCCGATTTCCACTGCTCCGGCTTAAGGCCAAACTCTTTCATGGTACAGAAAGCCGTTTTCCCTTCCGGGGTTTTCAGGTGGTTTAATTCCTCAATTCCATAATTTCCGGTCATAACTTTGCTGCCAACCATGGTGGTTCCGAAGTTGGAGCCCTCTTCTTCTGCAAATATCACCACTTCCACCGGACGGCGGCCGCGATAGCCGTTTTCATGCATCACCCGTACCGTCTCCATGGCGCCAACAACGCCCACAATTCCATCGTATTGTCCGCCGTTTCTTACGCTGTCGATATGGGAGCCTACCCAGAGGGGTGCCAGCTTTGGGTCACTTCCTTCATACCGCGCCCGCATATTGCCGACGGCATCCACCGTCACCTGCATTCCCAGTCCTTCCAGAATTTCCGTTATGTACGCTCTGGCCTTTCTGTCCTGTTCCCCAAAGGAAAATCTTGTAATCCCGTCTCCCGGCGTATCGTTAAAGGCCGCCAGGCAGCCGATGGTCTCCATAATACGGTTTAAATTCGTTTCCATACACATCCCCCTTCCTCTTATACCTCCATTGTAGCTATCCGCTCTCTTTCCTGCAAGGTCTTTCTTTTGCATTCGGACCCGTTGGGGCCTTTTGTGTCCCGGAGATTCCGGAGAAATTTCTTAAGATATGAAACTAAAATTGCTGGAGTCCCTTTCAGGAACTCCGACAGTATCTGGTCTTTTCTTTATTTCTGCTCATAAAGTTCGATGATCGCGCCGTCCTTAATCACAAAGGCCAGGCGTGCCCCCGGGCCCGCTTCCATGGGACCGCAGATCACCTGGTCCGCATCTTCGATGTAGTGCTCCAGATTATCTACGCTGTACGCCACATGGGGATTCCTGTGGAGAATTTCCGGGAACGGTGTTCCCTCCTCGAATTTCAGATACTCGATCTTGAAATCGTAATCATCCACATTGCTGACCCAGAATTTCATCGCTTCATTATAAGTCATTCCCGGCTTTCTGTTGGTGACCGGAATTCCGATATGCATATATGCTGCTGCCATACTTAACTCCTCTCCATCGGTCCGGGAAGGGCAAACGTTTCCCAGCATCCGGACATGCTTTGTCTATCTCTCCTTGATATCCAGATAATACTCATACGCATGGGCAGCCGTGGCATTTTCATGAACCACCTTGGCCACGGCCTTTGCCATTGCCAAAGGATCCTCCGCCTGGAAAATATTCCTTCCCATATCCACGCCGGCTGCGCCTTCCGAAATCGCCCGGTATACCATCTCCAGAGCCTCATTCTCCGGCACCTTCTTACCGCCTGCCATCACAATGGGAACCGGACATGCAGCAATGACCTTGGCGAAATCCTCACAATAATAGGTTTTCACCATATTAGCACCGAATTCCGCCAGCATCCTGGTGGCAAGGAGGAAGAACTTAGTGGTCCGCTCCATCTGTTTTCCCACAGCCACAACGCCCAGCGTCGGTATTCCGTAGCGGTTTCCTGCATCGATGGTTTTGCACAGGTTGTCAATGGACGCCTTTTCTCCGGGCGCTCCGATAAAGGTCTGTACTGCCATACAGGCCGCGTTCATGCGGATTGCATCTTCCACATTGACGCCAACCACCTCATGGCTCATATCATCATCCAGCACACTGCTTCCGGCAGTTACCCGGAGAGCCAGTGCCTTATTGAAGGTGGGCGGCACGCAGGTGCGGATAGCTCCCCTTGTAGCCATATACACATCGATGGCCGGAGCCAGCTTCGGCACCACCAAATCCAGCCGCTCCAGTCCGGCAGTGGAACCCATAATATATCCATGGTCAAAGGCCAGCATCACGGTTTTTCCGCTCTCGGGGTTGAAAATCCTGGATAAACGGTCCTTCATTCCCCAATCTGCATGGTCATTTCCTTTTACATGGAAGGTCTGATTTGCCTGCGGGATATCCTCATGATAATCCTTGGCAAGCTTGTTGCCGTCTTTATCTGCCATTTTATATGAATCCTCCATTTTCTGCCAGTCATGCCCGGACGGGACGTGTTCCGGGCAGACGGCCATTCAAAACAAGTCTCTTATTTCTTTAAATACGGAGTATTGCAGGGTGCATTCCAGTAATGAAGGAGTTCTTCATCCATTCTCGCCATGAACATCTGGAAGCCGGCCTGCTCCTGAACTGTCAACAGCTCACCCACATGGTTGGCAACGATTTCAATGTTCTTTTCCTTTAATAACTGCTCACATTTTCTGTAAATGATAAATAATTCCATTAAAGTCGTTGCTCCAGTGCCGTTTAAGATCAGCATAACCTTTTCGCCTTCCTGGATATTTAAATCCTTGAGAAGGGCATTGATCATGATCTCGGCTGTCTCGTCTGCGGATTTCATCGGCTGACGTCCGCCGCCGCCCTCGCCGTGCTGACCCATACCGATCTCCATTTCATCCTCTCCCAGGTCTGCCAGCATACTTCCTGTGGACGGATGTGTGGCACCGCGGACAGCCACTGCCAGAGTCGCCATATTGTCGGCAAATTTCTGTGCCACTCTTGCCACTTCTTCCAGACTCTTTCCTTCTGCTGCCGCTGCGCCTGCAATCTTATAAGTAGGAATACATCCAACCAGGCCGCGTCTGTCATCGCTGTTTTCTCTCGGCGCATTGGCGATATCTTCCTGGGTTACAACCTTAATAACATTTAATTTTTCTTTCTTACACATTTTCATGGTAAGATTTCCGGTCAGCATATCTCCTGCATGGTTTAATACAATGTAGAGAACGCCTTTTCCTTTATCGGCCAGCTTGATGGCATCCAGACAAGCCTGGGGACCAGGTGCTGCGAACACATCGCCCACAACGGAAATGTCCACCATTCCTTCACCGACGAAACCGCTGATTGCCGGTTCATGGCCGGATCCTCCCTGGGTCACGATGGTTACGCGGTCTGCGTCTGCCAGCTTATTATTAATGACCATACGCTGCTCGCCGAGGGTTACTAAATCCCTGTTGGCGGCCGCAAAGCCCTCTAAAAGCTCCGGAGTCAGATTGTCCTGGGAATTGATAAATTTCTTCATTTTCATAATGGCGTCCTCCTTTTAAATTCCTTCTGCCAGTCCGGCAAAAAATAATGATGTGCTGACGGCTCCCGCATCCGGGGTTCCAATGGTCTGTTCCTTATAGCTTCTTGCACGGCCAAACTTTGATATGTACTGTTCGCTGTCTTTTGCGCCTTTTTCGGCGGCCTTCCTTGCAGCTTCCAGAATCTCCTTCACATCATCCCCGGCTCCTTTTGCTGCCTCCACCGCGGGAATCAGCGCATCCATCATGGTTTTATCGCCAATCTTCGCTTTCGTAATATCTTCCATGGATTCCAGGGAAGCGGCAAACATGTCCTTTAATACGGCTCCGTCTATTTCCTCCACGTTCTCCAGCGGACCTGCCAGGCCGCCGATCATAGTTCCGTAAAGGGGTCCTGCGCTTCCGCCGCTCACTGCCATAATGTCCATTCCCAGATCATCTAAAAAGTCATATATGGATTCATCCTTCCATTCCTCTACGCCTTTTCGGATGAGCCCGGCAATTTTTCCGATTGTAACTCCATGATCTCCGTCTCCGAACCGGGAATCAATTTCACTTAAGGAGTCCTTATGTTCCATCCAGATATCCGCTGCCTTTAAAAGCATTTGTTTTAAGACATCTCTTGTAATTACCACTTCCATCACCTTTCCTTCCCGTAGCTGGGCCTGCAGCTTTTTGTATCATTGGTAACTTCATGGTATCATTTTATGTAACATGTGTCAATATTCTTTTACTTTTTCGTATATTATTTCACTATTTCCAATATGCTTTTTGTAAATTTTGCACAAAAAATAACACTTGAACTTTCTTCTCGAAAGTTTCAAGTGTTACATTTGTAACTTTTCATTTTATTTTTACTGTTCCGTATCCCTTTCCGCCATCTCCACGGCATCTTTTAAGATCTCCCAGGGAGCCGCCACATAATGAATATAGCCCGTTCGGAGCGCACCCACAAGGGCCTTGGGGCTTGTGTTGGCCGAACAGATTCCCACCACATGGGGAATGGTCTCCAGAATTTCAAGGGGTATCTGAAGGGCATAGTCTTCTTCAGACCGGAAAATTTTACCCTTTACGTCCAAGTAATAGTTCAGAATCTTGCCCACGGCCTTTTCTTTTCTTAAGACCTCTCCGTACCGGGCCTCCGAGGCGAAATCCGGCACCGATGGATAGTTTCCGATATTCACCAGGGCCATATCCAGTCCGGTCCAGATTTTTTCGATCACCTGGTAGCTTTCCAACTCCTTAAAAATTTCCCGCTCCTGCTCTGATGTCACAATGAAGGGGGCATAAAAATATTCCGGCGCACCATGGCACTGCTGGGCAAAAATCCGCACCAGTTCATTGGAATGGTAGTTTCTGTTCCCCACCCCGCTGTTTCCGATTAATGGGCACACCTTAAAGGCCAGCCCGTCCACCGGCTCATTTTTTTCCATATAAGAAACCAGATTTCCAATAATATGTCCCCATCCCAGACCGATGCTTGTCTGTTTTAAGCCCTGCATGAAAAGAATGGCCTCACGAGAGAGGGCATCGTTGGTTTCGTTGTCATTTCCTTTTCCATGGACGGCCACACCGCCACGGATTCCAAACACAGCTTTCGCCTTTTCCACCAGGCGGACCGATTCATCGTAGGGAGGGCAGATCTCAATTTTCACGATTCCTGACTCCTTGGCCTCCTTTAACATCCGGCTGATCAGCGGTCTGGAAACTCCATATATTTTAGCAATTTCATTTTGTGTCTTATCTTGCTCGTAATATAAACGGGCAATATCTGTCAGTTTTTCCTGTTTGTTTTTATCTATGTTCATATACATTATCCTAAAAAGACCGCCCCTTACGGGACGGTCCTTTCATTTTGTCTCGCCTGAATATTAAAGCTTAACTACGTTAACAGCGCGGAGTTTCTTGCTGTTCTTCGGATCCTGCTCTGTATCGAAAGTAACCTTCTGGCCCTCTTCCAGAGTCTTGAAGCCTTCGCCAACGATTGCGGAGAAATGTACAAATACGTCGTCACCGCCGTTGTCGTTAGAAATAAATCCATAACCTTTTTCAGAATTGAACCACTTAACTGTACCGTTATTCATTTTGGTACCTCCATAATAAAATATTTTGTTCCGCACTGCCGCCCTTCAATAAATCCCCCTACATCGCTGTCGGTCCTTTATCAAGAAAACTCACATGAATTTGTAATTCATTTTAACGTGCAAATGACTTACAAAATTGCATGTGAGTTCAATAGTGCATCGGAATTGTCTTAACAATAGCACACTTTTCCCTGCATGTCAATCGTAAATTTTCCCTAAAATCTACCGAAAATATCTACCAGCCAGGCCAGACGTTCCGCATGGCCTTTATTAAGCTCGCCGGGCCTCATTCTCCACCGCCAGTTGGTCCCAACGGTTCCCGGTGTGTTCATTCTGGCCCAGTTATCCAGCTTTAAAACATCCTGGGCCTGGAAAATCACCACGCTGGCCACAGAACCATAGGAAGCAAACATCACGCGGTCCACGATTTCATGCTGATGGGTAACCCCCATATAGTCAGCAATGTACTGCAGCTCCCACCACTGACGGGCCTCCGGCTTAAAATAGCCCACCAGGGTCTCGTTGTCATGGGTTCCTCCATAAACCACGGAGTTGGGAGAGTACATATGGGGAAGGTGCTCGTTGAAACGGTCTCCGCTGAAGGCAAATTCAATGATCTTCATGCCGGGATATCCTGTATCCTCCAGGAGCTTTTTCACCTCCGGAACAGCGATTCCCAAATCCTCGGCAATGATCTTTGTGTCGCCGATGACCATATCAATTGCGTCCGTAAGCTTCTTTCCCGGTCCCTTCATCCACTCGCCGATTTTTCCGTCCTCAGCTCCGGCCGGAATTGTATAATACTGGACCACGCCGATGAAATGATCAATGCGGACCACATCATAAAGTCTCGCAGAAGCTCTCATGCGCTCCTTCCACCAGGCAAAATCCGTCTTTTCCTGCATATCCCAGCGGTATAAGGGGTTCCCCCAGAGCTGTCCGGTCTCGCTGAAGGCATCCGGCGGCACACCGGCCACCTTAATGGGCGTCAGTTTTTCCTCATCCAGAAGGAACAGCTCCGGATGGGTCCACACGTCTGAGCTGTCCAGTGCCACATAAATGGGAATATCTCCGATAATGGAAATTCCCTGCTCATTGGCATAGGCACGCAGCTTCTTCCACTGCTGGAAAAATTTATACTGGAGGAATTTCCAGAATTCAATCTCATCTTTTAACTCTTCCTTATATTTTTCCACCGCCTCTTTCTTTCTGAAGCGGATATCCTCCGGCCATGCCAGCCACTCCTTGTTCTCAAAGTGGAATTTTAAAGCCATATAAAAGGCATAGTCATTGAGCCAGTACCAGCTCTCCATGCAAAACTTTTCATAGCCCTCTTCTTCTTTAAACTCACTGCGGGCATATGCTTTCTTTAAAAGCGGGAAACGGTACCAGAACACCGTATCATAGGCCACCTGCGTCTCGTCCTCTCCCCAGTAGCAGGCATTGATCTCCTCCTGGGTCAAGAGTCCTTCCTTCACAAGGGTATCCAGATCAATAAAATAAGGGTTCCCTGCAAAGGCAGAAAAAGACTGGTATGGGCTGTCCCCATAGCTGGTGGGGCCAACCGGAAGCACCTGCCAGTATTTCTGGCGGGCCTGTTTCAAAAAATCCACAAAATCATAAGCGGCTTTTCCAAAGGTACCGATTCCATAAGGAGACGGCAGACTGGAAACCGGCATCAGAATTCCGGCACCGCGTTCTAACATGGTTTTCACACTCATCCCGTCCTTTCGTATGCAAATTGTTTTCTTATCATACCATAAAAAAAGCCATTTGAAAAGTGCCGCAGATTTCTCTGCGGCACCGGAATACATTTTCTTAACGGTTCTTTCTGATTCTTTCGTCGTTCTCCAGAACCTTCTTTGCAATTGTGATGAAATGAAGCTTGAAATTATCTTCCGTATCATTCACATCCAGACCTGTATTGATCTTAACCTGATTCAGGCTGTTTTTCACCTCGTCCTCGGTCATTCCAAGCTGCTCTGCGGTGAGGGAAATGTCCTCTTTGCACTTATAATATTTAGAAAGAACACGTTTTTCTGTCTCGCCAAGCTGTCTTAAAACGGTTCTGGTCAGGCGGTCTCCGAAGTTTACCACCATCTGATTGATGCTGCTGTAAATTTCCATGCCCATGTATTCCAGAATCACGCGGTCCTTCTTGAAAATTTCTCCGGCCTTTACTGCATCCTGAGCATTGTTGTAGGTGTGCTTGATGCCCTTGATTCCGCCTTCGATGGTACCGATACCAACGCGGATTTTTCTGTCTGCACTGATCTTTTCCACTTCCTGAAGCGCGGTTTCTTTCACATGGCCCAGAATCTCACGCATTTCCACTTTGTCGTTGGTGACTAAAATCACGCATACGCCGGAATCACAGGTAATAATCTGCTTTCCGCCGACTTTTCTGTTGATTTCGGAAAGTCCGATTACAGCTTCTGCAGCCTTTGTCAGTTTTTCTCTGTCCTCTGCCTTTACATTCATGTCAGACGGGTACTGGAAGGAAACTGCCATGAACATATCCATATCCACGTCAAATCCAAGCTGTCTTCCAAACTGCTTCACCAGCTCCTCATCCTCATAATAGCCAATTACGATGTCGTTAAAATAAGCCGATAATGTGATATCCGTTGTGTTTTTATTCATGAAATATTCACCCCTCAAAATGATTCTTTACAATGAGAAAGCCTTATTATATATAGTTTTTTTTAGTTTGTCAATAGCCTGGTTAAGTCTTTCACGCTTTCTGCTTCATAATTCACACAAACCCCGGCCGTATTCTTCTGGCCATGGGGATTATACCACAGGGTATCCATTCCAACCGCATTCCCTCCCCTGATGTCAGAGGTCAGGGAATCGCCGATGATCAGCATATGTTCCACATCCCTGCGGCCCATTTTTTCAAAGCAGTACCGGAAAAATTCCGGTCTCGGTTTTGGAAAACCAGCCTCCTCAGAAATAAAAATTCCTTTAAAATACCGGTCAAGCCCGGACGCCTTCAGCCGTTTATACTGGGTTTCGGCAACTCCGTTGGTTACAATATAAAGCTCATAACGTTCTTTTATGGTTTCCAGAAGTTCTGTCACTCCCTCTATGAGAAAGGCTCCCCGGTTTAAGGCCTCCCGGTACTGCCCATCCACTTCCGTTCCGTCCACAGAAATTCCGAAATCGCCAAAAAATTCTTCAAATCTGAGGCTTAAAACCTGGTCTCTGGTGAGCTCGCCTTTCTCCAGCTTCTGCCAGTATTTCTTATTTAACTCATGGTACTTCTTTTTATTTTCTTCCGTGGCCGGAAGCTTATAACGGAAGAGCAGGCTTTCAATCCCCTGCTCTTCCGCTTTATCAAAGTCCAGTAATGTCCCGTCCACATCAAATAGCAGAACCTCATACTGTTTCATCATCTTTTACTGGTCCTCATATACGATTTCTCCGCCGCAAATGGTATATTTTACACGTCCATACAGTTTTGTTCCAATAAACGGAGTATTATGTGCTTTTGATGCAATTTCCTCCTCGGTCACAATCCAGCTCTCATTTTCATCGAAAATCACCAGATCTGCATCTGCCCCCTCGTCAATGTAGCCCTTATCGAAATGGTAAAGCTTTGCAGGATTCAGGCTCATTTTTTCCATCAACTGAACCATGGTCAGATGGCCTTTCCGTACTAACTTTGTCACGGCCAGGCCAAGAGCAGTCTCCAGGCCGATGATGCCGCTGGGAGCTTTCCACATGGGCTCCACGGCCTTTTCCTCCGCACTGTGAGGTGCATGGTCTGTGGCGATCATGTCGATGGAACCGTCTTTGATTCCTTCAATGATTCCGTATCTGTCCTGCACAGTACGTAACGGCGGATTCATCTTTGCCATGGCACCATGCTCCAGAACGGCACTTTCATCCAGGGAGAAGTGATGGGGGGTTACCTCTGCGGTCACATTGGCCCCCAGCTCCTTGGCAAGCTTCACCATCTTTACGGAGTTTGCGGAGCTGATATGCTGAATGTTTACGGAAGCGCCTGTATGCAATGCCAGCATACAATCGCGGGCCACCAGTGCATCCTCAGCCAGAGCCGGAGATCCGGTAATTCCAAGCTTCTTTGCAGATTCTCCCGCATTGATTCCGTTTTCTGTGATGAATGCCGGGTCTTCCTCATGGAAGCTTAAGGGAACATTCAGTTCCTTTGCCTTTAACATGGCCTGCTGCACCAGCTTCTGGTTCATAAGCGGGATTCCATCATCTGTAAAGCCTACGGCACCTGCTGCCTTTAACGCATCCATATCGGTCAGCTCCTGGCCCTTCATTCCCACGGAAATGCAGGCCGCCGGGAGTACGTGGATTCCCGTTTTCTTTCCCTCTTCCAGAACGTATTTCACCGTCTCCACGCTGTCTACCGGAGGCTTTGTATTGGCCATGGTCACAACGGTGGTGAATCCGCCCTTTTTCGCAGCGGCGGCTCCTGTCTGAATATCTTCCTTATATGTAAGCCCCGGATCACGGAAATGTACATGAACGTCAATCAGTCCCGGGCCAACCACAAATCCCTTTGCCTCGATGATTCTCTCATACTCGTCGCTTCTCTGATACTTGCCGATTTTTTTAATCTTTCCGCCGTCAATGACAATGTCCAGAACATCATCCACGCCTCGTTTGGGATCCACAATCCGTCCGTCTTTAATTAAAATCATTCTTCCATTTCCTCCTTGAAGTGTTCATAAATCACCTTTGCCCCATCACAGATGGACTCAATGGTGGCAAATTCCTTTTTATTATGACTGATTCCTTTGGCACAGGGAATGAAAACCATGGCCGTCTCACAGATATTGGCAAAGGACATGGCATCGTGTCCGGCGCCGCTGATCATGGAGCGGTGGGGGATTCTCAGCTTTTTGGCCGCTGCCAGAAGCTTCTGCTGCAAATCCGCGGACATGCCGATAGGCGGAATATCCGATGTCTTTTCCCGGTAATATTTCACCTTCCGCTTTTCACAGATCTTCTTGCAGGCAGATTTTAACCGTGTTTCCATGCGGTCCAGGCTGCTGGAATCGATTCCTCTCATGTCCACGCCCAATGTGACCTCTCCGGGAATCACGTTGAGGGCGTTGGGGCCTACCTTGACGGTGCCGACTGTGGCCACCGACTGGTACAGGGACTCAGATTTACCAATTTCCTCCACCTCCAGAACAATTTCTGCCGCCGCACAGAGGGCGTCTGTACGCATTCCCATGGGTGTGGCGCCGGAGTGCTCCGCATTTCCCTTGATGTGGATTAAAAATCTTCTGGGACCTGCGATGGTCTGGACGATTCCCACAGAATCCTCGTACTCCTCCAGGACCTTTCCCTGCTCGATATGGAGCTCGATATACTCCTTCACACCCTGGATTCGTCTGGGTTCCAGGCTGTATCCACGTTCCTTAAAGACCTCCCGCAGGGTCACGCCCTCCCGGTTCATGGCTTCTCCGATATCATGTTTATAAATCTCTTTGGTTATAAGTCCGCTGCCGATGGTGCTGCGTCCGAAGTTGCTGGATTCCTCGCAGCGCATGGCTCCCACGCGGATGGGAATGGAGAGGCCGTCCCGCTTCGCCCATTCCAGCAGCAAAAGGCCTGTGATGATTCCGCTGACACCGTCATAGCGGCCGCCCTCCACCACAGAATCCAGGTGGGAACCAATCAGATAATATTCTCCATCCTCATCTTCCTTACAGTCCTCATTGTAAAGATAGGTATTTCCCACCTCATCGGTATAGCTCTTATACCCTTTTTCTGCTCCCAGCTCCACAAAGGCCTCATGCATCTCGTCCTCCACCTCTGTGTAGCCAAGTCTTGTAACACCGCCGTTTTCCGTGCTTCCTATACTATAAAACCGGTCAAACAAATATTCTGCATACTCTATATCCGCCACTGGATGTTTCATATTTTGATATATCCCCTTTCAGTCCGTTTATTTTCTCACCGGAACAACCTCCAGCCAGTAATCGTCGGGATCCGTAATAAAATAGATTCCCATTTTCTCATTTTCAAAGCAAATACATCCCATTTCCTTATGCTTTGCATGAGCAGCCTCGAAATCATCCACCGTAAATGCCAGATGGAACTCATTGTCGCCCAGATCATAATGGTCCTTTTCCCAGTCACGAAGCCATGTAAGCTCCAGCTTGTGGGGTGTCTCCCCGTCTCCAAGATAAACGATAATAAAGCTTCCGTCTTCGGCTTCCTTGCGGCGTACCTCCTTAAGTCCCAAGGCTTCCTCGTAGAATTTTAAGGATTTTTCCAGATTCATGACATTAAAATTGTTGTGTGCAAATTGAAATTTCATCGCGTTTCCCTCTCTTTCTAACATTCAAAGGTTTCCCCTTCACATTTAATTTCAACGATTTTTTCTCTGTAAGGCTCAGAACATGGCAGCGCCTTCAGTCTCGCTCCCATGGTGTAATCTCCCCAGAAATGCATGGGGAAGATTCTTTTGGCATCCGCTTCCTTCATAAAATCATCAATCCCCAGATAAAAATATTGTTCCTGCCTCGGGTCCAGAGGAAGAAAAGCCACATCAGCCGTCCGCCCATGCATCTTTTTTATTTCCTTCCGGTACGCTTCGGTCATGTCTTTATTCCACTGCTCGTCCTCGCCGTCCCAGTACCAGTGGTTTAAGTCTCCTGCATGATAAATCTCGCGTCCATCCACTTGACACCAGAACGCCACTCCCTCATCGGTGGATTTGAAGGTCTCCACCGTAAGCAGTCCGTCCTCCCATGTTTTCGCCGGATCCAGAAAGACCGTATTCTCCTTCTGGTCCTCCGGAACCCGCTTTCTCCAGATATCCGAAGATAAAATAATCTTTGTGTCAGGATGGGCGGCCGCCACATCAAAGACAATGGGGGCAAAATGGTCCGGATGGCGGTGGCTGGCAAAAATATAAAGCGGCTTGTTATCCGGAATTTCCGGCAGAGTTCCTTTAAAATAGTCAAACAGAAGACAGGCTGACTCCGTCTCCACGTAAAAAGCACTGTGATGAATATATGTGATTTTCATGATGTCCTCCTTAAAACCTGTTTCCGCATTTGGGGCAGAAATCAAAGTTTTCCTTCGTCTCATAGCCGCAGACCTGGCATCGCTTTACCGGCATCTGCCATGCCGGGGCCTGATGGCCTTCGGAAACGAGGGTCAGCTCTTCCGGCCTTATTTCCAGGTCCTCGCCCTTCGCCAGTCTTTTTCCGATTTCCGGATCCAGCTCATAAACCGTACCGCAGCAGGTGGTCTTCACATAATATCTGCGGTTCCATTTCAATACAGGAATAAAAAACAGGGAAAGACACATATATGTCATGTAAACCTGGTACCGGCCATACCTTCCACATCGGCCGCAGATTATGGCCGCTGCCTGGTATGCCAGCTCCTTTGTTCCCTGGGTAATTCCGCCTATAAAAAACATGGGTTTCCTCCTGTAAGTCTGTCCTTCCTGCTATGCTCCGCTGGATGCACACGATTCGCTTTGGAATTTGTCCGCCCTTCGTGCGGACGCGAATCGGCGCAGGTATAATGTCTACCGACATTATACCATGCTCGCTGCCCTTCTTGCAATTCCAAGTAAAGTATTTTATAATAAAGCATATTTTTGAAACGGAGGTATCTGTCATGTTGGAAGTTGGAATAAAAGGAAGAGAAGAAACCGTTGTATCTGAGGCAAATTCCGCCAAAACCATGGGAAGCGGAACCCTGGACGTATTTGCCACCCCGGCCATGACGGCTCTTATGGAGGAGACTGCATGGAAGAGCGTTGCCGCCCATCTGGACGAGGGCTGCGGAACCGTTGGTACTTTGCTGAACATCACTCACGATGCTCCCACCCCCTTCGGAATGAAGGTCTGGTGTGAAAGCGAGCTGACGGAGATTGACGGCCGCCGTCTGGTATTCCATGTAACCGCTTATGACGAAAAGGGAAAGATCGGCGAAGGCCGCCACGAGCGTTTTATCATCCAGAACGAAAAATTCCAGGCAAAAGCAAATAAGAAAGCAATGTAAAAAATTCCGCGCGCGAGAACCCCCTCTCAGCGCGCGGCTCCATTCCTTGTTAAATTCCCAGTGTTTCTCCCACAAGAATCACCTTAATCCTTCCTGTGTATCTGGACCGTCTGGTGATGACAATGTTACAGCACATGCAGTCCGGAGACTGGCAGTCGGTGCAGACTCCTGTGACTGCACACGGCGTTTTCCGATTGGTTATGTCCGCAATATACGGACATACTGAGGTCTGAATCCTGTGGATTCCATCTTCTGCAGTTTTCACGATCTTATTCATTCCTGCCACAATAATCACATGTTTGGGGCCATGAAGCAGGCAGGACAGCCGGTTACTGGCACCGTCGATGTTTACCAGCTCTCCTTTCAGCGTGATGGCATTGGTTCCCATCAGAAAATAATCGCAGCCAACCACCTGGGAAAATACGGGACTTCCAATGGCTTTTCGGTCTGCCTCCGGATATTCCAGCATGTTATGTCCCGTTTCCTTTAACCGCTCCAAAAGGCCGATTTCCTTTACCGCTGCCGAGCCGCCCCAGCTTATAAGTGCCTCCGGTTCAATCATATCCAGAACCATTTTTACTGCCTCCTCTGCATTCTCGCAGTAAAAGCCCTCCATATTTCTCTTTTTAAGCTCCTCTGTCACCCGGGCTGCAATTTTACGGTTCATATCTTCTTTCATTTTGCTATCCTCCGCTTTTACCTTTTTGGGCATTTTTCTTGCAATTTTTCTTTCATTATACTATAAAATCTATAAAGAAATACATATGCGAGGTACTTATGATACAAAAAAATTTATCATGTTTTCATATAGAGCAGATCGCTGATTCCGGTCAGTGTTTCCGGATGGTTCCCTATGGAGCTGGATATTCCGTCATCAGCAAAGCTCATTTTCTGGTTATTTCCCAACAGGAACAAACCGTGACCTTTTCCTGTACGGAAGATGAATTTCCCTTCTGGGAACAGTATTTTGATCTGAAAACGGACTACCAGGCATACATTGACTCTGTCAATCCAAAAGACGCATACTTAAGGCAGGCAGCGGAATATGGGAGCGGAATTCGCATTCTTCGGCAGGATTTATGGGAGATGATTCTCACCTTTATTATCTCCCAGCAAAAGACCATTCCAAATATCCGTGCTCTGGTGGAAACCTTAAGTACCCGTTATGGCACCCGGATGGAGATTCCTAAGGACCTCTGCATCCCGGGCGGCCCTGTCTGCTATTATACCTTCCCCTCTCCCCAGCAGCTATCCCACGCTGCCCTGGAGGACCTTCAGGCGCTGAAGTTAGGGTACCGTGCCAAATATATTAAGCAGGTCTGTGAAGATGCCTGCGAAGGCCGCTTAGACCTATCCCTGCTCACTGCCATGGACCATCCTTCGGCCTTAAAGTACCTGGAGCAGTTTTATGGGATCGGGGAAAAAGTAGCAAATTGTATCTGCCTGTTCGGCCTGCATCACATCGACGCTTTTCCCGTGGACACCTGGATAAAGAAGATTCTTTTGAGCCAGTACGCCCCCAAAAGCCGCCTCCCCAAGGGCCTTGCAGAAGCAAAAGTATATGAGCTGCTGATTCAAAAGCATTTTTCCAGGTATAAGGGGTTCGCCGGGGTGATGCAGCAGTATATCTTTTATTATGAGAGAGAGCTTGCCAAGGGCCATTCATCAGAACCACCCACAGCATCCACATAAATTTTGTTAATTTTTACCTTTGACACTTTTTTCAAAACTTGCTATCATATAGCATAACAGCGTGTAGCAGTCTTGCGTAAGTCCGGTTGACTGCCACAGGCTGTTTTTTTGTGTCCGCTGACCGGCGGAATCTAATTTCATCTTTACGAAAAGGAGTGGATTCCAATGAATCAAAAATCAAACACATTTCTGGAAACAGAACCCATTGGGGCATTGATGCGAAGGTATGCTGTGCCCTGTATTATTTCACTGCTTGTAGCTGCACTTTACAACATCGTTGACCAGATTTTCATTGCCAACGCATCCTACCTTGGCTCTTACGGAAACGCTGCCAATACGGTTGTGTTTCCGCTGACTGTGGTGGCTCTGGCCATTGCCGTTATGATCGGCGACGGCTGCTGTGCCTTTGTCAGCATCAGCCTGGGCGCAAACCAGCGTGAAAATGCACATAAAAGTATCGGAAGCTCTGTCATTCTCTGTGTGATTGCCAGCCTTCTTCTCACCGCCGTTTACCTGATCTTTCAGGAGCAGATTTTAACCATGTTCGGCGGCCGGGTAAACCAGGAGACCTTCTTCCATTCCAAGGAATATTTCTTCTGGATCACCGTCGGCATTCCTTTTTATATGTTCGGCCAGGCCATGAACCCTGTAATCCGTTCCGATGGAAGTCCGAAATTCGCCATGGTTTCCACCCTGGCCGGTGCCTTCACAAATATTATCCTGGACCCGATTTTCATCTTCATTTTTAAATGGGGCATGATGGGTGCAGCCGTTGCAACGGTCTTGGGCCAGGTTCTGACTGCCGTTCTGTCCATCTGGTATCTTTGCAACATGAAGGCCGTCAAACTGGAAAAAAGCAGCTTCCGTATCCATGGCTCCCTTGCGAAAAAATATCTGCCGCTGGGAATCTGCAGCTTCTTATCCCAGATTTCCCTGGTTGCTGCCATGGCTGCCATCAACAACATGATTCAGAAATACGGTGCCATGGATCCCATTTTCGGCCAGGTACAGTACGCCCAGATCCCCATGGCCGTGGTTGGGATCGTCATGAAGTTTTTCCAGATCGTCATTTCCATCGCCGTCGGCATGGCTGCCGGATGTATCCCCATTGTGGGTTATAATATCGGCGCCAAGAGAAATGACCGTGCCAAAAGCCTGTTTATTCTCCTGCTGATTTCCGAGGCTGTGGTGGGCTTCGTTGCTACCATCATTGTGGAATTCTTCCCGGGACAGCTTATCGCCATCTTCGGAGCCGCCAATGAGAGCTCCTATTATACTGATTTCGCAATTAAGAGCTTCCGCATTTATCTGTGCATGATGACCCTTGCGACGGTCAATAAAGCAACCTTTATCTACCTTCAGTCCCTCGGAAAGGCATTCCTTTCCACCATGCTTTCCATGGTTCGTGAAGTGGTATTCGGCGTAGGCTTTGCTCTGATACTCCCCGGCATTTTCCAGTTGGACGGTGTCCTGTACTCCATGCCGGTTTCCGATGTGCTGACATTTTTAATTTCAGCCGCCGTTATTGTTTATACTTTAAAAACCCTGAAAACCGATTCATAAAAAGGAGGGAATTACATGAAACACAAAATTATCACCATCAGCCGTCAGTTCGGAAGCGGCGGAAGGACCATTGGACGGGAAGTAGCCGCCAGACTGGGAATCCCCTGCTATGACCATGAATTGATTGAGAAGATTGCAGAGGAAAGCGGCTTTGCCAAAGAATATATTGCAGAAAGAGGCGAATATGCCTCCCACGGAAGCTGGATGGCCAGCGCTTTTTCTGACCGTGATTTCTATGGACATTCCAATCAGGACACCTTATGGTCCGTCCAGACTAAAATTATCACGGAGCTGGCTGAGCAGGGGCCCTGTGTAATCGTTGGGCGCTGTGCTGCTTACTATCAGTTTTATACAGATATGAAATGGGGTGCCATGGAACAGTATCATATAGCTTTGGACAGCGGTGCTCTCGGCATTGAAACATGTGTCCGGATCTTGGCAGATCTTTACCAGTCGGAGACCAATTAATTTCTTTTCCCTGTTTTTCCTGCCAAAACAAGGAAACGGCCATCCTTTTTTGTATACTCGCAGGTAATCAGCGTTAAAAGTGGCTCCGGCCATCGGGGGGCCGCTTTTTTACTGTAAAAACTCTGTTTCATGGCATATGCCGTCAGATTCCGGTACGCCTCCTCTGTGTCTGCCGCAAGCCACTCTGTGAGACTTTCTTCCATCTGCGAAGCAGACAAACTCATGGCCGCAAATACCTCATAATACTCTGTCCCCTCCGGCGTATCAAAGAGAATAACCGGATGTGCCTCCCGGTACTCCCCGGACGCATATTCCGAAAGCGCGGCAAACATGGCGCCATTTTTCATGTGATGGCCGTATAAAATGCGGTTTTTGCAGCTTTCATCCAGACTGCACCCGGCATCCATATAAATCATCCCGTAAACAGACGGTTCTTTATCAAATCCGTGGGATAAATAAAAATCCGGCTCTCCGGGCGTATGCATCACAGGATAGTCGATGGCGGTGTTTTCAATCCGAATCCATGCTGCAATATCACTGTTAAGCTTTTGAAGCCCGTCAAACCGGTTCTCTCCGGGATACTCTTTTGTTTCTTCCGGCCCCGGCGCATAAACGGATTCCACAGCCTTATACATCTGGCCTAAATCCGCATCGCCGCGGTCGTATTCTCTCACGGTACCATACAATCTGCTGCCGGACCAGACGGCTGCCGCCAGAAAAACGGCTGCCGTCAGGCCTCTAAACCGCAGCATGTCCCTTTCCTTTAAAAATATTTGAACCAGCCTCACTTCCGTGGTAAAATAGAATCAGAAAAATTTTGCATTACAGGAGGGAATTTATGGGCAATATTTCGATTACATGGCACGGTCATTCTTGTTTCACAGTTTCTTATAATGGCTATTCCATTGTTCTGGATCCTTATGCACCGGGCTCCGTTCCCGGACTGGCTCCGCTGTCTTTAACTGCTGACCGCGTTCTCTGCAGCCATGAACACAGCGATCATGGTTTTACTGAGGCGGTGAGTCTAAAAGAGCCTCAAGCCTCAAACCCCTTCAACATTCTGAAGATCGACACCTACCATGATGATGCCCAGGGCACCTTACGGGGAACTAACCGGATTCATATTCTGGAAGCCGGAGACCTCCGGATTGCCCATATGGGGGACCTTGGATGTGCCCTTACAAACCAGCAGATGGACCAGCTAAAGCACCTGGATGCCATTCTCATTCCCGTGGGCGGCTACTACACCATCGACGCTGCCCAGGCAAAGGCACTGGTTATGGCACTTTCTCCCCGCGTGGTAATTCCCATGCATTACCGCTCCGACACCTTCGGCTATCCGGTGATCGGCCGCCTGGAGGAATATACCAGCCACTGCAACGATGTGATGACCTACGCCACCAACACCCTCGTTCTTGACAAGCACCTGAAAAACCAGACGGCCGTTTTAACGCTGGCCTGATCTCTTAAATATGCCGTCTCCACTCCTCCAGCCTGTACCATTGCTTTTCCTTCACAAGCTCCAGCTCCGCTAACATCCGCGGCGTGTCTTCGTTGAGGGTTCCGGCAAGAACCACATAGTTGGAGGCGTGGTTGGTTCTGAAAACGGTTCCCGGGGAATCCACGTGGCTTAAGAACAGCTCCATCTCCTCCACGATCTCGTCCGGAGTGATGAGCTCCATCTCCCCGCGTTTCACTTCCTCATTCATCTGGGTTCCCTCATACAGCCGCAGGGTCAGGAAGGAAGCGTACTCCGGATTCATTCCGGTGATCAGCTCCGCGGATTTGATGGCGTGCTCACGGATTCCCTTTCGGCCGCCCAGGCCGGAAATCAGAGTTACGGAGGTCTTTAAGCCGCAGCGTTTTAATTTCTGTCCGGCGGCAATGATATCGGCAGCCGTCACGTCCTTTTTAATGTGCTCCAGCACCCGGTCATCCCCCGATTCTGCCCCGATATAGATGAGCTCCAGCCCGGCCGCTGCCAGGGCTTTTAAATCCTCTTCTGATTTTTTCAGCACATCCTTTGCGGTTCCGTAGGAAGAAATCCGCTCCACATGGGGGAAATTTTTATGGACATAGTCAAGCAGCTCCAACAGCATTTCCGTCTTTACCACCAACGCATCCCCGTCTGCAAAGAACACCCGGCGTACCCGGTCCCCATAATAATCACGGCATTCGTCCAAATCCCGCATGATCTCCTCTTTGGTTCTCACACGGAACTTTTTCTCCCGGTACATGTTGCAGAATGTGCACTTATTATGAGCACATCCGATGGTGACCTGAATAATTAAGCTGTACGCCTCGCTGGGCGGACGGTACAAAGTTCCTTCATATTGCATATTCCTTCTCCTCCTCTTTTTTACGGCTTACGAAAACTCACCCAAACGGTCCAGTTTTCTCAAAATATCAGCTTCCCTGTCTTCAAACAGCAGTTCTTTGTTGTATTGGTAATACCGTTCACAGGGATTTTCATTTAAAAACTGCACAGCATAATAGCTGGTGTTAAGCTCCGTGATAAAAATAACCATTTCCTGGCCGTTTCCAAAGGTTCCTTCCATAAAATCAAAGGCATGTTCCAGCATGGAAAGAGTACTGCTGCACAGAGTCTCATACAATTCTCTCTCTTCTCCAAACATTCCGGCAAACCGGCCGAAGATTTCTTCTCCCTGCCGGAGAGCTTCTCCTTTGGCAGTATTCAGGTAGCGCTCCAGGGTGTCGGAAACATCCCGGTAACGGTACTGCTCTTCTCTGGTGAGAAGACCTGCCCGTTTTTTTCCGTCAAGCTCTTCCTGGAAACGCTCTGAAATTCTTAAAAAGCACTCCAGGGGCTCATCCTCTCCCGCGCTCAGGCATTCTTTGAATTCCTTTAATTTTTCAAACAATACCTCCAAATAGCCCTCTGTCTTCCCGGCCTTTTTAAATTCCACATTGAGCCTGGAAAGCAGAAGTCCCACAACGGAAAGCCTCTCATCAAAGGGTGCCCTTGCCGCCTGTTCCATCAGCCTCTCGCTCCGGTTCCCCGCCAGTACCTCGTCGATTTGGTACTGGGCCTGGTATTTATGGTACAGCTCCAGGTAATTGGCGAAATCCTTGGAGATTTTCGGATGCTGGATATACTGGGACACCACATCCCGGTCACAGGCCAGGCCGATTTTCTCATACACTTCCAAAAATCTGGATAAGTCCTCCCATCCTCTGGGTGTGGCGAAGATCTTCCCGTCCACGGTGGTCTCCACCTGGTAAAAATGCTGGGGTCTGGCTGTTAAGTAGGAAAGAATCGCCGGGTGGATGTCCACCTGCTTTGCGTATTCCTTCCAGACGGCAAAATCCGCCTCCACATCAATCTTTTTAATGCGGTCCAGAGTGGCAATATCAAAATCTCTCACCGATTTGTTATACTCCGGCGGATTTCCTGCGGCGGCAATGACCCATCCATCGGGAATTTTATGGTTTCCAAAGGTCTTATACTGTAAAAACTGAAGCATGGCCGGGGCCAGAGTTTCCGACACGCAGTTGATTTCATCAATGAATAAAATCCCCTCCTTTAACCCGGTCTCTTCTATTTTATCATAAATGGCAGCCACAATCTCGCTCATGGTGTATTCTGTCACATGTTTTTTCTGGCCGCCATATATTTTCTCCTCAATATACGGCAGGCCGATGGCGCTCTGGCGGGTATGATGGGTGATGGTGTAGGACACCAGGCCGATTTGGCATTCCCTGGCCACCTGCTCCATGATCTGTGTTTTTCCGATTCCAGGCGGTCCCATAAGGAGAATGGGGCGCTGTCTCATGGAAAGAATCTCGTACTCCCCATGGCTGTTCCTTAAAAGATAGGCCTTTATGGTATTTTTAATTTCTTCCTTTGCCCGTTTAATGTTCATCTCTATATTTCCTCTCCTGCTCCTGATTCCAGCTCCTCCGGAGACAGAATCAGCTTTATGGCCCACGGAGGCACATCCACATCGGTGTAATTGTCCTCCATAAATACAAAGGCCGTGTCATAGGGCGGCATCTTCACCGGAAAGGTGCCGCGGCCATCCGTAAAGTAAAGAAGTCCTCTGAGCTTTGAAAATTTCTGTTCCTTTCTCATCCGGTCCACATGAAGAAAAGCCGGACGGAAGTCGGTGCCGCCCATCCCGTACAGAGTCAGATGGTCCATGTATTCCCTAAGCTGGTCTTCCGTTTCAATTTTCACATCCTGGCGTACCTTATCGTCACACTGGATGATGTGGATATTCACCTTCCTGAAAAAGCTCTCCCTCTGGGCCAGTACCGTATAGGTCTCCTCCAGGAATTTCTTCACCAGTTCCCCGGAGCAGGACATGGAGGTGTCAATCACGATCACAAAGTCCTCCACCCGGCGGATTTCCTTGGTTTCCAACGGCTCAATCAACGGCATATTGCCGTATAACTCCATTCCATAGTGGTAAAACACATAATCAAACGCATCCGGATCCACCTGAACGGTTTCCTTTAGAACGGAAAATTTTTTCAGAAACTTCCTGTAATCATACCGTTCCCGGTTCTCGATGGCCAGTTGGTTCTGCAGTTCCTTTTCCCCGTCCGACGGGTCCTCGGAAAATGCCTCCATCTCCATCTGCATTTTCTCCCGCTTGTCGTCCCAGTCCTCTTTTTTATTCCTGGTCCGGTTGGGCCTTGGCGGCTTCTTCTCCTTTTCCCAAAAGCAATGGTCATCCCGGAAAAATTCTGCTGCCAGCCGGTTATATTCCCCTTCCGAAAGCTCCATTTCCTGAAGGGCGTGGTAGATGCTCTCTGCATTTAAAACACGGACCCGGGATTTTAATCTCCCATAAAATTCCTTTCGCACCGGAGAGACCGGGATGCGGATGCAGGGGATGTGAAAGCCGTCAATGATGGACTCCACCGCAATGTCGCAGGCCAGATTCCAGTACTCCTCTGCCCGCTTCTTCCTGGTCCACATATGACAAAACAGGCAGTGAAACACCGAATGGAGATAGGTTCGGTTTACATAAATTCGGTTTTGCCGGTACATGGAGGCAAGTCTGGACGGCTGGAAAAACAGGCCGTTTCCATCCGTTCCAAGTCCCCGCACCGAAAGGTCCGGCGCAAAATAAAGGGAACTTAAGGCCACATCCAGAAACCGCATGGCAAGATACAATTCATTTCTGGCATCCCGCAGGATTTCCATGCAGATACCGGAGAGTTCCTCCGCCGCTTCCTGTTCCATAAAAATCGGAGACCCACAGGATTCTCTTTCTTCCACATCCTTCACCTCCCTTTTCTCCGTTTGGCTGTAAGTATACCATGTTTTATTTCTTTTGTGTATAGAAAAACAAGTTGACTTTTTCCACACTTGACTCTACAACTATTACAGGGTTTATGTTTATATTCATCACAGAAAAAGGCAGGCAAAAATCATGAAAGAAAACAATCTTACCGAAGGCAATCTTTTAAAAACACTGCTGTTTTTCGCAGTTCCGTTTCTCATTGCCAATATTTTACAGTCCTTGTACGGAGCCGTTGACTTGTTTGTTGTGGGCCAGTACTGAGGCGCAGAAAGCGTGGCCGCTGTCTCCACCGGAACCCAGGTGACCCAGATCGTCACCAGCCTCATCACCGGGCTGACCCTCGGCAGCACCATCCTCATCGGAGACGGTATGGGAAGCCAGCAATACGATCTGGTCAAAAAGACCATCGGCACCACGCTCACCGTGTTTGCAGTGGTGGCCCTTCTTTTGACTGCTCTGATGCTGGGCTTTGAGCGGCCCCTTCTTACGCTTCTCAACACCCCGGACGAGTCCTTTGACCTGACCATGCGGTATGTGGCCATCTGCTCCGCAGGCAATATTTTTATCTGCGGCTACAATGCCATCAGTGCCATTCTCCGGGGCTATGGAGATTCCACCCGCCCCATGATCTTTGTGGGAATCTCCTGCACCATTAACATTATCTTAGACTTCGTTCTGGTGAAATACTGCTCCATGGGAGTAAGCGGAACGGCCCTGGCCACCGTGGCATCCCAGGCCATCAGCATGGGAATTGCCATCATCTACTTAAAAAGGAACAACTTTATTTTCGACTTTGCCCTTCCCTCCTTCCGGCCTGTGGGTTCCATTGTCCGGAAGCTGGCGAGAGTCGGCATCCCCATCTCCTTCCAGGAGCTGATGATTCGTATTTCCTTTTTGTACCTGACAACCATCATGAACGGCTGCGGCGTCTATGCGGCATCCGTTGTGGGAATCAGCAGCAAATTCGATGTATTTGCCATGCTCTCCGCCACCTCCATGGCCAATGCCCTGGCGGCCATCACCGCCCAGAATATGGGCGCCAACAAGCCGGAACGGGCCAGAAGGTCCCTCTGGTACGGTTTAAGCTTCGCCCTCTTCGTATCGGTGCTGTTCTGGATTTGGGCTCAGGTAAATCCCCAGTCCATGATCCGCGTTTTCTCCGACGATCCCAACGTCATATCTGCAGGCGTTCCGTTCTTCCGTTCCTGCAGCTACGATTATATCCTGGTGGCCTTTGTTTTTTGTCTCAACGGCTACTTAAACGGCCGTCAAAAAACCGTATGGACCATGATGAGCAGTTGTGCAGGCGCCCTGCTTCTGCGGATTCCCATGGTCTACCTGTTCGGAACGTATTTCTCCGACGATCTGGGACGGCTTGGCATGATTGCTCCGATTGTATCCGGTATCATGGCCTTTTATACGCTGGTCTATGTATTATATGAGGGAAAAACATATGGAAAACAACGAACTGTTTCAAATCGGTGAGGTATCCAGGCTGTTTCATATCAGCGTCAGTATCCTTCGCCACTACGAAAAAATCGGTCTGGTGCAGCCGGAATATAAAGACCCGGAAACCGGATACCGCTATTACAGCGCCAGGCAGTTTGAATGCCTCAACACCATCCGCTACCTGCGGGCCCTGGACATGCCTCTGGAAGAAATCACAAAATTCGTGAAAAACAGAAATATTGAGCAGATTCAGTCCATGCTGCTGCGCCAGAAGGAACAGGTGCTTCTGCGTCAGCAGGAGCTTCTGCTGATTCAAAGAAAAATCGAAAAGCGGTTCAACCCCTATGAGATCGTATTTATTATTCTGGACGATGAAGACCATTTTAAGGGGAAAACCCTGGCTCTTCCCGAGGAAACCTGTGTCACTGTGAAATTCCAGGGAAGCCATGAAAATGCGGCAAAATATTATGAAATGCTCATGCAGTATATTGAAAAGCAGAAACTTTCCATCTGCGGTTTTTCCAAGGAAATCACTATGATCGATTATGGAATTACTGACGATGTGTCAAGATTCGTAACAGAAATCCAGATTCCCGTTTCAGGGAATCCGGACTAAAATTCAAATTTCTTTTTCTTTGGCTGGAAACTCCGGTGTTTATAATCCATCAGGATACCAGAGATTTCCGCCAGCTTTCGCTTCGATGCCTCCAAAATCAGACGGTCTGTCTCCTCTTCTGTCAGCAGCATCCCGGAAAATTCCCCGAATAAACGCTTAAAGCAGTCCGGCTTTCCCAGGTTCCCGGCTAACACCTCGTAAAGATGTTCCTGTAAGAATTCCTCATAGGCCTTTTTCGCATCTTCCCAGAGCCCATGAGGATACCAGAGACGGAACATGGCAATTTCTGCAGCCGCCGTCACCGATTCCTCCGCCTTTTCATAGACAAACAGCTTATCGTACCGTTCAAACCGCAGTTTTCTGTCTGTAAAGCAGTACCGGTATTTCTGCCCCGTGCCATGGATATTGGAGACGGTGATTCTGGCCGGAGTATTCTCCACCGCTTCGTCATAATACACAGGAAACACCAGTCTGGCTGCCTCCCGCTCCCTGCCGTCTCCGTCCGGCAGGAAATAATGGACCGTAATGCGCTCGTTGAGCTCCGTCACAAAATCCCGGAGAGCAGATTTCTCATCCATGTCCATATGGATGAAAATTTCCCTGACATTCCGGCATCCATTTAAAATGCCGCCTCCGATCTCCGTGGTTTCTGCATACATGTGGATGGCCCGCAGATGTTCGCAGTTATAAAATCCATACCTGCCGATTCTCTTAAGAGTTTTGGGAAGATACACCTCTTCCACAGCACTCCCCGCAAAAACCCGATCCCCGATTTCTATGACAGGGCACCCGCCAAGAACCTCCGGTACGACACAGGCGGCGCCCGGTGACAGAATTTTTGTCACACAGGCGCCTCCATTTTTTTCTGTAAATATAAATTCAGTTTCCATGTCTGCCTCATTTCCCGGCCGGAACTTTCTTTCCGGCTGCGTTTTACTGCATCAGCTTATCCAGCTTCCGCATTCCGCTGAAGCGGTAGTAGTAAATAAGGAAGGCCACGGACGTGATGCCCCAGCTTAACGGATAGCTGGTAAGGGTTGTATAAAGGCCCGGACTGATTGTTCCGGCTACGAGAATCCAGATCACTCTCAGGACGCAGGTGCCAAAACAGATTAAAAGCATCGGCACAAAGGCATCGCCGATTCCCCGGAGCGTACAGGAATATACATTAACACACACATACAGCAGCCAGAACGGAGTCACATAGTAGATGATATTCAGGCTGATCTGCAATACCTCCGGGTCGCTGGTAAACAGGGTGCTCAACGGTCTTCCAAGGCCCATGATGAATCCGCCCAGTCCCAAAGTCAGCAATGTGGTCATGACCAGGCCCACATAGTTTCCTTTTTTCAGTCGGTCAATCTTTCTGGCGCCGAAGTTCTGTCCGGCAAAGGTTGTAATGGCAATACCCATGGCATCCATAGTCATCCAGAACAGTCCGTCCACTTTACCGTAAACGGTCCACGCTGCGATGGTGTTGGTTCCAAAACTGTTGACGTTGGCCTGAATCACGATGTTGGAAATGGAGTACATCATGGACTGGATTCCTGCCGGAAGTCCGATCTTAATGACCTTTCGCAGCATCAGTTTGTCCATATGAAGAAGCTTTAATTCAAACCGGAAGGACTCTTTGGACCTCATTAAGGTTGCCATAACCAGAACCGCCGAAAGAAGCTGGGATAAAATTGTGGCGAATGCCGCTCCCATAACCTCCATCTTAAACACTACAACAAACAGTATATCCAGGGCAATGTTGGTCAGACAGCTTGCAATCAGGAAAAACAACGGCCGTTTTGAGTCGCCCACTGCACGTAAAATGGACGCGCCCATATTATAGACCAGGTTTCCGATGATGCCCAGGAAATAAATCCTTAAGTATATCACCGAATAGGCACGGATTTCTTCCGGTGCCCCCATGACTGCAATGGCTGTCGGAGCAAATACCTCGCCGATGACCATGAGGAACACGCCTCCGGCCAGCGCCAGGCAAAAGGACGTATGAACAGATTTCTTCACCTGCTCCTCCTGTCCTGCCCCATAATACTGGGAAACCACAACAGAAGCACCGGAGGATACTCCCACGAAAAATCCCACCAGCAAATTGATCAGGGTTCCCGTGGTTCCTCCTACGGCCGAAAGGGCTTCTTTTCCCACGAATTTTCCCACAATCATCGCGTCCGCTGTGTTGTAAAGCTGCTGGAAAAATGTCCCGAATAAAATCGGGAAGAAGAATAACAGAAGCTGCTGCCAAATTACACCCTCTGTAATTCCATTATATTGTCCTACTTCTCTCTTCTTTTGCGACATATCCCTCACCTGTAAAGTATGTGGTTACAGAAGCGCTTTTCTCAGTTCCTCTCCGCTCTTTGCAGACATATATGCCGGCGGGATGTCAAGAATGGTCTTGCAGCCGCTCATGCCTTCCTGCTTCATACGGTATGCAGCTCTTGCACAGGCCACAATCACGGAAGAAGTGAATTCCGGATTGGAGTCCAGCTTTAAGCTGTATTCGATCACATGGGTGTTTTCCATATTCCAGCCGGTCTTGCCGCTGCGGATTACAAAACCGCCGTGGGGCAGGGATGCATGGTCACGCTTCATCTCTTCTTCTGTAATAAAATGTACGGTTGTGTCATAATCAGAAAAATAGTTGGGCATGGTTACGATTTCATGCTCAATTTTTGCTTTGTCAGCGCCTTCCTCTGCAACCACAAAGCATTCTCTTGTGTGTTTCTGTCTTGTGGTCAGCTCCGGCGTTTCACCGCTTCTGATGGTCTCAAGGGCACTTTCCACCGGAATCGTGTACTGTCTTGCATCCTTTACTCCCTCAATCCGGCGGATGGCATCGGAATGGCCCTGGCTTACGCCCTTGCCCCAGAAGGTATAGTCACTGCCGCAGGGAAGTACGGCGTTTGCATAGGCACGGTTTAAGGAAAACACTCCCGGATCCCAGCCTGCGGAGATCACGGCAACATGGCCGGATTCTTTTGCGGATTTGTCTACGTTTGCGAAGTGCTCTGGAATCTTTGCGTGGGTATCGAAGCTGTCCACCACGGTAAAGTATTTTGCATACTCCGGTGTCTGAACCGGAAGGTCTGTGGCGCTGCCGCCGCAGAGAATCAATACGTCCACCTTATCTGTGAGATTCTTGGCTTCCTCTGCCGGGTATACCGCAACGCCCTCTGTGAGGATTTTCACGCTGTCGGGATTTCTTCTTGTGAATACTGCGGTCAGCTCCATATCCGGATTCTGCTTCACAGCGCACTCAATACCACGGCCAAGATTGCCGTATCCCATAATTCCTACTCTGATTGTCATAATCTTATCTCCTCCATTTTGCAGTCTAAGCTCATTTTATCAATACCGTTGTTCCATGTCAATTCTTTATTTTTCACGCCTCAGGAACCAGAAAGCCACAAAGGCAGTCACAAATTCCGACACGGTCACCGCCAGCCAGATGCCGTTGACCCCAAGGAAAGCCGGAAGCACAAGGACCAGAACACTGTTTAAAATCACGCCCCTTAAAAGCGTCACCATCAAAGACAGCTTGGGATTCACCACCGCCTGGAAGTAGGTGCCGCACATGATGTTCCAGTCGCTGGCAATGAAGCTTAAAAAGTAGAGCCGTATGGCCACCACGGCCATGGCAAGAATCTCCTCCGTGGGCTCCAAAAACAGGTAGGATAAGGGGACAGGGAATAAAAGCCCTATGGCTGTAAAAATGCATCCCGCTCCCAGGGCCACCCGGATTCCCAGGTTTCTTCCCTGGCGGACCCTCTCTTTCTCTCCTGCCCCGTAGTTGGTGGAAAGAAGCGGCTGGACCGCCTGGGAGATTCCGTTGGAAATCGAAATCACCACCAGGGAAATGTTGCTGATGATACTGTATACCACCACGCCGATGTCTCCCACATAGGCCAGAAGCTGAAGATTGAAGATCAGCATGACAAAGCCGTTGGACACCTCCAGAATAAAGCTTGCCAAACCGTTCCCCAAAATCTCCCCGGCCTTTTTTAAGTCCGCCTGCCGCACCGGAATCAGGTGATTATTGGCAGAAAAGAAATGGCTTGCCAAAATTAGTACGGTGAGGGTGGTTCCCGTGGCCGTTGCCAGAGCTGCGCCGCCCATGCCCCAGTCCATGAGATAAATATAGATATAGTCCAATACCACGTTGGTGACGCCGCCGCTTATGACCCCCGCCATGGCAAGCTTCGGCGAGCCGTCATTTCTCACGAAAGCCTGTAAAAAGGTAGATGCCACAAAGCATGGCGATGCATACACAAGCACTTTTCCATAGGGAATGGCATAAGGCCGCATGGTGTCCGTCACTCCCAGAAAATTAAGAAGCGGGTTAAAAAACAGGCTGCACAGGGAAATGGAAAGAACTGCAAATAAAGCCGCCATCAAAAGCGCGGTGGTAAAATATCCGCGGGCCTCCTGCTCCTTTCCCCTTCCTCTGGAAAATCCAAACAGCACACTGCCGCCGATTCCGCACATCATTCCGAATCCGTAATATGTGGTGTAGAGGGGAAGCAAAATGTTCAAAGCCGCAATTCCCTCTGCCCCAATTCCCCGGCCGATCATCATGGTGTCTGCCAGAATATAAATGGAGGTCACCAGGGTGGCGCTCACCGACGGCACCAGATAGTTTAAAAACACCTTACGGACCGGGTCCTTCAATAAATCAATCTGTTTCATAATCTGAACTGTTACCTTAAATTACATTAAAATTTGTGTCCTTATATCCGGCAATGGTATCTGCCATCTCCGTTCCATATTCCTTGGCGAAATCCTCTAAGACCCGGGCACCGGTCTTTGCTCCGGCTGCGCCGAAAATCGCGGCCGCCACTTCATGAAAGGCCCAGTAGGCGTGAGCACAATGATATTCAAAGGATCGGATTCCCTCCGGTTTTTTCTCCAGCTTCGTATCGGGACTTAAGCCCGAATTCCGGATGGTCTGGATACAGTAATCGTGGTCATGGAGCGTCTGGGGCACCTCGTAGACGATCTCTGGGTTGAAGCCGCGGCAGATGGATGCGTCCAGAACGCTGCAGTAGGCAAGGCCTGCATCCTTTAACCCCATTTTTGTAAACTGGTAATGCCAGGGACAGACATGGATATGCATTTCATAATCCGGTGCAACGCTTGTTACGTCCACCTGATTGACAATTCCAAGCTCTTTGGCCTCCTCCGTATTGAGCCATTCACTGTAACGGCAGTAGGTCTCATAGTTCAGCTCTTTTCCGTCCCGGATTGCCCTCTGGGCCATGCGGCGGCCCCTCTGGCCTCCGTAATATCTGGTTCCATGGATGAAGGCCTCTTTTCCGCGCTCGCCAAAGGCCTCCGTCAGATGAACATAATACTTTGCCACTATGAAGGTGTGTGTCATTTCACTGAATCCCATATACATTCCCCTTTCTTACTTAAACTCCCCAAGAATATCGGACAGTCCCGCAAACTGGGACAGCGTCAGTGCCTCCCCACGGATGGATGGAGGCAGGCCCATCTTTTCGATCGCCGCTGCCACCTGCTCTTTGGAATAAGGCAGCTCCGGTGAATTGTTTAACCCGTTCTGGAGTGTTTTCCGTCTCTGGTTAAAGGAGGCGCGGATAATCTTAAACATCAGCTCCGGATCCTTCACCTGAACCGGCATTTCCCTGTGCCTGGTGAGCCGGATCACCGCAGACCCCACACTGGGTCTTGGAATAAAGCAGTTTGGCGGCACATTGGCCACAATTTCCGGCTTGGCGTAATACTGGACGGCCAGGGACAGGGCCCCGTAGTCCTTGGAGCCTGGCCCTTCCTGCATCCGGTCTGCCACCTCTTTCTGCACCATGACCGTGATATTGTCAATGGGGACATTGCTCTCAAACAGCCCCATAATAATCGGTGTGGTAATATAATATGGAAGATTCGCCACCACCTTGATGGGACGGCCGCCATTATACTGTTCGGCCAGGGATTTTATGTCAACCTTTAAGATGTCCTCGTTGATGATGGTGACATTTGTATATTCCTCCAGGGTCTCTCCCAGAATGGGAATCAGGTTCTTATCGATCTCCACTGCGATAACCTGCCTGGCATGCTCTGCCAGGTACTGGGTCATGGTGCCGATTCCGGGACCGATTTCCAGAACACAGTCCTCTTTTGTAACCCCGGCAGCCGCAATGATTTTTTCCAGCACATGGGTATCAATGAGGAAGTTCTGGCCGAATTTTTTCTGGAACATGAATTCATATTTCTGGATAATTTCTATGGTATTTTTGGGATTTCCCAAACATTTTTTCATGTGGATATTCTCTCTTTATTTTAAATTGGACTGGTATCTACCAAACATGGTAGCCCATCAAAAAGGAAAAGTCAACCAACGGCAAAATATTTTTCCGGTCCATTTGGCAAACGGGCGGAGACATGATATAATGTTGTCAGACATTATACCTGCGTATCTGAAAGGGAAGAGGAGGGATTTTATGAATTACGAAGGCCAGATCTGCCGTGGCCCCATGGAGCGGTCTTCCTATATGCTGCCTGTGGCGGTAGGCTGTTCCTATAATCTCTGCAAATTCTGCAATTTATTCAAGCATTTACAATACCGTGAACTTCCCATGGCCCAGATTGAGGAGGAGCTGCTTCGCGTTAAAAATCTGGGCGGCAATCCCAGGCAGGTATTTTTAGGGGACGGCAATGCCTTCGGCTTAAAGACGGACCATCTCCTGGCCATTTTAGACCTGGTGCACCAGTATTTTCCCCACTGCCAGTCCGTAAACATGGACGCCACGGTCACCAACATCCGGTTAAAAAGCGCCGAAGACCTGAACGCTCTCTTTGGCGCAGGCGTCCGCCACCTGTATCTTGGCATTGAAAGCGGCCTGGACGATGTGTTAAAGCAGATGGTCAAGGATCATTCCCTGGAACAGGCCTATACACAGATTGACCGTTTGAAAAATGCCGGGCTGGTTTACGATGCCCATATTATGACGGGAATTGCCGGAAAGGGACGAGGCCTTGAAAACGCAGAGGCCACCGCTGAATTCTTCAACCGGACGAAGCCTCAGCGCATTATCAATTTCTCCCTGTTTTTATCCCGCCGGACACCCCTGTACCGTGATATCCAGGAAAAAACTTTTCTTCCGGCCGATGAACTGGAAAATTTAAGGGAGGAACACAGACTTTTGACACTTCTTGCGGATGGGCCCATCGTATATGACGGGTTCCACGATTATGTGGAATTCCGGGTGCGCGGCACGCTTCCGGGGGACAGGCCCAAAATGCTTCAGAAGCTGGAATCCGCCATCAAACAGTACCAGGACCAGCCTCCTCTTTATGCATTTATTTAAAGTCCATACAACGCTTTGGCGTTTTCTGTGGTGAGCCGGATGATCTCCTCCGGCTCCATATTTTTTATCTCTGCCATGGCCTGTACCACATAGGGGAGATTTAATGAAGAATTGCGCTTTCCCCTGTTGGGAACCGGAGCCAGATAGGGGCAGTCAGTTTCCAGCACCAGTCTGGATATGGGCGCGTATTCCACCACTTCCTTCAATTTCTTCGCATTCTTAAAGGTCAGAACACCGCCGATTCCCAGATAATATCCCATGTTTAAATATTCCCTGGCCATCTCCACGCCGTAGGAAAAGCAGTGGATTACGCCTCCGGTGGCGCCGTCATGCTCGGCCTTCATGATGTCTAAGGTGTCCTTGGCCGCATCCCGGCTGTGGATGATCACCGGAAGCTTTGTCTCCTTGGAAAGGGCAAGCTGCCTCACAAACCACTTTTTCTGAACCTCTCTCTCCGGCTGGTCCCAGTAGTAGTCAAGGCCGATTTCCCCCACAGCCACGATCTTTTCATCTGCCAAAGCTTCCTTCAGCCATTCCATATGGCTTTCCGTAAGCTCAGCCGTCTCATTGGGATGGACTCCAAGGGCTCCATAAAGAAAGGAATGGGTCTGTGCCAGTTTAAGAGTTGTCTTACAGGACGAAATGCTGGCGCCCACATTGACCACGCAGCCAATTCCATTCTCTTTAAGACTTCCAATTAGCTCTTCTCTGTCACTGTCAAATGCCTCATCGTCATAATGGGCATGTGTATCAAAAATGTAATCCATGAATCACAACTCCTGCTGCATAAAAAATCAGTAAATGGACCGGATAAAAAAGATATGGGAAGTATCCCAGATTCTTCCCCCGTTCCCCATTGTAGCGGTTAAGAAAGAAAAATGCCGCACATGCGGCAGTCCCATAGAAAACGCCTTCCATAAGCACAAAAATCACTGCCCCCGACATCATCCGCTCCGCCGGACGGTTTCTGAACCAGTACATGGCCAGAAGAAACAGGATCCCAAGGGCCCCGTAATCGGCCCGGAGAAATCCTGCAAGGGCCATTCCTCCCGCTGCTATGAGAATCGCCGCCGGGTAGTTTTTTAAGGAAGCGTCCGTTTCCAGACATACAGAAAGCCCCTTTAAGCATAAAAGGCCGATGGCAAGCAGCAGCAATGTATTTTGTGCCTCCGTCCAGAAAATTTTTCCCGACACCACCAGATTAAAGGGAATCTCTGAAATCACGGCCAGTCCCAGAATCCGGAGCAAATAGGCCCTCCAGTTTTTTGTATACAAAAATCCCTGTACCAGCAAAAAACCATAGAGAGGAAAAGCCATCCGCCCCACAAGGCGCATGGCTATCCCCACTTCGCTCCAAATGGGGTCAGCCCCATGGCCGTATAAATAGATCATGGATACTGCCATATGATCTACGGCCATGGTCCCCATTGCAATGATTTTCAAATCCGCAGACGTGAAATGTGTCTTCAATTTAGCATACCTCAGAACCGGGCTTCACATCTCTTTCCGGAATCATCAGGGACAGATTTCCCTCATCGTCCTCGGCACAGAGAATCATTCCCTCGGAAAGCATTCCTGCCAGGGTTGCGGGCTTTAAGTTGGTTACTACCATAACTTTCTTTCCCACCATCTGGTCCGGTTTGTACCAGGCCTTGATTCCGCTTACGATCTGTCTTACCTCAGATCCGATTTTTACCTGGGAGCAGAGAAGTTTTTTGGATTTTTTCACTTCTTCACACTTGATGATTTTTCCGATCTGGAACTGAAGCTTTGCGAAATCCTCATAGGTGATTTCCGGCTTCTTTTCCACATCCACCACTTTCTCCTCTTCTTCCTTCTTCTCTTCCTCTCCGGCGTCCTTTGCTTCAGCCGCTCTCATGGCTTCCACCTTTTCAAGGACCTCCTTCACGTCCATACGTGCAAAGAGAATTTCCGGCTTTTCTGTTACCTTATTTCCATTGGGATACAGGCCAAACTGCCCCATCTCTTCCAGGCTCCGCTTGGTGGTATTTAACTGTGCCAGAATCTTTTCAGAGGTCTCCGGCATAAAGGATGCCAGCAGGGATGCGCCGATGGTGATGGACTCAGTCAGGTTGTAAAGCACAGTAGCCAGACGGTCCTTCTTCTCCTCATCCTTTGCAAGGGCCCACGGTGTGGTTTCATCAATGTATTTGTTGCTGCGGCGGAAAATTCCGAAGATTTCCGTGATGGCATCTGCCACACGCAGCTTGTTCATCTTGTCGTCTGCTTTCTTTACAGCCTCTAAAATGGTGTTCTTTAAATCCTCGTCCACATCCTCTAAGACGCCCTTATTCTCCACAACACCGCCGAAATATTTGTTGGTCATGGAAACGGTGCGGTTTACCAGATTTCCGAGAATATTGGCCAGATCGGAGTTCATGCGCTCCACCATTAATTCCCAGGAGATTACGCCGTCGTTTTCAAAGGGCATTTCGTGAAGTACAAAGTAACGGACTGCATCCACGCCGAAGAAATCCACCAGAGTATCCGCATAAAGCACATTTCCCTTGGATTTACTCATCTTGCCGTCTCCCTGGAGAAGCCACGGATGACCGAACACCTGCTTGGGAAGCGGAAGATCAAGAGCCATAAGGAAAATAGGCCAGTAAATGGTGTGGAACCGGATGATGTCCTTTCCGATCAGGTGCAGATCGGCAGGCCAGTGCTTTTTAAACATTTCATCATGGTTTCCGTCACAGTCGTATCCGATTCCTGTGATATAGTTGGTCAGAGCATCCAGCCACACATAGGTCACATGTCTCGGGTCAAAATCAACGGGAATTCCCCACTTGAAGGACGTTCTGGAAACACAGAGGTCCTGAAGTCCCGGAAGCAGGAAGTTGTTCATCATCTCATTTTTCCTGGAAACCGGCTGGATAAATTCCGGATGTTCGTTGATATGGTCAATCAGTCTCTGGGCGTATTTGCTCATACGGAAGAAGTACGCCTCTTCTTTCGCCGGCTGTACGGGACGTCCGCAGTCCGGACATTTTCCGTCCACCACCTGGGAGGCGGTCCAGAAGGACTCACAGGGGGTACAGTAAAGTCCCTCATAGTTGCCCTTGTAGATATCGCCCTGCTCATAGAGCTTTTTGAAAATTTTCTGTACCTGCTTTTCATGGTACTCGTCGGTGGTGCGGATAAACTTATCATAGGATGTGTTCATCAGATCCCAGATACGCTTGATTTCTCCGGCCACGTTGTCCACAAATTCCTTCGGTGTGATTCCGGCCTCGGCTGCTTTCAGCTCGATTTTCTGGCCATGCTCATCGGTTCCGGTCTGGAAATATACATCGTATCCCTGCTCTCTCTTATAGCGGGCAATGGCATCAGCCAGAACAATTTCATATGTGTTGCCGATATGCGGCTTACCGGATGTGTAAGCAATGGCTGTGGAAATGTAATATGGTTTTTTACAATTCTTGCACATGTTTTTTCCTCCTTTTTGATACAAAAAAAGCCCGTCTTCTGCTTAAAGACGAGTTTCCCCCGTGTTACCACTTTAATTCGGCGATCCCTCACAGGATCCCCCCTCACCGGCTGCTGCCCTTTTCTGGGATTACAGTCTGACGCGCTAACGGGCGCTTCCGGTACAGCTTAAACTCCCCTTTCAAAGAAATTCGTCCGGGTTCTTCGGCTGCACGGCTCCGGGACCATCTTCCGCAAAGCTTTGGCTCCCCGCTCTCACCATCCGGGGTCTCTTTAAGCTTCTCTTTTGCGTACTCTTCCCTTCCATGCCTTTTTCTGTATTATGTTCCTAGTCTATCCTGTTCTGAAACTTTTGTCAAGAGGTCTCCTGCCGTTTCTGGCATATCCACAGGCCAAAACCCATATATTGACGGTATATGGCTGCCGTCCGGATACCGCCGGCACTGATCTAAGGGAGGCAGATTTATGAATTTTTTTAACCGAAAAAAGGCCGCTGTCTGCGCTGTCCTCATGGGGCTTACCGTCCTTCTTTCCGCCTGCGGATATGAACGCATCGGAATATCTAAATTGCCTGGAGAAACAGGGGAATTCTATTCCGCGGAGTCCGGCACAGAGCCTGCCGCAGACCCCCTCACCGATGTGCAAAAGGAGTTTGACGCCTTCTGTCAGGCTGTTTTCTGCGAAGAAATGGAAGAGGCCAGCACACTGGACCTGCACTATACTCTCCTGCATCCGGAGGCCTATGGGATTGAACCGGAGGAAGTTTCCCTTGGTTCCTATGATCTGGCAGACATGATAAAGGATAACGATTCCATCCGGGATTTAAAGACCCGCCTTACGGCCTTTGACCGCTCTCTTCTGACCGTCGGCCAGACCCCTGTTTATGATACTCTCCTTGCCATTTTGGATACCTCGCTGATGGCCGAGGGACTGGAGCTTTACGAGCAGCCTCTGGCTCCCACCATCGGAATCCAGGCACAGCTTCCCATTTTGCTTGCGGAATATTCCTTCCATTCCATAAAGGATGTGGAGGATTACCTGGCTCTGCTGTCCCAGATCGATTCCTATTACGGCCAGATTCTTTCCTTTGAAAACCAGAAAGCAGATGCCGGCCTTGGCCCCTCCGATGCCTCCATTGACCAGATTCTCGTTTCCTGCGAAAGCTACCGCATTGACCCGGACAATAATTTTCTCACGGAAACCTTTCATACCCGTCTGGACGCCCTTTCGGAAACGGTTTCTCTCACAGACGAACAGCGGACGGACCTGGATACCCGCCACCGGACTGCCATAAAAGAGCACTTCATCCCTGCCTACGAAGCCTTAATTTCCGGGGTTTCCGCCCTCAAGGGGCGCGGCCTCAATGAAGGAGGCCTTTCCGGGTTTAAGGATGGAAAACGATACTATGAGTACCTGGTAAAAAGCGGTCCCGGCGTTTCCTACTCCGTCCCGGAGTTAAAAGCGGCGCTGTCCAGACAGATGGAAAAGGATTATGAGGCCATCGGTAAAATTCTCTCTGAAAATCCATCCCTGGATGCGGAGCACGCTTCTTTTTCCCTGACAGAGCCCAACGAAATTCTTGCCGATCTGAAAGCGCAGATGGCCTCCGATTTCCCGGTATTATCCGAATATGGATATGAAATCCGCTATGTTCCCTCTTATCTGGAGGCCTCCTTAAGCCCTGCCTTTTACCTGACCGCTCCGCTTGATGATGTGAACCAGAATGTGATCTATATTAATAATGGTTTTTCAGACAGCACCGACAGCCTGTACACTACCCTGGCCCATGAGGGATTTCCCGGACATTTATACCAGACCGTCTATAACCGTGTCCACGCTGCCAATCCCCTGATGTCCATTCTAAACTGTTCCGGGGCCAATGAGGGCTGGGCCACCTATGTGGAAAACTATGCCTGCACCTTTGACAACGGACTCCCAAAGGCTGTCGGGGAATACCGGGCACATATCCGCTCCTTTTCCCTGTGTGTCCATGGACTTTTGGACATTGGCATCAACTATGACGGCTGGACGAAGGAGCAGGCAAAGGAATTTATCACTGCCTGCTTCCGGGTGGATGATGATACGGTCAATGAGCTGTGGCAGGTGATGATCGACAATCCTGCCAATTATCTGGAGTACTGCGGCGGATATGTGGAATACATGGAAATCCGGGAACAGGCTGAAGCTGCCCTGGGAGAGGACTTCTCTCCACTGGAGTTTCACACCCTGCTTTTGGACCTGGGCCCGATTCCCTTTTCCGTCACCAGGGAATTTGTTTCCCAATGGCTTTCCCAAAAGACTGCTTGAATATCTTTTGCCTCCCCTTTATAATAGAAGAAAGGCGTACAAGGAGGTTTCACCATGAATGAAGTAATGAATGCAATTTTAACAAGAAGAAGTATCCGTAAATTCACGGATGCCCCGATTCCCAAGGAGATTTTAAAGGATATTGTGGACGCCGCTCTTCACGCTCCCAGCGGTAAGGCCATGCAGACCTGGCAATTCACAATGATTACCAACAAAGATATGATTTCCAGACTTGTTGAGGCCATTGGAAAAGAACTGGGCCGCGACGGATATGACATGTACCATCCCACAGCAATTCTCATGACATCCAATGTCACAAACGGTACCTGGAGCAGAGAGGACAACGCATGTGCCCTGGAAAATGCCTTTCTGGCTGCCCATTCCCACGGGGTTGGCTCCGTATGGATTAACCAGATGCTGGAAATCTGTGACGCTCCGGCCATCCGCGCTCTTTTAGATGAGCTTGGAGTTCCCGCCGGACACACCGTATACGGAATGGCTGCCCTTGGATATGCAGCTCCTGACGCTCCCGTAAGACCCATGGAGCGGACCGGAAAAGTAGTTTATGTGGAATAGAATATAAAAATTCGAGCCATCCATTTTACTGGATGGCCCGTTTTCTATTAATGGGTTCTTTCGCCGCCCACATATGTTTCTAAAACAGTTATGTCACGGATGGTTTCCGGAGCAACCTTTGTGATATCGTCCGATAAAATCAGGAAGTCTGCCAGCTTTCCATTTTCAATGGAGCCCTTTTCATTTTCTGCAAACTGTGCATAGGCGCCGTCCAGGGTGTATCCCTTGATGGCATCTTCCACCTCGATTTTTTCTTCCGGATACCAGCCGCCTTCCGGATAGTGGTTATAATCCATACGGGTGGCCGCCACGTAAATTCCGTCAATGGGGCTTGGGGATTCGATGGGGCAGTCAGAAGAGAATGCACACTGAATTCCCATCTTTCTCATGGTGTTGAACTTATAGGCGTATTTGATTCTCTCGCTTCCCACACGCTCCTCGGCACAATGCATATCTGCCTGAACAAATACAGGCTGAACATAGCCGATTACATGGTTTTTCTTCATATTCTCAAAGATATCCGGGGCTCCGAACTGCACATGAACGATACCCATTCTGGCATCCTCGTCCGGCTTTGCTGCCTGGGCAGCCTCGTATCCCTTTAAAATCATGCGGAGTGCCTTGTCGCCGATTCCGTGGCAGGCAAGCTGTAAACCGCTTGTATGTCCGAGAGTTAAAAGCTCATTCAGCTCTTCCTGTGTAAATACAGCAATTCCGCTTGTATCCGGCGCATCGCTGTACGGCTCTTCCATCAATGCGGAACGCGGGCCGATGGAACCGTCCACCAGAAGCTTTAACGGACCAATCTTAACCCAGTCATCGCCCCAGCCGGTATGGTATCCGGCTCCGGTGAATTTTTTAATCCGGTCCACAGCCGGAAGCAGGCACTGTTCGTAGACTCTTACCTTCAGCTTGCCTTCTTCCTTAAGCTCTTCATAGGCTTTCAGAACCTTTGTCCAGTCCTTATCGGAAAATGTCTCGAAATCATCGGTCTGTACAGAGGTGAGGCCGCATTCAGCAAAAATATCCATGGCCTTAACCAGCATTGCTTTAATTTCTTCCACGCTCTTGGGCGGCTGCTTCTCATATGCAATGTATCTGGCATTTTCCTGCAGAACGCCTGTGGCTCTTCCATTTTCGTCTCTGGCAATCTTTCCGCCTTCCGGATCCGGTGTATGATTGTCAATTCCCAGCTCCTCCAGGGCTTTGGAGTTGACAGAAACCGTGTGCTCACATACTCTTGTGAACATGATCGGATGCTCGGTGGAAATCCGGTCCAGATCATCTCTTGTGAGGAATCTGGGCTCTTCAAAGAAGTAATGGTTCCATCCGCAGCCAACCACCCATTTTCCAGCCGGAAGTTTCTTTTCTTCAATATACTTTTTCGCCACATCCACAATCGCATCAATGGAATTTAAATTTTCCAGATGCACCTTATCCAGTGAATAAGCGAAATTCAGAAGATGGGTATGGCTGTCATTGAAGCCGGGAACCACTGTTCTTCCCTCCAGATCCCGCACTTCGCAGTCCGTACCTTTTACAAGTTCAAGAATTTCCTCAGTATTTCCTACCTGGGTGAACTTTCCATCTTCAACGATAAATGCCTGTCTTCTCGGATTTTTGCTATCTATGGTGATAACATTTCCGTTTATGTATGCTTTTCTCACCCCGCACCTCCTGATTATATAATTTTATGCTGTTTCTCCTCCATCGATCGGAATATGCTGGCCTGTGATATATTTTGCCTCATCAGAAGCCAGGAATGCGTATAATGCTGCAACCTCAGACGGGTCTGCATGACGCTTCATAGGAATGCCCTCGTTTACCACTGCAAGCATTTCGTCTGTGTACTCGGCTCTCTGCATCGGAGTCAGCACATAACCCGGGCATACGGAGTTGACGCGAAGCCACGGTGCATACTCCAGTGCCAGTGTTCTTCCCAGAAGAATAACGGCTGCCTTGGATGCATTGTAATCTGCGTAATAGGGATGGCCTTCCATACCATTGGTGGATGCTGTGAAAAGGATAACACCGGACTTCTGTGCTTCCATTCTGTTGATTGCTTCCTTGGAGCAGAGGAACATACCGTCCAGGTTAATTCCCATTACTTTCTTCCACTGTGCAAAATCTGTATCCTTAAATAACTTTCTGATGCTGATGCCTGCGTTGGAAATGAGAATGTCAATTCCTCCGATCATCCGGTCAACCTCAGCAAATCCGGCTTTTACGCTTTCCTCGCTGCTGACATCAACGGCTGCTGTGCCTGCTAAGCCCTCTAATCCTTCTTCTGCCTTCTTTAATGCATCTTTATTAATATCAAAAATGACTACCTTGGCACCTTCTTCAATGAATCTCTGTGCAGTCGCATATCCGATGCCGCTGGCGCCCCCGGTTATAACGACTCTCTTTCCTTTTAGTTCTTCGTATCTTTTCATGACGAGTCTCCTTTCACTGTTTGGATTTGATATGTCCACATATTTAGCAATTATCATGCCAAGTATATTTTTTTCCATGGCCGCCTTGATTTTAAGCCACTTTTTTTCCGGAGCGAAAATCAGGGGCTCAAAAAAGGGACAATTTTTTTTACACATGTAAAAAAATACTGTCCCTGTAAATTTATAAATTATACCGTTTCATCTTATACCTGAGATTCTGCCTTGACATATCCAGTTTTTCCGCTGCCTCTGCCATGGTTTTAGAACTTTTCAGGGTTTCTTCAATAATTAATTTTTCATAATCATCCATCATCGTCTTCAAGGAGCCTGTGCGGTTTAATTCGGCTTTTGGAGCATTGAGTGTTGTTTTTAATGTCTGATGGGCCAGTTCAGGAATATCCTTCATGGTAATTACGTCTTTCTCTGCCAGGTTAAAGGCGCTTTCAATGACATTTCTCAATTCTCTGACATTGCCCTTCCATTCATAGGTCATAAAAGCATTTTGGGCCACCTCACTGATTCCTGTGATGTGCCTTCCCATTTTTTTATTGAAATACTGGATATAATAGTCAGCCAAAAGAAGAATATCCGATTTTCTCTCCCTCAAAGGAGGAATCATAAATTTTACCACGCTGATTCTATAATAGAGATCTTCCCGGAACGAGCCCATTTTAATGGCATTCAGGGGATTTTCGTTCATGGCACAGACAATTTTTACATCGAATTTAATTTCCTTATATCCGCCGACACGGCGTACCTTCTTTTCTTCCAACGCCTTCAAAAGCTTTGCCTGGATAGATATATCCATGGAATTGATTTCATCCAGAAACAGGGTTCCGCCGTCTGCCAGTTCAAACAGTCCCTTCCGGCTTTCCGCTCCCGTATAGCTTCCTTTTTCTGTTCCAAAAAAGATTCCTTCCAGAAGACTTGTGGGAATCGCCGCACAGTTCTGGGAAATGAAGGGCTTGTCCCTTCTCACGCTGCAGCTATGGATGGACTGGGCCACCAGTTCCTTTCCGGTTCCGGTTTCCCCGATTATCATAACCGCAGAATCGCTCAGAGCTACCTTTTCAATCCGCCGCTTCAATTCATACATTTTCTCATCCTGGGTAATAATATCTGAAAGCTGATAATGATCTCCTGACGGCTCCGGCAGCATTTTGTTTCCGTTTGTATCATATAGTATCGAGGCACAGATGGCGCCAATGACTTTACCATTGGAACGAATCGGAAGGGTCGTACTCAGACAATGCACCAACTCGTTTTTCCATGTGTGAATCCGCTGCTCTTCCTCATAAATAGGCTGGCCCGTATTTACCACACGCATGATTGTACTGGTTGACTCATCCAATTCCGGATAGATGTCCAGAATCGAAAGTCCCACCACTTCTGAAGGAATAAAAAATACATCTGTCTTCCATTTTGCGTATTCGATGATTCCCTTTTTGTCGCAAATCAGTACGGCGTCTGTGTTTTCATGTATCCCTAATGCCTGCTGAACCAGTTGGTTGAACATATCTGATCACTCCTTCTAACACACTTCCAAATGCCATCGAACCATTGACTTCTAAATATAATTAAAAATTTTAACACGTTTTCATTGAAGAAACAATATTTTTTGTAAAGGAATTATAGGTATTTTCTTTTGTAAAAATAATGTTCCATTCGTAAAAATTTTTCTTCCTCTTTTTGTCTATTTATAGAAAAATCGCCCGAAAAACCCCGTAATTTCGTAGAATTAAATTTTGGCACGCAAATTGCTATTAAATATAATTGCCGGCAGCAAAGAAAAAGTTTTAAGGAGGACCACATATGAGCGACACAAAAAAGCAAGGAACATCTTCGAGCCCTGAAGAAATCAGCAATTCCTCAAGTGATATTATTTTCCATGCGTCCCTGCCTGGATCTTTATTAATTGTTGCATTCCTGATTATTTCAATGGCATCAGCAATTTTCCTCTTTGGCCAGAAATTGCACGTTACCATGTTAATAGCTCTTGGGGTTGCAATGTTAGTATTGACCATTGAGAAATGCCCATATCACAAAATTGAAGAAGCTGTTGCAGAGGGCGCCAAACTGGCAGTTCCCACTGTTCTGATTTTATATGCCATCGGCTGCCTGGTTGGTTCCTGGATTGCCTGTGGTACCGTTCCCATGATTATCCACATCGGCCTGAAATTAATCAATCCGTCTATCTTCCTTGTGACCGCATGTCTGGCATGTATTATTACATCCATTGCAACAGGAAGCTCCTGGTCCACATGGGCAACCGTTGGCGTTGCACTTATGGGCGTCGGAATAGGACTTGGTGTCAACCCCGCAATGACTGCCGGAGCATGTGTAAGCGGTGCTTCCTTTGGTGATAAGATGTCCCCGTTATCTGATACCACCAACGTAGCCCCGGCCGTTGCAGAAGGCGACTTATTCGATCATATTAAAGCTATGGTCTACACAGCAGGCCCTGGTATTGTAATTGCCATGGTTGCTTTCCTGGTTTTAGGATTAAAATACGGCGGCAATGCAGACTCCGCAACGATTGATTCAATTTTAGTTGCTCTGGAGGAACAGTTCAACTTAAATATCATTACCTTAATTCCCCCGGTTCTGGTAATTGCTTTTGCTATTTTAAAGAAACCTTCCTTCCCCACTCTGCTTCTTGCAGGTATCGTAGGCGCCGTATTGGCAATGTTATTCCAGGGACAGGGCTTCAGCTCTATTCTTGCCATCATGGAAGACGGCTTCGTATCCGAAACTGGTCTTTATGATATTGATAAGCTTTTATCCCGCGGCGGCCTGTTCAGCATGAACTATACAGCCAGCCTTACCGTTATCGTTATGGTATATGGTACCTTACTGGAAAAATTAGGCGTTCTGGAAGCTCTTTTAGAGAAAATGAAGACATTAACAAAATCTGTCGGCAGCCTGGTTTGTACAACCGTTATTACTTCCATTCTCGTAAACTTCATCACTGCCAGCCAGTACATGTCCATCGTACTTACCGGAAGATTATATGTTTCCGAATACAAGAAGAAAGACCTTCTTCCCCAGTGTCTTTCCAGAACTCTGGAGGACTCCGGTACTGTAACCTCCCCGTTGATTCCGTGGAACTTATGCGGTTCCTTCGCTTCCTCCGCTCTCGGAGTTGGAAGCTTCGTATATCTTCCGTTCGCAGTATTCAACTGGGTAGTACCGATCATCGCAATTATCTACGGCTTTGCTGGTAAGTTCCAGTGGAAGACTGGAGAAATCCCCAGTGTAAAGACCTACCGCGATAACATATAATTCCTCATTTTAAATATTGCTTTTGGTTTTCAGAGGGTGTCGCAAAATCATCTAACGAGATGATGGAGTGATGCCCTCGCTCTATGTTCAAAAGCGAAACCGCTTCCTCTATTTTAGGCATGAAAAAGAGCTGGGCAGAATAGCTGATTTCTCAGCTATTCTGAAACAGCTCCCATATCTTTTTTCTTTAATTATCCGATACTTTACACACAATGGTTTCCCCGCATCCAGCAATGGCCCGGTAATATCCGCAGAGGGAATGATTTAACTCTTCATCATAGGTGTCCACCAGAAGCGGCTGGCCTGACAATGCGGCTAACTTCGTCTTTGTGGCCAGGATAATGATGTTTTCCTTTCCCACTTCCCGAATCACATCAGGAGTAAGCTGCTGATTTCCGCGGCCAAACAGGTATCCCTGTCCTCCGGTTATGGTGACAACCAGCTTGGTCTTTTTTCCTTTAATCAGAGACAGAAGCTCGCTTCCGCCCAGATCGTTGGCCACCAGCTCTTTGTTGTAAACAAGATCCACGCCAATCAGGGTGTTTTTAAGCTCCAGGATTTCCATGACTCCCCTTGTGGTGGTTCCGGCCCCTATAATATAGTAGGTATCCGGTTCCATCTGACGGACCACCTCATAGGCGATGGAATCAATGGCTGCTGCATCAGAGAGAGGCGTCGGAGCTTTCCGGTTCTGGGTAAAGGACCGCTCCTTCGGAACCTTCAGATACCCGTAAAGTCTGGTATTGATCTGCTCTTTCCGGTACTGCTCTTCATCAATATCCAGCACCTCTTCTTCCTGAGTCATGGAAATTTTCCCCGTAAGCCAAAGAAGCGCCAGTTGTCCGGCTGCCTTCGGGTTTTTGGCATATACAGGGGAGTGTATTTTCACACCGGCAGGAATTCCCACACAGCATGCAGAAAGCTCCACGGCCTGGTACACATCTCTCGCCGTACCATCACCGCCTGCAAAGAGAATCAAATCCACCTCTTTTGCAAGGAGCCATTCTGCCAGGCTTTTTGTATCGGCAGCACTGGTTTTAGAAAGTGACTCCGGCAGAGTCCCTGCATCCATGGACGCCGCCATACCGGCATTGTCCGGAACATCTGGCTTTATCACGGTCTGAAAGCCCAGCTCATCTGCAATATCCCCGCCCATGCTTCCCGGGCATGTATAGATAAAAAGCTCCTCTTTCATCGAGAGAAGCTCTGACAGGGCGGCCTTTGCACGGTCCCCTGCTCTCGGAATAGCACCGCGGCGAAAAGCTTCCGCCGCGGTGTTATCAGTTCCTTTCAATCCGACACTTCCGCCCATTCCGGCGATCGGATTCACAATCAGTCCAATTTTTTTCATTACTCGGTGTATTTCTTCAGATAGGTCTTCCAGCTAAGAGCCCATGTTGCCTGATCGTCCATACCAGACTCGTCAACCTGATGGGTAACGCTTCTGTGCGGAGCTGTCTTAATGATCTCCGGATTCTCATGTGCTTCCTTGAAGACATATTTCAGGGTTTCAATGTATTCGTCGATGTCCTTCTTGGCCGGAGTCTCTGTGGGCTCTAAGGTCATCGGCTCAGGCAGATAGAACGGATGGTGAGAGGTCCAGTAATGCATACCGAAGTCCATCATTCTTCTCTGGATGTCCAGAGTGCCGATTCCGGTTTCCTTTGTCAGGTTCTCTAAGGAGTAACGAGCCTGCTCGATTCTCTGGTTGTTGCCGTCCTCGTAGTAAGCGGATACTTCCGGAAGCTCCATCAACTTCTTGAACATATAGTTGTTGTTTAAAACGGCTGTCTTTGCAACCTGGTATAAACCGTTGGGTCCAAGGCTGCGGATCCAGCAGTATGCCTTTAATACAACAGGAGCAACGCCATACCACTCTCTTACCTTGCCTACTGCACAGGGATTGCTTACGGTCTCATAGTCGAGGAAGTACTTCTCGCCGTCGAAACCAACAAGCGGAGCCGGAAGATATTTCACAAGGTCTTTCTGTACACCGGTAGCGCCGCATGCAGGACCGCCGCAGCCGTGAGGTGTGGAGAATGTCTTGTGGAGGTTGAAGAAGCACATATCAAATCCGGCATCTCTTGCTCTTGTTACGCCTAAGAGACCGTTGGCATTGGCCTGATCATAAGCGCAAAGACCGCCGATGGAATGGATATGGTCAACAAACTCTTTTACATGGCCGTTGTAAACACCGGTATCCTCCGGGTTAGCAACGATATATCCGGCTGTCTTGGGACCAGAAACTGCCTTTAACTGCTCAAGATCCGGAACACCGGTCTTGGGATCGGGCTGTAAGTAAATGATCTTAAAACCTGCTACGGCCGGAGCAGCAGCATCGGACGGATGGGAGTAGATGGTTGTGATGATCTCATCTCTGTCCTCACCTTTGTCCTTGAAGTATGCACGGATTACGGAAGCCATGGTCATGATACCCTGGGAACCGCCGCTGGGCTGGAAGGAGAAATGATCCATACCGGAAATCTCGCACATATATTTATCTGTCTCATGGAAGATCTGGAGAATACCCTGTACGGTGCTCTCATCCTGAAGCGGATGATATTCACGGATCAGGTTTGCAAGCTGATCGTTTACCTTCGGGCTGTACTTAACGGTACAGGTACCCTGTCCAATCTCGATGTTCACGTCAGCGCCCAGTGTCTGCTGTGCCAGTCTGGAATAGTGACGGAGTACACGGCTCTGGGACATCTCCGGGAGATTTAATTTTGTATTTCTGGCCATACCTGCGGGAATTGCAGATACACCTTCAACTTCTTCTGCTACGGCCTTTTCCGGCTGGCCAACGAGGATTCCGCGCTCGCCGGGAGTGCTGAGCTCATAAATGATCGGCTCATCCCATTTTGCCTGATGGAAGCCTGTTCTAACCTTTGATGATCTGTCTATTCTTTTCACAATATCATTCCTTTCTGCATCTATTTGAGCACTTCTGTAAGAGCTGCTGCCAGAGTGTCGATGTCTTCCTTCGTGTGGATTTCAGTTACACAGTAAAGAGCGGACTGGTTTAAGGCCGGGAAATCTTTGGATAAATCTTTTCCGCCGAAAATGCCCTTTGCAAGCAGAGCCTTGTTGATCTCTGCAACGGTCTTGCCTGTGGCTGTGAAATCTACTACAAACTCCTTAAAGAATACGGAACCGAATGGATTAACCTTTACGCCCGGAATCTGGCTTAACTTCTTGGCTGCGTACTGTGCGTTAGCCATGATGATCTTGCCGACTTCTTCCATACCCTGCGGGCCCATGGTTGCCAGGTATACGCCTGCCGTGATGCCCCAAAGTGCGGACTGGGTTCCTACATACTCTTTACCATGCTCTCTGTGATGACCGAAAGAGGTTCTGTCATAAGCTACATCGCCGAAGCCGTACTCACCCGGCTCGGAGGTGGGAGCAATACCAAACAGACGGGACGGGAATTCCATTACGAACTTCTCCTCGTCTCTGGTTGCCATGAAGCCGGACTGGCCTCCGCCGTAATTCATGTGGATACCGAGGGGCTGTAAGTCTCCGCATACAATATCAGCACCGTAGGAGGGCGGTGTTGCAAGTACACCGAGAGAAATCGGGTCCACACCTACCAGGCTCAGTCCACCTGCCTCATGGATCATATCGGATATTTTCTGGCCGTTTGGCTCAATAACGCCCAGATAGTTAGGATTCTCAAAGTAAACGCCAATGGTGTCTGCATTGATCTTTGCCTTTAAGTCATCAAGATCAATGTGGCCCATGCTGTCACATTTTACTGTCTCGAACTTCATGCAGCACTCTGCATAGTTCTCCATTGCTTTTTTCTTTTCCTGGTCCATGTACTCCGGTACAAGGATTACGCTGCGTCCTGTGATACGCTGTGCCATACGAACAGTGGTAGCTGCTGCCTGGGACCAGTCCATGGTCGGTACGTTTACAACGTCCATGTCAACCAGTTCAGCAACCATGCTCTCGTACTCAAATAATGCCTGGAAACGTCCCTCATCGTTGTAGGGCTCTCCGCCGTAAGCGGTTAAGAACTCACCTTTTCCGTTGACTTCATCACAGATAGCCGGAACATAGTGCTGCCAGCAGCCTGCGCCAAGGAAGTTTAAGTTTTTGTGGCAGTCAGTGTCTTTAGAAAGAACGCGCTCCACGTGTCTCTTTAATTCATACTCGGAGCCAAATGCCTCCGGGATGTTCATATCATTTTTTAACTTTAACAGTTCCGGAACATTTTTATGAAGCTCCTCCAAAGAGGTCATTCCGATTTCCTTAAGCATTTCAGCCTGGATATCCGGTACTGAGTTCGGTATGTAAGGATGGCTTTCAAATCCTCTCATGTGTTTCTTTCCTCCTGTATATATGTTTTTGTTATAGGTAACCTATGCGATTCCGCCGCCGTCTACAACAAGTGCTGCACCTGTAATCCAGCTTGCAAGATCACTTGCTAAGAACAGAACTGCGTTTGCGATATCTTCCGGCATACCGATTCTTGCAAGCGGTCTGCTGGTTCCGCAATCCTTTAAGTAAGCGTCCATCTGTCCGTCACCGTCTTTTACAACGCCTGTCTGCTTTCCTTCGTCACGAAGCATTGCTGTATCGGTATCGCCCGGGTTTACGCTGTTTACGCGGATGTTCTGCGGGCCGTGGTCGATGGCCATAGCTCTTGTAACGTTTACAATACCGCCCTTAACTGCACAGTAAGCTGCTGCCAGGTCGCCGCCCTTTAAGCCCCAGCCGGAACCGGTATTGATGATGCTGCCGCCGCCGTTTGCTGCCATTACCGGAATTACGTGCTTGGAGAATAAGAACAATCCCTTAAGTCCTACATCCAGAACGAAATCCCATTCTTTCTCGGTCAGATCAGCGATGGTCTTTCTTACGGTAACACCTGCATTGTTGTGTAAAATATCAATTCTTCCATATGTATCAACGATACCCTTTACGGTTTCTTCTACCTGAGCCTCGTTGGTTACATCACAGCGATAGAAGGTAACATCTCTTCCTGCATCGCGAAGCTCTTTTGCTTTCTCCTCACCCTTGGGGCTTACATCTACCATGGCTACCTTTGCGCCGTATGCGCTTAACAGCTCAACAACGCCCAGACCAATTCCGGAGCTTCCACCGGTGATAACTGCAACTTTACCTGTGAGGTTTAACGGATCTTTCTTTACTAACATGGGACGTCCTCCTTTTAAAAAATTTACTTTTGCCTTTGGTTTTCTCCTGCACTCTTGTCATGCAGGCGTTTCAATTGCTCTGAGCTATATATTAGCAATAACCGTGCCAAACTCGGTTTCCTCTTTGTTTTTTGTTTCTTTCCACTATTTTTCGTCCAAATTGCAAGGAAAATCCATCCTTTTGTCCCTTTCTTGTCTGACGATTTCAGAATTCCAAATCAAAAATCATAAATTTAATTGCCAAAAAAGTAACGTTAAATGTGTCACATGACACGCGGTTGTCAACTGGCAAAATTTTGTCATTATTGTCATTTTCTATTTGTCATACAGCAAATTCTGTGTTATAATTATAGAAAATTGCTATTAATGTTATTTTTCGCATTGAAACTTTAAATTCTTTTCTCTGAAACGGTTCCAGAAAGGAGTGTTTGTATGGTCAATCTGGAAGATGTCCGTCTCTCCGTTGAACGGTATGTAACGGCAATCAGCAATGCACTGCGGTTGGAGGTTGCTGTTTTTGATAATAACTGCCGTCTGTTTTTTGCAACGCCTGCTTATATTAAGAAGAAAGGCCGGATTGTACATGCCCCTTCCATCAGTGAAGTAATCGAAAACGGCAGCGTTCTTGTCAACACCCCTGGTGAAATGGCCTCCTGTATCGGATGCCGTTTTAAAAAGCATTGTCCATCCACCATTGAAGTCCTCTGCTGTATCCATGCAGATACGGAGGTGGCCGGAGTCCTGGATTTCACTTCTTTTACAAAAGAAGGACAAAAGCGAATCTCTGAAAATACTTCCGTCTATTTAAATGCCATAACAGAGCTTGCCAATCTGATCGGCAATCTCCTTGTCACGCGTTCCGATGGAAGAAGTCCCATGAATATGGATGCAAACCTGATATCCGTCATGGAATTATGCGAGCAGCCGCTGCTTCTCACGGACGCCCACGGAGTCATTCTGCAATACAATCAACTGGCTTCTAATTTACTTGAATTCTGCGGCATCACCAGTTCTTCGCTCTGGCAGTTATTCCCCGCCCCTGTTGTTCGGAAAATCATGGAAGGAAATGACCTTTTTGAAAAAAGCGTGACCATCGGCGACAGGGAGACCAAAATTTCAACCCGTACGGTTATGGTGGACGGACAGATCACCGGATTTTTCGTCCGCCTGTCAGAAAATCTTTTTGAATCTCCAAAAGGGACCGGTTTCTTTGAAGGCATCATCGGCAACAGCCCGGCAATTTCTGAGATTCAGAGAATGATTAAGCGTGTGGCAGACAGCCCTACTCCAATTCTTATTACCGGAGAGACCGGAACCGGAAAAGAATTAGCCGCCCGGGCCATCCATGAACAGAGCAGCCGCAATAAATATCCCTTTGTTGCAATCAACTGCTCCAGTATTCCGGATACCTTATTTGAAAGTGAATTATTCGGTTACGAAGAGGGGTCCTTCACAGGAGCAAAGAAGGGCGGTAAAATCGGTAAAATTGAAATGGCACAGGGCGGCACTCTGTTTCTGGACGAGATCGGCGAAATGCCTCTGTTTGCACAGCCTAAGCTTTTACGGATCCTTCAGGAATATGAACTGGAGCGTGTCGGTTCCAATAAGAAGATTCACCTGGACATCCGCATCATCGCAGCCACCAACCGGGATCTTTCGGAAATGGTCCGGGAGAAAAAGTTCCGTGGAGATTTATTCTACCGGATTAACGTCATTAATCTGAAGCTTCCTCCGCTGCGCGTCCGGAAAGTTGACATTATCCCCATCGCAGAGAATTATTTAAAGAAGTTAAAGGTAAAACTCAACACTCCTTTAAAAGTAATCTCCCCGGAGGCAGGCGAAGAGCTTTTAAATTATGACTGGCCTGGGAATGTCCGTGAACTTCAGAATATTATTGAATATGCAGCCAATCTCTGCGAAACGGATACGTTAATGCCCGGCGATCTTCCCGGCTTTTTAAGCCTGGAGCCTGCGCCTTCTGACATCCCTGAGCCTGCCTTTACTGCAAAGGCACCTCAGGATACTGCATTGCTTGAGCAGTTGGAAAAATACGGCTATACATTAGAAGGAAAGAAGCAGATCGCCGCCAATATGGGAATCAGCCTGCGGACCCTGTACCGTAGAATCAACAAATTACACAATTCTACGGATGGCTCTTCTTTCCCGCAATAACTTTTTCATTTGAATAGTTGACAGTTTTTTTATTTATGGCACTCAATTTGTCAATAAAATGGCATTTTTCTATTTTTTTACTACTTTCAAATTCAAGAACATACCTTTTGGTTTCCTCCATTGGGTATGTTCTTAATTTTTTCACAGATTTTTTAAAACCCCCTGATTTTCAACATTTTTTTATACTTTTCATTTTTATTTTAGATATTAATTCTTTTAATTATTCACTTTTCCCCGGTGACTTGGTACAGAATTTGCTTATTAATTTGAATATCAAAGATCAGTCTCATATCCGTCCCTGTATATATGAGGACTCATCTATCTAAAAGGAGGAAACTATATGGAAACAACTTATGGGGTATTGGCACTGATTCCACCAGTCGTTGCAATCAGCCTGTGCTTCGCAACAAAGCAGACCCTCATCTCCATGTTTGCCGGTCTTTTCGCCGGTACTCTGATTATCTGCAAAGGTAATCCTCTGGCGGCTTCCGCCCGTGCGCTGGATATTATCCAGTTTAACATGGCTGACAATGTCGTTCTTTTGCTGTTCACCCTTTTCATGGGCGTAGGCATCTCCTTCATCTGGAAGCTTGGCGGAAGCCTTGCTTTGGCTGATGCAGCAAAGAACACCTTCAAGAAGAGACGTTCTGTTTGTCTCGGAACCTGGGGACTCGGAATGCTTTGTTCTGTAAACGACTGTCTGGTTGCAGCCGTAGACGGTAACGTATTCCGTGATATCTGTAAGGATTACCGCATCTCTTCTGAGAAGCTCGCTTACGTACTTGACGCAACTGCCGCTCCGTCCGCTGCATTATTCATTTCCGACTGGATTGCTTACCAGATCGGTATGATCGGCCAGGGACTTGAGGCTGCCGGTATCGAAGGCATTACTCCGGTAAGCGCCTACATCTCCGGTCTTCCTTTCAACATGTACTCCATCTTCACACTTATCTTCGTTGGAATGATGATGTACACCGGAAGAGACTATGGCCCAATGTTAAAGGCTGAGGTTCGCTGCCTTACAACTGGCGAATTCACAAAACCGACTGCAAAACCGATGTTAGACGTAGGAAGCGATCTTGGTGAAGCAAAGAAAACCAAACCGATGATTCGCTGCTTCGTTCTTCCGATCGCTGTTGCCTTTGTAATCATTATCGGCGGCATCCTTTACACAGGTATTACAAATCCTGACAGAACAAGCATGAACATCATGGCGATTCTGGATGCATGCGATGCAACAACTGCTCTTTATTGGGGTTCCTTTGGTATGGCAGTAACTGGTATCGTTCTGGCACTTGCCACCAGAATCATGACCTTTGAAGAGACCATGAATACAATCGTAGACGGCTTCAAACTTATGGCATTAACAGGTGCAATCCTTGTTATGGCCTGGTCCCTGGGCGATGTTACAAAGAGCATGGGCCTTGGCGCATTCGTATCCCAGTATGTAGGCGGCAGCATTCCGACCGGACTGCTTCCCTTACTCGTATTCCTCTGCTCCATCCTGGTTGCTTTCGCTACCGGAACTTCATGGGGAACCATGGCAATTATGACTCCATTAGCGATTCAGCTTGGCTATGCACTCACAGGCGATGTACTGTTCACAACAGGTATGACTGGTGCCGTTCTTTCCGGCGCTATCTTCGGAGACCACTGCTCACCGGTATCCGATACAACCGTTATGGCTTCCATCTTCTCTGGTGCTGACCATATCGACCACGTTGGAACACAGCTTCCGTACGCAATTACTGTTGGTGCCGTTATCGCAGTTTTATACGTGATCTTCGGTTTCACCGAGCTGTCACCGTTCATTCTTCTTGTAATCGGTATCGTAGCTCTGTATTTCCTTCAGGGTATTCTTCATAAGTATTTCATGAAGAAATACAACATTGATCCGGATTACAGAAAATACATGACAGAAAATCATCAGAAATAAATCTCTCTCATAAAGACTACATAGTTTGCCGGAAACAGCCCCCTGCGGGCTGTTTCTGGTTTTTTATGTGAAAAAATACCCCTGTCATCAATTGACAGGAGTATCTTTTTATTGGCAACTTTTCTTTGCCATTTAATTACCACTTATCGCAATGATATAAATGTCTCGGGATACCGTCTACCATGATCGGCGGAACATCTCCCTGGATTAACGGTCTTACATAATCCAGGAATTCTTCGGTCACATAATCGCCGTCTTTATTAATCCACTCTCTGGGAACTACTTTTTCCACATTGGATACCTTATGAACATTTCTAAGGCTTGTGGTACACTGGTACGGGTCATCGGAAAGTCTTTCCAGAATTACCATTTCTCCGGTATCACCTTCATCGGCAGCCTTCACTGCAGCACCGCCAACCTGGAATGCCTCGATGATATCAATTCTGGATACCAGATGGGAAGCGGCTCTCTGAAGTGTGGAGAGCTCAATTCCTCTTGCCTTACAGCCAAGCTCGTTGGCAATTCTGCATGACAGATAATTGGCTGTACCGCTTAACTGCTTATGGCCAAATGCATCCACATAGTCAACACCGTCTGTCAGCTCACAAACATAGCGGCCGTCCTTCAGACGAATACCCTCGGAAACAGCAACCACAACAGACTGCTTCTTTTCCAGAAGGGATTTTACCTTCTCTACGAACTTCTCCACATCAAAGGGAAGCTCCGGAAGATAAATCAGATCCGGTCCCTCACAGTCCTCGCCCTTTGCAAGAGCAGCAGCGCCAGTGAGCCAGCCTGCGTTTCTTCCCATAACCTCAATAACTGTCACAAGGCCCTTTCCATATTCCAGTGCATTGCTGTCACGGATGATTTCCTTTGTGGAGGTTCCAATATATTTTGCAGCACTTCCATATCCAGGTGTATGGTCCGTAAGAGCCAGATCATTGTCAATGGTCTTCGGAACACCGATAAATTTAATGGAGTGTCCTTTTACAATGGCATAATCAGAAAGCTTTTTGATGGTATCCATGGAATCGTTTCCGCCGATATAAATGAAGCTTTCGATTTCCAGTTTATCAAGAATGCCAAAGATTTTCTCAAAAATCTCCGGATTCTCGTGAATCTCCGGTAATTTATAACGACAGGAGCCAAGGTAAGCCGCCGGAGTTCTCTTTAAAAGCTCCACATCCAAGTCATTGCGAATATGTTCAGACAGATCAATATACTGCTCGTCCATCAATCCCTGAATGCCATGACGCATTCCATATACTTTCTTTGCTCCTCTGTCAATGGCAGTCCGGTATACTCCGGCCAGGCTGGAATTGATTGCCGCAGTCGGGCCGCCGGATTGTCCCACTATCACGTTCCCTTTCATGATATTTCCTTCCTTCATTTTTATTTTCTTTCTACTATACGATATTTGTCCTGTTTTTTCAAGCACATACTTATTTTCAGGAAACTTCATTTTCCTTTTCTTTTTTTCGGAACCATTGGTCTAACTTCGTCAGGGCCTGAATCAGGGCCTCCATCTCCCCCGGAGTCAGTTTTTCTGTGATATCTTCGATCATTTCCCTGTGGAACATGGCATGGTGCTCATAGGCCTTTCTCCCCTTATCAGAAAGAGAAATGTACACCACCCTCCGGTCCTCCTGTCCGCGCTCCCGGACCACATAGCCTTTTTTCACCAGGCTGTTCATGGCGATTGTCAAAGTTCCCACGGTAACTGACAACTCTCTGGCAATAGTTGTCATATTCTTTGGCACACCTGTCCCAATGGCCTCAATCACGTGCATGTCATTGTTAGTAATATCTTTAAATTCCGATGTGACAATGGCCTTTTCCTCGATATCCATGATATCCCGAAACAGCCTTACCAAAATCTCATTTAAAATTCCGTAGTTATCCAATTATGGGGATTCCTTTCTCTGGGGAATTGGTGCCCGGCCTTTTACATCCAAGGCAAAAACCGCATGCACATATAGTATTATACTGCATTCTTCGCGTATAAATCAAGGGCAGTTTATGCCGCTTATCCCAGCATCCCGGCCAGAACTATGCTGGCCGCAATTCCAGCGATGGTTGCAAACAGTGCTCCCGGAAGTGTCCATCTGGTCTTTCTGATTCCTGCCGTCATAAAATAAACGCTCATGGTGTAAAAAACCGTTTCCGTACATCCCATCATAATGGAAACCATATTTCCCACAAGGGAATCCGGCCCATATTCTTTAAAAATATCCAGAATCAGGCCTGTGGCTGCCGAACTGGATACCACACGTACCAGAATCACCGGAACCAGTGGAACCGGAATATGGAGCCACCCGGCAGGAGCCTTCAGTGCTTCCGCCGCTGCCTCCAAAAGCCCTGAGGCCCTTAAAATCCCCACCGCTGCCATGAGTCCTATCAGTGTCGGCAAAATCCCGGCCACTGTTTTCATCCCCTCCACTGCACCCTTCAAAAAATCATCAAATACGGGGCGTCCGGATAAAAGGCCAAATCCCACAATATAGAAAATCACCAGCGGGACCATAAATTCCGACAGAAAAATCAAAACATCCATGAAATCCTGCTCCACCTGTCTTCAGAATATTGTATTCTTCCCAAAAATCAGATATACTGTAAAAATCAGAATCAGGAGGTTTTCATCATGAATATCTTATTTTTAGAATATCCGTCCTGTTCCACATGCAAAAAGGCCAAAGCCTGGCTGGATGCCCATAAAATCAACTACACATCCCGCCATATTAAGGAACAGAATCCAACGAAGGACGAGCTCACTCTGTGGTACACAAAGAGCGGACTCCCTTTAAAGAAATTCTTCAACACCAGCGGCCAGTTATACAAGTCCATGGCTTTAAAGGATAAGCTCCCATCCATGAGCGAAGAGGAGCAGCTTGCCCTTCTTTCCACCGATGGAATGCTTGTAAAACGCCCGATCATAGTGACAGATACATTCGTACTTACAGGTTTTAAGGAGAGTGAATGGGAAGAAAAGCTGGGTTAAGGAACCCGGCTTTTTCTCTTATTTTCCCTGTGTAACAACCACAAAAGCATCCCGGCCAAAAAGAAAACCAGAAAAAATCCTGCCCCCAGGGTCACTACTGTCAGATGGTTTTTCATCCAATACAGCACCTTCTGGATGAAACCTGCCTCCTGTGACGGCTCATGGGCATCATCTTTTGTCTCATGTATAGGTTCCTGTTCTTCCCCTCCCGGCTCCTCCTTAGTCTCTTCCTCTTCTGGTTCAACAGTGATTTCTTCATAAATTCCCACATATCTCCTTCCGTGAACTTCTGGCGTTCTCACCTGTCCTCCATATTTTACTTCCACATTCCTCATGAGTTTTACTCCGGACGCTACGGCATTTCTGCACAATACCCCATCCTGCTCATAGCATTCTCCATCCCACTCCACCGTTTCCACCTTATAACAATCCTCTGGAAGCTCAAGATACTTCAAAAATTCCTCTCCAAACAACCCCAGATCAGAGTCGGCAGGAACCTCTGTTTCTCCCAGCAGGAATCCATCCGAATCATATTCTGATACTGTTACAGAAAAAGAGAATTCATTGTCCCAAAAGGTACCCTTTTCCACCACCTCCAGCCTTGGGACCTCCCTCTCATATTCCTCTCCAGTGGCGTCATCTATCAATGTAACCACTGCTTTTTCCGGCGGTTCCTGGCGCCCTTCCAGCACATAGGGCACAGTGGCAGATGCATATGTTTTCGTTCCCTCTTTCACTGCCGACTGAATTTTAGTGGAGACCAGACAATATTCCTTTCCATCCTGTTCCAAATGCTCTTTTGGAAGAAATGTTTCCCCGCCGTCTGTAAACACAGGGCTTTCATATACCACCGTTTCTTTCTCTTGTTCTTCTTCCTGGGCCCGGGCCGGAAAGCGGGGGCCGGGAACCCCGACGCCAAAAAGCGTCAGGGCCAAAACTCCCAAAAAGTACTTCAAACTGCGTTTTTTCTTATTTCCCACTTTTCTTCCCCCTTATCATGATGACTAAAAATCCCGATGCAAAAAGGAGAAATACCGACGCATACAGCCAGGGAGTTCCTTCGTCTCCAGTCTTTGGTATCTGTGGCCTGAACCGTCCGAAAGCATCCACATGAATCGTCCCTTTTCCTTTCACATCTGCCTGATATCTGGCCGTAATTTTTCCCAGCTTTTTTCCGGGTTCCCGAGGTTCTTCCTCTTTCGTTTCTTCCGGTGTCTCCGGAACCGTTGGCTGCTCCGGTTTTTCCGGCCGTTCTGGCTTTTCCGGCCGCTCCGGTTTCCCCGGCTTGTCCGGTTCGTCCGGTGTCTGCGGTTCGTCCGGGGTCTGCGGCTCATCCGGCGTTTTGGGCTCCTCTCTTCTATCCCGCATGACAACCCGGTCCACGCTTCCGTCCCTGGAAACAGTAAAGGTTATTTCTTCTGCCTTTAAATATCCCTCCGGCGCCGTTTCCTCAATGAGCACATAGGTCTCTCCTGCTGTGAGCTTTCCTTTTATAACATGCGGAATCGTTTCGGAAATCCACTGGTCTATGATGGTTCCTTCCCTGTCTTTCAGAACCAGCTTTGCCCCCGGAAGTTCTTTTCCGGTCACCATATCTGTCTTTTTAAATTCTGCACAGGTTGGTTTATCCTCCATCTTTACTTTCTCCGTACATCCGTTTTCACTGAGTGTAAATGTAATTTCTTCTGCATACGCAAATCCTTCTGCTGCCATAATTTCCTCCAGAATATACGTTTTTCCTGGCTCCAAAAGCCCGGTGATCTCATGCTCCTCTTCGCCGGAAATCCATTGTGTCAAAATTTTTCCATCAGGAGTCTTAACCGCAAGAACGGCCCCGGGGAGTTCCTTTTCTGTGGCAAAATCCGTCTTTCTGATTCGCACCTCCTTTTCCCGGTCTGCCAGGTCTATGGTTTCCACCTGCCCCTCAGTTCCTGCAAGAATTGCTGTTTTTCTCGTCACCAGGCGGCTTTCATCATCGAACACTACGGTCTCTTCCAGATAACAGGTTTTTCCGGGGGCAAACCATGGCTCCCCCTTTTCGTTTGCATCATTGGACACCCGGTGCAAAATATTGTCATCTGTGACAACCCAACTGACAATAATCTGTCCATCCTCATTTCTGAACCCATATTCCGTTCTTACCGGCACCCGGCCCCAAAGCCGTTCTGCCTCTCTGTCTTTTTGGAATACGCGGAATGTCTCTGTTCCTGTCAGCATCGTTTCTCCATCGGAAAATTTAAGATTTTCCCGGATTGTCACGATCTCCCCTTCCGGTACCTCCGACAAACTGCCATAATCCGTCTCCTTTCCATCTTTCCACAGGCTGTATGAGACATTTACAGCCCTGCGTCCCATCACGGAAACAGACTCAATCCGTTCTCCATTGTCCTGATACAGGATCTGTATCTTTTTGAAACTCTCCGTTATTCCTGTAATCCTTCTTCCGTCCTCGGATACAGTGAACAATACCGGAGGGGCGACGGCAAAGCCCGATGGGGCCTTTTCTTCTACCAGTGCATACGTCTGTTTTCCTGACAGTTTTCCGATCACCGAATGGGGTTTACTGTCGGAAATCCATGTTTCTATGGGAGCACCATCCAACACGTACACACCCTGTTCCACTCTGGTCCTGTAAATGGATAAGGTTGCTCCGGCAACAAAATGTCCTGTTTGGAAATTACTCTTTGAAAACTGCAGATTGGTCTCTTCGTTTTCCACCTTTAAGTGATGGAAAATCGTGGCCTGATTACTGTTCTCAAACCGGAATTTCCAGACAGTGAGATTTCTCCGGTATCCATCTGGTGCCTGTATTTCTCTGACCTGATATTCATAAGGAAGAATTTTCCCGGATTTATCCATAAGTCCCACCGGAAGCTCCGGCGACATGGCCACTCCTTCCTCATTGGTCACCATATGTATCACTGCACCTGTTTCTTTATTCTCCACCTCAAACCAGGCCCCGGAAAGCTTTTTTCCATACCACTCAACATCCTGCTTTTCGATCATAAGCCGTCCTTTCGCCGGATGGTTCACAGCCCGGATCACGGTTTCCATTGAACCATTGAACGCAATTATCTGCGGCTCCATGGTCACACAATAATCAGGGGCCCTTTTTTCTACCAGATAGCAGATTCCCTCTGAAACAGGCGGCAGCCTGTGGAGACGCCAATCTCCCGGTTCATACCCTCTGGGAATGTTTCCTTCCGCCAGATCGTCCGGTGTGTAGGTTCCTTCAGTTCCGGAAGTCCAGTGATCGATCAGATAGTCCTCCTGTTCTGTCAGGCATCCATTTTCATCAGCCCGGTACAGCGCCAGTTCTGCTCCAAAAATCTGGTTACCATTTTCATCGGTCTTATCCACATACACATTCTGCGGACGGTTTTCCATGGAGTACCGTTTAACAGATTTGCTTTTTTCCACCTCAATCAGCATCGGTTCTGCCGTTTGGTATCCCCCCGGTGTTTTTGTCTCCACCAGAATATAGCTTCCCGCCGGAATCCTGTCTATCCTGTGAATTCCGTTTCCTGTATCATAGCTCACCATATCCGCAGCATCTTTCCAGGCCCCTTCTTTATAATGGAACTGGAATTCATATACCATCTCCGGTTTCCCCAGTTCATCTGTTTTTCCGCGTCCGTCTGCACTTGCGGCTGTTACCCGCATCTGGCTTTCGTCCTCCATCACCCATATCTGGGTTATGGTTTCTCCATTCCCTGTGGAATGGCTCTCCAAAAGTCTGGCGCTTTTTCCTTTGTTTTCATCCTCTGGTGAAACTTTACACGAAAATTCCTTAAATGTACCTCCATACTCCGAAAACATCTCTTTATATGCCTTGACAATTGCATCTTCATATTCTGAAAAGTCTCCGGAAATCCAGGTATCCACAGGGTTATCTTTCTTGTATTTATACTGTCCGCCCTCCTTTACTGCCGTTCCATTTTCATCCACTACGGCCGGATATAAGGTAAGCTCTGCCTCATATGGGTGTGCCAATGGCCTTCTGTTTCCTTTGGCGTCCTTCTCATATTTGAAAATTTCCAGCTTGGTATGGTCATTCTTCAGTACAAAGCTCTGGAGCTCTGATGTGGGTTTCACTGTAATTTCCATACGTTCAGAAACATATCCTTTTGGTGTATCCAGTTCCTCCAGTATATAGTCGCCTGCAGGAATTCCCTCAAAATATTGAGGAGTTTCGTCTGTTATCCACAGGGCCTGCACTTTTACGGGGCTGTTATCCACGGGATTTTCTACGTTCCAACAGGCTGGTGTCTCCTCCGCTTTGACCAGATAATATCCTTTGGGATATTTTGTATAATCAGAAGTATAGATACGGTCCGCCCGGTACAATGCCAGCTTCACTCCTGCAATGGGGCCGTTGGTGTAGGCTCCTTTCCCTTCTATATTCCACTGCTGCTCTGCTCCCGGTTCATTTTCCGTAACCAAAACACGATATGTATCCGCAGCATCCACTTTCAGAATCTCCACCTTAATTTTTTCATCTGTCATGGAAACTCTCTGGACCTCTTTCTTTTCCTCCACACAGACAGCCACCGGCAGCGCTCTCACGTATCCTTGTGGAGCTCTGACCTCTTCCATAATGTACGTTCCCGGCACCACACGCCGCAGAAGATTTTCCTGTCCCCAGGTCATCTCTCCATTGGAGGGGTCCTGTGGCGTTTTTTCTCCCGATATCCAGACATTGGGCACTATCCATGCCTCTCCGCTCCTGTGCTCCACAGGTGTTCTGTCGGAATACAGCTTCTCATGATCCAGAATCATATATGCTGCCCTGTTATAAGATTCCAAAAGATCATCAAAGCGGTATCCCAGATAATCTCCATCCCTGTCATATACCTCCTCTCCTTTTTTATAAAATACCCCATTCCTGTTGTAATATTGGACCATTCCAAAAGCATCATATACTGGCTTCAGTGATTTTTTAAACTGTCCAGAGACTGGATCCCAGGTCCCTGTAATGTAAGCTCCTTTTGTCCCTGCATTAACTTCTCCTGGTCTGCCAGTCATGATCTTTTCCTTTTTTATGATATTTCCGTATTGGTCTTTAAGGGTTTTTACCGGCCAGACATAGCAGTGCCCTTCTTCCTGTCCAAGGGGCCCTTTCCCGGATTTTTCCACATACGCCAGCCCTGTATATCCATCTACCTGTGCATCCCGGCACAGCTCTTCATCCAGATGATAAATAACCGTATTCTCATCCAACTGGGTAAAGGCCCTTGCCTTTTCATCATAGACTGCTCTGGAAAAGTCTCCTCCCGCCAGTTCCAATACGGGACGCCCGCCCTTTATGGCATAAATGGAGTCTGTATCAAAGGTGATTTTCATTCTCTCTCCATTCTTTCCATATCCATAAAGGGTCCCGTCCGCATCCTTATGTAATACTTTTAACCCGCCAAGATCATAAAACAGCACGGAGGTGTCCTTTCGTTCCTCTTCCTGAACCTTCCATTCCCCATCTTCTTCAAGGAATTTTACTGTTTTCCCTGCGTACCCCTCTTTTACAATCACATCCAAGACCGTTCCGTTTCGGTCCCGGATAATTTCCACGCCTTCCAGCGCGTAGTCTTCCCGGTCTCCGGAGGGACGTACTTCTATGGCTTCATAAAGAGTCATCTGGGCGCCGGCCACATACCGGTTTTCATGGTCTGCCGTTTCCAGCTCTCTCATTACATATCCATATCCCTGGAAAACCCCGTTTTCGTATACTATTTCCACTGGCTCCCCGGCCGCCTTTCGTCCTTCCAGATACTCCAGCGTTCCCTTTTTCCAGCCAAAGCCAAGATACGTTCCAAGGCTGTTGTAACCCAGTTCCAGATTTTCCAGTCCATACACCGCCTGGAGAGCAGAAAGGCTTCCCTCCACTCGCCCAGACACTTTCATACCGCCATAGGAAACATCGGTTTTTCTCTTAGAAACTTCCAGGCTCGTTGCTGTGTCATTCACATAAATTCTGGCAGTTTCCATCTCATTCTCCGGCTTGTTTCCATTCAGCTGCTGTTTATATGCATAGAGAACGGCTGCCGCCTTCTCCATGCTTCCGTCCGGATAATAAGTAACGGCATCGCTGTATACCTCCACGGGAATCGGCTTACTTCTCACATATCCGGCAGGCGGCTTAAGCTCTGCCAGAACATAAACTCCTGCTTTTAAGGGCTGCGGTGTTTCTGCATATCCTGCTGCCTGATACGGCCCCTGTTCTCCATCATAAACCGTGGAAAGTCCCAAAAGCTTTCCCGTCTGAATTCCAGTCTCATCATGGAAAACTATCATGTCCTTTTCCCTGCATATGGGGGTTCCGGCCGGAACGGTTCCATAAAAACTAGTTCCAACCGTTTGGAGCCCGCCCCATGTCCGGGCAAACGGCGTAATGTTTTCTGCTCCCATGGCCTCTAAAAACTGTCTGCTTCCGGCTATAACTGTCTCCTTTTTATACCGCTTTACAGAGCCGTCTCCATCCTTTTCCTCATTTCGCTCTGCAGCATAAAAAGCAAAAACAGCATCTTCATGGAGAATCGGCTCTCCGGTCTCTGCATCCAGCTTCTCCAGACGGATTTTAGCCCTGTAAAGCCGGTTTAAAAATGTCTGGCATGCAAAGCCTTTCATTTCTTCCACCTTTTCCGGTTCCATCACAGTCCAGGGTACCAGCATGGGGGCATACTTACCGTCATAGGCAGTTTTTACCCCAGTCATTGCAAACACTCCGTCCTTAAAGTGCAGACCTTTTACATTTTCCTCTCCACTCTCCTCTCCTTCAAATAGTACTTGATTCTCTATGGTACCTTGCTCGCTGATGGAATTATAGTGATAGTAAGCCGAAACAGCCTGGTTCCCATAGGGTGTCAGATAGAGCTTTGCTTTATCCGGCGACAATCCATATGGATACATTTCAAAGTCTCCGTCATGATTATGGCAGCAAACCACATACTCCTGTTCCGGTTCGGTATGATTTTCAGCCCACTCTTCATTAAACCGGATGAAATATTTTTCTGCCAGATTGACCGGGGTATCAGATTTTTGATATCTGTACCTCTCTGCATACGCCCCTGGAAACGTGCTTTCTGTCTCTTCTTCATAAACAGACGGCAGAGAGATCTCTTTCGGCGTGTCTATTTCATAGTGCCTGTTTTCAAAATCCATCCACTCGGCCTTAAAGGGCTGCTGTTCCACCAGCACATAGTCCCCATACGGCAGATATGGGGAGAGTCCATAGGCATACTCCACGTTTGCTCCATTCCGCTTTAACCGGCCTGCCGCCAGTGTCGCCGTATCCTTATCAATTCCTCCGTCTTTTTCCGTATCCCAGGAAATGGCATAGAGAGAGTCCAGGTCATAGAGGAAAAATGGTTTCAGATATTCTTCCGCCTCAAGGATTGCCGCATATAAGGCTTTATCATACCGTTCATCCGTATATGCCGCTGTTTCTTCCGTTCCCATATGCTCTTCCAGGTACCAGGTGACTGCAAATTGACGTACTGCATCTGAACGTTTGGCATTTTCCTTTGCTTCGTTGGAACTGTTCACTGTATTTTCTATCCCCGTATACAGACCTTTTGTAAAGGGTTTAAAGGAAGAATTTAAGATTTCTGATTCCTTTTTCCACTTATCGGTATTGGCCACCTGCAGCGCGTGAAAGAACTTTTCATAATTATACAGCTCCACATCCCGCTTTCCCTCAGACCCATCTTCCATTTTCGCGGACATTGTCTCCAAAATCCGTCTCTTTGTCTCCTTAGTGTACAGCTTTTGAACCAATTCCGGGAAACTATTATGGTATTGCTCTGCATCCACCTGCTTCCCATCCTTATCCATCCATACTACGGTTCCATCTTCCCCGCAGAACAGCCGTTCCAGATTGGATTTTAAATAAAGTTTAAACCGGAAATTTCCAATGGCCTCCCCGTCCAGAACATCCTTAAGCACCTTTATTTTCTGCTTAATCGGCCGTTCCAGAACCTGAACCGGCACACTTTGGGAATCCCCATCCTCGCTTACCTTGTTCTGTCCCCGGTAAACCAATTGTTTTGTGACAATATAGGTATCTGAGGCATCGTCTTCGGCATTCACAGACACACAGAAAGAAGCCCCGCCAAACCGTATGAGATATTCCGCATATCCGATGGCATCGCCTGCCTGATATCCATATACATTTCCATTTCCCAACTGTTTTATTTCATCTTCTGACAGCATAGCCTGCTTTTTAGGCAGTTTTGCCATAAATGTAAGTGACAGGCTTCCATTTGCATCAGAAAACGCATTCCCATAGCTGTCTGTTCCGCTTGCCTTTACCCGGATTTTGTGAGTTCTTGTTTTGACATCGTATGTCACCTCTGTAAGCGGCACATCTGTCTCTACAAATTCCATTTCCGTGGTAATCTCTGTTTTGTCTTCCGTCCTGGTCAAAGGTACTCTGTATTCATGGTCTCTGTCTCCCTCCAGGTAATCTATGATTTCCTCTCCTTTGGAGTGATAGATCATGACCTGGTGATAAATTTTCTGGATTTTTCCATCGGCATCCATCAAGACCGCCGGAGTCAATGTTACATCAATGTAATACCTCTTTTCTCCCTGGCTTCCCATGTAATACTGACGCTCCACAAGATACTGATACTCACCGGAGGATGCATATTCCTGATATTCCCAACGAAGAGTTTTGGGATTTTCCAGAACAGAATATACTTTATCCACCTCCAGCTTCCCATTGTTTTCCTCCATGGTGAAAAATCTCCGGCTTCCCCTTATGGACGCACCGGCATATAAAACGACAGTATATGTGTTTCCTTCTTTCCTCACCGTGTCAATTCCGCCAAAGCTCCACTGAGGGTTGTTCTGGTACCAGGCTAAAATTTCTGCCATCACGTCCATAACCGAGATATCCATCCCCAGATTTTTCAGGGGCAATTGTGCAACTGCCGCTCCGTACACGGTCTTTGCTGCCGGCATACCTGGCTCCGCCGTCATTCCATATATATCCGGCTGTCCCTTTTTCACGCCACGGCTGTAAACCGGAGCATCTTTAGAAGAGCACACTCCTTTCCCATTTACGGGAATTTCATAACCATTTTCATTCAAAATCCGTTCCACTTCTGCTTTTATGTATAAAAATGCAGCATCGGTTTCATCTGACAGATCGTGGTCCTTTATTTTTTCCTGAAGCATCGGCTCGTCCGGTTCCAGTTCCAGCCGTTCTAACTTCATAAGCGCGCTTCTTGGAACCTGCTCTGCCTTCAGTATTTGCTGTTCCACACGGCTTAAGGGAATTTGCCCTGTAAGGTTCCCCTCCGAATCATATTCCGGCTCATACTTCACATTGCTTCTGTCACTTTCCGCCCGCTTCCAGACCTGGCTTCCGTTCTCATCCTTCACTGGTACCTCCACAGTTCCTGTCACATGGGGACCAGTTACCTCCTGTTCTCCGGAATCCACACGGTAAAACTCCGTACCCTTTGGGAGTCCTGATACAATAATCTCATATCCGTCCGTTCCCAAAACGGAATTCACTGTTTCTGAGGATGTAATTGTGAAAGGAAGCTGGTCATATCCGGTACCTTCGCCATTCTCTCCCTCCATGGAGGCCGAAATCTCCGGAAGGGAGACCACAGCAGTTCCGCTTGCCGCACTAATAAGCGGCGGCGTTTCAAAGCCTGTTCCCGCATTGGTCCATTCCTGGGAAATTCCATTTACAGAAAGCTCATATCCTTCACTTCTGGATAATTCTTTTATGTAGTATTTTCCAAGGAGCAGTGGGCGTCCAATCCAGTAATTTCCATTCTCCTTCTGGTTTTTCTCATACAGGTTCTTGGGCCCGGCCCAGTCCGTATCTGTACGTTTTACAGGGCCGCCCGCTTCATAGCTGTACGTCATTCCTGGCGCCCTTGTATATACCAGAAAATCGGCATCCCCGTTCCTGTCTGTCACCGCCGTGGCCGCCAGATCATTTTTACGGTAAACAACCCCTGTATTGGTCAGGGTCCCATTTTGTGCCAGTTCCGCATCAGGATGTACAATATCCTCGGCTGCAAACAGGCCGTAAACGGCTCCCTCCAGGGTCCCGTCGCCCTCAGTATCTCCATAGGAGGAGTATCCGTCTCCTTCCTTTTTATACAGGTCAAGATCTCTTTTATTGATATGGATTCTTCCCTCTGTTCTGTGATCACGGACCACCCAGAAATCAATACCACTCTCCACATTACCACTGTGAGAAAAAATATCTGGTTTCCCAATCTCCAGATGCTGGATCCCATCCTCTTTTGCCGCATCCAGATAGGATTCAAAATCTCCTCCTCCGCTTTCTTCCCAGTCACTGTCGTCACTCTCTTCGCCGGAATCTTCTGTGCCTCGCAGGGAAAATAGCTGTACCAGCTTTCTTTCCCACGGGAAAGCCGCATTGGAGTCTGTGGCAATGGCATTGGAGCCTGCGGATACGGCATTGGAGTCTGTGGCTGCGGCATTGGAGCCTGTTGCTACGGCATTGGAGGCCATGGCAGAAGCCGGGAATGCAGCCATAATCCGCTCTGCGGAAAGCGATGCCGCCTGGATGGGCCATCCTCCGCCTTCCACAGTTTCCTCATACCTTTTATCATCACTGTTTTGTGCTTCCACATCCTTCGCATTCCCGGAATACCAGATATTTTCCATGATATCCCGGCTGCTGCCCTCTGCTAAAGCGGATTCTGCCCCCGCTTCTGACGATGTCGTTGTTACCATCTCAATGGGAATATCATCCGAATGAAGATCATGGAGAATATATCCGGCCCTGGCCTGGATTTCTTTCCATGTATATGTGAATCTCAGTCCCATAAACTTCTCATAGGTCTCCTCACAGTCTGCTTTACACCCGGAGCTTTCAAATGCATCCTCTCCCGCATTTTCCAAATCCGTATCCCCGTCTGTTTCCTCTTCGCTTTCAGAATTGCCGTCCTCCAAACCGCCGCTTTCCAATACACGGCTCACCTCATCATACGCATTTTCATCCTGCATCCAATGAAAGTGTGTTCCGCCGCCATCTTCCGCTTCCTGCTCACATGCCTCCACCAACTCCATCCACGCCTGAGCTGCCGCTCGGTTTTTATCCTTTGTCTGCTCTATACTGGCCTCATCGATCTCCACTTCTTCATTGCCGTCTCCCTCGGCCTTTGGCATACCGGCCCACTGGGGTATCCCGTGCCCGTCACAATAAGTTTTGGAATATTCATAGCTTCTGGTATCCGTATGGGCGAGCATTCCGTTCTCATCGGTAGTACCCTCCGAAAATATCTGGAATCCCTCCCATGGGGCAAAACTTATTTTCTGTCTGGAAAGCCCGGCATCGGTTTCATCCTCCCCCAGCAGGTCCTGGTCCTCAAACCGTTCATAAAGGTAAAACTGGCTTCCCTTAAGCGGCATTCCCGTCTCATCATCCAGCTTCTTAAGCTTCACATTATAGTGGGATTCAAAGGTCTCTTCATGCCTGTAAACGCAAAAGGTGAGTTCAGGGTCATCGCTTCCGTATCCCGGCGGCGGAGGGCTATCCCCCGTTCCGTCCTGACTGATAACCAGATAAAAAACCATATCCGATGGGGCAATCCGGATATCCGCCTTATAAAGTCTCTGATGGTCCGGTGCATTGATGCACGCCTTAAAATCCATCCACTGATGCAGATAGTCGTCATTCCAGCTTCCCTCCGTATACCAGCCGGAATTCCCCCGCATAGTAATCTTATAGCGCACCATGGTTTTATTGTATTTTTCCTCCTCTGACATGGTGCTGCCCACTGCATTTTCATTGGCCACCGCTGAACCATTGTTGTGAATCTTTATGGAATCACCGCTCCAGGTAATTTCATAAAGGTTTTCACCCATGGCAGACTTTGCAATATTTTTGTCCTGGGATGCATCCAGCCACCCCACATTTCCTCCGGTGGACCCATTGTCCCAGACGCTCTGGGGCTCAATCTTCGCAATATCACGAATAAACTCGCTTCCCAGCACAAATTCCGTATCCAAAGCTCCCGGTCCATCGGAGAAGGGCAGTACCGTAAACGATACTGCCTTATCTTCTGATGTGGCCTCTCTTATGGCCTCCGGTGCCTCTTTTCCTGTTCCGGTTCCCTCCGCAGAGGCCTGCTCCATAACGGCAATGGCCCGTGCCTCAATCTCCGGGTTATCTGCCACCCAGGCAAACTTTGTCACACCGCTGTCCTTGACCTTTTTTACCGTATTGGGCCCTGACAATGTGGAAGCAATCTGGGCGTAAAGCGCCGGATCATATTTCTGCGCCGCCTGCTTCAAGGCCTGCCAGTTGGAGGGATAGGCCCAGAAAAGCCGTTTCGTCTGCGTCACCGTAAGCGGAGAAGGCAGCGTATCATATTTATAGTTGTCATACCGGTCCACCGTCTTCCATCCCTTTCCGCCATCCAGACAGTAAAAAGGTGCTGTTGCCTTCTGCGGCCAGATATCAGATGCCTGGGCAGGAATCGGTACCCTGGCCGATGACAGCAGAATCACTGCTGCCATCAGTCCGGAAATCCTTCTCTTTCCTCTCTTCCATAGTTGTTTCATAAATATCCTGTTTCTCTCCCTTCCCGTGCCGCACATGCCGGATTGTCACGGCTTTTCTTTTATTCCTTTTCTGTCTTTCCAAGGGTCTGTACTCTGCCATTTACCGTCCACGCGCCGGAGGCGTCCACCGTATACCCATCCGGCGTCTTTGCATCGGCGAACATCTTTCCGCTTCCCAGGTCCATATAGTAGCATTTTCCATTAATCCAGTTCCAGCCTGTAACCATCCGCCCATCACGGCCGAAGAAATACCAGAATCCCCGAATCTTATGCCATCCTGTATACATATGCCCCAGACTTCCATCGGAAACTTCATGGAAATAGTACCACCCGCCGTTTTTCTCATCCTGATGCCATCCTGTACGCATGGCGCCATCCGGGCCAAACCAGAACCAGGAAGTGGTCTCCTGCCCCTCTGCTGCATAAGGGTTATGGATATAGGCCCACTCCTTTGTGTAGGTGTGTCCGCCGCTGGTAAAAAGCCATTCGCCCTTTTCGTTCTGCTTCCAGGTACCCGTCACGCTGCCGCGCGGTGTTTCCGTCCCGGTGACGGCAGCAGTACTTCCGATGGAGCTCCAGGATTTGCTTCCCCCGGAGCTTCCGGAACTTCCCGAGCTGGATGTATAGATCTTGCTGACCATCTCAAACTTCAGTACCACATCCACCGTCCGGCTTATGTTCCCGGATTTCACGGTAATCTGTGTTGTTTTCTCTGCAGTGCGGGGATATCGGTTCATTGCCTCCTGAATCCATGGAGCATTTGTCACCGGCACCACCATCCCCTTTTCATCCATGGAAAGTAAGGATGTATCCACCTCCCAGACGGCCTTGGGCCACTCATCCACTTGAACTTCCGGGCTTACCTCTCCATCCGGGGCCTTAGGAGACACCTCTGCGGTTATTTTCTGCCCACCGATTCCGGTCCAGGTCAGGGTTGGCTTCGATGCTGTTCCTGTCTTTGTAAGAGTCATATCAAATTCCAGTGTACTCTTATCCACAGTCACCGCCTCCGGCAGAATTTTTGTCTTATCCACCGTTTCAAACACCACAGTCACATCACAGGAAGCGGTCTCCTTGTTTCCCAGCTCATCATCCGCCGTAACCGTAACCCTGGCGGAACGCTTCCCGGATCCGTTCTGCTGCTCATATGGATGTTCCTTATGCCTTGCCAGATCGGCTGTGATGATGTCCTGAATCCACTTTGTCTCCTTTACAGCAGCTACACTGGCATTTTTATAGTCGCTTCCCTCCGATTCCTCTCCGTAGCTTCCCGCATCCACCTGTATTACATTTTCATCGTCCACGGTCCAGGTAATGTCCTTTTTATCAAAATAATCGGGATAAAAGGATGCCAAAAGCGTCTGGGGAGCCGTCACAGAAACCATCTCCTCCGGTTCCTTTCTGCTTCCGGAAAGCGTTCTCGTGACTATAAAGGAAAGAGCCTTTTTATCCAGCATGGCGCCCTCTGTGGCCACTCTCGTTCTGTCCTTAATCTGGAAGGTCACAGGGATTTTACAATTGGCTGTCAGAGGCTTTCCTTCAAAACTGGCTGCCGGCCTTGTCTTTGCCGTTACAACTGCCAGCCCGCCAAAATTCCCGTTTCCGTAAATGGTATCAGGAATGGCATACTGATAGCCCTTTGCCGCCTGTTCTTTTTCTGCCTTCTCAATAATATCCCTAAAGAAATCCGCCTCCATATTTAACTCTATGGATGCGCTTTTCTCTGTATATCCCTCCTCATCCTCGTCGCCGTTCTGTTTTAAAAGAATCAGGCTTTTATCATCCACGCTCCAGGAAACCCGGCTGTCTGCCACATCATTATTTTTATCCACCACGGCCTCAAGCTTTACTTCCTGCACTTTGGTACCTTCCTCTAACTTCCCGTCAAGATACCTGGCGATCAGCTTTCCGGCCCCGTTTTTTACCTCCGTCACCAGAGACGGGTTCTTCCGGTCCCCGCTTCGTGTCTGGGTTACCCGGAATGAAAATTCTTCCGGCACCATGCGGATATTGGCAGCCACCTTTTTATAAACCGCTGAAATTTCCGTATCGTGGTCCGGCATTACAAATCCATAAGAACCGCCTGTCTGATAGGACATATCCTTTCTCTTCCCATTCTGGTCCGTATAGGTTGGAACCCCGTCCATCTGATATTTTTCTTCCAGCGTATTCTTCGGCGCCGTCATTACGGTAACCGTATCGCCGGGAGCAACGGCGCCGCGGCGGGATTTATGGAGCTCTTTACTGTATGCCGAACCTCCCTTTGCCGTCAAAGTGGCCACATCATAATAATTTTCCACATTGGCTGCCGTATCGATCTGAAGAACCGATACCAGAAAGCCTCTCACCGGACGGCCCACGGAATTGGGAGCAAAATGATCCGGGGAAAATTCCATTTCCAGAACAGCGTCCTCTGTATCAATGATGTGCAGCATTCCCTCTTCCAGCTCCTCATAAAAATACCGCTCCTTCTCCGGCCTGGTGTTCTGCCCCTGAACCAGAGTAAAGAAATTGTCTCCGCTGTGCCAGAAACCGATATGAGCATCGTAAGTAAAGCTGTTGTCATCGGGAATCCCGGAGCCGCAGACTCCGGCCGCAATTTTTGCTTCCGTATCTGCAAACAGATACGCCAGGTCAGCTCCTGTTTCCGTTCCATACCGGAAGTGGAACCCCGTATCACGGGTCCCGATGAAGGTTCCCTCCCTGGCTGCGCTTCCCAACCCGGAGCTTCCTATGGTTCCCTCAAACCGTGCCGTTTTCATCTTACCGGAGGCGTACTTTCCTGAGACTCCCCCGATTGCCTGGGATCCGCTGCCTCCGATCGTCCCCATCACATGGACATTAAAAATATCCGTACCATTCTGGAATCCGGTAATACCGCCCACATAGCCGCCGCCCTGGATCCGGGCCGTCAGGCTGTCTCCTGAATTCACCGTGCAGTCAGAAATCAACGCCTCCGTGGCCCTGCCCGCAATTCCTCCTGTGAAGGTCTCTTTTCCCTTTCCGGAATCAATAGCCACGTGTTCCGCTATGCAGTTTTCCACAATGGTTCCCCCGGAAATACTTCCGGCCACGCCTCCGGAGTTTCCCACGGTCCGCAGAGTTCCTGTAACGGTCACGTTGCGGATAACGCTCCCCTCTGCGCTTCCGGCGAGAACTCCCACATCCTCTCCCGCCGTAATCACATGTCCGGGCTTCACTGTAAGGTTCACAATTTCCGCATTCTCAACTGCTCCGAAGAGTCCCACCTGATTCCAGGATGGGCGGTAAAGACGGAAATTGGAGATGGTTTTTCCTTTTCCGTCAAAATGTCCGTCAAATGCCAAGACCTCTCCGGACGGGACCTGGGAAATATCGCGGCAGAATCCAATGGGAATCCATTCCATTCCGCCCAGATCAATGTTTTTTACCAGCTCAAAGTACGCTCCGGAATAGTCTCCCGGATAGGTGCCCTCTGACGGCCTGATTTCCATTCCTTTGGCCGCCAGCTCAGAAAGACCCATCAAATGTGCTTTTGTTGAAATCTGATACGGTTTTTCCCTGGTTCCGTCTCCTGTTTTTCCGCTTAAAAATCCCATGTCTCCAATCCACCCGTCCCACAGTGTTCCGGTATCGGCAGAACGCAGCGACAGCGCTGCAGCATCTGACTCCGTAGCCGTAAACAGGAAGTTCCCCGCTTCATTTTCAGCCAGTCCCCGGACAGGCACTGCTGCAGAAAGGCCCACACAAAGCCCAAGGGCCGTTACCACATGCAAAATTTCATTCCATTTCTTTTTTTCAGTCAGCATATACTTCCCCTTTCTCTCTTACATCTGCGGCAGACAATAGGCCGGACGAAGTCCTATTCCTCCATCAGAAACCTCAACCGGGCAGATACATCCCCGTTCCAGGTCCACCGCATATTCCCAGTCACCATATATAAATTCTCCGCTGCTTCCTGCCATAAATGCAGGGGTACGAAGCCAGTAACCCCGGCTGTACGGACTTTCTCCTCCGGATACCTCCCAAAGGAGATCCCGGTATTTTAAGGCCTCCTCCAACGACAGCAGAAACCACTGGTCCATCACAACCTGGACCGGGAGTTCCTGTTTCATAAGCTCCGTGTCCGAAAACTCCATAAACGTCCCCTCTTCTGTCTCTCCAAAAAAGGCAGAGTTCACCCCCGTATTGACGAAAGCCAGGTCCTTTTCGCTTGTTTTTCCGCTTTCTGAGAGCCATTTTCTGGCATCCGAAACCTTATAATTATTCGTTTTTCCAAATGTAATGATTTCTCTTTTGGAATCTGTGCTGTCAACATCAGACCGTATGACAGCCTCGCATAAGAATAATGCGTACTTTTGACCATCAGAATGATTTGTACTGTAATCGTCGTCCACACACCGGAACTTGTAGGTTTTTCCTCCGATCTCCCGGCTTTGTATCTCCCCTACTGTCCAGTATTTCCGTTCCGCTTCCTGCACCCCTTCTATTTTGTCCTTACAGCGGTCACAGAAAGTATCGTTGTCTTCATCCACATGGCCCGGCGGCGCTGTGGATATGACCTGTTCTTTCCCGCACAGTTCACAGCTCCATCTCTCCTTTCCTCCCCAGAGGCAGCTTTCTCCCTCCAGGCTTTCCATTTTCCATTGGTGACTGCAGATGTCTCCTCTGGGCCTTCGTTCAAACCCAATCCGGCAGGTCACGTATCGTTTCCCGTTTTCCTCATATTCCAGAATTTTTGTGTTGGAGATATTGATGGTTTCCGGAAACATCTGGGCGATCACCAGGGTATCCGGCTCATAGTCCTCCCCGGTAACATAAAACTCATGCCGCTCCCTTCCGGAAACCGAGGAAACCACCTCCATAAGAAGCCGTCTGCATTCCCACCCATTGGAGACTGCATATTCTGCCCCATCTGCCAGCTCACTGGCATAAGGCCGTAACGCCGCCTGACAGCTTGCGAGGACAACAAAAGAACCTGCTGCTGCAAGCGTTTTCATCATTTTTCTTTTCATGAAACCTCCAGGATTTACCGGCAGAAACTGCCGTTGACTGTTTAATTTAGAATTGAGAACTCTTTTCTGAATGGCCTTATTGTATCATGTGCACAGTCATTCGTCCATGCCCGATCTGTCAAAAACCGACATGAAAATCTATGCAAAACGCCGAAAATGAGGGGCGGGCTGTTTCATCAATTTTGGTACATACGCCGTCCCTTCTGTAATAATATAACACATATTCCAAAACTTCTTCATAGAATTCAAATTCCTCTTCTCACCAGACAGGCAACTATCATCATATTACCAATACGTCCTTCAAAAAGTTCAATATGTCAAGCAATCCCTGTTGATATGCCATTTTTCATCACAAATGAGACTCTTCATCGACGGGGCCGGGATCCCGTTAGCATTCTCTCTGTTCCCGGGCAATCAAAGCAAGATTCATCAACAAAGCAGCCGTTACACAAGATGAAGAAATCGCAGAGGAAGTCAGATATGATGGGCTTTATGCCTCTTTACGTAAAAACAAAACTGACAGATCTCCTCCATGAAGCCTGTGGATTTCGTACGGATTATCAATTTCCATTCAAAAACAAAGTAAGGGTAGACAGTCCATCGTTTTTGATGGCAACAAGGCTTATCGCCCAAAAACAGTTACAAAAATAATACCAAACCTTAAAACGAAACAACACTGCCGCAAAACCCTTATAGAATAGGCATTGCAGTGGTGTTTTGTTATGTCATACTGTCAAAGATGAGATTGAAGAAAGGACAAAAAAAGTAGCACACACGATTCGTGCATGACTGCTATGTAAGATATCCCCATCATTTCTGTTGTTCATGATGGGGATATCCTGCTAAATGCGGACATAGCTTGTAGACGGCCCAGATCCAACCTTTGCAATATAGCCACTCTTGACCAGTTCTGTCAAAGTCCTTTCCACGGTAACTTTGCTTATATCCGGGCAAAGCTCCATGATCTCCTTCTTTGTAATTTTACCCACTTTATTGTCAATCACCACTTTGATTCTTTCAGGTTTAGAAAGTCTGCGATGTTTCAGATGTTCAACCCTACTCTCAAATTCATTGTATGCCTTCAACATAATGCCCAAATAATACTTCACAAAAGGCTCATAGCTGTTTTCATTCTCATGCCAGCCGGTAGAGCTTGCCTGCAGGGTTTCATAATAGGTTTCCTTTGTTTTTTCAATCAGCATTTCCATGCTGACGTATTTTCCGACGATATAGCCGGCCTTATAAAAGAGCAGAAGAGTCAATAAGCGACTCATGCGGCCATTGCCGTCATTAAATGGATGAATGCATAGAAAATCCAGAATAAACATAGGAATAAGCACCAGCTTATCTATATGGTCTGCTTCCCATGCCTCTAAAAACTGGGTGCAAAGCTCGTCCATTGTCTCTGCTGTCTGAAAGGCAGGAATCGGAATGAATCGCGCTTTCTGATTACCTTCCATATCGGTCTCCGCAATCACATTGTCAGAGTTTTTGTAACTACCGCCAATTGAGCCTTGAGAATATGAATATAAATCACGATGCAGCTGCAAAATGATACCAGGTCGGGGAGTAATATATTCATAGCTTCCATGGATAGTTGCAAGCACTTCACGATAACCGGCAATTTCCTGTTCAGAGCGGTTACGAGGTTCTGCCTTCTGGCTTACCAATTCCTTCAGACGGATATCACTTGTATAAATACCTTCAATTCTGTTAGATGCCCCGGTACTTTGGATAAGAGCAACTTCCAGCAGCGCTTTTAGTTCATCAATATTGGCTTCCAGAAAAAGTTCCTGTTTACCCTTATGCTCATGGATGCTTCCAACCATCTGGACAATTTCAGGGGTCAGCAGTTTTTCTGGACTTGCATTATAATCAAAAGTTCTCATGCTCATCTCCTCAATTTCGGATTTATCTCCATCATTTTAACATTAAATGATGGAGATAGCAATAACAATGATGGAGATAGCATCTCCACCATCCAAATCATTATGTATCAGGTGACTTTCGTCACCCGTTCGGATTTCCACAAACTGCCGTAACAGGGTAGAGGTGATGAACAATCTTCACAAACTTTTCTGCATTCTCACTGGCTTCATAAAGCGGGCTTAGTGTTCCGCCCATCCTGACCGTTGACCGACTCGGCTGGTTTTGCTATTTATTCTCTTTATTACAGCTGTTTCTGCTGCAGTCTTTTTTTCGCTTCCTCAACAGTTTCGCCATCCTTTGTGAGATAACGGTCAACAAAAGCGTCCTCCATTTTCGTATAACCGCCGACAACCGTATCTTCAATTTTTCCAAAGGTACCGACAACCTTTTCTGCGATTTTTTCGTTTGCTTTTACAAGTTTTGATTTAGCCATATTCATTTCCCTTTCCTTTTTATTCCTCTGTTTATCATTGTCAGTCCGAGTATTAGTACAAACAGGCAGACTGCTGCCCCAGTTAATACGTTCATCGTGTGCGCTTTCGTGTCGGTCAATTCGCCAAAAGAAGCAAACATAGACCGCTGCAAAGTCAAAACAGAAGCAGCTGCGTCTGCATAACCAATATTGCGAATAACCGCTAACAAGGGAGATGGATTTTTTCTCTGTTTTACTGCACGTATAATTGCCATTGTAATTTTATAAAAGGTGTAGGTTGCAATGGTAATCATCACAACGTTTTCATGCTTTGCCGCAATATTTTCTGCCAGACTGATATAGATTACGCCAGTCAAAACAAAACTTAATGCAGCAAGCAGGCAGCCGGACAGTCTCATCACAAAATATTCCATTTCGTCAGAGACTCTCTTACTATTTTTACGTTCACATAATACGGCAGAAAAACGCATTGTACTTAAAATGGTATAGTAAGCACACATGGTAATGAACCATATGGACCGATTGGCAATGCCCAGTCCCCTATTATAAAGTGCATACAACAGATTGATAAAAAAGCTGAAAGCTGCGCTTAATATAATCCTGTATCGTGGCTCCCTAAGAATTTTTTCCCCAATTTCTGAACCTTCAATTATATTAAAGATTTTTTTCTTGACACTCATACGCCAAAACCGATTATGACATTCAAGGCGTTCTCTGTATCCGCTGCCGTTTGAATTCAACGTCTGTTCCGCAAATACCTGAATAAATATTTGGGGCTCATTCTTTAATTCCTTTTGTTAAGGGAATCAGGCAGAGCAGAATAACAATACCTACAATACCGATTGCAACGCCTATGACCATTTTTCCCCAGACCATACTAAAACACATTCCAACGCCCAGTGCCAAAGCTCCGGCGACGCCGACGATAACCGTAAAGACTGTTTTTAGTGAAAAGTGGATAGGATTTTTATGCTCCATTCTTCTCCATACGATTAAGGTTACAAGACCGAGAAACAAACCAACACAGCCAAAAATAATACCTGGTTTAAAGGCGTTCCATTCCGGGATAAGTGCCATACACATACCGAGGGCAAATGAAACCACGCTGACGGTGCCTAATACCATTGCGACAAAACTGCTTTTCTTCATTTGAAAGCACCTCCATGAATCATTAAGTCAACAGTTGTTGTTTTCTTACAAATCAAGTATAATGGTAGTGACACACAAAAACAATCGTCAATATTCTAACAAGTGTTGAGATAAAGCGAGGTTTTTATGAATACGCCAAATAATAAAAGGAAAAAAGCATCCATTGAAAAAATTGAAAAAGAGTTTATTCATTTACTGCAATCCAAAGAATTAAATCAAATCAGCGTGTCTGACATCTGCAAGGGGGCTGGACTAAATCGCACCACTTTTTATGCTAATTATTCAGATATTTATTCATTGGCTGACTCGATACGGGATAAGCTCGAAAACAATTTGTCCGAAATGTACCATGAAGAAATTACGCAAGGTTTTAATAGCAACGACTATCTAAAACTATTTCGTCACATAAAAGAAAACCAGATATTCTATAAAACATATTTTCGTCTTGGATATGATAATAATTATAAAATCATCACGTATGATACTGCACTTGCACAACATCATTTTCAAAATCGTTTCATTGAATACCATGCAGAATTTTTCAAAAGCGGTGTTACAAAAATTATTAAAATGTGGTTGCAAAACGGCTGCAGGGAAAGTCCGGAAGATATGTTTGAAATCATAAAAAGTGAATATCAAGGTCGTGATAAATTCTTCGCACATGACCATTAGCATCGGGATTATTACTCTCCATACGTCAGCCGTACCAGCTCTTCCGCCGTTGTGATTCCCCGTTCAATTAAGTGAAGCAGATTTTCTTTCAATGAGCTCATTTTCTGGACCGTCTTTGCATACTCATAAATCTCCTCCACCGGCCGTCTCTCTGTAATCATCCTGCGGATTTCCTTATCAATCAGAAGGACCTCATGGACTGCCACCCGTCCCCGGTATCCCGTATGGCTGCACAGATGGCATCCCATTCCCCGCCGGACAAGCTTGACCTGCGGGCCCAAAACCTCCCGCTCCTCTTCACTTGGCTCAACCATTGCGGCACAATTGGGGCAGATCTTCCTGGCAAGTCTCTGAGCCAGAACTCCGCTCAGACTGTTGGCTGCCATAAAAGGCTCCACACCCATATCCGTCATCCTGACTATGGCACTGACCGCATCGTTTGTGTGCAGTGTGGAAAGTACGAGATGGCCTGTGATGGCAGCCCGGACACTGATCTGTGCCGTCTGACTATCTCTGGTCTCTCCCACCATAATCACATCCGGGTCCTGTCTCAAAGCGGCACGAAGTCCCAGCTCAAAGGTCAGGCCTGCCTGTGGATTCACCTGTATCTGATTGATACCATCCATGTATTTCTCCACAGGATCCTCTATGGTAACAATATTGATGGGCTTTTTCACCAGCCTGTCCAAAATCATATAGAGCGTTGTGGTTTTACCGGAGCCTGTGGGCCCTGTGATATACATGATTCCATTGGGATGCCTTAAAATTTCCAGCACCTTGCGGTAACTGTTCTCATCCATTCCAAAGGTATCCGCCCGGTCAATGGCTGCACTGGTGTTCAAAAACCGAAGAACCATCTTTTCTCCGTAAATGGTGGGAACCGTGCTGGTTCTTACGTTCATTTCCAGTCCATAGATAGTGGTTTTAAAATGGCCGTCCTGCGGAAGGCGCTTCTCTGCAATATCCATACCGGACAAGATTTTCGCCCTTGCCGTCAGGGGCAGATGCAGCTTCTTATCCAATGACGCATATTCCACCAACTGGCCGTCAATCCTCATGCGGACCACAAGCCGTTTCTCCCTGGGCTCTATATGAATATCGCTGGCATTGGTCTTATATCCCCGGACCAGAAAACTGTTCAATAGCTTAACCACCGGAGTCTGGTCCCCTTCTCCCAGCTCCCCTTCCAGAAAGGAATCCATGGAGTCCTCTTCCTTATCCATGGCAGCCGCATTGGCCGCACTGGTGGCCGATCTGGCTTCGATCTCCGCATAATGGTCCTCAATGGCCTTTGCAATCTCCTCTTTAGGAGAAAGCACGTACTTTACAGGACCATCCACTGCCAGATTTACTTCCTCCACAGCGTAAAAATTAAGCGGGTCATCCACGGCAACCACCAGAGTCTCTTCTTCAAAACCAATGGCAATCAGATTATTTTTCTTTGCGATGGTGTAGGGAATCCGCTCCACGGCCCGCACATCAATGGGCCAGATGGCTGCGGATATTACTTCCATTTCCAGCTTCTGCCCAAGGGCGCTTAATAACTGCGGTTCCGTAATAAATCCCATTGCAATCAACACCTCCCCAAAACGGCTTCCCTTATGCTGCCTCTGCCACAAAAGAGCTTCCTCAATCTGCTCCTCTGTGACGAATCCATACTCCTTCAGTATTTCTCCAACCGGAATATTATTCACTGGCTGTCTCCCCTTTCTTCTGATACCAGAGTACAGGCGAACTATCCCCGCCAGTCTCCGCATTCCCCTCAATATGGCAGTCTTCATTCAAAGTCATATTTAGCACCGATAAAAGTTCCGTCCTCTCGTACACGATCTCATCCCCATCCATCAGACGTACCGTCAGGCTTAAGTCACTTGGCCCCACGGTCTCTGCTTCCAGCTTAAGATCTGCAAAGTTAAGGAATCCATCGGAAAACACGGGTCTTCCGCACAGCCCTTCGGAAACCGGAGCCCTATCCCTGACCATCAAAGTTCCTTTTGCGTATACCGCATTCCAATTCTCCTCTCCCGGCGGTATCTCTTCCTTTTCATTCCCAATCCAGATACGCTCTGCAAATCTCATCTCATTGGCCACGTACTCAAATGCAGCATCGCCTGCCGTAAGTCCTGCTTCCCTCTTATTGGCCCTGTAAATCACATTCCGGCCTATTGTAAGCACTGGGAGTGCTGCCACAAAAATCATTCCTGAAAGCATAGCTGCAACCATGAGCTCAACCAGAGAAACGCCCCTTCTTCTCTTCATCGTTCTTCCTCTCCAATTCCTATGACCTGAATCAGAATTCTTTCCTGGTCCCCTTCGTCATACACTCTGTATATCCGCCCGGCGTCCGATGTTATGTAAACTCCATCTTCCAGTTCCATACGCAGTGTTCCGTCTACTGCATCTTCCTCCTTTGCCATTCTCTCCCCGATTTTTGCATTTGCCCGCGAAAGCATGTCCGCGCGGACTCTCATACGTGCAGAAAAGGAAACCCCCAAAAGTACCATTTCCACAGACATCAAAAGAATCATGATGGCCACCATAACTTCCACCAGAGTAAAGCCCGGTCTTCTCCTCATACTATTCCTCCGTGATCTCATCTCTCCCGTACTCCACCGGAATCCAGTCCCCGCTTTCCTGCTTAACCAGGGTCATGGATACAGCCTTACGCTGTCCGTCTACCACGGACTCCCCATAGAGAACCAGCCTGTCTCCATCCCTTTGGGATGCCACCGTAACCGGTACGGAAAACGCTCCGCTCCCATCCTCCGGCATAACAGTAATACAGGTTTCCCTTGGTCCCATCCCTCCATCTCCGCTAAGCAGATCGGAGGCAGCCCCGCCATTTATAATTTCATCCGCCATAAGCCTGACTGCTGTCAAGGCTGCATGATATGCCTCATTTTTAGCCACAGTTCTCAATCCTCTCCGGTTCATGGCCGCCGCGGATGTAAACATGGAGGTGGTAAATACCATGAAAACCATCATAATGGCCAGAACTTCCAGCATGGCAGACCCTTTTCTTGTGCCGCCCGGCTCCATCCTCATGCCCCCTTTCCCCATTACTCGGTTCCTGTCCTTAACATATAGATCTCCAACTCATATTTCAGCCGCTCTTCCTCACCTGCTCTGCCGTCCAAAATCGAGAAGTTCTTCATTCTCATGGCCGGCTGTTCCGCTGCTGCGTGAACAAATTTTTCTATGGATTTCCGGCTCCCTGCGGCTTCTCCTGCTACGGTACCCACAATGACACCGGAATCACTCTCCCCGTAAGGAACCCTGGAAATTTCCATACTATGGGCTGTAAGCCCCTCATCGTCCAGCATGGAAACCACCAGGCTTCCCAGCTCTTCTGTATCCATATCACTGTAAAGGGAGGAGGCCAGTGCCATAACCCTTTCCTCCATCTCCTTCTTTCTGCTTTCCAAAAATTCTTTCTGGGCAAACAACTCTTCCATATCCTGTTTTCTCAGCGCCTCTGCATCCCGCATGACGGTCAGGGAAAGTCTCATATCCAGGGCCGGGCGCAGCAAGAGTCCTGCAGCCCCCACGGTGAGAATCAATACAGCCAAAATATAAAGTAAAATCTTTTCCCGTCTGCTGAACCGGTAACTCATGGTGTTCCTCCTTCCCGGCTTTTCAAGCTCCCCGAAATACCAAAGCTGTACATACCTGTGCTTTTATCAAAGGTATATCCGGAATATTCCACATCACTGAAAATCCCTGCTTCCCTCAGGCCCTTTACAAACCCGGCAATCTGATGGTAATTCCCTGCATAACAGGAAAACGACAGGATTCCCTTCTCACTTGAATACTGGAAATTTAAGCAGGAAATGGTTCCGGCCTGCTCTCTGATGGCATCAAAAATTTCCAGATTCGGCTGCGGATTCCCATGGAACTCTTCCTCTATCTCTTCCATCTGGGAGACTGCAGCCTCATATTGTCCGATTTTCTCATTAAGCCTCAGCAAACGTCTGTATTCTGCCAGGTTTTCCTCCTTTTCCGTATAGGAATGAAGTCTGGAAAGCTCCTCTTTCATCCCTCTGTTTCCCAGCATAATCACTGCCGATGCCAGAAATAGCGCCGCCAGAACTGCCAGAAGGAAAACAGTCCCAAACCCGAACGCCCCAGCCCTTTCCACCGACACCACGGCCTTTCGCTTCATGGCCTCCGCAAAATTAAATTTTTTCCGTTTTACAGGTATCACTGCTGACAAAATCCCTGCCATTCTGTCAAAGGGAACAGATTCCGGCACTTTAAGCTCCACATAATCCTTTAATGAAAAGCTTTCTGCTTCCAGATGAACCGACTCCGCAATTACTGGTATTTCTGGTTCTTCTTCCTTAAGAAGCCCGCAGAAATACACGGTTTGAACCTCATCGAATTCCCTCTGGTTTTGGGAAAACTGGTTCATGGTACTGATTCTTCCAAGAAGTTCCCTGACTGCCTTCCCATCTTTGCGCTCTGTCAAAAGCCTGTTTCTGCTGTGCATAATATAGCTTCCGTTTGCAAACAAAAATGAAATGGCATTCTGTCCGTCCAGTACGCACAAAATAATCGTTTTCTGGCACAGGGATGGAATGTGCTCCACCATATGAACCACACAGTCTAAAAGTGCATCTATCCCCACAATCTGAATTCCGGCATCACGAAATATTTCCATATACTGCTCTGCCATATCCCGGCGCATTCCGCCGCAGAGAATATCCCGTTTCGCCTCCGGATTTTTCGGGCGGATTTCGCTGTAATCGTAAATGGATTCCTTCTTTTTATCAATGGCCAAAAGCTCCGCTCTTGCTGTATACAGAAGCTGTCTTTGCTTCATCTTATCCGGAACTGCCATACTCTTTATCATGACATGGCTGGAATCCACAATAAGCTCTGCCTTTTCCAACCGGAACCTGCATCCGGTCTTGAATTTCATAACTGCATCCAGGAACGCCTCTCCATTTACTATGATACCGTTTATGACACATCCTCTGGGAAGCGGTGAAAGATGATGGGAAAGAATCTTTGGTTTCTTCCTGTTTGTGCTGTATACAACAGCCTGAAGCTCTCCGGCTCCAATATAAATGATTGTCTTCTTTGCCATGTTCCCTCCCTATCCGATATATCCGTACATATTCCACATGGGAATCATGACTCCCAGTAAAATAATACCAATCATCACTCCCATGACCAGAATCATGGCAGGCTCAATAAGTCCGATTAACTTGGAAAGAGCCATATCAGACTCGTATTCATAACCATCTGCAATGCTCTCAAGCATTTTATCCAGCTTTCCCGTTTCTTCTCCCACAAAAATCGCCGATGCCAGCTTTTTATCCAGGCCATCCACATCCTGGATTGCACGGCTTAACATCTCACCGCTCTGTACCTGTTTTACAACCTCCGAAAATTGTCTTGCCAGATAACGGTTTCCGAGGGTCTTGCTGGCAATTTCAAGACACAGGATCATGGGAAGCCCGCTGGCATACAGGCTGCTTTGACTTCTGGAAAACCTTGCTGTATAAATGATTTTCAACTGCTTTCCAATAACCGGCAGGTAAAGCTTTTCTTTGTCCCACAGGCAGCGGAATTTTTCGCTGGAAAGCAATGTCTGCCAGATCGCTGCCGGCAGACACGAAAGAAAGACCGCAAAGTACCATTTTTCTTTTATAAAATCACTGAATTTCATCAGTATTTTAGTAATCAGAGGCAGCTCCATTCCCTTAAACAGCGGCTCCACTGTGGGCATGACCACAAGAAAGATCATGAGGACAGACGCGACTGCCACCAGGCAGAGAATCTTCGGATACTGAACGGCTGCTTCTATGCGGGTTTTCATCCGGTGTTCCTTCTGATAATGTTCTGCCAACTTTGCCGCTGTCTGCTCTATCTTTCCGCTGGCCTCCCCCGCCCGGAACATGTTTACCATCATTTCCGGAAAAATACCCATTTCTTCCATGGCATTGCTCATGGGACAGCCCTGTTTCATCCGTTTCTGGAGATATCCATAAATGGTCCTCAGACGTTTTTCCTCCGTTCCCGTCCGAAGAATTCCCATCGTTCCGGACAGGGTAATGCCAGAGCCCGTCATCACGGCAATCTGCCTGCTGAATTCCGAAAGCTCCATCGGCTTCAGCATCTTTTGCGGCCTGCTTTTTCCATCCAGCCGCATACAGCGCGTCAGAAATATGCCCTCATCCTTCAGAATTTCATAGAGAGCCTGTTCACTGACGGCGCTTCGCTTTCCCTTAACCGACCGGGACGCCATATCCCATCCTTCGTACTGATAAAGAGGCATTATCACTCCTCCTTTCAATAAAAAAAACCCATATACCAGCCAATCAATTCCTGTCCGCAAAACTGTGCGACGAGAAGACCAGCACATAATGCCGGGCCAAACGCCATATGGGCATGCTCTCCAAACCTCACTTTCCCGGTGCCCAGAAGAAAACAGGCTTCCATGCCTCCAAAGAAAAAGCCAAGAAACGTTCCCACCAAAAGAGCTCTCCGGCCCAGATAAAAACCCATAAGTAAGAGAAGCAGCATATCGCCTTCCCCAAAGGCGCCTTCCATAAAACGGCACAGCAGATACATGGGTGCGGAAACGCAGACCGCCCCTATGAACCGCTCCGAAACAGGTATTTCCGGAAACACCCATATGGATACAAAAGCACATACGCCCAAAGCCATGAATAAGACATCCGGGATTTCCATGGTCTTAAAATCAACCCATGCCACAGCAAACAGCAGAATGGAAACTGCGGCTGTTACTATCACTTCTCCCATCCATACCCCTCTCTAAATACAGCAACGGCGCGGCACCTGATGCCACGCCGTATCCATCACTTAATTCATTTCTACATAGGTCCCCTCAACGGCATCGAAAATCCAGATACCGTCTCCATCGCCATTATAGACAACAGCTATGCAGGCAACACCTGTGTTTGTATTTTCAAGGTAGACGTAATAGTCCTCCACCAGGGTCCCGCTTCCCGGTTCGCCTGTTCCCTCCTCGACACTTTCCACAGATGTCAGAGCTTTAATCTCTCTAAGCATATCATCGGAATCAATATCGCCAAGGGTAAGCTCGCCGCTGTCAATCACCCGGAGCTCTTCCAGATAAGATTGTGCAGCCACATAAATAGCACGGCACTCCGATAAATGCTCCGTTGCTTTCGCCTTTTTCACATAGCCCGAAAAGATCGGTGTTGCTGCAGCCACCAGGATTGCCATAATCACAATGACGATCATGAGTTCCACCAACGTAAAGCCTTTTCTTCTGCCCTTCATCCCATTTTCCTCCCTGAAGACAGAAACTTCCATTCCTGTCTATGCCTATATTATATAAATTGTCAAATCTTGTCAACGTTTCCGAATTCTGATAATAAGTCTAGCCAAGATGGATAATCCGGTCACAGACCTTCTCCAAAAGCTCTTCCGAATGGCTCACTGCCACCAATGTGATTCCCCTTTCCCTAATCTCCTTCAATAAAAATCCCCAGAGCTGCCCCTGGGTCACCAAATCAAGCATCGTGGTAATCTCATCGGCCAGAAGAATTTGTGTCCTCTCGCCCAAAGCCCTGGCGATGCAGAACCGCTGGAGCTCTCCGCCGGACACCTCCACCGGATACCGCTCCTTCCACTCATCCAGGATTCCCAGCTCCTTCTCAATTCTGTTTTTAAGCATATCCGGATTCTTTGGCCAGTCTCCCTCTGCCAGAACGGTCTTTAACCGTCTTCTTGGATTCACAGAAAGCTCCGGATGCTGCCAGATCATCTGAACCGGCAGATATCCTTTAAACTCTGACAGGGGTTTTCCATCCAGAAGTACCTGACCGCTTTCCGGCCTCTCATACCCGGAAAGAATTTTTAACAATGTGGTCTTCCCAAATCCGCTGGGAGCCATAATTCCTACCCGTTCTTTATCCTCAGCCACCAGGTTCACATGGTTAAGCACCTGTTTTCCCCCGTCTGTGTAACGGAAGGAGATGTCTTTTGCTTCCAGTCTCATCGCCCGTATTCCTTTCGCATGTATTCCAGTATTTCTCCCGTATCACAGAGCGGATCTCCCTCAGAGCTCCATTTTCCCGGCATGGAACGGCAGAGCGCCTTTGTGTAGGGATGCTTCAGATTCTTTTCATCCGAAAATGCCGCTGCCTCTGCCTCCTCAATGGTCTGCCCTGCATATAAAACCACCACCCGGTCAGCCGTCATAAGTGCCAGTTCCAGATCATGGGTAATCAAAAGCACTCCGGCGCCCGTTTCTGCCAGCTCACGGAAGTGCCCCATGACCCGCCGGGCCGCCTCCATATGAAGGCCGGGCGTTGGCTCATCGGCAATCACGAGCTTCGGCGTCTCCATGACGGCAGTGGAAATCAGCACCCGCCTTGTCATTCCTCCGGAAAGCTGAAAAGGATACCTGTCCATAACCTCTGTACCCAGTCCGTATCCCGCCAGCACCTTTTGGCATTTTTCCAGAATGGACGGCGACTTGCTTCCCTTTGTGACCTGGGCTCCCACCTTCATGAGCGGGTCTAAATAGGACACACTCTGGGGCACCAAAACCATCTCATGGCCGCGAAGCTTTTTCACACGTTCCTTTGTGAGGGGCATCCCCTCAAACTCCAGCGTTCCTTCCATAGATGCATTATAAGGGAGAATCCCCATGATGGCATGGGCCAGCAGACTTTTTCCCGATCCGCTGGAGCCCACCACAGCCACGATTTCTCCCTCACCAATTTTCATATTTAAATCCTGCACGGCATGTAACGTCCGTCTTCCGAAGCCTTGTCCGTACTGGGTGAAAGAGACGGAAAGATGCTCTACCTTTAAAATTGTCTTCATGTTCCCTTTCCCCCTATTCATGTACGCTGCCCGGGTCAATCATCCGGCAGACCGCCTGTCCTGCATAATGAAACATCAAAACCACCAATACCAGGAACAGCCCTGGAAACAGCGCCAGCCACCATTTTCCCATGGCCAGGTACTTCATACTTTCCGACAGAATAATTCCGATGGCCGGCTTCTCCGGAGACAGTCCAAAGCCTAAAAATGTAATGCTGGCTTCGTGGAGAATGGCATGGGGAAACATGAGAATTAACCCGGTCACAAACTGGGGCACCAGGTTAGGCGCCATATGAAAAAAAGCAATATAAAACCGGCTTTTCCCCAGCTTTTCCGCGATTTTTATATACTGGCTCTCCTTTAGCTGAAGGACCTCGCCGCGGATTAACCTGGCTAATGATGCCCAGTGGGTAAAGGCAATTCCCGCCGTCACGCCCCAGAATCCCTTTCCGCAGGCAAAGGAAATCAAAATCAATAAAAGCATATGGGGAACTCCCATGACAAGATCAATCATCATGGTTACAATCCCGTCCACAAACCGCCCCATAACGGCTGCTGAAAGTCCAAGGAAAAAGGCAATGACCGCACTGACTGCCGCCGTCAGAAGGCCAATCCGGATACTCATGGACAGGCCTGTGGCAGTTCTTGTGAACATATCCCGCCCCATCCAGTCGGTACCGAAAAGATACTTCGCGCAGGGCGCCAGATTTTTTCTGGAAAAATCCGTTTCAATGGCAGCCTCCTGCCAGAAATACCCTAAAATTGTCACTGCCGCCAGGAATACAATGGAACCCATAAATAGTATGGCTGTCATCCGCCGTTTGTTTCCCATCATGATCTGGCCACCCCCTCCCGGATTCGCGGATCCACAACGCCGTAAAGAACATTGGCTGCCAAATTCCCGGCAAACACAATCACTGCTGTCACAACCGTAATTCCAAGCAGCAGCGGCACATCACTTCCAAGTCCTGCCGTCACGGCCGCCTGCCCCAGCCCCGGATAGGAAAATACCTGTTCCACCAAAACCGAGCCGCCGATGATTTCGCTGACCGATGCAAACTGGAGTGTCATGGCCGGAATTAAAATATTCCGGATTCCGTGCCGGATGATGACCGAACACTCCGACTCCCCTCTGGCTCTGGCAAACAGAACAAAATCGCTCTCCATGACTGCAATCATCTTTTCCCGTGTATGGAGGGCGATGGATGAAATTCCTGTGATGCTTAAAGCGGCTGCCGGAAGCACGGCATGGTGGATTCTGTCAGCGACTGTGATGTCCTCTGCTGCTGTACCAATGGGAACACTGAGCCCAATGGGAAACCACTTTAGCTGGACCGCGAACACCAAAAGCAGTATCATGGCAATCCAGAATGCCGGAGTACTGGCCACAAAAAGGGAATATCCCGTCACAATCCTGTCACAGATGCCGCCCCGCTTTCTCCCGGCCAGAATTCCCAGACAAAATCCCATGACGCCGGAGAGAACCCAAGCGGAAGTAAGAAGCCAAAGGGAATTAAAAAGCTTTTCCCCGATCACCTCCGCCACAGGTCTCCGGTAGAGAAGAGAGATTCCCATATCACCCCGGAGAAAATCCGAGGCCCAGGATAGATACCGCTCCGCCGGAGGAACGCCGACGCCCCAGTAAGCCTTAAGCTTTTCCACCTGCTCCGGACTCATGGCGCCCAGCGCTGCCTGGCCCACATTGGTCTGCAGAGGGTCAATGGGAGAGACCGAAAGAAGAATAAACGCCAGAACACTGACCAGAACCACCAAAATCACCATACGCACAGCCTGCATTCCAACCCATGTCCAGGAAAGTCCTGCCTGCCTCCTGCCCTGGTTTTTGCTTTTCCCATCCTGTCTCTTCATTTCTTCCGTTCTCTCCTCTCAAGTTCCCTAGTTCCAGGTCCACTGATCCACATTATTCACGATGGACCATCCATGACCGTGGGGATGCAGCTTCTGCTCCGCCACCTGAAGACCGTCCTTCACCCAGTATAAATGATCAATGTTCACAAGCCATATCCACGGCAGATCACCGTCCTGGGTGATTCCGGTGGTACCGTCCCATTGTGCCTGTTTCCAGAGCTCATAGGATTCCTCCAGGCTGCTGCTCTCCAATGCCTCGTCCATGGCCCTGTCCACGGCTTCGTTTCTATATGGAGAATACTCTGCATAGATACCGTTTGGTTTTGTATGGTAAATGTTGTAAAACTCCATGGGAGTATGGGCACCCCATCCCCACATAAGGGGTGTGGACTGCGCCCGGTCATAGGCCGTATCCCAGCCAACACCCTCAATATTCACCTGAATTCCGAACTCTGAAAGCTGATTGGCCGTTTCTGCCGCCAGGGCCTGCCGGACAGAATCCCCTGCCGGATAGAGCAGTGCAAACTCCGCCTTTACTCCATTTTTCTCACGGATTCCATCGGCCCCTGTGGTCCATCCGCTCTCTTCCAGAATGGCCTTTGCCATATCCGGGTCATACTCTGTTTTGGCTGCCGGGTTGTACCAGGGCATTTTATCGCAGACGCTGTATGCCGCAGTCCCATGGCCGTTCAGCACATTTTCAATCATGGTCTCCCTGTCAATGGCCAGGTTGATGGCCCGGCGGACGCCGATATCTGAAGTAAAATCATTTCCAAGGGCCACGCCATTCTCATCGGTCTCCCCTGCCGGAATGGCCGGAAGATTAAATCCGCGGTTGTCCACAGTCTCACAGGAGAACAGGCTGTATCCATCCATGGTCTGCTCCGAATAGGCTGCTGAAGTGTAGGCCAAATCCACCTGTCCCGAAAGGGCCGCTGCATAGGCCGCATCCTCGTCCATGAAAAGTACAGTCACCTGCTTCATCTTCGGCGCCTCCCCATAGTAGTCCGGGTTCGCCTCAAAAATCACCTGCTGCCCCTTGTCCCACTGCTTCATAATATACCGCCCGGAACCGATGGGATTCATTCCATAGTCCGGTCCATAGGCGTGTTCCGGTACAATTCCCGTAATGGCCATGGTGTAGGGCCAGATGGAATAGGGGCGGTTCAACTGGAACTCCACTGTGGTATCATCAAGGGCCACTGCCTCTTTTAACATGGTAAAGTCATTGACGGAGCTGGTGTCCCGGAGCGTATTATAAGTAAACGCCACATCCTCTGCGGTCAGTGCTTCTCCATCCGTAAACTTCACATCATCCCGAATGGTCACGGTCCATGTGAGCCCGTCCTCGCTGACCTTCATATCCGTTGCCAGATCGTAATCAATCGTAAGGTCTTTCGTTGTCACGGTCAGCGTACTCTGGATTAACGGCTCATGGACATGCTCTCCCGCTCCCCATCCGTAGGCCGGGTCAAATCCCGCCTCCGGCTCCGAAGACGGTCCCATGACCACAATCACGGAATCCTTCGTTTCCTCATTCTCCTTATCGGCTTCCGTCTGCTCCTCTTTTGTTTCCGGCTCCGCCGCAGTCTGAACTGCTGTCTCCTGGGATTCTATCCGTTCCTCCCCTTTCTGACACCCGGAAATACCAGCCGCAAAAAGAACTGCTGCCAAAACAGCCGCTGCCATCGATCTTCCTCTGAACTTACTCATACCATCCCATCCTTTCATCAAAAAAAATACCAGAAAAAGCAGAGCACTGCTGCGCTCAATACCTTCCTGGTACTTAAATATCGGTTTCTTTTGATCCATAAAACCATTCTTCAGAATGCATCTGCGGCTTCTGCCGCAATCTGTCTATCATTATAGGAAATTTTTCCAGAAAGGTCAATGGATTTTTGTCTTTTCCCGGTAAATCAGGAACGAAGCGGCGGCGGCCACAGCCTCCGTAAGCCAAAATGCATGCCATACTCCTTCTGCCCCGACCATACGGCTTAAAACAAACGCCGCCGGAATCAAAACCACCACATACCTGCAAAGGGAAATCATCAATGACGGGAATCCCATCCCCATGCCCTCCAACGCACCGGAGGAAACTACGGATACAGAGGAAACCACAAAACCTGCACATATAATGCGGAGGGCAGATGTGCCAATCCGGATGGTCTCCCCATTATCAGTAAATAAAGACATAAGCCAGTCAGGAACCGCCAGGCACAGGCCGGTTCCCACCACCATAATGGCAGCCGTAAGCGTCAGGGTAGTGGTATAAATTTTCTGCACCCTCTGATGTTCCCCTGCCCCATAGTTGTATCCCACCAGCGGACGGAAGAGCAAGATTTAATGTTGCCGGAATCCCAATGGAATACAGTCTTCCCGTCAGCCTCCAGCTCCAGGAGAATTCTTTTTTGCTTACCTTCACCGGAATAGGGTCCTTAAAATAGCAGATCAGGTATACGATCAGCGACAGTACCTGTCCGATACCGGTTGCCAGTGCTGCACCCTCAATCTCCATACGCGGAACGGGGCCCAGACCAAAAATAAAGATCGGATCCAAAATGATATTGGCCACACATCCCACCATCATACCAACCATGGAAACCGTCATTTTCCCCACTGCCTGGAATATTTTCTCATAAAAAAGATTCAGGGCTATCACCGTGGCAAAACAAAACACAATGTTAGAATACTGAAGGCCGGACGGAAGGATACCTGCATCCTCAGTAAACACGCTCAAAAAGGACGGCATAATTCCAATGCTGATAGCTGTCAGTAAAATTCCCTGTATAATGCTCAGAATAAAACCATGGGTAGCCGCCGCATTTACCTTTTTGTAGTCCTGTGCCCCCAAATAAATGGCAATCACCGCATTAATGCCGACCCCAAATCCTATGGACACCGCGTTCACCATATTTTGAACCGGATATACCAGGGACAATGCCGTCATCGCCTGTTCACTGATCTTCGCCACAAACAGGCTGTCCACAATATTATACAGCGCATTGACCATCATGGACAAAATCATCGGCAGCGACATGGAAAGCACCAGCCCCAGAATCGGTTTCTCCTTCATATACGTTTGTTCCATCCTTACAACTTCCTTTCCGTAAAACAGTTTCACTCTTACAAGCCTTTTCCTCTCCGCGAGCTGCATAAAAAAAGCCATACAATTACCAAAAATCGGTAACTGTATGGCGAAAAGTAGACATTGTCCAGAAAAATCCATAGCCGCAGCGCGGGTTTTAGGACCTCATTTTAATGCAATAATTTTAAAATGTCAAGGAAAGCCTCATTCCCCGCTTTTCCCTCTGTCCATCACCCTGCAAAACACCACCCCAGCCAGTGTGCTGACCGTTGTTGCCGCCAAGGCGGGACCCACAATGGCCGAAGGGTTCACACTTCCATACTGGCTCCGGTAGGCAATCATGTTAATGGGAATCAACTGAAGGGACGAAATATTCACAATCAAAAAGGTACACATTTCATTATTGGCAGTCCCCCGCCTCACAGCTCCCGCCTGATTCCCTTTTCGCCTCTCCTCCTCAAGCTTTTCCAGCTCTTCCATGGCCTTCAATCCCGCCGGAGTTGCCGCCCAGCCAAGGCCCAGCATATTGGCGATCATGTTGGTGGATATGTGGGATGCAGCCGGATGGTCCTTGGGAATTCCCGGAAATAAAAACCGGATTACCGGACGCATTTTTTTGGTCATCGCCTCAATGAGCCCGGCTTCCTCCCCGATCTTTAAAATTCCGCACCAGAACGACATGATTCCCAGCATGGTCATGCAAAGCGTCACCGCTTCTTTCGTGGATTCCAGTGCTCCGTCCGTTACGGATGCCATGTTTCCATGAAAGGCTCCCCATAAAATTCCAAGAACGATCATCCCGGCCCATAGATAATTTAACATAAAAATCCCACCTTCCTGTCAGATTTTATGACAGAAAAGCGGGATTCATTCCCTAAGATTCTCCGCACAGCTCCTGCATAACCTGGGGAACCGTCTCTATCTGCCTGCATCGGAACGCATTGCTCCCGCAGAAAAGCAGCGCCTCCTTTATATTCCCCTCTGCCGCATTGATTAATGCACGGGTAATGCAGTAGGGCGTTTCTGCCGGATTACAGTGCTCCAGGCACCGGAAACAGTGGGTTACAGGGAGTCTGGCCTCCTGGACCCGGGCCAGAAATTCATTTTTTATGGCCCGCCCGGGCATTCCCACCGGACTTTTCACAATCACGATGTCCTTTTCCTCTGCATCCAGATACGCCTGCTTATAAGCCATGGACGCATCACATTCCTCTGTTGTCACAAACCTGGTTGCCACCTGGACACCATCCGCCCCCAGCTCCATCTGCCGCAGCACATCTTTATGATCAAATACGCCGCCTGCCGTAACCACCGGAATCTTCTTTTTATATTTATCCGCAAATTCCTTCACTGTCTTTATGATTCCGCGGATTTCCTCTTCATAAACGGCCTGCTTATAAGTTCTGGATACGGCCTCAGTGTCCACGCCGTACTCCGTAAGCTGCTCTCTGGAAAAGCCCAGATGCCCTCCCGCACAGGGCCCTTCAATGACCACAAAATCCGGTGCTGTCTTGTATTTCCTGTCCCACATCTTACAGATTACCGTGGCCGATTTTATGGAAGACACAATGGGGGCCAGCATGGTACGTCTTTTTTTGTCCCCGGAACGAAGCTCCTCTTCTGCCTCTGCCACAAATTTCGGCATATCCACCGGAAGTCCGGCTCCCGAAATAATCACATCGGCCCCTGCCTTGACGGCTTCCTTCACATAACGGCCGTACTCCTTCGTGGCCACCATAATATTAAATCCCAGAATGCCTGTTGGTGCAATTTCCCTGGCCTTTTTAAGCTCCGAATGAATCGCCTTCAGATTGGCCTCCAGCGGATTCTTCATAAAATCCGGGTTTTTAAAACCGATCTGGGCCGTGGAAATAATTCCGATTCCTCCGGCCTTCGCCACGGCTCCCGCCAGAGAAGAAAGGCTGATTCCCACCCCCATTCCTCCCTGTATTACAGGCCTTTTGGCTGTCAAAGTGCCAATTTTAAGCGGCTTCAAGCCGGATATCCCTTTTTCCATGGCATGTATCTCCTCTAAAATCCTTAAAATCTGCGGAATCTGTCATAACGGCTGGCAGAAATCGCCTCTCCGTCCATACGTCCCCATGTATCGAAAAATTCTTCCATGGCTTTTGTGAGCTTTTCCTTAATCTCCGGCATCGTCTCAGGGCTTGCAGGCTCTCTTTCCGGAATAATCCGCTCGATCACACCCAGCTCCTTTAACTCCCTGGCTGTAATCTTCATCACTCTGGCAGCCTCTCCTGCCCGCTTGCTGTCTTTCCACAAAATGGAGGCAAAGCCCTCCGGAGACAAAACGGAATAAATGGCATTTTCCATCATCCATACCTCATTGGCCACAGCCATGGCCAGTGCGCCGCCGCTGCCTCCTTCCCCGATAACAATGGACAAAACCGGAACTTTAAGGCCGGACATTTCCATGAGATTTCTGGCAATGGCTTCCCCCTGCCCCCGTTCCTCGGCTTCCATGCCGCAGAACGCGCCGGGAGTATCCACGAAGCAAACCACAGGCCGTCCAAAGGTTTCTGCCTGCTTCATAAGCCGCAGGGCCTTTCTGTACCCCTCGGGAGACGGCATTCCAAAATTTCTCTTAATATTTTCCCTGGTGGTCTTTCCCTTTTCCTGCCCGATCACGGTTACCGGGATTCCATGGAAGCTTGCAATGCCTCCAATAACGGCGCCGTCATCCTTAAAATAACGGTCCCCATGAAATTCCATGAAATCATCAAACAAGGCCTCAATATAATCGGAGGCCACCGGGCGGTCCGCCTTTCTGGAAAGAACTACGGAATCCCACGCACTTCGTATTACGGCTTTCGCCCGTATCTCCGGAAAAACCTCTCCGGTTTCGGGATTTCCAGGTTTCTCTTCCTGTCTTACTTCACCAATATTTTTTCCGCCGTGAAGCCTTAAGATCTGTGCCAGACACTCTTTTAAATCTTTTCTCTCAACGATTTTATCCACAAATCCGTGTTCCAGCAAAAACTCGGACTGCTGGAAGCCCTCCGGCAGTTTCTGCCCAATGGTCTGCTCAATGACTCTGGGACCTGCAAACCCGATCAATGCCCCCGGCTCCGCCAGAATAATATCACCCAGCATGGCAAAGCTGGCTGTGACGCCTCCTGTGGTGGGGTCTGTCAGCACGCTTACAAATAGCTGCCCGGCATCATGATGGCGTTTTAAGGCCGCCGAGGTCTTTGCCATCTGCATTAAGGAAATCATCCCCTCCTGCATTCTGGCGCCGCCGGAGCAGGCAAACAAAATCACCGGAAGTTTTTCCCTGGTGGCCCGTTCCACGGCCCTTGTGATCTTCTCTCCCACATTGTGGCCCATGCTGCTCATGAGGAATCTGGCATCGCAGACGCCGAGGACCGCCGGATACCCGCCAATACAGGCATGACCGGTGACGATGGCCTCATTTAACTTCGTCTTTTCTCTGGCTGCTGCCAGCTTCTTTTCATATCCCGGAAAATTCAGGGGATTAGAGACCTCCATCTCCCGATCCCACTCAAAAAAGGTTCCGGCATCTGCCACCATTTCAATTCTCTGGTAGGCATGGACGCGGAAATATCCCCCGCACTTGGGACAGATGTTGAAGTTTTCCCGTACATCCTCTGCGTAAATGGGCTTTCCGCACTTGTTGCATTTTCTCCACATCCCGGCGGGAATGGAAGGCGCCTCTTCCTTTTCCTCTGTACGGTATTTTGTATCCAATTTCGTATAGGTTTTCTTAAACATATCTCGCAGCATACGAAAACTTCCTTCCCTTTCTGTCCTGGGACGTTCCCCTGAATGACGGCTTACTTACAATACTCCGGAAAATGGGACGGAATAAAATCCGTATCCACATTTCCCTCTTCAAAATCGCCATTGTTTATGATCTCATACTGGAAATCCAGATTTGTGGTAATTCCCTCGATCACCAGCTCCCCAAGGGCACTCCGCATCTTCGCAATGGCAGACTCCCGGTCCTTGTCATGGACAATGAGCTTTAAAATCATAGAATCATAGTTGGGCGGAATTTTATAGCCATTGTACGCAGCCGTATCCACCCGGATTCCCCGGCCGCCGGGCAAATGAATGTTGGTGATGGTCCCCGGACAGGGCATGAAATTTTTCTCCGGGTTTTCCGCATTGATTCTGCACTCAATGGCATGGCCGGTTATTTTCACATCTTCCTGATCAAAAGACAGCGGCTCACCTGCCGCAATCCGAATCTGCTCTTTAACCAAATCCAGATCTGTCACCGCCTCCGTCACCGGATGCTCCACCTGAATTCTCGTATTCATTTCCATGAAATAAAAGTCTTTCTTTTTATCTAAAAGGAACTCAATGGTTCCCGCATTTTCATATCCAACGGCCTTTGCCGCACGGACTGCCATGTCTCCCATCCGCTTTCTTAAGCTGTCAGAAATAGCTGCCGACGGGGCCTCCTCCAGAACCTTCTGGTGTCTTCTCTGAATGGAACAGTCCCGCTCCCCTAGGTGAATCACATTGCCAAAACTGTCCGCCAGAATCTGGAATTCAATATGTCTCGGCCGTTCCACAAACCGTTCAATATACATGGTGTCGTCGGAAAATCCCTTCACCGACTCCATCTGGGCATTCTGGAAATTGGAAGCGAAATCTTCCTCATTCCAGGAAACCCGCATTCCCTTTCCGCCGCCTCCGCTGGATGCCTTGATCATCACAGGAAATCCCACTTCCCTGGCAGTTTTAAGTCCCTCTTCCACCGTAAAAACAGGCTCACGGCTTCCGGGAACCACGGGAACTCCCGCTTCCATCATGGTCTTTCTGGCCTCCGATTTATTTCCCATTTTGTGGATGATCGCGGCAGACGGGCCAATGAACCGGATTTTACACTTTTCACACAGCTCCGCAAATCTGGCATTTTCCGATAAAAAGCCAAATCCCGGGTGGATGGCATCGGCCTTCATGGCCACACAGGCCGTCAGAATCTGTTCCATATTTAAATAGCTTTCGGCTGACGGCGCCGGACCGATACAGATGGCCTCATCCGCCAGCAGCGTATGGAGGGCATCCCGGTCCGCCTCAGAATAGACAGCCACCGTTTTAATTCCCATTTCCCTGCATGCGCGGATAATCCGCACCGCAATTTCTCCGCGGTTTGCAATCAGAATTTTTTGAAACATACTTTCACCAGCTTACCCAATCATAAATGTCAGCTCCGCAGACACGGCTGTCTTTCCGTCCACAGTTGCCACGGCGCTCCCGATTCCTACCGGCCCTTTCTGCTTAATGATCCGGCATTCCAGACGAAGCTTATCGCCGGGAACTACCTTTTTCTTAAACTTTACGTTATTCATGGCTCCAAAATAAGCGGTTTTCCCCTTATTTTCCTCCACGCTCAAGATGGCGACAGCTCCCGTCTGGGCCAGGGCCTCAACAATTAAAACCCCCGGCATCACCGGTTCCTCCGGAAAATGGCCCGCAAAATACGGCTCGTTGTATGTGACCGATTTATACCCAACTGCGCGCACTCCCGGTTCCAGCTCCTCGATACAGTCAACCAGCAAAAACGGATGGCGGTGAGGGATAATTTCCTGAATTTCCTTGATTCCCAACATGATACTTACCTCCTGCCTCAGTGAATCCGGAATAATGGCTGGCCGTACTCCACAGTCTCCTCGTTTTTCACAAGAACCGCTTCCACCACGCCGTCATACTCACATTCAATCTCATTCATCAGCTTCATGGCCTCCACAATTCCGATGATCTGGCCCTTTTTCACATGGTCTCCAACCTTCACAAAATCCTCTGCATCCGGGGACGGGGAGGAGTAGAAGGTCCCAACCAGCGGACAGGTCACAACCTTGTCGGAAACGGCCTCTTCCCGGCTTTCCGTCTGCACTGCCGCAAAAATCTCCGGCTTGCTGCCGGACTGCCCCATCACGGGAACCGCTGTCACCTGTTTTTTCTCCCGCTTCATGGAAAGCTTCATATCGCCCTGTTCCAGCTCAAAAGCCGTCAGCCCGTTTTCGGAAACGGCCTCCATGAGCGCAATCATATCCTTTATTTCCACAGCCCGCTCTCCTTATTCCTCATATTTTTTAAGCAGCAGACTTGCATTATGTCCGCCGAAGCCTAAAGAATTGGTAAGCACATACTTCACATCCATGGAGACGCCGCTGCCCTTGGTGTAGTCCAGGTCACATTCCGGGTCATCCACCAGAAGTCCTGCCGTGGCATGGACGAAGCCGTCCTCAATGGACTTTACACATGCAATGAATTCCACTCCTCCGGCTGCCCCTAAAAGATGGCCGATCATGGATTTGGTGGAATTGATTTTCACCTTGTATGCGTGGTCTCCCAGCGCCAGCTTAATGGCTTTTGTCTCAAACAGGTCATTGTGGTGGGTGCTGGTTCCATGGGCGTTGATATAATCAATCTGTTCCGGCTTCACTCCCGCATCCGCCATGGCATACTCCATGGCCTTTGCCGCGCCGCTTCCGTCCTCTGCCGGGGATGTGATATGGTAGGCATCACAGGTGGCTCCGTATCCCGCAAGCTCCGCATAGATCTTTGCACCGCGGGCCTTCGCATGGTCCAGGGACTCCAAAACCACCACTCCGGCGCCTTCTCCCATGATAAACCCGTTTCTCTCTGCATCAAAGGGAATGGATGCCCGTTTGGGATCCTCTGATGTGGAAAGAGCTGTCAGGCTGGTAAATCCGGCTACTCCAAGGGGTGTAATACTGCTTTCTGAGCCGCCTGCCACCATCACCTCTGCCTCTCCATGCTGGATGGACCTCATGGCCTCCCCAATGGAATGGGTTCCTGTTGCACATGCGGTCACCACATTGATGCACTTTCCCTTCAGCCCAAACTGGATAGACACATTACCTGCCGCCATGTTGCTTATCATAAGGGGTACCAGCAGCGGATTGATACGGCCGGGTCCCTTTTCCAGGAGTTTTACATACTCTCGCTCAATGGCCTGTAAGCTTCCGATTCCGGAGCTGACACAGACACCCACGCGGTAGGGGTCCTCCTTTTCCATGTCCAGACCGGAATCCTCCAGGGCCTGCCTGGCCGCAGCAACAGCAAACTGGGAAAACCGCTCCATTCTCCTGGCCGCCTTGGGGTCCATATACTGTTTCACATCAAAGTCTTTAACCTCTGCTGCCAGCTTCGCCTTATAATCCGTGGTATCAAAATATGTGATGGGCCCAAACCCGATTTTTTTCTGTTTCAGACTATCCCAAAAGGTATCCACATCGTTACCGATGGGAGTAATGGCTCCCATGCCGGTTACTACAACTCTGTTCATTTCTCTTGTCTCCTTCCAACCCCGACTACATGGCCATACCGCCGTCCACCTGAATCACCTGCCCGGTGATGTAGGAGGCGCAGTCCGATGCCAAAAATGCCACAGCCTCCGCAATGTCCCTGGTCTCGCCAAACCTCTTTAAGGGAATCTGCTCTCCCATGGACTTTTTCACCTCGTCGGGCAGCACATCCGTCATCTCCGTCTGAATAAATCCGGGCGCCACTGCGTTGGAGGTAATTCCCCTGCTTCCAAGCTCTCTGGCCACCGATTTTGTAAGGCCGATGATTCCTGCCTTGGAAGCGCAGTAGTTGGCCTGCCCTGCATTTCCCATGATGCCGGATACGGAAGAAATATTGATGATACGCCCGCCTCTCTGCTTTAACATCTGACGGGATACATGCTTGATGCAGTTAAATGCCCCCTTGAGGTTGGTGGAAAGTACCGTATCAAAATCGTCCTCTGACATCTTCATAATCAGATTATCCCTTGTGATTCCCGCATTGTTCACCAGAATATCCAGTCTTCCATAGGTCTTTATAATCCCATCAATCAGCTCCCTGGCGCTGTCAAATTCCTCCACGCTGCACTGGATGGCTTCCGCCTTATGTCCTGCCTCTTCAATTTCCTTTACGGTTTCTTCTGCTTTTTCTCTGGAACCGTTGTAATTCACAATCACCGTGGCACCGTATCCCGCCAGGGTCACTGCAATCTGCCGTCCGATTCCACGGCTGGCTCCTGTCACCAAAGCAATTTTTCCATTTAAATCCATCATACTTTCTCCCATACCAGTCCCAAAATTCGGGTTATTTAAGCTTTTCCAAATCCTTAAGCTTTTCAATATTTACAATTGCCGCATCCCGGCTGATCTTTTTCACAAATCCCGCCAGTGTCTTTCCCGGGCCGATTTCCACAAACCGGTCCACACCGTCGGCAATCATGGTCTCCACACTCTGCTGCCATCTGACGGAAGAGGAAACCTGCTTAATAAGAAGCGGCTTCACCTCATCCTTGCTGGTCACATATCCGGCGGTCACATTGGCCACATAGGGAATCACCGGATCGGAAATTTCCACATGCTCCAAAAACTGCCCAAGCTTTTCTCCTGCTTCCGAAAGCAGATAGGAATGGAAGGGACCGCTGACATTGAGGGGAATCACCCGCCTTGCCCCGGCTTCCTTAAGCTTTTCTGCGGCTTCAGAAACGGCATCCAGTTTACCGGAAATTACAATCTGCCCCGGGCAGTTATAATTTGCCACCTGGACGTTTTCAATCTTATCCACAACCTCGTTGATCTGTCCCGCATTCATCCCCAGAACCGCACTCATTCCGCCGATTCCCGCCGGAACTGCCTCCTGCATGAGAATTCCTCTGCGGCGGACCGTAAGAATGGCATCATCCACTGTCATAACTCCCGCTGCCGCCAGGGCACAATACTCGCCCAGACTTAAACCTGCGGTCACATCTGCATGATACCCTCTCTCCTCCATGACCTTTAACATAGCCGTGCTTACAGTCACCATGGCTGCCTGTGTGAATTCTGTGATATCCAGCCGGTCATTGGGGGTAAAGCAGAGATCGGGAACAGAGAATCCCAGAAGCTCAGACGCCCTGTCAAAAACCTTTCGTCCCGTATCCGTATGTTCATAAAAATCCTGGCCCATGCCGCAGATCTGCGCGCCCTGGCCCGGAAAAATAAATGCTGTCTTACCCATTTTTTACCTCATCTGTCAACGTCTTAAGAGCGATTCTGCCTGCTCCATCATTTCATCGATCATTTCCTTACAGGTCTGCTTTTTCTTCACCATACCTGCGATCTGGCCTGCCATGACGGTTCCATTAGTCACGTCGCCCTCCATCACAGCCTTTCTTAAGGCTCCCAGTGTCAGATACTCCAGCTCCTCGAAGCTCTTTCCTTCACTTTCCAGCCGGTTATACTCTCTGGTCATCTGGTTTCTTAAGCAGCGCACCGGATGTCCGTGGCTTCTGCCTGTCACTGCAGAATCAATGTCCTTGGCCTTGATAATCCGGTCCTTATAATTTTCATGGACAATGGATTCCTTCGCCACAACGAACCTGGTTCCCATCTGGACGGCCTCTGCTCCCAGCATGAAGGCTGCAGCAATTCCTCTTCCATCGGCAATTCCGCCTGCGGCAATGACCGGAATGGAAACGGCATCGGCCACCTGCGGCACCAGGGTCATGGTGGTTGCCTCACCGATATGACCGCCGGATTCTGTTCCCTCTGCCACAACGGCATCGGCCCCGCCCCGCTCCATGAGCTTTGCAAGAGCCACGGAAGCCACCACCGGAATCACGGTAATACCGGCATCCTTCCACATTTTCATATACTTTCCAGGATTTCCGGCTCCGGTAGTGACCACCTTAATTCCTTCCTCCACAACCACCTTGGCCACATCGTCCGCGTAGGGACTCATCAGCATGATGTTGACGCCAAAGGGCTTTTTTGTCAGCTCCCTGGCCTTTTTAATTTCTTCCCGGACCACTTCTCCTGGCGCATTGGCGCCTCCGATCAGTCCAAGACCTCCGGCTTCCGATACGGCCGCTGCCAGGTTATGCTCCGCCACCCAGGCCATTCCGCCCTGTATGATCGGATGTTCAATTCCCAGCATTTCTGTAATTCTAGTGTTCATTCTATTCCTCAACGCCCTTATCTTTTAAATACTTCATAACATCGCCAACCGTTGCCATCTTCTGAAGATCATCGGCCGGAATCTCAACGGAATACTCATCCTCCAAAGCCATCACAAGCTCAAATAAATCCAGGGAATCTGCTCCCAGATCATCCTTAAAGGAAGATCCCTCTGTGATGGTCTCCGCATCCACACTCAACTGATCTGCAATTAACTCTTTCATTTTCTCTAACATAATTTTATTCTCCTTTATTTTGATTTTCAAAGTTTTTAGGTCCACTGAACCAATGCTGCGCCCCAGGTCATTCCTGACCCAAAGCCTGACATGATGATCTTATCGCCTGGCTGCACCATTCCCTGCTTTTCCATATGGCTTAACAGAAGCGGAATGGAGGCTGTGGAAGTATTTCCATACTCCCCGATGGTCATGGGAAACTTCTCCAATGGCTCCCCGATACGCCTGGCCGCTGCTTCAATAATCCGCTCATTGGCCTGATGAAGAACATAATATTTAATGTCCTCCTTGACCAGGTGATTCCTTTCCAGAAGAGCCTCTATGGTTTCCGGAATCTTTTTCACCGCAAATTTGAACACGGCCTGGCCGTCCATGGTCATAAAGCCTGCCTTTGGCTCCTCCCCAGTAAGGAAATTTCCCATGGTCCTTGAGGGACACTTAAGGACATCCCCCTTGGTGCCGTCGGACCCCATAACCATGTCGATGATTCCCGTCTCTCCAGCCTTTAAAACAGCCGCTCCGGCTCCGTCACCGAAAAGAACACAGGTGGAACGGTCATTCCAGTCCGTTACTTTGCTTAAGGTCTCCGCGCCAATGATCAGCCCGGTTTTATAAATTCCTGCCTTAAAAAAGCTCTGGACAATGTTCATGGCAAAAATAAATCCGGAACATGCGGCAGAAATATCAAAGGCAACCGCGTTCCCGGCGCCAAGCTCCCCCTGTACATAGCAGGCGTCGCTGGGATAATGGTAATCCGGAGAAGAAGTGCCGAGGATAATAATATCCAGCTCCTCCGGCTTCGTCCCTGCTGCTGCAAGGGCATTCTCAGCCGCCTTTAATGCCAGCTCCCTGGTTCCTTCTGTTGTGGAAATCCGCCGCTCGTGGATTCCGGTCCGGCTCACAATCCACTCATCGCTGGTTTCCATGATTTCCGCCAGCTCATCGTTTGTTACAACTCTCTCTGGTATATACGTACCAATTCCTGCAATTCTGGCTGTCATCCCGATACATCCTTGTGTTAGATTAGAATTAATTTTTAATTTCAAATATTTTGGTATTCAAATTAATTACTTACCTACATACTAATTCCTGCCGGCGGATTTGTCAAGGAAATTTTGTCAGCGATTCCGACAGAATCCGCCAGAACCGTTGTTTTGCCGCTCTGGACTGGTCAAATATTCTAAAATTGGTCATTTTAATGATGCCACTTTTCCTGTATGATATGGCCATATCACAGATGTACACCTGAAAAACTTTAAAGGAGACCGGCATATGAACGAATTTTCCAGAATCAAAAAAATAGACGCCCATACCCATATCGGCGTATTTGGAAGTCCTTTTAACATTAACTTCGATACAGACCGCCTGCTTAAGCAGATGGAAACCTATAATATTGAGAAAACAATTCTCTGCGCCTCCGGCTGCCATGAAAACGAGGATACCGTAGCTGCCTACAAAGCACACCCGGATAAAATCATCCCCTTAATGTGGGTAAACTGCGCCGAGGGGCAGACCGCTTACGATTCCTTGGAGCACTATCTCCGTGATGAGCATTTTGCAGGTGCAAAGCTCCAGTCCTTATTTGACGGCTACTCCGCCGATGACCCCTGTGTGGATCCTGTGGCAGAAATCTGCGAAAAATACGGAAAGCCCTTATTCATCCACTCCGGCCATCCGCCCTTTTCCCTGCCCTGGCAGATCGGACTTCTGGCGGAACGCCATCCCCATCTCCCCATTGTCATGATTCACATGGGCCACGCCCATGGCATCTATGTGGGCGCTGCGCTGACCATGGCAAAACGCTATGACAATATCTGGCTGGAGACCTCCGGCACCTCCATGAGCTGCCAGATCAAAAATGCCTACGATACCGTGGGACACGAAAGAGTCATGTTCGGAATCGACTCCCCCTTCCATGAACCCTCAGTGGAAATCCAGAAGGTTATGGCCTGCGGCGTTGATGAACAGGGACTGGAAAATATCTTCTATAATAACGCTGCCAAATTCATGGGCTTAAAATAACAGAAGGGAGACTTTTTCATGAGACAGGAACAGACCACATCCAATACCATGGACGTTGCCATTATCGGCCTCATGGCCGCACTGGTATTCACAGGAACTTACTTTTTTAAAATTCCGTCAGCCTTCGGCTACACTCACTTAGGCGACTGTATGATTATTTTAACCGTATGCCTTTTCGGCACCCGGCGGGGCGTCCTGGCCGGAGCCATCGGAGCCGGACTCTCCGATTTCATCGGCGGCTATGCCGTCTGGGTGGTCCCCACCATGGTCTTAAAGGGCTTATGGGCTCTGATAGCCGGACTCATCACCTACAAGCTGCTGCCCGGCCGCAAATATTCCTGGCTTCTGGGCGCCATCATCGGCGGAATCGTCCACGTTGCCGGATATACCCTGGTAAAAATCCCCCTCTACGGCCCTGTGGTTGCCTTCGGCGAGGTCTTCACCCTCACCTGCCAGACCACAGCCGGAATCGTTCTGGGAGGCGTAGCCTACACCGTTCTCTCCCAGTCCCCGGCTATCCGGTCCCTTCAGGCAAAATTCATTTAATCAATAAAAAATACCAGCCAAACAATTGCTGCGGCTGGTATTTTTATTATCTTAAATTGGTCAGGTACTGGTACACATCCCTTTTACTGATTCCCCGGTCCTTCGCCACCTGTTTCATGGCTTCCTTCCTGTCCATGCCTTCGGAAAGATATTTTTCCATATGTTCCTCAATGGGCATGGATTCCCAGGTTTGTTCCTTCTCTCTCTGGATTTCCTCCGGGTTTTTTCCCTCCACAACAATCACGCATTCCCCCTTGGGCTCTTCCGCCTCATAATAGGCCAGGGCTTCGGAAAATGTGGTGCAAAACACTGTCTCATATTTTTTCGTAAGCTCCCTGCAAATGGAAATTCTCCGGTCTCCCAACGCCTCCAAAAGCTCTGTAAGAGTCCTCACAAGTCTGTGAGGGGCTTCGTAAAGGATAATGGTTCTGGTCTCATTTTTAAGCTCTTCCAGAATCCGCAGCTTTTCCTTTTTATCGGAAGGCAGAAATGCCTCAAAGGCAAACCGTCTGGTGGCCATTCCGGACATGGTAAGAGCCGTAATACAGGCTGCCGGACCAGGAAGAGACGTAAGCTCAATCCCCGCCTCATAGCACTGCTTCACCAGTTCTTCTCCGGGATCTGAAATTCCCGGTGTTCCGGCATCGGTAATCAACGCCACATTGGTTCCTTCCTGCATCTTTTCCACAAGATATCTGGCTTTTTCCACCTTGTTGAACTCATGATAGCTGGTCATGGGTGTTTTAATGTCAAAATGATTCAGGAGTTTGATACTGTGGCGTGTATCCTCTGCCGCAATCAAATCCACTTCTTTCAATGTATTTAAAACCCTGAGAGTAATATCATCCAGATTCCCGATGGGCGTTGCACACAAATATAATTTTCCCGCCATGTGTCTCCTCCTTTCAGCCGCTTGCCATGACCTTTAAGAATCAATACCCGTAAATATCATAAATTTCATCCGTATAAACCCCTGGTTCCTTATAAACCACAATGGGGGCCTCCAGCTTAAGGAACGCACCGCCGCCGCGGACTGCCTCAATTAACACCATATTGGCCTCCTTATTCTGGAATGGATGAACAAATTTCATCCGTTTTGGTTCCAGCTTATACTTCGTCATGGTTCCAAGAATTTCAATGAGTCTATGGGGCCTGTGAACCATGTACATCCGCCCCCCTGGCTTTAGGACCTTTGCCCCCTCCCGGACCACGTCTTCCAGTGTACAGAGCACCTCATGTCTGGAGATGGCTTTCACCTCCGTGGGGTTTTTAAGCCCGTGGGCATCATTCATATAGGGTGGATTTGTAGTAACGACATCAAAGGAAGCCGCTCCGAAAATCCGGCTGGCTTCCTTAATATCTCCCTTTACAATCTCAATTTTTTCTTCCAGATGGTTAAGCGAAACACTTCTGGCCGCCATGTCAGCGATCTCCTCCTGGATTTCCAGGGCCATAAAATGTTCCCCTTTTGTCTTTGCGTAAAGCAGAAGAGGAATAATTCCTGTTCCGGTCCCCAAATCCAGAGCCCGCTCCCCTTCCTTCACAAAAGCAAAGCCGGAAAGCAGCACCGCATCCATGCCAAAGCAGAATCCATCTGTTTTCTGGATAATCTTAAGATTATTTCTCTGCAAATCATCCAGACGCTCGTTTTCCTTAAGCTTAGTTGTCATCGAGCTTCGATTTTCCTTCCTTTTTCTCCAGGGCCTCCAACTGCTTTAACTCCGCATCGTTGATATTGACCTTCTCTTTTTTTCTCTTGGGACGGAATCTCAACTGCCCCACCTTATATTCCCGGATTTCCTTTTCGTCTCCGTTTATGGTAACAATAACCTTTACAAACTGGCGGAGAATGCTGACGCTGTGAACCTCGCCCTTCAAGCCATCGTCCGTAGTCACATAATCACCAATATTGGGAAGTCTGCCGTTTAACTCTTCGTACGTCTCTTCCTCATACTTTAAGCAGCACATAAGCCGTCCGCAGACACCGGAAATTTTAGTAGGATTCAGAGAAAGATTCTGCTCCTTGGCCATCTTAATGGAAACCGGAATAAATTCGGAAAGATAAGAGGCACAGCACAGAGGCCGTCCGCAGATACCAATTCCGCCGACAATTTTTGTCTCATCCCTGACGCCGATCTGCCTTAACTCAATCCTTGTTTTAAACACAGAAGCCAAATCCTTTACCAGCTCGCGGAAATCAATTCTTCCGTCAGCCGTAAAGTAAAACAGCACCTTATTATTATCAAAAGTATATTCCGTATCAATGAGCTTCATTTCCAGCTCATGCTTTTTAATCTTCTCCAGACAGATTTTAAAGGCCTCTTTTTCCTTTTCCTTGTTCTTCTTTTCGATCTCCTCATCGGCCTCTGTGGCCATACGAATCACAGGCTTTAAGGGCTGAATCACCTTCTTATCGTCCACTTCATGGGTTCCCAGAACCACATACCCGTACTCTACGCCCCTGGCCGTCTCAACGATTACATGTTCCCCGGTTTTAATTTCCATCTCTCCGGGACTGAAATAATATACTTTTCCTGCTTTGCGGAAACGAACTCCGATTACTTTTGTCATTCCTTCTATCTCCTTACGATGGGTTTTTGTAACTGTTCAGTACCCTCACAGTTACGGGTTTTTCATGCTAAGAAGCAAAAGTTCCATCACCAATTCCATATTTACATTGGCATCCAGTCTGGTTCTTGCCGTATCAATGGCGGCCAAAATCTGCTCCAGACCGGCATAGTCTTTCTTCTGTCCCATCCCATTAATCAATTTATATTCATCCTTGAAAATCAGAAGATTCATGTCTTTGGTCACCTTGTACATTAACACATCCCGGTACCAAAGCTGCATCAAATCCAGAACCTCCCTGATTTCAAAGTTCTGCTCCTTCATTTCCCGGATACAGTCCAAAAGCATGACAATATCCATGGTTTCCACGTTCTTTAAGATTACCATGACCTTCTGGTACAGCTCTTTAAACTCATCGGATGAGGCCAGATGGATGGCCTTTCCCAAGTTTCCCCTTGCAAAGGCTGCACAGATTTCCGCTTCCCTTTCCGGAACCTTCAGGTGCTCTGTCAGATAGCTTTTTACCGTAAAATCCTTCAGGGGCTTAAGCTTTAGCTGCACGCATCTGGAAAGAATCGTCGGCAGAAATGCCTCCTGATTTGTGGTAATCAAAATAATCACAGCATAGGACGGCGGCTCTTCAATGGTCTTAAGAAGAGCATTTTGGGCCTGAACGGTCATTTTCTCCGCCTCGTCCACAATATAAATCTTATAATAACTGCTGTACGGGCGGATCATGATCGTATCATTGATCTGTTCACGGATATCATCCACACCAATACTTCCCGGTTTCTCATGAGTTACATAGATCAGATCAGGATGATTTCCGCCCAGCACCTGCTTGCAGGAATGGCACACCATGCACGGTTCACTCTGTCCCTTTTCACACAAAAGGGTCATGGCAAATGCATTGGCAATGGACTTTCTTCCCATTCCTGCCTCACCCGTTAAAATGTATGCATGGGATATTTTATGATTTTCTATGGCCCTTTTAAAATGTTCCTTGACCATTTCATTGCCAAGGATATCTTGAAAGCTTGTCACTGTTCCCTCAGGCATACTCATCCCTCCAATCTTCTATCCAGTATAGCACAAACATTCTTTGAAAAAAAGAACATTATATTTCCTTTAAAATATCTTCCAGGCACTGACCCAGGTTCAGATTCAAAAACCGTTTTCCAATCTGGAGCCGTTTTAAATTCTCCTCAGAAAAGTCCTCCTCATCGGCCAGATACCGCCTGCACACCTCCCGGTAGTTGGGAGATTTCTGCACTTCCTCCCGTTCCACGGCCCTGAGAAGCCGCAAACCGTCGGGAACCTCTATGTAAATGGGAACCAGGGCATCCTTTCCAAAGTACAGGCACATCTTCTCATAGGATTCCAGCGTGCCAATCATCAAATAAAAATTTCTTCCATGCAAATCAAACTGGGCATCATCCACAGTAAAATAGCTCCATGGCCCCATAACCGTCTGATAAGTACGGGATTCAATCACCTTCCCCGCCTCCTTAAGCCGTTTTAGCTCCCCGGCGGACGTGAAAAAATATTCCACCCCATTGGTCTCCCCTTCACGAATCGGACGTGTGGTATAGGGAACAATGGTTTTAAGAGACGGACAACGCTTTAAAAGCTCCTTATATACCGTATCCTTTCCAGTGGCGCTTTTCCCCATGATGTAATAAATCCTGCCCATAACTGCTGCCCTGCTTTCCTTTCACTGTGATACATATTACTCTTCATTGTATCATAAATTCTCATTGCTCCGCAACCGTTATTATTGAAGAAAGAGAATGATCCGAAAGCCCCTGGACAGAAAATCCCGACGTCCTGTACCAGGAAACTGTTGATAAAATTTCGTTTGTAATAATCTCTCCCGGTGCAAGAAGCGGGATACCCGGCGGATACAAATACAGAAACTCCTTTGAAACCATTCCGGCGCTTTCAAATAACTGCCTTCTTTCTCCCCTGTTATCCATGGCCATGGCAGGTGAAATGGCCATTTTAGCCCTTGGAAACCCTAAAAACGGAGTTTTCCCCATTTCATTTAAATTTCCCTCACTTAACTGATGATCAATTTCTGTAAGCGCATTCTGAAGCCGGACAAGTCCCTCTTCGCGGTCCATAACAGAGGTCATGGCAATCACATAATCCGGCGCGCACATTTCCATCTCCAGGTGATACTTCCTTCTCAGCCTGTCACCCAGCCATTCTCCGTCCACTCCTTTGACGCCTTTCACAGACACCACAACCTTTGATTGATCCCAGTCATAAACGGAAGGCTCCGAGACAATCCTTTTATCCAAAACTTTAAGCACCTGGTACTTTTTTACATGTTCAAAAAACTGCCCCATCTGTTTCCCATACGCCTTCATCCGTTCCCTTCCAGCGCCGTCCATATAAAAAATACACCGTTCCATGGCCGCCATGAAAACATAAGAAGGACTGGAACTCTGGAACATCCCCAGATACCGTTCAATGTTTTCTCTGTCCGCCAAATTCCCTTTTATATGCAAAACAGCCGTCTGTGTAAAAGACGGCAATGTTTTATGTAAACTTTGTATCACCACATCAGCTCCCCGTTGCAGCGCCGATTCCGGGAATTCTTTTCCATCAGAAAACGGAAAATGTGCTCCATGGGCCTCATCTACAATCAAGGGAATTTCATATTCATGCACAATCTCTGCAATGGCCTCAATATCTGAAACAATCCCCTCATATGTGGGCGACACCAGAAGTACAGCCTCAATCTCCCTGTCATTCTCTAAAGCCTCTCTCACATCCTCCGGGCAGATTCCCCCATTGATACCAAATCCTTTCAAAAACTTCGGATATAAATACACCGGAGTCAGCCTGTTTAAAATAAGCCCGTGATAGGCTGCCTTATGGCAGTTTCGTGCCATAAGAATCTTTCCTCCGTTTCTGGTGCACCCGCAGACAGCGCCAAGAATTCCGCAGGTACTTCCGTTTACCAGATAATAGGTATGGTCAGCTCCGTAAATTTTTGCTGCCTGTTCCATGGAATCTTTCAGTATCCCCTCTGCATGGTGAAGATTATCGAACCCATCAATTTCCGTAATATCAATGGCATAGGGATTTGGAAATCCATCTGCACATTCATCCTTTATTTCCTGTCTCTTATGTCCCGGCATATGAAACGGGTACATATCCGACTCCCCATACCGTTTCAGCCTGTCTAACAGCCGTTCCCTGTCCTTTTCCATTTTAACCCTCTCCGGGACCGGAAGCCTCTCCTGTTTCCTGATCCAATCTGTTCCATGTCATATATTTTTCAAACCTGGGCTCCATAAACATCTTCCAGACCTGCTCCATTCCATCCTTTCCCAGAGAATATATCCCATGGCTTCCCAGAACAAATCCATCGCATCCATCTGCTGCCAGGCTCACTGTAATCTCCGTTCCGTCCTGTCTCTTTAAAGTAATAACCCCGCCATAAGGGCACTTTCCCTCCTGTGCTGGCTCTGCGCCGGACAGAAGATCTGAAAGCTCTGAAAGCTGTTTTTCATCCATTAAATCCACGGCAAAAAGCAGGGTAATTCCATTCCCATCCCCTTCTCTTTTTCCGTAATATCTCATTTCTGCCTTCACAATATCATGGATTTCTGAAATATCTGTCACCTGAAACCGACACTTATCCTCTGCAATTTTCAGGGCAGGCATCGTGATCGTCCCCTCTTCGATCTCCATTTCCTCATAAGTTTCCTGACTCACAAAGAATTCCAGGCCATCTTTTCCATATAACTCCGGCAAAATCATCTCATCCGATTCCAGTATTTTAGTTTCTTCCTCCTTTGTCAGCGCCACATATTCAAATCTCCGGATTCCATTTTCATACCGGTTCACAAGAAGGTATGCGCCTGTATCCGGAGGAGTAAACCGAACACCTCTGTCATACACATCCTCTGCATATTCGACTCCCTGTGCCCCATTGCAGTACTGGTAAAAAAATGCCTCTTCAATCTCCTCCGGAGTTGCCATGTCAATGGGCTGAAGATACAAAAGCTGGCTTTTGCTGCCTCCCTGGAGAAGACTGTTTATGGTTTTAAATGTATAGACGGGTTTATATTCCTCCTCCTGTTCACTCCAGACTGCTGCTTCGATATAATCGTCCTTTCCATAAATACTGAGTCCGTCCAGCAAACTGCTTTCTCCCTTTTTAAACCCTATCACGTATCCTATACCGTCCGCCGTCACACGTCCCACAAAATCATAAGAATCTTTCAGCGGCTCTCCATAAGACTCTGCAAGACTGTCATCCATATATGAAAATTCCAGCCCGCTTTCAAACTTCTCCAAAGATAAGATAATCTTTTCCTGATTCTCCAGTTCATCCGGGAAATTCCCTGCCGTTTCCTCTGTTATTTCTTCCCGCTCACCAGAAATTTCTGCTGCCGCCTCATTCTTTTGCCCTCCACTGGCACAACCAAAAAGCAGGAAGCAAAGGCATAAAAATATCATCCATCTTCTCATACAATCACCATCCTGTTTTCATTCTAACATCAGCTTTTCTCAAGTACAAGTGACCGTAAAAGAATTAATAAAAGTGTAACTATTTTGCAATAAAGAAATTATCCCCAGAGCTGGTTCTCCCATGCAAACTTAATCACCGTAAGAATTACAATTACTAACATCACAGGCTTAATGATCTTCTCACCTTTTTTAATGGCCAGATTAACTCCAATCAAATTTCCTAAAATGGCAGAAACCGCAGCCGGTCCTGCAATCTCATATGCCACATTTCCGGTTCTCACATAGCTTACCAGTGCTATGGCATTGGTAAGAACAATCAAAACCTTTCCATTTCCAGAAGCCACTCTGGCATCATAATGCATAATCATCGTGAAAGCAATGATTGCCACCGTACCAATTCCCGGCCCAAAAAGGCTGTTATAAAATCCCATAACAATGCCGACAATCAACGCCTGCATAATTGTCTTCTTTGAAATATCACTTTTCATAATAATATTTCTGGCATCTGTTTTTCTGAGCACCATTACCAAAGCAATAATGGGAAGCGCCACCGTAATGGCCTTCTGTATGGTTTCCTCCGGAAGAATAAAAATAATCTTCGTCCCAAAATATGCGCCTGTCATGGCAGTCACGGCAGAAATCAAAGCGATCTTCAAATCCACCATATTATTACGGAAATACTTAATGGCAGAAACAAGATTTCCAAGACCAGCCTGCAGCTTATTACATCCATAGGCTGTCCGGATGGGAAGTCCAATCATCAGATAGGTGGGAAGTGCAATGAGACCTCCTCCTCCTCCAATGGAATCAATGATTCCTGCAACAAAGAACACCGGACATATAATTAAAAGTGTCGTCATATAATTCATAATTTTACCCCTTTCTATGATGCCACTTGAACATAGCATAGTTTTCCTTTATAATCAAATTTATAATATTAATCAAATTAATAAAACTATTTTATGAGGTAATCAAATGTTCCAGTCCATGGATTATATTTATGAAGTGTATAAAACCGGCAGCTTTTCAAAGGCTGCAAAAAATTTGTATTTGACACAGCCAGCCTTGAGCATTGCTGTAAAAAAAGAAGAAAAGGAGCTTGGCCAGCCTATTTTTGAACGTACCTCTGCTTCCATCACATTGACGGAAGCCGGAAAAGCCTACATTGACAGCATCGAACAAATAAAAAACATAGAAACTTCCCTGCGGCGTTACTGTAACGATCTTTCCGACCTGAAAACGGGAACCATTCGTCTTGGTGCCTCCAACTTTATCTTATCGCAAATCGCTCTTCCGTTGATTTCTTCCTTCTCCAGCCAGTATCCCGGGATTCAGATTGATGTAAGAGAAGCCCCATCCCTGGTTTTAAAAAACAAACTTCTTAACGAAGAACTAGATGTTATTATTGACCCCATGGATTTCGACAATGGAATGTTTTCCGTCCGTCCCCTGCTGGATGATTACTTTCTTCTGGCCGTGCCAAAATCATATTCCGTCAATGAATCACTGACCTCCTACGCATTGACTCACCATGAAATATGCCAAAACATCCATCTTAAGGATTCTTTTCCAACGGTCCCATTGGAAAAGTTTTCAGAAGAGCCATTCCTTCTTTTAAGGCCCGAATCCATTACCTATGAAAGAGCCATGAAGCTCTGCTCCCTCTCTGATTTTACACCACAGATACGCTTTTATCTGGACCAGCTCATCACATCCTACCATTTTGTAAGAGAGGAACTTGGAATTGCTTTCATCACAGATAATGTTGTAAAAAGAAATCCCCCGGATAAATCCGTTGTTTTCTATAAACTGAATCCGGAATTGGCAAAAAGAGAAATATCTGCTGTCTGCAAGAAAAACCGCTATATTTCAAAAGCGTCCCTTGAATTCATCAAAATGGCCCAAAGGAGTCTTTCCTCATAACGCTTCCATATCCGTATGAGATAATCGCTCCTAATTTCATGGAATATCTTACAACTTCCGAAAAATTAATGCATTTTTTCAGATTTCATGGAATTTTTCACAATATTATGCTAAGATAAGCACATAAATATAAACTATCAGGAGGGGGCAGCATGAAATATAAAATTGTAGGAAACACCATGCCGGCAGTAGAAATATTATTTGAAAATGCTGGTGAAAGTGTATTTACCCAATCAGGCGGAATGACATGGATGAGCGACGGCATCAGCATGTCCACAAATACCAGAGGCGGTCTCATGAAGGGAATTGGACGCATGTTCGCTGGAGAATCTCTTTTCATGGCCACATACAAAGCCACCATGCCAAATACCACCATTGCATTTGCATCCACCGTTGCAGGCCAGATTCTTCCCATTGATGTTGGAGTAAACGGCGGACTGATCTGCCAGAAAGGTGCTTTTCTCTGCGCCCAGGAATCTGTAAATTTAAATATCACATTCAGTAAAAAATTCTCCTCCGGCCTCTTCGGCGGCGAGGGCTTTATTTTAGAAGATATCAGCGGCCATGGCCTTGCCTTTCTGGAAATCGACGGCGACATGATAGAAAAAAATCTTGCCCCGGGCGAAGTATTAAAAGTTGACACCGGAAACGTGGTGGGCTTTGAACGCAGCGTCAGCTATGAAATAGAAACTGTCAAAGGCCTTGGAAATATTTTCTTTGGAGGAGAAGGCCTCTTCCTCACAAAATTTGTGGGTCCCGGCCGTGTCATTCTTCAGACTCAGAACATTGCCGAGTTTGCCGGACGCATTGCCCAGTTCATTCCAACAAAATCATAATTAAAAAACTCCTGGAAGAAAACCTCTCCCAGGAGTTTTTATGTTCTGCCCCTATCGATTCCGGATTATATCTCTCACCCAGTAATACAGTGGTATTGTAAGAAAAACAAGCCATCCAAGCCGCCATAAATGGAATCCAAATACCAATATTAAATACACAAGTGTTACAAAAACAGGGTATGGAAAAGATACTTTTCTTTTTCTAAATTCAGTCTCCGTGTTCTCTTCTTCTCCATTCACCATTTCAATGGATTCATCTGTTTTAAGGAGCTCATCCAGTGAAACTTTATACAGCCTCGCCAACAAAATAAGATTATCTGTATCCGGACACGCTTCCGCCCTCTCCCATTTTGATACTGCTTGCCTGCTGATACCAATTTTAGCAGCCAATTCTTCCTGAGATAAATGATTTGCTTTTATACCCTATCTATTTATGTGTACAAGAAAGAATCCGCGCTTCCAGACATTTCGCGCCCCTGCGCGAGCGGTGGGCGTCTATCATGGAAACAACAATAATTTTTCTAATACATTAAAAAACGGAAAACCCTTAATTTTAAAGGCTTTCCGCTTTCAATGAGACATCGGGGATTCGAACCCCGGACAACTTGATTAAAAGGCATTGTTTTATAGTGAAATAAGGAATTGCTTCCCGCCGTCTGTGGTCGTTTTTGTGGTAATGTGGGTAACTGTCCGTTTATGGAAGTGTGGAAAACTGTGGGGGTTCTTCGTGGGCAGGTTGTGTTCGGTCTGTTGGCAAGGTATAGCCTTGTCAACAGGCCGTGCATGGGCTGTCCACAAGGTTCCCCACAGTTTTCCATGCTGTAATGGGCAGTTATCCATATTTCCACAAAAGATAAACGATTAAAGGCAGCATATTTCATTTTTTCAAAAAAATTCTATCCTTACATTCCAAAATATGATATACTCCTTTTGTTACCGCCCCTAAACTGGCAACAGAAAGGGGGTGTCTACATGGAAGTAGTTTTATCTTTTATTGTCGCCGTTGCGGCTGGCGTAGTTTGCCACTACGTTATCAAGTGGTTAGATGGCGGCAAATAGTCGGTAACTAGCCCCGGTCCGATCCACCGTATACGGATAAGAAACCCCTCAGAGTTGCGCCTCTGAGGGGTTTCGCTTTGTGTCCACATGGACTAGCTTTATCTTTTTGCCTATTGGCATTATAGCATATGCATTTTTACTTTGCAAGATTCATATGAATACAAATTTTTTTAATTTTTATATACTCTGACATTTTCTATCAAACAAATCTTTAACACCTTTTATTACTTTATCCAAATTGATAATAACTTTGCCTTCTTTAAATTTGGTGTACTTTGAAACTATTTTTTCAAACTCTTCTTTTGTAATTTCATCGTGATATATTTCATATCTATTATAAAGTTCGTTGATTGTATTATCATCGAGTATGCAATCTCCGTATGGGGGTTTTTTTGTTAGTCGGTCCTGAATATCTTGTGCAATTTCAGACAGATTCATTTGTTCAATTTTAATCTCGCCGTGCTCTGATTCAAATTCTTCAATCCTTTTAAATATCAACGATTCTATTTCTTTTGAAAGACTTTTTTTATCGTACTTTGCAACATATTTTATTTTAATTACGGTATCTTCATTCGTTCTCACTCTTATAACTGGTAAATTAGATGGCATAATTTCACCTTTCATTTAAAAATACGCTTTACAAGTGAGCTCACTTATGTTATATTTTAGGTGGGCTCACTTTATTATTTAATATTTGATGGTGGGGACACTTTTATAATATCATGGTGCTTTATGTAATTCAAGTAATTTTAAGGAGATACAATAATGTTATATAAAATTCATTTCACAATGGAATTATTAAAGGATAATTCTCTCACGGCTGCCGAAACTCATACTTTAAATTCTGATTTACCGGGAGACATACATGTATATATTGGCAGAGATTCAGAAGGAAATAAATGTATAGACTTGTTAGAGTTTGTCCATTGTGTTGGTATTGCCCCTGTGAAGCTCTGACCGATTGGATGGTAAATGGCAGGCGCTGGCCTGCCCCGGACAGTAATACGGGGGTAATACGGGGGTAGAAAAACCAAAGAAAGGAAACTTTATGAACACTGGCTCAAATATTACATTAGCAAATGGTTTGGTTGTTTCGGTCGATTGGATTTCATTTACTCTTTCTGATTCTGATGAACCAGCATCCGCTTTTTCTCTACTTGGGTATTCAAGTAATGATTTTACTTCGATTGATTCTGGTCGTTTCGGCTATCGTGCAAGGCTTATGTCGGTTTCCGGTGGTCTTGATATTCTCTACGATGGAAATGAAGGTATGGGCGTTCATGTTGACATTTCTGGTTCTGGAATTACAGACGTCCTTGCACATTATTTAAAAAAAAGATTGGTTATTCCTACTCCGTTCGGTTCCATGACCTATGAGTCTGATTTTGATGATTCAACTATTCTTTCTGATTTATTGCATGAAATAGCTTTGTCTGGTCATTTAACACGCCTTGATCTTGCTATTGATGATCATGGAGCAAACTTCTTCACTTTACCAGAATTAAATAATATCCTTAATGACGGGCGTTGTTCTTCAAGATTTCGCAGTTACGACAGCCGGGTGAAACATGATTTGAAAACTGGTGATGTAATTGGCTATACTCTCTATCTCGGAAGTCGTAAAAGTGAATGTTTCCTTCGTGTATATAACAAAATGCTTGAACAGAATGAAAAACTTAAGAATAATAAACAACCGCTTTTGACTGAACCTTGGGTGCGCTGGGAATTAGAATTAAAGGACGAGCGGGCGATATCTGCGGCTAATCTTATTATTCAGCGGATTGAACTTGGTAAAGTCGTTGTAGGTATTCTAGGGAATTATATACGCCTCATAGAAAATGATAATGTAAGAAAATCCAGATGTTCCAATATGGAAAAGTGGGAAAAGTTTCTTTGTGGAATTTCACACCTGCGCTTGTCTTGTCCTTCTAAATTAAAGGAACTTGACGATTGTATACAATGGCTCACAAAACAGGTTGCACCTACTATGGCAGCCTTGATGGTAGCTTTTGAGGGTGATATGAATATTTTTACAGACTTACTTTTAAATGGCCGGGAACGACTTAATAAAAACCATAAACGCATGATTTTAAACCATCGGATGAAATTAAACCAAAGAGAAGGTGTACGGTAAAATTGACAGTTCAGGAAGCTTTCAATAAATTTATATATGCAAAAAGAGTCTGCGGAGTATCAAAAAAGACCATAGAAAGTTATAGTGATATTCTCCATGTATTTATCAAATATACAGGCTCCAATTGTCCCATGGAACATATCAGTCTTTCATTGGTCGAAAAATATATACTTAACCTGTATAATACTGATTTATCCAGAGCTACAATATCTACTTATATTCGCAACGTGCGGATTTTCTTAAAATGGTATTCTATCGAATATGAGCTTTCATTCAACCCATTGAAAATTAAGGTTCCAAAGTCACCGAAAAAGAAAGTTCATATATACAGTACTGATGAAATAAAGCTTATTTTTGATTCTATACAGACTTCGACACCATGGATTACTGCAAGAAATGTAGCCATGGTCGCTATGATGTTGGATTCTGGAATTCGACAATGTGAATTATGCAGGCTTCTCCATTCATGTATAGATAAGCCCAGACATGTTATGACAGTTACAGGGAAAGGAGCGAAAGAACGGTTTGTTCCGATTGGTGACTTTGCATTAAAGTGTCTTGATACATATAATTCTCTTTGCCCCTTCCAGTCAGATCATGTTTTCCTTGATAAGGATGGAAAACCTCTTTCTGGTAATGCAGTCCGACTATTTACATACAAACTTCAGAAGAATTTGCCTTTTAAATTCTCCTCTCACCGATTAAGGCATAATTTCGCAACAAATTATTGCTTAGACCAATTCCGAGTAACTGGTAAAACTGATGTATATGACCTCAGTATTTTAATGGGACATGAGAGCATGGAAACAACAAAGAAGTATGAACATTTTGCCCATGAAATTATCGCAGTCGAAACAAATATTTCTCATTTAGATAAGATTTTTAAGAATAATTTTGACACTTTAATGATTTAAAGTAAAAGAAAACATTTCTAGAATTTTCATCTTACATTATAGTACAAAAAAACGGAAAACCCTTGATTTTAAAGGCTTTCCGCTTTCCATGAGACATCGGGGATTCGAACCCCGGACAACTTGATTAAAAGTCAAGTGCTCTACCGACTGAGCTAATATCCCATACAACATATTCTGTTGTAATGCCCAGAGCCGGAATCGAACCAGCGACACGAGGATTTTCAGTCCTCTGCTCTACCAACTGAGCTATCTGGGCATATGTGTAAGAGTTATTCCGAAGTGCACGCTCAAGACCTTTGGTCCTTCGCTTACGACATTCGCCATATATAAATTTGACTTTAGCCGCATCTATAAGTGCAAGCACTCTCATTTGCTCCTAAATTCAAATTTATACACTTCTCATAGACACACAAAATTGCGGGGGCAGGATTTGAACCTACGACCTTCGGGTTATGAGCCCGACGAGCTTCCAGACTGCTCCACCCCGCGACGTTTCTTATATTATTATATACAATAAATACTGAAATATCAACATTTATTTTACTGGGCGGAGGTGGATTCGAACCACCGAAGCAAGTTGCAGCAGATTTACAGTCTGTCCCCTTTGGCCACTCGGGAATCCGCCCATATTCAATTGAATCACCTATTGGATTTAGCGAGCCGATGATCGGACTCGAACCGATAACCTGCTGATTACAAATCAGCTGCTCTGCCAATTGAGCCACATCGGCATAATATAGTTAAAAAGTGGGGCCTATAGGGCTCGAACCTATGACCCTCTGCTTGTAAGGCAGATGCTCTCCCAGCTGAGCTAAGACCCCAAATTTATAAACGACCCGGATGGGATTCGAACCCACGACCTCCGCCGTGACAGGGCGGCGCTCTAACCAGCTGAGCCACCGGGCCATTCGGGAATGTTCACTCAACAAAACTCATTTTTTTCGTTAAGATTCGTGAACCGTCTCGCACTAAATTCATGCTGTGCACTCATTCAGTTGCTTTTAACGTACCTTCAAAACCACATATTGAATCATCTTTTCCTTCAGAATCATCCACAAAACCTTTCTGGATAAGCCCTCGACCGATTAGTAACAGTCAGCTCCATGCATTACTGCACTTCCACCTCTGCCCTATCTACCTCGTCGTCTTCAAGGGGTCTTACTTCCTTACAGAATGGGATATCTCATCTTGAGGGGGGCTTCACGCTTAGATGCCTTCAGCGTTTATCCC
>JAETQD010000025.1 GCA_021770825.1 Clostridium sp. | reverse complement strand
AACTGTTAAATTATACACTTCGTCAATTCTTCCGTCAAAAACCCCTTTACCTAAAGGGGATTCTACGATTTTTAATGAGGTTCATTCATTTTTGGAGTAAAATTGGAGCATTTTTCTACGCCAGAATGTTCGGGATTTCGTCTTCAAAAGCCCTTGCGATGGCCTCCGCTTTCCTTAAATCAGTTGTCTCTGTATAGACCTGCAGAGACATTGCTGCTGATGCATGGCGTGCCAAATCAGCAACTGTTTTCAAGTCAGTCCCGGCCAGCACAAGATTCGTGATGTAAGTGTGCCGGAGCATATGCGGATGGAAATCAAACCCAAGCTTTTGCGCTGCAGTCCTGATTGTATTACCGGTGTTTCTCGGATGCAGCCAACGTCCCTCTTCTGTACAGAGAATCAGGGGATAGGGGTTGTAGTCTCTCCATTCCTTCAAGGCTTCTATCAATGGTTCAGGGACAGGTAAAACGGCATTCGATTTTTCTGTCTTCGTCATATCCCTGATATAGAAATCTTTGACCTTTAGCCTGGTGTAGGTCAGCTGCTTGTTTATCCGGATTGTCCGGCTCTGGAAATCCACATCATCCCATGTCAGAGCACAGGCTTCTGCGATTCGCAGTCCCAGATAGTAACCAAGCATCAGGAACACTCCTTTAGATCCGGAAGTGAACTCGTCTTTCCCGTGTGATACCAGATTCAACAGTGCCCTGAAATCTGTCTCCGAAAGGTAGTCGCTGCTGCCGGCTTTCTTTCTGCTGTTGTTGACGCCGGAGGTCTGTACCAGATTGATTGCCAAGCTGGCGATGTATCCGGATTTGACAGCCAGATTCCCAATCCCGGTCAGTACGGTTTTGGTAGTTGCGACGGCAGATTTTCCCACAGTCGACATATCTGTGAAAAAGCTCTGCAGTTCTGGGTAGTGCAGATCTTTGATATCTGCGTTTCCCAGAACAGGCAGGATGTGTTTATTGTAATTGTCCCTATACAGGCTGATCGTGTTCGGGGAGTATCCCGGCAGCTTGATCATCTGCTGGAAAAGCTCATCAACGGTATGAACGGTGTTGTCCACCACCAGTCCTTTGGCCAGATCGGACTGGACAGCCGTGGCATGCACCTGTGCTGCCTTTTTTGTTGCAAAGCCCGATTTACTGTACTTCTTCTTTTTCCCGTACCGGTCCTTGTATTCAAAGGTGACCCGCCATGTGTAGCCTGACTTCGACTTTTTCGATTCACGTTTATCAAATCGCATAGAAAAACCATCCTTTCCGTTTGAGAGGATGGTATAATCACAATTGCTTTTTGGAGTGGTTATACCATCCTTGCCTCCCTCGCTGGCTGCAACCGGCGGGGGAGTTTTTTTATGCTCGATTGACATCTGGACGTTCGTCCGTCAGAAAATTGATCATCAAATCGCAAAGAAGTCTCATAGATTTCCAAACAGATACCAGGAATGCAGATCCACAGGAAGCAAATACGAGAAATATATTGTCATATAGCCATGTTTCTGTGTAGAGACTGGCGAATTGAGCTATCACTCCTAGAAGAACTGTGGAAATTCCTGTTGCAAAGAGCCAAAGAAGGATATTTTTAAACCGTTTACCTGGTTCTCCAGAAAAGTACCATCTTATTCGCTTTGAATGAGCACAGTTGCTAAATGATATTGGTAAAACGATAGCAATTAATCCGATTAAAATTGATACTCCAGAAACTACATTTTGCATAATTCCGTCAAGATTATTTGTTTTTATAAAATTAATACCTGTTTGATGAATGGAGAATGCAGTTATTCCAGCGATAATTAAAGACCATTTGATTTCTCTAAGGGTGAGCCATAAATGCTTAACTTTTTTAACCATCAAACAACCTCCTATTTTCAAATTCAACGTTCATAGCGACCAGCCTTGATTAAATTATATAGGTCACCTGCGATTTCACGATAGGATAACAGGATAGAATCAGCTATAGAACTGAGAGGGAGTACCCCTTCAACTGGACATTGGACACGAAGCTGTTTTCGAATTCTGTTTTGTAATAAGTCGTACTCTTCGAAAGGGCCTGTTAAAGGAGCGGTTTTTATTTTTGCTTGTTTGAACTTACCTGGGAAACGCTGTGTTACATTTAGAAACTTAGCAACAAACCCTTTATTTAGATATTTTCCAGCTGCTCTGCTTTTTGATAATACAACTGCGATTATGTCAGAATCGGCTTGATAAGAGTTTCCTACAACATCATTCAAGTATTCATCTTCTAGATCTTCAGCTGAAATATTGGCAACTTTAAATTGGAGCGATTTAACCCTATTAGTCTTGAGAGAAGAAATAGTTGATTTATCTATTATCTCTAAAATCTCGACTCTTTCCGTAGAAGCCAGCCAATTCGTCATGATTTTTTCTAATGTCGAATAGGGTAGTGACAGTCTATTGATTTGACCTGCCAGGATTCTTTTTTCAGTGTCGTAGACCAATACGAGTGGTTCGGCTATTTCCTCGTCTGAATCGAGATCGATTTCTTTGGGAGCTTCTTTGTCTTTGATCTTGACTGGAGGTAATATGTCACGAGATTTAAAAAACCTAATGGCAAGATATCTACCATCTTGGTATTCTTTGATATCAGCTGGCTGGTATTGCTTTCCATCACACAATTGTATGGTCATAATATTTCCTTTCGAGAAACAGTCCTTCGCCCATTTCTCGAAAGGAAAATCCCCAGTTGTTCTACCGCCTTCGCAGTTTTCGACTGTTTTTATTACGAAAAAGCCGACTTGAAATTTATATTCTTTCTTACTCATAATTCCCTTTCCTCTCTTCTCACTCAAACACCAGATCAGCGACCCCGACTTTATCTCCCCTTCTTGATGTTCCAACCCATGGAAATCAGGCATAAACCTGCGGGGATTTTTTTTGTGATTAAGAAAAAGCCGTCCTCAATTGAAGACGGCGGGTGCTAGTTGAACTAGCGATGTGTGGCTTAACAGCCATGCTCTCTACTCTAAGGCTGAGAGCGATGGAAGCAGATTGATTAATCTCTTCCCGAATGTATTCACATTTTACCAGTGAAATCCTGTGTCTTCAACTATTTAGTTAATCATCGCCATCAGAGCATTTTCCAGAACACGGCTGAAATTGATTCCTTTTTCTTCCGCAGCAGCTTTAAGCCATGCGGGGATAGTGGTATTGGTTTTAACTCTGCGGTTCCGGTATTCTTCGTGCAGCAGCTCCGGATAAATCGTGATAGGGGTAACGACATTACCAGCTGTGTCCTCAGCGCTCAGAGATAAAGAAGGTTCCGGGATTTCTTCGCTTTCTTCTTCCAAAGTGTAGTAGTGCATGGAGAGAGCGTCTTTTGCAATACGGGCGGCCTGATCAATGGTTTTTCCGGATGCTACACACCCTGGGAAATCAGGAAAGTAAACGCCATACCCTGAATCACAGGGCTCCATTACGGCTAAATAGGTTTTTGTTTTCATGATTCGTTCGAAGATATACAGGGCAGGAGGGCTTATTTCAGCCCCGCCTGTTTAAGGATGCTGTTGGCGGTTCCCTTAGGGACTTCGTCTGACCAGCTGTGGGGAGCGATGGTCACGAGTCCTTTTTTCTCAGGATGCTTGTACTGTCTGTGACTGCCTCTTTGCCTGGTGACCATCCAGCCATCCTTCAGTATCAGTTTTTCTATCTCCCTGTATGTCATCTCCAACCTCCTTATGCCTATATTATACGCCTAAATATACGTATGTAAAGTGTTTTGATTATTTAATCCTCAGTGATCCTGAGTTTATATTTACCAAGTACCCGGAAGTCATCTTCCGGGGTTATTAATATCGGCTATTTATAAACTTTTGAAACTCCGTATTGAGCTTGCTCGGGAGTAAATCCTTCAAATTCCAATTGCTCGATTAAGCCATCATAAGAGAAAGACATAGTATCGAGATAATCTTGGGCTTTGTTCGCTGCTTGTTCGTTCCAATCAGGGTTTATTTTATCTACCGCATAAGTTGCCTCTTCGTTAGAGAAACCCTCATATTCCAACTGTTCAATCAGACCGGACCTACTGAATGACATAAAGCTCAAATATGATTGAGCCTTGTTGACGGCATTTTTCTGTCCTGCTGATTCCGTTGGTGCTGTGGCTTTTGGAGTTTCTCCTTTTGTCTCTGTTTCCTCTTTAGCTTGCTCTTTTGGTTTTGATGGTTCTTTTGTGTTTGCACCTGATGTATCACCGTCTTCATCGACTTCGTCAAAAGCTGGTGTCAAAACAAACAGCCCCAGAACTGTATCCTCCCCAGGTACTACCCCTACGCTGAGCTTTAAGTGATTGTCAATTGCTTCTCCACTTCCATAACCGTATTCATACACAGCAGATCGGCAACGTTCTACTGCTGTGGTCATCAAATTGCCAGAATAACCAGAAAACATCTCCAATACTCCCGTCATCAGAGAAAAATCAGCAGGCAGTATCTCGTTAATATCTGCGGTATAAAAAACGAAAGCTAATGCAGATAATCTGTCGAACTCTCCGTCCATCGTTACTTCGGCGGTTAAGGTGCTGCTTAAGTCGACTCTGTCATAACCGTTATCTACTTGGTAATATTCCAAGTCTTTGCCTACTATTCCTTCCAGCCTTTCTTTCAGATTGCTTTTGCTAATTAAAAAAGCTGAATGGTTCGCATTCATAGGAATTTGCGAGTCCAATCTTGTTTCTGCCTCTGCTGTTTTGCTTGTTGCAGTTTCGGTTTTGCTAGGCTGAGTTGCGGTAGCGCATCCAGTCAGCATAAGAGACGTAAGACCTATAGCCAGTAGTTTTTTCATAATCAAATATCCTTTCTTAATTTTCTGTCATTCGCATACGGTACTTCCCTAACACACGGAAATCATCATCCCGCTGGATAGGAATGGGGTCATATCGCGGATTTTCAGAGAATAGCCACATACTCCCATCCGGGAGCTTTTTAAATCTCTTGCAGAAATACTCCCCATTTAGACTGAACGCACCTATACATCCAGGGTCGATGGATTCTGTCTGCTCAAATACGATATAGTCACCGTTTAATATTCGAGGCTCCATTGAGTCGCCGTATGCAGGATTGGCAAAATAGTGACACGCTTTTGAAATCATCGTGTCTGGAACTCCAAGATAGTCTATCGGCTGCTCATCCACCCATTTACCAGTACCGCAAGAAATCGGATCATAGACAGGCACGGTGTTTAAGTGGATTTGCAGGCGCTCAGGGGACAGCATGTTGCCGGGTTCCTGATTGGGCTTGGCCTCTTCGTGGGTCCACTTGTTCCGGGCTTCTCTTGCCATTGGCACATCGTACCCCATCAGCCATGCTTCGCTAACACCCAGAGCATTGGCCAATAAATAAATTCGATCTTGCTTCGGATTGACTACTCCATTTTTGTATTGAGAAATCGACCCTTTGGAGATGCCGGTACGCCTGCTCAATTCGGCCGCCGTTACTCCTGTCTCTGATAAAGCTTTGTTGAGTCGCTCCTTAACGGACGCAATAGGACTATCCATGATACCCTCCCTCCTAATCCAATTATACAAAAAGTTTAACCAGTAGCAATCCCGAGTTTAAAAAAATTAAACTTTTCTGTTGACGGCGGGAGGTTAAACAAGTTATACTCAGGGCGTGCTCAGGAAGCGAGGTGATTGAAATGGCATTCGAGTACAGAAAATTGAAAGGCCGAATTGTGGAGAAAGTCGGTTCACAGAACGCTTTAGCCGCAATTCTGGGCATCAGTGAAGTTGCATTTTGTCGAAAAATGACGGGGGAAACGCGGTTCTCCACTGACGACATCGTCGCAATCGCGAAGATTCTGGACATTCCCAAGGAAGAATTAGGCGAATATTTTTTTACTCCTAGAGTTAAAGAAGTTTAATCTTCGCCTCCCCAGGAAAGGAGAAACACATGAAATCAAAAGTACTGGCGAGCTTTCAACCCTACTACATGGCGGGAGAAATCGCACTGCTAGAACTGCGGGACGGTTTCGCGATCGCCTATGACCACGACTCAGAGACCATGACGTGCCGGAAGATGTCTTTTTTCGAAAGCCTGATGAGGGCAACAGACATCTATCAGCAGTATCTGCGACGGAACGGGTGAATGAAAGGACACACATGGAAGAAAAAGAAAACCTCCGAAAGGAGGCTGTGACGGTCATTGAGCTGAAAGATAAAGAGAAAAAGCACAATGTCGTCTTTGTGAAAAATGGAATCGAAATCGGTTACGGAATTTCGGGTTCTCCAATGCCTGAAGGCATTGTTCCGATTTATTTGCCTGTGGAAGCAGCGCTGGAGCTTGTTCAAAACATCACGGAAGAGAAAGCGAAGAGGATGTCAGACTTCAATTCTTCCCAGGAAGCTGTGTTATGGGTGCTTGGAGAGATCGAAATGTGGTGGCACAAGAAGTCCAATACTTCTGACAGTGAGTAACCAGCAGGCACAGATGACAAGTTAGAAAAGAATCGCCAAACGTCATATCCCCATTTGCTTGCGATTGGTGTTAATTGGTTGGCAACATACATGATCTTTGGGCGGTCATAAGGGTTGGTCCGAAAATAATCAGCAAGAGGAGAAAAAGGGTTCAATAACTCACTGACAGGAAATGGTTCTATCTGCAGGGACTCCTGGAGAATATAGCTTTTCAAATGCCCATCAACACCAGACGATAAGGCAATCGGAAAAGTAATAGAGGCTAGTGCGCATACACTTTCTTCCAGCCATTTGTACTCTGCGAAGAAAACAGGGCCAACCAGTAGATGGCAGATTTCATGTGATAGCTGAAAAAGCATTTGCGGTGAATAATAGGCAGGATTTCCTGGTCTCAAATAGATGCCGGAGCTAGTCGGCTTATGGATACTTATGGGTCCCGAAAAACACTGGCTTACATAAACAACAAAATCCGGCGATGTTTTCCCAAAAGCTCGTTCCATGTCATTATTCAAAGTTTTAGCTATCGGGTCAAAACAACTCCAAGTACCTAGCTGAAGGTCGGGAAGTAATTCTAATTTCATAATCAATTCCTCCTTTCTTTCACAGAAAGGATAACAGAAAGGAAATCTCATGGAAGCTACATATTTTAACCCACTCCTGACCTACACCATTGAGGATGTAGCGGGACTCATGCACTGCGGCAGAGAAGGAGTCAATACATGGCTCGAAGCCGGTCTGCTGCGGGGTATTAAGACGGGGAAGGCTACGGTCATCCCCAGCGGCGAATTGGCCAGATTCCAGGAAGACTATCTTGGCCAGAATGTCTGCAATTTGAAGCGGGCACTGGATGCACGGAAAGCAGTGCAGGGGAGGGCACAGGCATGATCATCACCATCAAAGGAAAGCGCTATCGGCTGAGTCCGGGACTGAGCGAGTTTGTGCGGGGTGCCCAGTACGGACTGGGCCTGACCATCTGTCTGGGTGTTGGAGCCCTGCTGGTCATGGCATTCATGCTGGCGGCTCTGAGGTACGGGGGATGACCGAGTACCAGATCATCAAAGACCAGGGCGGGTATCGCATCTGGGAACACAAGCGAATCGCAGGTACCACGATGGGCTTTGACACAATGAAGCCTCTGCGCGCTTACAAAACTATGGAACTGGCAAAGCTCGCCAGAGTCGAGCTGTACCGCAAACTGCCACTGTCAGAACTGTGGATGGAGGATTAAAGATGACAAAGGAAAACAAAAACCCCTCAGCGGCGACGGATGGGGAATACATGACTTGTGTTTCTCAGAAAGCAGAGAATGAGATTTCTGAGAATACCACAAGAATTGAACTGATGTTCCACGGCATTTGCTGGAAACAGAAAGCAGCTGACGGTGTGAGCTTTGTTTTCAGTAAGAAGCCAACGATAGAACAGCTTGAAGAAATGCGCGGGGTCTTGAGGGAACTGATTGAAAATCCAGACCTAATCAAACACTCGGGTCAGATTCCCAATTCCTGCTCATAACCAAACCCTCCTTTCTTAAGGAGAGCATAACAGAAAGGACCTCAATGACAGAAGAAATCAGAAAGCAGCGGGCACTCGTTGCTCAGCGGCACCACGAACTGTACCAGGCTAAAATCCATAGCGAAAGTCTGGCTAAAATTGAAAAACTCCGCCGGAAGATGGTGGCGGAGGAAAAGAAACTGAACATGATGATCTTTGCAGCACAGGTGAAAGGAGACTGAGATGAACGAAATCTTTGATCCTATCCTGACCGACTTTGATACCTGGGAAAAGATGTGGGCCGACGACAATCTCAACCAGGGCTATATCAGTGAATACAACCAGGGCAGACTGGAAGGCTTTTTGGAAGCCAAAGCGATCATTGAAGAATACGTAAAAAAGTCCTGACATCGTCAGGACCAACCAATTAACCAACCAAATCTTAACACAATCGTGTCAGGCCGGTAAGGCCGGGGGAGTAACGGCAGTGTAAGAGAGCGCCATTTGTTCGATTCCATTCTTAGACTACTCCTTATCGTTTACATCCGCTGCCCAGGCGCCACTTGTCCGGCGTTACGGGCCTGACACAGAAAGGGATCATATGAAAGACAAATACAGTGTGTATTCGGACTTCGATGTCCGAAAGCACAAGAAGCATTTTACGGATTATCTCGAAGTGATCATTCATCCTGATGGCTCGGTGCACTATGCAGTGCCCAGCCATTCGGAATATATGACCGCCTATATATGCAGACGGGACAGGATAACCCCCAGACAGCTGGAGAAGCGCTGTCCCAAAGCCTACTACTTCGATTACATGACCTGGCTTTACAAGGAAAGCGGCTGCGTGAGCGTATGGTCGAATTTCATCAGAGCCGTCACATTCACAAAAGCACAGATCAAGGCACTCAACGAGCTGCGAGCTGCTGGAGTGTTGAACTTGGACATTAAGGAGGATTTCCCATGCTGCTGATCAAAACTATCACCGGACAGGTCGTGAATGCCGATTCTGTACAGATCTTCGCCATTGAGCGCCCCGCTGATTCTAACCGCTACATCGTGAGAGCCAAGACGGAAGACTGTCAGTTGCGTACGGATCTCGGCTACTACTGGAGCCCTGAACGGGCATGCGAAGAACTGGAAAAGCTGACCGAATTTCTGGGAAAGCGAAACAATGGGGTCTATGTAATGACCGACATCACCAGGAAAGAAGAGAAATAGAAGGAGAGAAAAGGGAATGACGAAGTCTGAAGAAGCGCAGAACAGGCTGGAAAACCTGTGGCACTACATCGACGGATATTGGCAGGCAGCTTCTCTGTCTGTGGCTGCCAAGGAAGTTGTGGACCAGATGTTTGACCTGGTCCTGCAGAGTCTGGAGGAGCTGCACGGTGGATTCACCAGAGATGACATCCTGAAAGCAGCAAACAGGCACAGTCCGTATCCGTTTGTTGATCTTGAGGCTCTGGGAATCGCTGACGATGAGGTGCATGCATATGGCCGAGCTGATTGATGGAGTGATGCCTCTGGAAGACGGTTTCATGGTTGAGCGTCTGGACTGGCAAAAATCTCCACTCTACAGGTTAGTAAAGGAAGGCCGCCATGTCGCCTACTTTGACTGTCTCAAGGCTGCTCTGGGAGCCTACAAAGTCATCCATCGCACCAGTATCCAGCCAAGACAGAAGGTCCTGGATGCGGTGAGACGGGCCGAGTCCTATGCCAAGGAGTGGGACAGATGACTGAGAAACGCAAGCCTCGACCGCTGGAAATCTCTATGGACAACCGGGCGTCAACCAGGTACTGGCTGGAAAACGGAGAGCTGAAAAGCGACAGAGACGAGAATGTGTGGACGGTGAAAAAGGCAGGAACCTGCAGGAAGAAAAGCTGTGGGAACTGCCAGCACGCTTATGTGCAACGACAGATTTACAACAGTCACGATCCTGATGGATTCGAGGCTGTCCTGAAATGCAGAAAGGGATACAGATGACAAACCAGGAAATGGTACTCGACATGCTGGAAAGACAGCACAAGTACGACAGGGCCATTGAAAAGGCTCACGGGATCCAGATCAGGGCCCTTGGGTCAGACAGACTCAAGGCTGCCCTGCTGGATGAAGTCGGGGAGCTGAATCACGCCATGAAAAGCCGCTGGTGCTGGTGGAAGAAGACCCAGGCGCCGGAGGACAGGGATGAGGTGCTGGAAGAGCTGGCAGATGTCTGGCATTTCGCTTTGATGATCATCCTGCACCTGACAGATAAGCGCCCGGATTGCCGGGAGGCTTTCCTGGAAGGAGCGGGTTATCCAAGCGCCGGAGAATCTTGTACAACACCGTGTGATTTCCTGCGGGGCTTTATCCGCTCTGACCTGTGGCTCACAGAAAATACACAGGCGTTCGTGAGTGCAGGAGTCCTGCTTACGGATCTGACCAGATGGTGCGGTTTCACGATCGCTGAGATCCATAAAGCATACAAAAAGAAAAATGCTGTGAATTTCCAGCGGATCCAGGAAGGGTACTGATGACTGAAAGATGGAAACCGGAAAAGGGCGAGTGGTATTGGTTTGTCGGTTCCGATATGGTGCCTCGTGAAGACCAATGGGAAAACTTCCATCTCGATGGTGACTACTACGAATCCGGCAACTGCTTCCGCACTGAGGAAGAAGCCAAAGCAGCAGCCGAAAAAGTGAAAGCCCTGCTGCTGGTCCTTCACAAAAATCAGGAAAAAATGCGAACATCACCGGAACATTCTCAGAAAGTGAGAAGATCTACACCTGACTACTACAAGCGATTTTTCAAGGATGTTGAAATCCAGGTGAATGACATCACTCATCTATGGAACATTGATTCAGATGAAGCTCAGGCTGTCCAGTATATCCTGCGAGCCAGATATAAAAATGATGGAAATGATGAACTGCAGGATCTTCGGAAAGCTGTGAATATGCTCAATATGGCAATCAAATGGAAGGAAATAGACCATGCCCGGGAATAACAACAAGCCTGTGAGATGTGTAGAGACGGGTCAGGTCTATCCATCACAGAGGGTGGCAATCGTTGACATGACCGGGAGATACAACGGTTACACGGCGGACAGATTCAAGAGTGCTCTTCGAACGGGGCAAACCTGCTTCAGCTACCATTGGGAACCGGCTGATGCTGCAGACCTGGAACCGGACAGAACTCCCCTTCTCGGTTGCCAACTCAGGGAAATCAGAAAACAGGAAGACATCTCCAGAGGTGAGCTGGCTGCTGTGTTTGGTCACACACACAACTGGATAGAGCACATGGAAAACGGCGACACAAACATCCCTCCTGAGATCAAAAAGTGGATGGAAAACCCCGGAAGTCCTGAGTATCCAGACAGGATTCTCAAATCGCATGGGTTGACCAGAGGACAACAGGCACTGGCTGTGGGTCACAGCATAAGCAGAACGATAGAGAAGCCCATCCATGTCACGATCATCCGCAGTGTCCCGGGTGAACACTGCATTAAGGCCAAGGACTGCGACGGCAACGTCTATTACCTGGCGGCTGATGAAGTGGTCAAGCCTGACTTGGTGGACTTCAGTCTCAATCCTGTACCGGTAGTCACAGGTCCGCCAAGCGGCTGCGGGATACGGTGCATTGATACGGGGGAGACGTGGCCCAATATCCAAAGATGTGCGGATGATATCGGCGTTCACTTCAAGACCGTACAGGTTGCAGCTTACAACGGCAGGAAATGCCAAGGACTGCGATACGAATTCCTGAAAGGAGAAACTGCATGAACGGAGTAACAGATTACGAAGTTATGGATCTGGCAGGCAGAGAAGAGGACCTGGACAGACTCTGTGACCTGAATGGCCGCATTGACAAATACAAGAAGGAAGTCAAGCGGCTGGAGAAGCTGAAGGAGCCGATTGAAAAGTCTATCAAGGAGCAGCTTGAAAACTCCGACATCGGCATCACAGTCGGTTACCAGGTTGACTACAAGCGGGGAACTACCCACAGGTTCAATGACAAGAAGCTGAAAGAGGAGCGTCCGGAAATCTTCGAACGGTACTACGAAGAAAAGCCTCTCAGGCGCTTTACAGTGAAGCGCATCGAGACGGCTGGAGAGGAGTTTGACTTTTGAAGTTTGAAATCACAAGCGGAGCCGATACCACGAAAGGCATCAAGACCGTGATTTATGGCGTCGAAGGAGTCGGTAAGACGACGCTTGCCAGCAAGTTTCCGGACCCGGTGTTTATCGACACCGAGGGCAGCACAACACACTTTGATACTATCAAGCGGCTGCCAACACCGAATGACTGGAAAGAACTCAAGGAAATGGTTTCCTGGGTTAGTCAGGAGAAGCCATGCCAGACGCTGATCATCGACACATTTGACTGGGCGGAGATGGCTGAAGTCGAAGACATGTGTAGAGAAAACGGCTGGAGGTCAGTTGAATCTCCGGATTACGGAAAAGGATACACACAGTCAGCCGAGAGAATAAATAAATTTCTTCGGGATCTGGAAACAAAGCTCGTCGACAAAGGTATCAACGTCATTCTGACCTGCCATGCACAGGTAAGCAAAATCGAGCTGCCGGAAGAGCAAGGAGCCTATGACAAGTACGAGCTGAAACTGGGATCCAAAACAAAGTCCCGAACATCTGCCCTGGTCAAGGAATGGGCGGACATGATCCTGTTCTGCAACTTCAAGACTTACGTGGAAACTGTCAAAAGCGGTTTCGGGAAGAAAGGCAAAGCAACCGGCGGAAAAGAGCGCGTGATGTTTGCACAGCACGCAGCTGCCTGGGATGCCAAAAACCGGTTCGGTCTGCCGGCTGAAATGCCCATGGATTACCAGCAGCTGGCAAAAGTCTTTGAGAGAAAGACGAAGTCAGAACCGAAGAAAGCGGAACCCGTAAAAGTGGCTCCGATAGCGGAGCCGAAGGAAGAGCCAGTGATGCAGCCTGTCAGGGATGAAGGCTTCGAGGATGCCAGCCTGGCTGTGACATGGCCGGAAAGTGTTCCGGCTGCGGTCAAAGAGATCTGTCAGAAAAACTCTTTCATGCCGGATGACATCCAGCGGCTTCTGTACAACGAGAAGATCGTTAAGCAGCTGAACTTCGACCTGGCAAAAGTTCCGCAGAAATTTTGGACCAGCTTTGTGAATGAGTTTGAAACACGCTGGGGCCCGAAGCTCGACATCGCAAGACAGGACAATCTGCCATTTTAAAGAAAGAAGAGGTAAATGATTATGGATGACAACTTTTTCAAGTGGGATGACACAGTCACCGCTGATGCTCAGGAATTCGTGACTCTCATGCCAGGCAAGTACACCGGAAAAGTCACGAAAATAGAGAAACAGCGCTGCGAAAGTGGTGGAAAGATGAACGGCTGCCCGTTGGCGAAAGTCACTCTGGAAGTCGAGTACAACGGTGGCAAAGCCTATGTTTCTGACAATCTGTTCCTGGCACGCAATCTAGAGTGGAAGATCGCTCAGTACCTGCATGCGTTCGGGCTCAAGGAAAAAGGAGAGCCGGTACGAGCTGACAGGATCCTTGATTCCATGGGTAAAAGCTGCACCATCACAGTCTTCTGTCAGTCCGGCAAGGATGAGAACTACCGCACGTACACACCAGAAGAAGTGGAGTACAACCTGAAACACGGAATTGATGTGTTCTGTAAAATCAAATCTTTTGAACCTCTGTCAGAGACAGTATCAGCGTCTGATGATTCTGAGTTTGGCTTCTGATGGAGTACAAGCTCAGACCCTACCAGTCTGAGGCCTGCCGTTCGATCATGGCAGAATTCGAGCAGGGAACGAAGAGGACCCTGCTCATTTTGCCAACAGGGGGCGGTAAAACAATCGTGCTGTCAGGCATTGCCTACCGCTTTACCTATGACAGAAACCGCAACCCAACAGGCGGCAAAGTCCTCATCCTGGCCCACCAGAATATCCTCATCGACCAGGCGGCCGATAAGTTCCAGACAGTCATGGAACTGCCTGTGTTCCGGGAACAAGGCAGACAGACAGGGTGCCTTGAACCGGTCACCGTCTCCAGCATGCAGACGATGCAGAGAAGGCTGGACAGATTCCCGTCAGACTTTTTCCGGCTCATTATCATCGACGAAGCGCATCACGCCATGTCAGCCGGTTACCAGCGGATCCTTGAACATTTCACTGATGCCCGGGTGCTGGGAGTGACTGCGACACCCGACAGGGCGGACGGCAAGAAACTTTCCTGCTTCGAGTCTGTAGCGTTCGAGTATACCATCAAGCAGGCCATTGACGATGGTTATCTGGTCCCGCTCAAAGTCAAAAGAGCACCACTAACCATCAACCTGTCGAAAGTCAGAAAGCGCCGGGGTGACATAGACGCTGCAGATCTGGGCAGTATCATCGAGCCTTACCTGCATCAGATAGCCGAGATCGTCCATGACATGGCAAAAAGCAGGCGGACTGTTTGCTTTGTCCCGCTCATCAGGACAGCCAAGAAGGCCGCAGAGATTTTCAGTCATTATGGCTTCCGTGCTGCCTGGACAGCCGGAGAAGACGAGGATAAGACCGAAAAACTGGCAGATTTCGCTGCTGGCGAATACGACATCATCTTCAATTCGATGCTTTTGACAGAGGGATGGGACTGTCCTGAGACAGACTGTGTTATTGTGCTGCGGCCTACGATGAGCCGGGCTCTCTATGTCCAGATGGTAGGGCGGGGCCTTCGTCTGGCTGCAGGCAAGAAAGACTGTCTGCTTATCGACTTCCTTTTTCAGAACGACAAATTCACGCTGGCAAGTCCGAAGGACATTCTGGGGGAGAACCGCAAGCGCTCAGGTGGCGGAGGAATGGCTCCGTGGATGGCAGGTGGAGGACAGCAGACAGATGCAGAGCAGCGGCTCGCTCAGGCTCTGGAGAAAGCTGGAAAGAAATATCAGGATCCCAGAGAAAGCGACAAATGGCGGTCTGTACTGGAGAATGCTCCAGCCAACGAGTTGTTTGACCATCCGTGTTCAGACAGCCAGAAACGGAAATTGAAGGCTCTCAAGCTGGATGCCACAGCCCTGACCTACAGTCAGGCAGATGCCATTCTCAAGGCTGCAGAGGCTGAAAAAATGCCTTCCAACGCCATGCGCTGGCGACTCAGCCAGCTGGGTTATTCAGACGAAGAAATCGCCGGGATGAATTTCCCGGCAGCAAGAAAAGCCCTGGCGAAGCAGAAGGCCATGGGCAGGTGGTAACTATGGAATTTGATTATCAGAAGATCTTGGACTGCATCCCGCCTTCCTGCACAGACAGGAATCAGTGGGTGCAGGTGGGGATGGCGCTGAAGCAAGAGGGGCAGCCCTTTGAGATGTTTGACAGATGGAGCGCCGGAGACTCAAGACCGAACCAGTACCGAGGCAGCGAAGTCACCAGAAAGGTCTGGGACAGTTTCAAGAACAGCGGTTCAGGTACGGTCACCGGGGCAACACTGACACAGATGGCCCGGGACCTGGGCGCGGATCCTTTCCCTGCATCAGACGGATTCATGGACTGGGGTGATGAGATAACCAGCGATGGTGTAGAGCCTTTCCAGAAGACTGTCAGAGCGCCGAGACCGGACAAAAGCCGGAAAGATGTCTTCCAGATCGTGGATTATCTTGAGGCCGTATTTCAGCCAGATGATCATATCAATGTCATCACCAGCAGCTTTGTGGATGAAGAAGGGAAACGCAAACCGATCGGCACCGGACTGATGACCATCACTGTGGAAGAGTATTGTGACAGCCTCAGAAAGAGCGCTGACAGTCAGGATTGGTTCGAAGATACCTTCGGTTCCTACAATCACGAAGCTGGCGTGTGGGTCAGGATAAACCCCATATCCGGGACTCTGTCCGAAGGGCAGAAGGGTATCAGTGATAAGAATGTCACCAGGTACGAAAATGTCCTGATCGAGTGCGACAGCTACACACCGGATGAACAGATCAGACTCATCAAGGAGCTGGGACTGCCTTACCGGGCGCTGGTCTACTCGGGCGGTAAAAGCGTGCACGCCATCGTCAAGGTGGACGGGCAGAGCCTGACGGACTACAAGGAGAAAGTTTCATGGCTGTTCGGTTACTGCACAGCCAACGGACTGCCTGTAGACACGCAGAACAAGAACCCCAGTCGGATGAGCCGGCTGCCCGGCGTTGACCGGGGGACTCAGAAACAGACTCTGCTGGAGACAGCAAAGCCAATGAAGTTTGACGAGTTCCGAAAGCTGGCACAGGCAAAGGAAGACGCCAAGGAGCTGGAGATAGAAAGTTTTGCGGATGTCTGCGACAACCTTCCACCACTGGCTCCGGAGCTCATCCATGGAGTGCTCAGAAAGGGGCACAAGATGCTCATTTCCGGCCCATCCAAGGCTGGTAAAAGTTATGCGCTTACTTCTCTGGCTGTCGCCATGGCCGAAGGGAAGGACTGGATGGGGTACCAGGTGGAGCAGGGAAAGGTCCTGTACATCAACCTCGAAATCGACAGCCGCAGCTTCATGCAGCGCATCAAGGATGTGTATGACGCCCACGGCTGGAAAGTGGAGCACCCGAACAATTTCCGGATCCTGAACCTGCGGGGGAAAGCGGAGTCGCTGGACAGCTTTGCTCCAAAACTGGAGGCAAGGTTACGGAATCGCGGATATTCCCTTGTCATTGTCGACCCCATTTACAAGGTGATAACTGGTGACGAAAACAACGCCTCTGATATGGGGAAGTTCTGCAACCTGTTCGACAGGATCTCACTGTCCGGGGAGTGCGCCGTCGCTTATTGTCACCATCACAGCAAAGGCTCACAGGCTGGCAAGAGCGCCATCGACAGGGCCAGCGGTTCCGGTGTCTTTGCTCGGGATCCGGACGCCATCATCGACATGACCAGGCTGGATATCACAGATGCAGACCGGGAAGAGATTAAAGCCAGACTGGCAGAGAAAATCTATGATGAAAAACTCCGTGAGACTGGCCAGTGGGACAATCTGCAGAAGATACATCCGCAGGATCTGACAGACCGTATGGCCAAGCAGGAGCTTGTCAGACAACACTTTGAACTGTTCCCGGACCGGAAGCAGGAGTTTGAAGAAAAGCTCTCAGAGGCTCAGAAACTGGGGGACTGTCCGGCTTATCGTATCAGCATGACTTTGCGGGAGTTCGCCAGCCCTGAGGACACAGACGTGTTCTTCCAGTTCCCGAGGCACGTCAAGGATCCGACGGGAGTGCTGGCAAAGACTTTTCTGGAGGGAGACAACGACATAGCAGCCATGAACAAGAAGAAAGCTGAGAAAACACAAAAGCGTTCAGACCAGAAAAGAGAATGGTATGACCAGCAGCGTGACGAAGGGAAAACAGTCAAGGTCAACGACATGAAGACAAAATTCGGTTGTGCACGCAATACCGTCAAGCTCTGGGTGGAGCGACAGGACGACCTGGTACGGCTGGAAAACGGCACGATTCTGTATAGCCATGAGCTGGAAAATCTGGACCAAACGGTCAGTGGTCAGTCGGTGGTCAGCGAAAATTGACCACCTGACCACTGGCTAGGTGGTCAATTGGTCAAAATCCCGCATATTGACCACTTTTCTGACCACTGGCTAGATGGTCAATTTCCGAAAGTGGTCAGTTGACCGGTCAAGTGGTCAATTTCCGGGAAATTGACCGGTCAATTTTGGTGGTCAATTTCCCTTATATATAGTCAGTAAACTGACCATCTCGCCTGACGGCTCGGTCTCGCACCCTAGTCAGTTTCGGCCCATGGGAGCCGGAAACCTGACGCGGGCTCAAGCTTGACCGTCACCGTCTATACGCAAAATGACAGGAGAAAAAAGATGAATGAAATCTATATCGTGATCCCAGGGGAGCCTTATCGGAAGACTCATCAGAGCGGTACACATATCGGCCAGGGACGGACGTACAAGGACGCAGGGCTGCGGGAAGTGGAAAGCCGACTGATGGAAGCCCTGAAGCCTAACGCACCGTCAGCGCCCTGGAATGGCCCAATACAGCTTGCTGTGAATTTTGGTTACGAGACACGGAACGTGTTAAAAGATAGAGAGCCGAAGATCACCAAGCCAGACACGGACAATCTGATGAAGACGCTCAAGGACTGCATGACAGCCTGCGGGTTCTGGTGGGACGATGCGCAGGTGGCGGAAGAATTTGCGTCAAAGTTTTGGACAATTCAACCTCACATTACAATCGTCGTTTCGAAGATGGAGCAATGATTTATGACAAAACATGAAAACGCCGTACGGCCGAAAATAAGCCACGCTCTGGTCGATAAGCTCATCGGAAAGGAATATATCAGAATTTATCATTGCGGCGTCTGTGGGGCCTCTGTTGGCCTCTCAGAGAAATCCTGCAAAGTTTGCGGTACTGCAGTGGACTGGAACGGCATCAAGCCAGAGAAAGGGAGGAAAAGACGATGAAACTTTTGGAGAATGAACTCCGCAGGACAATCACAAGATACAAGGATTTCAATGAGTTTCAGAAGACGCTGATGGAAGAGGCAGCGCGGATGGAAAAGCGGCTGCGGGTAAAGGGGATTGCAGTTGTGGCAATCCCGATTCTGGCCAGTGGCCCAGGGCAGGCAAGAGGCGATGACAAAACAGAAGTTTTCATCAGCTGCCCTGTACTGACGGATTTTCGACACATAAGCAATGACACCATGCTGCTCCTGAGACAGTTATGCAGAAACTTTTCTGCAGATTCCGGAGAGGCCCTCATGAAGGAAATGAAATCATGGAATGAACGAAGTTTTTGATCAAAAACTTTACGCATTCGTGAAACAGCTTGAAGAATAAAACCCGGGCTTTTAGTACTTTTTTTTCAGGATTTCAAAAGTCACAAGGGATTGTTTTTATGACATAATTTACTTGGGTAAAAGCTACCCCTTACCGTTTGAGCGTCTTGTTAATTCGTCGATGATTCAAACGGTCTAACCGATAGCGGGCGACATGGCCCGCTATATTTTTCTGAAAGTTTTACGATTGAAAGTTTTTGTGAAAAGGGAGGTACCGATGAATCCGATCATTGCCATTTGTGACTTCACTGCATATCCGGCGCTGAAAGGGGAAAAACTTTTCCTGGAACAGAAACTTGAAAGTATCCAGCAGGAAAAGCGGGATTTGTACCACCCTTCCGCCATCCAGTACGATTCAGAATCCGGGCACAGCCAGAACCCGAAAGGAACAGACAAGATCCTGATCAGTCTCATCACCGAAGAGCAGAAAGCTGTCGAAAGGCTTTCGGTCGTCAACGCCCGACTGGAGGACACTGAAAAATTAGTTTTCTCTCTGGCATATCCTGAGCGGGATTATGTCCGTGAAAAGTATTTCAACCGCAGCACATGGGAGGAAATGGAGAAAAAGTTTCTTGATAGACTACCAAGCTCAGTTAATGGCTTATCACGCACAAATAGCGCCAGTAATAATGCGATACTTGAATCAGGAAGAGAGGCACCCTATGTTCAAGAAATCGCTGTTCAAA
>JAETQD010000008.1 GCA_021770825.1 Clostridium sp. | reverse complement strand
GCGAAAAAGGGACACCGTAAAAACAGTGTCCCTTTTCGTGCATGTTGCCTTAAACCCTTGCCCGTTTAGCCGTCTGCCGTATTATTTTTTAGTTTCCTTAATCGGCACCAGCTAAAAAGCGCCGGTCTTTTTTGGGAAATATTTAAGAAAATCTTACGAAAATGAGGTAATTGTTGGCAAAACTGTGAACTTTTTTCTCCGAGGTTGACAGGAAAGTCTCTTTGTCAGTATAATGGCTTTAGTGTCATTTTCTGGAAAACGAGGAAAATGGCAGCAGGAGAGAAAACTATGAGAAAAAAAGGGAAACAGGTCCTGGCCGCCCTTCTGGGCGCATTTTTATTTTGCGAGACCCTTGGAGGGACAGGACTTTTGAATGAAAATCCCCGGGTAATATACGCAGAGACCGGCAGGGCAGCAACGGTAAATGCCACCAGCCTCAATGTGAGAAGCGGACCGGGGACAGGCAATTCCGTTGTGAAGCGGCTGCTCTATGGAACGGCAGTGACTGTGGCGGAGGAAACCACAGGATCCGACGGGAAACAATGGTATAAAATCCGGTTCACCTCCGGAACGGAAACGCTGGAGGGATATGTCTCCGCTTCCTATATTAAATTCCCCGTTTCCTATACAATGGATGCGAATTTTGAAGCTTATTTAAACCAGCAGGGGTTCCCGGAAAGTTACAAGGATTCCCTGCGGACGCTTCATGCGGAGCATCCGTCCTGGGTGTTTCAGGTGCAGAATACGGGACTTGACTGGAATGAAGTGATTTCCAATGAGTCATCGGTGGGTGCGAACCTGGTGGGAACGAACAGTATTTCCTCCTGGAAGTCCACGGAATACGGTGCCTATGACTGGGGAACGGGAACCTGGACAGGCTTTGACGGGGCAAGCTGGGTGGCTGCCTCCAAAGAGATTGTCAGCTATTATATGGACCCTAGAAACTTTTTGAATGATACCTATGTGTTCCAGTTCCTCCTTCATACATACGACAGCTCCAAGCAGACTGCGGAAGGCCTGAAAAGCCTTGTGAGCGGAACCTTCCTGGAACATTCAGTTTCCAGCGGGACTCCCGGGGACGGCTCTGAAAACAGCGGCACCTCAGGACAAGGTTCGGGAGAAAACGGGCAGACAGGAAACACAGGCACCGGACAGCCATTGGGGCCGGGCCAGAACTACGGTCCGGGTTTTGAGAATACACCGGAAGATCCGACACAATCTCCGTCCATACAGCCTGTGGGTGGAACGAACGCAGGCGGCAGCTCCTCTGGAAACAGTGATGCCGGAGCCGGCAAAGCAGTGCCAAACGGAGGAAGCCAGGATGTGAGCCTGGAGGGACCCTCCGTGTCTGTGAGCGCCAGAGAGACCCAGATCCTTGCAGTTCCCAATGTGGAATATGGTCCGGGTATGGATGCCTCTTCCGTCACGGGAGACCACATAGGAGAATCCTCCACATCTCCGGTTCCCACGGGACAGAGCTATGTGGATATCATTATGAACGCGGCGGTCCAGTCCGGCGTAAATCCCTATGTGCTCGGCGCCATGATTTTGCAGGAGCAGGGGAAGGGGACTTCGGGAAGTATTTCCGGAACCACCTCCGGCTATGAAGGCTACTATAACTTTTTCAACGTGGGCGCCTATGCAGCCGGTTCCATGTCGGCAGTCACCAGAGGACTCTGGTACGCATCCCAGACAGGAAATTACGGACGGCCATGGAACTCCATTGAAAAATCCATCGCGGGCGGAGCCGCCTACTATGGAGAAAATTTCGTAAAACAGGGCCAGGATACGTTTTATCTGAAAAAATTTAACGTACAGGGCAATAATTTATATAAGCATCAGTATATGACCAATGTGGAGGGAGCAGCCGGAGAGGCAGCAAAGCTTGCCAGGGCCTATACCGACGAGATGAAGCAGGGATCTCTTGTATTCAAGATTCCCGTATACAACAATATGCCGGAGACTGCCTGTGCAAGGCCAACTGTCACAGGAAGCCCCAACAACAAGCTGTCCTCCTTAGAGGTGACAGGATACGCCTTAACGCCCACCTTCAGCAGGGATACGGAAAGCTATGACATTATTGTGAATCCGTCCGTGGACCAGATTTCAGTGAACGCCGCTGCCATTGATTCCAAGGCTTCGGTGACCGGAACGGGAACTGTGACGCTCCAGAGCGGAAACAATACGATACAGGTGGAAGTAAAGGCTGAAAACGGAAGCGTCCGCACCTATCGTCTCAATGTGGTGCGCCAGTCCGATGCTCCGGTGGTCAATGTAAACCAGGGAAGCAATGCGGGAGCCACCGGAGGACCGGGAACGGAGATTGGACCCGGCGGTATTATGCCTGGGGAGACCACCCAGGCGGCAAGCCCTGAGACCAATGCCGCGGAAACCACTGCCGGAGTTCAGGCCGGCATAGGTCCGGGCGGAGAGACCGCTCCGCCGGAAACCAGTGCGGCCCAGACACAGGCGCCGGAGACCAGCGCGGCCCAGACACAGGCGCCGGAGACCAGCGCGGCCCAGACTCAGGCCGCAGAAACCCAGGCCGCCCTTCAGAAGGGGGACTGCAATGGGGATGGTTCTGTGACAATTCTGGATCTGATACTTATAAGAAAGCAGATTCTTGGAGAAAATGTATTAAATGAAGCCCAGAAAGCGGCAGCCGATCTGAATGGGGACGGAACCATCACCCAGGCAGATGCGGATGCGCTGCAAAAGAAAATTATGGGACGACAGTAAGGAGATAAAACAGGTATGAACAGAAAAATAAAGAAGCTGGCAGCGGCCTTCCTGACTATGGCCATGCTGCTTGCCGCAGTGCCGGGACAACTGCTTGTGTCTTATGCAGCCACCGGAAAAATCACCTTCTCGGATCCGTCGGTGACCGTGGGAAACCAGGTTTCCGTGACCATGAAGATCACATCCTCCAGCGGAGAGCCCCTGGGCGCTTCCGATGTGATGCTGGAGTATGACGCCTCGGCCCTGGAGTTTGTAAGCGGTACCAATGCCAACGGCGGCGCAGGCTCCATCCGGGTTGTGGGCGCCATGGAATCTGCAGAACAGACCACCTTCAGCTTCACGCTGAAATTCAAGGCCTTAAAGGCAGGAACCTCCTCCATCACCGTAAAATCCCAGGAGGTTTATGACGCAAATTCCCAGGCCGTCACCATCGAACATGTGGGAAACTCTGCTGTGAAGGCAAATGCACCGGAAACCTATTCCAAGGAGGCGTCCCTGTCTTCCCTGACCATTTCTCCCGGTGAATTGAGCCCGGCTTTCTCGGCTGATGTGACAGAGTATACGGCGACGGTGCCGGCTGACACGGAAAAGATCACCGTCAGCGCCCCTGCCAAGGACGATAAGGCAAAGGTTGTGGTAGAAGGCAACGAGGGCCTGGAGATGGGAGAAAATACTGTGGTCTGCAAGGTGACGGCGGAAGACGGCACCACCACGAAAACCTACACCATCACGGTCACCAAGTCAGAAGAGGCGCCTGCGGAAAACAATACAGAACCGGATTCCACGGAAGCAGCAGCTCCCGGTGAGGCAGTGAATGTGGAGGACGGAAACTGGCAGGTGGCAGAGACCTTCAATGAGGAGGACCTCCCGGATGGCTTCACAGTTACGGAATACGAGTACAATGGAACCCCGGTTCAGGCAGCCGTCAATGAGCAGGGAACCATCCTGTTATACATGACCAACGATGACGGAAACGGTGATTTCTTCATTTATGATGCAGAAAATGGAATTCTTGCGCCCTATGTAACGGTACGTATGGCTGAGAAGACCATCATCGTACTGCCGCCGGAGGAGCTTCCCGAGGGAACTGAGCTTCCGGAAGGATTTGCAGCCTGCACCATCGACATTGGCAGTCATACGGTTGACGGCTGGATCTGGAAGGGCAGCGAGACTCCGGAATACTGTATGGTATACGGACAGAATGCTGACGGAGAGAGAAACTTCTACCGCTATGACCAGAAGGAAATGACGCTCCAGAGATACTTCCCGGATCCGGATGCTGAGGAGCTTCGGGCCAAGTATGTGAGCGTAGCAGAGGACTACAACGGACTTCTGGATGATTACAAGATTCGCGGCTATATCATTGCAGGCCTCTTTGGCGTATGCATCCTGCTGGTGATTATCCTGTTGGTTCTCCTTCTGACAAGGAAGCCGAAAAATACTTATAAACCGGAGAAGGAACGGTACAGAGAGCCGGAAGCTCCGAAAAAAGAACGCACCTCCTATGGTGAGGAAAACATAAAAAAAGGCCGTAAAACAGAGCGCCGCACTCCGCAGAAGAAGGAAAGGGCTTTGGAGGACGAAGATCTGGAGCGGGACATTGCCTCCACCCTTGCGAAAGAGGCAGGACAGGCGGCCAGGGAAGAACAGTCCGGGGAAGATGAGGACGAGGATTTTGAATTCATCGATCTGGATTTGTAAGTAAGTTCCAGTAATGTCTAAAATAAAGTAATTGCAAACTCCCCTCTGATCGGGTATAATGGATGAAATACTCACACCAAAAACCGATTAGAGGGGAGTTTAAGTATGAAAGAGAGAAGCAGTTTTACCAGCCGGATTGGATTTGTTCTGGCGGCAGCCGGCTCCGCGGTTGGTCTGGGAAACATGTGGAGATTTCCGTATCTGGCAGCAAAATATGGCGGAGGAGCGTTTTTAATCATATACATTCTTCTGGCAGTGACCTTTGGGTTTGCCCTGATGATTACGGAGATTGCCCTGGGAAGGAGAACCAGATTATCCTGTATCGAGGCTTTTAAGACTCTGGATCGCCGGTTCGCAGCCCTGGGATGGCTGTCTGCCCTGATTCCCGTGATTATTACGCCGTACTACTGCGTCATCGGCGGCTGGGTAATGAAATATCTGGCTGAATTTGCCACAGGAAACGGACTTGCAGCATCGGACGACGCATTTTTCGGGAATTTCATCGGAAGTGCAGGAGCGGGTATCATGGACAGGCCCATGTTCTGGTTCCTGGTATTTGTTCTTATGACAGCCACAGTAGTTCTTCTTGGCGTTGACAAGGGTGTGGAAAAGGCCAGCCGGGTCATGATGCCGGTTCTGGTTTTATTATCCCTGGGTGTGGCCATTTACAGCCTGACCCTTCCCGGCGCCATGGACGGACTTAAATATTATCTTCTGCCGGACTTTTCGGATGTTTCCGTCACAACGGTTTTGGCAGCCATGGGACAGCTTTTCTATTCCATGTCCCTGGCCATGGGAATTATGATCACCTACGGCTCTTATATGAAAAAAGAGGACAACCTGGAGAAATCCGTGGCCCAGATCGAGATTTTTGATACAGGAATTGCATTTCTGGCAGGCCTTATGATCATTCCGGCTGTGGTGGCCTTTAATGGCGGAGATGCCTCCTTGATCAGAGGAAAGGCAGGTCCCGGCCTGATGTTCGGTGTTCTTCCGAAGGTGTTTGAATCCATGAACATGGGAGAACTTATCGGCGGAATATTCTTCCTTCTGGTGCTGTTTGCCGCTCTGACGTCCTCCATTTCCCTTTTGGAGACGGTGGTTTCCATTGTGTCAGACCGTGCAAAAATCAGCAGAAGAGCAGCCACAATTGTATCAACAGCCGTGATTATTCTCCTGGGAATTCCGTCCTGCTTAGGATACGGACCCTGGGCCCATATCACAATCCTTAAGATGCAGTTTTTGGATTTCTTCGATTTCGTATCCAACTCTGTGCTGATGCCCATTGCGGCCATCGGAACCTGTATTTTTGTGGGGCATGTACTGGGATGTAAGTACGTGGAAGAGGAAGTGGAATCCTCCGGAGAGTTTAAGAGAAAGAAAATCTACCGTGTGATGATTCGCTGGGTAGCTCCTGTGATGTTGGCGGCCATCCTGGCGGGTGAGCTTATGAAGTATTTTGGAATTATCAGCATTTAAGTAATAAAAAACCTGTCCTTCGGTTCCATTTGGTTCCGTTGGACAGGTTTTTTTCATTCTGACAGACAGCCAAAGATTAGCGGTTCATTTCGCTGACCGGACCCGTGGAGTGGTGTTCGCGGATGATTCTGTCGATCTCCTTGAAGTCAGAGGAAGGCAGGTCTCCGGGAACGGTGTTTTTCACGCTGGAGGTGGCGTTTCCGAACTGCATGGCTTTTTCCGGATCGTTATATTTTAAAAGGCCGAACAGCACGCCTGCCACATAGGCATCACCGGAGCCGATACGGTCAATGACATCAATGTCCGTGTAGGGTGTTTCTGTGAAATACTGGTTTGTGCGGGCGTCATATACCATAGAAGTAAAGTTATGTTTTCTGGGACTTATTACGGTCCGCTGGGTGGTGGCCACAATCTTTACCCCGTATTCGTCCGCATAGCTCTTCATGAGTTCCTTCAGATCTCCGGACTTTTGGAACATCCGGCGGCTGGTTTCCTCCGATACAAAGAGAACATCCACCATGGGGAGGATTTCCTTAATGGTTTCCCGGGCCTCGTCTTCACTCCATAAGTTGGCACGGTAGTTCACGTCAAAGGAGATCATGGCCCCATGTTCCTTGAATTTGCGAATCAGCTCCACGGCCACGTTTCTCATACCGGAGCAGAGCGCCAGGCTGATACCGCTGGTGTGGAACATTCTGGCGGAGGCATAAATGCCCTCCGGGATTTCATCCAAGGTAATTCTGGTGACGGAAGAGGAGCGGCGGTCGTAGACAATGGTGGGCTTTCTGGGAGCGGCACCCATCTCATAATAATAAAGACCCAGCCTTGCATCGGGACCGTCGTCATAAATTAAAAAGTCGTCGGAAACACCCACGAAACGGATTCTGTTTTTGATAAAGGTGCCCAGCTCATTTAACGGAAGCTTGGACAAAATTCCGGTACGAAGGCCCAGAAGAGCTACGCCGGATGCCACATTGAGCTCGGCGCCTCCGGCACGCTTTTCAAAAATATCGCCGTCTACAATGCGCGCATGGCGGGGTGGAGAGAGTCTTAACATGATTTCGCCGAATGTGATCAGATCAAAGGAATTTTTGTTCATAAGAATGTCCTCCATGGGTATGTATTTGCGGCCATCCGGCAGACGGCCGGAATGGACCGCAGAAAATCCAACTATACATTTAGTATAATCTTATAACTGCAATTCGTCAAAGGATTTTCGCAGGGTACTGCAGGAATCTGCGAACTTTCCCATCTCCTCCGGTGTCAGGTTCAGATGGAGAATCCGGTTGACGCCGTTCTGGTTTAAAATGCAGGGAACGCCCACAAACACCTGCTCCTGTCCGTAATCGCCGTCCAGGCATGCGGAGACGGTGAGAACGCTGTTCTCCCCGCCGAGAATAGCCCTGGTGATGCGGGTTAAGGCCATACCGATGCCGTAATAGGTGGCTTTTTTTGCGTCAATAATCTTGTAAGCCGCATTTCTCACATCGCAGGAGATATTCTCCAGGGTTTTTAAGTCCAGAATGCCGCCGGATTCCTCGCAGATCTGGAGCACCGGCTTGGTGGCCAAAAGGGCCTGGCTCCAGGGGACAAATTCCGAATCTCCGTGTTCTCCCATCACATAGGCGTGGATATTTCTGGGATCCACATGAAGATACTGCCCGAGGAGATACCGGAGTCTGGCAGTGTCCAGGGCCGTACCGCTTCCGATGACCCGCTCCTTTGGAAAGCCCGAGAGATGGCAGGTGATCCGGGCCATGATGTCCACCGGGTTTGTGGTGATGAGGAAAATTCCGTGAAAGCCGGAGGCCACCACCGGTTCGATGATGGACTGGAACACCGATGCATTCCGCTTTAAAAGAGCGAGCCTGGTCTCTCCGGGCTTTTGCGCCACTCCGGCGCAGATGGTTACAATGTCGGCGTCCCGGCAGTCCTCATAGGATCCGGCATAGATTTTCATGTTTCCGGAAGAGAACGCCAGCCCGTGGTTTAAATCCATGGCCTCTCCCTCGGCACGCTTTTTGTCCAGGTCAATGAGCACCAGTTCATCGCAGACTGCCTGGTTTAAAAGACTGTATGCAAAGCTCATGCCCACCATTCCGGTTCCAACCAGGGCGACTTTTCTGTTATCTGTTCTTGTAGTCATATCTGTCCTTCTTTCTAAAATTTAAGGGTTTGGTTTATTTTCTGTGGTCCGGGAACAAAATATGCGTGGGTTTATGCAAAATTTCCCTTTAACAATTGGTAAAAATATGATAATATAATAAACTATAATGTTACTAACCGAAATGGAGGAATTGATATGGCGGAAAATATAAAACCGGCAGAGGAAACAAAGGAGACAGTTTCCAAACACTTTATTGAACAGGAAATTGACAAAGACCTTGCGGAAGGAGTATATAACCATGTCCAGACCAGGTTCCCACCGGAGCCCAATGGCTACCTTCATATCGGACATGCAAAATCCATTATCTTAAACTCCGGACTCGCAAAGGAATACGGCGGAAAATTCAACCTCCGTTTTGATGATACCAATCCCACAAAAGAAAAGACAGAGTATGTGGAATCCATCATTTCCGATGTGAAATGGCTGGGCGCCGACTTTGAGGACAGGCTGTTTTTTGCCTCCGATTATTTTGAGAAGATGTACGAGTGCGCCGTGCTTTTAATTAAAAAGGGAAAGGCCTTCGTCTGTGACCTGAGTGCAGAGGAAATCAAAGAATACCGCGGCGATTTCAATACCCCCGGTAAAAACAGTCCCTACCGTGACAGAACGGTGGAAGAGAACTTAAAGCTTTTTGAGGAGATGAAAAACGGCGTTTATAAGGACGGCGAAAAGGTGCTCCGTGCCAAGATCGACATGGCTTCTCCCAACATCAACATGCGTGACCCGGTTATCTACCGTGTGGCCCATATGACCCACCACAACACCGGAGATAAGTGGTGCATTTACCCCATGTACGACTTCGCCCATCCCATCGAGGATGCCATCGAGCACATTACCCACTCCATCTGTACCCTGGAATTTGAGGACCACAGACCTCTTTATGACTGGGTGGTAAGAGAGTGTGAATTTGAGAACCCGCCCCGCCAGATTGAGTTTGCAAAGCTGTATCTGACCAATGTGGTAACCGGAAAGAGATACATCAAAAAGCTGGTGGAGGATGGAATTGTGGACGGATGGGACGATCCCCGTCTGGTGACCATCGCCGCTTTGAGAAGAAGAGGCTATACGCCGGAATCCCTCAGAATGTTCGTGGACCTGGTGGGCGTTTCCAAGGCCAACAGCTCTGTGGATTACGCAATGCTTGAGTACTGCATCCGCGAGGATTTGAAGTTAAAGAGACCGAGAATGATGGCTGTGCTGGATCCGGTGAAGTTGATTATCGACAACTATCCGGAGGGCCAGACTGAAATGCTTTCCGTTCCCAATAACCTGGAGAACCCGGAAATGGGCGAGAGACTGGTTCCCTTCTCCCGCGAGCTCTACATTGAGAGAGAGGACTTCATGGAAGAGCCGCCGAAGAAATATTTCCGTCTGTTCCCGGGCAATGAGGTACGCCTCATGAGCGCATACTTTGTGACCTGCACAGGCTATGAGAAGGACGAAAATGGCAACGTGACCGTGATTCATTGTACCTATGACCCAGAGACCAAGAGCGGTTCCGGTTTCACAGGAAGAAAGGTGAAGGGCACGATCCACTGGGTATCGGCTCCCACAGCCGGACAGGTGGAATGCCGTCTGTATGAGAATATTGTGGATGAAGAAAAGGGCAAGTTAAACGCAGACGGAACCCTGAACTTAAATCCCAACTCCGAAACCGTTGTCACAGCCTATGTGGAGCCGTCCTTGATGGAGGCAAAGGCTTATGACAGCTTCCAGTTTGTACGGAACGGCTTCTACTGCGTGGACTGCAAGGACAGCGCGGAAGGAAAGCCCGTTTACAACAGAATCGTTTCCTTAAAGAGCTCATTTAAGCTTCCCAAATAGGAAGGGATTCAGAAACATATGAGAAAACGAGGGATGCTCGCGGAAGTTTTTTCCTGTGAACATCCCTTTTTGCAGCAGGAGGCAGAGACTATGGAACTTATGATTCCCTTAAACAGCCAGGATGCCAGGCCCCTTTATGAGCAGATTTACCAGTACATTAAGGATGAAATCAGAAACGGAAATTTAAAGCCGGATAAGCAGCTTCCCTCTTCCAGGGAGCTGGCAAAGAACTTAAAGGTGAGCCGCAGCACCACCCAGCTTGCCTACGAGCAGCTTGTGTCGGAGGGGTACCTGGAGGCGGTGCCGAGAAAGGGGTATTTTGCCGCAAGGCTTGACGGGCTCCTGCCTCCGGTGTCCGTGGAGGGAAAGAAATGTGAGCCGGAGAAAAATACGGATCCGTCACAGCAGTGGAAGGTGGATTTTTCCCCCAGAGGCATTGATTTAAAGAGCTTTCCCTTTTCCACCTGGAGAAAAATCAACCGGGCTATTTTAAGAGAAGAAGAGGTGGAAATTTTCCTGAAGGGGGATCCCCAGGGCGATCTTCCCTTAAGGGAGGCCATCCGTGAATACCTCCATGGCGCCAGAGGTGTAAACTGCACCGTGGACCAGATCATCGTGGGGGCAGGAAATGAATATCTCCTGATGCTGCTGTCCCAGCTTCTGGGAAACCATGTGGGAATTGCCATGGAAAATCCCACCTATAAGCAGGCCTACCGGGTTCTTTCGGGAATGGGCCATCCGGTGTTTCCGGTGGAGATGGATGAGAGCGGGCTCATGGTTTCGGAGCTTAGAAGCCGCCCGGTTTCCGTGGCCTACGTGATGCCGTCCCATCAGTTCCCCATGGGAATTGTCATGCCGGTGAAGCGCCGTCAGGAGCTTTTGGCGTGGGCGAAGGAGGTGCCGGGCCGCTATCTGATTGAGGACGATTATGACAGTGAGTTCCGTTATAAGGGAAAGCCCATTCCGGCACTCCAGGGCATGGACCGGAATGGCTGCGTGATTTATATGGGAACCTTTTCCAAAGCCATTGCTCCGGCCATCCGCGTGGGCTATCTGGTGCTTCCGGCGTGCCTTCTGGAAAAGTACAGGGAGCAGGCAAGATTTTATTCGTCCACCGTGTCCCGGGTGGACCAGAGGATTCTCGCCCAGTTTATTGCCGGCGGATATTTTGAACGCCATTTAAACCGGATGCGGGAGATTTACAAGGGAAAACATGACGCTCTGCTGGCGGCCCTGAAGCCGCTTGAAGAGACGTTCGAGATCGAGGGGGAATTTGCGGGACTTCACGTGCTGCTTTCCTACCGGGGGGAGATGACAGAGGAGGAGCTTGTGGCGGCTGCGGCCAGGGCCGGAGTAAGAGTTTACGGACTTTCCGACTTTTTCATCCATAAGGGACATGCAAGGCAGACGAAAACAGTCATTCTCGGATATGCGAGCCTTCTGGAAACAGAGATAAAGGAGGGGGCAGCCCTACTCCTTGAGGCCTTTGGCATACTGACGCAGTAGGAAAGGAATAAAATAAGATTGAAAGAACTGAAAAGCAGGCTGGCAGCACATAAGAAAAGACTTGGAATGGGGGCAGTGCTCATAGCGGTGGTTCTGGCGGCCGTATGGGGAGGAAAAAACCCGGGAAGCCATAAAAACCAGACTCCGGAGTCTGTGGAAACCGCAGGAATGAAAGAAACAGAGGAGACCCAAATCCCCCTGCCTGTGGATGAAAAGGAGGAAACGCTTCTTAAGGCCCTGTACCAGGCCATGGAGAAAAAGGAGATGGACCGGGCCGCCGAAATTATAAACAGTGAAGAGGAAGTTTTAAAAACCCTGGTTCAGGAGACTCTTGCGGGAAAGAAGTACCTTTACCGGATGGAAGAAGAGGATGGGGAAGTGACCGGACGCATGGAGGAACTGACGAAGGAGACAGAAGGAAAGGGGCTGGCAGTCACCAGGTTCAATACCATCTTCTTTGGAGAGTTTTCCGGCGGAAAGCCGGAGGGGGACTGTGCGGCTGTGCAGGCCATGGTACTGACGGAACCCAGATTCACCTATGCAGACGGGGAATGGAAGAACGGAAAGATGAACGGCCATGGAAAAACGGGATACCGGTACTATGAAAATGCACCGGAAACGGGATTTGTCATGGCAGAAAAAGAGGGGGTGTACCAGGAGAGTCTGCTGGAAGGGGATTTTACATACACCGCAGAAAATGCAGGAGGGGAAAGGCTTCGCTGGAGCATGCAGGCAGAACACGGAGTGACGGTTCTTTCCGGGCAATGGACTTTCTATGAGAATAACGGAACCTATATGCTCCCTTCAGAGGAAGACCCCGGGCGGGCTTACGTGCTGTCCGAAAGCCAGGCACAGATGGTCATGTGGAATAACCTGATTACATGGGATGAGCAGTAAATCTTAAAACCCAAGACTTACTGCCCATAACGGATTCTTTATATTTTTCCGAACATGCGGTCCTCGATCAGATGGATTCCATGGTAGAACATTCTGCAGACGGGAGTATCCACGCCAAGGGTTTCTCCCAGCCGTACAACGGTTCCGGCGAACATGTCCACCTCCGTATGCTTTCCGATGTCCAAATCCTGGAGCGTGGAGGGGCGGTTCTCGTAAGGAATGCGGCTCAGGGTGTGTTCCTGACGGTCGATTTCGTCCTGGCCGATTTCGATTCCAAGCTTGTTGGCAACCTTTATGACCTCCCACATGGCAGCGCGGCGGAAATAGTTGGCGTCCTCACTTTTCTGGAAGGCGCCGAAGGGAACTCCGAACATAGCACATGTCATATTTTCGCCCACATTGCACATAAATTTAAACCATATCCCCTTTAACATGTCGGGGTCGATTTTATAATCAATGCCGCAGCGGTCAAACAGCTCCCGGACTGCCAGGACCTTCCAGGAAAGATGGTCCGGATCATTTGTCTTTTCGCCGAAGCGAATCAGTCCCTTATGGGGGTCAAATTCTGTTTTTCCGTCCCTCATCACAACGCTGATTCGCATATAGGAATAAAGCATATGTTCCATGCCGTAGACGGCTCCAACCTGTTCTTCGCTTTCCACGCCGTTTAAAACGGAAAGGATGATGGTGTCGGGGCCCACCTGGTTCTTGATATTGCGGATAGCTTCGGGAAGGTCATATCCCTTGACGGCAATGATCACCAGGTCCGCAGGCTCGCAGACCGCATCAGGAGTGATGATGGGGAAGCGGTAGTTGATACCGTTTACGGTGACACCTTTCTGCTCCAGACGGGTTTTTCTTTCCCCGTCTGCCATGATTTTAAAACCGGCCCCCAGCTTTTCGGAAATCCTCGGAGCGAAGAAAACGCCCATGGCTCCAAGACCGATCAAGGTAACTTTTTCGATTTGTTTCATAATCCCTTTTCTCCTTCTGGTACAAAAGTTACCTTCTATTTTATTATAAGAAGCGGGAGGTGTCAATGAAGAACTGGGGGGTAAAAACTGCTTCCTTTTTTTGCACGTTTTGTTGACTTTTTTGCAGAAAGCTGATATACTTCAACTAAGATATTGTGAAAAATGCATAGCCGACAACGAGATATGGGGTGCTGAAATGATAGTACCCTTATGTGCTGATTAAAACATGGAATGCATTCCACAATATGGAATCTAAAAGTTACTAAAGTTTCATAAGTGAAACGAAAATGAAGGAGGTGCGGTGAGTATATGTGGACTGGTGAGGTGACCATGGCGAGCGCCGTTTTGATTTCCGCTCTGGGTCTTTTGGTGGTATTTGCAGCCCTTGCATCACTTGCAATTGCAATTATCATTATTTCAAAGATTCTCGGAGCCATCATCAAGACGGACGCGCCGAAACAACCGGCTGTTGCGGCGGCGGCTCCGGTTCCGGCTATTGATGAGGAGTCCTATGCAGTGCTTCTCGCGGCGGTCAGTGAGGAAGCAAGATTGTCAGGGGAAGAGATTCGCGTGACAAGCATCAAAGAATTGTAAGGCAAATCCCAAAAAAAGATGAAAAAGCAAAAAGGAAAGGATGTATTAAAGCTATGAAATACGTTGCAACATTAAACGGAAAGAAATATGAAATCGAAATCGAAAGAGTAGACGGCTACAAGCCCCTTGACAGAGGTGTTACCGTAAGCGCCCCGGCTCCGATTATTGCTTCGGCTCCGGCACCCGCAGCAGCTCAGGCTCCGAAGGCAGCTCCGGCACCCGCTCCGGCTCCGGCACCTGCACCTGCTCCGGCACCCGCAGCAGGCGGCAGCACAACCGTAGAAGCTCCGATGCCCGGCAAGATTCTTGACATCAAGGTAAAAACAGGGGATGCCGTTGGTTATGGTCAGTGTGTCATCGTTATGGAAGCCATGAAGATGGAGACAGAGATCGTTGCTCCGGCAGCAGGAACTGTTGCTTCCGTAAACGTAAACGTCGGTGACGCCGTTGAAACAGGTACTCTGCTGGTAACCTTAAACTAATAGGAGGTGCCACGTGAATATACTTTCAGTATTCGGGGAGTTACTGGCCCAGTCAGGTTTTGCCGCAATTACCTGGCAGCAGGCCGTAATGCTCTTGATTTCCTTCGTTTTATTATATCTGGCAATTAAAAAGCAGTTCGAGCCGCTCCTTCTGCTTCCCATTGCCTTCGGTATGTTCCTTGCGAACCTGCCTTTGGCCGGACTTATGGATGAGGCTGATGTCTGGTATCAGTCCGGTGTTTTAAGAATTATTTACAGCGGTGTAAAATCCAGCTTATTCCCCTGTCTGATTTTCATGGCAGTAGGCGCCATGACAGACTTCGGTCCGCTGATTGCCAACCCGATCAGCTTACTGCTTGGCGCAGCAGCCCAGTTCGGTATCTATGTGGCCTTCCTGCTTGCACTTGCAACAGGCCTCTTTACACCGGGACAGGCAGCAGCCATCGGTATCATCGGCGGTGCAGATGGCCCGACCGCTATTTACATTGCCAATAACCTGGCTCCTGAACTGGTAGCACCCATTGCAGTGGCCGCTTATTCCTACATGGCTCTGATTCCTTTGATTCAGCCGCCGATCATGAAGGCTCTTACCACAAAGAAAGAGCGTCAGATCGTTATGAAGCAGCTTCGTAAGGTAAGCAAAGTGGAAAAGATCGTATTCCCGGTATTCGTAGTACTGTTCTGTTCCTTACTGCTTCCGTCCGTAGCTCCGCTTCTCGGTATGTTAATGCTTGGTAACCTGCTCCGTGAATCCGGCGTTACCGGAAGACTTTCCGATACTGCCCAGAACGCACTGTGCAACATCGTTACCATCATGTTAGGTACCACCGTAGGCGCAACTGCAAACGGAGAAATCTTCCTCCGTGTTCAGACAATTGCCATCATCTGCATGGGACTTCTGGCATTCGCATTTGCTACCGTGGGCGGTATCCTGGTAGGTAAGCTTTTATGCCTGATCACAGGCGGAAAGATCAATCCGTTAATCGGTTCCGCAGGTGTATCCGCAGTTCCGATGGCAGCTCGTGTGGCTCAGACCGTTGGTGCAAAAGAGAATCCTACCAACTTCCTTCTGATGCACGCCATGGGCCCCAACGTGGCCGGTGTTATCGGCTCCGCAGTGGCAGCAGGTTATTTCATGTTAATGTTTAAGTAAGTTTAGGAACCTGTACCTGCCCGGTGTCCAGACCGGGCAGGCCAAAATAAATACATATAAGGAGGCTTTATTGTGGCTAATAAAGTTATGTCATTACACGATGCCGTAGAGAAGTATGTTCATGATAACGATGTACTGTGCTTCGGCGGCTTTACCACCAACCGTAAGCCCTATGCTGCGGTTTACGAGATTCTTCGTCAGGGCAAGACCGGTTTTGTAGGCTGGTCCGGACCTGCAGGCGGTGACTGGGATATGCTGATCGGCGAGGGCCGTATCAGAGCCTACATTAACTGCTATACCGCAAACTCCGGTTATACAAACGTTTCCCGTCGTTTCCGTGCAGCAATTGAGAAGGGCGAGCTGACCTACGAGGATTATTCCCAGGACGTATTAATGTTACAGCTCCATGCTGCATCCTTAGGTCTTCCGTATCTTCCGGTAAGAATGATGCAGGGTTCCGGCCTTGTTAAATACTGGGGAATCAGCGAAGAGAAGAGAAGAACCATGGAAGGCGTTGACAACTTAAAGTGCGTAGAGGTTGAGAACCCGCTTGAGCCGGGCGAGAAGCTTCTTGCTGTTCCGGTTCCGAAGCTTGACTGTGCAATTATCCATGTTCAGCAGGCATCTCCGGATGGAACCTGCATTATCGAGGGCGACGAGTTCCACGATATTGATATTGCAATCGCTGCAAAGCGCACCATCGTTACCTGCGAGGAGATCGTAAGTGATGAGTATATCCGCCGTGATCCCACAAAGACCAGAATCTTCGGCGAGTGCGTAAACGCTGTTGTTCGTGCACCGTACGGCGCATGGCCGTCCCAGTGCTACAACTACTATGATGATGATGATAAGGCTCTGAAAGAGTATGACAAGGCTTCCAAGTACCTGGATGCTGAGGATGCAAAGGCACAGCTTCAGAAGGCTGCTGACAAGGCTGCAAAGGCCGCTGCCGCTAAGCCGGAGGATGAGAAGTTGGCACAGGCTGCCGCTGTTGCTGCTCAGGCTGCAAAGGATGCGGCTGACGGCACAAAGATTCCGGAGACCTTCAAAGATTACCTGCAGAAGTATGTGTACGGCTGCGCAGATCAGGATGCACTTCTTAACGTTCTGGGCGGCGCTCGTCTCATGGACCTTAAGAATGAGCCGCATCTCGGCTATTCTACCAGACACTAATTGGGGGGAGGAAAAGAAAAATGGCTGATTACACAAAGTATACAAAGCAGGAAATGCAGGCATATGCCATTGCAAAAAGTATTAAAGAAAATCAGATCGTTATTGTTGGTACCGGCCTTCCGTTAATCGGCGCTTCTCTTGCAAAGCGTGCGGTTTGCCCGAGCTGCCATCCGATCGTAGAGAGCGGACTTATGGACTGCTCCCCGGTTGAAGTACCGCGTTCCGTTGGTGACAACCGTTTCATGGCTCACTGTGCAGTTCAGTGGCCCAACGTTCGTTTCGTTGGTTTCGAGGCCAATGAGTGGCTTCATGATGAGGATCGTCTGATTGCCTTCATCGGCGGCGCACAGATTGACCCCTACGGAAACGTAAACTCCACCTGTATCTTCGGAAAGGGCGACTATATTAAGCCCACAACCCGTTTCACAGGTTCCGGCGGTGCTAACGGTATCGCTACCTTCTGTAACACTGTAATCATGATGCAGCATCAGAAGAGAAGATTCATGGAGCATGTTGATTACATTACAAGCTGCGGCTGGATGGACGGCCCTGGCGGACGTGAGAGAGCAGGTCTTCCTGGAAACCGCGGACCGCAGATGGTTGTTACCGATCTTGGTATCATGAAGTTCGACGACGAGACCAAGAGAATGTACCTGGCTTACTACTATCCATTCTCCAGCCCGGAAATGGTACAGGAGAACACAGGCTTCGAGATCGATGTTACAAGAGCTGAGCTCATGGAAGGTCCGGATCCGGAGATCATCCGTCTGATCCGTGAAGAGATCGATCCTGGCCAGGCTTTCATCAAAGTGCCGAAGGAGAAATAATCCGGATAAGCCTTTGATTTCAATGAAACGAAACAAGTGAATATATATGAGGAGGAAGACACATGGGTTATTTTTCCATGCCTAAATATTTCCAGGAAATGCCGACCGTTGGTAAGGCATTGGTAAATCCGAATCCTGAGAACGAGAGCGAGATCAAGAAAATCGAGCAGGAAATCCACGACAAGGTTGAGGAAATCCTTGCTGCAGGTATCACTTCCGAAGAGAAGTTAAATGAGCGCGGCCAGTTATCTGCCATGCAGCGTATCAACGCCCTGGTAGATGCAGGCACCTTCTGCCCCTTAAACAGCCTGTTCAATCCCAACGACAACAAGATGGGTTCCACCAACATCATCAACGGTCTTGGATGCGTAAACGGCAAATGGGTTTACATCATTGCTTCCGATAACAAGAAGATGGCTGGTACATGGGAACCGGGCCAGGCTGAGAACCTGATCCGCTGCTCTGATGCCGCTAAGATGATGAACATTCCGCTTGTTTACTTACTGAACTGTGCAGGTGTTGACTTCCCGTACCAGGATCAGGTATATCCCAACAGACGCGGCGGCGGTACTCCGTTCTTCCGTAACTCTGAGTTAAACCAGCTTGGTATTCCGGTAATCGTAGGCATCTACGGAACCAACCCGGCAGGCGGCGGATATCACAGCATTTCCCCCACCATCCTGATCGCTCACAGCCAGGCTAACATGGCAGTCGGCGGCGCTGGTATCCTTTCCGGTATGAACCCGAAGGGCTACATTGACAAAGAGGCTGCTGACCAGATCGTTGCTGCTCAGATCGAGAACAGCAAGAACAAGGTTCCGGCTCCGGGCTCTGTTCCGATTCACTATGATGAGACTGGTTTCTTCCGTGAGGTATATGAGAATGATTACGGCGTAATCGACGGAATCAAGAAGTACATCAGCTACCTTCCGGCTTACAATCTGGAATTCTTCCGTGTGGATGAGCCGAAGACTCCGCTGCTTCCGGCAGAGGACCTTTACAGCATCATCCCGATGAACGGAAAGCGTCCGTATGATATTTATGACGTTATCGGCCGTCTCTTCGATGGTTCTCAGTTATATGAGTACAAGAAGGGCTATGGTCCGGAGATGGTAACAGGTCTTGCAAAGGTCAACGGCCTTCTGGTTGGTGTAATCGCCAACGTTCAGGGTCTCCTGATGAACTATCCGGAGTACAAGCAGAATTCCGTTGGTATCGGCGGAAAGCTGTACCGTCAGGGTCTTATTAAGATGAACGAGTTCGTAACTCTCTGCGCCCGTGACAGAATCCCGCTTATCTGGTTACAGGATACCACAGGTATCGACGTAGGCGACGATGCTGAGAAGGCTGAGTTACTTGGCTTAGGTCAGTCCCTGATCTACTCCATCGAGAATTCCGGACTTCCGTCTCTGGAGGTTACACTTCGTAAGGCCAGCGCCGCTGCTCACTATGTACTGGGCGGCCCGCAGGGCAACAACACAAACGTATACTCCCTGGGTACTGCTGCCTGCGAGTACTATGTAATGCCGGGTGAAACCGCTGCAAATGCCATGTACTCCAGAAAGCTTGTGAAGGCAAGCAAGGCCGGTGAGGATATGGAGCCGATCATCAAGAAGATGAACGACATGATTAAACTTTACCACGACAAGTCCCGTCCGGCATACTGCGCTAAGGTTGGTATGGTTGATGAGATTGTTGATATGACTGAGCTTCGTCCGTACATTCAGGCATTCACCGAGGCAGTTTACCAGAATCCGAAGTCTATCTGCCCGATGCACCAGATGATTACACCTCGTGCAATCCGTGAGTTCGAGACTTACAAGAAAGCTTAATTCTGACTGAAGGATTTGTTTTTGTCCAGACCGGGGGTTCCTCCGGTCTGGATATGTTGTGTTACTGCGCTGTTTTGTCCGAGCCAAATGGTATTGGATGGCAGTATAGTAACAACTTGTATCATTGTACATATGTTAGTGCTTGCGGAAGCAATACGGCATATGGTATACTTGGTTCGTAAAAAAATGATACAGAAGAAAACCCGGAGGTTTGTATGAGTGCAATGTATACACTGGGAATCGACGTCGGTTCCACAGCGTCCAAATGTATTATTTTAAAGGACGGCGCAGAAATCGTCGCCAAGTCCTTAATCGACGTGGGAGCAGGCACCAGCGGCCCCCAGCGTGCCATTGATATGGTACTTTCTGAGGCTGGTATGAAGAAAGAAGATATGGCTTATACCCTTGCAACCGGATATGGCCGTACCTCACTGATGATGGGAGTTGCAGACAAGCAGATGAGCGAGCTTTCCTGCCATGCAAGAGGAGCCGCTTTCCTGTTTCCCAATGTCCATACCGTCATTGATATCGGCGGCCAGGACGTGAAGGTTCTGCATATTGAAAACGGTACGATGACAAATTTCCAGATGAACGATAAGTGTGCGGCTGGAACCGGACGGTTCCTGGACGTTATGGCGCGCGTTCTGGAGGTGAAGGTTGAGGACCTGGGAAAACTGGGTGCCATGTCCAAAAAGGATGTGGGAATCAGCTCCACCTGTACCGTATTTGCGGAAAGTGAAGTAATCAGCCAGTTGGCCATGGGAACCGATAAATGCGATATTATCAACGGAATCCATCGCTCCGTAGCCGGCCGTGTGGCTGGACTGGCCCACCGGATTGGCGTGACCCCTGACGTGGTTATGACAGGCGGTGTTGCACAGAATTCCGGCGTGGTAGGCGCACTGGAGGCTGAGCTTGGCTGTAAAATCAACACTTCCCCGCTGACTCAGTATAATGGCGCGCTGGGTGCCGCCCTGTTCGCATGGCAGGCAGCCAACCGCTGATTGTGAAATGGCCCATACGGGCCGGATACACATGCCGCACGGATAAACCGTCTTGTTTGCGGGCTTGTTGCAGTGCGGGAATGTGCCAAAGCACATTCAATAAAAAAGGAGGATATTTATTATGGCAAAACAAGTAATGCCCGGCGTTCTCGCCCTTCGTAAGGTCGTTGATGACGTCCACAAGGATGCGCGTGAAGCCAAAAAAAGAGGCGAACTGGTAGGTTGGTCGTCCTCCAAGTTCCCCTGTGAACTTGCAGCAGCTTTTGATCTGAATGTAATGTATCCGGAGAACCAGGCAGCCGGTATCGCAGCAAACCGCTACGGTGAGATGATGTGTCAGGCAGCCGAGGATCTTGGATATGATAACGATATCTGCGGATATGCACGTATCAGCCTGGCTTATGCCAAGGGTGTCCGCGTATCCCGTAAGTACGATCCGGAAACCGGAGAGTACATCATCGACCCCAGCACGGGAAAGCCCTTAAAGGACGCTGACGGCAATGTGGTAATTGATGAGGCAACCGGAAAGCCGAAGAAAGATCCCAAGACACAGACTCCGTATCTTCAGCTTGACAACCTTTTAGAGATCGAGGCTCTGCCGGATGGTCCGGAGAAGGAAAGACGTCTGGCCGCCATTTCCCCGATCCGTCAGATGCAGATTCCGCAGCCGGATTTCGTGCTTTGCTGCAACAACATCTGTAACTGTATGACAAAATGGTATGAGAATATTGCCCGTATGTGCAACGTTCCGCTTATCATGATTGATATTCCTTACAATAACACCGTGGAAGTGGGCGATTCCAACGTAAAATACGTTCGTGCCCAGTTCGACAAGGCAATCCATCAGCTGGAAGAGCTGACCGGAAAGAAGTTTGACGAGAAGAAGTTTGAGAAGGCATGTGCAAACGCAAACCGTACCGCAAAGGCATGGTTAAAAGTCTGTGATTACTTACAGTACAAACCGGCTCCGTACAGCGGATTTGACTTATTCAACCACATGGCAGACGTTGTAACAGCCCGTGCAAGAGTTGAGGCTGCTGAGGCCTTCGAGCTTCTGGCTGAGAACCTGGAGGAGGCAATCCAGAAGGGTGAGACCACAACTCCGTTCCCGGAGAAGTACCGTGTAATGTTCGAGGGTATTCCGTGCTGGCCGAAGCTTCCGGCTCTGTTCAAACCCTTAAAGGAGCATGGCGTGAACGTTACAGCCGTTGTATATGCACCGGCATTCGGTTTCGTTTACAACAACATCGATGAGATGGCACGTGCTTACTATAAGGCACCGAACTCTGTCTGCATCGAGCAGGGTGTTGACTGGCGTGAAGGCATCTGCCGCGACAACAAGGTTGACGGCGTTCTGGTTCACTACAACAGAAGCTGTAAGCCGTGGAGCGGATACATGGCAGAGATGCAGCGCCGCTTTACCGCTGATCTTGGTGTACCGTGTGCAGGATTCGACGGTGACCAGGCTGACCCGCGTAACTTCAATGCTGCTCAGTATGAGACCCGCGTACAGGGCCTTGTGGAAGCAATGGAAGCAAACGCTAAGGCAAAGGAGGCATAAACAATGAGTATCAATGCATTATTGGATGAATTTAAAGTAAAAGCTGCCACTCCGAAGCAGCAGCTTGCTGAATATAAGGCTCAGGGCAAAAAAGTAATCGGTGTTCTGCCGTACTACGCTCCGGAAGAGCTTGTTTATGCAGCCGGAATGGTTCCCATGGGAATCTGGGGCTCCAACAAGAAAACCATCAGCCGTGCAAAAGAGTATTGTGCAACCTTCTACTGCACAATCGCACAGCTTGCTCTGGAAATGCTTCTGGACGGAACCATGGATGGTCTGGACGGAATCATCACTCCCACCATCTGCGATACCTTACGTCCTATGAGCCAGAACTACCGTGTGGCCATGGGCGACAAGATGTCCGTTATCTTCCTGGCTCATCCGCAGAACCGTTTTGAGGACTTCGGCCTTCAGTTCTGTATCGACCAGTACAACCATGTAAAGGGCGAGCTGGAGAAGATCGCAGGCAAGGAGATCACAAGCGAGGCAATCCAGGACGCAATCAAGGTTTACAATAAGAGCCGCGCTGCCCGCCGTAACTTCGTTAAGCTGGCAAGCGAGCACTGTGATGTTGTAACACCTACCAAGCGTTCCGCAGTATTAAAGGCTTTCTGGTTCATGGAGAAGCCGGAGTACACTGCAAAGCTTGAGGAATTAAATAAAGAATTAGAGGCTCTTCCGGTATGTAACTGGCAGGGAACCAAGGTTGTTACCTCTGGTATCATCTGCGACAATCCGGCACTGCTTGCTGCATTTGAGGAGAACAACATCGCCATCGCAGCCGATGATGTTGCTCATGAGACACGTTCCTTCAAGACAGACGTTCCGGAGGACGAGGCTTGTCCGATGATGGCTCTTGCAAAACAGTTCGCCAACATTGACCATGACGTTCTGCTTTACGATCCGCAGTCCGAAAAGAACCGCCGCGGCGAGTTCGTTGCCAACCTGGTGAAGGAGAGCGGAGCCCAGGGTCTTGTACTGTTCATGCAGCAGTTCTGTGACCCGGAGGAGATGGAGTATCCGTACCTTAAGAAAGCTCTGGACGATGCAAAGATTCCGCACATCAAACTTGGTATCGACCAGCAGATGCGTGACTTTGGTCAGGCAAAGACTGCTATCCAGGCATTTGCAGATGTGCTTGAGATGAGCAAATAGTCTGATCTGTATCAGTGAAAATTGAAAGCTCTGCCGTTAAGGATGAAAAATTCCCTGCGGCAGGGCTTTTTTTGTTGTCTCTGAAAGTTTAGGAAGAATGTCTGGCATATGTGTAAAAAAGATACCTGTTTACTTCTCAGAGACCATGTGCTAAAATGGAAAGCAATATAAAAAACGACATATATCGACAGAAAGGGGAAGCTGCCATGAATCTGAAGGAGCAGGAATATATATGTGAACTGGCGCGGTGCGGTTCCATTACAAGGGCAGCGGCCCAGCTGTTCATAACCCAGCCGGCGCTCAGCACGTTTGTGCGGAATGTGGAGAAGTCCCTTGGTGTGGATTTGTTCATCAGGGATGGAAAGCAGATGCGGCTCACCTATGCAGGGGAACTTTATGTGAAAAATGCGGAGGAGATGCTGCGGCTTAAAGAGAATTTCCAGCGGGAGATCGATGATATCAGACATGGTATCAGGGGGCGTTTTCGCATTGGGATTCAAAGGCGCAGATGTCCGTACCTGGCAGTACAGGTTATGTTGGAGTTTTCCAGAAGGCATCCGGAAATTGAACTGATTTTTAGGGATAACGACCATGATATTCTCCAGGAAATGTTTCTGAATGGAGAACTGGATCTGCTTCTTCATAATGATATTGGAGATATGCGGTTCGCAGAGGCGGAGGTCCTTATGCAGGAAAAGATCCTGCTGGCAATGCCTTACTCTGATCCTGCTGTAAGGGAGGGAAAGTGGCTTTCGGACAGTCAGTACCCGTGGATTGACCTGGGGACCCTTGGAAGCCGTACTTTTATTCTTCCGTCCAGAATGCAGAGCTTAAGGCTGGATGCAAACCAGCTGCTGAGCGATGCTCATGTGACACCCAGAAAGATCATTGAAGTGGGGAACATTGAGACACAGCTTCAGATGGTGGCGGAAGGAATGGGAGTATCCTTTGCAAGAGAGAGCTATGCGGCTTTGTTCCAATATGAAAAAAGACCAAGATTTTTCTCCATAGGGGATCCTGTGGCATCGAAGCCGCTTTATATTATTTATTACAAAGAAATGCAGAAGCAGCCGGGCTTTGCTGATCTGGTGGAAATCACCAAGACCGTTGTGGAAAAGGTGATGGCAAGGCGTCTTCATTAAAAAATCATAAGAATAATTTATACATAGGATAAAAATTAATAATAATACACGAAAGATAAGCAGTTCTGAAGAAGAAAAAGAGGGGAAATCTTCAGAACTGCTTTGTTTTGATAAAAATAATTTATTTGTGCCATTATTTTTTCCAACTGTTCTTTTTCTGAAAAAAATATAAAATAAAAATAAAAAAAGGGAAATGAATGAAAATATTTAGAATATTCCATTGCTATGAAAATACAGAGAAAGGAAAAGGTAATGTTATGAATGCAGTTAAGGAAAAAATGTATGCCCACATTGATTCAATGAAGCAGGAGCTGTGGGATATGGGGGATGCTATCTTTGACCACCCGGAAGTGGCCCTTGAGGAATATTATGCCAGCGGACTTCTGGAGGACTGGCTGGAACAGCACCATTTTAATGTGGAACGTGGGCTTGGCTCCATGAAAACGGCTTTTCGTGCCGTTTATGAACAGGGAGAGGGCGGCCCCTCCATCGGTCTTCTCTGTGAATATGATGCACTGCCGGGTATGGGACATGCCTGCGGACACCATCTGCAGGGGCCATGTATCATAGCGGCAGCCGATGCTGTGATGAAAGCCGGAATCAAAGAGCCTTTTAAGCTTGTAGTCTATGGAACTCCGGCAGAGGAACATATGGCTGGAAAGATCAGAATGATCGAGGAAGGCTGCTTTAAGGATATTGATGTAGCATTGATGATGCATGGCAGTCCCACAACGACCTGTGACATTAAGTCCATGGCCAACTATCATATTGAGGTGACTTTCCATGGCATCAGCGCACACGCCGCCATCAATCCGGATAAAGGACGCAGTGCCCTGGACGGACTGATTCTTGCCTTCCAGGGAGTAGAATTTTTAAGGGAGCATGTAAAGGATGATGTCCGCATGCATTATACAGTTCAGAGCACGTGTGATATTCCGGCCAATGTGGTGTCCAGTAAAGCGGTAGGCTCATTTATTCTCCGGTCTTATAATGTAATGACACTGGATAATGTCTTTAAACGTTTTGAGAAAATTATACAGGGAGCGGCTCTGATGACGGAGACAACTGCGGAAATTAAGGTCATTAACAGGATGGCCAGTAAGATTCCGGCGCTTAAACTGAATGAGCAAATTATCAGATGTGCCCATGAGGCAGGAGCACCGAGAATCACCCCCCCGCGAGAAAAGACAGGATCGACGGATCTTGCCAATGTGATGGAACTGATGCCTGGCTCCTGCATACGTGTGATGTTCGTTCCGGAGAAAGCGGCAGCCCATTCACAGGAATACCTGGATAATGGAAAATCAGAAACAGGGCATGATGCCATCATTTACGGGGCGAAGACTCTGGCAGGTGTGTGTTATGACCTTATTACGACACCAGGACTTATGAAAGAAATTCAGGAGGACTATGAAAACCAGAAACAGAAAATGATAGAGGAGGCATAAGACATATGTGGAAATATATTGTAAAGCGGATCATTATGCTGATTCCGGTCATGCTGGCGACCATTTTTGTGGTGTTCTTTATCATGGACCAGTCGGAGGTGGATCCGGCCAAGATTATGCTTGGGGAGGGAGCCACAGAAGAGACCATCGAAGAGCTTCATAAGGAGCTGGGGCTGGATGACCCATTCCTTGTAAGATATATCCGGTATGTGAATGACCTGCTTCATGGAGATATGGGCACTTCATATACATATAAGACTTCCGTGGCTGGTCAGATCATGGACAGGCTGCCCAATACCTTTCTTCTGGCTTCCTGCGGCGTACTGTTTTCGATCATCGTTGGAATTCCTATCGGCATTGTTGCAGCCAGGAAGCAGAACAGCATTTTTGATAATGCCTCAATGGTGTTCAGTCTCATTGGAGCTTCCGCACCGGCCTTCTGGATCGGTCTTCTGCTGGTGCTGGTATTTAGCCTGAAACTTAAAGTTTTTCCGGCTTCCGGCATGGGAAAGGAATTTGCAGGTATTGTTCGTTCTCTGGTGCTTCCAGCAGTGACCATAGGTATGAGCGGTGCAGCTACTACGGCCAGGACAACCCGTTCCTCCATGCTGGAGACGATCCGTCAGGACTATATTGATACGGCCCGCTCCAAGGGAACCGGCGAGTTTGTGATCACGTACCGTCATATGCTGAAAAACGCACTGATTCCGGTGGTGACAGCCGTGGGACTGAATTTTGGTGTGCTGTTAGGAGGTTCGGTACTGACAGAGACTGTATTTGCATGGCCGGGAATCGGGCGGTTTGTAATCGAGTCAATTAAGACACAGGACATTCCCAGCGTTCTGGGATGTGTAGTGACTCTTGCTATTATGTTTACGATTGTGAATCTTCTTGTGGACATCCTGTATGCCTATGTGGATCCACGGATCAAATCCCAGTACAAATCATCGAGAAAGGCGGTGAAATCCAGATGAGCATGAAAAAATCAGGACAAAAAGAAGCGGCAGTAAGCCGGGGACTGTGGGCGGATGCCTGGTATCGCTTTAAGAAGAACAGACTGGCAGTTGTCGGGCTTACATTTATTCTTTTTCTGATCGCAGTATCGATAGGAACGATGATTCTGGATCTAGTGACCGGAAACTCTCTTTATGAAGCTCTTGTCATTAAGCAGAATCTGCCTCTGAAGCTGGCAGGACCAAGCTTTGAACATATTTTCGGATGTGATGAATTTGGACGGGATATCCTGTTTCGGCTGCTGTGGGGGACCAGATACTCCCTGTTCATCGGTATTATTTCCATTCTGATGGCACTGGTGGTCGGGGGCTTTCTGGGAGCGCTGGCAGGCTTTTATGGGGGAAAAACAGATAATCTGATCATGCGTATCATGGATGTATTCCTTTCGATTCCGTCAATGGTAATGGCGATTGCAATTGTTTCGGCCCTGGGAACCAGTACCTTTAATTTGCTTCTTTCCATAAGTGTACCTCAGATTCCTCGTCTGGCGAGAATTGTCCGGGCACAGGTCATGTCAGTAAAGGGCAAAGAGTTCGTGGAAGCCAGCCGTGCAGTGGGAGCCGGTGATCTTATGATAATTCTTCAGTATATTATTCCCAATGCTCTGGCACCGATCATTGTACAGGCTTCCTTAAGTATCGGCTCCGCCATTCTTTCCATTGCAGGATTAAGCTTCCTTGGAATCGGCGTACAGCCACCTGCTCCGGAATGGGGCTCGATCTTAAGCTCGGCCCGCACCTATATGAGAGACGCATGGCATATTTCAGTTATCCCAGGCCTTATGATCATGCTGACTGTTCTATCGTTAAATCTTGCTGGTGACGGGCTGCGAGATGCTCTGGATCCGAAAATGAAGAATTAGGAGGGCCTTATGTCGATATTAGAGATTAAAAATCTTCAGGTAGATTATGAGACAGAAGAAAGCACCGTACATGCCCTTATTGATGTGAATCTTCAGATGGCCCGGGGCGAGACCCTTGGCCTTGTGGGGGAAACAGGAGCAGGAAAAACGACCATGGCAAAATGTATCATGGGACTGCTTCCGCAAAGAACAGGGCGGATCCGGTCCGGAGAGATCATCTATGAGGGGGAGGACCTTCTTAAGAAAAGTGTTAAGGAAATGCGGAAGATACGAGGCGCTGAGATTGCCATGATCTTCCAGGATCCCATGACTTCTTTAAATCCGGTCCTGACTGTTGGAGAGCAGATTGCTGAGGCAGTGGTCAATCATGAACACTGTTCAAGATCAAAGGCCATGGAGCGTGCGGCAGAGATGCTGGAATTAGTAGGAATTCCGGCAGAGCGTATTCATGAATATCCCCACCAGTTTTCAGGCGGAATGAAGCAGAGGGTGGTCATTGCCATTGCACTGGCCTGTAATCCGAAGCTTCTCATTGCGGATGAACCGACCACAGCGCTGGATGTGACGATCCAGGCGCAGGTACTTGAAACGATGCAGCAGTTAAAGCAGAAATTCAATACTTCCATGTTATTGATTACCCATGATCTTGGAGTAGTCGCCCAGAACTGTGATAAAGTGGCAGTCATTTATGCCGGGGAAATCGTGGAGTATGGTACAGTTCTTGACGTCTTTAAAAAAATGCGTCACCCGTACACGGAGGGACTTTTTAACTCGATTCCCCAGATCCATGGAAATGTGAAACGCCTGAATCCAATTCCTGGTTTGATGCCGGATCCCACGGATCTTCCGGAGGGCTGCAGCTTTTGTACACGGTGCCCTTATGCAGAGGACCGCTGCCATAAAGAATCACCGAAACTTGTGGAAGTTGGTACGAACCATTTTGCCAGATGTTTCCGCTGTGGGAAAACAAAAGGAGAATGAAAATGATGAAAGAAAAAGAACCATTGCTCCGTATCAATCATTTAAAAAAATACTTTCCAACGCCGGGCGGCCTTCTGTACGCTGTGGATGATGTGAACTTTACTATTATGGAAGGTGAGACCCTTGGAGTAGTTGGAGAGTCAGGATGCGGAAAATCCACCCTGGGACGTGCGATATTAAGGCTTCATGAACCGACAGACGGTGAAGTATATTTTTGCGGAGAGAATATTTTAAAGTATAACAAAAAGCAGATGAAGGAACTGCGTAAGGAAATGCAGATCATTTTCCAGGATCCGTATGAATCACTGAATCCGAGAATGACTGTCAGCCAGGCGATCCAGGCACCTCTTATCATCCAGGGGATCTATAAGTCCTCTGACCATGCAGCACTGGAGAAGAAGACACTGGAAATGATGGATCTGGTGGGGTTGGCACGCCGCGTCATGAATTCGTACCCCCATGAGCTGGATGGAGGAAGAAGACAGAGAATCGGTATAGCCAGGGCCCTTGCCTTAAATCCGAAATTTATTGTCTGTGATGAGCCGGTATCGGCTCTGGATGTATCGATCCAGGCCCAGGTGCTGAATCTGATGCAGGATCTGCAGGAACAGCTGGGGCTTACCTATATGTTCATTACCCATGACCTTTCGGTAGTGAAGCATCTATCCACAAGCATTGCAGTTATGTATCTGGGGCAGATGGTGGAGAAGGGCACGCCGGACCAGATATTTAAAAATCCCCTGCATCCCTATACAAAGGCACTGCTTTCTGCAATACCGATTCCGGACCCTGAACAGAAGATGGAAAGGATCCAGTTAAAAGGAGAGCTGACATCTCCGATCAATGTGGAACCAGGATGCCGTTTTGCAAAGAGATGTGTTTACGTAAGGCCGGAATGCCGGCAGAAAAATCTGGAATTGAAGGAAATAGAGCCAGGTCATTTCGTTTCATGCCTGTTAAGTCAGGAGTAAGGGAAAGTCCGGTTTCTATATACAGAAAAATTATTATTTATAAGGAGGTCGTATTATGAAGTTATCATTAGGCAGAAAGACGGTAAAGGCAGTGGCAATGTTGGCTGCATTTTCCGTTCTTATGACAGGCTGCGGAAGTTCCGGTTCCACGGACAGTACTGCGGCAGGAACTGCGCAGACAGGAGAAGCTGCCAAGGACACAGGGGCAAAGACAAAGGATACTCTGGTGGTGGCCGTGGCAGAGGATGTCACATCATTGGATCCCCAGGCGATTGTGAACCAGAAATCTTTTTCCGTTTACTGTAACATGTATGAAAATCTTGTCCGCTATAATGCAGAAACGAAAGAGGTGGAGCCGTGTCTTGCGACAGAATGGGAGCAGGTAGACGATCTGACTTATCATTTTAAGCTTCGCGAGGGTGTCAAATTCCATGACGGAAACACAATGACAGCAGAGGATGTTATCTTTTCATTTAAGCGTGCAAAGGAAAGCGGTGTAGTTTCCACATACTTAAGTTTCATTGATTCTGTTGAGGCTGACGGAGATTATGCAGTTACCATGCACATTTCAAGCCCTTATGCACAGATCTACCAGGCGTTGTCAAATCCAAGTGCCGTGGTAGTATCAAAGGCTGCAGTTGAAAAGTACGGGGATGATTTTGCTAAAAATCCTGTGGGAACCGGTGCGTACAAGCTGGTGGAATGGAAAGCAGCTGATTCTATTACTCTGACTGCCTTTGAGGATTACTGGGGAGAACCGGCAAAGACAAAGAACGTGGAGATCAAGGTGATTCCGGAGGGCTCACAGCGTACGATTATGCTGGAAAATGGTGAAGTAGATATTGCCAGCGCAATTCTTCCCAATGATGCATCCCGCGTAGAAGAAAATGAAGATCTGGTCATGATGCATGAGACAGGATATAAAAGTTCCCTTATTTTCTTTAAATGCGACTCTAAAAAATGGCCGGTAGGTGACAAACGGGTCCGCCAGGCATTCCAGTATGCCATCAATAAACAGGAAATCGTAGATTCTGTGGCTTATGGCTACGGGCAGGTCGGAAAACTTTATGCTACACCTCTGACAGCCGGATACAATGCAGAAAAGGATGGTATTTACTCTTATGATCCGGAGAAAGCAAAGGCTCTTTTGGCTGAAGCGGGATATCCGGATGGATTTGAAATGGATTTTTATTGTGAGACAAGCCAGACCTATACAGAAATTGCCACTATTTTACAGGCACAGCTCAGTGAGGTAGGAATTAAGTTAAATGTGATTACCATGGAATCCAATACCATCAATGAGAAGTTTTACAGCGGCGAAGAACTTCCAAACCGTATGGGCTTTTACAACAACCTCTGCGGTGATGTGGAATCTCTGATGCAGAAACTGATTCCGGGTGCTTACGGTCAGGTATATTTTAATGATGAGGTCGAGGCATTAATGTTAGAATCCCGTGAAAAGACAGATGTAAATGAGCGTCAGGCCGTATATGATAAGTTCTGGGACATTATGAACGAGGATGTTCCGTGGATCACTCTTTACTATGAGGAAATGATGTTCGGTACCAGCAAGAATGTGGATGGCTTCAAGCTAAATCCGGTGGGAGCGAACCAGTACAAGAATGTAACTGTATATGAATAAAGAATCAATGAATCAGAATGTTTTTAAGGAAGGTCCCGCTTTTATGCGGGATTTTCCGTAAACAGAAAGTCCGAGAAGGAGGGAAAAGGATCATATGAATACATACTGGAAAATTGCAGATGAGGTTTCCGTGTCCCATATGCTTGAGGTGGCTTCGGGGCTGGCAAAATGGGAACGCCTTTCGGGAACGGAAGAAGAATATGAGGCATTTTTATGGCTGGAAAAGCAGTATCAGGAATATGGTTATGAGACCAGGCTTATCAGACATGACGCTTATATCAGTCTCCCGGTAAGCTGTTCTTTTGTGGTGAATGGGAAGGAAATCCATGCCCAGACACATTCTATGGTTCCGTGCGGCCATGTGGAGGGAGAGCTGGTCTTCTGTAAAAATGCTGAAGAGATCCGCAGTACAGAATGCGGAGGGAAAATAGTTCTTACGAAAGGACGAGCTGTTTACGAGCCGGTTGCGGCAGCACAGGAGAGAGGAGCCCTGGGAGTTATTTTTATCCAGGAGGGAGTAATCCGTGAATGTATTCCTTCGGCCTCCTGGGGAAGTCCTGCACCTTCCGATTGGAAATACCTGCCGGGAATTTTGTCTGCCTCAATTCTGGATGATGATGGAGATGGTCTGGTAAAGAGGCTGGAAACAGGAGAAAAATTAAATGCCGGGCTTACTACTGTTACAGATACCTCCTGGAGGAAAATTCCGCTTTTGATCGCAGATCTTAAGGCACCGGCAGATACAGATCAGTTCGTTATGTTCACAGGCCATGTGGATTCCTGGTATTACGGGGCGATTGACAACGGAACTGCCAATGCTGCCCAGATGGAGGTGGCAAGACTGGCCGCATTACATAGGGAAGAGCTGCGGAGAAATTTCCGCATTGTCCACTATTCCGGCCATTCCCATGGACGGTATGCAGGATCGGCTTGGTATGCAGATAATTTCTGGGAAGAACTGCATGCCAGTTGCGCAGTCAATATCAATGCTGACAGTCTTGGAGGACGGAATGCGATGGATATTGTCCATTCCATTATTATGCCGGAAACAAAGGATCTGGCAGTGGAAATCGTCCGCAGACAGACAGGGGAGAACTTTGAAGGTGTACGCTGCGGCAGGCTGGGAGACCAGAGCTTCTGGAATGTTGGAGTATCCAGTGCTTTTGCATCATTTTCACGTCAGAAAAAGAAACTCATGCCGGACGGTCAGATGGGATTTGAGCGCGGGAATGCTGAACTCGGCTCCTGGTGGCATACGCCTAAGGACCTGCCGGAATACATTGACAAGGACAATCTTTTACGGGATGGACGGATCTTTGCGGAATATGTAATGACGTTTTTAACGGAGCCCGTCCTTCCGCTTAATTTCAGACGGACAGCAGCCGATATTTCTGAAAAGCTGGAGGATTGGAAAAGGCTGTCAGGTGAAGCGCTGGATCTGTCATCTTCCATAGAAAAAGCCAGAAAACTGGAGGAATTATGTGAAAGCTTTTATAAGGCAAAGATGCCGGATGATCTGCGGAACAAAGTCATCCTGAAGCTTGGCCGGATCCTGGTGCCCCTTGGTTTTACAAGAGGCGATATTTATTCCAATGAACCGGCCAGGGCGATTGATGCGATTCCATCCCTGTCTCTGATCAAAGAGCTTGTGAAGCCGGAGACTGCACCGGAAATGAAAATGTCCATGAAAATAGAGCTGCGCCGGAAAATGAATTATGTCAATGACAGTCTGAACCGGGCGGCTGAGCTTTTGATTTTTTCTATGAAGGAGTGGCCATGTCAAAAATTATAGATTATAAGCTTCATGTGCTGGTACGTCCGCATGTTGTACTTGCCACTTCCTATGGAAGGCCGCCCCAGGAAAAGGCACATGTAATCGTGGAACTTACCGATGAATCAGGAAATACCGGATATGGGGAGGCAACTCCCCTTCCGGATTTTACAGGGGAGACTACGGCAGTCGTAAAGGAAGTTCTGGAGGAAGTTCTTTTGCCGGAGGTCTTGAGTCTTGATAGTATGGATCTGGCGGTCATTCATGAAAAGATGGATCATGCAATCGCTGAAAACTATGCAGCAAAATCAGCAATCGACTGTGCAATGTATGATCTTTCAGCAAAAGCCCTAGGTGTTCCCCTTTATAAACTTTTAGGAGGACGGCACAATAAAATAGTGAAGATCAACAGACACATTGGCCTTATGGATGTCTTTTCGGCACAGAAGCTGGCAGAAAAGTATATAGAGCAGGGCTTTTGCAGTATCAAGATGAAAATAGGAAGTGAGCCTTCAGAGGATGCGAGGCGCGTGAGAGCAGTACGAAAAGCAGTTGGGGAGAAGACAGGGATCCGCGTAGATGCCAATGGAGGATTTACGGAGACCCAGGCCAGGCAGTTTATCCGCCTTACAGAGAATTGTGGGATTGAGCTCTATGAACAGCTGCTTCCCAAATGGAATCTTAAAGGAATGGTGCGGCTGAAACAGGAATGCGGGATTCCGGTCCTGCTGGATGAAATGGTCAATTCTGTGCGGGATGCTGCCAGATGTGCAGAGGGTGGTGCGGCAGACGCGTTTACAATAAAGTTATGTAAGTGCGGCGGGCTCTATCCGGCGCTGGGGATTGCAAAGGTCGCAGATGCTTATGGAATCGAAGCAGTGGTCGCCAGTACGTATGATACACATATCGGCTGCTCGGCTTGTCTGCATCTGGCTTCGGCACTTCCCAATGTGCGCCATGCATGTGACCTCACTACTTTTGCAACGCAGCCGGACCAGGCATGGACCTGCCATGTGATGAATCAAATGGAACTCTCTGTCGGCAATGGACCAGGCATAGGTGTTTATTCTATGAATGATTTTGTTTTGCATGGTACAGGGGAAAGGAGAGAGCGATAATGGGCTCACAAGGGATTTTTGAGAAGATTGGTCCGGATATCAGTTTGGAGAGGATGGTCCAGTCAGTAAAAATATTGGGACAGTGGCATCGTTACACAGGAACAGAGGACGGAGAGGCCTGCGTGGACTATCTGATAGGAGAACTGGAGAAGGAAGGGATTCCGGTAAAGACGGATTGCTATGAAGCTCTGGTAAGTCTCCCCCTGGAAGCCGGGCTCATCCTGGATACGGGAGAGAAGATCAGGCTGATCGGAGACGTGTATAGCAGCAATGTCAGAGATCTTGCGTGCAGTTTGGTTTATGACAGGTGGTCGGAGAAGAAGAATATTTCGGAAAATGAGACTATGGAGCGTTTTGCTTCCTTTAAAGACAGGCTTGTCCTGACCCATGAGAGCGGCGGAGATTTTGCAGAGCGTCTGTACCGGGCAGGAGCTGTTGGTATGCTTCACATAAGCAGCAGTCATGGCGGATATATTCACCATAGCAACATCGGGGCAGAGTGGGGAACGCCCTGTGCTTCCCAGCTTTCAAGGATCGTCAGTATCCCGGCAGCAGGAATTTCTTATGAAGACGGGCGAAATCTGGCAGAACGGCTTGAAAAGGAAGACGTAAAGGGATATCTGACGATCCGAATGGATTCCAGGATACGGAAAAGCAGAATGCTGTATGCGGATATTCCAGGAAAAAGCAGTAATTTTGTGATGCTCAACGGCCATTATGATTCCTGGTATGAGGGTATCACGGATAATGCTGCCAGCGATGCAATACTGCTTGAACTGGCCAGGGTATTCTGGAAGCATAAGGAGGAGCTGGACCGGAGCATCCGGATTGCCTGGTGGTCGGGACATTCAGACGCAAGATATGCAGGCTCTGCCTGGTACTGTGACCATCATTTAAAAGAACTGAGGGAAAAATGTGTGGCGAATCTGAATCTGGACTTGGCAGGATGCAAAAATGCAGAGCAGGTACGTGCTAGGACGACATGCATGGAGGGGAAAGCTTTTACGGATGCAATTATTAAAGAATATACCGGTATGGAAGCAAAACCTTATATTCCAATGATTCGTGGGGCCGATCAGAGCTTCTGGGGAGCCTGGATTCCCATACAGATCATGCTGAAATATGAGCCTGTGGATGAAAAGAGAGTGTCTCCCTGTCCAAGCGGAGGTCCCTGGTGGCATACAGATCAGGATACCATCGACAAGCTGGATGAGGGAATACTCCTGAGAGATGCACGGATGAATGGAAAAATGGCCTGTCAGATTGCCAACTCGAAAGTTCTTCCTGTGGATATTACCGGCTATGTCGAAATTATGAGAGGGCATTTAAAGAAAATCGAAAGCGGGCTTTCGGATGATTTTGATCTGAAAGGAGTCATTTCCATGCTGGACGAACTGGAACCATGGGCCAGAAGGCTGGAAGAAAGACTGGCGCTGTCCGGGAGCGTGCAGGAAGACCGGATAATAAAGCGCATTGCGGGAGAAATGGTCCGGCTGGTGCACACATATGGAAGTCCCTACGGACAGGACCGTTCCACACCATATCCGCCGTTTGGAATCCTTCAAAGAGCGGTTTCCATGACAAGGGAGAATACGCCGGGGCATGTATACTTGTTTACCATGACGGAATTTAAGCGCGCCTGCAACCGGATTGAAGGTCAGCTGGAGGAAATCATCAGAGAAATGAAAGAATAGATTGCGGACTCTTCGGAGTCCGTTTTCGATTTTGGTCATCCCTGCAATTTACCAGATTAAAACGCCATCGCGCTGAGTTGCACAGCGCCGGGGATATGTAGTAGAATAAACAGCATAGCTGTTTTTACCTGAGGGATTTGTTTCCACATTAAGTTTTGTGTCTGCGCCTGCAGGCTGACAGGAGTGAAAAAGTGATGTTGATTGCAACAAAAGAGATGCTGGGGGACCGGATTTTTCTCGGGAAGGCGTTTCGGATTGCCCTTCCCGTTGCGATGCAGGGCATGTTGAATACGGTAGTGAATTTGGTGGATACCATGATGATCGGGGCGCTGGGAGCCACGGCCATCGCGGCAGTCGGACTGGCCAATAAGGTGTTTTTTGTGTTTACCCTGCTGATTTTCGGAATCACCAGCGGAAGCGGGATTCTGGCAGCCCAGTATTGGGGGAACCAGGACGTAAAGAATATCAGAAAGGTGCTGGGGCTTGCATTGATGCTGGGAATCAGCGGTGCCCTTCTGTTTGCAGTGCCGGCCATTGTCCGGCCGGAGCTTGTGATGCGGATTTTTACACCCAGCCCGGAGACCATACGGGTGGGGGCTGCCTATCTGGTGATTGCGGCCATTTCGTATCCTTTTACGGCCTTTACCAATATCTATGTGGCAATGTTAAGGGCAGTGGGGCAGGTGAAGCTTCCGGTGCTCACAAGCTGTATGGCCATTGTGATTAATATTGTGCTGAATTTTCTTTTGATTTTCCCGGCCAGAACGGTGGCGATTGGAGGAGATCCGTCCCATACGGTGTTTATCTGGGGCGCTGGTATGGGAGTGGCAGGTGCCGCTCTGGCCACACTGACAGCGCGGGTGGCGGAGACCCTGGTGCTGCTTTCGGTGGTTTACTGGAGGAAATTCCCCATTGCCTGCAGTCCAAAGGCAATGTTTGGATATACCGGCGCATTCTTAAAGCAGTTTATCAGCACCTGTACCCCGGTCATTGCCAATGAATTTATGTGGGGGCTGGGTGTGACCATCTATTCCCTGGCTTACGGGCGGATGGGAGATGATGCGGTTGCTGCCATTACCATTGCCACCACCATCCAGGATATTGTTGTGGTCCTGTTCCAGGGACTCAGCGCTGCCACGGCTGTGATTCTGGGCCATGAAATGGGGGCCGGAAATTTAAAGCGGGCAGAGCGGTATGCCACCAATTTCCTGATTCTGCAGTTTCTGGTGACACTTTTGGGAATGGTGATCTGCATGGCCATCCGCGGCCCTATCCTTTCTATTTACCAGATTACGGACCAGGTGGCGCAGTCGGCGGCCCTCTGCATCCTGGTGTTTGTGCTGTTCATGCCGGCGAAGATGTTTAACTACGTGAACGTAGTTGGCATTCTGCGAAGCGGCGGGGATACGAAGATGTGTCTGTTTTTGGATACCAGCGGTGTCTGGTTCATTGGAATTCCCCTGGCCTTCCTGGGCGGTCTGTTCTTACACTTCCCCATTCATGTGGTGTACGGGATGGTGATGTTGGAAGAGGTCTATAAGATGATTCTTGGATATTGGAGATATCGGCAGAAAAAGTGGCTGCGGAATCTGGCAGCGGAGCTGTAAAAAATAAATCCATGGCTTTTCTAAGGAAAAGGAAAGTCATGGATTTTTTGTGTCTGGGACCAAACGGCCGGATCAGGTTGCAAGGGGGCCTGACGGCACAAAACCGAGGTCGGCAGAAAGCTCTCCGGCAAAATGAAGAACCGTTTCCAACTGGCGGTTTAGCTGCTCATCGGTCTCAATACGGATATTGGGAGCGATGATGCCGATGGAACAGGCCAGTTCTCCCTCAGAATTGAATACCGGGGCGCCGATGCCGATGGCATCGTTTACATAGTCCCCCTGGGTAATGGCGTAGCCGCACTGCCGGATTTTCGTAAGCTCCGTACGAAGAACATCCGGGTGAACCTGGGGGAAGGCATGGTCATGGACTATGATATTTTTAAAATATTCGTTGATAAAGGCAGGAGACTGGTAAGCCAAAAGCACCTTGCGGATAGCGCCGCAGTGGAGGTACATTTCATATCCGAATTCCTCCACCACCTTCAGATGGTTGGGGCCGTCTACTTTTTCGATGACCAGTCCTTTGTTTCCAACGGGGATGATTAAGTAGGAATCCTCGGTGGTCTGGGAGGACATGGCCGTAAGAACCGGGTAGGCGGCATCCTGGAGACGGATTCCTCTGGAGGCAGCCTTTCCCAATGGGATTAAAGCAGGACCTAAGCGGTAGGTGTGGGAACGCTCGTCACGCATCACATATTTTTTCTCACAGAAGGTCTGCAGGATCCGGTGGACTGTGCTGGGAGGGAGATTGATGGCCTCCGCCAGCTCAGCGATGGAAAAGCTGCGGTTTTTTTCTTTTAAAACTTCCAGTAACTCCATGGAACGAAGAAGGCTTTGTATCATGTGTCGGCACCATCCGTATCTTCTTCCACGGTTACGGTTTCTGCCGGCGCCGGTTTCGGTTCAGGGGAACTGTCAGCGCTTTCTTCACAGCAGGACTTGCATTTTCCGGAATCAAGGGTAATGTAGGTGCGTCCCTTGGCGTCCGCCTGGGGAGCAGCGTCCTTTGTTTCTTCTGAGGCGGTATCCTCTTCCTCATAGTCATGGAAATCTTTATCCAGCTCATCATTAAAGGATTTGTATTTCAAATAGTAGGAAAGGCCTGCGGCGGCAGCGCCGAGAACGGCTCCGAAAGCAATGAGCATACTGGTTTTTTTCTTAGACATGGTTCATTCTCCTTTCATCCAGTACTGGCTTATGCAATATAGATTTATCATAATGCATATTTGAGGAAAAGAAAAGGGATAATTATGAAGAAATTGAAAAAAAGTAGAAAAAAAGTATAAAATTAGCACTCGAGTCTTGACAGTGCTAATAATGCGTGTTATAACATTACTTGTGACAGGGAGCAGAAAAAATGTTCTGTTCTTTCCATATAATTTGAACAATAGAAATGACAAGGAGGAGTCAGTAATGAAATTAGTACCATTATTTGACAGGGTTGTTTTAAAACAGTTGGTAGCAGAAGAGACTACAAAATCCGGAATCGTTCTTCCGGGTCAGGCGAAGGAAAAACCGCAGCAGGCTGAAGTAATCGCAGTTGGTCCTGGCGGAGTGGTTGACGGAAAAGAGGTCGTTATGCAGGTGAAAGTCGGCGACCAGGTAATCTTCTCCAAATATTCCGGTACAGAAGTTAAAACCGATGACGGAGAATACATCATCGTAAAACAGAATGATATTCTTGCAGTAATTGAATAATCACAGTAATATTTTCTGATTGGAGGAATTGAATCATGGCTAAGGAAATCAAATATGGCGTGGAAGCCAGAAAAGCCCTTGAGGCTGGTGTAAATAAACTTGCAGATACAGTACGTGTGACTTTGGGACCGAAAGGAAGAAACGTTGTTCTGGATAAGTCCTTCGGCGCTCCGTTAATCACAAACGACGGTGTGACAATCGCAAAGGAAATCGAGCTGGAAGACGCTTTTGAGAACATGGGCGCTCAGCTTGTTAAGGAAGTTGCCACAAAGACAAATGACGTTGCCGGTGACGGTACCACAACCGCTACGGTTCTTGCACAGGCAATGATCAACGAAGGTATGAAGAACCTGGCAGCAGGCGCTAACCCGATTGTTTTAAGAAAGGGTATGAAGAAAGCCACAGATGAGGCTGTTAAGGCCATCGCCGAAATGAGCCAGCCCATCAACGGCAAGGCACAGATCGCAAGAGTAGCAGCCATCTCCGCATCCAGCGATGAGGTTGGTGAGCTGGTAGCTGACGCCATGGAGAAGGTAACCGGAGACGGCGTTATCACCATCGAAGAGTCCAAGACCATGAAGACAGAACTGGACCTGGTAGAAGGTATGCAGTTTGACAGAGGATACATTTCCGCATATATGTGCACCGATATGGAGAAGATGGAAGCAAATCTGGACGATCCCTTTATCCTGATCACAGACAAGAAGATCTCCAACATCAACGATATCTTACCGTTACTGGAGCAGATCGTTAAGACAGGTGCAAAGTTACTTATTATCGCAGAGGATATCGAGGGTGAGGCTCTTACCACTCTTATCGTAAACAAGCTGAGAGGAACCTTCAGCGTAGTTGGTGTTAAGGCACCGGGCTACGGCGACAGAAGAAAAGAGATGTTAAAGGATATCGCAATCCTCACAGGCGGTACCGTAATCTCCGAGGAGCTTGGTCTTGACCTTAAGGATGCCACCATGGATCAGCTTGGACGTGCAAAATCCGTTAAGGTTCAGAAGGAGAACACCATCATCGTTGACGGCCTTGGCGACAAGACTGAAATTTCCAACAGAATCGGCCAGATCAAGGGCCAGATCGAGGAGACCACCTCTGACTTCGACAGAGAGAAATTACAGGAGAGACTGGCTAAGCTGTCCGGCGGCGTTGCTGTAATCCGTGTAGGTGCTGCAACTGAGACCGAGATGAAGGAAGCCAAACTCCGCATGGAGGACGCTCTTGCAGCCACAAAGGCAGCCGTAGAAGAGGGTATTATCGCAGGCGGCGGATCTGCATACGTTCACGCCGCTGAGAAGGTTGCCGCTGTTGTGAATGCGTTAGAGGGCGATGAGAAGACTGGCGGAAACATCATCTTAAAGGCACTGGAGGCTCCGTTATTCCATATCGCTGCAAATGCAGGTCTGGAAGGCTCCGTTATCGTGAACAAGGTAAAAGAGATGGAGACAGGCAAGGGCTTCGATGCTTATAAGGAAGAGTATGTGGATATGGTTGAGGCTGGAATCCTTGACCCGGCAAAGGTTACAAGAAGCGCACTTCAGAATGCAACCAGTGTTGCTTCCACACTGCTTACCACAGAATCTGTTGTGGCCAACATTAAGGAAGAAACTCCTGCAATGCCGGCCGGAGCAGGCGGAATGGGCGGAATGATGTAATTCCGGTTTTAAACTGAATCAGTGAAAGAAAAGGACCACCGATGGCGGAGTGTGCTGTCGGTGGTCTTTTAAAAAATAGCCGTTACAGTTTGGAAAGGCGGCTGTTCTGGTATTCGCCGGAATAGGTGACATCCTTGGAGAACCAGTGGGGAGGCGTGAAGGCTTTTGCGTCTTCCTCGGTCTTAAACTCCACTTCGGCCAGCATAAGGCCGGAGAATTTTCCCTCAAATACGTCGAACTCGATGGTAAGGTCCGGGCGGTTAGGGACGGGGATAAGATAACGCTTTTTTGTGAGGATGTTGCCGTCGGCTTTTTTCAGTAAATGAAAGTAAGCTTCTTTTGTGAGGGGAAGATTGTATTCCTCACGGGATAAGAGGCCTTTGGATTTGTAGGTGAGATAGTAGGACTCGTCCTGACGGCGGATACGGATGACGGGTTCGGTGCAGAGATAGGCCTGTTCAATTTGGTGAAAAGGGTAGGAGGAGTATCCGTCCGGCGGGGATATTACGAGAAATTTGCGTTCGATTTCCATATATTTTGAAACTCCTTTTGAAATTTGCACTTGGATTTCCGCGGCAAGGGAAGAAACCAAATGCGGGCCCCGCAGTGCGGGCTCGAATCCGCTTTGCGTCTTCTCGCTTATTATACCACGTCATAAGAAAATTGTAATGTTTTGTTGCGGGAAAATATGGTAAACTAGTGGGGAGAAAGTAATTATTTATGAAAACGAGGAGGAAATGTGTATGTGGACAAGAGCTGATCTAAAGGACAGGGCGAAAGCCTGTTTGCGGAAATACTACTGGGCTGCATTTGTAGTGAGCCTGATTGCTTCCCTGGTCGGCGGTTTTGGCGGCGGAAACAGAGGCGGAACTGGCTACAATAGCGGAAACTTAGGAACGGGAGATAACAGCGGTTATGTGTTTGATCTTCCGGCTGGGGATTTGACAGGAAATCTTCCGGATTCTCTGGGGGCCTATTCCGGACTTCTGGAAAATGTGCCTGTGGGCGGTTCCACTCTTCATATGGGACGGCTGTTCTGGGGATTTCTGGCAGGTGCAGTGGTTATACTGTTAATTCTTGCACTGGTCATCAGTATTTTTGTGGCTCCGGCCATTGAAGTGGGGCGAAACCGATTTTATATGGAAAGCAGACTCATAGGACAGTCTGCCGGGGTTGGTAAAATCCTGTGGGGCTTCACCCATAATTATCTGAATATTATCTGGACCATGTTTTTAAGAGGACTGTTTATTGGTCTTGGAACCATCCTCTGTGTATTCCCTGGGATTTATCTGAGCTATTGTTACTACATGGTTCCTTATATTTTGGCGGAAAATCCCGATATGAAGCCCATGGAGGCCATGAGGCTTTCCAAGAGCATGATGGAGGGACATAAGTTTAATACCTTCGTGCTGGAGCTTTCCTTTTTTGGATGGCTTCTTCTGGGCGCCTGCCTCTGCTTTGTGGGAACATTCTTCGTGCTGCCCTATTATGATGCCACGTTTGCAGAGCTGTATGCAGTGTTAAGGCAGCCATTCAGCGGAAACTTAAACGGCTTCGGGTACCCGGATGTGGTTCCCACCGGAAGCTATAACGGAACCTGGCAGGATGGTTACCAGAGCGGATACCAGGGCGGCAGCGGTTACGGCCAGGGAACCGGATACGGTGCAGGCGGAAGTTACGGCCAGGGAGCCGGATACGGTCCGGCAGACCAGCCCTTCGGACAGAATGGCGGCGCAGAGCAGAATTACGGCGCCGGTCAGGAAGCCTCCGGGAAGGAAGAGCGGGGAAGTGAAGTGAGCCGTTCGGAAGGCGGACCGGGAAGAGGATATTATTTAAACGGAGTCTTCTATCCCTACACGGAAGAGGATAACCAGTAGTTAAAAAATGAAAAGTGCTGTCCCCATGTGTTTTCTGCATGGGGACAGTGTGGAAATGGAGAGATGAAACATGGCAAAGGTGTATGCGTTTGTTGCTGACGGTATGGAAGAGGTGGAGTGCCTCGGTGTATGCGATGTGCTGATTCGCGCAGGCGTAGAGGTGAAGCTGGTGTCCGTTATGGGAAGAAAAGAGATCACAGGCTCCCATGGATTTAAGATTACGGCAGATCTTCTGTTTGAAGAAATCACAGACGATGCCGATGTTCTGTTCCTTCCGGGAGGACTTCCGGGGACAGACCACCTGCGGGAACATAAGGGGCTGGAAAAGATGCTGCTTACCCATGCGGCAGAGGGAAAACGTCTGGCAGCCATTTGCGCGGCTCCCAGCGTTCTGGGCGCACTTGGGCTCACAGAGGGCCATCGTGCCACCTGTTTTCCCGGCTATGAACCGCAGATGAAGGGAGCAGAGTGTAAAGGGGACGGCGTGGTTACAGACCGGCTCATAACCACGGGCCGCGGTATGGGATGTTCTCTGGATATGGGCCTGGAGCTGGTGAAGCTTCTGGTTTCTGAGGATACTGCAAAGACCTTAAAGGCGAAAATTCAGTATGACCATTGATTTTTGACTGTCCTGTTGATATGGTTTCCTGAAAGGGGGAAGAGAATGGGGATTTTAAGGCGAAGAACCAGATGCAGAAGATGCCAGGCGCCGCTGGAGGGCGAAACCTTGAGAATTGGTTTCTGTGACGGCTGTGTGGAGGCGGAGATGAGGGAATTGAAAAAGCGGATGCAGAAATCCCTGGCCATAGGCACGGCGCTTGTGATTTTTCTTCTGGCCGCGCGGCAGTATGCATGCTCTTGTATGTCTTCTGTCTCCCTTTCAGCTCCTATGTGGAGTTTGGATATAAGACCTACCGGCATGATGCGGAAAAGCAGCTTTCCGCAGGAGATCCGCGGGTGTACAGTCAGGTGATGCATTCTAGCGGCCAGCGGATGGACGATGTGGGTATATTTATTGCTGCGACCCTGCTTGCACTGGTTTCCGGTCCGTTCTTTTTTGTATACAGGCTGTATCAATGGCGGAAGCTGTCGGGATATCTGAGGAGACGCTGACGGCGCTTCCGGAACCGTTTCCGCGGGGCCGCATGCCGTTACGCGTGCCAGAGTGCAGTCTGGCCCGCGTTTTATCCATATTTTTATGAAAATAGTACTGGTATTTCTAAAAACAGTATGCTATAATGTTAAATTGAAGTGTAACGCCCAGAGCAGTGGAAGTTACGATATAGCACGGATGTGAAAGGCATGTCCGGTACAGATATATTTAAGGAGGAACCCAGAAAATGAGTTTACAGGTAGAAAAGTTAGAGAAGAATACGGCGAAGCTTACGATTGAAGTGCCGGCAGAGAAGTTTGACGCTGCTATTAAGAATGCTTACAACAAGAGCAAGGGCAGATTCAGCATCCCGGGCTTCAGAAAGGGCAAAGCACCTTTTGAGATGATCAAGAAAATGTATGGTGTGGGCGTATTCTTTGAGGATGCTGCCAACGAAGTGATCGACGCCAGCTATCCGGATGCAGCAAAGGAAAGCGGTTTAGAAATCGTTTCCCGTCCGACCGTAGACGTTGAGCAGATCGAAGAAGGCAAGAACTTTATCTACACAGCAGTTGTGGCTGTTAAGCCGGAAGTTACCCTTGGCGAGTATAAGGGAATTGAGGTTCAGAAAGTAAAGGCTGATGTGACCGAAGAGGACATCGAGGCTGAAATCAACAGCGTAAGAAATAAAAACTCCCGTCTGATCACTGTTGAGGACAGAGGAATTGAAAAGGACGATATGGTAACCATCGACTTTGACGGTTATGTGGACGGAAAGAGATTCGATGGCGGCAAGGGTGAGGATTACCCGCTTACCATCGGTTCCCATACCTTCATTGACACCTTTGAGGACCAGTTAATCGGAAAGAACACCGGAGATGAGTGCGAAGTGAACGTAACCTTCCCGGCTGAATATCATGTAGAAGAGTTAAAGAATAAACCGGCTCTGTTTAAGGTAAAAGTAAAAGAGATTCAGAAGAGAGAGCTTCCGGAAGTAAACGACGAGTTTGCCAGCGAGGTATCCGATTTCGATACTCTGGAAGAGTACAAGAAGGATATTCAGGAAAAGCTCTTAAAGGAGAAGCAGAAAGCTGCTGCCACTGAGAATGAGAACCGTGTGGTAGAGAAGGTTGTTGAGAATGCCGCTATGGAAATCCCGGATCAGATGGTTGACGAGGAAGTAAACGGAATGCTCAACGACTATGCCCGCAGACTGGAAAGCCAGGGTATCTCCTTTAAGCAGTACATGGATATCACAGGCATGACCGCTGATAAGATCGGCGAGCAGATGAAGCCGCAGGCTCTTAAGAGAATCCAGACCAGACTGGTACTGGAGGCAGTTGTAAAGGCTGAGAACATCACTGCAAGCGAAGAGGCTGTTGAGGCTCAGTTCGATAAGATGGCAGAGACCTACAAGATGGAGAAAGACCAGATTAAGAGCATGTTCGGCGAAGAGCAGTTAAAGATGATGAAGGACGATCTGGCTGTTCAGGAAGCCGTTGATTTCCTGGTTGCTGAGGCAAAGCTGGTTGACTAATCCGTAAGACCGGACAGAGAGAACAAAAGACGCTAGAATACGAAAGAAAACTGGGGGTTGTTGTGGGAGAACTGCGGCAATCCCCTGTCAAGTGTTATGAAGCAGGAGGAAAAAAGATGAGTTTAGTACCTTATGTGCTGGAATCCACCAGCAGAGGCGAACGTTCCTACGACATTTATTCCAGACTTTTAAAGGACAGGATCATTTTCCTTGGGGAAGAAGTCAATGATGTGACAGCAAGCCTGGTTGTGGCACAGCTTCTGTTTCTGGAATCGGAAGACCCCAATAAGGATATCAACCTGTACATCAACAGCCCCGGCGGTTCCGTTACGGCCGGTATGGCGATCTACGATACGATGAATTATATTAAGTGTGACGTGTGTACCACCTGTATCGGAATGGCAGCCAGCATGGGCGCATTCCTCCTTTCCGGCGGAACAAAGGGAAAGCGTTTTGCCCTTCCCAATGCGGAGATCATGATTCACCAGCCTTCCGGCGGTGCACAGGGCCAGGCCACAGAGATCAGAATTGTGGCGGAGCACATTTTAAGGACCAAGAAAAAACTCAATGAAATTCTGGCAGCCAACACAGGAAAGCCCATTGAGATCATTGAGCAGGATACGGAGCGGGACAACTACATGTCCGCCCAGGAAGCCGTGGAATATGGCCTCATTGACCGTGTGATCACCGGACACTAAAGGATCCGGACTATTTGCGGACACGGCCGCGCAGCAGAAAGAAAGAATTGAGGTGTGAGCATGCCAGTGAGACCAGAGGATAAAATCAGATGTTCCTTCTGCGGAAAAAGCCAGGAGCAGGTCAGAAAGATGATCGCAGGCTCAGGAAATGTTTATATCTGTGACGAGTGCATTGAACTGTGCAGTGAGATTCTGGAGGAGGAGCTGGGACCGGAAGAGGACGCAGCACCTGATTTTACCGGTATCAACTTATTAAAACCCAAGGAAATCAAAGAATTCCTGGATGAATACGTCATCGGACAGGAGGAGGCCAAAAAGGTCCTGTCTGTGGCGGTTTATAACCATTATAAGAGAATTACTTCCAAAAAGGAGTCTGACATTGAGCTTCAGAAGAGCAACATTTTAATGCTGGGTCCCACCGGTTCCGGTAAGACCTATCTGGCCCAGACCCTTGCGAAGCTGTTAAATGTACCCTTTGCCATTGCGGACGCCACCACGCTGACGGAAGCCGGATATGTGGGTGAGGATGTGGAAAATATCCTGCTGAAGCTCATTCAGGCGGCTGACAACGATGTGAGCCGCGCCGAATACGGCATTGTCTACATTGACGAGATTGATAAGATCACAAAGAAATCCGAGAATGTGTCCATCACCAGAGACGTATCCGGCGAGGGCGTTCAGCAGGCTCTCCTTAAGATTTTAGAGGGTACCATCGCCAGCGTTCCGCCCCAGGGAGGAAGAAAGCACCCCCAGCAGGAGCTGATTCAGATCGATACCACCAATATCCTGTTTATCTGCGGCGGAGCCTTTGACGGTCTGGAAAAGATTGTGGAATCCAGAATGGAGGCAGGTTCCATCGGTTTCGGCGCCAAGATCGTGGATAAAAACCATTCGGACCTGAGCGCACTGTTAAAACAGGTGATGCCCCAGGATCTGACGAAATTCGGTTTGATTCCGGAGTTTGTGGGCCGCGTTCCGGTGATGGTTTCCTTAGATCTTCTGGATGAATCGGCCCTGGTAAAGATTCTTACGGAGCCCAAGAATGCCATCACAAAGCAGTATCAGAAGCTGTTTGAGCTGGATGATGTGAAGCTGGAGTTTACGCCGGATGCCGTTCACTCCATCGCCCATATGGCTGTGGAGAGAAAGACCGGAGCCAGAGGATTAAGGGCCATCATGGAATCTGTCATGATGGATATGATGTATGAGATTCCGTCGGATTCCAGTGTGGGAATCTGCACGGTGACAAAGGAAGCGGTGGAAGGAAAGGAAAAGCCGGAAATCGTTTACAGGGACGTGACTGTTCCCAGAAAAGCCCTGGTTGGCAGGGCAAAGAAAGACAGCAAAGGCGAGATCGCCTGATGAATGCGGGCTGCTGCAAAGCGAATGGTTTTACAGCAGCTCTTTTTGTAGACAGCACAGAGGAGAAGATTCATGGAAGAAAAGATAATAACACTTCCCGCCATTGCGCTCAGAGGTCTGACTGTTCTTCCGGAGATGATTCAGCATTTTGATATCAGCAGAGAGAAATCTGTCAGTGCCGTGGAGCACGCGATGGTTGGAGAGCAGAAGGTGTTTCTGGTGACCCAGAGGAATCCGGAGGTGGAAGCGCCGACGGTGGACGATCTGTATCAGATCGGCACCATTGCCAGAGTAAAACAGCTTGTGAAGATGCCGGGAGGAGTCATCCGCGTCATGGTGGAGGGCTTAAAACGGGCGGAGCTTATAAACCTCATGGAGGACGGGCCTTATTTACAGGCTGAGATCGAGGAAGCACCCATGAAGGAAGAGGTTTTAAGCGACACGGTGAAGGAGGCCATGGCCCGCATTGTGAAGGACAAGCTGGAGGAATTCGGAAATCTGAATCCTAAGACCGTCAAGGACTTCATGGGAGGTCTGATGGCCATTACGGACCTGGATGACCTTCTGGTACAGACCGCAGGACAGTTCCCATGGGACTATGCAGTGAGACAGGAACTTTTGGAGTGCGAATATGCAAGCCACCTCTATGACCGGGTGGTCTATTACCTGATGCGGGAAATCGAGATCATTAAGATCAAGAGGGATTACCAGAGCAAGGTAAAGGCCGGGATTGACAAAAACCAGAGAGACTATATTTTGAGGGAAGAGCTTAAGGTGATTCAGGAAGAGCTGGGGGAGGAATATTCCGGCTCCGATGCCGATAATTATCTGGAACAGCTTGAAAAGCTGAACGCCGATAAAGAGACAAAGGAAAAGATTAAAAAGGAAATCATGCGGTTTAAGGCCATGCCCGGCGGCAGCCAGGAGGCCAATGTACTGCGTACTTATATTGAGACCGTGCTGGAGCTGCCGTGGAAAAAGACATCCAGGGATAACCAGGATATCAACCATGCCAAGGCAGTTCTGGAAGAGGACCACTATGGCCTGGAAAAGGTCAAGGAACGGGTTTTGGAATATCTGGCAGTGCGGATTCTCACAAAGAAGGGCACAAGCCCCATTCTCTGCCTGGTAGGTCCGCCTGGAACGGGAAAAACATCCATTGCCCGCTCGGTGGCCAGGGCTTTGAATAAAAAGTATGTCCGCATCAGCCTGGGCGGCGTTCGCGATGAGGCGGAAATCCGGGGCCACAGAAAGACCTATGTGGGATCCATGCCGGGCCGGATTGCAGAGGCCATGCGGCAGGCCGGGGTTTCCAACCCGCTGATGCTTTTGGATGAGATTGACAAGGTGTCCAGTGATTACAAGGGGGACGTGTCCTCGGCCCTTTTGGAGGTGCTGGACGGAGAACAGAATGTGAAGTTCCGCGATCACTATGTGGAGATTCCGCTGGATTTATCCGGCGTGCTGTTCATTGCCACGGCCAATACCACTCAGACCATTCCCGGCCCCCTTCTGGACCGTATGGAAGTCATTGAGGTTTCCAGCTATACGGAGAATGAAAAGTTCCATATTGCAAAGAATTATCTTGTGACCAAGCAGTTGGAGAGAAACGGACTGGATAAGGAAAAGCTGGTGATCAGTGACCGTGCCCTGGAAAAGATCATCCACAATTATACCAGAGAGGCCGGTGTGAGAAATTTGGAGCGCCGGATTGGAGAAATCTGCCGGAAGGCGGCCAGGGAGTTTCTGGAAAAGGAGAAGACCTCTATCCGGGTGACGGAAAGCAATCTGGAAAAGTATCTGGGGAAGGAGAAAATCACCTTCGAGGATGCCAATGAGGAGGACGAAGTGGGAATCGTGCGCGGCCTGGCCTGGACCAGTGTGGGCGGCGATACCTTACAGATTGAGGTCAATGTGATGCCGGGAACTGGGAAACTCCAGATGACCGGACAGATGGGAGATGTAATGAAGGAGTCGGCCCAGATTGCCCTGACCTATGTGCGTTCCGTCAGTGAGGCCAATGGAATTGAAAAGGACTATTTTGAGACCCATGACATTCACCTCCATATTCCGGAGGGCGCTGTGCCGAAGGACGGCCCCTCTGCCGGAATCACCATGGCCACGGCCATGCTGTCGGCGGTGACCGGAAGGAAGGTGCTTGCCAGTGTGGCCATGACCGGGGAGCTGACACTCCGCGGACGGGTGCTTCCCATCGGGGGACTGAAGGAAAAGACCCTGGCGGCGAAGATGGCCCATATGAAAAAGGTGCTGGTTCCGGCAAAGAACAGGCCGGATGTGGCAGAGCTCTCAAAAGAGATCACAAAGGGACTGGAGATTGTCTATGTGAAGACCATGGACGATGTGGTCCGTGAGGCATTTGTACCTTCTGTGTAAAGCAGAGATACGGGAAGTTCCGGGCGCGGACAGGGGCTTAGCGGCCTTTGTCTGCGCCTTTTTGGAAACGGAGGAAAAAAAATCATGATTATTAAGCAAGTGGAGCTGGAGACGGTCTGCGGTGTGACCAGTAAACTGCCGGACAACGTACTGCCGGAATTTGCCTTCGCCGGGAAGTCCAATGTGGGAAAGTCATCGTTGATCAATGCGCTGATGAACCGGAAGTCTCTGGCAAGAACCTCGGCCCAGCCGGGAAAGACCCAGACCATTAACTTTTATAATGTCAACGGCAGCCTTTACTATGTGGACCTGCCCGGGTACGGCTATGCAAAGGTGTCCCAGTCGGAAAAGGAAAAGTGGGGAAAGATGATTGAAAACTATCTCCACAGCTCAAAGATGTTAAAATGCGTCTTTCTTCTGGTGGATATCCGCCACGAACCGTCGGGAAACGACAAGACCATGTACGACTGGGTGGTTTACAATGGATTCCGCCCGGTGATCATTGCCACCAAGCTGGATAAAATCAACCGCAGCCAGATTGCAAAGCAGGTGAAGCTCATACGAACCGGGCTGGGAATGGAAAAGGATGATGTGATCATTCCCTTCTCCGCCGCCACCAAGCAGGGGCGGGAGGAGATCTGGGCCCTGATTGAGAAGACGGCAGGGGAAGCCCAAATACAACAGAATTCTTAGGTTTTCTGACGGTTTTATGAAGTCCGTTGCAGGCTCTTTCGATTTTTGATATGGTTAAAATACAAAATGATAACCGTAGAGACAGTCTTTTGAGAGAGGAGAGAGTCTATGAAACATGGGAGGAGACTTGCAGGGATTTTATTGGCTGTATGCATGACGGCAGTAATGGCTGGCGGCTGCGGAGAAAAAAGCGGGATGTCGGCAGATGCCGTGGGCGGCGGAACTTCAGAGGCGGCTGTAACGGTGGCAGGACCTGGGGAAACGGCGGCAGAGGCGTCTACCTACGCAGAGACCGTGGCGGTTTTTTCGATGGATGTGCCGGATGGAAGCGGCAGCATGGAAGGAATTGCAGGTGATGTGGAGACTGCTGCCGCGGCAGACGATGGCAGGCCCAGGGAAGACGCAGCCTGTCTGCCGACGGTGCGCCAGGAAATCCAGCCCCAGTCGGGAACTTTGACTGCAGGAGAGTGGAACGACAACAAGAATTATGACTTTTTTAAGAATGTGCTGAACCACAACGACTGGTATCCCTATATGGAGACCTGGAAGCTGTTTCCCACAAACCGCTATGCGGTGCAGGTGACAAACGAAAACCAGGAAGCGGCGAAGAACCAGAAGGTGGAGCTTTTGGCAGGACAAAAGGTCATCGGTTCGGCGGTTACGGATTCCGAGGGCATGGCCTATGTGTATTATAATCTGGACCATGGAAACCGGGAGGCCGACAGGATCCGGGTTGGGGCCACGGAATATGTGATTGAGGAGAAGGATAAAAATAAAACGCTTCATCTGGTGCTGGAATCCTATGAGGAACCGGAGGAGAAGGTCCTGGATTTACTGTTCATGGTGGACACCACCGGCTCCATGTCCGATGAACTGGAATTTTTGAAGCTGGAGCTTCAGGATGTGATTCGCCGGGTGACGGAGGAGTATGAGGGAATCCGCATCCGCCTGTCCGTGAATTTTTACCGGGACAGGGAGGACGCCTATGTGGTCCGGGATTTTCCGTTTACGGAGGACATTGATGAGGCGCTGTCAAAGCTCAGGGTGCAGTACAGTGACGGCGGAGGCGATTACCCGGAGGCCGTGGATGAGGCCTTTGAAAATGCTGTGAAGGGACATGAGTGGGACGAGGATTCGGTGAAGCTTTTGTTCTTTGTGCTGGACGCTCCGCCCCACAGTGACCGGAAGGGAACGGTGGAGCTGATGGGAACCACCCTGGATGCGGCAGCAGAAACGGGAATCCGCGTGCTTCCGGTGGCTTCCAGCGGCGTGGATACGGAGACCGAGTACCTGTTACGGACCATGGCGGCTGTGTCGGGAGGAACCTATACCTTCCTAACGGACGACAGCGGCGTCGGCAATTCCCATTTGGAGCCCACCATCGGCGATTACCAGGTGGAGCACTTAAATGATCTGATGGTCCGTCTGATTACCTGGTACTGTAAGTAGAAAAATAGAGACAGGGGCCCCGGGGCCAGAAGAAAAGGAGTACCGCTTCGTAAATGAGGCGGTGCTCCTTTAAAAAATCTCTTATGACGTCCGGTCCTGGGCGGACTCTTTGGAATCAGACAGGTTCTTTGGGCTTACAGACCTGGCGGCCTGCCGGATTTTTGCCTTTGAATATTCTTTTACCACGGCCTGGCCGATGGTAACGACAGCCACAGGCAGGGTGATCAGGAGAAAAATTTTTATTTTGAAAAAGCGGATTTTTCTTTTTGCCCGTTTCAGGGTCTTTGTGAGGTTTGGTTTTCGTTTCATGGATTTTCCCTCTATCCCTTCATTAAGGTTTTCATCACATAGGAGTAGATTTCCTGGCTGCATTCTTTCCAGTGGCCGCACATGATTTCAGCCTGTTCCTTATCGGGAACCGATACATCCAGATTGATTAAAACAGCTTTTCCCTCCCGGACCTCACAGTGGACCACATAGTCCTGGCTGGTGGACTTATAAAAGTCAGAGATGATTCCCACCTCGCTGCGGAGCCGGAATTTGTTTTCTTTTAAGTAGGCATCAATGTCTTCCACAATGGCGGAGGAGATATTGTTTCCGAAAAAAGAAAGGGTGTCCTCGCCTTCCTTTGTAATTTCGTAGCGGGACGAGTTGTGGATGGATTCCATTTTTAGAAGCCCGGCTTCCTTAAGCTCATTTAAGGCCTGCTGAAGGGTGAAATAGGTGGTATATTCATGTTCCAGAAAGAAATCCGTAAGCTGGGAGTTGGTCAAAGGAAAATTCACATGCTCCAGCATGTACAGAATCATAAGCTTATATAAGGTAATGGGATCCGATAACATAAATATTTCTCCTTTGAAATCACGTAAAAGCTGCATTTCTATTTTACAGGTTTCCCAGAGGGGATTCAAGCCTTTTTTATGTTTTCGAGAGAATTTAGTCGAAAATTGTAGTGTATTTAGCAAAAAAATGTGATATGATATTACCACTATGAGAACTTAGGGTGATTACTTATGAGAGAACGGATTAACCGTCTGGCGAAAGGCATTGTGGACGCCGAGCGCCCCAGGCTGTTTCTTTCCCCGGTTCAGGTGGAGGAAACCCTGGGAAACAATACCATATACAAAAGAGAGCTTTACTTATCCAGTGAGAATAATTTATATATCAAGGGTCTGGCCTATTCCAGCCACTCCCGGGTACGGATTCTAAATCATGCCTTCGGAGGGCTCAGGAACCATATTACCTATGAGATTGACACTTCCTGGTGCGAGAATGGGGACACCATCAGAGGGACCATTAACCTTGTGACCAACAGCGGGGAATTGGAGGTTCCTTTTCTTTTTCATGTGGAAATGATGGCCTCCATCCGGGTCATGACCACCCTTCACACGGTGGAGGACTTTGTGGAGTTGGCCCAAAAGGACATGGACCTGGCATTGCGGCTCATGGAATACCGGGATTTTACAGACGCTCCGTTTCTGCAGGATATGCATGTACGGGCTGTCTATGAGGGCCTTAAGGGCCATGGCAACCGGCAGAATGCCCTGGAGGAATTTTTCCTGGCCCTTGGGGTGAAGGAGCCCATTGAACTGACTCTTTCCACTGCAAAAAAGAATTATGAAAATCCCACCGATATCATAAACGACAAGGTGGTGCTGACAAAAAACACCTGGGGATATATTTATATTGAGGTGAGAGCCGACGGCGACTTCATTGAGCTTCCAAAGAAGGTGATTACCCAGGGAGATTTTGAGGACGGCCGTTTTGAACTGCGGTTTAAAATCCATCCGGAGCGGATGCACCGGGGAAAAAATCTGGGGGCCATCCGCCTTCTGACGGTCCATGGGGACACCGTAATCCGGGTGGAGGCCATGGGCGACACCACCGTGGACATCACAGGCAGGGAGCATGAGATCAGCAAGGCCGGAATCTGCCGGTATCTGAAGCTCCGTGAGGATTACGAGAGCGGAACCTATGAGAACGCGCTGATGGTGAATAAGATGCAGAAGGAGCTGGATGCCATCCGCGGAGCCAACGGAAATTCCCTGGTTTTAACTCTTTTGCAGGCGGAGACCTATCTGGATGCAGGACGGGCGGACCAGGCGGCGTTATGTCTGGACGACTGCCGGGACCAGGTGGTTTCGGAGCGGGAGCGGATGGGAACCTTGTACTGCTTTTATCAGTATTTGCAGTACCGGACCAACCCGGATCCGGAGAAGAAGGACGCTGTTTTGCGTCTGTTCAGAAAGAAGCTGGATGATAAAAAGGGACGCTTCTATCTGCAGATGCTTTTATTAAAGCTGGAGCCGGAGCTTTGGGAGGAGGAGGAACCCCTTTACGAGAGCTTCAAGGTCCAGTATAAGAACGGCTGCCACAGCCCGTTTCTTTACATTGCGGCATGCAGGCTTTTGGAAAACCATCCGGAGCTTTTAAAGTCCATGGATTCCTTTGAGATTCATGTGCTTTATTATGGGGCGAACCATGGAATGATCGGGGAAGTTCTGGCAGAGAAGGCCGCCCTTTTGGCATCCGGGGCGAAATTTTTCCACCGGCTCTATTACCGGGCCCTGACGGTGCTTTATGAGAGATTTCCCACCAAGGACATGCTGGCGGCCGTATGCTGTCTGCTGATTAAGGGAAATGTGCGGAACGAGAGCAGCTTTTTGTGGTACGAAAAGGGAATCGAGGAGGAAATCAGTCTCACAAGACTGTACGAGTATTATCTTTATTCCCTTCCGAAGAATTATGAGAACATGCTGCCAAAGCAGGTGCTTTTATACTTTTCCTATGAGCACAGCCATTTGGACCGTCACAGCCGTTCTGTTTTATATAAAAATGTACTGGAACACCTGGACCCGGAAGAAAAGCTTTACAAGGCCTATGAGAGGGACATGGAGCAGTTTGCCATGGACCAGCTCTTTAAGTCCAGAATCAACAGCCGCCTGGCTGTGATTTACAAGCATATGATTTACCGGGACATCATCGACAGTCAGGTGGCCAGGGTGCTGCCTGCAATTTTAAAGTCCAACCGCATTGTCTGTGAAGATAAGGCCATGAAATATGTGGTGGTGTCCAACAGTCTTTTGACGGGAGAGGACGCCTATCCGTTAAATGACGGCGTGGCCTATGTGCCGCTGTTTTTTGACGACTGTATTATCATGTTCCAGGATGTGTACGGAAACCGGTATATGGATGTTTCCTACACAAAGGAACCTGTTTTAGAGGAAAAGGAGCTGGAGGAAAAGTGCTTTGAGATGGCTCCGGACCATCCGATGTTAAAAATGCGGGCCTGCCTTGCGATCATGGAGCAGGAGGACACCGATGAGGAGCAGGTGATGGTTCTTCAGAGGGCTCTGGACGAGCTTCCCATCAAGCCCTTATACCAGCAGAAAATGCTCACAAGAATTATTTCTTATTATAAGAAACAGGTCTTAAATGAAGAGGAGGCCATGTCCGAGGAGGGCGGGGCCTATCTTCTGAGACTGGACAAGAAGAGCCTTTCCAGAAGCGAGCGGGTGGGAATCTGTGAGACTCTGATTTCCCAGAATTATTTTGTGGAAGCCTACGAGATGATTAAGGAATTCGGGGAGGATGAAATCCGCATTAAGAGGCTTTTGAAGCTCTGCACCAAGATGATTCTCCAGAAGCTTTTTGCCGAGGATGATCTGCTTTTGCATCTGGCTTACCGGGTGTTTGCTGCGGGACACGGCGACGGCGTGATTCTCGACTATCTCTGCGAGCATTATAACGGGGCCAATGACCAGATGTACCGGATTCTGGTGCAGGCCATCCGGGAGCATGTGGAAACCTATGACATGGAAGAGCGGCTTCTGGCCCAGCTCATGTTTACGGGAAGCGACAAGCACCTGGATAAGGTCTTTGATTTTTACGCCAGCAGGAAAAAGACCAGTGATTCCATTGTGAAGGCATACTTTACTTTAAAGTGTGTGGGATACTTCTTAAAGGATATGGTTCCCGGAGACCGGGTGTTTGCCTACCTGGAGGGAGCGGTCAACCAAAGCCCGGAGATGCGGAAGGTACCGGAAATCTATCTTCTGGCCCTCACCAGGTTTTATTCCGGCCTGCCGTCCTTAACGGAGGAGCAGAAGGCCCTCTGCAAGCGGTGCATGGCAGTTCTTACGGGGCAGGGGATGTTATTTGCCTACTTTAAGAAGCTGGCGCCCTATGCAGACATTCCGGGGGATGTTCTGGATAAGGAGATCATCGAGTACCATGGAACCGCAGGCACAAGGCCCATCCTCATGGTACGGATTCTGCCGGATGAGGAGGAATTCCATGAGGAAGAGCTCCGTATGGTTTATAAGGGAATTTATGTGCGCCAGAAGGTACTGTTTGAAGGCGAAATCATGGAATACGAAATCTATGAGGATGAAGACGGAAGCCGGGTAAAAAAGGCATCGGGCGAGATTGCCTGCACGGAGGTGCCTGCCGGGGACAAGGGAAACCGTTTTTCCGCCTTGAATTCCATGAGCCTGTACCTTGGAATGAAAGACGATGGAAAGTTAAGGGAAACCATGACAAAATATGTGACAGATAACCTTGCAGTGGAAAAGCTGTTCCCGCTTATGTAGGGAAAGGGGAACGAGATGGAAAAACTGATTATCGGAATTGATCTTTGTGATACCTACACCCAGGCGGCGGTCCTTGGCCGTGAGGAAGCCTGGGTCCTTCCCACGGTCATTTGCAGGAAAAAGACCGTGGAGGAGTGGTGCGTCGGTGAGGACGCATATAAATATACGCTGGTGGGCGAGGGCGTCATTGTGGACAAGCTTTTGAGCCTGGCTTTAAAGGACGGAACGGCCACCATCGCATCGGTGAAATACGAGGGACAGGAGCTGTTAAAAAAGTTCCTGGAAAAGGTCCTTGACTTGGTGAAGTCGGAGTATCCGGGGGCTTCTGTGTCCCAGCTTGTGATTTCCTTAAAAAATATGGAAATGAAGTTAATGGATTCCCTCATGGGATGTGCGGAATATCTGGGAATTCCCAGGGAGAACGTCCATATTGCCAGCCATACGGAATGCTTTGTCTACTACGTGCTGAGCCAGCGGCGGGATGTCTGGGGAGGACAGGTGGGAATGTTTGCCCTGTCCGATGAAGACCTCAGATATTATGAGCTTAAGGTGTCCAGAGGCCCCAGGCAGATGACGGCCTGGGCCGAGCATGAAGACCTGGAAGAGGGCTTTAGTTTGAATGTGCTGGATACCAGTTCCGGAGCCAGGATGGCAGACAAGATTCTCTGCGCCTGCGGGGAACGGTTCCTTCAGAAAAAGCTGTTTTCCTCCATTTTCCTTACGGGAAAGGGATTTACAAAGACCGACTGGGCGCCGGACTTCATGAAGCAGGTCTGCAACCGGAGGCGGGTGTTTGTGGAGCCGTCTTTGTTTGCCAGGGGCGCCGCCTTAAAGGCTGACGACTATCTCCATGAACAGACCTCCTATCCCTTCGTGTGCCTGTGTGAGGGGAAGCTTCGGTCCACGGTGACCATGGAGGTCATGAAGCGGGATGCAAAGGTGCAGATTGCCCTGGCATCCGCCGGGGAGAGCTGGTACGAGGCCAGAAGCGTGCTGGAGGTGATTCTGGATAACCAGGATTACATTGAGCTTACCGTTGCCTCCCACCAGGATACCAAGCAGAAGCGGACGGTGAAAATTCCGCTGGAGGGCTTTCCCAAGCGGCCCAATAAGACCACAAGGGTCCGCATTGCCGCAGGCTTTCTGGACGAGAAGACCATGGTGTTAAAAATCGTGGACCGGGGCTTTGGGGAGCTGTTTCCAAAAACGGATGCCGAAATCCGTCAGGAGGTGAGGATATGAGCCTGATTCTTTGCAGACAGGAACCGGTCACATCGCCGTTTTTTATTGAAGAGCTGGGAATCCACATCCACTCTTCCCAGGAGCTTTGCTATGTGATTTACCATCATCCTCTCCTGGTGATGGAGGATTTTGTGGACGAGAGCCTGGTGGCATTTCTGCAGAATGAGCTGCGGATGCCTTTTCTTGCGGAGCGGATTGCCAAGTGGACCGAAAGCCGCGGGGCCTCGGATGAGCTTTTGTTTTTGATTCTTCAGGACTGTGCCTACTATTCTCAGCAGGAGCAGGCCAGATACCGCCAGGAGGTATCCAATCTCAGGAAGCTTTCGGCGGAGGAATATAAGAAGCGGAGAGCCGATTATTTTTATGGACTGGGGCTTTACGGAAGAGCCGTGGCCATGTATGAGAAGATTCTGGAGTCGGCCAGGGAGAAAAATTACCCGGCTGAGTTCAAGGGAAGAATCTGGAACAACATTGCAGCCTGCTATGCCAAGCTGTTCTGCTACCAGAAGGCCATGCATGCCTATGACTGTGCGTGGAATGAGAAACCGGAGAAGGAGTACTTAAAACGAATGTATTTCTTATCTAAAATGGAGCCGGAGCTTACGATGAAGGACCATTACCGGGAACTTCTTAAGGAAGAGGACACGAGCCACTGGGACCAGGAGGCGGTGGATGCCCTTACGGCGGCAAAGGAAGCCGATTCCGTCAGGAACATATCGCAGATGTTTGATAAGGACCCCATTAAACGGATTTCGGGTGCCGGGGAGTTATTAAACCGCTGGAAGCTGGAGTACCGGAAGATGATTTAAGACGGGCAAGAAGATGTTTCCCGTGAACTGTTACATCGTTTTGTGGCTGTGACCCCTTGACAACCGGTCTTCTTTTTACTATATTAATTACAATACAAAAAAGGCTGAGAAAAAGAGGAGTATGTCCCTTATACCGACAGAGAGAACTGCCCGGAGGCTGAAAGGCAGTTTCGGAGCATATTGGGCGGAAGGTAGCTTTGGAGCCGGAGCGGTGAAAGAAAAAAGTAACTGTTCCCGGATGGAATCCGTTAAAAACCATGGAGATTGCTGCCGGGAAATCCGGCGGTGAATAAAGGTGGTAACGCGGTATTTCGCCCTTTGCAGTAACATGCAGAGGGCGTTTTTATCATCTCCGCAGTTTCTTTATGAGAGGAGGAGAGAGCATATGATACGGTTAAGGCCCTACAAGCCGTCGGACGCATGGAGCCTTTTGGAATGGTGGGAAGGCGCCGATGAGGAAGCGTTTGTGAAGTGGAGCTGTAATAAGTTTGAATATCCCCTTTCCATTGAGCAGCTTGACGGATATTTCAGTCTGTGGTGCCTCAGGGAAGACAGCGGGTGGCTTATGACAGCCCTGGACGAAAGAGGAAAGCCGGTGGGACATTTTCTGATGCGTCTCGCCGATTACGAGGCGGGGACCATCCGGATGGGATTCATTGTGGTGGACCCAAAGACCAGGGGAAAGGGATACGGCAAAGAGATGATGAAACAGGCTCTTTGGTATGCGTTCCGGATCCTGGGAATGAAAAAAGTGACTCTTGGCGTTTTTAAGAACAATCCCCAGGCGAAGGCCTGCTATGAGGCCGTGGGATTTTCCGAAGCCACCTATGTGGCGGAATATGTCAATTACGATGGAGTCGTCTACGACGGATACGAGATGGAAGCGGTGGACCATGGATAAAAAGAAGCCAAAGAAAACGGGGAGCTGTGAAAGCTGCACCTTTTATGCATATGATGAAGAGTATGAATATTACGTCTGTGAAGCGGATTTGGATGAGGATGAGATGTCAGCATTCCTCAGGGGCTCGGATTTCTCCTGTCCCTTTTACCAGCCGGACGATGAGTACCGGATCGTGAGAAAACAGATGTAATAATTACAGAAAGAGAATAGAAGGAGAGAATAATTATGAAAGAACTGGAGAAGACCTACAATCCGGCGGACATTGAGGAGCGCCTGTACCAGAAATGGCTGGACAATAAATATTTCCACGCCGACGCAGAAAGAGGAAAAAGAGAGGGCAAAAAGCCCTTTACAATCGTTATGCCGCCGCCCAACATCACCGGACAGCTTCATATGGGACATGCCCTGGACAATACCATGCAGGATATTTTAATCCGCTATAAGAGAATGCAGGGATATGAAGCTTTATGGCAGCCCGGAACAGACCATGCGGCCATCGCCACCGAGGTTAAGGTCATCGACAAGCTGAAAAAAGAAGGAATTGAAAAAAGCGACCTGGGCCGTGAGGGCTTTTTAAAGGAAGCCTGGAAGTGGAGAGAGGAGTACGGCACAAGAATCATTAACCAGCTCCATAAGCTGGGTTCTTCCGCCGATTGGGACAGAGAGCGTTTCACCATGGACGAGGGCTGCTCCGACGCTGTTCTGGAAGTATTCACAAGACTGTATGAAAAAGGATATATTTACAAGGGTTCCAGAATCATCAACTGGTGTCCCGTATGCCAGACCTCCATTTCCGATGCCGAGGTGCTTCACGAGGAGCAGGACGGCTTCTTCTGGCATATCAACTATCCCATCGTGGGAGAAGAGGGCCGCTTTGTGGAGATTGCCACCACAAGACCGGAAACACTTTTAGGCGATACGGCCGTTGCCGTAAATCCGGAGGATGAGCGGTATAAGGACCTGATTGGAAAGATGCTTAAGCTTCCGCTCACAGACCGGGAGATTCCGGTGGTTGCCGATGAATATGTGGATAAGGAGTTTGGAACCGGATGCGTAAAGATCACCCCGGCCCATGACCCCAACGACTTCGAGGTTGGAAAACGCCATAACCTGGAAGAAATCTGCATCATGAACGACGATGCCACCATAAACGTACCGGGCAAGTATTTCGGAATGGACCGCTATGAGGCCAGAAAGGCCATGGTGGAGGATTTGAAGGAACAGGGCCTTCTGGTAAAGGTGGTTCCCCATTCCCATAACGTTGGTATCCATGACCGCTGCAAGACCACCGTTGAGCCCATGGTAAAGCCCCAGTGGTTTGTTAAGATGGATGAAATGGCGAAGCCGGCCATCGAGGCTTTAAAGAGCGGAAAGCTTAAATTCGTTCCGGAGAGCTTTGGAAAGACCTATCTCCACTGGCTGGAGGGAATCCGCGACTGGTGTATTTCCAGACAGCTCTGGTGGGGCCACAGAATCCCGGCTTACTACTGTGAGGAGTGCGGTGAAATGACCGTTTCCAAGACCATGCCGGAAAAATGCCCCAAGTGCGGCTGCACCCATTTAAAACAGGATGAGGACACCCTGGATACCTGGTTCTCCTCTGCCTTATGGCCCTTCTCCACCCTTGGATGGCCGGAAAAAACAAAAGAGTTAGAGTATTTCTATCCCACTGATGTGCTGGTAACCGGATATGATATTATCTTCTTCTGGGTAATCCGAATGGTATTTTCCGGCATTGAGCAGACCGGAGACTGCCCGTTCCATACGGTGCTGATTCACGGACTGGTTCGCGACTCCCAGGGACGGAAGATGAGCAAGTCCTTAGGAAACGGAATTGACCCGCTGGAGGTAATTGATAAATACGGCGCAGACGCCCTCCGTATGACCCTGATGACAGGAAACGCACCCGGAAATGACATGCGCTTCTACTGGGAGAGAGTGGAGGCCAGCAGAAACTTTGCCAACAAGGTATGGAATGCCAGCCGCTTTATTATGATGAACATGGAAAAGGCGCCGGTTCATGACGTGGACCTTTCCGATCTTACCATGGCAGATAAGTGGATTCTTTCCAAGGTCAACGACCTGGCAAAGGAAGTAACGGAAAACATGGATAAGTACGAGCTGGGAATTGCTCTCCAGAAGGTATATGATTTCATTTGGGAGGAATTCTGCGACTGGTATATCGAGATGGTGAAGCCGCGTCTCTGGAGCGATGAGGACACCACCAAGGCGGCCGCCCTCTGGACCTTAAAGAATGTACTGATTAACTCTCTGAAACTGATTCATCCCTTTATGCCATTCATCTCCGAGGAGATTTTCTGCAACCTCCAGGAGGAAGAGCCGTCTATCATGATCTCCAAATGGCCGGAATACAAGGCGGAGTGGGATTTTGCAAAGGAAGAGCATGCCGTTGAGACCATCAAGGAGGCCGTTCGCGCCATCCGAAATGTGCGTTCTTCCATGAACGTACCGCCCAGCAAGAAGGCAAAGGTATTCGTTGTTTCTGAAAGCGAAGAGCTTCGCGGCATCTTCGAGCACAGCAAGGTGTTCTTTGCAACCCTTGGTTCCGCCAGCGAGGTAATGATTCAGAGCGACAAGACAGGAATCGGTGAGGACGCAGTTTCTGCCGTTATCCCCAATGCCGCCATCTATATGCCCTTTGCAGAGCTGGTGGACATTGAAAAGGAGACAGAGCGCTTAAAGAAAGAGGAAGAGCGTCTGACGAAGGAGCTGGCCCGTGTAAACGGAATGTTAAACAACGAGAAGTTTGTAAGCAAGGCGCCTCAGGCAAAGATTGATGAGGAGAAGGCAAAGCTTGTGAAGTACACACAGATGATGGAGCAGGTGAAGGAACGTTTAAGCCAGCTTGGAAAATAGTATAAGGATGATTTGCGGCGGGAGGCAGTAAAAACAAAGGCCTGGCCGGGTTGTCGAAACCGGGCGATGGGTTTTACTTGCATACCGCCGAAAAAACAGGTATGATTGAGAAATGGAGGACATGCTCCGATGGAATGGCGAGAGGGAGAGACGGCAGAGGAATATCTGGAACGGATTCCGTCCTTTGCCAGGGAAAAAAGTGATTTAAAGACCGTCCGGGAATTCCTTGGACTTCTTGGAAACCCTGACAGAAACATGAAAATCATCCATGTGGCCGGGACCAACGGAAAGGGCTCGGTTTGTGCGTTCCTCACCGCCATACTGAGGGAAGCTGGGATTTTTACGGGAACCTTTACCTCTCCCCATTTGATGGATATCAAGGAGCGGTTTTCCATAAACGGCAGGATGATTTCTGAGAAGGAATTTACGGCTGCCTTTGAGGCCGTGCGTTCGGCTGTCGGGACCTGGATGCAGAGTGGCGGACTTCATCCTACATATTTTGAGTTTTTGTTTTACATGGGGCTTTTCCTGTTTCAAAAGGCAGGAGTTCAGGTCCTTATTCTGGAAACCGGAATGGGCGGTCTCAAAGACGTTACCAATGTGATTGAACATCCCCTTGCCTCAGTGATCACCTCCATCAGTGTGGAGCATACTGCATTTTTAGGGAATACGATCCCGGAAATTGCAGCCCACAAGGCGGGAATCATAAAGCGGGGATGCCCGGTGGTTTATGATTCCTCTGTAAAGGACGCGGAGGCTGTGATTGTGAAAGAGGCCGTGGAAAAGGAAAGTCGTCGGTTTCCTGTGGGAAATATTCCGTTTTCTTATGAGAATGGGAGTCTTTTCATTGAGACGGAGTATTTGGGGAGTTCTGCCAGGTTTCAGGTGCCGTTTCCGGCTCCTTACCAGGCGGAAAATGCGGCTCTTGCCATAAAGGCCGTTGAGGCTGCAGGCTTTGAGATTGACCGGGAGACTGTGGCAGCGGGGCTTAAAAAGGCGGTCTGGCCTGCAAGGATGGAGCGGATTCTTCCGGGGATTTACCTGGACGGAGCCCACAACGAAGACGGAATCCGGGCATTTTTAACGGCGGCCTGTCTTTTGAAAAAAGAGATGAAGCCGGAGAAAACATGGATTTTGTTTTCTGTATCTTCAGACAAAGAGTATGAACGGATGTTAAAGGAAATCGGAGAACGGTTACGGCCGGATATCTGCCTGCTGTCAGGTATGGAATCCAGCAGGGCCCTTCCGGTGGACGTGCTTCGTTCGGCGGCAAAGAAAGCGATGGAACCCGGCACGGAAATCTGCTGTTTTGAGACCGCAGGCGGGGCTTTGGAGCGGATGCTCGCCGGGAGAGGTCAAAATGACCTGGTGTTCATTGCAGGTTCCCTGTACCTAGCCGGGGAAGTGAAGGAGAGGGTACAGCCGTTCATGGAGGAAAATGCATGATTAATTTTGAGGAAGAAATTGAGCGTTTCCGGCCCAGCCTTGAAGTGGAGGCGGTCAGCGACGCCATTGTAAAAAGCGATTTGACGGATATGGCGGATATCATGATGGAAATCATGAAGGAGATAAAGGAAAAATAATATATGGACTATTTGCAGAAAATCCAGTACGCGGCCAACGGCTATTATAACCGCGGTCTGGAAATGGCCAGAGAGAGGGACCTTTCCGGGGCAGCGGAGTGCCTGAAGCGGGCGCTCCAGTTTAACAAATACCATACCAATGCCAGAAATCTCCTGGGCCTGATTTTTTACGAGATGGGGGAGACCTCCGATGCCCTGATCCAGTGGGTGATCAGCATCAATCTCCAGCCGGAGGACAATCTGGCGGACCATTATCTGGACGAGGTGCAGCGAAAGCCCGGACAGCTTGAAATTGCCAGCCAGACCATAAAAAAATATAACCAGGCGCTGATTCATGCCCAGAGCGGCAGCGACGACCTGGCGGTGCTCCAGCTTAAACGAATTGTGGAGGAAAAGCCCAACTTTGTGAAGGCCCATCTTCTTCTGGCAGTTTTGTATATGGAGCATGAGGATTTTACCAAGGCAGGAAAATCTTTATATAAGGTGCTTCAGATTGACCGCAATAACCAGAAAGCTGTCCGGTATATGGAGTATGTGAAATCCAGGACCGGAAAGGCCGATGTGGAAAAGCGGAAGATGAAGAATGCTTTTTCCCACAGGGAGATGCAGGACGATGATGTGATTCTGCCGCCTACGTATAAGGAGAATACCGGATGGCAGTCCATCATCAACATTGCCATTGGACTGGCTCTTGGTGTGATTGTGGTGCTTTTCATGGTCATGCCGGCCAGGGAGCGGTCCCTGAATTATGAACATAATCAGGAAATGCGTTCCTATGCCGATAAGCTGAACCTGGCAAACCAGGAGTCCGATAAGCTTCGGGCGGAGGCCGAACAGTACGAGGAGGAAAAGGCCAAGGCCCAGGAGGACTTAAATAACCTGATCGGCGATTCGGGCAGTACGCTGGTGCAGTACCAGACCCTGGTGGAGATTCTGGACGCCTACCGGAAGGGAGACTTCCAGGCGGCGGTGCAGCTCTATATTGAGATGGACCAGTCGAAAATTTCGGATGAAAATATGGTCAACGTGCTTTCGGAAATCAAGGCGGATATGGATGCCAACGCCCCGGCGGTTTTGGAGAGCCTGGGAAATACCAGCATGACAGCAGGAGATTACGATACGGCGCTGCACTATTTTGAAAAATACATGGAGATCAACGACAGAAATCCCCAGATCATCTTCCAGATGGCCATGTGCTACAAGGCCAAGGGGGATGAGGACCTGGCCGATCAGATGTTTGGCCAGGTGATCATGAACTTTTCTGATTCGGAGCTTGCGGAGCGGGCGAAGGCAGAGCGGGGATATTAAGTCCGGTGTTTTAAGAGACTTTACAGAAGAAAAACTGTAAGGTCTCTTTTTCTTTTTCAAATTTAAGATAAAAGGAGAAATCGTATGGAACCATCGTTTATTTATGAAGCAAAGGGGCAGACTTTGATCATTCACCTGCCCGGGGAGCTTGACCACCACAACTGCCGGAATCTGAAATATGAAACCGATCTTCTCATGGCAGAAAACTACATCAACCGGATTGTGTTTGATTTTTCAGAGACCAGGTTCATGGACAGCTCAGGGATAGGGATTCTTTTAAACCGATATAAGCAGATGAAGGCCGGAGGCGGAAGCGCTGCGTTTTACGGGGCTGGTCCACAGGTGATGCGGGTCCTGAAAATTGCGGGGATTCCGGCGCTTTTAAGCCAGTATGATTCCAAAGAAGCTGCGTTAAGTGAGTAAGGGGGAGGAAATGATGAATAAAAGACAGGTCATGACCATGAAAATAGACAGCCTTTCGGAGAATGAGGAATTTGCCAGGGTGGTGGTGGCGGTGTTTGCCAGCCGCCTGGATCCCACCTTGGAGGAGATCGACGACATTAAAACAGCAGTTTCTGAGGCGGTGACAAATGCTGTCATCCACGGGTACCAGAACGGAGAGGGCACCATTTATCTGGAGGCGGCAGCGGAGGAAAATGTGCTGACGGTGACGGTGCAGGACGACGGCGTTGGGATTGCCGATGTGGAAAAGGCCATGGAGCCCATGTTTACCACCGCCGAGGGGGAACGGTCCGGCATGGGATTTTCCTTCATGGAGGCCTTTATGGACCAGGTGGAGGTGATTTCCGCTCCCGGAAAAGGGACCTCGGTGACCATGAGAAAGAAAATTGGCAGGTGACGTATATGACGGACACCATGGAGTATATCAAACGGGCACACCAGGGGGATAAAGAAGCCAGGGACTCGCTGGTTACGGAAAACATGGGACTGATCTGGAGTATCGTAAGGCGGTTTGCCGGCCGGGGATATGAGCTGGAGGATTTGTTTCAGATCGGCAGCATTGGGCTTTTAAAGGCCATTGACAAGTTCGATCTGTCCATGGATGTGAAGCTCTCCACCTATGCGGTCCCCATGATCACCGGGGAGATACGGAGATTTCTGCGGGATGACGGAATGATAAAGGTGAGCCGGCCTTTAAAGGAACTGGCAGTAAAGATTGGGGCAGCCAGGGAGCGGCTGGAATTTTCCCTGGGGAGGGAACCCACCATTGAGGAGCTGGCAAAGGAGGTGGGAGCCAGCCGTGAAGAGGTGGCGGCATCCTTAGAGGCCGGGGCGGAAGTGGAGTCCATCTACCGGCCCATGAGCAAGGAAGATGAAAACGGCGGCTGTCTCATTGACAAAATTGCGGAAAAGGGCTCGGAAAACGAAAAACTTTTGAACCGCATGGTGCTTACAGATCTCTTAAAGAGCTTAAATCCCCAGGAGCAGCAGATCATCATTAAGCGGTATTTTGAAAATAAAACCCAGACGGTGATTGCAAAAGATCTGGGCATTTCCCAGGTACAGGTATCCAGGCTGGAAAAGAGGATTTTGCGGGAGCTTCGGGAAAAGCTTCTGGCATAAAGAATAGGATGGGAGGAAATAGCGCATACTATCCACAAAACAAAAGGAAAAGGGTGTATGCAAATGAACTCACTGAAAAACAGGCTTCAGCTTCTGGCAGCCGTTCTGCTTCTTGTGCTGATTGTCTTCATGGCGTGGTATCTGCTGTTTCAAAAGCCGGGGTCTATCCATGCGCCGGACGGGACACTGGTGTGCCATCCCCATGAAAGGATGGTGAAGGCCGCATGAGCGATACGGTATATTTAAAGATTTCCCAGATCACAGAGGTTTATGAGCCCAATGTGCATGTGAAGGACATTGCCGAGGTTCACTGTAAGAACAAGGCGGTGGAGGCGAAGGTGAAGGCCATCCGGGTCACATCCTTTTTGGAGCCTCAAAAGCAGGGATCCTTTGTGGGCAGTGTCGTGGAACTGATGGGAAAGCTGGAGGAGACCGGAACCAGTGTGCAGATTGACAATATCGGTGAGACGGATTTTGTGGTGATGTATAAGCCGCAGGGGGCAAAGAGTCTTCTGTTCCAGTGGGCAAAAACGGCTTTCGTGTCTGCGGTGGCCTTCTGCGGAGCGGCCTTTGCCATCATGACCTTTAACAATGATGCCAATGTAACCGATGTGTTTGCCAACCTGTATACACTGATCATGGGAGTGGCTCCCGAAGGGACCACGGCCCTTGAGGCCTCCTACTCGGTGGGACTTTCTCTGGGAATTTTGATTTTCTTCAACCATTTTGCATCCTGGAAAATCACTGTGGACCCAACTCCCATTGAGGTGGAAATGCGCCTCTATGAGGACAATCTCAATAAAACACTGATTCAGAACCATGGAAGAAAGGAGTCGGGAATCGATGTTTCTTAAGAAGCTTCTTTTGTGGTTCATGGGGTTAAGCTTCGGCGGCGTGATTGCAGCCGGGATTTTTGCCTTTTTGGCCATCATCGGGGTCTATCCCCGCCTGATTGGGGTGACCCATACCAGGAAACATATAATGCTCTATGAGACGTTTCTGATCATAGGCGGTACCCTGGGGAATATTATGGATTTGTACCATGTGCCGGGCTTTGGCGGCGGAGTGGTTCTTTTAGTGGTATGGGGCGTATCTATCGGCGTTTTTGTGGGATGCCTGGTGATGTCCCTGGCGGAGACTTTGAAGGCCCTTCCGGTTCTCGGCAGGAGGCTTAGGCTGTCCGTGGGAATCCAGTATGTGATTTTATCCATAGCCGCCGGAAAATTTTTAGGGTCCATGATCTATTTTACAAAGGGATTTGGAGGTACCTGATGGAAATTGATAAGAAAGAATATGGAAGATATGTGAAGCAGGTGACGCCGGTGCACAGCGTCATAAAAAATATGCTGCGGGCATTTTTGGTGGGCGGTATCATCTGTACCATCGGCCAGGTACTCATTAACGTATTTGGAAACATGGGAATGGAAAAGGAGACGGCATCCGCCTGGTCCACCCTCTGCCTGATTGCAGCCAGCGTGATTCTTACAGGATTTAACATCTTTCCGAAGATCGTAAAGTTTGGCGGGGCCGGCGCCCTGGTACCCATTACCGGGTTCGCCAATTCGGTGGTGGCGCCGGCCATAGAGTATAAGGCGGAAGGCCAGGTATTTGGCGTCGGCTGTAAGATCTTCACCATCGCCGGGCCGGTGATTTTGTATGGGATATTTACTAGCTGGGTGCTGGGGATTATTTACTGGGTTGGACAGGTAATGGGGATTATAAAAATATGATGTAGTTCCAGAAGTTAAAAATCAGGCGGTAAATTTTCTATGTTGTTTACTGCCTGATTTTTTGCATAAAATATATATCGGGCTTCAAAACTACTGCTAGGATTTTTTGTGCGGTTTTGATATAAATACAGAGTTAGATTGGTGATGCTAAATCTCGCACCATTGGTGCAAACTTGAGAAAAGCGTTAATTAGAAATATGCGGGATTTTATTCTGGAATTGGGTAAGGATTTACCTATATAGATGTGGAATATAAAGTGCAAGTAGGGGAGAGGCGATTTCCAGATTGATCTGCTCTTTTATCATAGAGGATTACAGTGTCTGTTAGCAATCGAATTAAAGGTTGGAAAATTTAAGCCGGAATATATTTCAAAATTGGACTTTTACCTTGAAGCGCTAGATTGACAGGTAAAAAAGAAAATGAGAACCCTAGTGTTGGGCTTTTATTATGCGCTTCTAAAAATGATGAAGTAGAAGAATATGCTATGAGCCGAACAATGCCACCAATGATGGTTGCTCAGTATCAGTTGCAATTACCTGATAAAAGTGCGTTACAGAGAAAATTGCAGGAATTGCTATATATACCTCAGATCGAAGAGCAAGATATTTATAAAGTGATTTTTTGCCCCTATATTGACACACTCGGAAGTCCAGGTGTCCGGCGCGGGATATAAGATCTTTAATATGGTTATGGAAGTTTGGAACAGGGCAATGGAACGGAAAGCGTTTCGCTGCCCTGTCTGCAGTTTCAGGATATATTTCATAGAAGAATGCTAAAGGATACAACTTGCTTCATCAACTTTTGCATGTTAAAATATATATTATGAATCAGGGCAGAGTTTACAGGGACTGGCGAAGAAGACTGCTGGCGATCGAGGATTTCCGCTGCGAAAACGATACAGGGGTGATGGTCAAATGGAACAGAAGAGAAAAAATGAAACAATGCGGTTTTTGGTGTTCAGCGGTCTTTGCATATCCGTTTTATGTATCTGCATTTTTACATTTTTAGCAGTTTACATGAATCGGAAAAGTATTAAGACACTGGACGAAGTCGCTCAGATGTACATGTCCAGTATGAGTGAGCAGATTTCGCTTCATTTTGAGACCACCATCGGGCTGCGTCTGGATCAGGTGGAGGCTCTTGTGGAGATGATTCCAGAGGGAAATGCCCAGGAAGCAGAGAAAACGAGGAATCAATTGACCTGGAGCGCCCAGGCCAGAAACTTTGAATAACTGGGATTCATTGGCGAGGATGGGACGGCAGATATGATTTACGGCGAACCGGTGGCATCCCTGAATCCGGGCCCTTTTTTGAATTCCCTGTGTGAGGGTGAGGAAAAGGTGTCGGCAGGCTCTGATCAAAGCGGAAATCGGGTCATTCTGATGGGTGTCCCGGCGTCCTATTTTATGGAAGACGGAAACAAAAGTGTGGCTTTGGTTGCAGCATTCCCTGTGGAGTATATCAGCGATCTTCTGGCTCTGGATGAAAGCAGCGATATGGCATATTCCTTTGTAATCCGGCAGGATGGCAGCTTCGTGATCCGAAACTCTGATGCTTACCGTGACAGTTATTTTGAACGGGTGCGCTCCCTTTATGAGAGTATAGGAGGGAAGACACCGGAACAGTATATTAAAGAACTGCAGGAAGCCATGGCGGCGAATGAGGACTATTGCAGTGAATTTGTGATCCAAGGAAGCCGCCGGTACCTGTATTGCAGCAGTCTGCCCTATTCTGAGTGGTATCTGCTCAACTTTATTTCCCATGATATGCTGGACAGCACCGTCACCAGCTTTACCAGCCAATGGATATCCCTGTCGCTTGGGAGCTGCCTTCTCATACTGGCTGCCCCGCTGCTGGTATTTGTACGGTATTTTAAAATGATGGAAGATCAGGTTGGGGAGCTTGAAAAGGCCAGGAAAGTGGCGGAATATGCCAGCCGCTCCAAGAGCGAATTCCTCTCCAACATGAGCCATGATATCAGAACCCCAATGAATGCTATCGTGGGCATGACTGCCATCGCTACTGCCAATATCGGCAATACACAGCAGGTACAGGATTGTCTGAAAAAGATTACCCTGTCCAGCAGGCATCTTCTGGGGCTCATTAACGATGTGCTGGATATGTCCAAGATCGAGAGCGGAAAGATGACACTGAACAAGGACCAGGTGTCTCTGCGTGAGATTATTGACAGCGTTGTTTGCATTGTGCAGCCCCAGGTCAAAGCAAAGAAACAAAAGTTTGACGTATTCATCCACGATATCAGTATAGAAAATGTGTGCTGTGACAGCCTGCGTCTGAATCAGGTGCTTTTAAACCTGCTGTCCAATGCCATCAAGTTTACTCCCGAGGAAGGAAGTATTGAGATGGCGCTGTACGAGGAGTCTTCCCCCAAGGGAGAGGATTACATCCGGCTCCGCCTGCAGGTGAGAGATACAGGAATCGGAATGTCAGCGGAATTCAAGGAGAAAGTATTTGAATCCTTTGCCCGCGAGGATCGCACCCGGGTGCAGAGAACCGAGGGCACCGGACTGGGAATGGCGATCACCAAGTATATTGTGGATGCCATGGGGGGCACCATTCAGGTGGAAAGTGAGCCGGGAAAGGGAACTGAGTTTTCCGTTGTTCTGGATATGGAAAAGGCAGAGATTCTGGAAGAGGATATGATCCTGCCGGATTGGAATATGCTGGTAGTGGATGATGACAGGCAGCTTTGTGAGAGCACGGTCCAGTCCCTGACTTCCATCGGTGTCAAAGCGGAGTGGGCCCTGGACGGGGAGACGGCTATCGGTATGGTCAGCCGCCGCCACGAAAAGCGGGACGATTACCACGTCATTCTGCTGGATTGGAAGCTGCCGGGAATGGATGGGATTGAGACGGCCCGCGAGATTCGGCAGCGTTTCGGAGAGGATATTCCCATCCTGCTGATTTCTGCTTATGACTGGAGTGAGATTGAGGAGGACGCCCGGGCGGCCGGTGTCAGCGGTTTTATCTCTAAACCATTGTTCCGTTCTACTCTGTTTTATGGCTTAAAGTCGTATGTGGAAATTTCTGACAGAGTGCCGGGGCTGGAGGAGAGCAATATAGATTTTGCCGGCAGGCGGATTCTGTTGGCTGAAGATAATGAGCTGAACTGGGAGGTGGCAGAGGCACTGCTCGGTGAGCTGGGACTGGAGCTTGATTGGGCCGAAAACGGCAAAATTTGTGTGGACAAATTTCTTCAGTCCCCGGTGGGATTCTATGATGCCATTTTCATGGACATTCGGATGCCGGAGATGACAGGGTATGAGGCCGCCGATGCCATTCGGGCATCGGAGCGGGCGGATGCTGCGCTTCCCATCATTGCCATGACGGCGGATGCTTTTTCGGAAGATATCCAGGAGTGCCTTATGCATGGCATGAATGCCCATGTGGCAAAGCCCATAGATATCAAAGAGGTGTCACGCCTGCTGGAGCGGTATTTTACAAAATAATCACAAATGAATGATAAATTGGCCGTCGGATTATGGAATGCCGGCGGTTAATTTTTGTAATATTAAGAAATTCCCCCGGAATCATAAGCACTGGAATACCCAGGTATAGAAAACAAAAAACTGGACAAAGTAATACTAAAATGTATGGAGGTGCCTTTTTGATGGAAGAAAAACAGGCAGGGAAAGCCAGCGTCCGGTTTAAAAATCCACCTCTCGTCCTCTCCGCCGCCTCTGTGGTGGGAAAAAAGGAGGGCGAGGGGCCTCTGGGCCAGTATTTTGACAAGATTGAGATGGATTCCATGCTGGGAAAGAAAAACTGGGAGGAGGCGGAGAGTGAGCTTCAGACCAGGGCGGCAAAGCTGGCCATTGAAAAGAGCGGGCTGAACAAGGAGGACATCCGCTATTATTTCGGCGGTGACCTGCTGGCACAGCTCATTGCCACGTCCTTCGGCAGTATGGATCTGGAGTTTCCCATGTTTGGGATTTACGGTGCCTGTTCCACCATGGGCGAGGCCATGGGACTGGGGGCCATGACCGTGGACGGCGGTTTTGCAGACCATGTGCTTGTCACTGCATCCAGCCATTTTGCCTCGGCGGAAAAGCAGTTCCGGTACCCGTTAGAATATGGCAACCAGAGGCCCTATTCGGCCACCTGGACGGTTACCGGATGCGGGGCGGTTATTTTATCGAAGAACGATGGAAAAGATGCGGGAACAGGAAAAAGGCCCCTGGCGAAGGTGGCGGGAATGACGACGGGAAAAATTGTAGACATGCAGTTTAAGGACTCCATGAATATGGGAGCCGCCATGGCCATGGCTGCATTAGATACCATTGTCACCAACTTCCGGGATCTGGATGTGAATGAGGCCTATTATGATAAGATTATTACCGGGGACCTGGGGCAGGTGGGGAAGCGGTTGCTTTTAGACTATCTGTACCGGGCAGGGTATGACATTGAAAGCCGGTATATGGACTGCGGAATCGAAATCTTTGATGAAATGACTCAGGATACCCATGCCGGAGGCAGCGGATGCGGCTGTTCGGCCTCTGTGCTCTGTGGATATATTCTTCCTAAAATCAGAGACGGGATTTGGAAGCGGGTGCTTTTTATGCCCACAGGAGCGCTGCTTTCCACAGTCAGCTATAATGAAGGAAAGAGTGTGCCCGGAATCGCACATGGAGTAATATTAGAACATGCAGATGCAAAAGAATCAGCATCGGAAAGGCAGTGAACGATATGGAATATGTAAAAGCATTTCTGGTGGGAGGGCTGATCTGTATGTTTGTACAGCTTCTCCTGGATAAAACCAAGCTGATGCCGGGGCGTGTGATGGTGCTTTTGGTGGTCAGCGGCTCCATCCTGGGATTTCTGGGGATTTATGAGCCCTTTGCCAACTGGGCCGGAGCCGGGGCAACGGTCCCTCTTTCGGGATTTGGAAACACCCTGTGGAAGGGAATCTCCAAAGCCATGGCAGAGGACGGAATCCTTGGTATGTTTAAGGGCGGTTTTACAGCCAGCGCTGTGGGAATTTCCGGAGCGTTGATTTTCGGATATCTGGGTTCTATCATTTTTAAGCCCAAGATGAAAAACTAAAAAGGGCCATGACCGAACACCTCACAGTGTTTCAGGTCATGGCCTTTTTCACTTACTGATATCCCGGACCCTTTGGAATGTAAATATCCTCCAACGGGGAGCTGGGGATGAAGGGAGCCGTTGTTTCCGGAGTCTCTGAGTTTTCGTTGATATCGTCTTCCGGAATCACCACAGCAGCCTGGGTGTGTACCGTACAGGTACCAGGCATCCGGTAATGGGTATCATCCGTTTCTCCGGTTTCACCCTCAGGAATTACCATGAAGGTTCTGGAAACCTTGGATTCCTCCGGGCAGTACTCGGTGGGAACGCCGCCGGATTCCGCACAGACGATGGATTTCACATGATGGTCACACACCTCCGTGGGAACGGTTCCTTTTGCAAAGTATTCCGTATAAACGGCGCTTCCTCTGGGGTCTGCCTCACAGACGCCGGGGCTTGGCAGCATACCGGATTTCCGGCATACCGTGGCCCGTTCAACGGAGGAAGGAACTTCAAAGCCTGTATCGGCCAGTCCCTCATGGGTTCTGGCCATGATCTTCCTCCAGATGATTTTGTGGTAGGAAGTGCTGCTTCCGATAGCGGAAATTTTCTGGTTGTCATCACATCCGGACCAGATTCCGGCTGTGTAGTAAGGCGTAAAGCCTACAAACCAGATGTCATTGTTGCTGGTGGTGGTTCCGGACTTACCGGCGTTGGACATGCCGGGGATATTGGCCGAGGCGCTGGTGGAATTCAAGTTGACTCCGGCCGAAGCGTACATGCGGCTGCTTTCCATGGACTGGGATAAGGCGTCCGTTAAAAGGAAAGCAGTGGAGTCCTTTAATACCCGCTTGGTTTCCGGCTCACTTTCCAGAAGAACCTTTCCGTTATGGTCTAAAATCTTTGTAAAGAACACGGGCTTGGTGTAAATGCCGCCGTTGGCGATGGTGGCATAGGCGGCTGTCAGCTCCAGATTGGAAACGCCTTTGGTGATGCCGCCCAGGGCAGTGGCCGCGTTGTAATCGGATTCTGTCAGGGACGTGATTCCGAAGTTTCTTGCATATTCTACGCCAAGCTGCGGACTTACGGTTTCCATCATGCACCGCACGGCAACGATATTCATGGAGTAAACGATACCATCGCGGATGGTGCTGTAACCGAGATAGCCCTTATTGGAATACCAGTTCCGGAAGGTCTTGGAACCTACTGTAAAGGGTGCATCGTAATAGACGGTGCTTAAGGTGGCTCCGCAGGTGTCAAGGGCAGGCGCGAAAGCGGTGATGACCTTGAAGGTGGAGCCGGGCTGTCTTAAGGTGTTTGTGGCACGATTTAAGGAAAGGCTCACTTCCTTGGTACCGCGGCCGCCGCTTAAGGCTTTCACGTAGCCGGTGGTATGGTCCATGAGCACAAAGGAAATCTGCGGCTGTAAAATATAGTGGATGGATTCCCCGAGAACCGTATCGTCCTCTTTTACCATGGCGGTTTTATAGGTTTCGATGGCTTCGGTGGCTTCTTCCCTGGAATTGAACAGGCCGTTATAGGATGATTTTCCAAGATCATTCTTGAAATAGCTCTTCATGCTTTCTGTGGAGTAGTTGGTGGTGGTCCCATCCTCGTGCTGGACGGACAGCCTGTAATCCACAGAATAGTACACCACATCGTAGTTGGCAGGATTGTTGACCTCCTCATCCACAATGGCCTGGAGATCCGGGTCCTGGGTGGTGAAGATAGACAGGCCGCCGGAGTAAAGCAGGTTGGAAGCCTGTGTCAGCGTATAGCCTTTCTTTTCCTGAAGGGCCGTGATTACCTGTTCGGTCAGCTCGTCCGTAAAGTAGGAGTAGGGATTCTGGCTTTCCTTGGTCACCAGATCCACGTTCTGGATTCTGGAGTATACATCATCTGCCAGAGCCTCTTCCTGATCTTTCTTTTCGATCTTGCCCTGTTCATACATATACTGAAGAATGACGCGCCGCTTTTCTTCGTTGTTGATACGGCCTTTCTCTGAAAGAGGATTGTACTTGGAGGGGTTCTGGGTGATTCCTGCGATCACCGTTGCCTCTGAGAGTGTCAGCTCGGAAACATCCTTGTCAAAGTACCGCTTGGCGGCGGCCTTGACACCCAGGGTATTGTTGCCGAGATTGATTGTGTTCAGGTAGTTTTTCAGGATAATTTTTTTATCCATGGTTTTTTCAAGCTGGATGGCCAGGTACTGCTCCTGGATTTTACGCTCCAGCTTTTCCCCGAAGGTATCCTCATTTCCTCCGGCAAACACATTGTTTTTAATTAACTGCTGGGTCAGGGTACTGCCGCCTCCGGCGCTGGAATCTCCGGTCAGGACACCCACAGCCGCACGCATCATGGAGCGGATATCCACACCCTTATGGGTCCAGAATCTGGCATCCTCAATGGCGACGAATGCGTCAATGAGGCACTGGGGCAGCTCTTCATACGTTGCCTCCAGACGGTTGGCTCCGGATTTTACAAGGGTTTCCGTAAGATTTCCCTTACTGTCGTATACCATGGTCGCAAAGCCGCTGGGCTCAATGCTGGCCACGTCGATCTCGGGAGCAGAGTCGATGACCCCTTTGAATACTCCATAACCCAGACTGACAGCCAGAACCAGGCAGAAGGAACATAAAACCAGGGCGATCTTTGCAAATAGAAGAATCATCTTGGATGCAATTTTTTCTGCTTTGGAACTGGTCTTTCTAAGCTTCCGGGTTACTTCACGTTTTCCATAATTCATTCAGGAAGCCTCCTTTTTATGCGGGAATGCCGCCAAAACGGCGCACTCCAACGGAAACATTATATCAAAGTTTGAAAGAATAATAAATACCTATTGTGGAAAAGTTTGGTTTGTATTATGATATTTTTGACAACAAAGTGGGGAAATATGAAGAAAAAATTACGTTTTTTAAAAGATATGGATATAAATATAAAGATTTCATTCCAGGAAAGGAGCGAGCGGGAAAATGGCAGACAGCTACAAAATTCTGTACGGCGGCGGCGAAGCCGAGACGGAGGTAAAAAAATCGCGGTTTATAGCAACCGTAAGACCAGTAAAAACCGAGGCGGAGGCCTCTTTATTTATTGCGGAGATGAAGAAAAAATACTGGGACGCGTCCCACAACTGTTCTGCCTTTACAATAGGAAAGAATCATGAGCTCACCAGATGCAGCGACGACGGAGAGCCGGCCCAGACCGCAGGACGTCCCATGCTGGACGTGCTCCTGGGAGAGGATGTCCATGATCTCTGTGTGGTGGTAACCCGGTATTTCGGCGGAACGCTTCTTGGTACAGGCGGACTTGTGCGGGCTTACTCCGGTGCGGTAAAGGAAGGTCTTTTAAACAGCCAGGTGGTGGAAAAACACCGTGCCTTCCAGATGACGGTTCAGACGGATTACACCGGAGTTGGAAAAATCCAGTACATTCTTGGTCAGGAGGGCATCACGGCCCTGGATTCCATCTACACAGACAAGGTGGAGTTTAAGCTTCTGGTTCCGGTGGGCGCTTATGAAAGCCTGGAAAACAAGATCACAGAGGGAACCAACGGCGGCGCCAAAATCACAAAGGGCGATGAAATCTGGTACGGACTCCTTAATAAGGAAGTGATTTTGTTTCACGAGTAAGTTTTTATTGCAATTTACCAGTCATAATGCTATAATCGTGTGTCGAGTAAAAGGAATTAAACGTAAGGAAAGAGGATTCTTATGAAAATAAAACGCGAGGATATCAGGAATGTAGCAATCATTGCCCATGTAGACCACGGCAAAACCACACTGGTGGACCAGCTTTTAAGACAGAGCGGCGTATTCCGTGCCAATCAGGAAGTGGTGGAGCGTGTCATGGACTCCAACGATATTGAGAGAGAACGCGGAATTACCATTTTATCTAAAAATACGGCAGTTTTTTATAAGGGCGTGAAAATCAACATCATTGACACCCCAGGCCATGCAGACTTTGGCGGCGAGGTGGAGCGTGTCCTTAAGATGGTGGACGGTGTAATTCTGGTGGTGGACGCCTTTGAGGGACCCATGCCCCAGACGAAATTCGTGCTTCAGAAAGCCCTGGAGCTGGACCTTCGCGTCATTGTATGTATCAATAAGATTGACCGGCCGGAGGCAAGACCTGCCGATGTGATCGATGAGACCCTGGAGCTTTTCATGGATCTGGATGCATCCGATGAACAGCTTGACTGCCCCTTTGTGTTCGCTTCTGCAAGGGCAGGCTTTGCAAAGAAGGAGTTAGATGGTCCGGAGGTGGATATGAGTCCGCTGTTTGAGACCATCATCGACTATATCCCGGAGCCCGAGGGCGATCCCGAGGCCGATACCCAGGTTCTTATAAGCACCATCGACTACAACGAATATGTGGGAAGAATCGGAATCGGTAAGATCGACAACGGTTCCGTTAAGGCCAATCAGGAATGTGTGATTGTGAACCATCACGATCCCGACAAGAAGAGAAAGGTGAAAATCGGAAAGCTGTATGAGTTTGACGGCTTAAACCGTGTGGAGGTTCAGAATGCGGAAATCGGTTCCATTGTGGCCATTTCCGGTATCCCGGATATTCATATCGGCGATACCCTCTGCTCCCCGGAAAATCCGGTGGCAATTCCCTTCCAGAAGATTTCCGAGCCGACCATTTCCATGAATTTCATGGTCAATGACAGCCCACTGGCAGGCCAGGAGGGAAAATACATCACCTCCCGTCATATCCGTGACCGCCTGTTCAGGGAGTTAAATACTGATGTGAGCCTGCGGGTGGAGGAAACGGATTCTGCCGACTGCTTTAAGGTTTCCGGCCGCGGAGAGCTTCATCTTTCCGTGCTGATCGAAAATATGCGCCGTGAGGGCTTTGAGTTTGCAGTCAGCAAGGCCGAGGTTATCTATAAATACGATGAAAGAAACAGAAAGCTGGAACCCATGGAGCTGGCTTATGTGGATGTGCCGGAGGAGTTTTCCGGTTCTGTCATTCAGAAGCTCACAAGCCGCAAGGGAGAGCTTCAGGGCATGAGCCCTGCCAACGGCGGTTACACAAGACTGGAATTTTCCATTCCGTCCAGAGGCCTGATCGGCTACCGCGGAGAGTTTATGACAGATACCAAGGGAAATGGTATCCTCAATACAATTTTTGACGGATACGCACCCTTTAAGGGCGAGCTGAATTACAGAAAGAACGGTTCCCTGATTGCCTTTGAGGCAGGCGAGTCCATCACATACGGTCTCTTCAATGCCCAGGAGAGAGGAACTCTGTTCATCGGACCGGGCGTCAAGGTGTATTCCGGAATGGTTGTGGGCGAGTGTCCCAAGGCAGAAGACATCGAATTAAACGTATGTAAAACAAAGAAGCTCACCAATACCCGTTCTTCCAGCGCCGATGAAGCCTTAAAGCTGACTCCGCCCAAGGACATGAGCCTGGAGCAGTGCCTGGATTTCATTGATACGGACGAGCTGCTGGAGGTAACTCCAAAGAGCCTTAGAATCAGGAAGAAGATTTTGGACCCGACTTTAAGAAAGAGAGCCATGTTCAATAAAAAATAATTGCAAAAAACCGTAAGAAACTGTTGCGGCCGGGGCTGCTTCCAGTGGAAACTGGGAGTTCCCGGCTTTTACTCATGACAGGCAGCAGATTGCAGCCGGAAATGGGAAGCGGCCGGGAGACGGAAAGCGGCTGGAGACAGGAAACGAAAGAAAACGTGGAGGAAGCAGAAGTATGATACAGATACTTGTCAGTGCATGCCTTGCAGGAGAAAACTGCAAATGGGATGGAGGAAACAACAGAAATGAGAAACTTTTGGATTTCATGAAACGGATGGAGGGAAAAGCGGAGTTTCATCTGGTCTGCCCGGAGCAGATGGGCGGGCTTCCCACGCCGCGTCCCGCATCGGAAATCAGGGTTTCTGATGAAGCGGTGATCAATACGGAGCAAAGGGATGTGACGGCGGAATTTCTTCTGGGAGCCGATCTGGCCCTCAGGGAGGCGAAAAAGTACCAGTGTACCATTGCGATTTTAAAGGAAAGAAGTCCCTCCTGCGGAAGTCACGGTGTGTACGACGGAAGCTTTTCCCATACATTGGTAGATGGCATGGGGAAAACGGCGGCCCTGCTGGACGGATACGGAATCCGTGTGGTGGGGGAGTCCGGGCTTTCGGAGCTGGAAAAAGAGCTGACTTCTGACGGACACAATTGAACTGCCAGTACATTTACAGGTCCCCAAAGGGCTGATATACTGAAAGAGTAATATCCGCCAGGGGGTGATGGAAATGGATAAGCTGGATATGATTTTACAAAAGCTGGACAGTTTTGACGCCAGGTTTGAGCGGTTGGAGACCCGGATGGAACGTCTGGAAACCCGAATGGACAACTTAGAGACTCGCATGGAACGTCTGGAGACTCGAATGGACGAATTGGAAGCCCGGATGGACAAACTGGAGACCCGGATGGACAAACTGGAGACCCGGATGGATGGATTGGAGACCCGGATGGACAAATTGGAGACCCGGATGGATGGATTGGAGACCCGGATGGACGGATTCGAGACCAGGCTTGGGCGGTTGGAGACTCAGATGGACGGGTTCGAGACCAGGTTTGGGTGTCTGGAAACCCGGATGGATGGACTTGATGCCAGATTTGAGCAGTTGAAAATGAAGATGCAAAAGATGAATGACTATCTGGATGCGAAAATACAAAAGCTGGATTCTAAGTTTGACAGTATCAATCTGAGAATTGAGAATGAGGTAATACGTGCAGTCCATATCGTCGCAGACGGACACATAGATTTGAAGCGGCATTTGGATGAGGCACAGGCAGACCGGCGTGAGCGCGAGGCCATCCTGCTTCGCATCCTGAACCTGGAATATGAGGTGAGAGAACTGAAGAAGAAACAGGCATGTTTCGTCTGATATAGATACGAAGGATAAAAGAGTCCCGGCCAGTCTGTATATGGCCGGGACCTTCTGCTCTCCAGAATACAAAAGACCCTGACGGGGCAAAAATGCGCCAGGGCACCTTCCTTTTTTACAGGGTTTTCGCCCGCTCTTTAATACTCTGATGGAAGTTTATGATGGAGTGCTCGTATTCCTGGTCCATCAGAGGAGAGGTGATTAAAAAGTCTGCCGTTGCCTTGTTGTTGGCAATGGGAATATCGTAAACCTGTGCGATGCGGAGCAGTGCCTTCACATCCGGGTCATGGGGCTGGGCGGTCAGGGGATCGGAAAAGAAGATTACAAAATCCACCCGTCCTTCCACAATCTTTGCACCGATCTGCTGGTCACCGCCCAGGGGGCCGCTGTTGTAGCCCTTTACGGGAAGTCCTGTGGCTTCTGTGATCATTCTGGCGGTGGTTCCAGTGCCGCATAAAAAGTGGCATTTCAAAATTTCTTTATTGGCGTTACACCATTCAATCAGCTCATGTTTTTTGCTGTCATGGGCAATGAGGGCGATGTTTTTCTGTTTTCCAATGGTTAAGGTTAATAAATCCATAATGATTCCTCCTTTTGAAGCATCATGCCATAAGCCAGAAAAAATGTCAATAAGCCCCTGATTTTTTTCAAAAAGTTTACGGAAACTTTAGGAGAGCCATACACAGAAACGGATTTTTTCAGGGAAGGACTTGACTTTTTTCGATGGTATGGGTAATATATAGGATAGCGATTCATAGAAAAAGGCATAGAAGGTGTACAGGGTACCTGTTTTCCGACAGAGAAGGGATGTCATCGGCTGGAAGCATCCCAGGTTCAGGCAGGATATCTAATTTCCCACCGGAGCTGCGCGGCTGAACGTTCAGTAGGCTGTGACGTCCTTCGCACGTTACGCGAAAATGGAGAGTCTGTCAATCTGACAGAAATCAGGGTGGTACCGCGGAAATTTCGTCCCTAATACGTAACAGTATTAGGGACTTTTTATTTCAGGGAAAGGGCCCAACGAAGAATGGAGGAAAAGAAAAACCTATGAAAGAACAGTTAGAGAGAATCAAATCGGAGGCACTGGCCAGAATCGAAGCTTCCGATGCGCTGGAAAAGTTAAATGACATCCGCGTGGCTTACCTGGGAAAGAAAGGTGAGCTGACCAGCGTTTTAAAGAGCATGAAGGACGTGGCTCCCGAGGACCGTCCCAAAGTTGGTCAGATGGTAAACGAGGCCAGAGAGCAGATCGAGGCAAAGCTTGAGGAGACCAAGGCCATGCTTGCCAAAAAAGCCCGTGAGGAGCAGATGAAGAAAGAAGTCATCGATGTAACGCTTCCGGCGAAAAAAGCCAACACCGGCCACAAGCACCCCAACACCATCGCCCTGGAGGAAGTGGAGCGCATTTTCGTGGGTATGGGATATGAAGTTGTGGAAGGTCCGGAAGTGGAGTACGACATGTACAACTTCGAGAAGTTAAACATTCCCAAGGGACATCCCGCCAGAGATGAGCAGGATACCTTCTATATTAATGAGAGCATTCTTTTAAGAAGCCAGACTTCCCCGGTCCAGGCCAGAGTCATGGAAAAGCAGAAGCCGCCGATCCGTATGATCGCTCCGGGACGCGTATTTCGTTCCGATGAGGTGGATGCCACCCATTCTCCGTCCTTCCATCAGATCGAAGGTCTTGTCATTGACAAGCACATCACATTTGCAGACCTTAAGGGAACCTTAGCTGAGTTTGCCAAGGAGTTGTTCGGTGAGGACACAAAGGTAAAATTCCGTCCCCATCACTTCCCGTTCACAGAGCCCAGCGCCGAGGTGGATGTGAGCTGCTTTAAGTGCGGCGGCAAGGGCTGCCGGTTCTGTAAAGGTTCCGGCTGGATTGAGATTTTAGGCTGCGGCATGGTTCATCCCCATGTACTGGAAATGTGCGGCATTGATCCCAACGAGTATACAGGCTTTGCGTTCGGCGTAGGCCTTGAGCGTATCGCACTTCTCAAATATGAAATTGACGACATGAGACTGTTATACGAAAACGATATCAGATTCTTAAAACAGTTCTAAGGCAGGCGCCGGAAACGGCACAGCATCAGATTATAGAGAATGGAGAAATTGAACTATGAATACAGCATTATCCTGGATAAAAGAATATGTTCCGGATCTGGACGTGACCGCACAGGAATACACCGATGCCATGACCCTCACCGGAACCAAGGTGGAGGGCTTCGAGCGCCTGGATAAAAACCTGGAAAAGATCGTGGTGGGCCAGATCACTTCCATCGAGCCCCATCCCGATGCAAACAAGCTGATCGTGTGTCAGGTGAACATCGGCACAGAGAGTATACAGATCGTGACGGGAGCCAGCAATGTAAAGGTTGGCGACAAGGTTCCGGTGGTATTGGATGGCGGAAAGGTTGCCGGAGGACATGACGGCGGCCCGCTTCCGGAGGACGGAATTAAAATCAAAAAGGGCAAGCTCCGCGGCGTGGAGTCCAACGGTATGATGTGCTCCATCGAGGAGATGGGCTCTGACCGGAACATGTACCCGGACGCACCGGAGGAGGGAATTTACATTCTTCCGGAAGACACAGAGGTGGGAAGCGATGCCGTTGAGGTTATCGGTATGCGGGATGTGGTATTTGAATATGAAATCACATCCAACCGCGTGGACTGTTACAGCGTTCTCGGCATTGCCAGAGAGGCAGCAGCCACCTTCGGAAAGGAATTCAAGGCTCCGGTTGTAACCAAAACCGGAAATAATGAGGACATCAACGATTACTTAAAGGTAACGGTGGAGGACACAAACCTGTGCAAACGTTACTGTGCAAGAATGGTAAAGAACATTAAGCTTGCCCCGTCCCCCAAGTGGATGCAGCGCCGTCTGGCCGCTTCCGGCATCCGCCCCATCAACAACATTGTTGATATCACAAACTACATTATGGAAGAGTACGGCCAGCCCATGCATGCGTTCGACTATGACCTCTTAGCCGGCCACGAAATCATCGTAAAATGCGCCAAAGACGGCGACACCTTCCAGACCCTGGACGGCCAGGTGAGAAATGTGGACCATACGGTACTGATGATCAACGATGGAGAAAAGGAAGTCGGCATCGCCGGAATCATGGGCGGTGAAAACTCCAAGATCACCGACGATGTAAAGACCATGGTATTTGAGTGCGCCACCTTTGACGGCACCAACATCCGCCTTTCCGCAAAGAAAGTGGGTCTGCGTACCGATGCATCCGGAAAGTATGAAAAAGGCCTGGATCCCAATACGGCAGAAGAGGCCGTAAACCGCGCCTGCCAGTTGATTGAAGAGCTGGGCGCTGGCGAGGTTGTGGGCGGAATGATCGACGTATATCCGGTGAAGGCAGAGGAATCCAGAGTGAAATTTGAGCCGGAAAAGATCAATGCCCTGCTTGGCACTGACATCACACCGGAAACCATGCTTTCCTATTTAAATAAGATTGAGCTTCGCTACGATAAGGAGACCAACGAGATCGTTGCTCCCACCTGGAGACAGGATATTCACCGCATGGCCGATGTGGCAGAGGAAGTGGCAAGATTTTACGGATATGACAAGATCGGAACCACACTTCCCACCGGAGAAGCCACCACAGGTAAGCTCTCCTACAAGCTGAGAATTGAAGAGGTGGCCAGAGACGTGGCAGAATTCTGCGGTTTCTCCCAGGGAATGACCTACTCCTTCGAGAGCCCCAAGGTGTTCGACAAGTTAAATCTTCCCAAGGACGATGCGTTAAGAAACACTGTTGTGATCTCCAACCCCCTGGGTGAGGATTTCTCCATCATGAGAACCCTGCCCTTAAACGGAATGCTCACATCCCTCTCCACCAACTACAACAGACGGAATAAGAATGTGCGCCTTTACGAGCTGGCCAATGTGTACCTTCCCAAGAGCCTGCCCTTAACAGAGCTGCCGGACGAGAGAATGCAGTTTACACTGGGCATGTACGGAGACGGTGATTTCTACACCATGAAGGGCGTGGTGGAAGAGTTCTTCGACAAGGTTGGCATGCACAAGCGCCCCCATTACGATCCCCAGGCTGGAAAGGCCTTCCTCCATCCCGGAAGACAGGCCAACATCATCTACAATGACCAGGTGATCGGATATCTGGGCGAGGTACATCCGGATGTTCTGGATAACTACAAGATTGGCGATAAGGCCTATGTGGCGGTTCTGGATATGCCGGCTGTGATTCCTTTCACTTCCTTCGACAGAAAGTACACAGGAATTGCCAAATATCCGGCAGTGACCAGAGACATCAGCATGGTGGTTCCCAAGGAAATCCTGGTGGGACAGATCGAAGCCATGATCGAGCAGAGAGGCGGAAAGATTCTGGAAAGCTTCAGCCTGTTTGATATTTATGAGGGCTCCCAGATTCTGGCCGGACATAAATCTGTGGCTTACTCCATTACCTTCCGCGCCAAGGACCACACCCTGGAGGAGAAAGAGGTTACCTCAGCCATGAACAAGATTTTAAATGGCTTAAAGGGAATGAATATCGAGCTGCGCGCTTAAGTTCTGTAACCTTAAGTTTCTGTATAAGATAAATGGAAAATGGCTATCCTTACAGTATTGAGATTGCTGTAAGGAGGCCATTTTTTTATGGATATGGATTATGAGATTGTGAAAGTGAGAGCAAGGGAAATTCTGGATTCCAGAGGAAATCCCACGGTGGAGGCTGAGGTGGAGTTAGAATGCGGAGCCGTGGGCCGTGCATCGGTTCCCTCGGGAGCGTCCACAGGAAAGTATGAGGCTGCCGAGCTTCGGGACGGCGGCGGACGATATCTGGGAAAGGGCGTAAAAAAGGCGGTGGACCATGTGAACCAGGAGCTTTCCGAGGCGGTGCTCTTTGAGAATGCCATGGACCAGAAGCGCATTGACTGCCTTTTGAGGGAAGCGGATGGAACGGAAAACAAGGAACGGCTGGGTGCCAATGCCATTCTGGCGGTGTCCCTGGCCACGGCCCGGGCGGCGGCCAACGCCTTAAATATCCCACTGTACCGATATCTGGGCGGGGTGAACGGCACAGAGCTTCCGGTGCCCATGATGAACATTTTAAACGGCGGAAAGCACGCAGACAACACCGTGGATTTACAGGAATTCATGATTATGCCTGTGGGCGCCTCTTCCTTTGCGGAGGGACTCAGAATGTGTGCGGAGATTTACCACACCTTAAAGGGGCTGCTCCATGGGGACGGATGCTCCACAGCCGTGGGAGATGAGGGCGGCTTTGCACCGAACCTTAAAAATTCCGAAGAAGTGTTGTCATATCTGATGAAGGCCGTGCGGGAGACGGGATATGAGCCGGGTGCAGACATAAAGTTTGCCATCGACGCGGCCTCCAGCGAGCTTTACAACGAGGAAACCGGAATGTATGAGTTCCCGGGAGAGAGCGCCATGAGCGGAATCAAAGTGGAGAGAAGTGCAGAAGAGATGGTGGAATACTTCACGCGTCTGGTGGAGGGATATCCCATCTGTTCCATTGAGGACGGACTCCACGAGGAGGACTGGGACGGATGGCAGCTTCTTACAAAGACCCTTGGAGATAAGGTACAGCTTGTGGGGGATGATCTCTTTGTGACCAACACAAAGCGGTTAAAAAAGGGCATTGAGCTCCATTCGGGAAACGCCATCCTGGTGAAGGTCAACCAGATCGGCACCCTGTCAGAAAGCCTGGAGGCCATTGAGACCGCAAAGAAAGCCGGATTTCGGACTGTCATATCCCACCGGTCCGGAGAAACAGAGGATCCGTTCATCGCCGACATTGCCGTGGCAGTGAACGCAGGACAGATAAAAACCGGAGCACCCTGCCGCTCAGAACGGGTGGCAAAATACAACCAGTTACTGCGGATTGAAGAAAAAATTCAGGGAGAGTCCCAGAAAAAACGCGAAGAATCCGGGAAATAAAGGTTGTATTTTTGCAAATCCTATGATATGATAATTGTGGTTTGTAAACAGGAGGTGTAAGTGTGCTTAGAATTATTCTGACTATTGTATTCGTGATTCTGTGCGTTGCAATGACGGTTATCGTATTAATGCAGGAAGGTAAGTCCGCAGGACTTGGAGCAATCAGCGGAGCTGCTGAAAGCTACTGGGGCAAAAATAAGGGACGTTCCATGGAAGGCAAGCTGGAGAAATTTACCAAGCTGGCAGCCGTTCTGATTTTCGTCCTGGCTCTGGTATTAAACTTAAGCATATTTTAGGATGACAGACACTCTTGCAGATAAAGCGCAAGAGTGTTTTTTCGTATCATAGGGATCATCATAGAAAACTCCTCTGAAGGGCAAAAGTGTTATAGGAGAAAAATGGAAGAAAATCGTTTGAATGAGAGGAAGGACATGCTTCTTTCTCTGATGAATGAAAAAGAATATGTACCAATGAAGTTAAAGGAGCTGGCAATTCTTTTGAATGTGCCAAGGGAGGACCGGGAAAGCTTAAAGGAAGTGCTGGATGCGCTGCTGGCAGAAGGTAAAATCAGCGTGTCCAAAAAGGGAAAATACGCAAAGGCAGAGGTCTTTGCACAGACCGGAATCTTCACAGCCCATCACAAGGGATTTGGCTTCGTCACAATCGAAGGACGGGACGGTGATGTGTTTGTGGCCCCTGACAACACAGGAGGAGCCATGGACCAGGATACGGTTCTGGTGACCGTTGAAGAGCCGCGCGGCGACCGCAGAGCGGAGGCCGTGGTGGTAAAGGTCATAGAGCGGGCCAATACGTCCATCGTCGGCCTGTACCAGAAAAACAAACATTTCGGCTTTGTGGTTCCCGATAATCCAAGAATCACCATGGACATTTTTATTCCCGAGGGCATGGATATGGGCGCCATTTCCGGCCATAAGGTGATGGCAAAGCTCACATCCTTTGGAGGCCCGGGGAAGAATCCAGAGGGCGTCATTACGGAAATCATCGGCCATGTCAATGACCCCGGCGTGGACATCCTGTCCATTGTCCGGGCCTATGGACTTCCGGAAGGATTTCCGGAGGATGTGATGGAGGAGACGGAAGTGGTCCCGGAGGAGCTGACCGAAGAAATGATTTCTGAGGAGTTAAAAAAGGGGCGGCTGGACCTGCGTGACCTTCCCATGGTGACCATTGACGGGGAGGATGCCAAGGATTTGGACGACGCGGTCAGCGTGTCCAGGGAGATTGTGGACGGTCATGTGATGTATCATCTTGGCGTTCATATCGCGGATGTGACCCATTACGTGAAAGAGGGAAGCTGCCTGGATAAGGAAGCATTAAAGAGAGGCACCAGCGTGTATCTGGTGGACCGGGTGATTCCCATGCTGCCCCACAGGCTTTCCAACGGCATCTGCTCTCTGAATGCCGGATGTGACCGGTTTGCCTTAAGCTGCCTCATGGACCTGGATGAAAAGGGAAATGTGGTGGGCCACAGAATTGCCGAGTCGGTGGTGCGGATTGACCGGAGAATGAGCTATACGGAAGTCAATGGGATTTTGACGGAAGAGGAAGGGAAAGGGCCGGCACCGGAGGGAACGGATGGCCTGATTCCCATGTTCCATCTGATGAACGAGGCCGCCGGAGTGCTCAGGAAAAAGCGTATGTCCAGGGGAGCCGTGGATTTTGACTTCCCGGAGTGTAAGATCATTCTGGATGAAAAGGGAAGACCGAAGGAAATCAAGCCCTATGAACGGAATGCGGCTACCATGTTAATCGAAGATTTCATGCTGGCGGCCAATGAGACGGTGGCGGAGGACTACTACTGGCAGCAGGTGCCTTTCCTTTACAGGACCCATGAAAAGCCCGATGAGGAAAAAATCAAGCGGTTTGGAATTCTCATCAACAATTTCGGATACTCCATCCGCTTACAGAACGGCGAGCTTCATCCAAAGGAGATACAGAAGCTCCTCTCCAAGGTGTCCGGTTCGCCGGAGGAGGCGCTGCTTTCCAGGCTGGCGCTCCGTTCCATGAAGCAGGCGAAATATACCGTAGACTGTACCGGGCATTTCGGCCTGGCAGCCAAATACTACACGCATTTTACCTCACCCATCCGGCGGTATCCCGATCTGCAGATTCACCGGATTATCAAAGAAAATCTCCATGGAAACCTTGGAGAGCGGCGGTTATCCCATTATGAAAAGATTCTCGGTGAGGTTGCCGTCTGGACCTCCTCCAGGGAGCGTCTGGCCGATGAAGCTGAGCGGGAAACCGATAAGGCCAAGAAGGTCCAGTATATGGAGCGGAGAATCGGGGAAGAGTTTGAGGGCGTGATTTCCGGCATGAGCAATTACGGATTTTACGTGGAGCTTCCCAACACTGTGGAAGGAATGGTCCGGGTCAGTGAACTGGACGGAGATTATTACGTGTTTGACGAGGAGCACTATGAGATGGTGGGAGAGCGGACCGGGAAAAAATATAAGCTGGGCCAGCCCATTAAAATTCAGGTGGTCTCCGTGGACCGTTATTTAAAAACCATAGATTTTCTGCCGGTGCGGGAGTTTTAAGGCAGGAAAAGAAAAGAGGTAGGAATATGGGGAAGGGCAGTATTAAGTTAATTGCCAACAATAAAAAAGCATATTTTGACTATTTCATTGACGATAAGTTTGAGTGCGGCATTTCCCTGGCAGGGACCGAGGTAAAGTCCCTGCGGATGGGGAAATGCAGCGTCAAGGAATCCTTTGTGCGGATTGTCAACGATGAGGTTATGATTTATGGAATGCACATCAGCCCCTATGAAAAGGGCAATATATTCAACAAGGACCCGCTGCGGGAGAGAAAGCTTTTGATGCACCGCTATGAAATCAACAAATTAAAGGGGAAAATCCAGGAAAAGGGATATACCCTGGTGCCGCTGCAGGTGTATTTTAAGGGCAGTCTTGTGAAGGTGGAGATCGGCCTGGCAAGAGGTAAGAAGCTCTATGACAAGCGGGCGGACATTGCAAAGAAGGACCAGAGAAGAGAGCTGGAGAAGGATTTTAAAGTGAAGAATCTTTATTAAGCAGTGTTGTTGTTTCCCGGCTGCAAGGTGACAGCCGTCCGTCGGTGACAATCGTCCGTCGAGCCGCCCGTTTTTGCGGGCGGCAGCGGCTGCGATGGTTTATTGTTTCCGTTTCCCCTGACGTTTGGGAATCTTATTTTCCTCAAAGTCCCGGCAGATAACATCATAATAGACAGATATGACTTTGTAGAAAATGTCAATCTCAGCGGGAGTGCATTCTTTTTGGAGCTCGCTGATGGTCTTTGTAATATCTAAAGTATCATAGAGTTTATGGGCGCGGCTGGTCTGATAGCCGCATTCCGTGACGTAAAGGCACACATTCTTGGCGTTGCCTTCTTTTTTTGTCTTTTCCACAAGGCCAAGGGCCTCCAGCCTGCTGACGATCTGGGAGATGGCTCCCTTGGTCTTGTGCCAGTAATTTGTCAGTTCTGTTACGGTGGTGCCGGGATGATCTTCTATATAAGTAAGGGTATGCACCTCGATCATGGTCAGAGGGTCGCCATTTCCATAATCGTGTTCTGCGTAGATATAATCATTGTATCGCATTACGAATTGGTAAATGACATTGTGACGGTTGTTTAACACCTGGTAGGTCTGGTCAACGAAACTGCTCTGTGGGTCTGATGTGCCGCTTAGGACCTCCGTTAAACCTTCTTTTTCTAAATCGGTATTTGCCATTGATTCCTCCTGTATGAAAACAAATAAATTGGTAATTAAACGAAATAAAGTTAATTCTTAAACTATTATATCACAAAACCCATTAAAATCAAGGTTTATTGTTGGATTAGACAAATGGAGCAAATAAAAATAGTTTAATTTCTAAACAAAATATGTTGACATTTTCTGGACTTGGTGCTATTATATAGTCATAAGAAAGGTTTAGTTACTAAACGAAAAGAACGAAGCAAAAAATAATAAGAAAGATGGGGAAGGAACAATGAGCAAACAGTATAATTTTGATGAGATCGTAAACCGCCGGGGAACCAGTTGTCTGAAATATGATTTTGGCATGAAGCGCAAGGGGAGAGACGACTTGCTTCCTCTCTGGGTAGCAGATATGGATTTCGCGCTTCCCAAAGAGATTCTGGATGATTTCCATAAGAGAATTGATTGCGGTATCTTTGGCTATACGGATCCGGACGAAGAATATTACGCAGCCCTGGACAGATGGTTTTCCAAACATCATGGCTACCATGTAAATCCGGATACAGTAACGGTTGGATGCGGCGTGGTATACGGCCTGGCCACAGGCGTTAAGGCATTTACGGAAGCGGGAGATGCCATTTTAATCCAGCAGCCGGTTTATTATCCATTCCGCGAAGTGATTGAGGACAATGGAAGAACTTTCATTAACAACCAGCTCCGCTATGAGAATGGCAAATATACCATCGATTTTGAGGATTTTGAGAAAAAGATCGTCGAGAACCATGTGAAAGTATTTATCCTCTGCAATCCGCATAATCCTGTCGGAAGAGTATGGACGAAAGAGGAGCTGGAGAGACTGGGAGATATTTGCCTGGCACACGATGTAGTGATCATGGATGACGAGATTCACTGTGATTTTATTTACGAGGGACATACGTTTACAAGCTTTATGGCACTGGATCCCAAATATCAGGAAAAGCTGGTACTTTATACCTCTCCCAGTAAGACCTTCAATGTGGCAGGTTTCCAGCCATCCAACGTCATTATCCCAAATGAGACGCTTCGGGCAAAATACCGCTGCGCCAATGCAGGAGCCGGATACAGCCAGGGCAATATCATGGGAATGACTGCAGTGAAAGCCTGCTATACCAAAGGAGATCAGTGGGTAAAAGAGCTGGTGGAATATATTGCAGGCAATATCGCATACGTGAGAGATTTCGTGAAGGCCAATTTCCCGAAAGCCGTTTTTGTAGAGCCGGAAGGAACGTATCTGGTGTGGATTGATTTCTCGGAGTACGGGTTTACGGATGAGGAACTGGAGCACATCATGGTGGATGAAGCGAAATTGTGGCTGGATTCCGGTAAGGTATTTGGCCCGGCGACAGCACAGTTTGAACGGTTTAACCTTGCGTGTCCCCGTTCCACGGTAGAACAGGCATTTAACCAGTTGAAAGAAGCCATGGATAAGCATCAGAAATGGAATTAGCTTATTTTCAATAAATTGGGGGAAAATAACATGAAGAATATCTGGAATACATATAAATCATCCTTTATGCTTCTGGGTGCTATGGTGATCGGCGGCGTTGTCGGTATGTTTTGGGGCGAGGGTGCATCAATCCTGCAGCCGGTGGCAGATACGTTCTTAAATCTTTTATATTGCTGTGTGGTGCCGCTTATTTTCTGTTCCCTGACAGCAGCGATCTCTAAGATGGAAGACCTGACAAAGCTCAGAAAGATCATGTCCACATTTCTTGTGGGTACCATTGTAACCGGAATAGCCGCATGTCTGTTCATGATGATTCCTGCTTTGATCTTTGATCCGGGAAAAGGAGCCATCCTTGACCTGAGCGAAGATGTGGCAAATGCGTCCGGCAGCATGAATTTCCTGGGAATGTTTACAGTTGGTGACTTCCCGCTGCTGTTCTCAAAAGCGAATCTGATGGCGCTCATCGTTTTCACGGTTATCTTTTCAATTGCCATTATCCTGGCAGGTGAGAAGGGAAAGCCAATCATTTACGCCATGGACTGCATGACAGAAGTGATCGTTAAGGTGATCGGTATCGTCATGAAGCTTGCTCCCTTGGGACTGGGATGTTATTTCACGATCCTGATCGGCCAGTATGGAAAAGAAGTGATCGGGCCGCTTTCCAGAGGCATTGTGATGTACCTCGCCGTGGTGGTTGTATATTTTGTGGTTTCCCAGACCGTTATGGCTTATATCGGCGCAGGTGCGGAAGGCGTGAAGGCATGGTGGAAGGGAGCCGCAGCCCCGACTTTGACGGCATTGGGGACTTGTTCTTCCGCAGCCACGCTTCCCCTGAACCTGATTCATGCGAAAGAGATCGGAATCCCGGATGAGATCGCAGATATCTCTGTACCGCTTGGAGCAAACCTCCATAAAGACGGGGCCTGCATTATCCAGATTCTTAAAATTTCCCTGCTTTGTTCCGCGTTCGGTATCAATTATGCCACACCAAGGAACCTGATCATGTCTGTTGTGGTAGCGGTAATCGCTTCCGTAGTGATGGGCGGGATCCCGGCAGGCGGCTATGTTGCAGAAATTTTCATTATTTCCGTATTCGGCTTCCCGACCGTATCAATTCCGATTATGGTACTGATCGGTACAATCACAGACGCGCCTGCTACTGCCATCAATGTGACCGGCGACACCGGACTGGCCATGATCATTGCCAGAGTGGTAGAGGGCAAGGACTGGCTGGCGAAAAAGGCGCCGGCGGCGATTGGACCATACTCACAGCCTCTTCCAAATAAATAATCCTGATAAATGCCGGGCTATTCTCTCCATGTCAAATACGACACTGCAGGGAATAGCCCGGTAAAACGATTATCTGCGGCGCTGCTCTTTGTGAGCCGACAATATGCGCGCCAAAAAATTCATGAGATCCATCTTTTTTACCGGAGCACTATGTCCTGGCACCGCCACATCAAAATCAATTTGCTCCAACGCCTTGTAAAGCTGGTTCGTTTTCTCGGGATCCCGGTAATGGTTGTTGTAAAAATCGTCATTATAAATATCCCCGACAAACAATACTTTTTCCTCCGGAATCCATATCACCAGTGAATCGTCACTGTGAGCGGACGGCAAATACATACAATGGCAGGTCACCTCTTTGCAGTCCAAAACAAGGTCTTTTTCCCACAACCGTTTTGCAGGAATCACCTGGATATCCTGAAGACAATCATACTCTGCCCGGATATGTGTATCCGCAAATTCGATTTCCTCCCCACTTTCCAGTCTCTGCTTCATGGCGGAATCACTCCATTCCCATGCTGTCATTCGGCACAATTCTCTGTTTGCATTTTCATGGGCAATGGTCTCTGCCTTTACGGCATGCATTCCAAAGGTATGATCCCAGTGCCAATGTGTAATCACACAATAGGCAGGCTCGGGAAAACCGGCTTGATTTATCGCATGATTATAATCTGCCACATGCTTTGCCGAATTACCTGCATCGATCATAACCGATTGTCCGCTTCCCAAAATATATCCCAAAACCGGCCGGTCTGTCCTGGGATCGCATTCCGTATAATAAACATGTGCTGTTATCTGTTTTAATTCCATCTTCATCCTCCCTGTGTTGTTCTGGTTTATTGTATATGTGCGATGATAATTTTTTAAGTATCTTTTAAAGGAGAGAAAAATACATTTACGATCAATAAGGCAAGCCGCTATAATGTAAAAAGAAGAAAATATATTGGTATGGAAGCGTCAAAGCAGAATTTGGGAGGAAAAGCATTATGGAAATAAAGAGGATTGATTATGAATTTTCGGTATGTAAAGTAGCGGACTATTCGCTTGTAGATTTAGATGCAGAATATAGTTTTGTGGGGAAGACTGACGAAGAAAAATCATTGGTATGTATTACAAGAGATGTACCGCCTAATGTGATTGAAAGAGATGATGGCTGGAAAGCATTTCGTATACAGGGGGTGCTGGATTTCTCGCTGATTGGAATATTGTCTAGGATTTCTGGGATTTTGGCAGAGAATAAAATTGGAATCTTTGCGATATCAACCTTTAATACAGATTATGTGCTGACGAAAAAAGAAAATTACCAAAAAGCTTTGGATATTCTAAAGAATACTGGCTATAAAATAATTGAATATTAAAATTGATATTTTATCTACGAAAAAAAGGGATTCAGCAGATTATATATGAAAGCCATGGGAGACGGGAAGTCCCCACACCGCCTGTCTGCAATGGAAGTAACTGTAAGGAAAAAGTAAGACTCCCGCCTTGACTTTTGCGGCGGGAAATGCTAAGATGCTATCAGTCCCAGGCGAGGGATGAAAGCTCCGTTTGAGAGCGCCAGTAAGGGCTTGTACTGGTTTCGACGGGGGCTATGAAGCTGGTGAAGCTATCCGCATGCAATGCGTTAAATGGCAAACCTAAATATAAACGCTAACGACGAATTAGCATACGCAGCTTAATTTAGCTGCTGTCGGCCTTGCGGCACCTGCACCGTGAGCAACCGGCATCATTAAATGCAGGAAACGACGTGTACTAAGCTTTGCGTACATGGGCGTAATATGAAGCTACCAAACGTATCAGGATGTCTGTTTCCGGGTACGGGCGGGAATTCCAAATAACAGACTATGATAGTAGAAGAACAGGGGATTGGTTTTCGGACAGGGGTTCGATTCCCCTCAGGTCCACGAAAAAAGTACCGTTTGATACGGTACTTTTTGTATTTTCGCGCGAAATGAAACCGCTTCGTTTATTCTGTTTTCCCTTCTTCCCTCTCTTTGACCATCTGCCAGATCAGGGCATGCATCCACTCTACGGTCTCCTCCAACTTTTTGTTCTCATCCCGCAGGCGGCGGATTTCTGTTTCCAGATTGTAAATCAGTTTGTCCTTTTCGTCCATCATACTACCTGTCCCTCCCGGAAAATACTTTATATAGAGTATATCATTTTGCGGCAGTCATGTAAAGCAAAAGGGGAGAGACGGCAGCGGCAGAAAAAACAGTGATTGATTCATGCCGAAATATGAGATATAATGGATGCTAAATTGAGCGAACGGATGAGAAGAGGTTTTTGTATGGCGGCGGTGAAAAATGATTTTTCAAAGGGCAGCGTGGTAGGGAATATTATGAGTCTGGCAGTTCCCATGACGGTGGCCCAGCTCATCAATGTTTTATATAATGTGGTGGACCGGATTTACATCGGATACATCCCGGAACATGCCACCCTGTCCTTGACGGGTCTTGGGGTCTGTCTTCCGGTCATTACCATTGTCATTGCCTTTGCCAACCTGTTCGGTATGGGCGGCGCGCCCTTATGCTCCATCGAGCGGGGACGCGGAAACGAAAGGGAGGCGGAAGCCATCATGGGAAATTCCTTTACCATGATGATTCTTTTTGGAATTCTTCTGACGGTGCTTGGAATCGTATTCCGGCGTCCGCTTCTGTACCTGTTCGGCGCCAGTGATGTGACGTACCCTTACGCAAAATCCTATATGACCATATATCTTCTTGGCAGCGTGTTTGTGATGACCGGACTGGGGATGAATGCGTTTATCAACTCCCAGGGCTTCGGCCGGGTGGGAATGATGACGGTGCTTTTGGGAGCCGTTACCAATATCATTCTGGACCCCATTTTTATTTTTGGCTTCCATATGGACGTGCAGGGCGCGGCGCTGGCCACAATTCTGTCCCAGTTTGTATCGGCGGCCTGGATTTTAAAATTCCTGACCGGAAATAAGGCCATTCTGCGGCTGAAGAGAGAAACCATGGGCTTAAAGGTATCCCGGGTGAAAAAGATCATTTCCATGGGAATGTCCAGCTTCATGGCGGGATTCACCAACAGCCTGGTGGCTGTGGCCTGCAATGCCACGCTTCAGACCTGGGGCGGGGACCTCTATGTGGGCGTCATGACCGTTCTCCACTCGGTGCGGGAAATCGCCGAAAATATGGTGAAGGGACTGACAAGCGGCTCCCAGCCCGTGCTGGGCTACAATTATGGGGCGGGAGAGTATGACCGGGTGAAGCAGGCCATTAAATTTGTTTCCGTTGTCACAATTTCCTTTACCGTTGTGGCCTGGATTCTGGTTTCCGTGTTTCCTGAATTTTTTATCCATATTTTTAACCGGGATGAGGAGCTGGTGGCGGCGGCCATTCCGTCCATCCGCCTGTACTTCTTTGGATTTTTCATGATGTCCTTACAGTATTCCGGGCAGGCCTGTTTTGTGGGCCTGGGGAAGGCAAAACAGGCCACCTTTTTCTCGATCTTCAGGAAGGTGATCATAGTCTTTCCGTTGACCTTGTTATTTCCCCATGTGGCCGGACTGGGGCCCATGGGCGTGTTCCTGGCGGAGCCTGTGTCCAATTTTGTGGGCGGCGCGGCCTGCTACGGAACCATGATACGGACCGTATGGCCGGAGCTTAGCAGGAAAAAAGAGAGTGAGGAGAAATCATGAGTACAGTATTGATGAGAGCAGCATGCTTTATCATGATCATTGCCCTGGGATATGGGTTAAAGGCGTGGGGGATTTTCAGCATGGAGGACCTTCCGGTGTTTTCCAAGCTGGTCATAAAAATTACCCTCCCGGCTGCCATTGTGTTTAATTTCAGCAAGATTTCCATGACAGTTTCCATGCTGTCCATTGTGGCCATCGGCCTTTTTTGCAGCGGGTTATTTGTGGCCGTCGGATACGGCCTGTTTCTTAAGGGGACCAGGGCTGAAAAGGCCTTTGGACTCATCAATGCCTCCGGCTATAACATCGGCTGCTTTACCATGCCCTTTGTCCAGAGCTTTCTGGGGGCTGCTGGCGTGGCGGCTACCAGTCTCTTTGATGCAGGAAATGCCATGGTATGTACGGGAGGCTCCTATGCCATAGCCGTTTCCGTGTCGGGAAAGGGAACGGTCAAGGGTCCAAAACAGATCGTAAAGCAGCTTTTCATGTCCATTCCCTTTGATTGCTATGTGGTCATGACCATTCTGGCGCTTTTGGAGATTCAGCTTCCCGCCCTCTGCCTTCAGCTTGCGGAGACCATGGGAAATGCCAACAGCTTCCTTTCCCTTCTTATGATCGGAATTGGGCTGGAAATCCATATGTCGAAGGAGCAGGCGGCGGCTGTCTGCAAGATTATCGGAACCAGGTTTTTTATTTCCCTGGCCCTGGCTCTGTTCTTTTACAGGTTTGCACCCTTTGGGGATGAAATACGGAGAACGCTTGCAATTTTAATGTTTGCTCCGGTATCATCTCTGGGAGTTCCCTATACTTCCATGATCGATGGAGATGTGAACCTGGCCAGTGACGTGAACTCCATTTCCATTCTGGTGGGAATTGTGAGCCTGACCGTGGCGATTCTGGTATTTTAGCAAATATATATAGAAGTAAAGACTTTGGAGAGGAGTATGTATGGAGTTACAAAATGAAAAGGATGCCCGGTTTCTGGTGCATCATCAGGTGACAGAGAAGAAGCTGCTTCATCTGGAACGGGGAGTGCGTAAGCTTGGCTTTTCCTCGGGAGGAAGAAAGATTCTGCTGGCTTTGCTGGCCCTTGCAGTGATCTGTACTCTGGTTGCGGGAATTGTTGACGGAGTGGCGGCGCGAATGGTCATGGCCGTGGACATTATCTGTGTGCTGGCCTTTATTGCCGGAGTCTATTCTCTTTTTAAGGCCTGGTTCGATGCCAAAAAGGATATCCATATCCAGTATGAGGCAGGAAAAAAGGACGGAAATTATGAATGGGAGTACCGGTTTTATGAAAACTGCTATGAGGTCATCGGAAAGAATGAGATGGCGCGGGTGCAGTATTCAAATCTTGGAAGACTTCTGGAATTTACCGGAATGCTGGTGCTTGTGGAAAAGGGAAATGTTGTCCGGTATTTCATGAAAGAGGACATTGAAAGAGGAAGCGCCGATGAGTTCGTGACTTTTTTGGAAAGGAAAAGCGGGACAAAGCTTGAGCTTGTCTCTGTCAGGTAGTGTGAGATGGAATCCTTATTTGCAGTCAGAATGACCTATGACGAAAACATGTTTTATAACCAGGTGCTGGCTTCCAGGAAGAAGACGCCTGTGGTGAAAAAAGAGCAGAAATTCAACCTGCCCCAGATTCAGTTTTCTGACGGAGTGCTGGGGGTTGTGGCCTTTGCCATTTTCTTTACCACCTTCCACAACGGAGACATGGCCACGAGAATTCTGCAGGCAGTGTTAATGTCTGCGGTGTTTGTGTATGTGATGAAGCAGATGAACGGGAAAAAGAGAGCCGGAAAGGATGACGGAAAAAAGGCCGCCGAGGCTTCGGAGCGGGACCAGGCCAGAATGATTTTAGAGAGCTCCGGGCGCGCCGGAGAGCGGTGTACGGTCATGTTCGGGGAGGACGGTTTTCAGGTGGACAGCCCCGGAATTGTGACCATGTACCGGTATGAGGGCGTGGCATGGATTAAAGAGACCGCAGAATATTATATGATTTTCTGGAACCGTTCCATGGTGATTCCGGTGGAAAAGGCCGGATTTTTCAAGGGAAGACCGGAGCAGTTTAAGGCGTTTCTGGAGAAGAAATGCCAGAAGACCATTGAGAGGGTAAAGGTGGCCGTATCATGAAAATAAAAAAAGACGTGAAGCCGCAGATGCAGAATCTTCCGGCGTTAAAAATCAAATATACTCTGGTGGTTCCCCTTATGGGAATTGTGGACATGCTGACCATGTTAAGCTTTTACAGAAACCCCGCTACGGACGGCAATCTTTTTGCAAAGGCATTTTTCATCGTCATTGCAGTGGTGGGCGTTGTGTTTGCCTACTGGGGATTTATGTGGAAGGTTACGGTGGACGGAAAAACCATAAAGGTCCGTCCGGCTTTTTCTGCCTCTAAAACCGTGCCCTTTGGAGACCTGAAAAAGGCAGTGGTTTACAAAAAGAAAAAGAGAGATTCCCATATCTGCTACGCGTTAATTGATGTCCGGGGTGAGGAAATCGTGAAAATTTATCCGCTGATGAAGGACAGCTCTACTCTTTTGGAACGGTTAAAACGCCTGGGTATTAAAATAGAGGAAAGAACCAGTTAGCAGGGAATGAAGGAAGGGAATCTGAGCATACTACCCTTGTAAAGACGAAAAAGGAGGTATGCAACGATGACCAGACTGGATTGTACCGTTACCACCTGTGTGCACAACGCGGAAAAGTGCTGCTGCAAGCAGGGAATCCTCGTGGAGGGCTCCGAAGCCAGAGCCTGCTGTGACACCTGCTGCGGAAGCTTTGAGGAAAACCGGGGCGGTTTATTTAAAAACCTGTTTAAAACGCCGGAGTCCAGGCTCCAGGTGGACTGTGACGTGACCAACTGTCTGTACAATGACGATCACCAGTGCCGGGCCGAGCGGATTTCCATTCTGGGAGACGGCGCCAGAGCCGTGGGCCAGACTGAGTGCGGAAGCTTCAGAGAACGATAATTAAAAAGCCCTCCGGGCGGGAACGCCGGGCCTGCCCCAATGGAGCACGGCCCCGTGTGCAGTGAGGGTACTGCGGCGGATAGGAAGTATGGCGCTTGCGCGGTCCGCCGCAGGATTCTTTTTGTCCCCTGACGCTTTACAGCAGGGGGAGAGCGCGCTGTGAAGGAATGTGCCGGGAATGATGTGCCGGGAATGTGCAAAAAATAAGTTGACAAATACCGGAAAATATAGTATAGTTACATAGGTTGTGAGAACAACTGACAGGAAAGCAGGTATCCGCCTCACCTTGGCACGAGTCAGTGACCTGGGTTCATAGACATTTGGTTTATTATCATGCAGCAGCATGCCAAACCGATGCAGTTAATGAGCGGATAGTTTACTATCTGCTTTTTCTTTTCTATTGATTCATGAGTGTGAAAATGAGTATGGAGGTGCACGGCTATTAGCGAGTTAATGATTAACGAACAGATTCGTGATAAGGAAGTTCGTTTGATTGGTGAAAATGGAGAGCAGCTTGGAATCATGTCTGCAAAGGATGCCTATAAGATGGCCCGGGATGCAGAACTGGATCTTGTGAAAATCGCCCCAACGGCAAAACCGCCTGTCTGCAAGATCATCGACTATGGAAAATACAGATATGAGATGGTCCGCAAGGAAAAAGAGGCGAAGAAAAAACAGAAGGTCATTGAGGTAAAGGAAGTACGCCTTTCCCCCAATATTGATACCAACGATCTGAATACGAAGGTTGGTTCCGCAAGGAAATTCATCGAAAAAGGCAACAAGGTAAAAGTGACACTTCGTTTCAGAGGCCGTGAGATGGCTCACATGAACCAGACAAAGTATATTCTGGACGATTTCGCTGAAAAGCTTTCCGATATCGCAGTCGTAGATAAGCCTTCCAAGGTAGAAGGAAGAAGCCTGGTAATGTTTTTAACTGCAAAAAAATAGGGATAATTTTAAGGAGGAAACTACAATGCCTAAAATGAAAACAAGCAGAGCAGCTGCAAAGCGTTTCAAAAAATCCGGAACAGGTCTGTTAGTAAGAAATAAAGCTTACAAGTCCCATATCTTAACTAAGAAATCCACAAAGCGGAAAAGAAATCTTAGAAAAGACATCGTTACTGACAGCACAAACAGCAAGGTAATGAAGAAGATTTTACCGTACTTATAGTAGATTCGAGATTAAGAAGGAGGAATTTGAGCAATGGCAAGAATTAAAGGTGGCTTAAATGCCAAAAAGAAACATAACAGAGTGCTGAAGCTGGCCAAGGGTTACAGAGGCGCACGTTCCAAACAGTATAGAGTAGCAAAACAGTCCGTAATGAGAGCATTAACAAGCTCCTACGCTGGAAGAAAAGAGAGAAAGAGACAGTTCAGACAGCTCTGGATTGCCCGTATCAACGCAGCAGCAAGAATCAACGGACTTTCTTACAGCAAGTTCATGTTCGGCTTAAAGCAGGCTGGTGTTGTTATGAACCGTAAGGTATTATCCGATATGGCCATCAACGATGCAGAGGGCTTCGCTAAATTAGCTGAGCTTGCAAAGAGCAAACTGGCTTAATACAGAAATGGAAAAGACGCTGTCCTTTTTCCGGGGAACCGGAGAGAGGGGCGTCTTTTTTGATGGAATTTTTATCTGCATATTTTGGCGGCCTCCGGGGTATTATATTTAGTAAAAAGCCGGAAAGCGGCAGAAGGGGGCACCATGAAATTTGGATGCAGCAGCTTTGCGTGGGATACAGAAGACGGGACACACCTTTTGGGGCGGACCTATGACCAGTTCGGAACTCTTTCGGGGAACAGAATTGCTGTGATTCCTCCTGGAACTGCCATGGGAACGGCAGTTGGGGATGCGGGAAAAACCGTAAGGACCAGGTATGCCATGGCGGGGATGGCGGTTATGGGGCTCCATACGCCGATTCTGGTGGATGGAGTCAATGAGAAGGGACTTATGGGAGCTCTTTTGAATTACCCCGGTCACGGAGTCCGCAGGACAGCCCGGCAGGCCGTACAAAGTCCGGTCCATCCGGGATTTCTTGTGGGCTTTCTTTTGGGACGTGCAGGCTCGGTTGAGGAGGCGGTGGAGGAGTTAAAACATTTACGCCTTTCTGATGAGCTGGTTTTTGGAGAGGAAATGAGCGTCCACTACATGTTTTCGGACAGAACAGGAGAGGCCGTGGTGGCGGAGCCGGAGGAGGATGGCTTTAAAATCCACCAGGATACCATCGGTGTCATGACCAACAGTCCCGACTATCTCTGGCACAGGACGAATCTGAGGAATTACGGCGGTGTCTTTTATGGGGAGGGAGCCAGAAAATTCCTCAATATGGAACTCACGGGGTTTGGTGAGGCCTTAGGAGGCGGTTTTGGGCTTCCGGGCGATTATTCCTCACCGTCCCGGTTTGTGCGGCTTGCAGCCCTTAAGGAGGCATCTGTGAAGGGTAAAAACGAGGAGGACGGCCTTATGCGGATGTTCCAGATCTTTTCTTCCGTGGATACGCCGGAGGGAATTTTAAGGTCAGAAGATGAGGAAAAGGGCTATGAAATGACTTTGTGCATCAGTGTCATGTGCGCCGAGTCCGGGACCTATTATTTTTCTGTGAGGGAAAACAGAAGAATCTGTGCGGTGCGGCTGGATGGGAAAAGGGAAGGACAGGAGATCTGCTATTACGAGCTTCCTAAAAAGCAGGATGTGGATTATTGGAATTAAGGGCAGTGCCGGCCGGACAGACTGGAAGGACAACAAAAAAGAGAAGCTCGATTTAAGCTTCTCTTTCTGATGCAGAAGAAGAGACTTGAACTCTCACGGTATTGCTACCACACGGACCTGAACCGTGCGCGTCTGCCAATTCCGCCACTTCTGCGTTCCTGTCTGCTGTCTTAACCAGCGACAAGATGCATTATAATACAAGGTTGCGTATTTGTCAATAATTTTTGAATAATTTTTTCAGTAAAAATTTTTTGCAAAAAATTGAAAAAAAGTGTTGCCAAATTTTAAGATCTGTGGTATATTATCACCTGTCGGTAAGAAGTGCTGAAAGCACGGAACACCCGATGCGCGGAAGTGTCGGAACTGGCAGACGAGCAAGACTAAGGATCTTGTGGTGGTTACATCGTGTGGGTTCAAGTCCCATCTTCCGCACTGAATAAGAATTGACCGAAGCCTTGAGGTTCAAGAGCTTCGGTCTTTTTTTGCGCCTCATTCCTGGGCGGGGCGAAGGAAAGCCTGGTGGCTTCACACAGTTTTGCCGCAATTTTCCCTAAGTTCAGACGACATTCTTAAGTTTTAATTAATTCCCTGTTTTTCCATCGGTTCTCGCTTGCGAAATGATAATTTTTCTAGTATAATGAGTGCAGTTAAAAATGTTAATTTAAGATTGAGGAGAGATAAGAATATGAAGATGAGAAAAGTATTGCTCTTAGCAGCCATGACCGCAGCACTTGGAAGCATGAATATGTTTGCAGCGTTTGCAGATGTTGAAGTTGTGGAGCCGGGAACGGAAGAGACCGAGGCAGCCGCAGCAGATGAAAACCTTCTGCTTGGCTGGGTGCAGGACGGATCCGAGTGGCGTTATTACAACACAGACGGTTCTGCTCACACAGGCTGGGTAAAGGAATCCGATGGACACGGCACAGAGGTTTGGTACTATATTGATCCGGCTACTGGCTTAATGCTTCACAGCGCAACAAGAGTGATTGACGGCGTATCCTATTCCTTTAATGAGGACGGAAGCTGGGTTGCTCCCGTAGCTACCGCTCCCCGCGGAAAATTAACCGGAGGTTCCTTCTATAATACCTGGTCCAACTTAAAGATTCAGCAGGTAATCGGAACCACCACCACAGACCATGAGGCTGAGGATTTATTCGCTGACAGCGCCTATGCAGTAATCGGAAACCCGAAGGTAACTCATGACCTTTATATGTCCGCAGACTTCGGCGATCTGGAAATCTACTATGCAAATATGAAAGATAAGCCGGCTATGGATGCTGCAACTTTCGCAACTGAGCTTGGAAAGCTTGAGAAGGGCAAAACCGGTCAGGTAAGCGCTGTGGAGACAGCAACAATTGCAAACCAGCCCTACTCCAAAGTCAGCATCACAAAGACCAATAAAAAAGGCAAACAGTATGTGACCACATTCTACTGCCGCAAGCTTGACAGCTATATGGTAGTGATCTGCACAAGCGGTTCCATGTCCGATTCCAGCGCTCTTGCTGATATCGTAAATGCAATGACAACTGCACAGTAAATCAGAAACAGTCGGAGACTCCGGGAATTACCGGGGTCTCTTTTTTTGCATGGGAAACTCATCTGGAGACTCCTGTGCAAAAAGGCTGCGGGCAGGAGCGCAGGGTCTGGCCGGGCGGAGCTTAAAAATTTCCATTCGGGATGGTATTTCTGAGAGAAATGGTATATAATGTCTAGGTGTGTAAAAGAATACCAGAAATACTACAATCAGGAGGAATCATGTTAGAACTGCAGAATCTTTCCTTTGGCGTGGCGGAAAACCAGGGGAAAAAAGAAATTTTGAAAAACGTCAGCCTGAATATTGGTGAGGATAAATTTGTTGTCATAACAGGTCCCAACGGCGGAGGAAAATCCACTCTGGCCAAGCTTATTATGGGAATCGAAAAGCCTGTTTCCGGAAGAATTCTTTTTGACGGACAGGATATCACGGAAAAGAACATCACAGAGAGAGCCAACCTGGGTATCAGCTTCGCATTCCAGCAGCCGGTCCGTTTTAAGGGCGTCCATGTGCTGGATTTAATCCGTCTGGCAGCGAAAAAGCAGCTTTCCGCCGCAGATGCATGCCAGTACCTGTCTGAGGTGGGACTTTGCGCCAAGGACTATATCAACAGAGAGGTGAACGCCAGCTTATCCGGCGGCGAGTTAAAGAGAATTGAGATTGCCACGGTTCTTGCAAGGGCCACAAAGCTTTCGGTGTTTGACGAGCCGGAGGCGGGAATTGATCTTTGGAGCTTCCAGAACCTGATTCAGGTGTTTGAGAAAATGAGAGAGAAGACCAACGGCTCCATCGTCATTATTTCCCATCAGGAAAGAATCCTGGAAATTGCCGATGAGATTGTGGTGATTTCTGACGGCTCCATCTTAAAGCATGGAACCAAGGATGAGATTCTGCCGGAGATTTTGGGAACCGCGTCCGCACCCGGCGGATGCCAGTTTTACAGGAGGGACATGTAATTATGGATAAAATACTGGAAACTCTGCTTGAAAAGGTGGCCGGACTCCATGAGATTCCGGAGGGCGCCTATAATATCCGGGCCAACGGTATGATGGCAGGCCGCAACACCACAGCCAACATTGATATTGTAAGCCGTGAAGACGGAAGCGGCATAGATGTTCATATTAAGCCGGGCACCAAGCGGGAAAGCGTTCATATTCCCGTGATTTTAAGCCAGACCGGACTGACCGAGACGGTCTGCAATGACTTTTTCATCGGCGATGATGCGGATGTGACCATCGTTGCAGGCTGCGGCATCCATAACAGCGGTGCCAAAGAGTCCCGCCACGACGGAATCCACAGGTTCTTTGTGGGAAAAAATGCCAAGGTAAAATATGTGGAAAAGCACTACGGAGATGGAGACGGAACCGGAGGACGTGTCATGAATCCCCGGACCGAGGTGATCATCGAAGAGGGCGGCTATATGGAAATGGAAACCGTGCAGATCAAGGGCATTGATTCCACCAAACGGGACACGGTGGCCCATTTAAAGGCCAACGCAAAGCTGATTGTCCAGGAAAGGCTCATGACCCATGGAACACAGACTGCGGAGAGTAACTTCGATGTATCTTTAGACGGAGAAAATTCCAGTGCCAACATCATTTCCCGTTCCGTGGCAAGGGATACGTCCAGCCAGGTATTCTTCTCCAATTTAAGGGGAAACAATCTGTGCGCCGGACATACGGAATGTGACGCCATCATCATGGACCATGCAAAAATCAGCTCCCTTCCGGAGATCACAGCCAATCACCCGGACGCTGCCTTAATCCATGAGGCTGCCATCGGAAAGATCGCCGGAGACCAGATCATAAAGCTCATGACCCTGGGACTTACGGAGGCAGAGGCAGAGGCCCAGATCGTGAACGGATTTTTGAAATAGCAGCTTGCTTTGTGAGGGGAGTAAAATGGTATTAAATTCCATAAAAAGTGTATTTGCATTGATGTCCCTGATTTTAATAGGATTTTATTTTTCGGGGAAGAAATGGTTTGGAAAACCGGGGATGGATTTACTGTCCAAATTTACCGTGGAGGTCACCCTCCCCTTTTACATGTTTTATAATATTTACAAGGACATCGGAAGCCGGGAAGCCCTGGCTTCCCTGGTTTTTAAGCTTCCGGTTACCTTCCTTTTGATTCTTCTGTGTATTGGACTGGCCGCCCTTTTGGCCACGGTCTTTAAGGTGAAGCAGGGAAGAAAGTATACCTTTGTGGCGGCTGCCGGATTCCCCAACGTGGTTTTCATTGGATTCCCGGTGATTCAGGCGCTGTGGGGAGAGTCCATCACTTCTGTGGGAGTGATTTATTACATTTCCAGTACGCTTTTGTTCTGGACCATCGGAATCTGGCTCATCCAGAAGGACGGAAATTCCCAAAACGCGGAAGGGGGCTTTTTTTCCAACTTAAAAATGTTGATTTCTCCTCCCATTGTGGGAATGCTTCTTGGAATGGCAGTGATTTTAGCGGGCATTCAGGTACCGGATTTCGTACTGCAGCCCTTGTCCATGATTTCCGGCGTCACATCTCCTCTGGCGCTTATTTTCATCGGAAGCGTGATTCGGAACATGGAGCCGTCCTCCATAAAATTCGGACGGGACCTGTATCTGGCTCTTCTCATGCGGTTTGTGATCGTCCCTGTGGCGGCCGTGGCCTTTTTAAGGCCTATTCCGGTTCCCGCTGAGATGAAGCAGGTCTTTTTCATGCTTTCCACCATGCCGGCCATGGCCCAGATGGGAATTATGTCCAGGCAGTATGAAAGCGACTATGAGTTTGCCTGCACAGTCATTACCGTGACCACCATTATCAGCCTGTTTACCATTCCGGTATTTATGTTCCTGATGCAGACGTTTTCCATTTTTCCATAAAGAAAAAAGAATATCCCTTTTTGTAAAAGTGTGTTAAAATAAAAGATATGCGACAGGAAATATGCAGTGCAGTATGGGAGTGTTATAACATGCGGGATAAGGTATTAATTGTTGACGATGCAGAAATCAACCGGATTGTGCTGGCTGAGATTTTGAAGGAGGAATACCGGATTGCGGAGGCCGAAAACGGAATCAGAGCCATTGACTTTCTGGAGGAAAACCATGAGGACGTTGCCATGGTTCTTCTGGATTTGGTGATGCCAAAGATGGATGGATTTGCCGTCCTGGAGACCATGAGAGAGCGGGAATGGATGGAGAAAATCCCTGTCCTTGTCATCAGCGGGGAAACCTCGGTCACCATAGAACAGCGCTGCTTTGAATGCGGCGTTTCGGATTTTATCCGGAAGCCCTTTGACAATACGCTGGTGCGGAAGCGGGTAAACAACATCGCCAGTCTGTTCCAGTACCAGAATGAGCTGGAACAGAAGGTGGAGGAGCAGACCAGAACCTTAAAGAAGCAGAATGACCTGTTAAAGGTCCAGGCTGCAAAGCTTAAAAAGAGCAATGAGGACATCATCGACATTCTGGGTACGGTGGTGGAATACAGGAATCTGGAAAGCGGAGAGCACATTAAGCGGGTGAAGTGCTTTACGGCTGCCCTGGCCAATGAGATGATGGTCCGGCATCCGGAGTACGGCCTGACAGAGGCGAAAATTGAGGTGATTGTCACCTCCAGCTCCCTCCACGATGTGGGAAAGATTGCCATACCGGATACGATTCTCTTAAAACCCGCAAAGCTTACGGCGGAGGAGTTTGACTGTATGAAAACCCACACCGTAAAGGGCGGGGAAATCCTCGACAATTTTAAGGGTGTATGGGAGGAAGAGTACCAGAAGACCAGCTATGAGATATGCAGACACCATCATGAGCGGTATGACGGAAGGGGATATCCGGATGGGCTGGCAGGCGATGAGATTCCCATTTCGGCTCAGATTGTCTCCATTGCGGATGTGTACGATGCCCTGGTCAGCGAGCGGGTGTATAAGAAGGCGATGTCAAAGGAAGAGGCCTTTTCCACGATTATGGAGGGAAAGTGCGGAGTCTTTTCTCCGAAGCTTCTGCAGTGCTTTCAGAATGTCCGGGGAGAGTTTGAGGCTCTGGCCGACAGAAATTCGTAGAACGCAAATGGTCTCCCTCCACATACTGTAAAGAAAGAGCCAAAAGCAGGTGGAAGCTCATGGATGACCAGAAGGCGGAAAATCTATTGAATCTGGCCCTGTCGGTGCCGGAAGAGGAGCGGGAACAGACCGAGGAATTAAATGTGGGATTTGACCAGGCTCAGAAAACCTGGGAGCTGATTGTGAAATATAACGGCGATCTGGGGGGAATTTTGGAAAAACAGTTCCCCCAGGTGAAGTTCCGGGCACTGACCGGGGGATTTGCCATTTTGATTGTGCCGGAGGCTCAGGTGGATCCGGTCATTGCCTTAAAAGAAATTGAATATGCAGAGAAACCAAAGAGGCTGTACTTTGCCATAAACAGGGCAAGGGCGGCCTCTTGTCTTACGCCGGTGCAGACAGGCGCCGGGGGACTTTCCGGAAAAGGAGTCCTGGTGGCCATTGTGGATTCGGGAATCGACTATTTCCATGATGATTTCAGGAATGCAGACGGGACTTCACGGATTCTGTACCTGAGAGACCAGGTGAGGGAGCAGGTCTACACAAAGGAGGACATTGATGCTGCCCTTCAGACGGGAAGCCGCAGCGCGGCCCAGGAAATCGTCCCGTCGGTGGACCCAAGCGGACACGGGACGGCTGTGGCCGGGATTGCAGCGGGAAACGGAAGGGAAAGCGACGGACGGTACCGGGGGGTGGCCTGGGAAAGCGAACTCTTGGTGGTGCGCCTTGGCATCGCTGACCCGGAGGGGTTCCCCAGAACCACACAGGTTATGGACGGCCTGGACTTTGTGGTCCAGACAGCAATTTCCCTGGGGAGACCGGTGGCAGTCAATTTAAGCTTTGGGAATTCCTACGGCTCCCATGACGGAAACGGGCTGTTTGAGCGGTATATTGACTCTCTTTCTGAGATGGGACAGAGCGTGTTTGTCATTGGAACGGGAAACGAAGGGGAGGCAGGCGGCCACACATCGGGGATCCTTGCGGCGGGAGAAGAGATGGTGATCGAGCTTTCCGTGGCGCCCTATGAAACGGGATTCGGGGTACAGTTATGGAAAAACTATGAGGACGACATCCGGATTTATCTGAGAAATCCGGCCGGGACTGTGACGGAACCGATAAGCAGCCGGCAGGGCCCCCATGAGATCGACATGGGAGGGGCCAGGGTGCTTTTATATTACGGGGAACCGGGCCCCTTTAACATGGCCCAGGAGATCTATTTCGACTTTCTGCCGAAGAATTCCTATGTGGAAAGCGGAATCTGGCAGATCATCCTTCAGGCGGAACGGATTGTGGAGGGAAATTTTGACCTGTGGCTGCCTACGGCCGGGGCCTTAAACCGCTCCACCAGGTTTTTGCGGCCCGTTCCCAATACCACGCTCACCATCCCCTCCACAGCCATCCGTCCCATCTCCGTGGGGGCCTATGACGATTCCGCCATGGTCTATGCGGCCTTTTCCGGGCGCGGAGACACCAGGAAATACAGGATTCAAAAGCCGGACCTGGCGGCCCCGGGCGTTGGAATCGTCACGGTGAAGAACGGCGGCGGCTACGGACCGGTGACCGGAACGTCCTTTGCAGCGCCTTTTGTGACGGGGGCAGCAGCGCTCCTGATGGAATGGGGAATCGTGCAGGGAAATGACCCGTACTTGTATGGGGAGAAGGTGAAGGCCTACCTGCGGAAGGGGGCGAAACCGCTACCGGGATTTTCTGTATATCCGAATCCGCAGGTGGGGTATGGGGCGTTGTGTGTGGCGGACAGCATACCCGAATAACCGAAAACATGTCGAAAAAGAATGAAAAAAGTGGTTTATAAAAAATTTATGAAATCTTTTCAGAAAATTTGTGGTTTTTATGGGTGAATGTATATAAATAAGGGTTCTAAAATGGCGGTCTTTGTGATATAATAGTATCGTTGAGATTGTAAAATGCCGGATTTTTCGGCAGCGGGTCTTTGGGAGGAGGCGGTCTGTTTGAACATCAGGGAAACGATGGAACAGTGGGAGCGCGATAACTTGAGTCCTTATGCGTCCAAAAGCAGTGAGAGCCAGGGACGTGACCGATGGGAGGAGCCGTGTGATATCCGGCCGGTATACCAGCGGGACAGGGACAGAATCCTTCACAGCAAGTCTTTCAGACGCTTAAAGCACAAGACCCAGGTCTTTCTGGCCCCGGAGGGCGATCACTACCGGACCAGACTGACCCATACCCTGGAGGTGGCCCAGATTGCGAGGACCATCGCCAAGGCCTTAAGAATGAACGAGAGCCTCACTGAGGCCATTGCCCTGGGACATGATCTGGGGCATACGCCCTTTGGACATGCCGGGGAGTACATATTAAACGAGATCTGCGAGGAGGGCTTTTTCCATTACAGGCAGAGTGTCCGCGTGGTGGAGGTCCTGGAGAAAAAGGGAAAGGGACTGAATCTCACAAAGGAAGTGCGGGACGGGATTTTAAACCACAGAACCTCAGGAAATCCTGCAACCCTGGAAGGGAAGATTGTCCGTTTTTCCGATAAAATTGCATATATTAACCATGATATTGACGATGCCATCCGGGCAAGAATTATAACAGAAAAGGACATTCCGAAGGAATATACGGATGTTCTTGGAACCACCGTAAAGGAACGGCTTGATATCATGATTCACGACATTATTTTAAACAGCCTGGACAAGCCTGAAATTATCATGTCCCCGGACGTGGAAGGGGCAATGAAGCGACTGCGGCAGTGGATGTTCGATCATGTATACAAAAACCCGGCGGCCAAGGCCGAGGAGGGAAAGGCCCAGCAGTTGATTGTACAGCTTTACTGCTATTATATGGACCATGCGGACCGTCTGCCGGAGGAATATTTCATTATGATTGACCAGTGCCATGAGAAAAAGGAGCGGGTGGTCTGCGACTACATTGCGGGTATGAGCGACAGCTATGCCATCGACCAGTTTGAAGAATTATTTGTACCGAAGTCCTGGAAGGTCTGAGGGATTTGGAGGACATACATGTTTTATCCGGATGATGTGATTGAGGAAGTACGAACGAGAAACGATATTGTGGATGTGATTTCCCAGTATGTGAATTTAAAAAAGAAGGGGGCCAATTATTTTGGCCTGTGTCCCTTCCATAATGAAAAATCTCCCTCTTTTTCCGTGTCTCCGGGAAAGCAGATGTACTATTGTTTTGGATGCGGGGCCGGGGGAAACGTGATCACCTTCGTAATGGAATACGAAAACTATTCCTTTGTGGAGGCGGTGAAGCTTTTGGCGGACCGGGCGGGAATTGCCCTGCCCGAAGTGGAGTATTCCAAAGAGGCCAGGGCCCAGGCGGATTTAAAAAATACACTTTTGGAAATCAACCGGCTGGCGGCCAACTATTTTTACTACCAGCTAAAGCATCCAAACGGCCGGATTGGATATGATTATTTTAAGAGAAGGGCCCTCACCGATGATACCATCAAACATTTTGGCCTGGGATATGCCAACAAGGTCCCGGACGACCTATACCGCTACATGCGGTCCAAGGGATATGAGGATTCCATTCTAAAGGAAACCGGCCTGTTTTTCATCGAGGAGAGGGGAGCCAGGGATAAATTCTGGAACCGGGTCATGTTTCCGATTCTGGATGTGAACAACCGGGTCATCGGCTTCGGCGGCCGCGTTATGGGGGACGGAGAGCCAAAGTATTTAAACTCCCCGGAGACAAAGCTGTTTGATAAAAGCAGAAATCTTTACGGCCTCAATTTTGCCAGGACCTCCCGGGCCGGATATATGCTGATCTGTGAGGGGTATATGGATGTGATCGCCATGCACCAGGCCGGATTTACCAATGCGGTGGCCTCTTTGGGAACGGCCTTTACGGCTCAGCATGCCCTTCTTTTGAAGCGGTACACGGACCAGGTGGTTTTAACCTACGACAGCGACGGCGCAGGGACCACGGCGGCGCTCCGGGCCATTCCAATTTTAAAAGAGGTGGGAATGTCGGTCCGGGTATTGAATATGAAGCCCTACAAAGACCCGGACGAGTTCATGAAAAATCTGGGTAAAGAAGAGTTCCAGAAACGGATTGACAATGCCGTCAACAGCTTCATGTTTGAAATTTCCGTGATCCGCAGCCAGTACAGCATGCAGGATCCGGAGTCCAAGACAGCCTTTTACAATGCAGCCGCCAGAAAGCTTCTGGAATTTCCGGAAAAGCTGGAGAGGGACAATTACACGGAGGCTGTGGCCAGGGAATATATGATTCCGCCGGAGGACTTAAAGCGCCTGGTGGCTTCCCTGGGAAGCCGGATTGGAACCGGAGTGAAGGCCTCGGAATATGAGAAAACCAGAATCAGGCCCAAAAAAGATAAGGAAGACGGAATTAAAAAATCCCAGAGGCTTTTGCTCACCTGGCTTATCGAGCGGCCGGAGCTGTTTGAAAAAATCGACGGAATCATCGGCCCCGAGGACTTTGTGGACGATTTGTACCAGAAGGTGGCAGGCCTGGTATTTGAAGAAAGGAAAAAAGGAAAGATTAACCCCGCCCAGATTCTGAATCAATTCATAGAGGGCGAGGAACAATACAGGGAGGTGGCAGCGCTCTTTCATGCGAGCCTTTCAGAATCCTTGAATAACGAGGAACAAAAGAAAGCATTTTCAGAAACCGTGAAAAAGATAAAGAAGAACAGTCTGGAAATACAGAGCAGAAGAGCAACCGACATTGCACAGTTACAGAAAATCATCAGGCAACAATCAGAATTAGCAACATTGCAGATCAGTTTGGATTGAATCTGAAGTGACAGGCTTGGCCCAAGGCTGAACAGTTACAATCTGAATGCCAGGAAGGATGGAACATTATGGAAGAGAGAACGCTTACATTTGAGGAGAAACTGGACAGGCTTCTGGAAACGGCAAAAAAGAAAAAGAATGTGGTGGAAGAACAGGAAATTCTTGATGCATTTTCAGGAGAAGAACTGACGCCGGAGAAGCTGGACCGTATTTACGACTTCCTGGAAAATAAAAATGTGGATATTCTGCGGATGTCTTCAGACGATGATATGGACCCGGATCTGTTTTTGGAAGAGGACGCGGAGGATGAGGAAATTGATGTGGGGAACCTGGACCTTTCCGTTCCGGAGGGAGTGGGCGTTGAGGATCCGGTCCGCATGTACTTAAAGGAGATCGGAAAGGTACCTCTTCTTTCCACGGAGGAGGAAATCGAGTTGGCCAAGCGGATGGAGCTTGGCGACGAAGAGGCGAAGAAAAAGCTGGCGGAGGCCAATTTAAGACTGGTGGTCAGCATTGCCAAGCGGTATGTGGGGCGGGGGATGCAGTTCCTGGATTTGATTCAGGAGGGAAACTTAGGTCTCATAAAGGCCGTGGAGAAGTTTGAATACCGGAAGGGATACAAGTTCAGCACCTACGCCACCTGGTGGATTCGCCAGGCCATCACCAGGGCCATTGCAGACCAGGCGCGCACCATCCGCATTCCGGTCCATATGGTGGAAACCATCAACCGCCTGGTGAGGACCCAGAGACAGCTTTTACAGACCCTGGGCAGAGAGCCCTCCCCGGAAGAAGTGGCGAAGGCCATGGAGCTTCCCGTGGACCGGGTGCGGGAGATCATGAAAATTTCCCAGGATCCGGTATCCTTAGAGACACCCATCGGTGAGGAGGAGGACAGCCATCTTGGAGATTTTATCCAGGATGACCATGTGGAGGTGCCCGTGGATGCGGCCACCTTTACCCTGCTGCATGAGCAGCTCATGGAGGTTTTAGATACCCTCACGGACAGGGAGCAGAAGGTGTTAAGGCTCCGGTTCGGACTGGACGACGGACGCCCCAGAACCCTGGAAGAGGTGGGACGGGAATTCAACGTGACCAGGGAGAGAATCCGCCAGATTGAGGCAAAGGCCTTAAGAAAGCTGCGCCATCCCAGCCGCAGCAAGAAATTAAAGGATTATCTGGACGAATAGAACAGACAGGGAAGGAATGGAAATAAGATGAAATTATCGGACCGGCTGGAGACGGTGGTCTCTTTTGTGGCCTGCGAAAAGTCCGCAGCCGATATCGGCACAGACCATGGACATGTTCCTGTGGAGCTTGTGAGACGTAAGATCGTGCCGCGGGCTCTGGCCATGGATGTGCGGAAAGGGCCGCTCTCCAAAGCGGAGGAAAACGTAAAGGCGGCGGGCCTGGAAGAAAAAATTGAAACCAGGCTTTCCGATGGACTGGAAAAGCTGCGGCCCGGCGAGGCAGAGGCTGTTGTCATTGCCGGAATGGGCGGTGAGCTGATTTTACATATCCTGGAACAGGGAAGCCACATGTGGGAATCGGTGAACCAGTGGGTATTATCTCCGCATTCGGAAATATCTAAGGTGCGTCAGTGGCTGTGGGAACACAAATTCCCGATTGTAAGGGAGTCCATGGTCTACGAAGAGGGAAAATATTATACAATTCTGGATGTGAGGAACCCAAAAACCTGGGACGGTCCGGTTTCTTTGGGGGAAATTTCCTGGAAGCAGTTTCGGTACGGGGAGTTCCTCTTGAAGGAAGGGGCGCCCGTTTTTATCCAGTATCTGGAGGATGAGGAGAGAAAGCTTCTGGCCCTTTCGGAAACCTTAAGGGCACAGGCAAATACTTCAGAAAGAGCGGCAGAACGCTTAAAAGAGGCAGAAGAAATGCTTTTATTTAACCGGGAGGTACAAAATGAAGTGCAGAGAGATCATTGATCAATTAGAGAAGCTGGCGCCGAGACACTGTGCCTGCCAGTGGGATAACCCGGGACTTCTGGCAGGAAGGACGGAAAAAGAGGTAAAGAAAATCCTGCTGACCGTGGACGCCGACGATATGGCCGTAAAAAGGGCCGTGGAGTGCGGGGCTGATATGATTGTGAGCCATCACCCCCTGATTTTTAAGCCTATAAAGTCCGTAACCGACGAAGATTTTATCGGCCGCAGGCTGGTGACAATGATTCAGGCCGATATTTCCTATTTTGCCATGCATACAAATTTCGATGCCGCTCCCGGCTGTATGGCGGACTGCGTGGCAGAACGTCTTGGAATTATGGAGGGAGCTCCCCTGGAGGAAATGGGGGAGGAGAACGGAATTCCCTATGGAATCGGAAAAATCGGACGGCTTAGGGAGCCGGTGACGGGGAAGAAGCTTGCCGCAAAGATTAAGGAGCAGTTTGGCCTTCCTTTTGTGACCGTCTATGGAAGCCGGATGTGGGAGGAGGAGCCTGTAACCATCGCCGCCGTCTGCCCCGGTTCAGGAGGAAGCACCATCAAAGAGGCGATAAACAAGGGCGCACAGGTGTTAGTGACCGGAGATATCAGCCATCATGAGGGAATCGATGCCAACGCCCAGGGACTTATGATCATTGACGCCGGACATTACGGCCTGGAGCATGTGTTCATGGGATATATGGAAGAATACTTAAAGGAGAAGCTTGGAAACCAGGTGGAAATCGTGACCATGCCGGTTTCATTTCCGGCAGCAGTGGTATGAGACAGGAGGAATCAATATGCCGGTTGTTAAGGTTTTAGGGGAGACGAGGACCTATCCGGAGGGAACGTCTTTTTTAAAAATTGCAGAGGACTTCCAGCCCCAGTATAAGGAGGACATTCTTCTGGTGCGGGAGAACGGAAAGCTAAAGGAGCTTCATAAAACCCTTCATAAAGACGCAGAACTTTCGTTTCTCACCTTTAAGGACCCGGTGGGAAGGAAAACCTATGAAAGAAGTGCAATTTTCCTGATGCTGAAGGTCTTTTATGATGTGGTCCCCAGGGAGAAAATCAAGAAAATCCAGATTGATTTTGCCCTTGGAAACGGAATCTACGGAGAGCTTGTGGGGGATGTAAAAACCGATGAAGCCCTGCTTCTTAAGGTAAAGGAACGGATGAAGGAGCTGGCAGAGCGGAAAATTCCCATCATGAAGCGAAGCGTCAACACCGATGAGGCGGTGGAGCTGTTCGGACAGTACGGAATGCATGATAAGGAGCAGCTTTTCACCTACCGACGGGCTTCCAGGGTCAATATTTACAGCATTGACAATTTTGAAGATTATTTTTACGGATATATGGTACAGAACACGGGATATGTGAAATATTTCGATCTGGTGCCGTACCATTCCGGTTTTCTTCTGCTTTTGCCCCAGGGGGATCAGGCAGATGTGGTGGAGGAGAAGGGCATCCACGAAAAGCTTTTCCATGTGCTCCGGGATTCCTACCGCTGGAGCGACAGCCTGGAGGTGGCCAATGTGGGAACCTTGAATCGGCTGATTTCAGAGGGAAAGAGCAGTGAACTGATTCTCATGCAGGAGGCCCTTCAGGAAAAGGAGATCGGAAAAATTGCAGAGACGGCGGCAAAGGGAGGAGATAAGCGGATTGTGATGATCGCAGGTCCGTCTTCCTCGGGAAAGACCACCTTCAGCCATCGACTGGCCACCCAGTTTAGGGCCCTTGGCTATGTGCCCCATCCCATTGCCGTGGACAATTATTTTAAAAACAGGGAAGACTATCCGAGGGATGAGAACGGAAATCTGGATATGGAGGCGTTGGAATGCATTGATATTGAAAAATTCAATGAGGACATGAACGGACTCCTTGCGGGAAAACGGATTGAGCTTCCAAGGTTTAATTTTGTGACGGGGACCAGGGAATATAAGGGAGATTACTTACAGATCGGGTCCAACGATGTATTAATTATAGAAGGAATCCACTGCCTGAACGACAAGCTGTCCTATTCCCTCCCGCGGGAAAGTAAGTTTAAGATCTATATCAGTGCCTTAAACCAGTTAAACGTGGATGAGCACAACCGGATTCCCACCACCGACGGGCGGCTGATCCGGCGCATGGTGCGGGATGCCAGAACTAGGGGAACCTCTGCGTTTGAGACCATAGGGCGCTGGCCCTCGGTCCGGAAGGGGGAGGACAAAAACATCTTCCCGTTCCAGGAGGAGGCCGATGTGATGTTCAATTCGGCTCTGGTGTATGAGCTGGCCGTCTTGAAACTTTATGCGGAGCCTCTGCTTTTCAGCATCCCAAGGAACACGCTGGAATACGATGAGGCCAAGCGGCTTTTGAAGTTTTTGGATTATTTCCTGGGAATTGACAGTGAATATATTCCCAAGAATTCCATTATCCGGGAATTTATCGGGGGAAGCTGTCTCAGAGTATAAGAAATTCCTGTATTTATAAGGAATTTTCAAGGGACGAACGGGAGGCCAAAGCTTTCCGTCCCCAAGGACAATGCTGGACAGACAGAAAAAAGTGTGATATAGTAAACTGGTTCTGAGTAAGACAGGTGATCGCTGCTGCATAACCGAAAGGATGCAGGAGAGGAAAGTCCGGGCTTCACAGGGCAGGGTGCCAGATAACGTCTGGCGGAGGTGACTCCAGGGACAGTGCAACAGAAATAAACCGCATGGGATTCCCGTGTAAGGGTGGAAAGGCAGTGTAAGAGACTACCGCCTTGCTGGTAACAGGAAGGGCACATGTAAACCCCACTCGAAGCAAGACCAAACAGGGAGCATAAGGCGGCCCGTCTGCTCCCGGGTAGGTCGCTGGAGCCGTATGGTGACATACGGCCTAGATAGATGATCACCCACGACATAACCCGGCTTATCGTTTTGCTCAGAACATTTTATAACCAGAAGTTTTCCATTGTCCGGCACATGGACCTTATGAAAGGATATGAAGAAGCGTTGAAACGTACAGTCAGGAAATCATTCATTTTTATTATGCTTGCGGCGTTATTTCTCTTTGCAGCATGCAGCAGAAAAACAGACGCCGATGCCAGCAAGGCAGATGTGGGACCGCAGGTTGCGGAACAGATGGAGCTGGGAAAAAGGTATCTGGCCGAGGAAAAATACGATGAAGCCATTGAGGCATTCTTAAAAAGTATTGATCTGAACGATCAGTATGTGGATGCCTATGCGATGCTGGGAGAGCTTTATCTGGACCAGGAGCGGTTTGAGGAAGCTGTGACCATTTTAAGACAGGGATATAAAAACACAGGGGACGCTTCCTTAAAGGAGCTCTATACCTTAAGCTATGAAAAGCTGGCCTATCAGTGCTACGATAATGAGCAGTACGATGAAGCCATCGAAGCGTTTGAAGCCGTTGTGACTCTGGATAAGTCCAACGTGGACGCCTACATGAGTCTTTACGATATTTACATACTGTTGGAGGACTATGAGAACGCAGATGTTATCCTGGAAAAGGGCTATGCGGCCACCGGAGACGAAATGTTAAAGGAGACCAGGCTCACCAACCTTTCCGAGATGGGACAGCAGTTCTTAGATGAGGAGGACTACGAAAACGCAGTCTATTATCTGGAAAAACTCCAGGAAGCCGGGGAAAACAGCACCGAAGTTCTGGTTTCCCTAAGCCGTGCATATTCCGCCATGGGAGAGCATGAAAAGGCCATCGCACTTCTGGAAAGCGCGGAAAACCAGGACGATGAAGCCATTAAGAGCGCCATGGCCGATGAAAGAGCCCAGCTTGGAAGCCAGCAGTACGATGAGGGCGAAAATGAAGCGGCCATCGGAAATTTAAAAAAGGCCATTGAGTTGGCGCCCAACCATCTGGAAGCCCATACAATCTTATTGTCCGTATATCTGGAAACCAGAAAAGAGGCCGAGGCCAAGGCCCTGGTGGACCAGTGCCTTTCCAAGTTCATGAACGCTGAGACGGCTGCTTCCGGAGAGACCTTCGAGAATTTCCTCAATGTGGTTTCCGAGTACTATGCGGAACAGGATAACATGGATGCATGCTTAAGTTTCTGGGAAAAGGCGGCTGCCTTAAAGCCGGATAACGAAGATTATAAGGACGAGCTCATGGGATACCGTTCCACGGTGGCAGACAATGCCTATATGCTTGCCGAGGAAATGCTGATGGACGGAAACGTGAACGGAGCCATGGCCAATTATAAAAAGGCCTTTGCCCTGGCGCCGGATAATTTTGAGGCAGGTCTTGTGTTTACGGATAACGGAACCTATGGCCTCAATAAGGACGGCTCCTTCCGGGTGGGCTGGTATAGCGATGAAGAGGGAGACCGGTACTACTTTAACCCGGCAGCGGGAAATGATTACGGCCGTTCCGTCATGGGCTGGCAGAACATTGACGGCAGCTACTATTATTTTGAAGACGACGGAAGAATGATGAGGGACGATGTGGCTCCCGATGGCCGTCATGTGGGCGCTGACGGAAAACTCCTTGGAGACGGACAGATTCCGACTGAGGAAGAAACAGACGAGAACGTAGAGGAAGAAGAGGACGAGCCGGAGACCACAGCTCCCAGCAGAACGGAAACAAGCAAGGAAACTTCCGCGCCCAAAGAAACCTCTGCGTCCAAAGAAACGAAACCGGCTTCTTCCACAGGAAGCAAATCCTTAAAGTTCAATACAGATACTTTACGGGATGCCAAAAACGGCGGCGGTGTGGTATCGGTGAAGGCAGAGGACCTGTTCTTAAATTATGAGGAAGGAAAGCTGTCGCTCAATGATATTTATACCTGTATGTCCCAGTATGGAATGAAGGTGCAGTGGGTATCGGAGGAAAGTCCCTACGAACTGGGAATGGGTGATTTTGTGGTTTGGGTATTTGCGGAGACAAGCCGCACCGACTCTGCGGTTGTGGTAAAGGATGCCAGCAAGTACAAAGATGCGCTCCGTGCAAAGGCACTGCCGGAGGGAACCACCTTTGCCATTGAATTCGGCTCCACGGCCACCAGAAGCAATGAGACGGTGGACATTGATAAGATGGAAACTGTAAATAGAAAGTAAACTTTTATGCCATGGGAGATTCCGGCGGAATTTCCTGCGACAAAGAAATCTCCGGGGAAGCCGTAAGCGTCTCCGGAGATTTTTGTATGGAAAGAAATTGCCGTTAAAACAGGTTGTTGAGAATCAGAGACAGGCCGGAAATCACCAGAAGAGCGATCACGAACAATTTCGCTCTCTGCTCCGGCAGCCGTTTCTGGAAAAAGATGCCGATTCCCAGACCTAAAAACATGGCCGGAAGCAGGCAGACCGCTGTTTTTACGGCGTCCTTTGTGAGGATTCCGGCAGCCAGATAGAGGAACAGGCGGAACGTGTTTTCCACGGTGAACACCACGCAGTTGTTGGCACGGAACTGGGTCTGGCTGTTGGTGGTGCGGCTCACATAGGCCACTAAGAGAGCGCCCACCCCAAACAGTCCGGATAAAATTCCGGAGAGCAGTCCGATGGTGACCATTAAAATGGGAGAGCCCTTTTTGACGGAGGCGTTTTTTTCGCGGAAATACATTTCAATTCCCAAAAAGACCACTACAAAGCCAAACAGAACCTTAATAAGTCTTGCGTCCCCGACTTTTAAGAAGAATGCACCGGGAATGGAGCCGAGAATCACCAGGATGCATAAAGGAACGCAGACCTTTAAATCAATGCCTTTCCGTTCGGACCAGGCAATCAGCAGGTTGGAGGGATAGCCTAAAAGCAGGTCCACCGGAGAAATATTCACATTGTCGGTGAAAAAGCCTGCCAGGGTTCCGAATACCAGCGTATTGGCAAAGCCGCACATGCCTTTTACAATGTAGGCGGCCAGAACGGAGAGGAAAACAGGAACGGATATCATGAAGCCTTAGCTGTGCTTTTCATCACAGTACTGGCAGCGGTAGATTTCCTTTTCCTTATCGGCCAGATAGAAAATATGCGGCAGCTCCTGTTCCACAGAGGTGATGCAGCGCGGATTCTTGCAGTGAATCACGTTGACAAGGCGTTTCGGAAGTTTTAAACAGCGTTTTTCCACGATTTTGTCGTCACGGATGATGTTGACGGTAATGTTGTGGTCAATGTAGCCCAGCACATCCAGGTCTAAGGAGTCCAGGGAGCCCTCGATTTTTATGATGTCCTTCCGTCCCATTTTGCTGCTTTTTGCATTTTTGATGATTGCCACGGTGCAGTCCATTTTTCCAAGGCCCAGATGGCGGTAAATGTCCATACTTTTTCCGGCCTGGATGTGGTCAAGAACAACACCTTCCTTGATTCCGCTGATATTTAACATGGCTGTTCCACCTCCAATAATGTCATAATCAGAGCCATCCGCACATATACCCCGTACTGGGCCTGTTTAAAGTAAGCGGCGCGGGGGTCATCATCCACTTCCACGGAGATTTCGTTGACTCTGGGAAGGGGATGGAGTACATACATGTCGGGCTTGGCCAGTTTCATTTTTTCCTTGTCCAGGATGTAGCAGTCTTTCATACGGATGTAATCTTCCTCGTTGAAGAAACGTTCCTTCTGTACCCTCGTCATGTAGAGGATGTCCAGTTCTTCCATGGCATCGTCCAGGTTGGTGGTTTCCCGGTATTCGATATTTTGTGCATCCAGAACGCTTTCCTTGATGTAATCAGGAACCCGAAGCTCCGGCGGGGAAATCAGCACGAAGCGGATATTGGGGTAGCGGACCAGGGCGTGGATTAAGGAGTGTACGGTGCGGCCGAACTTTAAGTCTCCGCAGAGTCCCACCGTCATGTTTCCGATTCCTCCCTTTAAGGAATGGATGGTAAGTAAATCAGTTAAGGTTTGTGTGGGATGCTGGTGGCCGCCGTCTCCGGCGTTGATGACAGGAATAGAAGATTTCGAGGCGGCTACGAATGCAGCGCCCTCTTTGGGATGACGAATCGCGCATATATCGGCGTAACAGGAAATGACACGTATGGTATCGGAAACGCTTTCTCCTTTTGCTGCTGAACTGGAGTCTGCCGAGGAAAAACCGAGAATAGAACCGCCAAGGCTTAACATGGCAGATTCAAAGCTCAATCTTGTTCTGGTACTTGGCTCAAAAAAAAGAGTCGCCAACTTTTTCCCGTCACATACATGTGCGTATTTGGAGCGATTCTTTTCAATATCAGAAGCCAATGTGAGAAGTTTTTCGGTCTCTTCCACGGTGAAATCCAGTGGACTGAGTAAATGTCTCATGATGAATTCTCCTTTCTCGTTTTGAAATGGGGATAACACATTTAGACTATTATAGCGGATATGCGTGGGAAATTCTACAACTTTTTGAAAAAATGTGATATGATTAGGGAGGACCGGGAAACGGCCAAGGAGGAACCCATGAGAAAAACGATGGAACAGATTGTGGTGGAGGGGCAGGCAGCCAAATGCGAGACCTTAGAGGAACTTTATCTGCTGTGGCAGATGATGCAGCAGATGGAGGAAGAGCCGTTTGGCGCCACCTGTTACGAGGATATTGACCCCAGAAGCTTTCACATCGACGGAATCGTGTCGCAAAAGGATTTTAACGGCACTCTTTATATTTTAAAGGAACCCAGTATGCGTAAAATTATCCAGAAGGGCCAGACCATGCCTGTGATTTCCGACATGAGGTGTGATTTGTATACAGGAAAAAGCCCGTCCGGAGAGGCAGAATACCTGGAATATCTATCCGGCATGCAGAGAATTTTAAACGGAGAAACCGAAGAAACCAAAAGAAAAACACCGGATCCGAAGCTTTTAAGGCAGACGGCGGTGATCTATATCAATAAGCGTGGCGGAAAAGGAGCTGCCGATGAGATCAGTATGCAGTACGGGCAGTACTATATTGAATTTTTAAAGCGCCAGATCCGGCTTTTAAACCCGAAAACCATTGTCTGCTGCGGAGAGGAGATTTTCCGTCTGGTGATTATGGAAGTCTTCCAGAACAAGCGGCGCAAGAAGAACAGGGAAACTTATATGAAGTGGAAGGACGTGGTCATCGATGACGTTTTCCTGGCGGACAGCCATTTCAGGCATACCAACGAAGAGGAGAAGGCAGCGGTGAAGGTAATCCGCATGTGGAGCCCTGCCTACCGGGTCAACAACGGCCAGTACGTGTCCTTGGAGGAGTACTTAAAAGAATTCGGCAAACGTGCGGCAGCCGGGCCGGAGCCTGAAAAGAATTCGTAAGGAATATTAATTAATTCTCTATATCAACGGAGACAGGCTTTCTATTATAATGGAAGCAGACCAGAACGGATTTGAGGGGAGACATGGTGTGGGAGCAAAGGATACGCGCGAGCCGGTGATTCAGGTGAAGGAACTCTATAAAGTATACCACATGGGCGATACAAAGGTCTATGCGTTAAACGGTGTGGACTTTACAATCCGCCGCGGGGAATTCTGTGCCATCACAGGCCCCTCCGGATCGGGAAAATCCACTCTTTTAAATATGCTGGCCGGATTGGAGCATCCCAGCAAGGGAGAAATTGTCATAGCCGGAAAGCACATCGAAAAACTCAATGAAACACAGCTTGTGACCTTCCGAAGGGAGCGGGTTGGTTTTATTTTCCAGTCTTACAACCTGATTTCCACCATGGACGCAGTGGAAAACGTGGCGCTTCCCTTATCCTTCCGGGGAATGGGAAAGGCGGACCGGACAAAGCGGGCCAGACAGTATTTAAAGTTAGTGGGACTTGAAAAATTCATGACCCATATGCCCAACCAGATGTCAGGCGGACAGCAGCAGCGTGTGGGAATCGCCAGGGCTCTGGCGGTGAATCCGCAGATTATTTTTGCCGATGAGCCCACGGGAAACCTGGATTCCAAGACCACAATGGAAGTCTTAAGGCTGATGCAGAAAATCGTAAGGGAGCAGAACCAGACTCTGGTGATGGTAACCCATGACAACAATCTGGCCACCTATGCAGACCGGATTTTTAAAATCATAGATGGAAAAATCGTCAGTATTGAGGAAAACCATAAAGAGGTGGACTTGATGGCAACGGAGAAGACAGGGGAGGAAGTATGAAAAAGAAACTGAAGCAGATTTTATTCATGTGGATGGCAGCCATGATGCTCTTAGGGGCAATTCCTTTTACGGCGTTTGCCGATGAAGAGGATATGGAGGTGCCGAAGGTATTCCATAAAGACGATGACAATGACCCGGTCCGGATTGTGGTTGGAAAGACTCCCAGCGTCACCATCGGCAAGTCCTCCACCATTTCCGTCACGATAAAAAATACCAGTGACAAGGACTGGGTGGAAAGCGAAGTCTGGATTGCACAGGAAAGCTATTACCGGGACTATTACGATGAGATCGAGGATGAGGACGGAGAGTTAATTAAGACCATGAAGGCCACCTATCCCTTTGAGGTCACCGATTCCTTAAACCAGCACTATAAGATGGGCCATATCAAGGCCGGGTCCAAAAAGACTATGAACCTCAAGGTCAACGTGAAAAAGAACCTGGAGGAGGGATATTATCCGGTCCTTCTTTACATATCCAAGCGCGGCAGGGAAGAGGACGCCTTATCCGGCGAGTTCCAGAAAACCGTGATCGTGTGGGCCGAAACCAAGGAGGCCTCCACCACCAAGGAGACAGACGAAGGAAGTACGGAGCCGGTGGCCTTTGCTCTCGGCGAGAACCAGCCGACGCCTCAGGGTGTTTACAATGAAGTGATGAATTTCTCCGTCAATGTGCGGAATACAGGATATAAGGCTGCCTATGACGTGCGGATGGAGATGGAGCTTTCCGAGGATACCACCAAGTTCCCCTTTGAGATCAATGACGGAAACTATGACCGGTGGCTTCACGACATAAACCCGGACCAGACCGTGGAGGTCTCATACAGTATGGCCATACGGGAAAAGGCAAAGACCGGGTATTATCCGATTAAATACAAAATCCGGTACCGGGAGGAGGAAAACGGCGCTTTTGCCGCCCCCATTGAGGATATCTTTTACGTCCGCATCATAGGAAAGGACGAGGAGGATGAGCTTTCCGATGATGCAGGAGAGAATGAGAGAACCAAGGCCCGTATCATTGTGGACAGCTTTGAGACGGAGCCGGCAAGGATTCTGGCAGGTCAGGATTTTACTTTAAAGGTAAAGATGAAAAATGCCTCCAGCCAGATTTCCGCCAGCAATATTTTATTTACCTTTGACCCGGAAACCGTGGACAACAGCCCAGTGTTTACAACGGCCAACGGTTCCAACTCGGTGGTGGTAAACAGCCTGGCCCCGGGGGGCTCCGAGGTGCTGACCATGCACTTTACTTCCAGCCCCAGCGCCGAGCAGCGTTCCTACACCATCACCATCAACGAGCAGTACGACAGCCCGGAATTTAAGAATGCCAAGGAGAGTGTGAAAATTGCAGTGGCCATCCGGCAGGAGGCCAGACTGAACACCGGAACCATTGAGGTAATGCCGGATTCCATTGAGGTGGGCGGCGAAACCAACATCATGTTCCCCATCAACAACACCGGAAAGGTCACCCTGTATAATGTGACGGCAATCTTTGAGGCCGATTCCATCCAGAGGACGGAAAGCTATGTGGGAAACATTAAGCCGGGTGAGAGCGGCAATGTGGATGCCATGGTTTCAGGCGTTGCCCCCACCATGGACGAGGGAAAAATTACCCTTACCATCACCTATGAGGATGAGAACGGCGTTGTGACTCCTGTGGAGAAGGAGATACAGCTTTTTGTTTCCGAACCGTTCATTGAGGATGAGCCCTTTGTGGATGCCGGAAATATGGATTTTGTGGAGCCGGAGCCGTCGAAGCTTGATATTGTGAAAAAATATGCAGTTCCCCTGGGTGCGGCAGCGGCGGTTCTGCTGGTGTTGATTGTGGTTCTCGTAAGACGGAAAAAGAAGAAAGCGGGAATGGACGATGAGATTCTTTGATCTGCTCAGAATGAGCATCAATAACCTGCGGCGCCGGAAGCTGAGAACAGGGCTTACGGTTTTAGGCGTGGTTATTGGAACGGCATCCATTGTGGTGATGGTGTCCCTGGGTATTGGTCTGAAGGAAAACACCATGGAGCAGTATGAGTCCTACGGAAGCCTTACAAAGATTGAGATCAACAGTAACTACGGATGGGGCGGTTCCGACAATGACGAGGACAGCTTTATTACAGATAAGACCATGGACCAGTTTGCGGCCCTGCCCCATGTGAAGGCGGTTTCCCCCTGCCTCAGTACCTATGTCAACTTAAAGCAGGGTGCCTATGAGACCTCCACAAGACTCATGGGCCTAAGTCAGGATGCGCTGGCAGAAATAGAGCTGGGAGAGGGATGTCTTCCCGATCCAAAGGCGGGAACCATTGAGTTAGTGATCGGCAATATGGTGGCCAGGGATTTTTACAATACCAAAACGGGAAAGGGATTTTGGGAGACCGGGGAGATGCCGGATGTGGACCTTTATAACAAACCGTTTTTTGTGGTGATTCAGAACTGGAGCAGTGAGAATTCTGTCCAGAAGAAGTATATTTTTCCTGCCTGCGGTATGGTAAAAGGGGAAACGGATGAGAACGGCAATCCCCTTTACGGAGAGTACAGCTACGGGGTTTATACGGATATTGAGCTGTTGAAAACCCAGTTGAAGCGGATTTACAAAAAGAAACCGATTCCCGGGCAGCCCACCAACAAAAAGGGAAAGCCATACAGCTATTTTGTGTATGACAGCGCCTATGTGTACGTGGACGATATGGATAACGTGATGGAGGTGCAGAACGCCATCACCGATATGGGATACCAGGCATACAGCAATATGCAGTGGCTGGAGCAGGCCCAGGAGCAGATGGATATGATTCAGGCAGTGCTTGGCGGAATCGGTGCGGTGTCCTTATTTGTGGCGGCCATCGGCATTGCCAACACCATGATGATGTCCATTTATGAGCGTACCAAGGAGATCGGCGTGTTAAAGGTTCTGGGCTGTGCCATGGGCGATATCCGCAGCATGTTTTTAATGGAGGCTGGCTTCATCGGTTTCATGGGCGGCGCCGTGGGGCTTGGTTTAAGCTATGGTGTTTCAAAGCTGGTGAACCGGTTTTTAGGGTCTTCGTTCATGGGAATGGGAGGCGGAGATATTTCCAGAATTCCTCTGTGGCTTTCTGCTGCGGCTGTGGTTTTTGCCATTTTTATCGGTATGCTGGCAGGATTGTTCCCGGCCTTAAGGGCCATGAAGTTAAGTCCGCTGGCGGCCATCCGGAACGAATAATTGGTTGCGGCAGCAGGTAAAATCTGGTATGATGATTGCGTGGCGGAAGATTCTGCCGCGCAATTTTTGTATATGGGGAAATCCTCCCCGCAGGGCGAAAAAGTTCCGGCGGGCTGGGATATTTAACTTGGAAAGGGGACAGCATATGGAGAATTTTATTTATTCGATTCCGACAACGGTTTATTTTGGAAAAGGCCAGATTGAGCATGTGGGACATGCGGTGGCCCAATACGGAAAAAAGGCCTTGATCGTGTACGGGGGCGGAAGTATTAAGAAGAACGGCATTTTCGATAAGGTCACAGGAATTCTTGAAAATGAGGGAATTGCCTGGGAGGAGCTTGGCGGAGTGGAGCCCAACCCCAGAATTGAGACCGTGAGAAAGGGCGCTTCCATCTGCAAGGAAAAGGGAATCGAAGTGGTGCTTCCCATCGGCGGCGGTTCCACCATCGACTGTGCCAAGGTCATTGCAGCCGGGGCCTGCTATGAGAAGGATGCCTGGGATCTGGTGCTGAACAGTAAGCTGATCGAGCGGGCGCTCCCCATTGTGACTGTGCTGACCCTTGCAGCCACCGGATCGGAGATGGATCCCACAGCAGTGATTTCCGACATGTCCACCAACAATAAGCTGGGGACAAAAAATGAATGGATGCGTCCCAAGGCATCCATTATGGATCCCGTTTATACAGAGACCGTCAATCCCTGGCATACGGCAGCAGGGACTGCAGACATCATGTCTCATATTTTAGAGTCTTATTTTTCCAATTTTGAGGGATATATGCAGGACCGCATGGCCGAGGGACTTTTGAAAACCTGTATTGAATTCGGTGTGCGGGCAGTGAATAATCCGGAGGACTATGAGGCCAGAGCCAACCTGATGTGGGCCAGCAGCTGGGCCATCAATGATTTCCTAAAGCTTGGAAAACCCGTGCCCTGGTCTGTTCACCCCATGGAACATGAACTTTCTGCGTATTACGATATTACCCACGGAGCAGGGCTGGCAATTCTCACGCCCCACTGGATGCGCCATGTGTTAAGTGACCGGACCGTGGAAAAATTTCGGACCTACGGCGTCAATGTGTGGGATATTTCCAAGGACCTTCCCCCATACGAGGCGGCGAATCTGGCCATCGAAAAAACGGCGGAATATTTTAAGGCCATGGGACTTCCCTCCAGGCTTTCTGAGGTGGGAATCGATGAAAAATATCTGGATATTATGGCGGAAAAATCTGCGTCCCGCTTAAAGGGAACTTATGAGGAACTCTCCAAGGAAGAGGTAAAGCAGATTTTCCTGGAAGCCATGTAAAATAAGGAGGAGAAAGAGAATGAACGTTTTGGATCATGAAAAGCTGCATCAGAGGTATTTTGAAGAAATTTCCAGAATTCCCCGGGCATCCAAAAAGGAAGAGGCCTGTGCCGATTACCTGGAGGAATTTGCAAAATCCCACGGACTTTCCTATAAGAGAGATGGGCTCCACAATGTGGTGATTTATAAACCGGCCAGCGCCGGATATGAGGACCATGGCGCAGTGATACTCCAGGCCCATACCGACATGGTCTGCGAGAAAAATGCCGACTGCACCCATGACTTTGACAAAGACCCCATTGACCTTTATATTGAGGACGGAATCTTAAAGGCCAGAGGAACCACCCTGGGAGCCGATGATGGAATGGGATGCGCCTACATGATGGCGCTTTTAGCTGAGGACCTTCCCCATCCGGCGCTGGAGTGTGCCTTCACCGTGCAGGAGGAGATCGGTTTATACGGCGCCTTTGCCTTAAAGCCGGAATACTTCACCGGAAAGCGGTATGTGAACCTGGATTTCGGCGGCCATGGAAAGGGAACCTGTACCACCAGCGCCGGAGGCGAGATGATCGGTCTTAAAAAGCCGGTGGAATTTGAGCCCTGCGAGAGCCAGGCCTACCGGATTTTTGTCACAGGTTTAAAGGGCGGCCATTCCGGCGGCTGCATCATCATGGAGTTAGGCAACTCCTTAAAGATCTGTGCCAGAATTTTGAAAGAGATTTCCGGAAGCTGCGATATGCGGATTGTGAGCTTAAACGGCGGTCTTAAGAATAATGCCATCCCGAGAGAGTGTGAGGCTGTGTTTGCCAGTGATGCAAAAGAGGAGGACATCCGCCGTGCCTTTGAGAAAATGGAAGCGCAGATTCGCAATGAAATTAAATTCCAGGAGCCGGATTTTGCCGTGACTTTGGAAAAAACAGCCGGAGGACCTGCCATCTGCGAGGAAGTGAGCGCAGACCTCATTGACCTTATGTACCTGCTTCCCACAGGAGTCCGCCACAGAAGTCTCCAGATTGAGAATCTTCCGCTGGCTTCTGAAAATTTTGCAGCCGTGCGCTGCGGGGAGGACTATGTGGACTTCCAGTATTCCCTCCGGGCTGAGAAGAGCTCATACAGAGATCAGATGGAAAAGGAACTCTGCATTCTGGCGGGAATGTATGATATGACCATGGATGTATCCGGTAAATATCCGGCATGGGAGTTCAACCCGGATTCTTCCTTAAGAAATACCTTATGCCGGGTTTACAAGGAGAAGAAGGGAGAGGATATGGAGCTTCTGGCCACCCACGGCGGCCTGGAGTGCGGTGTCTTCTGCGAGATGATTCCCGGACTTGATGTGGTGACCTTAGGAGCAGAAACCGACGGCGCCCATACTCCCAAAGAGCAGATGAACCTGAAATCCTTCGATGAGACCTTTGAGCTTTTGAAGGCATTTCTGAAGGAATTATAGAATATGTAAACAGCCGGGAATCTTATGTATGATGATGGAATAATAATCAATGATCAGACGGCGGACGATTAAAATTTTTAAATATGTAGTTGGCGAAAATAAAAATCCATGCTAAACAAAGAATAGCAGTTTTTGGTATCGTTTATTGGTGGTGATAGGGGTATCTCAACAATACAACATATATTCAAAAACTGCTATTTTTTTATAAAAAAGCGGTGAGCCCATGTACCCGGAGCCAGCCTCCGCGCCAGCGGGCCTGGTACAATGAAAATATAAATTTGGAGTGATATATATGGCAGAGAGAACAGTCGTTACAAGCGAAATTGCAATTACATTAAAAGTGATAGGAGGAAAATGGAAACCGCTGATTCTTGAATATTTGCGCACGGAAGGAACGAAGCGATACTCTGAAATTTTAAGATATCTGGAGAATGCCCCTAAGAAAACATTAACTGTCCAACTGCGTGAGCTGGAAGATGACGGGGTCATTGAACGGAATGTAATTCCTACGATACCGCCTCAGGTAGAATATTCCCTGACCAGGCACGGAGAAACATTAAATCCGGTCCTTGACGCAATGTGCGACTGGGGGTACAGGAATCGCGGAGGAAATTATATCCTTTCCCATCCAACCTGTACCGGGGACGGAGAATAAAAAGTAACCAGGGCACTAAATAGTGCCGTCTTGTGGGTTTCCTTATCAGACATTACAATTAGGCTATAAAAATTGAAAGGGTGGTAAGGAAATGTTTAATTTCAGGTATTTTACTCCGACAGAAGTATGTTTTGGAAAAGGTACTGTTGACAACGTGGGAGAATATGTAAAAAAATATCATGGTACAAAGGTCCTGATCCATTATGGCGGAGGCAGCGTAATCGATTCCACGAAAGCAATCGGATACGGACTGACAAATGAAGGCGATGTATGGGATCTCTTTGCCCATGCGAGGACAGCAGATGCCTGTATGCCTTTGGGCTGCATCTTAACAATTGCAGCTGCCGGCAGTGAAATGAGCAATAGCTGTGTGATTACCAAAAAAGATACCGGAGAAAAGAGGTCTTATAATAATGATATTGCCCGCCCGAAGTTTGCTATTATGGATCCGGAACTGACAATGACCCTGCCGGACTACCAGACAGCCTGCGGCTGCACAGATATGTTAATGCACACAGAGGAACGGTATTTTACCAATGGCGGAAATATGGAAATCACCGACAGCATTGCAGAGGCATTGATGCGCACGGTTATTAAGCATGCGCGTGTACTGGTTCGCGAACCGGAGAATTATGAAGCCAGAGCAGAGGTCATGTGGGCAGGAAGCCTTGCACATAACGGCTTAACTGGCTGCGGAAACGATGGAGGAGATTTTTCATCTCATATGCTTGAACATGAGATGGGCGGAATGTTTGATGTAGCACACGGAGCGGGGCTGGCAGCAATCTGGCCGAGTTGGGCACGTTATGTTTATAAGGAGTGTCTTCCGAGGTTTAAGAGGTTTGCGCTGCATGTAATGGGGATTGAAAATGAAGGCAGTGATGAGGAAATTGCGCTTGCTGGAATCAAAGCAATGGAATCCTTTTATCACTCCATCGGTATGCCGATCAACATGAGAGAACTGGGAATCGAGCCAACGGAGGAACAGATTTTGGAAATGGCACATCGCTGTGCTTTGGCAGCCGGCGGTCAACAAGGTTCCGCAAAAGTATTGAAAGAGGAAGATATGGCTCAGATTTACAGAATGGCAAGATAGTACACGAAATGTTGAAAAAAAGGAGATCGTTATGTAGAAATTCAAAGCTTTGAAAAAGCCTGAATTTTACAGAACGATCTCCTATTTAAGTTCAAAAGCAAAAGACGGAATTAATCGCCTGTTCTTTTTCCGCAAATAAAAGATTCAAAGCCGCAAAGAATCTGCAAATTATTGAAAAAATGAATAATAAATTTAAAATATATTGAAAAGACCGATTTGAAAGAGCGCATATAGTACTCTATAATGAAGAAAGCACAATATGTCGAATCGGGGGAAAGTATGCTGGAAGTAAGGAATCTGTCAAAAAAATTTGACGGAAATTATGTGCTCAAGGGGATTCATTTAAAAATTGACAACGGGAAGGTATATGGCCTCATAGGGGCCAACGGCTCGGGAAAAAGTACCTTCATGAATATATTAAACGGAAATGATGTCATTGCCAAAAGCGGCGGATATGAGGGAAGTATCCACATTGACGGAAAAGAAGTGCAGATTGGAAATCACAGTCAGTCCGTAGCTCATGGAATTGCCATGGTTCACCAGGAACTGGCTTTATTTTATGGCATGACTGTGACGGAAAACATAAAAATCAACCGGGAGAACGTGAAGTTCACAGGCGGGCCGCTTAAGGAGTTTGCTTATGTGGACAAGAAGAAAAACCGCGAGGATGCCGCAGGTACATTGGCGCGGATTGGCTCGGAGCTGAATCCGGACCAGTACGTGGACAGGCTGTCCTTAAACCAAAAGCAGTTTGTGGAGCTGGCCAGAGAGCTGGATAACCGGAACGTGCGGCTTTTGATGTTGGATGAGCCCACCAGCTCCTTAAACATCACAGAGACCAAAGGCCTTTTAAAATGTATCCGGGAGATTGCAGACTCCGGGATTTCGGTGCTGTTCATTTCCCACCGTCTGGAGGAGATCATGGAGGTGTGTGACACCGTTTCCGTCTTGCGGGACGGGGAGTTGATTTCCACCTACGAAAAGAATGAGTTTGATATCAAACGGTTTGCCGATGATATGGTAGGGCGGGAGATTGTGAAAGCCCAGAAAAAGAAGAAACATGAGGCCGGACCTGTGGTGTTCCAGTACAAAAATATCCGGAATGCCGACGGGGAACTGGATGTGCGAAAGGGAGAAATCCTTGGAATCACAGGTCTTGCCGGTCAGGGCCAGGATCAGCTTCTGGACGGCCTTTTCGGATTAAAGGAGGCCAGCTGCCGGGCCTTTTATAAGGGCCGGGAGATCAAAAAAGGAGATAACCAGGCCTTAATTAAAAACGGAATTTATTATCTTTCCGAGGACCGGGCGGGAACCAGCCTGTTTTTGGAAAGCCCCATCTGGAAAAATATGATTTTCGGCACAGAGGGACGCCATCCGGAATTTCTGCGTTTAAAGTCCTGTCCGGCTCTTTCCTTTCTTAATAAAAAGACCATCGGAGCCCATGTGGGAGAGATGATTGAGACCTTAAATATTGTATGTCAGGGACCGGACCAGAGGGTGAGGGAGCTTTCCGGCGGAAACCAGCAGAAGGTCTGTGTGGGAAGGGCACTGACCTTCCGGCCAGATATGCTGTTTATTTCCGAGCCCACTAGGGGAATCGACGTGTATTCCAAGGAGCTGATTCTCCAGTGGATTCTTAAGATGAACCAGGAATACGGGACCACTATCGTGGTGGCTTCCGGTGAGCTGGAGGAGCTTTTAAGAATCTGTGACCGAATTGCCGTGATGTATCAGGGGCAGGTATTTAAGATTTTTGAGGAAAATACAGGGCTTGAAGAGCTGACTCTGGCCCTTTACGGGAGGGAAGTTTCATGAGAAATAAATATTTAAACCCTCCGCAGATGATTATGTTTCTTTACATGGGAGTCCTTTTGATCGCAGCAGCGGCCGTGGATATGAACATGGTGGGGCTCATCAATGATGCACTGATTAAATGGGCCATGAACGGCGTCATTGTGCTTTCTCTGATTCCCATGATCAATGTGGGAGCAGGACGGAACTTTGGTATGTCCATCGGTCTTTCCGCGGGGCTGGTGGGAATGATTTTTGCAGTCAATGCAAGATATACTTCCTGGCAGGGCTTTTTCACCTCGATTTTTCTGGGAATGGCCGTGGCTGTGGTGTTCGGATTCGTGTATGCAAAAATCTTAAACCAGCTAAAGCTCAATGAGGAAATTGTGGGAACCTTTGCGGGATATTCCTTTATTCCCATTATGAATCTGTTCTATACCTTCGCTCCGGTAAGCAACCGTCAGATGCTATATCCCATCGGCGGCCAGGGCTTACGGCCCAAAGTGAATCTGGACAACTATTTTGGCCAGGTGCTCGATCATTTGTGGCAGATTCAGATAGGACAGCTTGTGATTCCATTGGGACTTCTTTTGTTTTTCTTTGGAATCGGCCTTCTTTTATGGCTGTTTTCCAAAACCAGAACAGGAATGATTTTTTCGGCCATTGCAGAGAATGACCGGTTTGTGAAGCTTTCCGGTATCCGCGTGGACCGCTACCGTACCATCGGAATCATCATGTCCACGGTGCTGGCGGCTGTGGGCGTTGTGGTATATACCCAGAGCTATGGGATTCTGCACTTGTATGACGGGCCCTTCATGATGAGCTTTCCGGCGGTTTCCGCCATTGTGATCGGAGGCGCCAGCCCCAGGAAGGCCACGGTGGCCAATGCCCTCATCGGGACATTTCTCTACCAGACCACCTACCTGTTATCCATTCCGGTGGCCAATGCCCTTTTGATTCCGGAAATGGCGGAGATTTTAAGAACCATCGTCACCAGCGGCATTATTCTTTATGCATTTATATTCGAGAGAAAGGATACGAAAAATGAAGCACATCAAAAATAATATGGTCCCTGCTGCCATCCTTGTGCTGGGTATCCTGTCCTTTAGGCTGTCGGGAGTCAGCGGAAGCTACCTGGCCGCAGAGGTGTACACACGGTTTATTCGGAATATTTTATTTACCCTGGCATTGATTCTTCCAATTACCTGCGGCATGGGAATTAACTTTGCCATTGTGGTGGGAGCCATATCCGCCCAGATGGCCATGGTGCTGTCGGTGGATTTGATGCTGGAGGGAATCCCGGCCCTTTTGTTTGTGACCGGGGCCAGCATTGTCCTTTCTGTGATTTTCGGCTCCATGGTGGCAGCCCTCTTAAACCGGGCCAGAGGAAAGGAAATGATCGTGTCCATTATGATCGGCCAGTTGAGCTCGGTCATCTACCAGTTTGTTTTCATGGTGGCTTACGGAATGTTCTTTGAGCCGAAAAACAAGGAGATTCTTCTGGAGCGGGGCATCGGCGTCAGAAGTATGGTGGATGCAAAAAATATCAGCGGCGTATTTAAAAGCATTCTTCCCTTCCAGTTTGACGGGAAGACCTATACGCTGTTCCCGCTTATGATCATTGCGGTCTTCACACTTCTTTTGTTTTACATTCAGAAGACGAAGCTTGGAGTTTTGGCAAGGGCTGTGGGAACGGACATGTCCGTGGCCGGAAAGCTTGGCATTGAAAGCAACCGGATCCGCAGCATCTGTATCATCCTGTCCACGGTATTTGCGGCCATGAGTCAGATTTTGTTTGTGGCAGACTTTGGCACCATCAATGTGTATACGGGGCATCTTGGCCTGGATACCTTTGCGGCGGCAGCTATTTTAGTGGGCGGAGCGTCCATCAAAAAAGTGAAAATGAGGAACTGCTTTGTGGGTGTGATTTTATTCCATGCCCTGTTCATCACCTCTCCCATGGCAGGACAGAATCTGTTCAACAATCCGTCGGTGGGAGAGTATTTCCGCTCATTTCTGGCCTATGGCGTCATTGTCATTGCAATTATTATGAACCTGAAAACGGAAAAGGCAAAAACAGTACAGTAACGGTTTTGGAGCGAAAGCTTTAAAATAATATTATTTTTATGGAGGAATGTATGAGAAAGAAAGTCGTAAGCGCCATTCTGGCAGCAGCCATGGCAGCATCCATGCTGACCGCATGCCAGAGCAGCCAGCCCGCAGCGGAGACTGCGGCAACAACCACAACAGCAGCCACAGAGGCCGCAGCCGAGACCACCACGGCAGCAGAAACAGAGGCAGCCAAGGAAGAAACCTATAAGATCGGTATTGTTACCCCCACTTTAACCGTCAGCGAGGACGAGTTCCGTGCCGCAGCCGAAATGGTTCAGCGGTATCCGGATCTGGTGGTACATAAGACTCTGCCGGAGAACTTTGCCACAGACAAAGAGGGCTGTATTTCCGTTGTGACAAGTCTTGCAGATGACCCGGAGATGAAGTACATTATCTTCGACAATGGTATGGAGGGAATTATCCCGGCATTCCAGACCATCCGTGAAAAGAGACCGGACATTGTGACTATGGTATCCTGTAATGACGACCCGAAGCTCTTAAATGAGTATGTGGACATTGCCATCAGCACCGACTGGAACAGAAGAGGCGAGACCATCACCACAAAGGCATATAATATGGGAGCAAAGACCTTCATCCATTATTCTTTCCCGACTCATATGGCTTCCGAGAGCAAGTCTGTGAGAAGAGACATCATGAAGGCCACCTGCGAAAAGCTGGGTATGGAGTTCGTTGAGATCACCACACCGGACCCGCAGACAGGAAACGGCCCCGCTGCCATGCTTCAGTTCTTACAGGAGGATATTCCGAGGCAGATTGAAAAGTATGGTCCCGACACCAACATCTTCGGAACCAACTGCCCCATGTATGATGTGATTCTGGATGAGGCATTCGACAAGAAGTTCATCGTGGCAGAGCAGTGCTGCCCCACACCCACACAGGCATATCCCACCGTGCTGAATCTGGAAATCACAGAGGAAGATCTGGGAGACTATGATAAGATCAACAACATGATCACCGAGAAGGCCGCAGAAGCTGGCATGACAGGAAGACTGTCCGGATGGGCAATGCCGTCTTCCGTTTACATTCCCAAGTTCAAGATCGAGCTTGCAAAGTATATGCATGAGAATGATTTAAAGCCTGAGGATGTATTAAGCAAGGAATTCCTTGATAACTTCAGTAAGGAATACATGCCCACCGCTGCTGATTTCGCAATCGCGGGAGAGGGACTGGACCACTACTATATGCTGATCTTAGAGGATGTTTACTATTAATAATAGGAAGAAAGACGGCCAGATTTTGACTCTGGCCGTCTTTATTTTCCAAAAACTATCAAAAAAATGAATGAAACGACAGGATGTCCATTGAGTTTATCAATTTGTAATGGGAAGTTATAGCTAGTATAAGGTAGCCGAATGGTTCATGATGGAAGGGAGTGTGTATCGAATCATGAATAAAAATACAAAAACCTCTGCCGAAGGCAAACTGACCCGTGATCAGCTTTGGGAGCTGGAGGAGAAGGAAAAAAGCGGATGGCAGAAAACCTTGGATTTGTTGATTGCACTTCTGCCGTTAATCTGCTGCGGAATCTCCGTTGCAGAATATTTACTGGTTCCTGACAAGTACAACAACCAGAATCCGGAGCGGTATCTTTATCTGCTTCTCATTCCAGCAGTGATTTACGGAATTTCTCTTGCATCCGCCATCATGCACTACCGTAAGGGAGACCGCCAGCCCTATCAGAAGCAGCGCCATAAGGCTCCGCTTCTGGCAGCCATTTTCCTTTTGCTGGCGGCGTTCGACTTTATGACCTTAAAGACCGGATTTCTGACCCAGCCCTTTATTCCATGGGTCAATGATATTATCAACGTGGCTATTCTGGACTGGAAAAACCTGCTGAAGAGTGTGATCTTTTCCATGCGTCTTCTGTTTTTGGGATATTTCAGCGGCGTGGCCGCAGGACTTGTCACCGGTGTGGCCTGCGGATACAGCGAGAGAGTCCGTTACTGGGTATCTCCCATTATTAAGGTTTTAGGTCCTATCCCCACAGCCACCTGGATTCCGCTTATTATGATTTTAGCTTCCTCTCTGTTTGGAGGTTCTGTGTTCATTGTGGCCCTTGGTACCTGGTTTGCAGTTACCACAGCCACCATGACCGGTATTTCAAACATCGACAGGATTTATTTTGATGCCGCCCGCACCCTTGGGGCCAAAGGCCACCAGCTTGTGTTCCGTGTGGCTATTCCCCATGCAATGCCCAATATTTTACAGGGTATGACACAGGGTATGAGTTCCGCCTGTATCTCTCTGATGATTGCGGAGATGATGGGCGTGGAGGCAGGACTTGGCTGGTACATTACCTGGGCAAAGGCCTGGGCCGCTTACAACAAGATGTTTGCCGCCATCGTAATTATCTGTCTCACATTCAATGCAGTAACCATAGCACTGGATCTGTTCAAGAGACATGCTCTGCGCTGGCAGACGGGGAGGGTGAAGTAGAATGGATAATTCTGTGATTTTACGTCTGGACGGCGTTTCAAAAAGTTTCGCGAAGGTGGAAAAGGACGATATTACCAATGCGCTGGAAAATATCGATCTGACCATGAAAAGCGGAGAGTTCATAAGCCTTGTGGGAGCTTCCGGATGCGGTAAGTCCACAATTCTCCGGCTGATTGCAGGCTTAATTACCCCCACCATGGGAACCGTAACCATCAATGGAAAGGAAATTACAGGTCCCGGACCGGACCGCGGAATGGTATTCCAGAGCCCTACGCTGTTTCCGTGGCTTACGGTGGAAAAAAATATCTCCTTCAGCTTAAGAATGCAGAAAAAGTTAAAGGGACATGAGGATGACGTGCTGCGGATGATCCGTCTGATCGGATTGGAAGAGTTTAAGGACGACTATCCCATGCAGCTTTCCGGCGGTATGGCCCAGAGAGTGGCCCTGGCCCGCTCTTTAATTAACGGGCCGGAAATCCTTTTGCTGGACGAGCCCCTGGGAGCTTTGGATGCATTTACACGAATGAATATGCAGGATGAAATCCTGAATGTGTGGAAAGAGAAGAAGCAGCTTCTCATTATGGTAACCCACGATGTGGACGAGGCCATTTACATGGGAACCAAGGTCATCGTCATGGATGCGGCCCCCGGCCGCGTGAAAGCGCAGATTCCCATTGAGATGGAGTATCCGCGCAACCGAAGCAGAGCTTTCTGAGGAAGAGGCATGGAAGCAGGAGCCGGCATATGGCAAACCTGTGCGCTACTACTTATCCGATGGCTGTACTTCCGGCCCGGTTATGGCAGATAAGTTAGGCTATTATGAAGAGGCTGGTATGACAGCAGAGGGTGTAAAGGGTATCTCCTATACAGAGGCTCTTGGTACAGGTGCTGCTGATGTAGCCGTTGGCCACGTTGCAACCATGCTGGTTCCGTCCACCAATGGCGTAGATTTAACCTTTACCGGCGGTGCACACTTTGGATGTAAGTCCATTTACGTTCTTGGCGACAGCGAGTATCAGACCACAGAGGACTTAAAGGGACTGAAGATCTCCGTTCCCAACGGTATCGGCGCCAGCGATTACAACATCACTGCCTGCCTGCTGGATTCCGATGGAATCAATCCCCTTGAGGATGTAAACCTGGTTCAGGTAGAGACCAGCGCCTGCGTTCCGTCCATGCAGAACGGCGAAATCGCAGCAGCTCTCTTATCTGATACATATGCATATCACATGGTAGAGGATGGAACTCTTCGTAAGATTCGTTCCCTGCTGGACGACGACTGGAGCGGCGCACCCTGCTGTATCATCGCCATGAACCAGACCTTCGTAAAAGAGAACCCGATCACTGCAAAGAAGATCACTGAGTGTGTAAAGAAAGCTCATATCTGGATGAACGAGAATCCGGAAGAGGCAACTCAGATGTTAATCGATGAGGGCTTAAATAGCGAAGACTTTGAGATGAACGTAGAAATCAATAAGAGCCTGAGATTCGGACCGACCGATGAGGTTACAGAGGCCGGACTTGAGAAGATCGCAGAGGCATACCTTCGCCTTGGTATCATCACTTCCATGGACAATCTGGAAGATGTAATGGAAAAGGCATGGACACCGGTAGCTCCGGAGAATTAAAAATCTTGTAAAAGCACTTGAAAAGCCACCTTAGCATAAGATATAGTAACGAATGCTTAAGGTGGCTTTCTTTGAAGACTTTTCCACAACCATTATCTGCACGGGAAGAAAGAGAGTACCTGGAACGATACAAAGAGGGTGACCAGGAAGCAAGGGCCATGCTGATCAACAGGAACATGCGTCTTGTGGCACATGTCATCAAGAAATATCAGGGTTCCGACTACGAGATGGAAGACCTGCTTTCTGTGGGAACCATCGGACTCATTAAGGCGGTTAATACCTTCGACATGGAGAAAGGCTCAAGGCTGGCCACATATGCTGCCAAATGTGTAGAAAATGAAATTCTGATGCTGTTTCGGGCCAGCAAAAAATATTCTAAAGAGGTTTCCATCTATGACCCCATCGGGACCGACAAGGACGGTGAGACGGTCAGCCTCATGGATGTTCTGGAGGTGGAGGGAAAGGAGGCCATAGAGCAGGTCATTTTAAAGCAGGATGTGAAAAGGCTCTATGAGGCCTATGAACAGGATTTAAAGGACACTGAAAAGACCGTTATCCGCATGCGATACGGCCTTTTCGGTTCTAAGGAATATACACAGAGGGAGATTGCAGGAATTCTTGGAATTTCCCGGTCCTATGTGAGCCGGATTGAAAAAAAGGCCATAGAAAAACTGAGAAAAAACTTTGTCTGATGAGGCGTCTGCCGGCATCCCGGATTCCGGGGCTGGCAGGCGTCTTTGCTTGATTTATAGGAAATTGCGATTTTGGAATGGAGAAAAAAGAACAAGAGTTCATCGAACATATGTCAGATAAACTCTTGCCCGGGATGACGATAAGGCGACACTGCCTAGAAGATATAAAAACCTTCCACGCCAGCCTCGTCATCCAATAAGTCATCTTCATTTAAGAAATAATCCATATCGAGAAGATCATCTTCGCTCATGCAGCGAATGT
>JAETQD010000036.1 GCA_021770825.1 Clostridium sp. | reverse complement strand
GGTAGCGTCAATTTACATTCGGAAACAAATGGTCAGAAGTCCCCCCTATGAGTTGGTTTAGATTTGCTTCTCTTATTCTATTATAGTTTCCTTGTTTCCACCACTGGTTTTTTTATCCATTCATTGCTCCTGGATTTTACGGATAGCAAATAAAGAACTCAAGGGTTTTATGAACTGCTGCGCAGCCCTTGACTTCTTCCTTTCCTATCCTGTTACCGGTAGTCATGCAATGTATGGCCTTCTCTAGCTACATCGCTCCCGGATAACTTAACAGTTCTCGCATCCATTTCATGCTGTGTGCCTCCAGGCCTGGCACCGTTCCCTGCAGCCTCTCCGCATGCCTTCTTCCTGCCTGTGCCCTCCTTAGTTCCTTCACTAGTTCTTCCTTCTTTTCTACACGCTTCTCTCGTTTTTGCTTCTCCTCCTGGTATTTCAGTAACTCTATGACCTTTCCTCCGTTCATTCGGTATGCCCTCAGCTTTGACATCTGATCCGCTCCTGTGCGGCTCCACCCCATTGGACGGCTGCTCATCCGGCTTGACAGCACGTGGCTTACCTGACCTTCTGCATGGCATCCCCACACTGCTCCTCCATCTTCCGCATAAATCGTGATTCCTTTCCAGTTGTTCATCAGGTACTTCAGGCTTTCCTCAACCTCCTGGCTCTTACTTTCCTTTTCCGTCACTGACAGTATCTTTGCGTATATCTGTTTTATCCTCCCCCGTTCCTTTTGGTGGATTGCTTCATAAATTTCACTTTTCACTTCTTCCGCACTGTCCAGCAGGTGTACCACTGACTTCTGTATATATTTCCCCATATGGAACTTATCCAGCACAAAATCTGCCTTTTCCAGTACCTCACAGCCAGCCTTTATCCATGCCGCTCCGTCTCCGGCTATATAAATCTTTTCCAGGTACTCATAGTCATAGGTTGCCGCTATATATTCCCTTACCTCTTCCCACAGCTTTTCATTCTCCTTCCCCGGATATAGGCCGCAGAAGTAATGTTTTCCTGTCAAACGGTATCTCTTACTTTTACTTGACCCACCGCTCTCTTCCTCGATATCCTCATAGACACAGATTATTTTTGGCATCAGGGTATTGCTCTTTCGTCCTCGCTCATCCCTCGTCAGGTCACCTTTTCTTTCGTAGAACTGGGCCGCCACATGGTCTTCATCCGCCTCTATATGCAGGTGCCTGATCTTCTTCTTTTCCTCCCGCTCCCTTATCGGCATCTCTATCACCGTTTCGTGCACCAGGTTCTTTACGGTCTGTTTGCTTACCTGGTCCATCAGGCTGGCATGCTCCCCGCCTTTGCGGTAACTGCTCTCTATCGTCTCCTCCAGTATGGCCGCGGCTGCCCCTATCGTCATTCTTTGATGCCCCTCCAGACCGATCACTTCGTCAAGCAGATATACCGACTTCCCCGTCCTTTTTGATGTATAGCAAGTGCGGTTGAACCGGATACTGCCCAGTGGCAGTAACAGTTCCTTCGTTTGGCGGTTTTGCTCCACGACATAGGCTTCCCGCCGTTTTGCACTTATTTTTATCGTCTGATCCATGTGTTCCAATGTTTCCACAAGAATGTTCCTTGCCAGGTTCAGACTTCTTTCCATCAGGTCAACCCCGTAGGAATCGATGTCTATGCTTCCTTCCACAAATTTCCTCATGGTATTTTCGATTTCATAGGTTTCTTTTTCAATAAAATGTTGTATACTGTTAATCATGGAAAGCACCTTTCTTTGTGTGAATGATTTTTTGCAAAACTATTCTAACACAAAGAGGTGCTTTCTTTGTCTTCCTTTTTATGGTTTACATAAATTTCCATTACCCGAAATTAATTTTACGCTATTTCTCAGGCTTCTTTCATTAGGGATCTATGAACAATAACGTATTTCCATCCATTTAGCTGTAGGTCTCACCATACTCCAGCTTGCTCACTGATACTTCGTAGGCGATTCTCTTTTCTGTATCAGTCTCACTGAGCTTCTTAATATATTCCCTGCTCTGGATCCTTCCCCAGATATGCAGGCGTCCGCCCACCTCAAAGGATTTGGCGAAATTGGCGTTTCTGCCCCAGCAGATACACGGTATGTAGTCGGATTTTCCGTACGGCCTGTTGACAGCCAGCAGGATATCCGCGATTTCCCTGCCCAGCGGCGTCATGCGGTGGACCGGAGGTTTGCAGATA
>JAETQD010000035.1 GCA_021770825.1 Clostridium sp. | reverse complement strand
GCAAGATATTCCTCCACCAGCGAGACTTTTTCCTCAAAAGCAACTTCTTTTCGTTTGCCCATCCTGTATTCACTCCCAATGTTATTTTCCTGTCTGCTTTATTGGGAGCATACCAACTTGTCTCGAAGCTGTGGGGAGCGTGCCAACGCCGGAACACGCCGCAGGAATGAGGCAGGAAGCCTTTTCGGAGAGAACGGCTAAGGAAAAATGGAGGGAACACATGAGAGAGAACCCATATAAACGACTGCCGCCCATAGGGCGCAAGCCGGACGGTTCCCTTTACCGTATGACACCGGCACAGAGGAAACAGGCAAACGCCTTAATCCGCCGGGAGTGCTGCAACTATGAGGACGGGAACTGTATGCCCCTTGACGATGGGGACACCCACACCTGCCCCCAGACCATTTCTTTCTCGGTCTGCTGTAAGTGGTTCCGCTGGTCGGTCTTGCCGCTGGACGGGACGCTGGAAGCGGAGATTTTCCGGGATAAGGAGCTAAAACGCTGTGCGGTCTGCGGCAGAGTGTTCGTCCCGAAGTCCAACCGGGCGAAATACTGCCCCGACTGCGCCGCCAGAGTTCACAGGCGGCAGAAAACAGAAAGCGAACGGAAAAGGAGGTCTTGTGTGGACAGTTAGGGGCTGAAAAGTCCTTGATTTACAAGGCTTTGCAAGCACAGAACAGGGGCAGGCAATAGAAACTACCGTCTACCCCCGAAAACGGGCTTCTAACCGTCCACAAAACACGATATGACAAACACCATTTATATCCATCAGCCGGAAAAGGCGGTCAGCTTTACCCGGCTGCCCAATTTCCTTTTTGAAGCCCCCACATTCACACCCCTGTCCAATGAAGCGAAGATACTGTACGCCTTTATCCTGCGCCGGACGGAGTTATCCCGCAAGAACGGCTGGGCGGACGAGTACGGGCGGATTTACCTGTATTACCCAATCTGCGAGGTGGTGGAGCTGCTCCACTGTGGGCGGCAAAAGGCGGTGAACACCCTGCGGGAACTGCAATATGCCGGACTGGTGGAGATCCAGAAGCAGGGCTGTGGAAAACCCAACCGCATTTACCCAAAATCCTATGAAGCGGTTCCAAATACCGACTTCAAGAAATCCCGTTCTGGTACGCCGGAGGACTGAAAACCGCACTCATGGAGTACGATAATCAATCCTCTTGAAGCACGAAAATCGGACGGTATATAGAAATACAAAGATAAAAATATTGATTTATATTCTATCCATTCCCTTCCTATCCGAGATATTTTCTGCGGGATTTTCCTGTGAAAAAATCCCGGAAGGGAAAGGAACGGGGAAAGGAGTTTATGGCACAACACGCAATTTTGCGGTTTGAGAAACACAAGGGCAATCCGGCAAGACCGCTGGAAGCCCATCACGAAAGGCAGAAAGAGCAGTATGCCAGCAACCCGGATATTGACACCAGCCGGAGCAAGTACAACTTCCACATTGTCAAGCCGGAGGAACGCTATTACCACTTTATCCAAAACCGCATTGAACAGGCTGGCTGCCGCACCCGTAAGGATAGTACCCGGTTTGTGGATACGCTGATTACCGCCAGCCCGGAGTTTTTCAAGAAGAAGCCCCCAAAGGAGATACAGGAATTTTTCCAGAGGGCGGCTGATTTCTTAATCGGGCGGGTAGGCCGGGAAAATATCGTGTCGGCAGTGGTACACATGGACGAGAAAACACCCCACCTCCACTTAACTTTTGTTCCGCTGACAAAAGACAACCGCCTGTGTGCAAAGGAGATTATAGGGAACAGAGCCAACCTCACAAAATGGCAGGACGATTTTCACGCTTATATGGTGGAGAAATATCCCGACTTGGAGCGTGGGGAGAGCGCCAGCAAGACAGGCAGGAAGCATATCCCCACCCGTCTGTTCAAACAGGCGGTTTCCCTCTCCCGGCAGGCCAGAGCCATTGAAGCCACGCTGGACGGCATTAACCCGCTGAATGCCGGAAAGAAAAAAGAGGAAGCCCTCTCCATGCTGAAAAAGTGGTTCCCACAGATGGAGAATTTCTCCGGGCAGTTGAAAAAATACAAGGTCACAATCGATGACCTGTTAGCGGAAAATGAAAAGCTGGAAGCAAGGGCCAAAGCCAGTGAAAAAGGCAAGATGAAAGATACGATGGAACGGGCAAAGCTGGAAAGCGAGCTGAAAGACATTCAGCGGCTGGTAGACCGTATCCCGCCGGAGGTGCTGGCAGAGCTGAAACGGCAGCAGCGACACACAAGGGAACGGTGATTGATGGCAGAAAACATTTCACGCCGCAGCATGGCGGCACTGCACTTTGAAAATTAAATACGGAGGTACTATGGAGCATATCAGATACAAGAAAGAAA
>JAETQD010000007.1 GCA_021770825.1 Clostridium sp. | reverse complement strand
AATTTTTTGTAAAATGTTCATAAGATCATTATGCAGGAAAATGACACAAAAAGAAACCCCTAATCCCCTCAAGATTGAGGGGCAGGGGAGTTGAAGTGTCGGAGACACTTTTTTATTGCATAGGAAACTCCTCCGGAGCCTCCTATGCAACAAAAAAGCCCTCCGGGCAGGATCGCACTGCGCCAGAGTGCGTTCTGTTTCATACCATGAAAGGAAAGAAAGTTCGGAGCGTGTATGGATGAAGCTTTGTAATGGTGTGTTTGAGGGCGGAGGTGTCCGGGGGATTGGCCATGTGGGGGCAGCCTGCGGGATGGAGGCGGCCGGGTACCGCTTTGCAGATCTGGCAGGTTCCTCGGCGGGGGCCATTGTGGCTGCGCTTTTGGCCGCCGGGTACGGATGCCGGGAGTTGAAGCAGGAGATGGAAAAGCTGGATTATAAAAACCTGAAAGGAAAGGAGCTTTTGGACCTTTTCGGTCCGGTGGGAAAGGCCCTTTCGGTGATATTTACCCTGGGTATTTACAATACCGATTACCTGGAAAAGTGGCTGGACGGACTTTTGGAAAGAAAAAATATGAGGCGGTTTTCGGATGTGGAGCAAAGCGGAAGAACCCTTAAAATTACAGCCAGTGACCTGACAGACCGGAAGCTTTTGGTCTTTCCCGAGGCACTTTCTTCTTTTGGCCTGGATCCCGGCTCCTTTCCCATCGCCAGGGCCGTGCGGATGAGCGTCAGCATTCCGGTGTTTTTTGAACCGGTGCGGTTAAAAGGAAAAGATGGAAGAACCCACCTTTTGGTGGACGGAGGCCTGCTGAGCAATTATCCCATGTGGGTTTTGGACGATGGAACGAAGGTTTTAAAGCGCCCTACCTTTGGGTTCAAATTTTATGATGCCTTTCCTGCTCCCTGCAAGCCGGATCCATGGGGGAGCGTAAGCCTGGCAGACTATTTAAGGGCCCTTGTTTCCACCTGCATGGATGCATATGACAACAGCCATGTGACAAAAGGCGACTATGAACGGACCATAAAAATACCCACGGAGGTCCGGACAAAAGAGAGTCAGGAAGTGAAAAAAATCAATGCGGTGGATTTTAATATCACGAAAGAAGAAAGCCTGGCATTGTTTGAAAACGGAAAAAACGCGGCCGAACAGTTTCTGGCCCGGTGGGATTTTGAGGAGTGGAAAAGCCGTTACCGGGGCAAAGAGGAAAAACAAACTGTATGATTGTATTTAAAGGAAAAATGGAATATAATGAAAAAATACACCAATGAGAGCGAGGAAATACATTTGGAAGAAAATGAAAAAATCATACTGTTTGAAAAGACGCCTGTACCTAAGGCCATAGCAAAATTAGCTATCCCAACGATTTTAAGTTCCCTGGTCATGGTGATCTATAACCTGGCAGATACCTACTTTGTGGGAATGCTAAACGATCCCGTGCAGAATGCGGCGGTAACTCTGGCCTATCCGGTGCTTTTAGCCTTCAACGCAGTCAATAACCTGTTCGGTGTCGGCACCTCCAGCATGATGAGCCGGGCACTGGGACGTCGGGACTACGATACGGTGAGACGAAGCTCTGCCTTTGGGTTTTACTGTTCCCTGTTCTGCGGGCTTTTGTTTTCCTTTTTCTGCACTGTGGGAAAGGCGCCTCTTTTGAAGCTTTTGGGTGCGGATTCCGTCACCCTGGCGGCCACGGACGGCTACATGTTCTGGACCGTCAACTGCGGCGCGGCTCCGGCAATCCTCAATGTGGTGATGGCCTATCTGGTCCGTTCCGAGGGTGCCTCCCTCCATGCCAGCATCGGAACCATGAGCGGATGCTTTTTAAATATGATTCTAGACCCGATTTTCATTCTGCCCTGGGGCTTAAATATGGGAGCCGCAGGGGCCGGATGTGCCACCTTTCTGTCAAACTGCTTTGCCTGCGGATACTTTTTTATCCTTCTCTTTAAAAAGAGAAACAATACCTATGTGTGCGTAAATCCCAGGCAGTTCAGTCTGAAAAAGGAGATCGTTTTTGGAATCTGCGCCGTGGGTGTTCCGGCCTCCATCCAGAATCTGTTAAATGTGACAGGAATGACCATCTTAAATAACTTCACTTCCGGCTACGGGGCCGATGCGGTGGCGGCCATGGGAATTGCACAGAAAATCAACCAGGTGCCTTTCCAGATCGCCCTGGGCTTCTCCCAGGGAATCATGCCACTGGTGAGCTATACCTACTCCAGCAAAAGCCACAGGCGGATGAAGGACACCATCCTGTTTGCCGCAAAGCTCATGGTGCCCGGTATGATTACGGTGTCCCTTGTGTACTATTTTGGTGCAGGGGTCCTGGTGCGGCAGTTTTTGGACAACGAAAGTATTGTGGCTTACGGTACCAGGTTCCTCAGGGCCTTTTGCCTGGGACTTCCGCTGATCTATACGGATTTCCTGGCCGTGGGCGTTTTCCAGGCCCTGGGACTGGGAAGAAATGCCCTCATATTTGCCATTATGAGAAAGATCATTCTGGAAATTCCGGCCCTGTTTATCCTGAATTATTTATTCCCGCTGTACGGCCTTCCTTATGCCCAGCCCTTTGCAGAGCTGATTTTAGCCATGGCGGCCGTCATTATGCTGCGGAACATATTTAAGAGGTGCCAGGGGGAAGAAAATTCTCCGTAAGCACTTCTTGCATTCTGATTTGGACCGTGCTATGATGATATAAAATTGAAGAGAGACGGAGGATATGTACCATGGATAAAAAGGTTTCTGAACTTTTAAACACCCAAATCAACAAAGAATTTTACTCTGCATATCTGTATCTGGATATGGCAAACTTCTATTCTTCCAAGGGACTGGACGGCTTTGCCAACTGGTATGAGATTCAGGCAAAGGAAGAGCAGGATCATGCCATGCTGTTTTACCAGTATATGCAGAACAACGGCGAGACTGTGACCCTGGAGGCCATTGCAAAACCGGATAAGGTGTTTGAGACCCTGATGGATCCGCTGACAGCAGCTTTGGAACATGAAAAATATGTGACCTCTTTAATCAATGATATTTACGATGCGGCCACAGCCGCTAGAGATCACCGCACCATGCAGTTTTTAGACTGGTTCGTGAAGGAGCAGGGAGAGGAAGAGAAAAATTCCAATGACCTGATTCAGAAGATGAAGCTGTTCGGCGATGATGCCAGAAGTCTTTATCTGTTAAATCAGGAACTGCAGGCAAGAGTGTATTCCGCACCTTCCCTGGTATTATAAAAAGAATCCTGCCCGGCCATGGAAAGACGTACATGGCCGGGTATTTTTAAGGAACGGGAGAGACATCAGATGGGAAATCAGAGCACAAAGACAGAGGAAGCAATTCTCAGGGCCGGGAAGGAAGAATTTTTAACATACGGCTATGAAAAAGCCTCTTTGAGGAGGATTACTGCTGCGGCATCCGTGACCACGGGAGCCATTTACGGGTATTTTTCCGGGAAGGAAGCCCTCTTTGAGGCCCTGACAAAGGAGGCAGCCGACGGTCTGGTCTGTCTGTACCAGGAGTCCCACGGGGAGTTTGCCGCCCTTCCTCCGGAGGAACAGCCGGAGGCGCTTATGACAGTGGTAGACGAGTATATGCCCGGAATGGTGAATTATGTATATGACCATTTTGAGGTGTTTAAGCTGATTCTCTGCTGCAATGCGCCGGGAGCCAGCGAGGCCTTTTTTGACAAGCTGGCCCGGATGGAGGAGCAGTCCTGTTTTGATTTCATGGATGCCTTAAAATCCATGGGCCATCCGGTGCCGGAAATGAAGGATTCCCTGATTCATATTTTATGCCGTTCCTTTTTCCAGCAGATACAGGAATTTGTAGACCATGACGTGCCGAGGGAGGAAGCCGTGTCCTGTGCGCTGATGCTGGGAAAGTTCCAGCATGCAGGCTGGAGGTATATTCTTCAGATATAATGCCCCGCCGCAGGCGAAGAAGCTCGCATGCAAACTCCTCTTATTGAGAAAAATTGTCTATGGAGCCCATTGACATATGGCGGTTTCAGATGGATAATAACAGTGTTATATAACGCTGTTACATAGGAGCCATGAAAATGGCACCGGGCCCGCTGGCGAAAAAACGCGTTCGTCCGCCGGGCATTTTTCAAAAACCTAGGTTAGAATAAACTAACCAAGAAAAAGAGGAGAAAAAGTGAAAGGCAATGCGAAACCCATTATGACAGAGCTTCCGCAGTCAAAAAAGGTCACCTTAATGACTTTTGCCGGAAATCATAAGTATTTGACCGTTTTGGGCTGTGTACTTTCGGGAATCAGTGTCATTGTGGCTCTGGTTCCATATCTTTGTATGTGGAGCGTGGTAAAGGAAGTGGTCCTTACCTGGGAAACGGGGCTGAATGGGGAACGGCTGATCCGCCTTGGCTGGATGGCGGTGGCGGCCTCTTTGTGCAGCATGATTCTTTATTTCGGCGCCTTGATGTGCACTCATTTTTCTGCTTTCCGGGTGGCCAGGAACATGAAGACCGTGGCGCTCCATCACCTGACCCGGCTTCCCATGGGATATTTTAAGAAAACAGGGAGCGGAAAGCTGCGCCGCATCATCGACGATGGGGCAGGGCAGACGGAATCCTATCTGGCCCACCAGCTTCCGGACCTGGCAGGTGCCTTTGTGACGCCTGTCGCCGTTTTGGTGCTTCTTCTGGTATTCGACTGGAGATTCGGTCTCATCAGCCTGCTTCCCATGGCCGTGGGCGTTTTCTTTTTAAGCAGAATGATGGGTCCGGGCCTCAAGGAGTCCATGGCCCAGTATCAGAATGCGCTGGAGGACATGAACAACGAGGCTGTGGAGTATGTGAGGGGAATTCCCGTGGTGAAGACCTTCCAGCAGAGTGTATTTTCCTTTAAAAACTTCCATGACGCTATTTTACGTTACCGGGACTGGGCGGTAAACTATGCCGTCTCCTTACGGCTGCCCATGTGTGCCTACACCGCAAGCATCAACGGGATTTTCCTGGTGTTGATTCCGGCGGGAATTTTACTGGCGGGAGATGCGGCTTTGGGCGCGCCATACAGGACGGTGGTGCTGGATTTGGTGTTTTATGTGCTGTTTACGCCCATCTGCGTGTCCATGATGAATAAGATCATGTGGACCAGTGAAAATACCATGACGGCGAAGGACGCCCTGGAGCGGATGCTTAAAATCATAAACGAACAGCCCCTTCCGGAGCCGGATGTACCGAAAAAACCCATAAATTATTCCGTCACTTTTAAAAACGTGACCTTCTCCTATGAAAAGGGAGGAAGACCGGCCGTAAAACATGTGAACCTTACGGTGCCACAGGGAAGCACGGCAGCAATGGTGGGTCCCTCCGGAGGCGGAAAAACCACGCTGGTGAGCCTGATCCCCAGATTTTTTGATGTGGATGAGGGAAGTATTTCCATCGGCGGCGCGGATGTACGGGACATTGGGACCGAAGAACTGATGAAGCTTGTGAGCTTTGTGTTCCAGGACTGCCATCTGTTTAAAGATACTCTGTTAAACAATGTCCGGGCCGCAAGGCCGGATGCCGCCAGAGAGGAGGTCATGAGGGCCTTAAAGGCCGCCCGGTGTGAAGACATCATCGAAAAGCTGCCTAAGGGCCTTGACACGGTGGTGGGAACCAAAGGAATCTACTTATCCGGCGGTGAGGTCCAGAGAATTGCCCTGGCCAGAGCCATCTTAAAGGACGCTCCCATTGTGCTTTTGGACGAGGCCACAGCCTCCCTGGATGTGGAGAACGAAACTCTGGTGCAGGAGGCCGTGTCTAACCTGGTGAAAAATAAGACCGTGCTGATCATCGCCCACAGAATGCGTACAGTGGCAGGGGCCGATCAGATCATTGTGCTGAAGGACGGAGTTGTGGCGGAATCGGGAAGCCCGGCCGAACTGATGAAACAGGACGGCATCTACCGCCACATGGCAGGCTTACAGAGCCAGAGCCTTTCCTGGACTCTGTAAGAAAAAGAAATACCATCAGATGGGCTTATAAAACAGCTCATGCTGCCGGATGACCCGGGCCCGGATTTGCTCCAGAAAGGCATCCGGGCCCAGCACCCGGATGACGGGGCCGAAGGAGAGGATTTCAATCAAAAGCTCTGTCTCATCGGCCGTGTCGTAGTAAAGGGAGCAAATCCAGGTTTTTGTCTCCTCATTGTATCTGGTATGCTTTTCATAGTTGGCAAAGTGCAGCATGCACCGTTCCAGGGAGTTCCTCTCGCCGCCGATTTCCAGGACCACAGGCTCCTCGCAGCGGTGGACCGGGAGGAAGGAACGGAGAGCGGCAGCTTCCGGCACCTCCTCATGGGAGGGATGGCAGGCCAGAATGCGGCCCAGGTTCAGGACCGTATTTTTGGAAAACCGTTTTCCGGACCGCTCCAGGCAGCAGAGCCGGAACTTCCCGTCCCTGGAAGAATACTGGAGCTGGTAGGGGGCTGCCTCCCGGACAGAGCTTTCACCTTTTCGGTTTTCATAGGCGATGATCAGGGCCTGCTTGTTGGAAAGGGCATTGAGGATGGTGTGGAAGCGTTTTTTGTATTCCGCGTCCTCATAGGGGTCCCTGTCCCCGTAGGTGTCAAAGAAATGAAAATCGTCCCGGGAAAAAAGCGGATCCGTACCGGAAAGCCAGGAGACGGCTTCCCCGTACTGGGCATCGGTCAGAAAAAGCCGGATTCTGGGGTCCTCTAAAAGGGCAGAAAGCCAGGATTTCTGAAGCTTTGTGAGGGGAAGGGCACCGGGCTTTAATACGTCCGGATGTGTAAGGACAGCGGACCCGTAGGAAGAAAGAAAAGGCCAGGTCCCGTCCAAAAGCTTCGGCACGATGGCCAGGGCACTTTCCTGGTATCCGTAGCGTTCCGAAAGCGCACGCATCCGTTTTTCCGTCATGGGGGAGGATTCCGCCTCCATTAAAATATGGCGGACCACCTGATAATAGCAGTTATAGTATTTCTCAAACAGTTCCATGTTCCGTTCCTTTCGGCAGACCATACATTTCATACATTTTTTCCAAATCCCGCACAAGCTTTCCGATGGCCATGGCATTGGTACCCTGAATGTCCAGAATCCGCCCGGTGAAGGTTTTCACCCAGGACAGCATCTCGTTGGTGTCAAAAAACAGGCCGCTGTACAGGTATTCATGATCGCGGATTTTTAAGATTTCCCCGCCGCGGCTTTCCCGGTACAGGCGGTTTAAAATGTGGGGTTCCCGTTCCACGTCAATCCAGAGCTTCACATAGATTTCCTCCATCCGGCTGCTGCCGCCGAAGGAAACGCCCCAGCAGTGTTTCATGTTTCTCAAAAGGGCATTCTCATATTCTTCATATTCCTCACAGTTCTCCAAATGGGTCACAGCGGTGATGGAGTCCAGGCGGTAATTGATGAACCGTCTCGGTCCTTCCAGATAGAGGCAGAGGTACCGCCTTCCGGTCTGGGTGCTGACATATATTTTTAAGGGAATCCCCGTCACCGTGGAAATATTCTGGGTGCGGCTGCTTTTATTGACGAAGGAGATTCTCCTGTGCTCCTTCATGGCCGTTAAAATTTCACAGAGAACGCCGTCCTCCAGGGTATGGACGATGAAATGGTGCTTAAACTGGAAGAGATGGTTTTCCATGTCCTCCCCGTCCAGGATGGTGCTTCCCACAAAGCCGAAGGGCGCGGCTTCCTGATAGAAGGTGACCGCCGTAAGGAGGGCCTGCCAGGTATCGGGAGAAAGTGCCCCATCGTTTGGGGATGCAGGTCCGAAAAGGAGCCGGTAGCAGAGGTTTTTTCCCTGTTTGAACGATGTAAAAAGCCCCAGCTCTTCATATTCCTTAAGCTTAAGCCGCACAGTCTGGCTGTCAAAGACCATGCCGTACCGGGAAGAAATCTCGTCTGCCAGGTCCTTTGCAGTTTTTCCCTCCGGGCTGTCAAAGAGAAGGTCCAGGAGAAAAAAGTGCAGAAGAATATCGTTATCCGTAAAGCTTTTGGACTTCCAGGCCCCGTATAAGGGGTTCTGGGGGATGGTTTTACTGTCCACGCTGATGTAGACATTTTTCCCTTTTCCCGTGTAGGCGGATTTCACATAGTCTCCCAGCCAGCTCTCAATCCGTCTCCGCTCGTTGTCATAGGTGCGGCCGCTTTTTTTGTCAAAGTCTCCCCGGCTTTTATATCCGTAGACGAAAAACTGCCGCATGTAGTCCCGGATCCGGTCAAAGTTTTTAATCAGTTCGTTGAATTCTGCCATATCCATGCCCTCATTTCTGTTCCCATTATAGTCCATGGCAGAGGGAAAGTCCATGTTCGCAATGTTTTTTAAATGATTTCCCTGGAAAATTCCGGTATGTTAAAGATGCAGACAGACAAAATAAGGAAGAGAGGATGTGAGTGTATGTTTGTATGGTATGAAAAGGAAAATATGAAGGTCCCGGTGAAGGTATGGTTGGAAAAAAAGGAAGATCTGGATGAGACCTGTGTGGAACAGGCATACCATCTGTCCCGCCTTCCGTTTCTCCATAAGTGGGTGAGCCTGATGCCGGACACCCATGCAGGAATGGGAATGCCCATCGGCGGCGTCATTGCGGCCAGGGGAGTTGTGATTCCCAACGCCGTGGGGGTGGACATCGGCTGCGGAATGGCCTACACAAGAACCAACGTGCGGCTGGAGGAAATCAAAGATATCATGACGGGAAACGGCACCATGGTTCAGGCCATGATTGGGGATATTATGCGGAATATTCCGGTGGGCTTTTCCCACCATAAAGCTCCCATGCCCTGCTATACGCTGGATAAGGCCTATGATGAGATGGACCGGTATGAGGAGGACGGAGAGCTTTTGGGACAGTTGGAGGCAGGATATTTTCAGATTGGAACCTTAGGCGGCGGAAACCATTTTATTGAGCTCCAGGCAGACGATGAGGGCTTCCTTTCCATTATGATTCATTCGGGGAGCCGTCATTTCGGAAAATCCGTGTGCGACTATTTCCACCAGAAAGCCCGGGAGTTAAATACCCGCTATTACAGCCAGGTTCCCGATGAGTACCGTCTGGCATTCCTTCCGGCGGACAGCAGGGAGGGAAGACGATATTTAAACTGGATGAATCTTTCCATGGATTATGCCCGGGAAAACAGGGAGAAAATGATGCTTGCCGTAAAGGCAGTGATGGAAAAGTGGATTGGAAAGTACACCGATCTCAATCTGGAATTTTCCGAAGATATCAACTGCCATCACAACTATGCAGCCCTGGAGACCCACTACGGACAGGAGGTCTATGTCCACAGAAAAGGTGCCGTGCGGGCGGAAAACGGGGAGCTGGCGGTGATTCCCGGCGCCATGGGCTCGTACAGCTATGTGGTCATGGGAAAGGGAAATCCGGAAAGCTTCTGCTCCTGTTCCCACGGTGCAGGGAGACAGTATTCCAGAAAAGGCGCCATGGCCGCCTTTACGGCCGAGGAGGTGATTTTGGATTTGGATAAGCAGGGCGTGGTTCTTGGAAAAAGAGGAAAGGCCGATGTGGCAGAGGAGAGCCGGTTTGCTTATAAGGACATTGATATGGTCATGGACAGCCAGAAAGATCTGGTGGTTCCGGTGCGGAGACTGCGGACCGTAGGAGTGGTGAAGGGATAAATGAGAAAAATTCTCAATGAAACCGTGAAAATACCGTTGACATCCGGGGAAGTACAGGGGTACCATAGAGCCATATAAGAAGTTAGATAAACCTAACCAATATCCAGGCGAAGGCAGGCGGCACCATGGAATATGAGGGGCATGATATGGACTGGAACAACAGCCGGGCCCTGACGGAGTACCGGAGAAACCATGTGGGCTTTGTGTTCCAGTTTTATAATCTGATGCCGGGACTTACGGCCCTGGAAAATGTGGAGCTGGCGGCGGAGCTTGGGAAAAATCCCCTGGACCCGAAAAAACTTCTTGATGAGGTGGGGCTTTTGGACCGGGCAGATCATTTCCCAAGCAAATTATCCGGCGGGCAGCAGCAAAGGGTTGCCATTGCAAGAGCTCTCTGCAAAAATCCGGATATTCTGCTGTGCGACGAGCCCACAGGGGCTCTGGACAGCCAGACAGGAGTGCAGATTTTAAAGCTTTTATGGGACTTTAATAAAAACTACAAAAAAACGGTGGTGCTCATCACCCATAACCAGAACATTGCAAAAATCGCAGACCGGGTGTTCTATTTTAAAGACGGGGTTCTGGAAAAAATCGTGAAACATGAGCATCCTCTGGCTCCCGGGGAGGTGGACTGGCAGTGAAAACCTACTGGAAAAATGTGTTCCGGCTGGCCAGACAGAATAAGGGCTCCTTTCTGGGAGCCGTTTTCATCATTGCCATCGGCATTTTTATTTTCGTGGCCATGAAGGACACCTTGAGAAACTTAAAGGACCAGGTGGATGTTTACTATGAAAAAAACTGTCTGGCCCAGGTCTTTGCCGAGGTGGCCGGGATTTCGGAGACGGAGCTTTCGGACCTTCGCAAAATCCCCGGAATTGCCGGAGTTTCCGGAAAAATGAGCCGGGATGTGAGGCTTTTGGCAAGGGGGCAGGAGGAGATTGTCACCGTACATCTCATGTCCTACGACGAGGAGGACGCTTTAAATAAGCTGGAGCTTTCTGTCCCTTTCGGGGAGGAAAACCGGCAGGAGGGCCTCTATCTGGGGGCCAGAATGTCGGAGGTATACGGGTATGAAGCGGGAGAGCCCATGACTCTTCTTCTGGAGGGAGAAACCGTAACCTTTACCTTTCTGGGGGTCTGCCATGGGCCTTGGGGAGGAAACCGTTTCGGTTCCCGTAAGCCTTGTGATGGAAGAAAGCTTTGGAAGCGGCTGCTACATGGAGCTTTTTTCCCTGGCCCATACCTTTCATACGGGAGAGGCCGCCAATTCTGTTCTCATAAAAGCGGAGCCGGGAAAGAAAGAGGCACTGAAGGAACAGCTTCTTTCGGCAGGACGCGTGACCTGGATGGTGGATGCCGAAAAGGTAGTGAAAAGCTATGAGGACATGATGGGAAGCATGTTAGCCATGATGAATATGTTCATTGTCTTATCGGCGGCCGCAGGGGCCATCCTGATTTATAATATCTCCATGATTAATCTCAGGGAACGGGTCACGGAGTTCGGGACTCTGATGGTGATGGGAAGATGTCCGTGGGTCCGAAGGCCTATGGAATCTCCCTTCTTTTGTGCCTGGCCATGACGCTTTTTTCATGGGCCATGGAACTTAAGTTTTTAAAGGGAATCCGCCTCACAGAGATCTTAAAGGAAAGGGAGTAGGAATATGAAAAAGAAGGGCTGGCCCAGGAGAACATAAACCGCCTGTTTTACGACAGTGAGGAAGCCATGCTCACCTCCCAGATCGAAGCCCAGAAAACGAAGGTGTCCCAACTGGAGGACAAGATTGAAAAATGCCAGGTGAAGGCAGAAAAGGGCGGAATTGTCACAGGACTGCCTGTAAAGGATATGTCGGTGATTCAGGCCGGAGAGACGGCTGTGGTTTTAGGCGGCAGTGCGGAGACTTTTGTGGAGGCTGATGTGCTCACCAGCGTGGCTCCATACCTTTCTGTGGGAACTTTGGCGCGGGTGACGTTTAAGCTTCGCGGACGGGACGAGACGTACGAAGGCGCCGTGAGCCGGATTTATGAGTTTGCAGAGCAGAAAACCTCATCCCTGGGCTTAAAAGAGTACCGGGTCCATGTGGAGGTAACGCTTGAAGAGCCGGAAACCCTTAAGGGAAAAGAGGGCTATGGGGTCCACGTGGAATTTCTTCTCTTTGGAAACGGGGACGTTCTGACCGTTCCCCAGGACGCGGTGTTTGAGGCAGAGGATGAGAAATACGTATTTGAAATCCAGGACGGCCGTGCCAAAAAAGTTCCTGTAAAGGTCCGGTATGAGACGGGAATTTATGCGGTCATTGAAAGCGGGCTCACAGAGGGTGAGGAGGTCATTGCAAAAGCCGGTGAGGAAGGGATTTATGAGGACGCTAAAGTCAGGAAACAGTAGCGGGGCTTTAGAAGATGTGGTATATTTAGTTCCATAGAAGAAAAGAGAGGGTATTGAAATCTATGGAAGAAGAAAATAAGGTTCATAAAAGACGCGTCCGCTACCGGGGAACCCATCCCCGCACGTTTGAGGAGAAATATAAGGAGCAGAATCCGGAAAAATACGCAGATACCATTGAAAAGGTCATTAAAAAGGGCAGTACGCCTGCGGGTATGCATCTTTCCATCTGTGTGAAGGAGATTCTTGACTTCCTGGAAATAAAACCGGGCCAAAAGGGCCTGGATGCCACCCTGGGCTACGGCGGACACAGCAGTGAAATGTTAAAGGCCTTAAAGGGAGAAGGCCATCTTTACGGGCTGGATGTGGATCCCATCGAGATCGTAAAGACCAGAAAGCGGCTGGAAGACAAGGGCTTTGGAGAAGACATCTTCACCGCCAGACAAATGAATTTTGCAGATATTGATGCGCTGGCATCGGAGGTGGGCCCCTTTGATTTTGTCCTGGCAGATCTGGGCGTGTCCTCCATGCAGATTGACAATCCGAAGCGGGGCTTCACCTACAAGTTTGAAGGTCCCCTGGATTTGCGGCTGAATCCCCAAAAGGGAATTTCCGCGGCGGAGCGCCTTGCCTCCATTTCCCCGGAAGAGCTCTGCGGAATGCTCGAGGAAAATGCTGATGAGGTGTATGCTGCGGAAATTGCCAGGGAAGTGGGAAAGAGAAACAGGAAAAAACAGTATATTGAGACCACCACCCAGTTTAAGGAGGCCATCGAATGTGCTCTGGGCTTTCTGCCGGAGGAGGAGCGGGCAGAGGCAGTGGTTAAGTCCTGTAAACGGTGCTTCCAGGCCTTAAGAATTGATGTGAACCATGAGTTTGAAGTCCTTTACAGCTTCCTTGAAAAGCTGCCGGGAATCCTGGCACCGGGAGGACGTGCCGCCATCCTCACCTTCCATTCCGGGGAGGACAGGCTTGTAAAACGGTTCTTTAAGGAAGGAAAAAAGGCAGGCCTTTACAGCGAGATTGCAGAGGATGTAATCCGTCCTTCCGCAGAAGAATGCGCGAGAAATCCCAGAGCACGCTCCACCAAAATGCGCTGGGCCATCCGGGTGTAAATTTTTTCCTTGAAGAAAAGGGGAATTTGTGATAGGGTAGCGGTTAGAAAAAAATAAGTCGGTTCAGGCAAGAAATTGTCGAATGTTCCAGGAAGGCAGGACGGAATGAAGAAGTACGCAAAAACAGCCGGAGGAGTTCTGGGGCTTATTTTATCCCCGGTATTCTCCTATCTTTTGTTTGAATATGTCACAGGAAATCTCTTAAAAATACCCGTTTCCCAGGCGGCAATGAATGTGGGATGGATGTTTTTACTGTATCTGGCAGTCTTTTCCTTGTCTGGTTCCTCCAGGGTTTCCATCCCGGTTTCCTCATTTATTTTTTATTTTATTTCTCTGGCGGAGGCCTTTGTGGTTTCCTTCCGAAACCGTCCCATCATGCTCTGGGATGTGCTGGCGGTGAAAACGGCTATGACCGTGGCGGGAAATTACCGGTTTATGCCCACAAAGGCCATGGTTTTGGCGGGATTTCTTTTGCTCTTCATGAATCTGGTCCTGTGGTTCGTTCCGGTCCGGGTGAAGGGATGGAAGCAGAGAGTGCCCCTGTGTGCCGGAGGATTGATTCTGGCCTGTGGCTGCGGCAGCTTTTTATTTACCCGCATTGCCTCCAGCATGGAGGTCAACCTCTGGATGATCAACGATACCTACGAAAACTGCGGTTTTTTCCTTTCCACGGCAGCCTCCATCAAATATATGGTAAAAAAGCCGCCCCAGGGCTATTCCAGAAACCGGGTACAGGAAATTTATGAGGAAACAAAGTCTGCACAGGCCGAAGAAGCTGCCGGAGAGACCGAAGCGGTCCAGCCTGTGAACCTGATCTGTATTATGAACGAAAGTCTGGCCGATCTTAAAGTGATCGGAGACTTTTCCACCAACGTTCCCTATTTTCCGTTTCTGGACAGTCTGACGGAAAACACCATGCGGGGGAGTCTTTGTATGCCGGTGTTCGGCTCCCTGACCAGCAATTCGGAATTTGAATTCCTGGTGGGTGACTCCATGTCCATGATGCCCGGAAACTCCATTGCCTACCAGTTTTTCGTGGAGCCGCAGACCCAATCCCTGGTTTCCACCTTAAAGGACCAGGGCTATACGGCCATCGCCATGCATCCCTATTCAGGAGATAACTGGAACCGGAGAACCTGCTACCGGAACATGGATTTTGATGAGTTTCTGGACTATGAATTTTATGTGGGAAGCGAAAAGCTCAGAAACTATATCAGTGACCAGGCTGATTATGAGAAAATCATCGAAATGGTGGAAGGAAAGGAAAACCCGGACGACAGGCTGTTTCTTTTTAATGTGACCATGCAGAACCATGGCGGTTATGAGGGAACCTACGATAACTTTGAAGAACGGGTCTGGCTCACAGGAGAGCTGGAAGGAAAGTATCCGAAAACAGACCAGTTTTTGTCCCTCATGAGGGAGTCGGACGATGCCTTTGAATTTCTGGTCCGCTACTTTGAGGACTGCGATGAACCCACCATGATCGTCATGTTTGGAGACCACCAGCCCAGCGTGGAAAACGGCTTTTTTGACGATGTATACGGAGTGCCGAGCTCTGAGGTTCCATGGCAGGACCAGTTGATCTGGTACGAGACGCCCTTCTGGATATGGACCAACTATGAGACGCCTTCCGAGGATATGGGACGGCTGGGGGCCATCTATCTCTCTTCCTATGTGCTGGAACGGGCAGGTCTTTCGCTGACGCCTTATAACCGGTTCCTTCTCACTTTGTCCGAGGAGCTTCCGGTGGTGCATTTTCTGGGATGCTACACGGAGGACGGAACCTATTATCCCTGGGGGGATGCAGAGGACGGAGGCCATTCTTTCAGCCAAAAACTGAGAGACTATGAGATACTGGTTTACAACCACAGTCTGGACCGGAAAAAGACGAACGAAATGTTTTCCCTTCAGGGGAATTGAAAATAAGGGGGAATTGCAATGGAAGCTTCAAAAAAAGCAGACGGACATACGCTCTGGACGTTGTTTAAGACCTGCTTTGTGATCAGCGCCTGCACCTTCGGAGGCGGAATGGTAATCATTTCCATGCTCCAGAAGAAGTTTGTGGAGGAGCTTAAATGGATTGGCCAGGAGGAGGTCATGGACCTGGTGGCCATCGCCCAGTCCTGTCCCGGCGTGATGGCAGTCAATACCTCCATCATCATCGGCTACCGGATTGCCGGAGTGGTTGGAGCCCTCATTACGGTGGCGGGGACCATTCTGCCGCCCATGGTCATTCTGACCATTGTTTCCGCCTGCTACGTGCAGTTTCGTCAAAACCGCATCATTGCCCTTCTTTTAAAAGGAATGCAGGCCGGAGTGGCGGCAGTGATGATCAATGTGACCATCACCATGGCAAAAAGTGTGATAAAGGATAAGAAGCTCCTCTCCATTCTCATGCTGGCGGCAGCATCCGTGGCTGTGCTGGTGTTTGATGCGGATATTATTCTGGTGATTCTGGTGTGCGGTATCATAAGCGGGGTGTTGTCATGATTTATTTTGAACTGTTTCGGACATTTTTTCTGATCGGACTTTTCAGCTTCGGCGGCGGAATGGCCAATATGGAGTTAATGAGAAGCCGGGTGGTGGCCCAGCACGGCTGGATGACCACCGGGGAATTTACAGACATTATTTCCATCGCGGAGATGACTCCCGGGCCTCTGGGAATCAACATTGCTTCTTTTGTGGGAACTCGTGTGGGCGGAGTGCCGGGGACTCTTTCGGCAACCTGTGCCTATGTGCTTCCGTCTATGGTGATCGTAATGATTCTGGCCGGATTTTACTATAAATACAGAAACTTAGACCGGGTAAAGGGAATCTTAAACGGCCTTCATCCGGCTGTGGCTGCCATGGTTTTGGCGGCTGCCGTAAAGATTGTGGGAAATGCCTGGTGGGGCGGAGCGGTGAGTCTTTCCAATTCCAACTGGGTGGCCATTCCCCTGACACTGGTATTTCTGGTTCTCCTCCAGAAAAAGAAAGCAGGTCCGGTGCAGACCATACTGGCCTGCGGCGTGATCGGCGCTATTCTTTACGGAGTATTGGGAATTCCTGCATAAATTAAAAAAATCTGTATTGACTTTTGAGTTAGCCGGTGCTAATTTTATGAAGTATTAGCAGAAACTAACTTCGCGCCCGGAGAATCCTGTACAGCAGGATTCTTTTTTGCCCATGGGTTAGTGAAAACTAATTTATACGGCCGGTCATGTACCTGTGTAGAGGAGTATACCATGTGGCAGAAGAGACAGATCATAGAAGAATTTAAAAAAAGCGGAAAGCGGATTACAAAGCAGAGACAGGTTATTTTTGATGTGATTCTGGACAGGGAGTGGATTAACTGCAAGGAAGTATATTATGAAGCGGTGAAGGTGGACCCCTCCATCGGCCTCTCCACCGTATACAGAACCATGCGGACCCTGGAAGAAATCGGAATTTTAAAGTGCGGCTACCGGTATACCTCCCAGGATAAGGAAATTGACAAAATTTCTCAATAGTCTACATTAGCTTTGACTAATGCGGAAGGCGGCTGTTAGACTGTTACCGTAACCTTCATAAAGATGAAACATAAACCGGAGGGAAAGATGAAAAAACACAAATTTTGGGCCTGGGCCGCGGTATTTTGTTTTGCCATGGCCATGTATACAGGATACGAACATAAGTAGAGGAGGAAATCATTATGTACGATTGCTTTAAACTGAAAAATATCGGCATTTTTGCCGGAGGTGTTTTATTTGGAACAGCAGGAATGAAAATCCTTGGAAGCAAGGATGCGAAAAAGGTCTATGTGAACTGTCTGGCAGCCGGCTTAAGAGCCAAGGAGTGTGTGATGGAAACAGCCGAAAACATCCAGGCCAGCGCAGATGACATCCTGGCTGAGGCAAAGGAGATCAACGCCTCCCGTGCAAAAGAGGAGACCTTCGGAGAAGAGGAAGAGATGGCTTCTGAGGCCGCAGAAAATTAGAAATCATAGAGCCGCCTGTCAGATTACCTGCCAGGCGGTTTTCCGTGGAGGGACAAGCAATGAAATTTACAATTATCCATGAAATACCGGGAAGAATGAGAATCCGTCTGCTCACAAAATCTTTTACCATCCGCGAGGCGGACCTTTTTTCCTTTTATCTTTCTTCCCTCCCCATGGTGAAAAAGGCCAAGGTATATGAGAGAAACGCCTATGCGGCCGTGGAATACACAGGGGAGAAAAAGGACCTCATTGAGGCCATTGTGAAATTTTCTCCGGAAGATGAAACCTTAAAAGCCATGGTTCCCAAAGACAGCGGCCGGGCCTTAAACCAGGAATACCAGGAAAAGCTGATGAAAAAGGCGGCTGTCCGGTTTGTGACGAGAGTGTTTTTCCCGGCTCCGGTCCGTGCCGTCTATAACACGGTCCAGTCGGTGAAATATCTGGTTAAAGGGCTGAAATGCCTGGCAAAGGGAAAGCTTGAGGTGGAGGTTTTGGACGCCGCAGCCATTACGGTTTCCCTGGTGAGAAGAGATTTCAATACGGCAGGTTCCGTGATGTTTCTCCTTGGAATCGGAGAGCTTTTGGAGGAATGGACCCATAAGAAATCCGTGGGAGACCTGGCCCGCAGCATGTCCTTGAACATTGAAAAGGCATGGCAGCAGGTGGACGGCACCCAGGTTCTGGTGCCCTTAAGCCAGATCAGAGAGGGAGACGTAATCGTAGTACGTACAGGCAGCATTATTCCTCTGGACGGCGTGGTGGTGTCTGGCGAGGCCATGGTGAACCAGGCGTCCATGACCGGCGAATCCGTTCCGGTACAGAAGGGAAAGGACTCTTATGTGTATGCAGGGACTGCCATTGAGGAAGGAACCATCACCGTATCCGTTAAAAAAGCAGCCGGCTCCACCAGGTTTGAACGGATTGTAACCATGATCGAAGAGTCTGAGAAGTTAAAGTCCACCCTGGAGGGGAAGGCCGCCTCCCTGGCCGATGCGCTGGTGCCCTGGAGCTTTGGAGGCACAATCTTAACCTGGCTTCTTACAAGAAATGCCACCAAGGCCATTTCTGTTTTGATGGTGGATTTTTCCTGTGCGCTGAAGCTTTCCATGCCGTTAGCCGTTCTTTCCGCCATGCGGGAGGCCAGCAGCTACCAGATGACCGTAAAAGGCGGTATGTATCTGGAAGCCATGGCAGAGGCAGATACCATTGTGTTTGATAAGACAGGGACTCTCACAAAGGCAAAGCCTGTGGTGGCCGATGTGGTTACCTTTGGAGACCACGAAAAGAATGAGATGCTGCGGTTAGCTGCCTGTCTGGAGGAACACTTCCCCCATTCCATGGCCAACGCGGTGGTGAGCGAATCCATCCGCCGGGGACTGACCCATGAAGAGATGCATTCCAAGGTGGATTACATCGTGGCCCATGGAATCGCCACCTACGTGGGAGAAGAGCGGGTTATTATCGGAAGCAGCCATTTCGTATTTGAGGATGAGGCCTGTGTGATTCCCGAAGGGGAAAAGGAGAAATTTGACGGGCTTCCTGCGGAATGCTCCCACTTATACCTGGCCACCGGAGGCGTCCTGGCTGCAGTGATCTGCATAGAAGACCCCCTGAGGGAAGAGGCAGGCGAGGTGGTCTGCGCCTTGAAATCCATGGGAATTGCCAAAATTGTCATGATGACAGGAGACAGTGAGCGGACGGCCAGGGCCATTGCAGACCGTGTGGGCGTGGACGAATACCATTCCGAGGTGCTTCCGGAGGACAAGGCTGCCTTTGTGGAAAAGGAAAAGGCAGAAGGACGAAAGGTTGTGATGGTGGGCGACGGCATCAACGACTCCCCGGCCCTTTCGGCGGCCGATGTGGGAATTGCCATCAGCGAAGGGGCGGAGATTGCCAGGGAAATTGCCGATATCACCATCTCCGAGGATGCACTCACCGAGCTTGTGGTTTTAAAGGCCATCAGCAATGCCCTCATGAAGCGGGTGGGAAGAAATTACCGCTTTGTCATAGGCTTCAATCTGGGACTGATTCTTTTGGGAGTATCCGGAATCATCACTCCGGCCGCTTCTGCGCTGTTTCACAATACTTCAACGCTGCTTGTGAGTCTGGACAGCATGACAAACCTGATTCGTTCGTAAATCCGGAGGCAGTTGAAAAGAAATCTCATTCATGATATAATGGACGGAAACCAAAAGATACCAAAAAGAGAAAGTAAAGGAGCGAAACATGAATTATATGGTTTGTATTCCGGCTCCGGACATGGTTTCCAGAGAAACCTGCGAGAAGGTACATAATATTCTGGCCAGGATGTCGGATGCATATAAACTGAACATTGTTCCGGAACCTGTGAAGGTGAAGCAGTCCCCATGCCCGGACTATTATAAAAAGTACCGGATTTACAAGGAAATCAAGGACCGGGACGGTAATGGGGAGGCCTATCTTCTCCAGGAAGAGGAGGAAATGATTTTAAGCGTATGCCGGACCCCGGAGGAAGCAGAGCTGATGAAACGCTGCACCTACGCCTACCAGTATCCGGCCAATCTGGTGATTAAAAGCTTCCGGGAAGACAAAAAAGACCGGAGACAGTAAAAATAAGGAGTATGGATATGCTTTCATTTGAATGTGATTACCTGGAGGGCGCTCACGAGGCCGTCATGAAGCGTCTTCTGGAGACAAATATGGAAAAGCTTCCGGGATACGGAAGCGATCCCTACTGTGCCGGTGCGGCAGAAAAAATTCTCAAGGCGTGCGGATGCCCCGAGGGAGAGGTATTCTTCCTGGTAGGCGGAACCCAGACCAACGCCACGGTCATTGACAGTCTCTTACGTCCCTATGAGGGTGTGGTGGCAGCCGCCACGGGACATGTGAGCGTCCACGAAGCGGGAGCCATAGAGGCCGGCGGACATAAGGTTTTAACAATCCCGGAGCACCAGGGAAAAATAGATGCCTCTGAGCTTTTGGAGTATTTAAAGACCTTCTGGGGCGACGGAAACCATGACCACATGGTTTTTCCGGGAATGGTTTATATTTCCCATCCCACAGAATACGGAACCCTGTACACAAAGGACCAGTTAAAGGCCATTCACGAAGTCTGCAGCCAGTATGAAATCCCCTTATATCTGGACGGGGCCCGGCTGGGATACGGACTGGCCGCCAGGGATACCGATGTGACGCTCCCGGTGGTCGCCCGGTACTGCGACGCCTTTTATATCGGCGGAACCAAGGTGGGAGCCCTTTGCGGGGAAGCTGTGGTATTTCCGAGGAACAATACGCCGAAGCGGTTTTTCACAACCGTAAAACAGCACGGGGCCCTTTTAGCCAAGGGACGTCTTCTGGGAATCCAGTTTGATACGCTGTTTACAGATGATCTGTATCTGAAAATTTCAGAGCATGCCATCCGTATGGCTGAACTGTTAAAGGAAGGTTTAAAGGAAAAGGGCTATGTTTTTGACCTTGATTCCCCCACCAACCAGCAGTTTGTGATTCTGGAAAACGGGAAGATGGAGGAGTTAAAAAAGAAGGTCTCCTTCAGCTTCTGGGAAAAATACGATGATACCCATACGGTGGTCCGTTTTGCCACAAGCTGGGCCACAAAGGAGGAAGACGTCCGGTCTCTGATTTCCCTTCTTTAGGAAGAAAATGTATAAATCCGAAAAAATCTGGAAAACTACCATAGTAAAAGAAATCAAAAATATATGGTAAGTTTAGGAGGAAATCCAGATGGAATTAAAGGGAAGCAGGACGGAACAGAACCTGGTGGCCGCATTTGCAGGAGAATCCCAGGCCAGAAACAAATATACGTATTTTGCGGACGTGGCCAGGCGGGAAGGCTATGAGCAGATCGCAGGAATTTTCCAGGAAACAGCCGATAACGAAAAAGAGCACGCCAAGCTGTGGTTTAAGGAATTAAAACTCCTTGGAAACACAGAGGAAAACTTAAAGGCTGCCGCCGCAGGCGAAAATTACGAGTGGACCGACATGTATAAGACCTTCGCCGAGGAAGCTGAGGCCGAGGGCTTTACGGAACTGGCAAGGAAGTTTTCCATGGTGGCCGCCATCGAGAAGACCCATGAGGAGAGATACTTAAAGCTTTTAAACAATGTGGAGATGCAGAAGGTATTTGAAAAGTCCGAAGAAACCATGTGGGTATGCAGGAACTGCGGCCATCTGGTGGTCGGAAAGAAAGCTCCGGCTGTCTGCCCCGTATGTGCACATCCCCAGAGCTACTTTGAAATGAGAGCCGAAAATTACTAAACGACTTAAGGCCGCCGGAAAAGAAAGAGTTCCGGCGGTTTTTTATGTGTTGGCAATTTTATAAAAGTATGCTATAATCGGTAAAAGAAATCACTACAAGAAATCTTACATAGGAGAGCATGAAAACCATGGAAATGAAACGTGTATTTCTGAAACTGAGCGGGGAGGCTCTTGCCGGCCCGAAAAAGACGGGATTTGATGAAGATACAGTAAAAGAAGTGGCAAGACAGGTAAAGGAGTCCGTGGATGCAGGCGTTCAGGTGGGAATCGTCATCGGCGGCGGAAACTTCTGGCGCGGACGTACCAGCGATGCCATCGACCGCACCAAGGCTGACCAGATCGGAATGTTAGCCACCATCATGAACTGCATTTATGTATCTGAGATTTTCCGCAACGCCGGAATGAAGACGCAGATTTTAACTCCCTTCGAGTGCGGTCCGATGACCAAGCTTTTCACAAAAGACCGGGCCAACAAATACTTTGAAAAGGGAATGGTGGTTTTCTTCGCCGGAGGAATCGGACATCCCTATTTCTCCACCGATACAACGATCACTTTAATGGCCATCGAAATGGAAGCAGACTGCATCCTCTTAGCCAAGGCCATTGACGGTGTGTACGATAGTGATCCGAAGGTAAATCCAAACGCAAAGAAATATGACAAAATTTCCATTCAGGAAGTAATTGATAAAAAGCTGGCAGTGGTTGACCTGACCGCATCCATCATGTGTATGGAACATAAAATGCCCATGGCTGTCTTTTCCCTGAATGAGACAAATGGTATTGCAAACGCAATGCAGGGGAACATTAACGGTACCATAGTTACCGCCAATTAACAGGAGGGTTATATGAAGGAAGAATTAAAGGTATACGAAGACAAAATGGAAAAAACCATCGACGCGTTACAGAATGATTTCGCATCCATCCGCGCAGGACGTGCAAATCCTCACGTACTGGATAAGATCAAAGTCGATTATTACGGAACTCCAACCCCCATCCAGCAGGTTGGTAACATTTCTGTACCGGAAGCCAGAATGATATTAATTCAGCCCTGGGAAAAGAGCCTGATCAAAGCCATCGAAAAGGCAATCCAGACCTCTGACCTGGGAATCAATCCCAGCAACGACGGCAGCGTAATTCGCCTGGTATTCCCGGAGCTCACCGAGGACAGACGTAAAGAGCTGGCCAAGGATGTGAAGAAAAAAGGCGAGGCCTCCAAGGTGGCCATCCGCAACATCCGCCGGGATGCCAATGACAGCTTTAAAAAGATGGAAAAGAACGATGAGATCTCCGAGGACGATTTAAAGGACGCAACCGAAAAGATGCAGAAGATCACCGACAAAGCCATCGAAAAGATCGACAAGGCCGTGGAAAATAAGACCAAGGAAATTCTTACGGTATAAGAGAAAAACGCAGGGGGCAGGGAGACCTGGCCCCTGTTTTGTCGAACGGGAGGAAACGAGGATGGAAGAAAAGTTAAACATTCCCGCCCATGTGGCGCTGATTCTAGACGGAAACGGCCGCTGGGCCAAAAAGCGGGGCCTGCCAAGACAGATGGGCCACAAAAAGGGCTGTGAGACCGTGGAGCAGATCGTTGAGGATGCGGCAAGGCTTGGAATTCAGTACCTGACCGTATACGGGTTTTCCACGGAAAACTGGAAGCGGCCTGAGGAGGAAGTGGGGGCGTTGATGCAGCTTTTCCGCTTCTACACAAAACGGCTTCTTAAAATTGCCGTGGAGAATAATATCAGGGTGAAAATGATCGGGGAAAGAAGCCGGTTTGCCGCTGACATTGTGGAAGGAATCAACCGCCTGGAGGAGAGCACCAAGGACAATACGGGCCTCACCTTCATCATTGCAGTCAATTACGGAAGCCGTGACGAGATCACAAGGGCTGTAAAGAAAATCATGGCGGATGTGAAGGAAGGAAAGCTTGAGGAAGGCCAGATGACGGAAGCCGTCTTTGCCTCCTATCTGGATACAAAAGACATCCCGGACCCGGATCTTTTAATCAGGACCAGCGGAGAACTGCGGCTTTCAAACTATCTGCTGTGGCAGCTTGCCTATTCAGAACTCTACGTGACAGACTGCCTGTGGCCGGATTTTAACCGTGAGGAGCTTTTGGAGGCCATCCGGCAGTATAATAAAAGAGAGCGGCGGTTCGGCGGCGTTACAAAAACGGAGACCAAATAAGGAGAGGGTTTATGTTTACAACCAGACTGATAAGCGGAATCGTCCTGGTAATTCTGGCGGCGTTTCTTTTGATCCAGGGAGGGACCTTTTTATTTCTGGCATCCATGGCCATTTCCCTGGTGGGACTTTTTGAGCTTTACCGGGTCATGAAAATCGAAAAGGAGCTTCCGGGAATTCTGGGCTACCTGGCGGTTCTGGCCTACTACTATATGCTGTGGACCGACAGCGAACATTATATGACCTTTTTAACCATTGCAGCCCTGATGGTTCTTATGACGGTTTATGTGGTCACCTTCCCCAAATTCGGGACGGAGCAGATTACGGTGGCCTTTTTTGGAATCTTTTATGTGGGCTTAATGTTCTCCTACCTGTACCAGGTGCGGAGCATGCCCGATGGAAAATACCTGGTGTGGCTCATTGTCTTAAGCTCCTGGGGCTGCGACACCTGTGCCTACTGCGTGGGAATGCTGTTTGGAAAGCATAAAATGGCGCCGAAGCTGAGCCCGAAAAAATCCATTGAGGGAGCCGTCGGAGGCGTTTTAGGCGCGGCCATTCTGGGCTTTTTATACGGCGCTTACTTTGAACAGAGCATGGTGGACGTAATGCAGCCCGGCTTAATAAGCGCGGCCGCCTGTGCCATCGCTGCGGTGATCTCCCAGATCGGTGATCTGGCCGCCTCTGCCATCAAAAGAAACCATGGAATTAAAGATTACGGCCGTCTGATTCCCGGACACGGAGGGATTTTGGACCGGTTCGACAGTATGATTTTTACGGCCCCGGCCATTTACTTTGCAGTAATGTTCCTGGGCTTTCGATAAGACGAAAGGTGTATGACATATGAAACGGATAGCAGTTTTAGGGTCCACAGGCTCCATTGGAACCCAGACCCTGGAGGTGGTGCGGGCCAACGGAGATATTGAGGTGGCCGCCATTGCAGCGGGAACCAATATCCGCCTTCTGGAAAAGCAGATCAGGGAATTTTCTCCCAAGCTCTGCGGTGTGTGGGACGAAGAAAAGGCAAAAGAGCTTTCCCTTCTTGTGAAGGATACCAATACAAAAATCGTAAGCGGCATGGACGGTCTCATGGAAATTGCCGTGATGGAGGGCTATGAGATTCTTGTGACCGCTGTGGTCGGCATGATCGGAATCCGCCCCACCATGGCCGCCATCGAGGCAGGTAAGGACATTGCCCTGGCCAACAAGGAAACCCTGGTGACCGCAGGACATCTGATCATACCGCTTGTAAAGGAAAAAAAGGTGCGTCTCCTTCCGGTGGACAGCGAGCACAGCGCAATTTTCCAGTGCTTAAACGGCGAAGCAGGGAATAAAATTGAAAAGATTCTCCTGACCGCGTCCGGAGGCCCGTTCCGCGGATGGACCAGAGAACAGATGAAGCATGTGACCCTGGAGGATGCCTTAAAGCACCCCAACTGGTCCATGGGAAGAAAAATTACCATCGACAGCTCCACCATGGTCAACAAGGGACTGGAGGTCATGGAGGCCAAATGGCTGTTTCACGTGTCCATGGACGATGTGAAGGTGGTGGTGCAGCCCAAGAGCATCATCCACTCCATGGTGCAGTTTACGGACGGCGCCGTCATGGCCCAGCTTGGAACGCCCGATATGAAGCTGCCCATCCAGTATGCCCTATATTATCCGGAGCGGAGACCCATGGCGGGAGACCGTCTGGATTTCTGGAAATTAAAGGAGATTACCTTTGAGGAGCCGGATTTTCAAAATTTCCGCGGCCTTTCCCTGGCCTATGAGGTGGGAAGAGCCGGAGGTTCCCTTCCGGTGGTATTCAATGCGGCCAATGAGATGGCCGTTGCCAAATTTTTAAACCGGGAGATTTCCTACCTGGAAATTACAGATATCATTGAGGCGGCTTTGGGACATCATAAAAAGAAAGAACATCCGTCTCTGGATGAGGTACTTTCGGCAGAGCAGGAGACCTATGAATTTATAAGGAGCGGCTGGGGGAAATAGCCCGGCTGCCGGAAAGAAAGCAGGTGGACGAAGAAGTGATATTGGCACTTCTTGTACTTAGTGTAATTGTATTGTTCCATGAATTCGGCCATTTTCTTCTGGCCAGATTAAATGGAATCACGGTGGTGGAGTTTTCTCTGGGCTTTGGACCAAGACTTCTCTCCCATGTGAGCAAAAAAAGCAATACCAGATATTCCGTAAAGCTGTTCCCCTTAGGCGGCTCCTGTGCCATGCTGGGGGAATTCGGCGATGAAGAGGAGGAGGCCGCGGAAAGTTCCGGCTCCTTTTTCTCCAAGTCCCCGTTGGCCAGAATGTCTGTGATTGCGGCAGGCCCGGTGTTTAACTTTATCCTGGCCTTTGTATTTGCGGCTGTGATTGTGGCCTGGGCCGGCTATGACCCGCCGGTGGTAAAAAGCGTCACAGAGGGCCAGGCGGCGGAGGCGGCCGGACTTCAGGCGGGGGATGTGATCACAAAAATCGGGAACCGCCGGGTGATGATCGCCAGGGATATGGTCCTCTACATGATTGTCAACGGAAAACAGGATGCCGCCCTTCAGTATAAGCGGTACGATGCGGCCACGGATACCTGGAAAAAATATGAGACCTTCCTGGATGCAGACCAGTTCGTGAACCAGGGCGGCCGGTATCTGGTCGGGGTCAGCTTTTCCGGCTACCGTTCTCCGGGAACATCCCTGCCGGAGATTATAAAGTATGGGGCCGCTGAGGTACGTTATACGATTCTGTCTGTGATTGACAGCTTAAAAGAGCTTGTAAAGGGCCATGTGGGGACCGATGATATTGCAGGCCCCATCCGCATTGTCAGCATGATCGACAATACGGTGGAGGAGGTAAGCCAGTACGGAACCATCACGGTGATCATGAATCTTCTGAACCTGATGGTGATGTTTTCGGCAAACCTTGGCGTAATGAATCTCCTTCCCTTTCCGGCTTTGGACGGCGGACGCCTGGTGTTTCTCCTCTGGGAGTTTGTGACGAGAAAGCCGGTGGACCAGAGAATCGAGGGAGCAGTGACCATGGCAGGAATGGCTCTTCTTATGACCTTTATGGTGTTTGTACTTTTTAACGACTTAAGATTCCTATTCTAACGGGAGGTTCATATGTACAGGGAAAATACAAAGGTAATCCAGATTGGAAATAAAAAAATCGGCGGCGGGAATCCGGTGCTGATTCAGTCCATGTGCAACACAAAAACCGAGGATGTAAAGGCCACCGTGGCCCAGATTTTAAAGCTGGAGGCCGCCGGATGTGATATCATCCGCGTGGCAGTTCCCACCATGGAAGCGGCCGCAGCCATCCGCCAGATAAAAAAGCAGATTCACATTCCGCTGGTGGCCGATATCCATTTTGATTACCGTCTGGCCATCGCCGCCATGGAGAGCGGAGCAGATAAAATCCGCATTAACCCCGGAAACATCGGCTCCAGAGAGCGGGTGCAGGCTGTGGTGGATACGGCGAAAAAATACAACATTCCCATCCGTGTGGGCGTCAACAGCGGTTCCCTGGAAAAGGATTTGCTGGAAAAGTACGGCGGTGTGACTGCCGAGGCCATTGTGGAGAGCGCCAAAAAGCAGGTGGCTGTCATCGAGGAGATGGGTTACGATAACCTGGTGGTCAGCATCAAGTCCTCCGATGTGCTCATGTGTGTGAAGGCCCATGAGCTGCTGGCAAAGGAATGCAGATACCCGCTCCATGTGGGAATCACCGAATCCGGAACGCTGTTATCGGGAAATATCAAGTCCTCGGTGGGCCTTGGAATTATTTTATACGAGGGAATCGGAGATACCATCCGCGTTTCCCTGACAGGAGACCCGCTGGAGGAGATAAAGAGTGCCAAGCTGATTTTAAAGGCCTTAAATCTCAGGACCGGAGGCGCCACGGTGGTGTCATGTCCCACCTGCGGACGGACTCAGATTGACCTCATTGGCCTGGCAAACCAGGTGGAAACCATGGTGGCTGACATCGACATGGATGTGAAGGTGGCCGTCATGGGCTGTGTGGTCAACGGACCGGGAGAGGCCAGAGAGGCAGACATCGGTATTGCCGGAGGAATCGGCGAGGGCCTCATCATCAAAAAGGGCCAGGTCCTCAGAAAGGTACCGGAGGGAGAATTACTGGAGGCTCTCAGGTCAGAGCTTCTTGCAATGCAGAAAGAACAGGGATAAGATGGAAAAACCGTTTCTGGAAGTATTTCCGGGCTTACATATCGGTGAGGAGCTTAAGGAGCTTCTGAAGCTTGTCATGGTGGAGAAGGTTGCCATGCCGAAGGACAGAAGCTCTCTTCGTATTTATATTGTAAGTCCCAGGCTGATACATAAAAAGAATATTTACAGCATGGAAGAGGGCATTGCAAAGCAGTTGTTCCCAGGCCGCCCGCTCCGTGTGAAAATCCAGGAGAAATACCGCCTTTCGGCCCAGTATACGCCAAAAAAGCTGTACGATGTCTATAAGGACAGCATTCTCATGGAATTTAAGCAGTTCGGCATGATCGAGTACAACATCTTACGAAAAGCCAAAACAGAATTTACGGCTGAGGATACCATGGTCATGGCCATCGAGGACAACATGATTTACCGGGAGCGCTCCAGGGAAGTGGCACGTGTTCTGGAAAAGATTTTTGCAGAGCGGTGCGGCCTTCCGGCAGAGGTGAAATTTCATTTCTTCGAGAGAGAGAAGGAAGAAGCCAAAGAGGAAGCCATGGAGGTGTTTGAGCCTGTTATGGTCACTGCCGATGCCCCTTTGCCCCCGGAGGTTCCTGCAAAAACACCGAACCAGTCGAAGCAGCCAAAGCAGCCGAAGCAGCCGGGACCGCCAAAGGAATTTTCCAAAAAGACCTTTGGAGAGAAAGGAAAATCCTTTGGCGGCGCTCCAAAAAGCGGCGGATCTGGATTTAACAGCGGCGGCCGGGAGGGCGGCAGAATGCCATACCGGAAGTCGGAGAATCCCGATGTGCTGTTTGGCCGTGATTTTGACGGAGAGACCACAGACATCCATGAGATTGCCGGAGAGATCGGCGAGGTCATTCTCCGCGGTAAGATCATCCATGCAGAAAAGAGAGAATTAAAGAGCGGAAAGAAGCTGCTGATTTTCGATCTGACGGACTTCACCGACAGCATCACCATCAAGATGTTTTTAAGGGAGGACCAGGAGGCCGATGCAGACGGAGCCGTAAAAGAGGGGAATTTCATCCGCATAAAGGGAATCACCACCATTGACCGTTTTGACGGCGAGCTGACCGTCGGTTCCATTGTGGGAATCAAAAAGTGTGAGGATTTCACCTCCAAGAGAGAGGACAACGCTCCGGTGAAGCGGGTGGAGCTCCACTGCCATACAAAAATGAGCGACATGGACGGCGTTTCCGAGGTGAAGGACATCATTAAGCGGGCCAAAAAATGGGGCATGCCTGCCCTTGCCGTCACGGACCATGGCTGCGTCCAGGCCTTCCCTGATGCCAACCATGCTCTGGATAAGAGCGATACCTTCAAGGTGATTTACGGCGTGGAGGGGTATCTGGTGGACGATATGAAAGAAATCGTTGAAAACTCCAGAAACCAGAGCCTGGACGGAACCTTTGTGGTCTTCGATATTGAGACCACAGGATTTTCCCCCACCAAAAACAAAATTATCGAAATCGGCGCCGTGAAGGTGACGGACGGCCAGATCGTGGACCGGATGGACGAGTTTGTGAACCCCGAAGTTCCCATTCCCTTTGAAATTGAGCGGCTGACAGGAATCAACGACGCCATGGTCATGGACGCGCCGAACATCGAGGTGATTCTGCCGAAGTTCCTGGAATTTTCCAAAGGAGCCGTTTTGGTGGCCCACAATGCCTCCTTCGATGTGAGCTTCATAAGCCACAATGCGTCCGTGCTGGGGGATACCTTTGACCCCACGGTCATGGACACGGTGACCCTGGCCAGGGCCCTTCTTCCAAACTTAAACCGCTATAAGCTGGACACGGTGGCAAAGGCCCTTGGGGTATCTCTGGAGAATCACCACCGGGCTGTGGACGATGCGGAGGCCACGGCCGGAATCTTTTTAAAGTTTGTGGAGATGCTGAAAACCCGGCATGACATGAAGACCCTGGACGATTTGAACGTCTTTAATAAGGCGGACGATGCAGCGATCATGAAGATGCCCACCCATCATGTGATTATTCTGGCCAAGAATGATCTGGGCCGGGTCAATCTGTACCGTCTGGTGTCCTGGTCCCATGTGCGGTTTTTCCAGAGACGTCCAAGAATTCCCAAAAGCCTGCTGAGCCAGTACCGGGAGGGCTTAATCATCGGCTCCGCCTGTGAGGCCGGAGAGCTTTACCAGGCCATTTTAAGGGGAGGAACCGATGCGGAGCTTCAGCGGCTGGTGCGGTTTTATGACTATCTGGAAATTCAGCCCCTGGGAAACGACATGTTCATGCTGAGGGACGAAAAAAGTACGGTAAATTCCGTGGAGGACTTAAAAAACATCAACCGGAAGATCATAAGACTGGGAGAGCAGTTCGGAAAACCGGTCTGCGCCACCTGCGATGTCCATTTCCTGGACCCGGAGGACGAGATTTACAGGCGGATTCTCATGGCCGGACAGGGCTTTAAGGACAGCGATGACCAGGCTCCGCTGTTTTTGCGGACCACAGAGGAAATGCTTTCGGAGTTTGAATACCTGGGAAGCGACAAGGCCTATGAGGTGGTGGTCACAAACACCAGGAAAATTGCCGACATGTGCGAGCCCATCGCCCCGGTGCGGCCCGATAAGTGTCCCCCGGTCATTGAAAATTCCGATGAGACCTTAAGAAATATCTGCTACAACCGCGCCCATGAGATGTACGGGGAAAATCTTCCGAAAATCGTTGTGGACCGCCTGGAAAAGGAGCTTAACTCCATTATTTCCAACGGCTTTGCGGTGATGTATATTATTGCACAGAAACTGGTGTGGAAGTCCAACGAGGACGGCTATCTGGTGGGCTCCCGTGGCTCCGTGGGCTCCTCCTTCGTGGCGACCATGTCCGGTATCACGGAGGTAAACCCCTTAAGCCCCCATTACTACTGTACCAAATGCCATTATTATGATTTCGATTCGGAGGAAGTGAAAAAGTACAGCGGCATGGCCGGATGTGACATGCCGGATAAGCTCTGCCCGGTCTGCGGACATCCCCTGACCAAGGACGGCTTCGACATTCCCTTCGAGACCTTTCTGGGCTTTAAGGGGGATAAGGAGCCGGATATCGACTTAAACTTCTCCGGAGAGTACCAGAGCCGGGCCCACGACTACACCGAGGTAATCTTCGGCAAGGGCCAGACCTTCCGGGCCGGAACCATCGGTACCCTGGCGGACAAGACGGCCTTCGGATACGTGAAAAACTATTTTGAAGAGCATGGAGAGCGGAAGAGAAACTGCGAAATCAACCGGATTGTCCAGGGCTGCGTGGGCGTCAGGCGCACCACAGGCCAGCATCCCGGCGGAATCGTGGTACTGCCTTTGGGAGAGATGATCTACTCCTTCACTCCGGTGCAGCATCCCGCCAACGACATGACCACCAAGACCATCACCACCCACTTTGATTACCACTCCATTGACCACAACCTTTTAAAGCTTGATATTCTGGGACACGATGATCCCACCATGATTCGTATGCTTCAGGACTTAATCGGCCTGGACCCGGTAAAGGATATTCCGCTGGATTCCAGGGAGGTCATGAGCCTGTTCCAGAGCACTGATGCCCTGGGAATCAAGCCGGAGGACATCGGCGGCTGCAAGCTGGGGGCTCTGGGCGTTCCGGAGTTCGGAACGGATTTTGCCATGCAGATGCTCATAGACACCAAGCCCAAGTACTTTTCTGACCTGGTCCGCATAGCCGGACTGGCCCATGGAACCGACGTATGGCTTGGAAATGCCCAGACCTTAATTCAGGAGGGAAAAGCTACCATTCAGACTGCCATCTGTACCCGTGACGATATTATGATCTATCTGATTCAGATGGGGCTTGAGGAGGGACTTGCCTTCACCATCATGGAGGCCGTCCGAAAGGGCAAGGGCTTAAAGCCGGACTGGGAAGCGGAGATGGTAAAGCACGGGGTGCCGGACTGGTATATCTGGTCCTGTAAAAAGATCAAATACATGTTCCCGAAAGCCCATGCGGCAGCCTACGTTATGATGGCCTGGCGGATTGCCTACTGTAAGGTGTTTTATCCCCTGGCCTACTATGCCTCCTTTTTCAGTATCCGTGCCAGCGCCTTTTCCTATGAGCTCATGTGTCTGGGACGGGAAAAGCTGGAACATCACCTGGCGGACTATAAGAGGAGGGCCGACACCCTGTCCAAAAAGGAGCAGGACAGCTTAAGGGACATGCGGATTGTCCAGGAAATGTATGCCAGAGGCTTTGACTTCCTTCCCATGGACATCTACAAGGCCAAGGCCAGACATTTCCAGATCATTGGAAATAAGCTGATGCCCTCCATCAACAGCATCGACGGTCTGGGAGAAAAGGCGGCGGACTCCATCGAGGAGGCAGCCAAGGACGGCCCGTTTTTGTCCAAGGAGGACTTCAGAAACCGCACCAAGGTCAGCAAGACCATCTGCGACCTGATGGGGGAGCTTGGAATTTTGGGTGAGCTTCCGGAATCCAATCAGCTATCACTGTTTGATTTATAAAGCATCTGAGGGAGACTGCTGTTTTTTGGCAGTCTCCTTTCGCTGCATAGAAAACTCCTCTGTCATAAGATCTTTTGCACTGCCGGATTCTGATGCAGAAAATGCCATTACGGTGGACACAAACGCATACAGCGGACTTACCACCTATTATGCCAACGGAAACCCGGTGGTAATTGAAGAAGTAGGAGGAACCACATATATCCATCCGGAAGATGTTTCTGACATGGATCAGTGGACTGAAATGGCATCCTCAAAAACAGCCGTGGTGGCAGGCTCCAAAGAAGGAGACGTGGACCAGGGAAAAATCACAATGAACAGCGGAACTGTCACCTATCTGATTGGTTCATCCAGCGGCAGTAAATCAGCACCCAGCTATTATCATGTCAAAGATTCTGAAATCGTCATGAACGGCGGAGCTGCAAACAATGTCATCGCCAACTACTCCATTACATCAGGAAATGGAGCTTACGAAACATGCAGAGACATGCTGGTGGAGAACAGTAAGATCACCATTGGCGGGAATGCTGTGGTGGGGTATGTTTATGGATGCTTTGGCTATACAGCCATTGACAATCGGGACATCCTGATTAAGGACAATGCGAGAGTGGTATGGACCAGCAGTAATGAGGCGGCTGTGACAGTTCAGCCAGCGGAAGGAAATCCCTTTCAGGCTGTGGTAACCGGAAATGACATTGGAACTGCTGTGGTTACGGCATCCTACACCGCAGAAGGAAAGACGGAAAAAACTCAGATTACTGTCAGTGTGGGCGGAGATTTCTCCGTTTCCGTGAATCCGTCAGCGGTAAAAATGGGAGATACCATCACATTTACAGCCAATACAGATGCGGTGGCGTCTGCGAGCAATGCAGACTATGTATGGACCATTGACGATACGGTGGTTGCAGAAGAAATGCAGAGCAGCGGAAAAACCTTTAAGGTCAAAGCGGCGGGAGTTGGAAGTGCATCTGTTCAGGTGGTATACACGGATATGTACGGAACGGAGTCCATAGGAAATGCTGCTTTCACCGTTGAGGCGCCGGAAATGGAGATTACGGTTCCCGAGTCCGTAGAGTTGGGAAAGCCATTCAAGGCATCCGCTGCCATCACCAATGTTTCCGGAGAAGCAGAGACTCTTGGAATTACGGTGCAGACCTATGAGGCCTGCGAAGCTTTGGAGGCTCTGGAAAATGACAATGAGTATATGGCCGTTGATGTGCCTGCGGATGGGGAACCGGCGGTCATTTCTGCCCGGATGGAATATCCTGCAAAGGCAGGGGAGAACGGTCAGGACTATACGGAGAAGACCATCCGGATCACTGTGCCGAAACTTTCTGGTGAAACCATATATCTGAATACCACGAATGCGAAGGAGAAAACCATAAAAGCTCCGGCTTTAATTGGAACTCTTTATGACCACATGAGTTTCACAGAGTTTTCCGTGAGGGATGATGAGGCGGCACAGGTCCGGTAATCTGAGGATGACAACAGCTTTACGGTAACTGCCGAGAAGGCAGGGAATACGGTGATCGATGCCGTACTTCCCAGCGGTACCATTTTGGTATCCTATCCGGTCATCATCGCAGATACCACAGGCGATGCAGATGCCAAAGACGGAACTGCCGTTGTGAAGCTGCCGGATATGGAGGAACTGAAAGCTCCTACGGCGCCGGATGGTGTAACCGCTGAGGAAATGGATGCAGGCTTCCATGAGGCAGTGCAGTCGGTTACCGCCCTCTCTGACAATGGAGCCGTAACAGGAAATGAAAAGGCCATTGAAAATCTGGGCGCGGCAGTGAAAGCCAACGGGCTTTTAGAGGAAGGCGAGAAAGTAAGTATTTCCCTGGAACAGCAGTTAAAGGATGTGACATTCGAGCCCATTGTAAAATTGAGTGCGGACGGCAGCATCTTAAGTGTAGTGATTTCACCCAAGCACATGGTGTATGAGATTACGGCACATAAAACCCTGCTGGATGCAGAGGGCAATCCCATAGAGGGAACCAGACAGCCCATTGACCTTTCTTCCGGCATTATGACAAAGAAAACCAATTTCCGGTTCCGGCTTCCGGTTCCGTCCGGCGTGGAAAGCACTTACGCCAACGTGCAACATGAAGGAGATCCGGTAAGACAGTACACCATTGAAAAAGAGGGCAGTGATCAGTTTATTACCGTGACAGCATGGCATTTGAGCGAATTTGTCCTGAATTTTACCAATGACAAGCTGGTCCAGTCAGGAAGCAGCAGCAAGCCCAAGTCCTCCGGTGCCGGGAACAAAGGCGGCAGCTATAAAGATATGACAGCCAATAAGACCGGAGAGTGGGTCCATGATGAAGCTGGCTGGTGGTTTAAGTACGACGACGGCACATGGCCGGCTGGAACATGGGCAGAATTGGGCTGGAACAATGTGACAAAATGGTACTATTTCAATGCAGACGGCTATATGGCAGCCGGATGGAAAAAGGATGGGGAAAACTGGTATTATCTGCATCCCCATTCAGACGGAACCCAGGGATTCATGTACACAGGCTGGCATGAAATAGACGGCAGATGGTATTACTTCAGTACTGCTGCAGGAGGTCCTCTGGGAGCGATGGCCGCAGATACAACGACTCCGGACGGGGATCATGTGGGAGCTGACGGAGCTTGGATCCCGTAAATAATTATAATTACAGGGTCCGGTATTTTCCTTCCTTTGGAAAATACCGGGTTTTTTCCATAAGCCCTTGACAAACAGGAAAACCATGCTATTATATAGATATACCTGGTATGGGTATAGAAGGGACGAAACGGCATGAAGACAGAAGTATATAACATTGAAGGTATGTCATGCGCCGCCTGCTCCAGTGCGGTGGAGCGTGTTACAAGAAAAATCGAGGGCGTGGAAAACAGCAGCGTCAACCTGACCACGGCGAAAATGACCATCACCTATGACGAAGCTAAAGTCACCCAGACCATGATCGAGGAAAAGGTGGAGCGGGCCGGATTCAAGGCAATTCTGGCGGCGCCGGAGCGTGATGTGAAGAAGGAAGAGGAAGAGTTGTTTGCCAAACAGGAGGAGAACTTAAAAAAGAGCTTCCACAGGCTGGTGGTCGCCATCTGCTTTGCGGTTCCCCTTTTATATATTGCCATGGGTCATATGGTGCCCGGCGGCCTTCCCCTGCCCTCCATCATCGATATGCACGAAAATCCCGTGAATTTTACACTGATTCAATTGTTCTTAACTATTCCCGTTCTCATTGCAGGACAGAAGTTTTACACCGGAGGTTTAAAGGCCCTTGTGAAGGGAAATCCCAACATGGATTCCCTGGTGGCCGTAGGTACGGGAAGCGCATTCCTGTACAGCCTTGTAAAGACCGTGCAGGTATTTTCCAATCCTATGGCAGCCCATGAGCTCTACTATGAGTCGGCCGCCGTTGTGGTGACTTTGGTTATGGTTGGAAAATACATGGAGGGCCGCAGCAAGGGAAAGACCTCCGAGGCCATCCGAAAACTCATGGAGCTGGCGCCGGATACGGCCATTCTTTTGGAAAACGGCACGGAACATGAGGTGGCCACCGACACCGTGGCTGCGGGCCAGCACATTCTCATTAAGCCCGGCAGCCGGGTACCCCTGGATGGTATTGTGGTGGAAGGAAGCAGCAGCGTGGACGAGTCCATGCTGACCGGAGAGAGCATTCCCGTGGAAAAGGGTCCCGGGGATGAACTGATCGGAGGAAGCGTCAACTACAACGGAGCCATGGAAATTAAAGTCACAAGAGTGGGACAGGACACCACCCTTTCCAAGATCGTCCGTATGATGGAGGATGCCCAGGGCAAAAAGGCCCCCATCTCCAAGCTGGCGGACCGGGTGGCCGGAATCTTCGTTCCCACGGTCATGACCATCGCCGCCGTGGCAGCCCTGTTATGGTGGATTGTGGGCGGTCAGGATATTTCCTTTGTGCTTACGATTTTTGTATCTGTCCTGGTGATTGCCTGCCCATGCGCTCTGGGACTGGCCACACCCACAGCCATCATGGTGGGAACCGGAGTGGGCGCCGGACATGGAATTCTCATTAAGAGCGGCGAGGCCCTGGAAATTGGCCAGAAGGTGGATACGGTTGTGTTTGATAAGACAGGAACCATCACCGAAGGAAAACCTAAGGTGACAGACATTCTCCCTGCCAAGGACATGACGGAAGACGAACTTTTAAAGATTGCGGCAAGCTGTGAAAAGGCATCGGAGCACCCCCTTGGAGCGGCCATTGTGGAGTGTGCCGGTGAAAAGGACCTGGATTTATATGAACTTCCCACCGGAGGTTTTGAAAGTGTGACCGGGCAGGGAATCACCGCCGTGCTGGAGGGAAAAACCGTCGCCATCGGAAACCGCCGCCTGTTGGAAAGCCAGGGCGGAACGGAGGCCTTTGAGCCATATTTTGAAGCGGCTGAGAAAATGAGCGCCCAGGGTAAGACGCCCATGTTTGTTCTGGCAGATAAAAAGGCCGCAGGAATCATTGGCGTGGCCGATACCATAAAGGAGACCAGCATTGCAGCCATTGACGAGTTAAAGAGGCTGGGACTGGATGTCTACATGCTGACAGGCGACAATAAGAGGACTGCCGAATACATCGGGCAGCAGGCACATCTGGATCATGTGATCGCCGATGTGCTGCCGGACCAGAAGATGAACGTGATTTCCGACTTGCAGTCAAAGGGAAAAACTGTTATGATGGTGGGAGACGGCATCAACGATGCCCCGGCCCTGATTCAGGCGGACCTGGGTACGGCCATCGGCTCCGGAAGCGATATTGCCCTGGAGTCCGGGGATATGGTGTTAATGAAGTCCGATCTTATGGATGTGTGCAGGGCCATCAAATTAAGCCGTGCCACAATCCGGAATGTAAAGCAGAACCTGTTCTGGGCCTTTTTCTACAATTCGCTGGGAATCCCCGTGGCGGCCGGAGTGCTCCATTTGTTTGGGGGACCGTTATTGAGCCCCATGATCGGCGGATTTGCCATGTCTTTGAGCTCCGTGTGCGTGGTAAGCAACGCCTTAAGGCTCAGAAAGCTGAAACTTTAGGTAACTGTGAAAGCATGGAACCGTTGCAGCCTCAGGACAACGGGCTGGCCGGAATCTGGATGAGGAGGAAAACGGAAGTTGGAAGATAAAAAGATGGAACAAAACAGTATGGGAGACGAATGCCAGTGCAGGCATAAACACCGTGATCCCAAAGAAGAAAAGGACCTGATGAACCGTTTGAACCGCATCGAAGGCCAGGTGCGGGGGATTAAAGCCATGGTACAGGAGGAACGGTACTGTACGGACATTCTGGTACAGGTATCGGCAATCCAGTCGGCATTGAACGGCTTCTGCAAGGTGTTATTGTCCAACCACATCAAATCCTGTGTGGTGGAGGATATTAAAAACGGCAAGGAAGATGAGGCCATCGCAGAGCTCTGCGAGACCATCAAAAAAATGATGTAAAGGAGAACAAACCATGAAAACGTATAAGTGCGAAGAAATGATGTGTGAAGGCTGCGTAGCAAGAATCCATAAGGCCCTGGAGGCCGCTTCCATCGAGCATAAGGTGGACCTGGCAACCAAGACCGTCACCATCGAGGGCTGTGCAAACTGCGAGAAGAAAACCGTTGAGATTTTAGATGATCTGGGCTTCTCTGCTGTGGAGCAGTAAGGAAAGAAAAAGGGCGCCTGGGGTGAAAACCAGGCGCCTGGTAAATTTATTAAATTGTATTAAAAAAATTGAAAAATACCATTGACATTTTTTGCTTTTTATATTATACTACCAAACGTAATCGAGGCGTGGCTCAGTTTGGTAGAGCGCTGCGTTCGGGACGCAGAGGTCGCAAGTTCGAATCTTGTCGCCTCGATGCCTCAAGGCCTGTTGGTCAAGCGGTCAAGACGACGCCCTCTCACGGCGTAAACCCGGGTTCGATTCCCGGACAGGTCACTTGCTGCTGCATGGTATGATGCAGCAGCATTTTTACTAAGTGCTTCCGTGGCTCAGTTGGTAGAGCAACGCATTCGTAATGCGTGGGTCGGGGGTCCGAGTCCCCCCGGGAGCTTGATTCTTTAATTGGATAGAAGAGCGAAAAGCGTGTAGCTACAAGGGCTGTACGCTTTTTTGTTTTGCTTTTTTCTGATTCTTACATAATAGTGATGCAGGGATTGCATGGCTGGTTTTGGGGGAGATGGGGGACCGGACAAAAGGGAATCGGGAGAAATCGTCTGTCATATTGACAGAAGGAAGTGCTTTTGTGTATACTTAACCTAGTGTGTTGTGAAGGAGAATGGAAGTTATGAATCCAATGGTCAGTATCATCATTCCAGTATACAATGCGGAAAAAACCATAAGACGCTGTGTGGACAGCGTGTTGAATCAGGCATATAGGGAATTTGAACTGCTGCTGGTGGACGATGGAAGCACCGATTCCAGCGGCTTGATTTGTGATGAATATGCAAAAAAGGACCCAAGGGTCTGTGCAATCCATAAAGAAAATACAGGGGTTTCCGACACGAGAAATCTGGCCCTTGACAAGGCCTCCGGAACCTATCTCCAGTTTTTGGACAGCGACGACTGGCTAAGCCCCGATGCCACAAACCTCATGGTCCGGGCCGCCGAGGAAAATCACTGCGATATGGTGATTTCCGACTTCTACCGGGTGGTGGGAGACCGGGTTTCCCATAAGGGGGATATTGAACCGGGGGGACTTCTCACCCGGGAGGAATTTGCCGGATTTATGATGGAAAAGCCGGCAGACTTTTATTACGGAGTTTTATGGAACAAGCTGTTTCGCCGGGCTCTGGTGGAGGAAAAGAAACTCAGGATGGATAAGTCCATAAGCTGGTGTGAGGATTTCATGTTCAATCTGGAATATATCCGCCATGCAAAAACCATCTACGCCCTCCATATTCCCGTTTACTATTATGTGAAGACAAAGGGTTCCCTGGCAAGCCAGGGCTTAAGCTTAACAAAGACCATAAAAATGAAAAGCATGGTGTTTTCTTATTACCATGATTTCTACAAATCCGTGCTGACAGAAGAAGATTACGAGAAAAACAGGCTGTCCGTTTACCGCTTTTTAGTGGATGCGGCCGGAGACGGAATCGTTCCCCTGTCCATTTTCCCGGGCTCCAAAAAGCTGGGAGATGAGAGGAGCACCGTAAACCGGGAGGCGCTGGAAAGTGAAGGAATTCTCATGGATGCCTACCGGGACAGAAAGCTTTTGTCCCATTATCTGGAACCGGTGGCCATCAAATACGATCTGGCCCTGCCGGAAATCAGCCTGCTTTTATATTTGAGCCAGAGGCCGCGGGTGAAATCCCTGAAGGGACTTTCTGATGTCACCAACATGTCCCGCAGCCGCATCGTGATTGCACTGCAGAAGCTGGGAATGCGGGAAATTATTAAGGTGGAAGAGCAGGTAAACATCACCCTGCTTTCCAAAGCGGAGCCCATTCTCTCCGATCTGGCCGCCGCCCAGAGCGACTATGAAAAAGCCAAATTTTCCGGATTTGAGGAGGACGAACTGATTTTATATGCCAGCCTCTCCAATAAGATAAAGAAAAATATTGAAGCCGTACTTCAGACGACGGGAGGAAATTAAATGGAAAAACAGATGGTATTTCATATCCTTGGAATCGAGGAAACAAAAGATGAGCAGGCCATTAAAATGGCTTATATGAATCTGTTAAAGAAGACCAATCCCGAGGATGATCCCGAGGGGTTTAAACGTCTGAGAGAGGCCTATGAGGAGGCCGTGGCCCTTTCCAGAAAGGTGGAAGAGGGGGAAGAAAAGGAAAAGACAGAAACAGATCTCTGGGTGGACCGGGTGGCCCAGGTCTATGAGGACATCGATACAAGATGTGACAGGGAAGAATGGGAGGAGCTGCTTTCCGATCCCCTCTGCGAGGATTTGGATACCTCTCTGGAGACCAGGGAAGCCCTTTTGGCCTATCTGATGGACCACATAAATCTGCCCCAGGAGATTTTCAGGCTGATCGACGATACCTTTCAGATTCGTGCGGACCGGGAAGTCTTAAGCCAGAAGTTTCCAGTGGATTTCCTGGACTATATCATCTATTATATGGAAAATAAGGAATTCATCGATTACAGCCTGTTTCGGGTTCTGGACCGGAAAAAGGCAGATGTGGATGCCTACATAAGAAATTATCTGAATGTAAAACGCCAGCTTGACAGGCGCCAGTTTGAGGGAGCAGAGGCGGCCCTTTCGGATTTAAAGGCCTTTGGACTCTACCATCCCTTTGAGGACACGGAACGTCTGCGTATTTTCATGGAAGAAAAGAGACTGGATGAGGCCCTTGCCTTGGCCGGGCGTCTGGAAGAGGAATACGGAGAGAACTACTATGTCCTGATCTACTGCGGTGAAGCCAAATGGGCCGGAGGGGACCTGGAGGGAGCAAATGCCGTCTGGGAGAGAATTCTATCGGATGTGCCGGACCATTACATGGCCAAAACAGGAAAGATCAGGTATCTGCTCCATGAAGAAAAGTATGGGGATGCCAAGGACCTGATGATCGAGCTCCTCAATAAAAACGGTGAGGATGAAACCATTCTCGGCTATATGAAGACGGCCAATGAGGCTTTAATTGCCCAGTATGAGAAAAAACTTTCCGGGGAATACGAAACGGAGAAGGACCGGATGGAGGATTTGACCGATCTTGGCTGGTGTCTGTTCCAGAACGACCAGGTAAAGGATGCCATCGCCCTCCTGGAGCCGGAGGATTCCACCGCAGGCGAAGAGTATTCCTATGTGAACCTGTTTGGACGGCTTCTTTATAAGGATGAACAGTATGAGAGAGCTCTGCCCCATTTAAAAAGATGGCTGGAGCTGATTTTAGAGACCCCGGACGACGGTACGGAGGAAAATAAAAAGCGCCGTTCCAGGGAGTTCCAGGCCAGATATATCATAAGCGGATGTTACCTGGAATTGAAGGAGTTTGAACAGGCTCTTTCCTATGTGGATTCTGCCATCCAGGCTGCGAAAGATGCCAGTGACCGGATTTCCAGCATGCAGTACAAGGCGCAGATTCTGTTTGCCGATAAAAAGTATGAACCGTGTATCGATATCTGTGACCAGATTCTTTCGGAGGATTCCCAGTATTATCCGTCCTATCTCCAGCGCCAGGAAGCGGCCTTTGAGCTGAGAAAGGGCCAGCAGGTGGTGGACGATTACTATAACGCCATCGGAATCTATAACGGATACTATAAGCCATATCTTCTGGCGGCAGAGGTGTTCTTTTTCTATGACCAGTTTGAAGATGCCAAGGGCGTCATGGACAGGGCCAGGGAGAACCAGGTGGATTTTTCGCCCAATATGAAGCTGTACGAGGCAAAAATCTTAAGAAACCTGGCAGGCAGTAAGGAAGAACGGGAGCGCCCCTTTGCCATTTTAAAAGAGCTTCAGGAGGAAATAGGGGAAACCGATATTGAGGACAAGTCCGAGGTGGAGTTTGAGATTGCCCTTCTTCACTGGGACAATAATGACTATGACACGGCCCAGGAACACCTGGCCATTGCCATAAACCAGAATCCTGACCGGATGCAGTACCACTTGATCAACGGTCATATTTATCTGGACAAAAAAGAATATAAGAAGGCCATCAAGGAATACACAACGGCCGAGGAGGACTACGCGGATTCTCCTTCCGTCTACTATAACAGGGGTGTCTGCTATGAGGCCCTGGACATGAACCAGCTTGCCAAAGAGGATTTTGAAAAGACCCTGGAATTAAAAGAGGGCTACCGGGATGCCTGCGAGCGTCTGGCCAATTACTATAAAGCCAGGTACACGGCCCATTTCAAAAAGCAGGATTTTGAAACGGCCTTAGACTATTTGAACCGTCAGATCGCGGCCAGGGAAAACTGCTATTACCTGGTGGAGCGGGGACGCCTTTACATGGCTGCCTTTGATTTTGAACCGGCCATCCGTGACTTTAAAAAGGCCCTGGAATATGAGCCCAATGACTGGGCCTCCAACAACAATATGGGCTGCTGCTATAAGTATATGGGCCAGTTTGAAACAGCCATCCAGTGCCTTGAGGAGGCCGTAAGGTGTATGGAAAATGGCTCAAAGAGCGTCCTTCCGTACAGCAATATGGCGGACTGCTACGAGGGCATGGGAGAGTATCAAAAGGCCATTGAGTGTTACGAAAAGGATTTGGAGATGTTCCCTGACCGGGATTCCTTCCGGGTGGAAATCGGACTTCTTTACACCTATCTGGGCCAGTATGGCAAAGCGCTGGAATACCTGGAAATGGTGCCCGGTGACGATGATTACTATGATAACGTCTCCGATGTATATTTCCTTCAGGGAAAGAGAAAAGAGGCTGTCGGTATACTGCAGGAGGGAATCCGGGCGGCAAAAAACAATGCCGTACGGTCAGACCGCTACCAGACCCTGGCAAACTTTTACATGGACTATGAGCGTAACTACAAAATGGCAGCCATCATGTTCAAAAAGGCCCTGCGGGTGGAAGACAGGGAAAAAGAGCTCCATGAAATCGAATGGGAGTTAGCAGAGCTGTATTTCCGGATGGGAGATAAAAAAGAGGCAAAGATTCACGCCCAGGAATCTCTGGAACATTTTAAAAAGTCCAAATGGGCCACGGAAGAAGACTATTTAAATTATGGAGAATACCGTCCTGCCAGACTGATGCGTCATGGCTGGATTTACGTGGCTTTGGGAGAGACCGAAAAAGGCCTCCGGATGTTTGAGGACATGAGAGCCTGTACCAGATGCAGACAGTGCCGCCGTCCGGGCTGCTATGAGAGCTGGCTGTTTTTAGGATATTACTATGAAGCCGTCGGAGATTACGAGAAGGCGCTGGAGTGTTTCCGGGAGGGCTGTAAACTGAATGATCACAGCATTAAATTAAGGGTTTCCATAAAAGAAATGGAGAAAAAAACCAGGAGATAAACATGATTGTAGGAATTGATTTGGGAACCACCAACAGTCTGGTGGCATATTTTACAGAGGACGGGCCGAAGATTATCCCCAACCGGCTCGGGAAAAACTTAACGCCGTCGGTGGTCAGCATCGACGAGGAGGAACAGGTTTACGTGGGGGAGCTGGCCAGAGAGCGGATGCTTCTGTATCCGGACAGCGCTGCCAGCGTCTTTAAGCGTGACATGGGAAGCAAAAAGCAGTTTAAGCTGCTCCATAAGACTTTTCTGGCGGAGGAGCTTTCCGCACTGGTTCTGCGGGCATTAAAGGAGGACGCCGAGGCCTTTCTCGGGGAAGAGGTGACGGAAGCGGTCATCAGTGTCCCGGCCTATTTTGACGATGCCAGAAGACGTGCCACCAAGCGGGCCGGAGAGCTGGCCGGGCTTACGGTGGAGCGCATCATCAGCGAGCCCACGGCCGCTGCCATCGCCTATGGCCTGTATCAGAAAAAGGACAGGGCCAGATTCCTGGTGTTTGACCTGGGAGGCGGAACCTTTGATGTGTCCATTCTGGAGCTTTTCGATACAATTTTAGAGGTGCGGGCCGTGGCAGGAGATAATTTCCTTGGCGGAGAAGATTTCACGGCCGTGCTGGAAACCATGTTTTTTGATAAATTTACGGAGCTGGACCGTCTGTCCATGGACGAGAAAACCCTGCGCCATATCCACAAACAGGCCGATCTCTGCAAGCTGGGCTTTTCTGAAAGCCGGGTGTCTAAAATGCGCTGCAAGGTGGGAGAAAAGCTTTATGAGATGGATGTGGAGCTTCCCAAATATGAGGAGGCCTGTGCAGAGCTTTTGGAGCGGATCCGAAAGCCCGTAAAGCGGAGTCTTTCCGATGCCCATATCCGTCTTTCTGACATCGATAAGGTGGTTTTGGTGGGCGGCGCCACCAAGAGTCCGGTGATCCGCCGCTTCGTCAGCAAGCTGTTTAAAATGCTGCCGGATATCGATATCAATCCGGATGAGGCCGTGGCCCTGGGCGCCGCCATCCAGGGAGCCATGAAGGAGAGAAAGGACGCCATCAAAGAGGTGATCTTAACGGACGTTTGTCCCTTTACCCTCGGCACGGAGGTGGTGCGGGAATGGGAAAACAACCGCTTTGAGGACGGCGTGTTCTGCCCCATCATCGACAGAAATACGGTGATTCCGGCCAGCCGCACAGAGCGGCTTTACACGGTCCGGGACAACCAGAAAAAAATCCGTGTCAATGTGCTCCAGGGGGAGAGTCGGTTTGCGGCCAATAATCTGTCCCTGGGGGAGCTTTTGATCGACATTCCTCCCGCAAAAGCCGGAGAGGAGTCGGTGGACGTGACCTACACCTATGACATCAACTCCATTTTGGAGGTGGAAGTGAAGGTGGTTTCCACCCAGAAAGTCATGAAAAAGGTCTTCCTGGGCCGGGATGTGGACATGACCCAGGAGGAAATCGAGGAACGGTTAAAAACCCTGTCCTACTTAAAGATTCATCCCAGGGACAGGGAGGAAAACAAGTATCTGCTGCTCAGAGGAGAGCGAATTTATGAGGAGAGCATCGGCGATGACAGGTTTTTCGCCGAGGCGGCCATCCGGAAATTTGAAAAGGCTTTAAACTCCTATGACAACGGGGAGATCGAGAGAGCAAAAGAGGAATTTAAAAAGTTCCTGGAGAAGATGGAAGAATAAGGGACAAAGAGGGGAGCGGTTTACAATGAAGAACATTGATATCAGGGATTTTATGAATTACCATTATCCGACCGGAATGGTGACATCGCCAGACGGAACCCATGGGGCCTTTGCTGTGGTCCATGCCAACGGAACCGATAACTGCTATGATTCCTGCCTGTGGGTGATGGAGCTTCCATCCGGTCAGTGCAGAAAACTTACAAACGGGAACAGGGAGCGGGCCTTTCTTTGGCTGGACGAGGAGACCATTCTGTTTTCCTCCAACAGGGAAAAGGAATATGCGGACCGCATAAAAAACGGGGAGGACTGGACCTGCTTTTATACCATCAACATCTATGGAGGCGAGGCGCAGTTTGCTTTTGCAGTGCCGTTTACGGTGACAAAGACAAAGGCAGCAGGACACAGACTGGTCATGAGCCTTAAATACGATTATTCCAAGCCGGATCTGGCCGGAATGGGAGAGGAGGCCAGAAAGAAGGCCTTGAAGGAATGGAAGGAAGAAAAGGATTATGAGGTTTTCGATGAGCTTCCGTTCTGGGCCAACGGCCAGGGTGTTGTGAACAAAAAGAGAAACCGGCTGGCTGTTTACGACAGAAACAACGGCGATCTTAAAATCATTACACAGGACTATGAGACCGTGGAGGATTTCTGGGTGGAGGACGGACAGGTGCTCTTTACAGGAAACCGCTATATGGATATCAAGAGCCGGATGCCGGGCCTTTACCAGTACAGCCTTTTGGAAGAAACCAGAAAGACTCTGCTGGAACAGGATACCATGCGGATTGACTATGCCTGTGTGTTAAAAGGAAAGGTTATGATTCTGGCTTCGGATATGAAGACCTATGGACTCAATGAAAATCCCAATCTCTATGTGATGGAGAACGGGGCCATGAAAGAGGTAGTAAAATACGATGCCAGCGTCCACAATTCCATCTGCAGTGACTGCAAATTTGCAGACGGTGCGGGAATCGTCCATGATGAAGACAGGATTTATTTTATTTCCACCTTAAGAAAGCAGAGCGTCATCCGCTCCTTTGATGAAAACGGAACCCTTGAGACGCTGGTGGACAGGCAGGGAAGCGTACATACCCTGGATGTAAACCATGGAATCCTCTATTACAGTGCCATCCGGGACATGGGATTAACAGAGCTCTACTGCTATGACGGGACGGAGGAAAGAAAGCTTACCTCCTTTAACGATGAACTTTTGAGGGAGAGAGCCGTCTGCCCGGTGGAGGAATTCACATTCACCTATAAGGATGTGGAGCTGGACGGCTATGTGATGAAGCCGGCCGGTTTTGACCCGGAAAAGAAATATCCGGGAATCTTGACGGTTCACGGCGGCCCGCGGGCCACCTTCGGGCCTGTATTTTTCCATGAAAGCCAGGTGTTTGCCAACGCCGGGTATTTTGTCTTCTTCACAAACCCGGTGGGAAGCGACGGACGGGGCAATGCTTTTGCAGACCTGGCGGGGCGGTACGGCACCGTTGACTTTGAAAACTGCCTGGCTTTTACGGACGAGGTGCTGAAACGGTATCCGCAGATGGATGAAAAACGTCTTGGAATCATGGGCGGAAGCTATGGCGGCTTCATGGCCAACTGGGCCGTGGGAAATACGGACCGCTTTGCGGCAGCCGTATCCCAGAGGAGTATTTCCAACTGGATTTCTCTCAGCATGACTGCCGATATCGGCTATTCCTTCGACTTACAGGAAACCGCCGGAGATCCCTGGACCAATCCGGAACGGATGTGGATTTGCTCTCCGTTAAAATACGCAAATAAAGCAAAAACTCCCACGCTCTTCATCCAGTCGGACGAGGACTACCGCTGCTACATGGGCGATGCCCTCCAGATGTTCTCAGCACTGAAATATTTCGGCGTGGAGGCCAGAATGTGCCTGTTCCACGGTGAAAACCACGAACTGTCCCGCTCCGGAAAACCCAGACACCGGGTGCGGAGAATGGAAGAGATGATGAACTGGTTTGAAAAATATCTGAAAGCTTAGGAACCTGGTTCGCCGCCAGTTATGCAACTGAAAGTTGTATTGACCCGATTTCTGTCGAATGCTATACTATGGTTACTGAAAATCCGGGTGTTGTCACTGGAAATCAGTATGAATCGGATAAAAGAAGTTCTGGAAAATCTGAAATCCGCTTAGAAAGCGATAGCCGGGAAATGCGAAAACTGGCATTTCCCGGCCGCCTTTTCTCCACTGTTTTTATAGGTCAAAATCATAAATCCTATAAGAATCCGTTGCCTCCCTGTCCCAGGGAACATACAGGGAAATCGTCATAGTTGTGACATTTTTTTCCTTTAAATAGTTTACAAAGCTGTCTTTCGTTATAATTAATTGATATAGTTTTTCGATCTGGTTATTCAGATCTTCCTTAAAGCTTTCTTCGTCCATGTCAAAGGGCGCCGAGTATATGGGAATCTCCATATAGAATCTTTGAGATTCTTCCTCAATACCAAAATGTCTCAGCGATACATTAAAGCTTCCATACAGGTCATCCTCAAATACCTCATGGTTAAATTCCTGCAAATACTCATAAACCTGCGTCTGCATCTCAGATTCTTCTTCGTCAAGCACCGGTTGAAAGTTGAGATCTGAAATCGCATAGGAGGAAGTCCTGAAATCGGTTAGATCAGTGATTCCAGCATAGCTTCCATGGCAGACAACCGTTAAGGTATTGAGTGTGAACCGTCCATACGGAGTTTTGTTTAAAGCTTCCTGTATCTGACGGAAAAGACTGTCCATCTCTTCGCTCATCAAAAGCTCCACGTCCTTTTTAAGATAAATGTCAACTTCCACGAAAAAATTATTATACAGACGTTTTCCGGTCTGTTCATCCATTAACAATGCGTCCCTGGAAAATGTAATTTCCGTGCGGTCAATTTTTAACTCCTCTTGCGCCGCCACCCATTCATTTAGGCTTTCCTCATAGATTCCGCAAATTTCCTCATAGGCTGCGGCATCTATTATATTTTTAATTCTAAGCAGTTCATTCTCATACTCCTCTTTGGAATGAAAAGCGGAAAATTCAGAAAGCTCTTCCATGGCGGGTACATGGTCTGTCTGATTTTGTGAGAGGGCAGAGGCACAGCTCATAAGAAATAGGAAAGGGATTAATGTAAATAATATTTTTTTCATTTTTTTAAATTTCTCCTTTTTCAATATTCATCTTGACTTTTTTTTCTGAAAATATTATATCATATATCTAAATAAATTACAATAAAGAAGCAAAACTATATTAAAATCTATCAAAAATAATTTGCATGATGTTAATGTTCGCCAATTTTATCAATTGCTCATCAACGGGCATATTGTTGGATATGAACTTTAAAGTCAATATTGGAATAGTTTCGCGCCCCATTTTATAAAAGTAACTGGACGATTATAGCCGACATCTGGAACACTAAATAAATGGACGATATTTATAATTTACTACATGAGAGTAACCACAAGGCTTTCATTATTTTTAAGTCTCCATCTGAATGGAGGCAGAAGGGAGATATGTATGAAAAGGATGAAGAAAATTACTATATTAACCATGATTTTTGCTTTTATAATGCATTCTATAAGTTTCGCTAGCACACGCCATGTAACTCTAGATGAATATGATCCACGCACAATGACTCTTGAGGAACGCTCTAAATGGGTTGATGAAAATGTTCCGGCTACTTATTATAGTTCTTATACTTCTCCCATAAGCCCATTCGGCGCAAATGGGGAATGGATATACACCTCTACTAAAACATCTTCTGTTGGGCCTTCGCAATATACTGTTGGGGAATTGACTACCAGAGTTAAATATACTGTGAATGCATCCCAATATTCCGTAGAAGATTGGGCTACTGAAGTTTTCCGTGCGAGATCCATAAGTGCTTACGGCTTACTTACAGACACAAACATAGATTCTTGTTGGATGGATGAGCCCGGAAATTACAGAATCATTTACCAGGCATGGTTCGCAGATCCATCAGGAGCTCATTTTATTGAACATTGGTACAATTTGCATGGAAATGGAAATTATAGCCTTCGTGTAGTTAATGGCGGCGACAATACACGCTAGAATTAGAATAGTAAAATATGGATAAGAAAAATTAAAAAGCGGTACTTAATAGAATAATCGTATAAAAATGCTGATATCTCACATCATAGGTTGTTCCATACATGTCTGTTCAGTTACTATAATACAATTGCCCGCACGAGCCCAGAATATCGGGGTTCATGCGGGCATTATAGTTTACGGATTCGGGTTGGCCTTGCAAACGGGAACCGGCGGATCAACCAAGTTTCTGGTAATAATCGTATCCGCCTGCATTGTATTTTTTAATTAACTTCTGAATCTTCTCTGTGGGCGATAAAACATTGCCGATGGAAGCGTCGTGGTTTAAGGAGTTGATGATGGCGGCAATATACTTACTCATATCTGCCTCCACATACCACTCTCTGTTAAACAGCTCCGGAGAACGGTAGTTTAAGTTAGTGGTAACCACGCTGTCGATGTAGCCCTTGTTGTAGAATTCATCGAATTTCTCAAAGCCGTTGGTGAAAAGTCCGAAGGTACAGCATACGGCTACCTTGGCGGCCTTTCTGTTCTTTAACTCCTTGGCGGTATCCAGCATACTCTCGCCGGATGCGATCATATCGTCGATAATCAGAACGGTCTTACCTTCCACGGAGCTTCCAAGGAACTCATGGGCTACGATGGGGTTTCTTCCGTTGATGACCTTGGAGTAATCACGTCTCTTATAGAACATACCCATATCCACGCCCAGGTTGTTGGCCAGATATACGGCACGGTTCATGGCTCCCTCGTCGGGGCTGATTACCATTAAATGATCCTTGTCAATTTTTAAGGTCTTATCATGCTTGAAAAGTGCTTTCACGAACTGATAGGTGGGCATGAAGTTGTCCAGTCCGGATAAGGGAATGGCGTTCTGTACCCGGGGATCATGGGCGTCGAAGGTGATAATGTTGGAAACTCCCATGGAAACCAGCTCTTCCAGTGCCATAGCGCAGTCCAGGGACTCGCGGTTGGTTCTCTTATGCTGGCGGCTCTCATAGAGGAACGGCATAATCACGTTGATTCTGTGTGCTGTGGAAGCACAAGCGCCGATGATGCGCTTTAAATCCTGATAATGGTCATCCGGAGACATATGGTTGATATATCCGGACATTTTGTAGGTCAGAGAATGATTGGTCACATCTACCATGGCAAAAATATCGGTACCGCGTACTGATTCTCTCACTACACCTTTGGCTTCTCCGCTTCCAAACCGCGGGCAGGCGCAGTCCAGAAGATAAGAATCCACATCGTAACCCCTGTACTGAAGATTCTGCTGTCTGCGTTTCAGCTCCTCCGCGTCATTGCGACGGAAATTCACAATATGGTCATTGACCTTTGTGGCAAGGTCATGGCAGCTTTCCAGAGCAGCGATCTTTAAAGGCGCAATGGGAAGCCGGTCGTTGAAAACGTACTGATTTGACATGTCAAAGACTCCTCCGCTATCTATACATTATTCGGTTCTTTCGTATTGTTTATACCATTTTTCGGTGTTTTTCGTCAATACCGAGAATGGGATTTCTGAAAAAAGAACATCATTTCTTTACAAATCCGGCGAACATTGGTATTATGATAGCAGTTCAGGCAAGGAAAGGAATAAATGTGAAAAATAAAGGACATAAAATCACAGCAGTGGCGCCGGGGTCTATCGGAGAAGAGCTGGAGCTGGAGCCGGGTGATATTCTTCTTACCATAGACGGAGAAGAGATAGAAGATATTTTCGATTATGACTATATGACGGACAGCGAATCCTTTATAATGGTGGTCAGAAAAGCCAATGGGGAAGAATGGGAGCTTGAAATTGAAAGCGGCGGCGAGGATTTGGGACTCACCTTTGAAAACGGTCTCATGAGCGACTACCGCTCCTGCCGCAACAAATGTATTTTCTGCTTTATTGACCAGATGCCGCCGGGGATGCGGGATACCCTGTATTTTAAAGATGATGATTCCAGACTGTCGTTTTTACAGGGAAATTACATTACGCTTACCAACATGAGCGACAAGGACATAGACCGGATTATCCGGTTTCACTTGGCGCCCATCAATATCTCCGTACAGACCATGAATCCAGAACTCCGCTGTAAGATGTTAAATAACAGGTTTGCCGGAGATGCCTTAAAGAAAATTGACCGTCTCTATGCGGCCGGAACAGAGATGAACGGCCAGATTGTTTTGTGCAAGGGAGTCAACGACGGGAAAGAACTGGAATTCACCATCGAAAAGCTTGCGGCCTACGCCCCCTGTATGCAGAGCGTTTCTGTGGTGCCTGTGGGACTTTCAAAGTTCAGGGACGGGCTGTATCCTTTGGAGCCCTTTACGAAAGAAGATGCCTGTGAGGTCATCGACACCATTGAGCGCTGGCAGAAAAAGATTTATAAAGAGCATCAGATTCATTTCATCCACGCCAGTGACGAGTGGTATATTTTAGCGGAGCGGGAGCTTCCCGAAGAGGGGCGCTACGACGGCTATATCCAACTGGAAAACGGTGTGGGAATGCTGCGGCTTCTCTATGAGGAAGTGATGGATGCCTTGGACGGGAAAGAGGACGATAAAAAGGCCGAAGAGATTTCCATGGCCACAGGGTATCTCCCCTATCCCTATATCAAACGGCTCCTGGAAACACTCCATGCCGTATATCCGGGAAGAAAGGTGCACCTGTATCCCATCCGCAATGACTTTTTCGGTGAAATGATCACCGTGGCGGGACTCATTACAGGGCAGGATTTAATTGCACAGCTTAAGGGAAAGTCTCTGGGAGAGCGGCTCCTTCTTCCGGCCGCCATGTTTAAGAGCGGAGAAGAAATTTTCCTGGATGATGTGACAAAAGCACAGGCAGAAGCCGCTTTACAGATTCCCATAAATATAGTAAAATCAAGCGGATATGATTTTGTGGATGCCGTTTTGGACCCGGAAGCTGCCAAAGCCCAGACGGCAGAACACGGCGCCTATGAGCTTTCCATGAAAGACCGGGACCTTTCAGAAGACGGAGAGGTTCTTTAAAAGAAGTGAGGAGAAAATATGAGTAAACCAGTAGTTGCCATTGTCGGCCGTCCCAATGTGGGAAAGTCCACGCTTTTTAATGTGCTGGCCGGCAGTGCCATTTCCATTGTAAAGGATACCCCCGGTGTGACCCGCGACAGAATCTACGCAGACTGCACCTGGTTAAGCCATACCTTTACCTTAATTGATACAGGCGGCATTGAGCCGGATTCCGGGGATATTATTCTTTCCCAGATGCGCGAGCAGGCCCAGATTGCCATTGACACCGCCGATGTGATTATTTTCATTGTGGATGTGAGACAGGGACTGGTGGATGCGGATTCCAAAGTGGCCGATATGCTGAGAAAATCCAGAAAGCCTGTGGTCCTTGCGGTCAATAAAGTGGACAGCATGGCAAAATTCGGAAACGATATTTATGAATTCTATAACCTGGGAATCGGGGATCCCATTGCCGTTTCCGCAGCTTCCAGACTGGGACTTGGTGAGCTTCTTGACGAAGTGACCAAACATTTCAGCCAGGAGCAGTACGGAGATGAGGAGGATGACCGGCCTAGAATCGCCATTGTGGGAAAACCCAATGTGGGAAAATCGTCCATTATCAATAAGCTTTTGGGCGAAAACCGTGTGATCGTTTCGGATATTGCCGGAACCACCAGAGACGCCGTGGATACGGAAATCGTCCATAACGGAACCGAATACATTTTCATTGATACGGCAGGCCTGCGGAGAAAGAGCAAGGTAAAGGAAGACATCGAGCGTTACAGCATCATCCGCACCGTGACAGCGGTGGAGCGGGCCGATGTGGTTCTCATGGTCATTGACGCCTCTGAGGGAGTCACGGAGCAGGATGCAAAAATCGCCGGAATCGCCCATGACAGAGGAAAGGGCATCATCGTTGTGGTCAACAAATGGGATGCCATTGAAAAGAACGATAAGACCATCTACGAATATACAAAGAAGTTAAAAGACACCCTGTCCTACATGCCCTATGCGGAGTATGTGTTCGTATCGGCGCTTACGGGCCAGAGAATGGGAAAACTGTTTGAATTGATTGACATGGTCAGGGAAAATCAGAACCTGCGGATTGCCACAGGTGTCTTAAACGAGATCGTCACAGAGGCCGTGGCCATGCAGCAGCCGCCGTCCGACAAGGGAAAGCGCTTAAAGATTTACTACGTGACCCAGGTGGCCGTGAAGCCGCCCACCTTTGTGGTGTTTGTAAACGACAAAGAGCTGATGCACTTTTCCTATACCAGATACCTGGAAAACAAGATCAGAGAGGCCTTTGGTTTCCGCGGAACCTCCTTGAAATTCATCATCCGCGAGCGGAAGGAGAAAGAATAAATGATGTCAAGAATCTTATGTCTTGCAGTAGGATATGTGTTCGGCCTGTTCCAGACAGGGTATCTGTATGGAAAAATGAACCATATTGATATCAGAAATTACGGAAGCGGAAATTCCGGAACCACCAACGCCCTGCGTGTTCTTGGAAAAAAAGCCGGACTGATTGTGTTTTTCGGCGATTTTTTCAAGACTGTGTTTGCCTGTCTGATCATGCGGATGGTGTTTAAAGACAATGAAAGCGTGGACATGTATGTGCTCTACGCAGGTCTTGGTGTGGTTCTGGGACATAACTTCCCCTGTTACTTGAAATTTAAGGGTGGAAAGGGAATCGCCTCCATGGCCGGAATTTTGGTGTCCATGGACTGGCGGGTGACCCTGGTATGTGCCATTCTGTTCCTTGGCGCTGTGATTCTCACAAGGTATGTATCTCTTGGCTCCATTCTGGTGGTGACCGCATTTTTCATCCAGATGGTGGTCTACGGCCTTCGGGGAGACTATCAGGTGGCAGAGGGCGATCTTTTGGAATTTTTCTGTGTGGCCGGAGTTCTTATGATTATGGCAGTCTGGCGCCACAGAGCCAATGTGAAACGCCTGTTAAGCGGAACGGAAAACAAATTGTGGGGTAATAAAGCAAAGTAGTAGAAGGGAGTCTGAACCATGGAAAAAATCGGAGTCATCGGGTCCGGCACATGGGGGACTGCCATTGCAGTTCTCTTAAACAACAACGGCCATCAGGTGGATTTATGGTCTGCCATTCCATCAGAAATCGAGGAGATGGAGCGGACCCATAAGCATAAAAATCTCCCGGAGGTGACGCTTCCGGATTCCATCCGCTTTACGGCGGATCTTAAGACGGCAATGGAGGGAAAGGACCTGCTGGTGTTGGCAGTGCCCTCTGTCTATGTGAGAAGTACGGCAAAGCGGATGAAGGAATTCTGTCCCGAGGGGCAGATCATTGTGGATGTGGCCAAGGGAATTGAAGAGGACACCCTGTCCACCATGACCACGATTATAAAAGAGGAAATTCCCCAGTGTGAGCCTGCAGCCCTTTCCGGCCCCAGCCATGCGGAAGAGGTAAGCCGCGGCCTTCCCACCACCTGCGTGGCAGGATCCCATAAAAAGGCAGTGGCAGAGTACATCCAGTCGGTGTTCATGAGTCCGGTGTTCCGGGTTTACACAAGCCCCGATGTTCTTGGAATTGAAGTGGGAGCAGCCTTAAAGAATGTGGTGGCCCTGGCAGCCGGAATTGCAGACGGTCTGGGCTACGGAGACAATACCAAGGCCGCCTTAATTACCCGCGGAATCGCAGAAATTGCCCGCCTGGGAACCGCCATGGGAGGAAAGTTCCAGACCTTCACGGGTCTCACAGGAATCGGTGATCTGATCGTCACCTGCGCCAGCATGCACAGCAGAAACCGCAGAGCCGGCATTCTGATCGGCAAGGGCTATACCATGGAGGAAGCCATGAAAGAAGTCAAGATGGTGGTGGAAGGCGTATATTCCGCCAAGGCTGCCCTGGCGCTTTCCAAGAAATACGATGTTCCCATGCCCATTGTGGAGGAAGTGAACCAGGTTCTTTTTGAAGGAAAATCGGCCAAAGAAGCCGTTACGGACCTGATGATGCGCGACAAACGGATTGAGCACAGCGATCTTCCCTGGGAAGCATAAAGAAAATCCCCCCTGCATATACTCTATCAGTATAACAAGGGGGTATTTTTATGGACAATTTCCATGTATACAAAGATATTGAAGCCAGAACCGGAGGAGAAATTTACATAGGTGTGGTGGGCCCGGTCCGCACAGGAAAATCCACCTTTATTAAACGGTTCATGGAATTGATGGTGCTGCCAAAGCTGCCGGAGGGCCATGGAAAGGCCTTAACCCGCGATGAACTTCCCCAGAGTGCCGCAGGAAAGACCATCATGACCACAGAGCCCAAATTCATTCCAAAGGAAGCCGCCGAGATCACGCTGGAAGACGGAATCACCGCCAAAATCCGGCTCATCGACTGCGTTGGCTTCATGGTGGAGGGGGCGGCAGGCCATGAGGAAAACGGGGAGGAACGGCTGGTAAAGACACCCTGGTATGACCATGAAATCCCGTTTACCCAGGCAGCAGAAATCGGAACCAGAAAGGTAATCCGCGACCATTCCACCATCGGCATAGCCATTACGGGAGACGGAAGCTTCGGGGATTTAAAACGGGAGGATTATAATGAGGCGGAAACCCGCACCATAAAGGAACTAAAAGAGATCGGAAAGCCCTTTTTAGTGCTTTTAAACTCTGCAAGACCCTATGCGGAGGAAACAAGGAATATGGCAAGGAAGCTGGAGGAGACCCATGGCGTTACGGTGCTTCCCATGAACTGCGAGCAGTTAAAAAAGGAAGACATTGAAACCATTCTGGCCAGGGTTTTAAAGGAATTTCCTGTGACGGAACTGGATTTCCATATCCCCAAGTGGATGGAAATTCTTCCGGATACCCACCCCTTAAAGGCGGCGGCCATTGAAAATGCCAGGGAAATTTTGGGGAAGGTAAGCCAGATGAAGGATGTGGTTCCCCAAAGCTTAACCCCGGAGGGAAATTCCATAAGGGAAATCGTCATTGACAAAATGGAAATGTCAGACGGAACCGTATCCCTCAGGGTGCAGACGGACGACGACTGCTATTTTCAGGTGATCAGCGAACTTACCGGACTTCCGGTCCAGGATGAATACGAGCTGTTCCATACGTTATCGAAATTATCGGGAATGCAGGGCGAGTACGAAAAGGTGAAGGATGCCTTAAGCCAGGTGCGGCTTAAGGGATACGGCATTGTGATGCCGGATAAATCGGAAATTGTTTTGGAGGAGCCGGAGTTAATCCGCCATGGGAACAAATACGGGGTAAAAATCCATGCACAGGCGCCTTCCATCAATCTCATAAAGGCCCATATTGAGACGGAAATTGCTCCCATTGTGGGAAGTGAGCAGCAGGCAAAGGATTTAATCGCCTACATAAAAGACAGCGAAGCCACAGAGGACGGAGTGTGGGAGACCAATATCTTCGGAAAATCGGTGGAGCAGATCGTGGAGGACGGAATGCAGGCAAAAATTTCCCAGATGACAGAAGACTGCCAGGCAAAGTTACAGGATACCCTGCAAAAGATAATCAATGACAGCAACGGAGGAATGATTTGCATTATTATCTGAAAAGAGGTATAATTATCCTATAACCAACCGCGAAACCCCTCTGATTCTCTGACGATTCCCACCAAAGACATACAAGGAGGCAAACATATGAAACTAACCTTCATCGGCGCTGACCACGAAGTAACCGGCAGTTGTCATTATCTGGAAGCCTGCGGCAAACATATCCTCGTAGACTATGGTATGGAACAGGGCGGAAACGTATACGAAAATGCGGACCTTCCCATCCCGTTCTCCGATGTGGATTATGTTCTCTTAACCCACGCCCACATCGACCATGCCGGCCTCTTGCCCTTAATCTATGCCAGGGGTTTTAAAGGCCAGATTTTTGCCACCCAGGCCACCTGTGACCTCTGCAATATCATGTTAAAGGATTCTGCTCATATCCAGGAAATGGAGGCTGAGTGGAAAAACAGAAAGGCCAGGCGTGCCGGAAAGCCGGAGGTGGAGGCCCTTTACACCGTAAACGATGCAGAAGGCGTTCTGAAACATTTCGTCCCCTGCCGTTACGGCAATGTTTTAACCCTCACGGACGGCATCAAAATCCGGTTCACCGATGTGGGCCATCTCCTTGGTTCCGCCTCCATTGAAGTATGGGTGGAGGAAGGAGAAACTTCAAAGAAGATCGTCTTCTCCGGAGATATCGGAAATAAAAACAAGCCCTTAATCAAGGACCCCAGCTACATCGACGAGGCAGACTACGTGGTGATGGAGTGTACCTACGGCGACCGCTCCCATGACAGGACCCATGAGCATATCGGTGAACTGGCCAGAATTTTGCAGGAGACCTTAGACCGCGGCGGCAATCTGGTGATTCCGGCCTTTGCCGTTGGCCGTACCCAGGAAATTCTGTATTTCATGAGAAAAATAAAGGAAGAGCACCTGATCACCGGCCATGACAATTTCGATGTTTACGTGGATAGCCCTCTGGCCGTGGAGGCCACCCATGTGTTCACAAAAAACATTATGGAATGCTTTGACGAGGAAGCCATGGAGCTTGTGGAAAAGGGGATTAACCCCATCAGCTTCCCGGGCCTTAAGCTTTCCATCACCAGCGAGGACTCCAAAAACATCAACTTTGACATGACGCCGAAGGTGATTATTTCCGCCGCCGGAATGTGTGATGCCGGACGAATCCGCCACCACTTAAAGCATAACCTGTGGCGTCCGGAATGTACGGTTTTATTTGCAGGCTACCAGGCCATAGGAACCCTGGGCCGCTCCCTTATAGACGGCGCCCAGGTGGTAAAGCTCTTTGGTGAAACCATCGACGTGGAGGCCCACATCGAAAAACTGGAAGGAATTTCCGGCCATGCCGATAAGGAAGGACTCATCACCTGGCTTCAGGCCTTTAAGAAAAAGCCGGACCATGTGTTCCTGGTACACGGCGATGACGCCGTCTGCACCAGTTTTGCCAACCATTTAAGGGCGGAATACGGCTATGAAACCGATGCCCCGTTTTCCGGCTCCGTGTACGACCTGGCAGAAGGCGCATGGCTTAAGCAGACCATGGGTATCCCCATCCGCAAGGAGACCGAGCGCCAGAAGGAGAACAGGTCTATCTTCGAGCTTCTGGTGGCTGCCGGTGAGCGCTTAATGCGGGTGATCAGAAAGAATAGAGATTGTGCCAATAAGGACATCAAGAAATTTACTGCCGATGTCAACGCCCTCTGCGACAAGTGGGACCTCTAGTCCTTTTAAGGAAAAGGAGCGGCACAGACGAAAGGATTTTTTTAAGAACATGAAGGTGACATTATATACGGACGGTGCGGCCCGCGGAAATCCCGACGGGCCGGGCGGCTACGGAGCGGTGCTTCAGTATGTGGACCAAAAGGGCGTACTCCATGAAAAAGAGCTCTCAGCCGGATATGTGAAAACCACCAATAACCGGATGGAGCTAATGGCAGCCATTGCGGGACTGGAGGCCTTAACCCGCCCCTGCGAGGTGGAGCTTTACTCGGATTCCAGGTATCTGGTGGATGCTTTTAACCAGAAATGGATTGAAAGCTGGGTGAAAAACAACTGGAAGCGGCCCAAGAGCGGTCCGGTGAAAAATGTGGATCTCTGGGAGCGGCTTTTAAAGGCCATGGAGCCCCATCAGGTGACCTTTTACTGGGTGCGGGGCCATGACGGTCATCCGGAAAACGAGCGCTGCGACAGGCTTGCCACCACAGCAGCTGATGGGACAGGCCTCCTTACGGATCCTGGAATTTCATAGTAAAATTTACAATAATCTTACAAAATATTACTAATTTCATTTTTTTATTCACAAGCAGTTGCGTTTGTGTTATGTTTAGGTTACTAGAATATGGAGTAGTGATACATGAACAGACGAACAGGCATGTGGATAGCAATACTATGCATTCTGGCAGCAGGTATGGGTATCACCAAAATAACCAGTGATTTTGTATCCGCCGATACGGCCCAGACAGAGATTGCGGCCGACGGGAATATGGTGACGGCAGCATTAACGGCGAATGTTTATGGGGAGGATGCAGGAAACGGGCAGGAGACGGGGATTGCCAGACAGAATATGGCGGACAAAGCCGCAGAAACGGCCGACGGGGATGATAATTCCCTGACCGGAGGCCGCAGTATGGCTAAATCTGCGCCCCAGACAATTGTTTTGGAAGAAGCTCCCCAGGAAGAGGGAACCGTCACAGAAGAGGCTGAGATGGAAGACACCGAAGCCCTGGAGGATGCCGGAACAGAAGTGCAAATAAATGTGGCAGCCGCAGAATCCGTTTTGGAGGAGGTGCCGGAGACTGTAAAATCTCCGCTGGATCCGGAGGTAAAGACGGAGAATTATGCAGAGAATACAGAGACCTCCAACGCATATACGTCTGCCGATATTTCCGAACGCCTGGCCCAGACGGAATCCCAGGCCTCCCAGTTCAGGGAATCCATTGTGGAGTCCAATCTGGTTTCCGCTTATGCATCGGCGGAACAGGAATGCGCCCTCTGGGACCGGGAACTGAACTTGATTTACAATGCCATCCGGAGCCGCATGTCAAAGGAAGAGGCGGATGTCTTAAAACTCTCTGAACTGGAGTGGTTAAAGGAGCGGGACATTGCAGCCGATAAAACCATCCGCTCCGCTGCAAACCAGAACCAGAATCTGGATTATGTAAAAGTGATGGCCCAGTATACCAGGGACCGCTGCTATGAACTATATGAAGATTATTCCGATGTCCTGGACCGGGAATCGGCACCTTGAGAGTCTGCACCGGCTTTTGCCGCGTGCGGACTTATTTTTTACATTTCCTCTTGAATATTTTAAGATTTCCGATTATGATATAAACTATATTCGTGTGCCATTCCAACATGAAATAAAAAGCACAGGCGTCTGAATGAATAAGACAGCCGGAAAAGGAGGCGTTTATGTCCGCATTTCTCGCTACATTTATAGAAACCGTAATCAAGGCAGCGATCCTCTGTGCATTTGCATTCGCAGGGCTTGTCTGCGGTAAAAAATTCAAAAACAAAAGAAATAAACAGTAACCAGGAGGCAGAAAACCATGCAGAAATATGGTGTGAACGAACTGAGGAAAATGTTCCTTGAGTTCTTCGAGAGCAAGGGACATCTGGCAATGAAGAGCTTTTCCCTTGTTCCTCATAATGACAACAGCTTACTTTTAATCAACTCCGGTATGGCTCCCCTTAAGCCCTACTTCACCGGACAGGAGATCCCGCCCAGGCGCAGAGTCTGCACCTGTCAGAAGTGTATCCGTACCGGCGACATTGAAAATATCGGTAAGACAGCCCGTCATGGCACCTTTTTTGAGATGCTGGGAAACTTTTCTTTCGGAGATTATTTTAAGACAGAGGCCATTCACTGGTCCTGGGAATTTTTAACAGAGGTGGTTGGCCTGGAGGCAGACCGCCTGTATCCGTCCATTTATCTGGACGATGAAGAAGCTTTTAAGATCTGGAACGAGGAGATCGGAATTCCGGCAGACCGGATTTTCCGCTTCGGCAGAGAAGACAACTTCTGGGAGCACGGCGCAGGTCCCTGCGGTCCCTGCTCTGAGATTTACTATGACCGCGGAGAAAAATACGGCTGCGGAAAGCCGGGCTGTACCGTGGGCTGCGAATGTGACCGTTACATCGAGGTATGGAACAACGTGTTCTCCCAGTTCAACAACGACGGACACGGAAATTATACCGATCTGGTACAGAAAAACATCGATACCGGTATGGGACTGGAGCGTCTGGCCGTTGTGGTACAGGATGTGGACTCTCTGTTCACCATCGACACCAACAAGGCGCTGCTTGACCGGGTATGTGCCCTTGCCGGAAAGGAATACCAGAAGGACCACGACACCGATGTTTCCCTCCGTATCGTGACAGACCATATCAAATCCTGCACCTTCATGATTTCCGATGGAATCATGCCGTCCAATGAAGGCCGCGGCTATGTGCTCCGCCGTCTTTTAAGACGTGCTGCCCGTCACGGAAGAAAGTTAGGCATTGAAGGAAAGTTCCTTGCAAACCTTTCCGATACGGTTATCGCCTTATCCAAGGACGGATATCCTGAGCTGGAAGAAAAGAAAGTGATGATCTTTAAGGTTCTCACCGAGGAAGAGGACAAGTTCAATAAGACCATCGATCAGGGACTTGCCATCCTTTCCGATATGGAAGAGGAGATGAAGAAAAACGGCTCCTCCACACTTCCCGGCTCCGATGCCTTTAAGCTTTACGATACCTATGGATTCCCGTTAGATCTTACCAAGGAAATCCTGGAAGAGAAGAGTTTCGAGGTGGACGAGGACGGCTTTGCCGCCTGTATGAATGAACAGAAGGAAAAGGCCAGAAAAGCCAGAAAGACCACCAACTACATGGGCGCAGACGTGACCGTTTACCAGTCCATCGACCCGTCCGTTACCTCTAAATTTGTGGGCTATGACAGACTGGTCCATGATTCCAAGATTACAGTCCTGACCACGGAAGACGAGATCGTGGAGGCCTTAACCGATGGCCAGAAGGGAACCATTCTTGTGGACGAGACTCCGTTCTATGCCACCATGGGCGGCCAGCAGGCCGATATCGGCCAGATCGTATCGGATAACGGAACCTTTACCGTGGAAGATACCATCAAGCTCCAGGGAGGCAAAGTGGGCCATGTGGGCGTGATGACAAGCGGCATGTTCCAGGTGGGCGAGACCGTTACCTTAAAGGTAAACGAAGAAAACCGTGCCCTGACCGCCAGAAACCACAGCGCAACCCACCTTCTCCATAAGGCCCTCCGCACCGTGTTGGGAGAGCATGTAGAGCAGGCAGGCTCCCTTGTGACATGCGACAGGCTGCGTTTTGACTTTACCCATTTCTCCGCCATGACTCCGGAAGAGATCAAACAGGTGGAGGACATTGTAAATAAAGAAATCCGCGTGGGTCTGGAAGTCCATACGGATATCATGAGCTTAGAGGATGCCAAGAAGACGGGAGCTATGGCTCTGTTCGGTGAAAAGTACGGCGAGACCGTCCGTGTGGTAAAGATGGGAGACTTCTCCACAGAGCTCTGCGGCGGAACCCATGTGGCCAACACCTCCTCCATCAGCTCCTTTAAGATTCTCTCCGAAGCAGGAATCGCTGCCGGAGTGAGACGTATTGAGGCCCTGACCTCCGACGGCCTTCTGGGCCATTACGAGGCGGTGGAGAAGGAGCTTCATGAGGCTGCGGCTGCTGCCAAGGCAACACCGGGCGCACTGACCGCTAAGATCGAGGCCATGATGGAAGAAATCAAGGCCCTCCATTCTGAAAACGAAAAGCTTAAGAGTAAGTTGGCCAAGGAAGCCATGGGCGACGTCTTAGACCAGGTAAAAGAGGTGAAGGGCGTTAAGGTTCTGGCAGTGAGAGCTGACGGCGTGGACATGAATGGCTTAAGAAACTTAGGCGACCAGCTTAAGGAGAAGTTAGGAGAAGGCGTCATTGTAATCGCTTCCGTCCTGGACGGCAAGGTGAACCTGATGGCCACGGCAACCGACGGCGCACAGAAGCGCGGCGCCCATGCAGGTAACCTCATCAAGGCCATTGCAGGCCTGGTGGGAGGAGGCGGCGGCGGCCGTCCCAACATGGCTCAGGCCGGAGGTAAAAATCCGGAAGGCGTGGCTTCTGCCCTCGAAAAAGTGGCTGATGTCGTTTCTGAGCAGATTAAGGAATAATTTTTTTAGAATTTCAAAAAAATATGTTGACGAATGTGTAATTTATGATATAATCATACCAGTGCTAAAAAATACCCAAACAGTTGTATTATGCACAATTACACAACTGGAGGGAGGTTAGGTGTGAGCTATGTCAAACGTAATCGTTAAAGATAACGAGAGTCTGGACAGCGCTTTACGCAGATTCAAAAGAAACTGTGCGAAGGCTGGTATTCAGCAGGAAATTCGTAAAAGAGAGCATTATGAAAAGCCCAGCGTAAGACGTAAAAAGAAGTCTGAAGCCGCAAGAAAGCGTAAATACAATTAATTGAAAACGCGTCATTAAGAAGATATTCCTTTTTGGGATATCTTCTTTTTTTTCGTTCTTTTGCATACACTAACATGAATCCACGAAAAAGCAGGAGCCGGACCTTGAAGAAGAAAACCAATGGCAAAGATGCACTGGTGGAGTCCTTAAGGCTTCCCCAGGATGCGGTTTTGGGGGAAACCTTATTGACGGTAATCGGGAAGAACACCCTGCGCGTGGAAAATTACAGGAATATTCTGATTTATTCCGACACGTCCATAAAGCTGCAGGCGAAGCGGTATAAGCTTTCGGTTTCCGGAAGAAATTTAAGAATCCGTTACTACGATAAGGATGAGATGGAGATTGTGGGACAGATTCAGGATGTGAAGTTCGAGTAAAGGGGATGGAAACTTGAAGGCATGGAAGCGGTTCTTTTTTTCAGGCGGAGTGAAGGCAGAAATCTCCGGTCACGATAAAGAGCGTTTTTTTAATATAGCCGCCCAGAGAGAGTTTAAAATCCTGGAAATTTCCGGGGATGAAGAGGGAAGGGTGTCCTTCTGGACCACGGCAGAGGACTATAAGCGGATGAAGCCTGTGGTGAAAAAGGCAGGGGTGCGGCTTTTTCTGCGGGAAAAATACGGACTCCCCTTTTTTCTGTACAGAAACCGGAAACGAAAGCTTCTGGCTGCCGGAGCTATGTCTTTTTTTCTTATGCTCTACGGACTTTCTTTTTTTATCTGGGACATTTCCTTTGAAGGGAATTTAAGATTTACCGATGAGATGCTTTTGCATTACATGGAAACGCTTCCGGTGGTCTGCGGCATGAGAAAGTCGGAGATTTCCTGCGAGGCCCTGGAGGGGGAAATTCGGAACCAGTTTACGGAAATTACCTGGGTTTCGGCAGAAATCAGAGGGACCAGGCTCATCATCCATGTAAAGGAAAATGAGGCTCTTCTGGCGCCCGTAGAGGCTGATAAGACGCCCTGTGACCTGGCAGCCGGTAAAGACGGCGTCATCACAAGATGCGTGGTGCGAAACGGCTTTCTGGCGGTGAAGGCCGGGGATGAGGTGAAAGCAGGGGACCTTCTGGTGGACGGGACCATCCCCATTTATGATGATTCTGAAACCCTGGTAAACAGCCATGAAATCCATGCAGACGGGGAAATCTATGCAAAAACCGTTCACACCATACAGAAACGCCTGCCGCTCACCTATACCGTAAAGGCCAGAACCGGGAAAAAGCGGCACGGAGTGTTTTTTAAGGCCTTCGGAAGGACCTTTTATTTTCTGACGCCCTCTTACGGGGAGGAAACATGGGAGCTTGTCACAGAGGAGGCGCAGCTTAAGATCTTTGAAGACTTTTATCTTCCGGTTTATGGAGGCACCATCACTGCCTATGAGTATGTTCCCTATGAGAATGCATGGACCAGGGAGGAAGTTTTGGGCGTTTGTGGGAGGTATGTGGAGGAATATATGGAAAAATTAACACAAAAAGGTATACAAATCCTTGGGAATGATGGTAAAATAAATGAAAGTGAATCCGGGTGGACCATTACGGGAACAGTAACCGTAGTGGAGGACATTGCAAAGGAAGTTCCGGTCCCGGAAAAACATGAGGAGAATCAGACCGTAGATGAGCATAATTGAGACCATAGTAGATATCCCCGCAGAACATGAAAGAAAGGTCTGCGGACAGTTTGACAGCTATTTAAAGAAAATCGAGCGCACGCTCCATGTGTCCATGGTGGCACGGGACGGGGAAATCAAGATCATCGGCCCGGACCACGCCGTGAAAAAAGCCAAAAGCGTATTTTCTACGTTGATTGAGCTTTCCAGACGGGGAGAGGAAATCGGGGAGCAGAATGTGGACTATGCCCTGGCCCTTTCCTTTGACGGGAAAGACGAAGAGCTTTTAGAGATCGATAAGGACATCATCTGCCACACCATAAACGGAAAGCCGGTGAAGCCCAAAACCCTGGGACAGAAGACCTATATTGACCTGATCCGGAAAAAAATGATTGTATTCGGTGTGGGGCCTGCCGGAACGGGAAAAACCTATCTTGGTATGTCCATGGCAATCCAGGCCTTTAAAAACGGGGAGGTAAACCGGATTATTCTCACCAGACCCGCCATTGAGGCCGGAGAAAAGCTGGGATTTCTTCCGGGAGACCTTCAGAGTAAAATCGATCCCTATCTACGTCCCCTTTACGATGCCCTCTATCAGATCATGGGGGCTGAAAGCTATCTCCACAATTCCGAAAAGGGACTGATCGAGGTGGCCCCCCTGGCTTACATGAGAGGACGGACCCTGGACAATGCCTTCATTATCCTGGATGAGGCACAGAATACCACCCAGGCCCAGATGAAGATGTTTTTAACAAGAATCGGTTTTGGCTCCAAGGTCATCATCACCGGGGACCAGTCCCAGAAAGACCTGCCTTACGGTACGGTGTCCGGTCTGGATACGGCCCTTAAGATTTTAAAGGGAATTGACGATATCGGTATCTGCTATTTTTCCAGTGACGATGTGGTGCGTCATCCGCTGGTACAGAAGATTGTTAAGGCATACGACGATTACGAGGCCCGTGCCAAAGGGGTAAAAAAACCGGACAGGCCGGCCGGGAAGGATAAAAAGCATGACAATAACCATTGAATACGAAACAGAAGAAACCCTTGATTTGCCATATGAGGACATTATTGACCAGGTGGTGGAGGAATCCCTGGATTATGTGGAGTGCCCTTATGATGCAGAGGTCAACGTGCTTTTAACCGATAACCAGGGCATCCACCAGATCAATCTGGACATGCGCCAGATCGACAGTCCCACGGACGTGCTCTCATTCCCCATGTGCGATTTTGAGACTCCGGGAGATTTTTCAAGGCTGGAGGACACGCCGGAGGAGTATTTCAATCCGGACACGGGAGAACTGATGCTGGGGGATATTGTGATCTCTGTGGAAAAGGTGAAGGAGCAGGCTGAAAAATACGGCCATTCACAGACCAGGGAGCTGGCCTTTCTGGTGGCACACAGCATGCTTCATTTAAGCGGCTATGACCATATGGAGGAAGAGGAACGCCAGCAGATGGAAGACATGCAGCGTGAAATACTGGAACGGAGGGGTTACAGGAGATGAAAAAACGAGGCAGGAAGTTTTGTATCGTCATGACTGTGCTTATGATGGGACTTTCCCTTGCGGGGTGCGGAAAGAAATATGAGGAGGCATCGGTGACCACCGCAGCCGTTTCCGATGAGACAGAAGCAGAGTCCACAAAGCATGAGATGGTGCTGGAGACAGAAACGAAAAAGGAAACTGAGGCGGAGACCGAACCCGAAGAGCGGGTGGAGGTGGACGGAAAAATCCAGAGCTACTTAACCGGGGAAATGGTGGATGTGAAGCAGGGAAACCGGAGACCTCTGGCCGTTATGATGAGCAACGATAAGGCTGCCCTGCCCCAGTATGGAATCAACCGGGCTGCAGTGGTGTATGAGGCCCCGGTGGAGGGCGATATGAACCGGTACATGGCCATCCTCGAGGATTACGATGACCTGGAGCGGATTGGCTCCGTGAGAAGCTGCCGGACTTACTATACATACTTTGCAAGGGAGTTTGACGCCATTTATGCCCATTTCGGCCAGAGCAACTTTGCAGAGCCCTATTTAAAAAATGTGGACAACATAAACGGCATTGAAGGAATCGGCTCCACGGCCTTTTACCGCTCCTCCGATAAAAAGGCGCCCCATAACGCCTATACCAGCGGAAGCCGTATTACAAAGGCCATCGAGACCTTAAAATACAGGACGAACTACGATGAATCCTATGAGGGGCATTTTAAGTTTGCCAGAGGCAATGAGCAGATCGTTCCCGACGGAGAGGACGCTTACAAGGTAGTTCCCGGCGCCTATGCCATCAACAAGCCCTGGTTTGAGTACCAGGAGAGCGACGGCTTATACCACAGGTTCCAGTACGGCGATGTCCACAAGGGAAATGAGGGAACCATCGCTGTGAAAAATATTATTTTCCAGTATGTGGAATGGGGCCATTATGCCACCACCCCCTATTTAAACATCAATGTTCACACCGGCCATGAGGGACGGTATTTTACCAACGGAAAATACCAGAAGATCACCTGGGATAAGGACGGGGAATTCGGCGTGACCCACTATTACGACATGGACGGAAATGAAATTACACTGAATAAGGGAAAGACTTGGATCTGCATCATCGGCGCAGACAAGTACAACAAGGCGGAAATTTATGGAAAGTAAGGGAAGAAGCAGAGGAAAACACGCTGCCGCAGCAAAGAGACAGCCGAAAAGAGAATCGAATTTTGTGGTGCAGGGCAGTATTTTAGCCATTGCATCCATTGTGGTAAGAATCATCGGGATCGCATATCGGATCCCGATGATTAACATTATCGGCGACGAGGGAATGGGATATTACGGAACGGCGTTCAATGTCTATAACATTGCCCTTTTGCTGTCCTCGTACAGCCTGCCCCTGGCGGTTTCCAAGATGATTTCCACCAGGCTTGCCAATAAGCAGTACCGGAATTCCGTCCGGATTTTAAGGGCGGCCCTTGCCTATGCCACGGTGGTGGGAGGAATCACCGCCGCAGTGATCTGGTTTGGGGCTGACTTTTTTGCTGCGGAGGTCTTTTTTATGCCTTACGCAGCCTTTGCCTTAAAGACACTGGCTCCCACGGTGTGGATTATGGCTTATCTGGGCGTGTTCCGCGGCTATTACCAGGGCCAGGGAACCATGGTGCCAACGGCCTTTTCGCAGGTATTTGAACAGATTGTCAATGCCGTTGTCAGCGTGGCGGCAGGAAGTATCCTGTTTAACGAAGCTCTTAAGGTGGAGGTCTTAAAGGGCGAGAGCGGCTCGGGCTACTCCAATGCCTGGGGGGCAGCAGGAGGAACCATCGGAACAGGGGCAGGTGCGTTTACGGCCCTTGTATTTTTGCTGTTTTTGTTTGTCCTTTATAAAAAGAATATCAAACGGCAGGTGAAGAGAGACCGGTCCGGTTCTTTGGAAAGCTACGGGGAGATCACGAGAGTGCTGTTTTTCACGGTGATTCCCGTGGTGGTGAGCTCTGCCATTTACAATGTGAACAGCGTGCTGGATAACGGAATTCTGGCATATAATTTTGCTTCCAAGGGACTGGATGCAGAGTTTGTCTCCCAGTGGGGCGTGTATACAGGAAAATACCACCTGTTAATCAACGTTCCCATGGCTGTCTCCAATGCCCTTTCCTCCTCCCTGATTCCTTCGGTTTCCAGGGCGGTTGCCATGGGGGATAAAAAGATGGTGCGGGCCAAGGTGGCTGCTGCCATCCGCTTCTCCCTTCTGATCGCCATTCCTTCGGCGGTGGGACTTACGGTTCTGGCTGGTCCGGTCAACAATCTTTTGTTTTCCGGCGACAATTCCCTGGCCATCCGGATGACCCTTTACGGATCCATTGCCGTGGTATTTTATTCCGTATCCACGGTGACCAATGCAATTTTGCAGGGAGTGGACAAGATGCATCTTCCCATCATCCATGCCGTAATTTCCCTGGTCCTTCATCTTGGGGCCCTGGAGGTGATGGCGCTGGTATTTAATCTGGGAATTTTCAGTATGGTGTATGCCAATATTCTGTTTGCCCTGTTCATGTGCTTTTTAAACCACCGTTCCATCCGTAAGCTCTTGGGCTACCGTCAGGAGATCAAAAAGACCATCGTTCTGCCCCTTTTGGCCTCCGCGGTCATGGGCGCCTGTGCCTTCGGCGTATACAACCTGATTCATCTGGGTGTAAGGAGCAATGCCGTCTGTACCATGGGAGCCATTTTTGCGGCCGTTGTGGTGTACGGCGTGCTGCTGATAAAATTTGGCTGCCTGGGTGAAAAGGAGCTTTATGAGATGCCGGGAGGCACAAGACTGCTGTCATTACTCAGGAAAATGCGGCTGATGTAAGAAAAATGTTTAAAATCGAAAAAGAAAGCAGATACTGTTTCCAAAGGAGGGATTTTCCTATGAAAAAGTATGTATCCTGCTTTCTTTTCTTTTTATGCCTTACCACAGGATGTCTGGTGACGCTTTTTTTCCTCACCAACACGGTGGAAACCGAGGAGGCCACGGAGGTACAGATGACGGAGTCTGTGGAGCAGCCTGCGTTTGCAGAAAGCGAGACCGAAGCCCCGGTTCATGTGGTGCTGAACCAGGAGGAAGTGGTACCGAAGGTGGAAGAGGACAACTACTGCCTTGTGGCGGAAGAAGGGTATTTGATTGTATATGACAGCGATAAGGAAACTGTAAACATGTTTACCCATATGCCCCTGGCGGATTTCCCCGTGTCGGAGCAGGAACGGCTCATGGAAGGAATCTGGTTTGCCACCATGGCGGAAATTTTCAGCTATCTGGAATCTTATACCAGTTAGCACTTGAAATTTAAATGGCTTCCCGATATACTACTAAATATATTGCCGGCGGACAAAAATTTCCTGTCCGCCGGACCGGGAGGAAATCCATGGGCAATAGGGGACTTGTCATCGGCGGCGGTGCAGCCGGACTGATGGCCGCCATTACGGCGAAAGAAAACGGAGCGGATGTGGCCATACTGGAGCACATGCCGCGGGTGGGAAAGAAAATTTTATCCACGGGAAACGGAAAGTGCAATCTCACAAACCGGAAGCTTACGAAAGACTGCTACCGGAGCCGGGAAAAGAATTTTCCCATGGCGGTGATTGAGAAATTTCCGGTCCCGGAAACCCTCGCTTTTTTCCGGCGTCTGGGCGTTGTGACCACGGAACGGAACGGATATGTCTATCCTGCATCCGGCCAGGCGCAGACAGTTCTGGACGCGCTGCGGGAAAAAACGGAAAGCCTCGGAATTAAGACCGTGACAGAGTGTGAGATTTCTTCCATTGAAAGAACAAAAAGCGGCTTCCTTGTGAAATCCAGCCAGGGAACCTTTTCCGGTCAGTTTTTGATTTTGGCAGCCGGGTCCATGGCAGCAAAATCCACAGGCTCTGACGGCAGCGGATATGCCCTTGCAAAGAGCCTGGGACATAAGATCATAAAGCCTCTGCCTGCCCTGGTGCAGCTTAAGTGCGAGGGAGATTTTTTTAAATCCATCGCAGGCGTCCGCACCGAAGCGGCTGTCAATTTATATACCGTCGGAAAGCACGGGGAGAGGGGAGAATTCCTGGCCTCTGACCGGGGGGAGTTACAGCTTACAGATTATGGAATTTCCGGGATTCCGGTGTTTCAGGTGAGCCGTTATGCAGCCGAAGCCCTGGACCAGAAGAAACGGGTCCTTGCGGCCATTGATTTTTACCCGGACGGTACCGGTGAAGAGTTTTTCGCTCTTTTAAAGGAACAGAGAACGTATCTGAATGACAGAACCTGTTCCGTTTTCTTAAACGGAATTTTCCATAAAAAGCTGGCAGCTTTGTTTTTAAAGGCTGCCGGAATCAAGGCGGACAGTCCTGTGGCGTCTTTAACAGACAAAAAGCTCCATGAGCTTACGGAAGTGATTAAGGAAGCCCTTGTGAAGGTGACGGAGACCAATTCCTTTGACAAAGCCCAGGTATGTATGGGCGGTGTAAGCACAAGAGAGATTGACAGCCGCACCATGGAATCCAGGCTGGTGCCCGGCCTTTACTTTGCCGGGGAAATTCTGGATGTGGACGGCATCTGCGGCGGCTACAACTTACAGTGGGCCTGGTCCAGCGGCCATCTGGCCGGAATGAGCGCCGCAAAGGGAAATCCGGCCGCGGCCGGAAAGGAGAACGGATACATATGATTCGTATCAATCAGCTCACCCTGGAGGTGGGACACGGACCCGGGGCCATGAAGAAAAAGGCCGCAAAGCTTTTACGGGTGCCGGAAGCCGCCATCCGGGACATAAAAATCGTAAGGCGTTCCATTGATGCAAGGAAAAAGGACCTGCTTCTTTTCAGCTACATCGTGGATGTGACCTTAACGGACAGGAAAAAGGAGGGGCCTGTGGTCAAAAAGGCCGCGAGTCCCAATATAAAAATAGAAAACGAAGAAACCTACTGCTATCCCAAACCGGGAACGGAACCCCTAAAGGAGCGTCCCATTATCATCGGCGCAGGGCCGGCAGGCCTGTTTGCAGCTCTTGCCCTCTCAGAAAACGGATATTCTCCCATTCTTTTGGAACAGGGGGATCCGGTGGACATACGGACCAAAAAGGTGGAGGACTTCTGGAAGCACGGAGATTCCCATCTGGACCTCCATTCCAACGTCCAGTTCGGAGAAGGCGGCGCAGGAACCTTTTCGGACGGAAAGCTCAATACCCTGGTAAAGGATGTGTCAGGGCGGAACAAAAAGGTGCTGGAAACCTTTGTGGAGGCAGGAGCCGACGCCTCGATTTTATATGACAGCAAGCCCCATATCGGTACGGATGTCTTAGTGAATGTGGTAAGAACCATACGAAAGCGCATCGAAGAAAAAGGCGGACAGGTGAGATTTTCTTCGAGAGTTACGGATATTTTGGAGGAAGACGGAAAAGTCCTGGGCGTTACGCTTTCTGATGGAAGTTTTCTTGCATCCGGGACTGTGATTCTTTCTGTGGGACACAGCGCCCGAGAGCTTTTTGAGACGCTTTCCAAAAAGAAAATTCTCATGGAGCCCAAGGCCTTTGCGGTGGGCTTCAGAGTCCAGCACCCCCAGAAAATGATTAACCTTTCCCAGTATAAAAGAGAGGATGCGGGCGGGCTGGGAGCAGCGCCCTATAAGGTGACTGCCAAGACCCGGGCGGGACGTGGAGTTTACTCCTTTTGTATGTGTCCCGGCGGCTTTGTGGTCAACGCTTCCTCGGAAAGGGGCCGTCTGGCTGTCAATGGCATGAGTTATTTTAAGCGCGACAGCGAAAACGCCAACAGCGCCATCATTGTCTCCGTGACCCCGGAGGATTTTCCTTGTCCCGGTGTTTTGGGCGGCGTTGAATTCCAGAGGAGACTGGAGGAAAAGGCCTTTCTTCTGGGAAATGGAACGATTCCCCTTCAGCTTTACGGAGACTTCCTGCGCCATGAGCCCTCCAGAGAGTTTGGGGAAGTCAGACCCCAGGTTTGCGGCGGATATGAGCTTTCTGACTTGAGGGAGCTGATGCCGGAGGCATTAAACCAGGCGTTTATGGAAGGTATGGAGCAGTTCGGAAGAAAAATCCACGGCTTTGACAGGCCGGATGCAATCCTGGCAGGTGTGGAGAGCCGTACCTCCTCCCCCTTAAAGATATGGAGGGATGAGCGGCTGGAAAGCACCATGAAGGGACTTTACCCATGCGGGGAAGGAGCCGGATATGCCGGGGGCATTACCTCCGCTGCCATGGACGGCTTAAAGGTGGCAGAAGAGATCATCGGGCGTTACAGGCCCTTATAAACGATATATTTGAAAATGGGAGAGATGAAATATGGAGAAAACAGCAAGAGAAATTCTTAAGGATAAACAGAGAATCGTAATCAAGATCGGTTCCTCTTCCCTGACCCACAGCGAAACGGGGGACTTGAATCTGGCAAAAATTGAAAAGCTGATCCGGGTCATCAGCGACTTGAGGGGGATGGGGAAGGAAGTGGTTTTGGTTTCCTCCGGTGCCGTGGCAGCAGGCCGTCAGGCTCTTGGATGCCAGAAGCCGGAGACCTTGGCTGAAAAGCAGGCCTATGCGGCCGTGGGACAGGCAAGACTCATGATGGTGTACCAGAAGGTATTTTCCGAGTACAACCAGACAGCCGCCCAGGTTCTCATGACCAAGAACACCATTGTGGACAATGTGTCCAGAGGCAATGCCAGAAATACCTTTGACGAGCTTTTAAAGCTGGGAGCCGTACCCATTGTAAATGAAAACGACACGGTTTCCACCTACGAGCTGAAATTCGGTGATAATGACAGACTTTCTGCCATCGTTTCCGCTCTCATCGGTGCAGATCTTTTAATCCTGCTTTCCGACATTGACGGCCTGTATTCGGACGACCCCAAGAAAAATCCCGATGCCGTATTCATCGAGCAGGTGGATGAGCTCTCAGAAGAGCTCATGTCCATGGGAAAATCCACCACAGGAAGCGATGTGGGAACCGGAGGAATGGCTGCAAAGCTTTATGCTGCGCGGATTGCCACAGACAGCGGCTCCGATATGGTCATTGCCAACGGAGACCATGTGGAAGTGATCTGGGACATTTTAAACGGAGAGATAAAAGGAACCCTGTTTACGGCTCATAAGAGTACAGACTTTGCGCTTCTCGACTACATTGAGAGCGTTCATCCATAAGGAGGACATATGGAAGCCAGCAGAATTGACAGAATCAACGCCTTATACCATAAATCCCAGTCTGTGGGACTGACGGAGGAGGAAAAGGCAGAGCAGGCAGCTCTCAGAAAGGAATACATTGAGGCTGTGCGTAAGAATTTGAGGGGGACCTTAAACGGCATCTCCATCAAAGAAAAAGACGGGTCCATCACAGACCTAGGAAAGAAGTATGGAAATGTGGGACACACAGAAAGCTGAGATACGGAAGGAACTGAGAAGGAAACTTAAGGCTGTCCCGGAGGAAAAAAAGAAGGAGTGGGACGGGATTCTGTTAAGACACATCCTTTCCCTGCCGGAAATTGAAAAAGCAGAGTGGGTGTACGGCTGCATGGCCCTGTCCTGGGAAGCCGGAACCAGGGAGCTTCTTCTGGCCCTATTGGAGAGGGGAAAAAGAGTGGCCCTTCCAAGGGTATTGGGAGAGGAGATGGACTTTTTTGAAATCCGCTCCCTTTCGGAGCTTTCCGAGGGCGCCTTTCATATTTTGGAGCCGGGACCGGAATGCCCCTTGGCGTCCTGTACGGATGCCGTTTTACTGGTTCCGGGAATGGCTTTTACGAAAAAGGGAGACCGTCTGGGGAAGGGCGGCGGATACTATGATAAGTTTCTGGCGAAAGAGCCGGAACATGTGACCGTGGCGTTGGCCTATGATTTTCAGATGACGGAAAGTCTTCCAACGGAACACCATGACAGAACTGTGGATGTGGTTGTGACCCCAAGCGGGAGTTACAGCAGAAAGTGAGGTCTTTATATGGATTTGAAGGAGATCGGAAAAAAAGCCAAGGATGCGTCTTTTCTTCTTGGAAAGATGGGAACCGAGGAAAAAAATAAAGGGCTTCTGGCAGCAGCCGAAGAGATTTTAAAGGGTCAGGAAGAAATTTTAGAGGCCAATGCCCGGGACGTGAAAAAGGCAAAGGAAAAGGGCATGGCCCAGGGGTTGGTGGACCGGCTTCTCCTGACACCGGAACGAATTTTGGGAATCGTGGAAGGCATGCGCCAGGTGGTTGGCTTAGAGGACCCCATCGGAGAAGTGATTTCCATGAAAAAGCGCCCCAACGGACTGGTTGTGGGACAAAAGAGAGTTCCCCTCGGAGTAATCGGCATCATTTATGAGGCCCGCCCCAATGTGACGGCGGATGCCTTTGCCCTCTGCTTTAAGACGGGAAATGCCGTGATTTTAAGGGGAGGAAGCGATGCCCTGGAATCCAATCAGGCCATTGTAACCTGTATCCGCAGAGGACTTTCTGCGTGCGGTATTCCCGAGGATGCGGTACTTCTTCTTTCTGACACCAGCCGGGAAACGGCTGCGGAATTCATGCGGTTAAACCAGTACCTGGATGTTCTGATTCCGAGAGGAGGCGCAGGTCTCATTAAGAGCGTGGTGGAAAACAGCACGGTTCCTGTGATTGAGACCGGAACAGGCAACTGCCATATTTATGTGGACGAGACGGCGGACCTTACCATGGCGCTGGATATTCTTTTCAATGCCAAGACCCAGAGAATCGGTGTCTGCAATGCCTGCGAATCCACGCTGGTTCACCGGGCTGTGGCGGATAAATTCCTGCCGCTCATGAAAAAACGCCTGGATGAAAAGCAGGTGGAAATCCGAGCGGACGAGGCATCACGGGCCATTGTTCCGGAATTTAAGGAAGCCACCGAGGAGGACTGGGGAACGGAATATTTAGACTATATCCTTTCCTGCAAAATCGTGGATTCCGTGGATGAGGCCATCGCCCACATCAACAAATACAACACCGGACATTCCGAGGCCATTGTGACCTCCGACTATGCCAACGCCCAGAAATTCCTGGATGAGGTGGACGCAGCCGCCGTTTATGTGAATGCCTCCACCAGATTCACCGACGGCTTTGAATTCGGCTTTGGCGCCGAAATCGGCATCAGTACCCAGAAGCTTCACGCCAGAGGCCCCATGGGACTTTTGGCTCTGACCTCCACCAAATACATCATTTACGGAAACGGTCAGATCAGGAAATAAGTGTATGAAAAAGGAGAACCTGTACCGCAGAAAGGATGCGGATGCAGGTTCCCTTTTTCTTCCAGAAATAGCGCAAAAACGCGGCAATCCGGACAAATTATTACGTTAAATTTACAGAATTGGTAATCTAGTTGCTTTTTTTTCAGTTGGAGTTTATAATGGTCACGGTAGAGTTAGTTTGGGAGAATAGATGTGATGAATGAGAAGAATATGTTTGCGCCGGAGGCGGAGCCGGCCAGACAGAAATATTTTATGGAATTGGTGAAGAACCGCATACAGGATCTGGAGGCGGAAAAAGGAAGGAAGCTGACCTGCTTTATCACCACCTTCGGCTGCCAGATGAACGCCAGGGATTCGGAAAAGCTTCTGGGAATTTTAGAGGAAATCGGCTTCGTCCAGGGAGAAGATGAAAATTCCGACTTTGTGCTTTACAACACCTGTACGGTCCGGGAAAATGCCAATTTAAAGGTGTACGGACGTCTGGGACATTTAAGCGGGCTGAAACGGAAAAATCCCGATATGATGATTGCCCTCTGCGGCTGCATGATGCAGGAGCCCCATGTGGTGGAGAAAATCAAAAAGAGCTACCGCCATGTGGACATTATCTTCGGCACCCACAATATTTTCAAGCTGGCCGAGCTTATCTATAACCGGCTGGAAGAAAAGAAGATGGTGGTGGATATCTGGGAGGGAACCGATGCCATTGTGGAGGAGCTTCCCATTGAGCGGAAATATCCCTTTAAATCCGGTGTCAATATCATGTTCGGCTGCAACAATTTCTGCAGCTACTGCATTGTTCCTTATGTGAGAGGACGGGAGAGAAGCCGGAATCCGGAAGACATCATAAAAGAAATCGAGGGCCTGGTGAAGGACGGCGTGGTGGAAGTGATGCTTCTGGGGCAGAACGTCAATTCCTATGGAAAAACACTGAAGGAGCCCATTACCTTCGCAGAGCTTTTGCAGCGGGTGGAAAAAATTGAAGGGCTGGAGCGGATCCGTTTCATGACCTCCCATCCCAAGGATTTGTCGGATGAGCTGATTGCGGTTATGAAGGAATCAAAAAAAATCTGCAATCATCTGCACCTGCCTCTCCAGTCGGGGAGCAGCCGGATTTTAAAGCAGATGAACCGGAAATATACAAAGGAACAGTACCTCCTTCTGGTGGATAAAATCCGTCAGGCAGTTCCTGACATCTCCCTTACCACAGACATCATTGTGGGCTTCCCGGGGGAAACCGACGAGGATTTTGAAGAGACCATGGATGTGGTAAGAAAGGTCCGCTACGACAGCGCTTTTACCTTTATCTATTCCAAGCGGACAGGCACCCCGGCTGCGGCCATGGAAAACCAGGTGCCGGAGGACGTGGTGAAGGTACGGTTTGACCGGCTTTTAAAAGAGGTTCAGGAAATTGCCACTGAGGTGGTAAAGCGGGATGAAAAGACGGTACAGAAAGTACTGGTAGAAGAACCGGATACCCACGAGCCGGGATTCCTCACAGGCCGCCTGGCCAACAATACGGTGGTGCATTTTCCGGGAGATGCATCCCTGGTGGGAAAGATCGTGGACGTTTCTCTGGATGAAGCAAAGGGCTTTTACTACATGGGAAGCCTGAAATAAACAATAAGGAGCGTATGAAAATGAAGCTGACATTTAAGAAAATCACGGCTGTGGCAGTATGTGCGGGCTTTTCCCTGTGCCTGAGCTTCCATGCATTGGCCGATCAGGGTGTAGGGCCCGGATATGAGCCTGAGATCCAGGAGGAGGAACATGGATACCCTGGAGCACCAGGGCAGCCGGAGGAGGATTCCAATGGACAGAAAGAGGGAGAATCATATGCTTCGGATGACACAGGAACCGCCGAAAATCCCGATGGAAGTCAGGCTTCTAACGGAGAACAGCAGGTGGTCTATCCCGACGGGATGGTGCCGAACACATCCTTAAACGGCGGAAATGTGGATTTAACCCCCACCAATGAGGCGGCCATCTGGGATGCCGTGGAGGTAATGGGACAGCAGGCCAACCTCCCCACCCAGTTCACCTGGATTTCTGCAAAGCTTAAGGACGGATATAATGGAAAGCTGTCCTACCGCCCCTATGTGAACCACGGCGGATGGCTGAAATTCTATTCCGACGGCGAGCCGGCAGGGGGAACCGAGGGCTCCACCTATGTGGAAGGAATCCAGATGCATTTAACCGGAGAGGTTTCCAAAACCTATGACCTTTACTATGCAGTAACCACAGCAAACAGAGGCCAGCTTGGCTTTGTGTCGGAGGGAACCATCACAGGGGCCATCAACGTGGGCGATTCCATTGTGGACCTTAAAGTGGTTCTGGTTCCCAAGGGAACAGGAGCTCCGGCTTCCACAAAGGATACATATTTTAACGAGTTTTCCGGAAAAATCGGATTCAACGAGACGGCTGCCTACTGCATGAATGAGGACGGCACGCCCTATACCGGATGGGCCGACTGGGGAATGAGACGGTACTATTTTGAAAACGGACGTACCTTAAGCGGCTGGCATTATGTGGACGGGCTCAAGTTCTTCTTTGAGGCCAACGGCGAGCTGCGCCAGGATGTGGAGGACTTGATCGGAGCCCAGGAATCTTATGTGATTAAGGTAAATAAAACATTGAACTGTCTGACGGTCTACGCCAAAGACGGAGAAAACGGATATATCATTCCGGTGAAGGCCATGCTTACCTCCGTGGGAGACGATACCCCCATCGGAACCTTCACCACACCGGAAAAATACCGCTGGAGACTGATGGTAAATGATACCTATACCCAGTACGCCACAAGAATCAAGGCAGGAGCCGGATTCCTGTTCCACTCCATCACCTATGAGACAACCAATCCCAATACCCTGAATACGGACGGGTATAACGGGCTCGGTGTTGTGCGCTCCGCAGGCTGCATCCGTTTAACATGCGGCAATGCCAAGTGGATTTATGACAACTGCAAGATCGGAACCCAGGTTACTATTTATGAGGATCCCAATGTTCCGTCTCCGTTCATGAAGCCATATGTGGTCCTGATTCCCAATGACCAGAGGTATGACCCGACAGACCCGAATGTGAAAGCAGAATAAAGAGGGGTAAACACGTGGCACAATTATCACCAATGATGACACATTACCTGGAGACGAAGAAGCAGTATCCAGGCTGCATCCTGTTTTATCGTCTCGGGGACTTTTATGAGATGTTCTTTGAGGATGCGGAAACCGTATCCAGAGAGCTGGAAATTACACTGACAGGAAAAGACTGTGGACTTGAGGAACGCGCACCTATGTGTGGCGTTCCTTATCACGCAGTTGAGGGGTACTTAAGCCGCCTGGTCCAGAAGGGCTATAAAGTGGCCATTGCGGAGCAGATGGAGGATCCCAAGCTTGCCAAGGGTCTTGTGAAGCGCGAGGTCATCCGGGTTGTGACGCCCGGAACCATTTTAAGCGCCCAGGCACTGGACGAGACAAAGAACAACTACCTGATGGCAGTTGTCTATACGGGGAATAACTACGGGATAGCGACGGTTGATATTACGACCGGCGATTTTTTTGTTACTGAGGTATCTTCTGAGCGGACACTTCTGGATGAGATCAACAAGTTCTCCCCATCGGAGTTAATCTGCAATGAGTCCCTTTATATGTCAGGCCTTGACATGGATGATCTGAGGAACCGCTATCATATGGCTGTTTCTTCCCTGGAAAACCGCTTTTTCTCCGATGATACCTGCCGGAAGGTTTTAAAGGAACACTTTAAGGTCATGAGCCTGGAGGGCCTTGGCCTTGCCGATTACGAAAACGGCATGATCGCCGCCGGATGTGCGCTCCAGTACCTTTACGAAACCCAGAAAAATGACCTGACCCAGTTAAATAAGCTGACGCCTTACACCACAGGCCAGTACATGGTCATTGACACCTCCACCAGGAGAAATCTGGAGTTAGTGGAAACCTTAAGGGAAAAACAGAAGAGAGGGTCTCTCCTCTGGGTTCTGGATAAGACCAAAACGGCCATGGGCGCCAGAATGCTCAGAACCTTCATTGAGCAGCCTTTGATTTCCAAAAAGGAAATTGAGAGACGGCAGGCGGCCATCGAAGAGCTCAATATGAACTTTATTTCCCGCGAGGAAATCCGGGAATATTTAAATGCCATCTATGATCTGGAGCGGCTTCTGGGCCGGATTTCCTATAAAACAGCCAATCCCAGGGATCTTTTGGCCTTTAAAAACTCTCTGGCCATGCTGCCGTATATTAAGCAGCTTTTAAATGAGTTTTCCTGTGAACTTTTAAAGGGAATCAATGAGGACATGGATACCCTTTCCGACCTCTGTGAGCTCATTGACCGGGCCATTGTGGAGGAACCGCCTATTACGGTCCGGGAAGGGAACATCATTAAAGACGGATACAGCGAGGAAGCCGATAAGTACAGAAAGGCCAAAACCGATGGCAAGAGCTGGCTTGCAGGGCTGGAGGCAGAAGAAAAGGAAAAAACAGGAATTAAGAACCTGAAAATCAAGTTCAATAAAGTGTTCGGCTATTATTTTGAGGTGACAAATTCCTTTAAGGACCTGGTTCCCGATTATTTCATCCGCAAGCAGACCTTGACCAATGCAGAGCGGTATACCACAGACCGGTTAAAGGAGCTGGAGGACATAATCATGGGGGCGGAGGACCGCCTGTATTCCCTGGAATATGAGTTGTTCTGCCAGGTCCGCGATACCGTTGCCAAAGAGGTGGAGCGGATTCAGAGCACGGCCAAGGCCATTGCGGGCATTGATGTGTTCACCTCCCTGTCCACAGTCGCCATGCGGAACAACTATGTGAAGCCCAAAATCAATGAAAAGGGCATCATCAACATCAAGGGCGGCAGGCATCCGGTGGTGGAGCGGATGATTCGGGATGATCTTTTTGTCTCCAATGACACCTATCTGGACAATGGGAAAAACAGGATTTCCGTAATCACAGGCCCCAACATGGCCGGTAAGTCCACCTATATGAGACAGACCGCGCTGATTGTTTTGATGGCCCAGATCGGCAGCTTTGTCCCCGCCGATGAAGCCAATATCGGCATCTGCGACAGAATCTTTACCCGTGTGGGCGCTTCGGATGATCTGGCTTCCGGCCAGAGCACCTTCATGGTGGAAATGACAGAGGTTGCCAACATTTTAAGAAATGCCACAAAGAACAGTCTCCTGGTTTTGGACGAAATCGGACGGGGAACCAGCACCTTTGACGGACTTTCCATTGCCTGGGCCGTCATTGAACACATCAGCAACACCAGACTTCTGGGGGCCAAAACGCTCTTTGCCACCCATTACCATGAGCTGACGGAGCTGGAGGGCACCATAAGCGGCGTCAACAACTACTGTATCGCAGTGAAGGAACAGGGAGACGACATTGTATTCTTAAGGAAAATTGTAAAGGGCGGTGCCGATAAGAGCTACGGAATCCAGGTGGCAAAGCTGGCCGGAGTTCCGGATTCGGTGATTCACCGGGCCAAGGAGCTGGTGGAGGAGCTTTCCAGCGCCGACATCACATCCCATGCCAGGGAGATTGCGGAGCTGTCCGCAGGCGCTGCCCCCCACAAAGCCGTCGCCAAGCCCGATGAGGTGGATTTAAACCAGCTTACGATTTTTGATACGGTGAAGGACGATGATATTATTAAGGAGCTGGGGGAGTTAGAGCTTTCCAACATGACTCCCATTGATGCCTTAAACACATTATACAGGCTCCAGACAAAGCTTAAAAACCGCTGGTAGCAGACCATTCCCGTGGATGGAGGAGATTTTATGGCCATACAGGTATTGGATCAGAATACAATCAATCAGATTGCCGCAGGCGAGGTGGTGGAGCGTCCGGCTTCTGTGGTGAAAGAGTTAATGGAAAACGCCATCGATGCCGGGGCAACGGCAGTTACGGTGGAGATTAAGGAAGGCGGAATCGGGTTTATCCGGATCACAGACAACGGATGCGGTATCCCAAAGGAAGAACTGCCCCTTGCCTTTTTAAGGCACTCCACCAGCAAAATCCGTTCGGCAGAGGACTTGATTACCGTGTCCTCCCTTGGCTTTCGTGGGGAGGCATTATCCAGCATTGCAGCGGTATCCCAGGTGGAGCTAATCACTAAAACGGCTTCCAGTCTCACGGGTTCCCGGTATCAGATAGAAGGGGGAACGGAAAAGGGACTGGAGGAGGTGGGAGCTCCCGACGGAACCACCTTTATTTCCAGGAATCTGTTTTTTAATACCCCTGCGAGGAGGAAATTTTTAAAAACGGCAGCCACGGAGGGGGCCCATGTGGCAGATCTTGTGGAAAAGATTGCCCTTTCCCATCCGGAAATCTCCATCCGGCTCATTGTGAACAACCAGAATAAGCTGCACACATCGGGAAACCATAATTTAAAAGATATTATTTATACCGTATACGGCAGGGAAATTGCAGCGAACCTGATTCCCATTCATGCGGAAAGTGAAATGGCCCGGGTGGACGGCTTCATCGGAAAGCCTGTGATCGCCAGGGGAAACAGAAACTTTGAAAATTATTTTATTAATGGCAGATACATTAAAAGCGGCCTGATTTCAAAGGCCATTGAGGACGGGTATAAAAGCTACATGATGCAGCATAAATACCCCTTCACCATGCTGCATTTTACGGTGGAGCCGGAGTACATTGATGTGAATGTGCATCCCTCCAAAATGGAGCTGCGGTTTAAGGACGGAGAGACCATGTACCGGATGGTGTGCCAGGCGGTTTCAGAGGCCCTTTCCGGGAAGGAACTGATTCCGGAAGTTTCGTTTGCGCCGGAGAAGCAGGAGCCGGAGATGAAACCGCAAAAGCCGGAAATGAAACCGGAACCCAAGTCCGGGACCGGACACCGGGAGCCGGAGCCCTTTGAAAAAAAGCGGATGGTTGCCATGGGAATCCGGGAGGAGAGGGCTCCCTACAGGGCAGAACAGCCAAAGAGCAGCATCCCCCAAGCAGAAAGCAAAAAGGAGGAGGCACCAAAGCGGGAGGCACCAAAGCAGGAAACGCCAAAGCAGGAAGCACCCAAACAGATCGAAATGTTTGACGGACGTCTGCTGTCGGAAAAGGCCAGATACCGTCACCGCCTCATCGGCCAGGTGTTCGATACCTACTGGCTGGTGGAATACAATGAAAACCTGTACATTATTGACCAGCACGCAGCCCATGAAAAGGTACTGTTTGAGCGTACCTTTGCCTCCTTAAAATCCAGGGAATACACCTCCCAGCTCATCAGCCCACCCATTATTTTAACGCTGTCCATGCAGGAGGAGGAGCTGCTAAAGCGCCATATGGATGTGTTCACGGAAGTGGGATTTGAAATTGAACACTTCGGCGGCAGTGAGTATGCAGTGAGAGCTGTGCCGGACAATTTGTTCTCGCTGGCCAAAAAGGAGCTGCTTTTGGAAATGTTAGATGGTCTTACGGAGGACGGAACGGGAGCCGGTTCGGAATCGGTGTACGACAGAATTGCCACCATGTCCTGTAAGGCGGCCGTCAAGGGAAATAACCGCCTTTCGGACCGGGAGGCCAATGAGCTCATAGACCAGCTTCTGGGGCTCGAAAATCCCTACACCTGCCCCCATGGCCGTCCCACCATTGTGTCCATCAGCAAATACGAGATGGAAAAGAAGTTTAAGAGGATTGTATGATGAAACAGCCTTTGATTATTCTGACGGGTCCCACAGCCTCGGGAAAGACAGCCCTTTCCGTGATGCTGGCGAAGCGGATTGGCGGTGAGATCATAAGCGCCGATTCCATGCAGGTATACCGCCACATGGATGTGGGTTCTGCCAAGGTGACAAAAGAAGAGATGGACGGCGTCCTCCACCATTTGATTGACGTATTGGAACCGGAGGATGCTTTCAATGTGGTGACCTTTAAGGAGATGGCTGCAGAAGCCATGGAAAAAATATATCAAAACGGCCATATTCCTATTGTGGCCGGAGGCACGGGGTTTTATATCCAGGCGCTGCTTTATGATGTGGATTTTACGGAAAATGACGGGGATATGGATTACCGGCACAGCCTGGAAACACTGGCAAAGGAACAGGGGCCCGGAGTTCTCCATGAGATGCTTGAAAAAGTGGACCCGCCCTCGGCCGAAGCCATCCATGAAAACAACATAAAGCGGGTGATTCGTGCCCTGGAGTTTTATGAGAAGACGGGAAAACGGATTTCTGACCACAACGAGGCGGAGAGGAAAAAGGAGTCACCCTATGCCTTTGCCTACTATGTGTTAAATATGGACCGGGCACGTTTATATGAGCGCATTGATGCCCGGGTGGATCAGATGCTTTCTGACGGACTGGAAGAGGAAGTGAGAAAGCTGAAGGCCATGGGCTGCACCAGGGATATGGTGTCCATGCAGGGACTGGGTTACAAGGAAATGCTGGACTACTTAAATGGAAATTTAAGCCTTGAGGAGGCCGTTTATATTTTAAAACGCGACACCAGGCATTTTGCCAAGCGGCAGCTTACCTGGTTTAAGAGGGAGCGGGATGTGACCTGGATTGACCAGGGGGAATTTTCCTGTGACCGGGAGAGAATCCTTGACTGGATGATCGAGGATTTGAAAAAACGGGGAATTGTAAAGGAGTAACGGTATGGAATTGACTGAAATGTACGGACAGCTCGGAATTTCCGGGCAGGTCCTTCAATTTACAAAGGACGTGGAGGAATCCTTAAAGGAACGCTTCCAGGCCATTGATCAGGTGGCCGAATTCAACCAGCTTAAGGTAATTAAGGCCATGCAGGAGGCCAGGGTCAGCGATATCCACTTTGCCGGAACCACAGGTTACGGATATAACGATATGGGGCGCGACACCCTGGAGGAGGTGTATGCGAAAGCTTTCCATGGAGAGGACGCTCTGGTGCGGCCGCAGCTTATTTCCGGAACCCATGCCTTAACGGTGGCGCTTTCCGGAAATCTCCGGCCGGGAGATGAGATTCTTTCTCCCGTGGGAAAGCCCTATGATACCCTGGAGGAGGTCATCGGTATCCGGGATTCCGTTGGTTCCTTAAAGGAATTCGGAATCACCTACCGCCAGGTGGATTTGCTGGAAAACGGAGATTTTGACTATGAAAATATCAAAAAGGCCATAAACGATAAAACGAAGCTGGTTGAAATCCAGCGTTCCAAGGGCTATGCCACAAGACCCACACTGTCAGTGAAGCGTATTGGGGAGCTGATTGCTTTCATTAAGGGAATCAAGCCTGATGTGATCTGCATGGTGGACAACTGCTACGGCGAATTTGTGGAGACCATGGAGCCCACCGATGTGGGAGCGGACATGATCGTCGGTTCCCTGATCAAAAATCCGGGAGGCGGACTGGCCCCCATCGGCGGATATATTGTGGGAAGGAAAGACTGCATTGAGCGGGCGGCCTACCGCCTGACGGCGCCCGGACTTGGAAAGGAAGTGGGCGCAAGCTTAGGCGTCAGCCAGTCTCTGTACCAGGGACTGTTTCTGGCTCCCACGGTGGTGGCCGGTGCCTTAAAAGGTGCGATTTTTGCCGCCAATGTCTATGAAAAGCTGGGATTTTCAGTGGTTCCAAACGGCAGTGAAAGCCGCCATGACATTATCCAGGCCATCACGTTCGGAACCGCAGAGGGCGTCATTAAGTTCTGCGAGGGAATCCAGACGGCTGCTCCTGTGGACAGCTTCGTGACCCCGGAACCGTGGGCCATGCCGGGATACGATTCCGATGTGATCATGGCAGCAGGCGCCTTTGTCCAGGGCTCGTCCATTGAGCTTTCTGCCGACGGTCCCATTAAGCCGCCCTATGCCGTATACTTCCAGGGCGGACTGACCTGGTACCATGCAAAGCTTGGAATCTTAATGTCCCTCCAGAAGCTTTCGGACGCAGGCATTGTGAATTTGTAAAATCTTTTTCGGTACATTGTGTTCCCTGGGAAAATATGATATAATTTGTTACTATTCCAATGAGAGGTGGAGAGCCATGAGAGGAAAGAATTCCTGGGTACTTTTGCTTATGCTATTATCCGGCATTGTTCTGGGCGGCTTTATCGGGGAAATGACAAAGGGAGTCGCAGGACTTTCCTGGCTGAACTTCGGCCAGTCCTTCGGACTCAATGACCCGTTAGTTTTGAATTTCGGCATCCTTGTCATTACCTTCGGACTCAGCATCCGGATTACCATGGCAAGCATTATCGGCGTAATCATCGCCATCCTTACATACCATTTCATTTAAACATCTGGGGGCCTTAAGGTACTTGGAGAGCCGGAAAGGCCAGGTGGAACAAATGAAACAGGAACCAGTAAAAACCATGAAAACACTTCCGGCTTCAGAAAGGCCCTATGAAAAGGCCATGGAGTACGGAGTGGAAAGCTTATCGGATGCGGAGTTATTATCCGTGATCCTAAGAACCGGAGCAAGGAAGGCCTCCGCCAGGGACCTGGCGGAGGAGATTTTAAAACTGGGGGATCCCCCGGGACTTCCCGGACTCCTTCATCACACGCTGCCGGACTACCGGGAAATCCGGGGGATCGGCAAGGTAAAGGCCATCCAGCTTGCCTCCATCGGCGAGCTGTCCAAAAGAATCTGGAAGGCCGCCAGGACAGGAGAGGAGTTTTCCTGCTGCCATCCTGCGGTGATCGCCGATTATTATATGGAAGAGATGCGCCATATGGAGCAGGAGCACTTGAAGCTTCTGATTTTGAATACAAAAAACATACTCCTTAAGGATGTGGATATTTCCAAAGGAACCGTAAATGCCTCCCTGGCCACTCCCAGGGAATTATTCATTGAAGCGCTCCGGTACCGGGGAGCCGCCATTATTCTGCTCCACAACCACCCCAGCGGCGATGCTTCGCCAAGCGAAGAGGACTGCCTTTTTACCAGGCGGGTGGCGGAAGCCGGAAAATTAATGGGAATTCCATTGTTAGACCACATCATAATAGGGGATACTTCCTATGTGAGCCTGAAAGAACGGGGAATTTTGTAACTATGAAAAACACCAGATATTTTTTATTGGGTCTGTCGGCCTTCTGTATCTGCATGATCGGAATTACCACCTTAAACGGCAGCCTGTTAAATCCGCTGAGAAATGCGGTGGGATATGTGCTGGTTCCGATTCAGTCGGGAATCAACGCCGTCGGAGGCAGTATCTATAACGAAGCCAGCAATTTAAGCCGCCTGCGGGACGCTCTGGAGGAAAATGAGAAGTTAAAAAGCCAGGTGGATGAGCTGACAGAGGAAAATACAAGGCTCAGAGCCGAACAGATGGAGCTTGAGCGCTTAAGAAACCTCTATGAGCTGGATACCCAGTACATGCAGTACAATAAAGTGGGTGCCCGCATCATAGCCAAGGACTCAGGCAACTGGTTTTCTGTCTTCCGCATTGACAAGGGTTCCGATGACGGAATCAAGGAAGATATGAATGTCATTGCCGGAGGCGGTCTTGTGGGAATTGTCACCGATGTGGGAGCCAACTATGCGACAGTCCGCGCCATCATCGACGATTCCAGCCAGGTCAGCGCCATGGCCCAGCAGTCCGGAGATACCTGTATGGTGACCGGAGACCTGAAGCTTTATAATGAAGGCAGACTGAATCTGGGTTACATGGAAAAGGACGATGATATCAAGGACGGGGACATGATTGTGACCTCCAACATCAGCGGAAAGTTCCTTCCGGGAATTCTCATCGGATATGCCACAGATATTACCGTGGATTACAATGATAATCTGACGAAATCCGGATATGTGATTCCCGTGGCCAGATTTGACCGTCTTCAGGAGGTACTGGTGATTACGGATTTAAAGGATGCGGGGCCGGAATTTGATGAATAGTAATTTAAAACAGATTGGCATTAACCTGATTCTCATTGTCCTTGCCTTTTCCGTCCAGACCTGTGTGTTTCCGCTGATGCCTTTTTTGGCGGTGTATCCGAATCTGATGCTGATCCTGATTTTCTCTTTTGGATTCATCCGCGGAAGCGCTTCCGGAATGTGCTACGGGCTGGTGGCAGGACTTCTTATGGACTTGTCCTCCGGCGGTCCTTTGGGATTTCACACACTGATTTTTATCTGGGTGGGCTATGTGAACGGAATCGGGACCAAATATTATTATGAAGACTACATTACGCTGCCGTTATGCCTTAGTGTGCTCAACGATCTGGCATACAATTTTTATCTGTATGTGTTCGGTTTCCTGGTGCGCGGCCGCTTAAGTTTTGGTTACTATCTGGTGAATCTGATTCTGCCTGAAACCATATTCACCGTGGTGACCACCCTCGTTGTTTACCGGTTATTCCTGTTTATCAGCAGAAAGCTGGAAGAGATGGAAAAAAGGAGAGACACGACGATTGTTTAAAGACTTACTGGAGATACTGAAAGAATTTTTAAAAAAGCTTGTGGGTTCCAGGCTGTTTATTCTTGGAGTCCTGTTTGTGTTTCTGTTCGGCGTTCTGGCTGTCCAGTTGTTTCACCTTCAGATTATTGAAGGAGCAGAGTACCAGGAAAGCTATATGGCAAAGACGGAAAAAAAAGTGAGCCTGGCCGGAACCCGCGGAAATATTTACGACAAGAACGGAAACGTACTGGCTTACAACCAGCTGGCCTACAATGTGACCATCCAGGACAACAACGACTATCCCAGGTCCAACGACAAAAACAGAATGCTGCTTTTGCTGGTGCGGATTTTAAACCGCCATGGGGAAAAGGTTCGGGGAGAATTTTCCGTCGGCTTTGACTCCTCCGGGGAAATGGTTTTCACCACCACCAGCGAAACGGCCAGAAAGAGGTTTTTAAGTGACTATTACGGGTTAAAATCCACCTCGGAGCTGGATAACCCCGATGGTTCCACTCCGTCGGACGTGACACCCAGGGAAATCTTTGAGGCCAGGATAAAGTATTATGGACTGGACCAGTTAAAGGATGAGAACGGCAATCCCATTTCCTATACGGAGGAAGAGGCTCTGGGAATCATCAATATCCGGTACACCATGAGCTTTACGGCATACCGGAAATATGAATCCACCACCATTGCCGCCAACGTCAGCAAGGAAACCATGACCGATGTGCTGGAAAATTCCGCTGATTTAAAGGGTGTGGGAATTGAGAAATCCACCATCCGCGTATACAATGACAGTATTTACTTTGCCCCGATCATCGGCTATATCGGGAAGGTCTGGGACGATGAGCTGGGAAAGCTTAAGGAGATCAATCCGGACTATGAGCTTACGGACCTGGTGGGAAAAACGGGAATCGAGGCCTCCATGGAGGCAGAGCTCCAGGGAAAGAAGGGGTCCCAGACCATGTATGTGGACAGTGTGGGACGGATTCTGGAGATTGTGGACCAGACCGAGCCGGAAGCCGGGCACGACATCTACCTGACCATTGACAGAGAGCTTCAGATCGGTATTTATCATCTTCTGGAGCAGCAGCTTGCCGGTGTGATCACCGATAAGTTAGTAAACCGGGATCTGGATGAAAATGACTATAAGAAGGCATCCAATATTCCCATTCCCGTAAAGGACGCCTATTTCCAGTTAATCAACAACAATGTACTGGATATGAACGCTTTTGCCGCTCCTGAGGCGTCCCAGGTGGAAAAGACCATCTATGCCAAATACAGCCAGTCCAGGGAGCAGATTTTATCTGTGATCCAGGCAGAGCTTTTAAATGAGCAGGCATCCAGGCTTTCCGATCTGCCGGAGGACATGTTTGCCTACATGCAGTATATTTATTCCTATCTGGTGGACCAGGGAATTATTGAGACCGATAAAATTGACCAGAATTCCGAGGAGTACAAGGCCTGGAAGGATGATACCATAAGCCTAAGGGAATACCTCTACAAGGGAATTGCCGACAGTTGGATTGACACCACCAAGCTTAACATGGAAGACAGATATTCCGATGCCGATAAAATATATCAGGTCATGATTCAGTATGTGATGGATGATCTGAAAACGGACAGTGCTTTCACCAAGAGAATTTACCGTTATCTGGTGAACAACGGAACGGTCACCGGAAAAGAACTCTGTCTGGCTCTCTATTCCCAGAATGTGCTGGCCTTTGACGAGTCTGAGGTGCGGATGTTGGAGGCCAACGGTGAAGAGTATGCCTTCCAGTTCATCAGGCAGAAAATTTCCGACATCGAAATCACTCCGGCCCAGCTTGCCCTGGACCCCTGTTCTGCAAGCTGCGTGGTGACGGATGTGAATACCGGGGAAGTAAAGGCCCTGGTGACCTATCCAAGCTATGACAACAATAAGTTTTCCGGTTCCGTGGATGCAGAGTATTACAGCCGCTTAAATAACGACCTGTCTTTGCCCTTATTTAACAATGCCACCCAGGCCCAGAAGGCGCCGGGCTCCACCTTTAAGCCCATCATCGCCGTTGCCGCCCTGGAGGAGGGCGCGGTAAGTCTCTCGGAGACCATCACCTGTACGGGACTATACCAGGAAATCACCCCCCATATGCGGTGCTGGATTTATCCGGGCTCCCATGGTCCTCTTGATGTGGAGCATGGAATCATGAATTCCTGTAACGTGTTCTTTGCAGAGATGGGACACAGGCTTTCCACCGATGAAAACGGAAATTATACACCGGAGCTGGGAATTGAAAAAATCCAGAAGTATGCGTCCATGTTCGGTTTAAACGAGGCATCGGGAATTGAAATTTCCGAAAAGGATCCCCAGATGACCACGGAAAAGCCGGAGGCATCCTCCATCGGACAGGGTAAAAACTCCTACTCCAATGTGCAGCTTGCCCGCTACATCACGGCCGTTGCCAACCGTGGAGACGTCTATAAATTGAGTCTTCTGGACAAAATGACCGATTCCCAGGGAAACCTCCTTGAGGACTTTACTCCTGAAATCCGGTCCAAGATTGACATTGCCGATTCCACCTGGAATGTGGTGCAGAGCGGTATGCGGAAAGTAATCTCTGACGGTTCTGCCAACCGGATTTTCAGCGATCTGGAGGTGGACATTGCCGGAAAGACCGGTACGGCCGAGGAGGTAAAAAACGGCCATACCATCAACCATGCATTCTTCGTTTCCTTTGCACCGTACCAGAACCCGGAGATCGCAGTGACCGTAAATATTCCTTACGGATATTCTTCTTCCAATGCCGCCACGGCAGCCAAGAATATTTACCGTTTTTACTACGGATATACGGATTTGGATTACATCATAAACAACAGTGCCTTAAACGTTTCCAACGTGGAAATCGGAGATTAACGATTCAAAAGGGGGCTTCTTTTATGCGAAATGCCGTTGTGATAAAGGGGAACAAAGCCGGAATGACTGTGTATCTGGATCCGGAGCTTCCATTCGGAGAGCTTCTGGAGGCAGTGGAAAAGAAATTCCGGGAAACCGCCAGATTCTGGGGTTCAGCACAGATGACCCTGACCTTAGAGGGAAGAGACTTAACGGCCGAAGAGGAAGTTGCCATTGTCAACACCATTACAGAGTATTCCAACATCGAGATTCTCTGCCTCATCGATTCCGATGCCAACCGCATCGAGCGGTGTGAGAAGGCCTTGAACGAAAAGCTTATGGAGCTGTCCTCCAACACAGGACAGTTCTATAAGGGGAATTTAAGGGACGGGGACGTTCTGGAGTCGGAGGCCAGCATTGTGATCATCGGCGATGTGGACAAAGGGGCAAGAGTCATGGCCAAGGGCAATGTGATTGTCCTTGGAAGTCTGAAGGGCTCCGTCTGCGCCGGAATCTCCGGAAACTTAAATTCGGTGGTGGTGGCCTTCGAGATGGCGCCCTCTCAGGTAAAAATTTCCGATCTTACCTTCCAGAAGGCAGAAAAGGGACGGATTCTGGGCCGGGGCCCCATGATGATTCTTGTAGAAAACGGACGAATTTGTTCCGAACCCATAAAAAAGAGCTTTTTAAGTGCATTAAATTTCATTTAACACTGGAAAATTTTCTGCTTTTCATGTAGAATAGGAAAGTGGGAGAGCGTTGCCCGTGCTCCCCGGCGTTCTGCGCCAAAAGACAACTGAATACAGGAGGATATTCTTATGAGTGAAGTCATTGTGATTACATCCGGTAAAGGGGGTGTAGGCAAGACGACAACCTCTGCGAATGTCGGAACCGGCCTTGCCATGCTGGGAGAAAAAGTAGTTCTGATCGATACCGATATCGGACTTCGGAACCTGGACGTGGTTATGGGTCTGGAAAACCGCATCGTCTACAATCTGGTGGACGTGGTGGAGGGAAACTGCCGTATGAAGCAAGCCCTTATAAAAGACAAAAGATATCCCAACCTGTTTCTACTGCCGTCCGCCCAGACCAGGGACAAGTCTTCGGTGTCCCCGGGACAGATGAAAAAGCTGGTGGACGATTTAAGAGAAGAATTTGACTACATTTTACTGGACTGTCCGGCCGGAATTGAGCAGGGCTTTAAAAATGCCATTGCCGGAGCAGACAGAGCCTTTGTGGTCACCACTCCCGAGGTTTCCGCCATCCGCGATGCGGACCGGATTGTGGGTCTTCTGGAGGCCAATGAAATTACAAAAATCGAACTGATCGTCAACAGAATCCGGATGGACATGGTCCGCCGGGGGGATATGATGTCCATTGAAGATGTGACGGATATCCTGGGAATCCCGATTCTGGGAGCAATTCCCGACGATGAGGAAATTGTCATTTCCACCAATCAGGGAGAACCCCTTGTGGGAATGAATTCCTTTGCCGGACAGGCTTACCTCAATATCTGTAAGCGGGTGCTTGGTCAGGAGGTACCCTTAATGGATCTTGAGCGGAATAAGGGATTCTTCACAAGAGTTGCCGGCCTTTTGAAGCGGGCGTAGCAATGGTTAATCTCTTTGAAATCCTGACCAGGAGAAATTCCGGAACCATCGCTAAGAAGCGGCTCCAGTTTCTGCTTATTTCAGACAGAGCCGGATGTACGCCGGAAATTCTGGAAATGATCAAGGACGATATGATAAAAGCCATATCAAAATATATGGAAATCGATACGAATGGGCTGGAAATCAAGATTACTCAAGTTGAAGACAAGGATGTTTCCGAGCGCCTTCCGATTTTGTATGCCAGTATCCCCATCCGTGTTTTACTTACTAAGGGGACTTATCTGTAATGTTTTCAGAATACAACTTTAGGAATTTCAATTTCCGGCTGCTGCTCTGTGTGCTGGCTCTGAATCTCATCGGGATTCTGGTCATCAACAGCGCGGTGGCCGGAGACCGGAGTTATATCAACCGCCAGCTCATCGGCCTGTTCGGCGGGCTTTTGATGGTGCTTGTACTTTCCCTCATCAACTACCGTTTCTGGATGAGGTTAACCGGAGTGATTTATCTGGGATGCATCGGCATTCTTCTGGCGGTTATCGTGGCCGGACAGTTGGGCGGCTTCGGCGCCGGCTCCAGGCGATGGATTGATCTTCCGGTGATCGGACGGTTTCAGCCGTCTGAATTTGTAAAAATCGGCCTGATTCTTTTCTTTTCCTGGTATCTTCAGAAAAACCAGGAAAAGATCAATCAGCCGTCAACCTTAATAATGCTGGGGGTCTTTGCAGCGGTTCCCCTGCTTCTGATTATGAAGCAGCCGGACCTTTCCACCAGCATTGTAATCATGTTTTTTATCCTCTGCCTGATTTTCATATCGGGAATCAGCTACAAGTGGATTTTCGGGGCTCTGGCCGTGATGGTTCCGGCGCTGGCGCTCATTTTGTATCTGGCACGGCTTAATCTGGTGCCATTTTTGGAACCGTATCAGGTAAACCGAATTCTCGCCTTTATCAATCCGGAGATAGAACAGTATGCGGGATTGAACCTTCAGCAGGACAATTCCAAAATGGCCATCGGCTCCGGAATGCTTTATGGAAAAGGCCTTTTTAACGATACGGCCATTTCCGTTAAAAATGGAAATTTCTTATCAGAGGAGCACACGGATTTTATTTTTTCCGTCATTGGGGAAGAGCTGGGATTTGTAGGTTGTATGATTGTTCTCGGCTTGTTCCTGATATTTGTCTTTGAATGTCTGAGAATGGCAGGGAAGGCAAGAGACCTTTCAGGAAAGCTTCTTTGTACAGGTATGGCAGCGCTTGTGGGCTTCCAGGCTTTCACAAACATTGCCGTTGCCACCGGGGTTTTGCCCAACACCGGACTCCCCTTACCCTTTATCAGCTATGGTGTAAGCTCTCTGGTGAGTCTTTATATAGGGACAGGTATTATTTTGAATGTGGGACTTCAGCAAACGAAACTGGAATTTTAGGAGGGAACGCTTATGAATGTTGGACTGATTGCACATGACTCCAAGAAAAAACTGATGCAGAATTTCTGCATTGCCTACAAGGGCATTTTATGCAAGCATACGCTTTATGCCACAGGAACCACAGGAAAGCTGATTGAAGAGGTTACAAACTTAACGATTCATAAATTTCTCCCGGGCCATCTGGGAGGCGAACAGCAGATGGGGGCTCAGATTGAAAGCAATGACATTGACCTGGTTATCTTTTTAAGGGATCCCTTGTCCCCCAAATCCCATGAGCCGGATGTCAATAAGGCGGTAAAGCTCTGCGATATCCATAACGTTCCCCTTGCCACCAATCTGGCAACGGCTGAACTTTTGATTAAAGCACTGGACCGCGGAGATATGGAATGGAGAGAAATGTACAAATAAAAAACAGGTCCAGGGCCGTATTTTTGACCCTGGCGGCCGTTTCATTTCTGGCGGGATGCGGCCGGACAGCCGAACTGGAACATGCATATTCCTTTGAAGCGCGGATGTCTTCCTTTGAGGAAAAACAGGAAAACGGCTTTTTTGAGGCATTTGCCGCAGACCTTTCGGTGGTGGATGACACGCAGGACGACGGGACAGATTTAACAGCCCAGGCTGCTGCTGTTTTCGGCCTTGACGGAGGAGAGGCGCTTTTTTCCCGAAATGCCTTTGAACGGATGAATCCGGCCAGCACCACTAAGGTCATGACGGCCATTGTGGCCTTAAAGTACGGCACGCTTTCCGATCTGGTGACGGTGACGGAGGATGCTGTAATTACGGAATCCGGTTCCTCCATGGCAGGGGTGAAGCCGGGGGATGTGATTTCCCTGGAAGATCTTTTATACGGACTTTTGATTCCGTCGGGAAATGATGCTGCCAATGCCATCGCTGTCCATGTGGGCGGCTCCATTCAGGGCTTTGTGGATATGATGAATGAAGAGGCGGCCAGGTTAGGAGCCACGGGAACCCACTTTGCCAATGCCAACGGCTTAACGGATCCGGACCATTACACCACGGCTTATGACCTGTATCTGATGTTTCATGAAGCCTTAACCTATGATGTGTTCCGCACCATCATCGGCGCAAGCGCCCATACGGCCATCTATACGGACGGAGAGGGAGCGGAAAAAACATCCACATGGACTGTGGGCAATTACTATATGAACGGCAAGAAGGAAACGCCGGAAGGCCTTACGGTTTTTGGCGGAAAAACAGGTACCACAAAGGCTGCAGGGTACTGTATGATTATGGGAAGCCGCACGGAAAACGGGCGAGAATTCGCGTCTGTTATTATGGATGCAGACAGCAGAGATGCCCTTTATGAGGACATGACGAAGATAATTACTAAAATTGTCAAATAGATGTTGCATTTTTTCGGCAAATAGTCTATAATCATATCATAAACACACGATTTTTTATACAAATTATATAAATCCAAGGAGGAGATCATTATGGTGCAGATTATCGCTGGTAAAAAAGGAAAGGGAAAAACAAAATACTTACTGGATATGGCAAATACTGCTATCAAAGAATCCAAGGGTTCCATCGTTTATTTAGATAAAAGCTCTAAGCACATGTATGAACTCAGCAACAAAATCCGTTTAATCAACGTGGCTGAATTCCCCGTACATAGTTCTGAGGGCTTTGTTGGTTTCATTTGTGGAATTATTTCCCAGGACCACGATCTGGAAGTTATGTATCTTGACAGCTTCTTAAAGCTTTCCAGCCTTGAGGGAGAAGATATCTCTGCTACAATCGCAGAGCTGGAGCAGGTAAGCGCAAAGTATCATGTAAACTTTGTATTAAGCGTTTCCTTAGATGGACATGAGCTTCCGGATTCTGTAAAGGATATGGTTCTGGTTGCCTTATAAATGACCGCTCCTTATAATATGTATACGAATGGCATAAACACTTTTTGTTTATGCCATTTTTATAGTTGTGCGCTGATGCAATTTGACTTATAGAAAACTTACAGGAGAGGTTTGTTGACGTATGCTGTTCAGTTCGCTGGTTTTTCTCTGGCTGTTTCTGCCGGTCACATTTTTCTTGTGTCTGGCGTTAAAAAAGATCTCATGGAAAAATGCCCTGCTTCTGGCCGCCAGCATCTTTTTTTACGGATGGGGTGAGCCGAAATACGTGATTTTAATGGTTTTGTCCATCGGAATCAACTATCTGTTTGGGCTCCTTGTGGAGCGCAGACGTTTTTTTATGGCCGCCGCTGTGGCTGTGAACCTGGGACTTTTGGGATATTTTAAGTATTTTAATTTTCTTTCGGAGCTCATGGCCTCTGTTTTTGGCAGGGAGATTCTTGCACCGAGGGAGATTGCGCTTCCAATCGGAATCTCTTTTTACACCTTTCAGGCCCTATCCTATGTGGTGGATGTGTACCGGGGAACCATAAAGCCCCAGAAAAGCCTGTGGAAGTTAGCTCTGTACATCAGCTTTTTTCCGCAGCTCATTGCAGGCCCCATTGTGAAATACCATGACATTGAAGTGCAGCTCGGAAGCCGGACAGTGACCTGGGACGGATGTGCCTATGGGGTGAAGCGGTTTATTTTCGGACTTTCCAAAAAAGTTTTACTGGCCAATACCTTTGCAGCGGTGGTGGACCGGGCTTTTTCGGCTGCATATGTAGGGGGCTTAAGCCGCGGGATGATACTCATGGCGGTGCTTTTGTATTCCCTCCAGATTTATTATGACTTTTCCGGGTATTCCGATATGGCTATCGGTCTTGGAAAGATGTTTGGGTTCACATTCATGGAAAACTTCCGCTACCCCTATTTAAGCGGCTCCATCCGGGAATTCTGGAGGCGGTGGCATATTTCCCTTTCCACCTGGTTTCGGGAATACCTGTATATTCCCCTGGGAGGAAACCGGAAAGGAGCCCTGCGGACGTATTTTAACCTGTTCGTGGTGTTTTTCACCACCGGCCTCTGGCACGGGGCCGGGAAAAACTTTGTTCTGTGGGGGATTTACCATGGAATCTTCATTGTGGCAGAGAGGCTGTTTCTGGGAGATCTGCTGGACATCGTAAAAAAGCGTGGATTTGGCATCATAAACAGAGTCTATGCCCTGACGGTGGTATACTTCGGATGGATGCTGTTCCGTCTGGAGGACTTGTCCTTATATAAGCTGCTTTTGAAAAAGCTGGTTCTGGGCTGGTCCCAGTTTTATAAGACAGCCATGTTCATGGATGCCAGAGTCTGGTTCTGGTTGGTTTTGGGGATTCTCCTCTGCGGTCCCTTACAGGCAGCCGTAAAGCCTCTGGGGCGCTTTGTTGAGGAGAAGGAACGGATTTGCAAGGCCGATCTGGCTGTTCTGACCGTTCTTCTTCTGCTCTGCATCATGATGTTGGTAAATAACACATACAATCCCTTTATTTATTTCAGATTTTAGGATAAGGCGGTGGATGGACAACATGGACGATCAGAAGAAAAACAATCAAATCTGCAGTAAGCTTCTTCCGGTTCTGTTTTTTGCGGTTCTTTTGGCCACAGGAGTCATTGCCATGGCAGTTACCATGGGGAGGGAAGAGGAAAATTTAGAGAACCGGACTCTGGCCAGTTTTTCCGGAGAGCCGTCCCGGTTTGAGGAATGGCTCAATGACCATGCGCCCTTCAGAAGCCAGTGGCTGAATGCCTATGCATACCTCAATTACCGGCTTTTTGGAAGTGTGGACAATGAACAGGTGATCGTTGGGAAAGACGGCTGGTTCTTCTACACGGGAGACGGTACTGTGGATGAAATGCTGGGCGTGCGCCCCTTTACGGAAGCGGAAATGGCGGAGATTCTTGAGGAACTTTTGGCGGTGAGGGCGCAGTATACGGACCGTCCGGAGGACTTTGCGGTTTTTGTGGCACCGGATAAGGAGAAAATATACAGCCAGTATCTTCCGGAGGTATATGAAAACCAGACCGGAACCTCCAAGGCTGCCGAGCTGGTCCGCTACATCAGGGACCATTCCGATATCCGGGTTGTGTATCCTGTGGAAGAACTGAAACGGGAGGCAGAGGGAAGTGTTCCGCTCTATTATAAAACCGATACCCACTGGAACCGCCTGGGGGCCTTTGTGGGCGTTCAGGAGCTGATTTCCTCTCTGGGCGGAAAGACCCATGGCCTTTCTGAGCTTACGGTTTCCATGGAAGAGAAGGGGGCAGGAGATCTGGCCCTTTTGGGGCATCTTCCGGAGCAGTATTATGAGGAGTATGACCCGTTTTTTACAGGATATTATGACGAGGCGGAGATTTCCGTTCTTGTGGAAGACCTTTCCGGAACGGGAATCCGAAAAGCCGTCAATGGAAATCCTGCGGATGAAAGAAAGCTTGTGATGGTCCGGGATTCCTTCGGCGATGCCATGAACACGTCCCTGTGCCGGTATTTTAAAGAGGTCACAAGCATCAACTGGGAAAAGATTTCTGAGGTACCAAAGGAGGAGTTTCAGGGAGATCTGTTTGTCTATGAGATTGTGGAGCGGTGGCTTTTACGGATGCCGGAAGATCTGAAGGGACTTCTGGAATGACTTGCACTTTTCCTTCAATCCATATATAATATAACGAAGATAATTTCTCGGAGGAGTCTTCATGGCCAAAAAGAAGAACAAGAAAGTGGTCCGGTACCGCAGGCCTCTTAACATCAACGTGGGAATGATTATTTTCGCATTGATTTTTGCGTACATGTCCTTTTACGTTTATACATACATAAGACGGGAGAAAATTGAATTTTATGAGGTGGTGGAGGGCAGCATCGTCAACGACAGACGGCACAGCGGCCTGATTTTCCGCACGGAAACCACCAAATACACAGAGTATTCGGGAAACATTAACTTTTATTTAAGAGAAGGCAAAAAGGCAGCCGTGGGCACCAGGATTTATTCCATTGATGAGACCGGGGTTCTCTCCAAACTTCTTGCAGAGCGTTCGGATGAATCGGTTTCCCTCTCCAAAGATAATCTGTCTTCCTTAAAGAAACAGCTTTCCTCCTTCAGCCAGACCTTTACGGAGGAAGATTTTAAATCCGTATACGACACCAAATATACCCTGGACTCCCAGGTATTGGAATATGTCAATGTGGACACCTTAAAGAATCTGGACAGCGTCATTGCCGAAATGGGCGCAAATTTTGAACAGGTATGGGCGGACGAGTCCGGGATTGTCTCCTATTCGGTGGACTCCATGGAAACCATTACCCCGTCCCAGGTGACCGAATCCATGTTCGATAAAGCAGCATATACGAAGAATATCATAAAATCCGGGGACCTGGTGGAGCAGGGAACTCCGGCCTATAAGCTGATTACCTCCAGCGACTGGTCCATTGTATTCCCGATGGATGAGGAGGAGGCCTCCCTCTATAATGGAAAGACGTCTTTAACGGTGAAATTTGCCGGAAAGGATTTAAAGACTGTTGGGGGATTCTCCACAATTTCCGGCGCAGACGGAAAGCAGTACGGAAAGCTGGATTTTACCAAGTATATGGAGCAGTTTGTATCAGACCGTTTTGTGGATTTTGAGATCATCACAGAAGAGGTGAAGGGGCTTAAAATTCCCAGGAGCGCCGTCACAGACGTGGAGTTTTACCTGATTCCAAAGGATTTTCTTGTGACGGGAACCCGGGGCTTCTATAAAGAAACCTACACGGAAAACGGCCCCAGCGTCACCCTTGTGACCTGTGATATTTACAATTCGGATGAGGAATATTATTACATTAAAACCGGGGAAAACAGCGAATTTAAGCCAGGGGACTATATTGTGAAGGAGAATTCCCAGGACCGGTATCAGGTGGGAACCATGGCTACCCTTCAGGGGGTATATAACATTAACCGGGGCTACACGGTATTTAAAAAGATTGAAGTTTTGACGTCCAATGACGAGTATTATACGGTGAAGAAGGGGTCTGATTACGGACTTTCCGTCTATGACCATATTGTGCTGGATGCTTCCGCAGTCACTGCCAATGGAAGCGTTATCTATCAATAACCGGAGGAGAGAAGTATGGAAATTGCAGAAAATTTAGAAGTTGTGAGAAGAAAAATGAAGGAGGCCTGTGAGCGGGCAGGAAGAAACCCGGAGGATGTGACCCTGATTTCTGTCAGCAAGACGAAGCCGGTTTCCATGTTAATGGAGGCCTATGAGGCGGGTTCCAGGGACTTTGGGGAAAATAAGGTGCAGGAAATCCTGGAAAAGCGTCCCCAGATGCCGGAGGACGCGAGATTTCATATGATCGGCCATCTCCAGACCAATAAGGTGGGGCAGGTGATTGACAAAGCCGTTCTGATTCACTCGGTGGACAGCATCCATCTGGCCGAAAAGATCGAAAAGGAAGCCGAAAAGCGCTCCCTGACAGCCGATATTCTGCTGGAGGTCAATGCGGCCAGGGAAGAAAGCAAATATGGATTCTTTCTGGAGGAAGTGATTCCGGCCCTGGAAATCATTGGAAAATTCCCCCATATTCGCGTGAAAGGCCTTATGACTATTGCGCCAAATGTCGAAAATGCAGAAGAAAATCGAAAACATTTTAAAAATTTATATCAATTATATGTTGACATCAAAAGTAAAAACATTGATAATGGTACTATGAGTGCGCTTTCCATGGGTATGACCGGAGATTATGAGGTTGCCATCGAGGAAGGGGCTACCATGATAAGAGTCGGAACCGGAATTTTTGGTTCCAGATAGATGGGAGAGAATAGAAAATATGAGTTTCCTGAGCAAACTGATGGATACAATGCGTTTAAACGACGATGAAGATGAAGATTACTTCTTAGATGATGATTACGAGGACGAGGACAAGCCTGCAAAGAAGCCGCTGTTTAAGAAATCGTCTGATGCCTATGACGATGATTACGATGAGCCGGAGCCGGCTAAGCCGCGGTTCCTTCCCAGAAGCTCCAACAGCAATAAAGTGGTTCCCATGCGCCGGAGTATGGAGGTTTCCCTGATTAAGCCCACATCCCTGGATGATGCCAAGGAAATCTGCGATTATCTTCTGGCCGGAAAAGCCGTTGTCCTCAATATGGAAGGAATCCATACGGAGACAGCCCAGAGAATCATTGATTTTACTTCCGGCGCTACATACTCCATGGATGGAAACCTTCAGAAGATTTCCAACTATATTTTCATTGCCACACCGCAGTCCGTGGAGCTTTCCGGTGACTTCCAGGACCTGCTTTCCGGCGGAAATCTGGATATTTCCGGACTTAATATTCACTTATAAGAGACGGACATGGAAAAAGAGGAACAGCTTTTCAGAAAGAGAGTGCAGGAGCTGGCGGAGATTTGCTTTCGCCGGGATGTGCCTGCCAATACAGATTTTTTAACGTTAAATGAGCAGACAATTTTCCAGAGTATTTCTGGCACCCTGCCGCCGGTAAGGTTCGTTCTTTCCGGCGGCTTGGCTTCGTCAGAGCGGAAGGTTGTCTGTTTTCTTCCATCCTACGAAGAAGAGCTTTTAAATCCGCCCTTCGAGTGCTTAAACATTGCTCCGGTAAACAAAAAATTTGCCGAGGAGCTGTCCCACCGGGATGTGCTGGGGGCCATCATGAATCTGGGCATTGAACGGTCCATGATCGGGGACATTCTTTTAAAGGATGGAGAGGCCTATGTGTTTGTGATGAAGAAAATGAGCCGGTATCTGACGGAGAGCCTTTCTTCCATCCGCCATACAACGGTCCGCGCGTCTGTCTGCGGGGATGTGAACGAATTTCTGAAGCCGGAGTTTGAGGAAATCTGCGGCACCGTAAGTTCCATACGGCTGGACAGCATTGTGGCCCTGTGCGGACGTCTTTCACGGACAAAGGCAGCGGCATACATTGAGGGAGAGAAGGTATTTGTAAACGGCCAGGCGGCGGTTTTGCCTTCCAGAACGGTAAAGGAGGGGGAAATCCTCTCCATTCGCGGCATCGGAAAGTTTTTGTTTTCCTGTGCCGGGGGACAGACAAAAAAGGGGCGCACTGTGGTGACCCTTTTAAAATACAAATAGCCCAAGGAGGAGATTCCATGAATATCCAGAATGAAAACCGAATGACGGTCCGCAGAGACGGAGCGCCGATTTATGATATTGTGTTAAGTGAAACCTTTCAGGAGCTCTGTGAGGAGATGAAAGGCCTTGGAAGCCAGACAAAAAAGCTCTGCATTGTGACAGATTCCAACGTGGCGCCCCTTTACGGGGAGGATGTCATGGGACTCCTTTCCGGCTGTGCGGGAAAGGTGGTTACCTATGTGTTTCCTGCCGGGGAAGAGAATAAAAATCTGGACACGGTGAAGGGGATTTATGAATTCCTCATCGAAAATAAGTTTGACAGAAAGGACCTTTTGGTTGCCTTAGGAGGCGGAGTGGTGGGAGACATCTGCGGATTTGCCGCTGCCACATACCTTCGCGGCATTGATTTTGTCCAGATTCCCACAACCCTTTTATCCCAGGTGGATTCCAGCATCGGCGGGAAAACAGGGGTGGATTTTGACGCCTACAAAAATATGGTGGGCGCCTTCCATATGCCGAAATTAGTATACACCAACGTAAGTGTTCTGAAAACCCTTACGGAGGAACAGTATTCCGCAGGAATGGGAGAGGTCATCAAACATGGCTTAATCCGCGACAGGGAATATTACCAGTGGATTATGGAACATAAGGAGAAAATTTCGGAGAGGGATCCGAAAATCTGCCGGACGCTGATTCTGGGAAGCAACATGATTAAGCGGGAAGTGGTGGAGATTGACCCCACAGAACAGAATGAGCGGGCCACCTTAAACTTCGGCCATACGCTGGGCCACGCCATCGAAAAACTGAAGGGATTTTCCCTTCTTCACGGCCATTGTGTGGCACTGGGGGCTCTGGCCGCCATGACCCTCTGCCGGGAGCGGGGACTGGTACCCGAAGCAGATGTGGCAGATTATAAAGAAGCCATGGTTTACTTTAAAATGCCGGTTCATGTGGAAGGACTGAACATGGCAGATGTGATTGCTGCGACAAAAAACGATAAGAAGATGGAGGCCGGAATCATCAAATTCATTCTTCTCAAAGAAGTGGGCCAGGCATATATTGACCGGACAGTGACGGAGACGGAGATGGCAGAAGCCCTCTCTGCCATTATGTAAGGAGAGAGACATGAATAACATATGGAAGCGGTACGGGCTGTTTGGAATTCTTGTGGTTCTCCTGGCGGCCTTTGACCAGTGGACGAAACGGCTGGCATACGGCGGGCTTCGGGTCAACGGCCCCATCGTTTTGTGGGATGGGGTATTTGAGCTTTTGTATTCGGAAAACCGCGGCGCTGCCTTTGGAATTCTTCAGGGAAAACAGGGATTCTTTTTCCTGGTGGCCATTGCCGTGTTTATTGTGGTGCTTTTGTTCCTAGGGAGAATGCCTTCCGGGAAGCGGTATCTGCCGCTGTTTGGCTGCCTGGTACTTTTGATGTCCGGCGCCCTGGGAAATCTCATTGACCGGACCTTGCGGGGCTTCGTGGTGGATTTCTTTTATTTCAAGCTGATTGATTTTCCGATTTTCAATGTGGCCGATTGTTATGTGGTCGTGGCTGCGGCTCTTCTTATTCTGCTCACCAGCTTTTACTATAAGGAAGAAGAGTTTGAATTTCTTTCAAAAAAGGAGAGCAGCCAGTGAAGCAGGAAATATTAGTGACGGAGGAACTGGCTGGCGACAGAATAGATAAGTTTCTGGCGGAGCAGTGTGAGGAGCTGTCCCGTTCCTTTTTGCAGAAGCTGTTAAAATCCGGTGAGGTATGGGTGAACGAAAAGCAGGTGAAGGCCAGCTTTAAGGTGTCCGAGGGGGATTTCATTTCCTTTGAGGTGCCGGAGGCTGTGGAGCCCATGATCCTGCCGGAGGACATTCCTCTTGACATTCTCTATGAAGACCACGATGTGATTCTGGTCAATAAGCCCAAGGGGATGGTGGTCCATCCGGCTTCCGGGCATTATACGGGAACCCTGGTCAATGCACTGATGTACCATTGCCGGGATGATCTGTCCGGTATCAACGGCGTTTTAAGGCCGGGTATTGTCCACAGGATTGATATGGATACCACCGGAGTCCTGATTGCCTGTAAGAACGACATGGCCCATAATTCCATCGCCGCCCAGCTCAAGGAGCACAGCATTACCAGACGGTATGAGGCCATTGTCCATGGCGTCATAAAAGAGGACGAAGGCGTGGTGGACGCTCCTGTGGGACGGCATCCCCAGGACAGAAAAAAGATGTGTGTCAACTACCAGAACGGCAAAACGGCTGTGACCCATTACCGGGTATTGAAGCGGTTTAAAGGGTTTACCCATATTGAATGCCGGCTGGAGACCGGGCGCACCCATCAGATTCGCGTTCACATGGCCCACCTTGGCCATCCTCTTTTAGGGGATGCAGTTTATGGTCCGGCAAAATGTCCCTATCGTTTAGAAGGACAGACGCTCCACGCGGGAATTTTGGGATTTATTCACCCCAGAACGGGAGAATATCTGGAATTTCAGGCACCAAGACCGGAATATTTTGAACGATTATTGATGGTTTTACCGATGGTATAACTTAAATTCATGGCTGCCATGATTTCATGGCGGCCTTTTTTTGTGATTTATTGCTAAAATTCCCTTTGTATAAGAAAACTTTTTGACATACTTTATGAAAATTTTATAATTTTTATAGTTAGTTCATTTGATGATTGAATTCAGAAAAAGGAAGTGTTAAAATATAAACGATTTTAAAATTCCTTTTTCGACAGGAGTAAGGAGAGTGCAGGAGATGACCACAGCAGAATTTTTCAATAAACTGTTTCCATATTACAGAGGCTATTACGATATGGAACAGCCCTATGATCTGCGCGGTATGGAGTGCCTCGCTCACGGACATTTTTATTCTCACAGTGAAAAATATGTTTTATCCAAAGAAGCCAGGCTTTGGGAAAGCGACAATTTTGAACATGTCTTTTTCATGGAAAGAGATGTGCTGCGGGAAAAAGATCTTGAGGAGATGGACCGGGTGGTCCGGGAATATGTGGAGCCGGAGATGGTCCGGAAGGGAAAAAAATATCCCGAGAGAAACCACATGTATACCTATCTTACCTTTGTCTACCTTTGCAGCGCTCCTTTGGAAAAAGAAATTATAAAGTCTGTTAAAAACTACCATTTTACCCGAAATTATCTTTTTTCCATCCGGGGCTTCTGCGAAGTAAAGCTGGTGGCAGCCGATTTATCCGGCGGCGTTCTTTACACCAACGGTTCCGGCGCATCCTTGAAGAAGCTTTATAAGAAACTCCTTAAGGAGAAAGATGGTTTCAGAATTTAAGGAGGAGTTTAAAAGTGAGTGGTGTAGTTATTCTTGTTGTAGCACTGGTTGCCTTCATTGTGGCATATGCTACATATGGTTCCTGGCTCGCAAAACAGTGGGGCATTGACCCGTCCAGAGAAACTCCGGCACATACCATGGAAGACGGCGTGGATTATATTCCTGCCAAATCTCCGGTTCTTCTCGGACATCATTTCGCATCCATCGCAGGTGCAGGTCCGATCAACGGCCCGATTCAGGCCGCAGTATTTGGATGGGTTCCGGTACTGTTATGGATCATCCTCGGCGGTATTTTCTTTGGTGCCGTTCAGGACTTTTCATCCATCGTTGTTTCCATCCGTCATGGCGGTAAATCCCTTGGTGAGGTTCTGGAAGAGAACGTTGGACACAAATGTAAGGTTCTTTTCACAATCTTTGCATGGCTGGTATTGCTTCTTGTAATCGCCGCATTCGCAGACATTGTGGCCGGTACGTTCGTAGGATATACCATCAAGGACGGCGTGAAGGTATATAATCAGGCAAACGGTTCCGTAGCAACCGCTTCCTTATTATTTATCCCCCTTGCCGTTGTATTTGGATTCCTTGTTTACAGAAAGAATGCTCCGTTGATTGTTTCCACCGTTGCGGGCGTAATTCTTCTTGCTGTATGTATTTATGTGGGCTTAAAGTTCCCCATCTACATGAGCAAAAACTTCTGGCTTGGCTTTGTATTTGTATACATTGTCATTGCATCCGTAACACCTGTATGGATTTTATTACAGCCCCGTGATTATCTTAACAGTTTCTTACTGTACTTTATGATGATTGCAGCCACCATCGGTATTCTGGGAACCAACCCGACCGTACAGCTTCAGCCTGTGACAGGATGGAAGCTGGCAAACGGCCAGACCCTGTTCCCGTACCTGTTTATCACCGTTGCCTGCGGCGCCATCTCCGGTTTCCACAGCTTAATCGGTTCCGGTACCACGTCCAAGCAGTTAAACAACGAGAAAGATGCAAAGATGATTGGTTACGGCGGTATGTTGATTGAGTGTTTCCTTGCAGTTATCGCTTTGATTGCCGTTGGTGCTCTCTGTGCAGACGGTAACTATGCAGCCATCGGAACACCGCCTGTTGTTTTCGCAACAGCCATCAAAGAGTTCTTCAACAACCTTGGATTCGGTGAGGCCGCTGCCAATACAACCTACACCGTTGTATCTCTGGCCATCTCCGCATTTGCCCTTACCTCCCTTGATACAGGAACCAGACTTGGTCGTTTCCTGTTCCAGGAGTTATTTGCAGCTCCGGAAGGAAAGGAAGGAACACCGATTCAGAAGTCTCTGTCCAATATGTATGTAGCCACCGTTATTACAGTTATCCTCGGCGGAGTCCTCTGCCTGGGCGGATATGCAAATATCTGGCCGCTGTTTGGTGCCTGCAACCAGCTTGTTGCCGTACCGTGCTTCCTTGGTGTAGCCGTATGGCTGGCTAAGAAGGGCAGAAACAACAAGATGTTATTCTTCCCGATGATTTTCATGCTCTGCGCCTGCATGTCTTCCCTGCTTCTTTCCTTTAAAGGAAACCTGGCTAAGTTTGCAGCCGGCACAGCAACCATGATTCGTGAAGGTTTACAGTGTGTTGTAATCGTTCCGATCTTCATTCTGGCCGTTATTCTTGTGATTGACGGCGTGAAGGTTCTGATTGCTGCTGAGAAGGCAAGAAAGAACAACTAATTTTAATTTAAAGTCCCGGTATCTGTTCTGCGTGAATGGGTACCGGGTTTTTTTATATCCTGGGAATTTCTGGAAAAGAGGATTATTTTTGGATATATATACCGAAATACCTTGCAATTTTCCGAAAATATTATATAATATAAATATAAAGACTTGCAATTAGCGGAAAGGAGCTGTGGGATATGAGTGATAACCTTATTATTACAATCGGTAGAGAATGCGGCAGTGGAGGAAGACATATTGGGCAGAAGTTGGCAGAAGAGCTTGGAATTAAATGTTATGATAAGGAGCTTTTAAACCTGGCTGCGAAAAAGAGCGGACTGTGCAGAGAGCTGTTTGAGACTCATGACGAAAAGCCCACCAGCAGTTTTTTATATTCCTTAGTGATGGATACCTATTCCCTTGGATATACCAATTCGGCTTATATGGATATGCCGATCAATCATAAAATTTTCCTGGCCCAGTTCGATACCATTAAACAGCTTGCCACAGAAGAATCCTGTGTGATCATCGGACGCTGCGCCGACTATGCGCTGGCTGATTTTCCTCATGTGTCTACCGTATTTATTACGGCCGACGAGGACGTGAAGATCAAAACCCTTATGGAGCGGTACCAGGTGACGGAGTCCCAGGCAAAGGACATTATGATTAAAACGGATAAGCGGAGAGCCAGCTACTATAATTATTATTCCAGCAAGCGCTGGGGAGATTCCAGGAGCTATGATCTCTGCATCAACAGCAGCAAAGTCGGAATGGACGGAGCCATCCGCATCATTAAGGACTTTGCAGAAGCCAAACAGGAGTACGCAAAAAGGAAGTAACTTCGTTCCCGCTAAACGGCATAGTGAAAGCTATGCCGTTCTTTTTTGTTACATGGGAGGCTCCGGTTTCCCTGTAAACAGCACCGCACAAGACGGCTTTGCCATAAAATATGAAGATATTTTACAAGACATTTAAATCCTGCGGCAGTACAATAGCAGCGAAAGGAGAAAACGCACATGAAGAGAGATACGCGAACGGTAGTGTATGATGATGAATTGGGAATAGAAGCCTATCGTTTTGAGGGTATTGTGCAGCCTTTTCCGAATCATTTCCATGAATATTATGTTATCGGTTTTGTTGAGAATGGGGAACGTTTTTTATCCTGTAAGAATGAAGAATACAGCATAAAAAGAGGAAGCGTCATACTCTTTAATCCCGGTGATAATCATGCCTGTGTCCAGAGAGATGACAGAACCTTTGATTATCGCGGACTTAATATTCCCGGGAGTATTATGCTTGATTTGGCGGAAGAAGTGACAGGAAAGCGGGTGCTTCCAAGGTTTACTGAGACTGTCATTTATGATGACGAAATTGCCTGTTATCTGCGCCTGCTTCACGAAATGGCGATGAACGGCACTTCTGATTTTGGAAAAGAAGAAACTCTTTTATTCCTTATCTCGGCATTGATACAAAATTGCGGACAGCCCTTTGAAGATTGTGTGCCGGAGTGTCCGCAGGAAATTTCGGGCATTTACAAAATCAAAAGGAATTACTCCGTATCGGTATTTGGAAACAATCCGTATCAATGAGGCAAAGGCATTATTGGGAAAAGGTGTGCCGCCCATAGAAGCGGCCATGCAGACGGGATTTTCAGATCAGAGCCATTTTACCAACTATTTTACCAGCTTTATAGGGCTTGCCCCCGGCGTTTATCGTGACATATTTTTTTGCAGGAGTGATGGCAGTGAGTAACCGTGCTGCCAGAACATAAGGGAGAAAGGAAGAGTGATAAAAATGGATTTACAGAATGAAAAATGCGTCATGGTGATTGACGAACACTTACCGTTAGGCATTATTGCGAATACGGCGGCGATCATGGGAATCACGCTGGGAAAGAAAATGCCGGAAGTGATCGGCGCAGATGTGTCCGACAAAACAGGGCATGAGCACCTGGGAATTATTGAATTTCCTGTGCCGATTCTGAAAGGGAATGCCGAGAGCATTAAGGAAATCCGGGAAAAACTCTATGGGCCGGATTTTAAAGATTTGACAGTGGTTGATTTTTCTGATCTGGCACAGGGCTGCAAAACTTATGATGAATTTATAGAGAAGATGAAAGAGGTCCCGGAAATCGAGCTGAAGTATTTGGGAATTGCAATCTGCGGAGCCAAAAAGAAAGTCAATAAACTGACGGGAAGTATGCCCTTGCTTCGATAACATAGACGGCCCCGGTGTTAAGGGGAGGAACACAAAAATGGTGTCGAAAAATTAAGAGATTCTTAAAAAAATTCTGGCGCTCATGTGATATACTTATCCTACTCTATTTTACGCTTTTGACATTTTAATCACAACAATTTAATTACAACAAATAGAATTTGGGATATTACATCATGAGAAAATATGACCTTTTTTTTAATAAAGGAATGCGCCCTGCGGCGGTGATGCTTTTATGTACCTGCATTGCATTCTCGGCGGCGTCTTCCTATATACCGCCAGTGCGAGAGGCAACAGTGGATATGACAGCAGATTCTTCGCAGGAGGAGACCAACAGTGCGGAGAGTGAGCCTGTTACGGAAGAGAATATGGCAGAAGAAACGGAAACGGTAATGGAGACCAGGGATGAAAATGCACCGGCCCCTTACCGGTTAAATTTTGCATATATGTATCCGGAAGACTCGGAAGAGAGTTATGCAGAAATCTTAATGAAGGAGCTGATCAGGAAAGATTCCCAGTGGTATGCGGAAATCTATGATATGGCCAATATGGCTCCGGCCAAGCTGGCGCCGAGGCTGGGACGTTCCGCCGCTTCGGTTCTTGGAAAGTACAATCCGGCTTCCCGGGCACAGAACCCGGAGGACGCCTCCACCTGGGCGGTAGAGCATTTTAAGAATGTCCGTATCTCCTTTTCAGACGGAGACGACACCATCACATCGGCTGTGTCCAATGCCCAGGAAATTTTATCCATGGCCAGCGTGTATGCCTATTATAATGATATCGACGATTTGGATACAATCCGCAGCTATGTGAACCGCCTGTGGCAGATTTCCCATTCTTACAGCACTTCCATGGGAGAGGTGTATTACTGTGAGGGATGTGTGAGCCCGGACCAGCAGGTCGAAGAGGAGGAAGGCGATTCCGAGCTGGAAGGTGAGGACACCTTCAATACCGGAAGTACCATTGATACGGAAATTACCATAAAGGACTCTGACGAGGAGACTGCTGAAACCGATGAAAATGGGGAGCCCATAGAAGACTCTGACTCAGAAAGTGATTCGGAAAGTACAGGAAAGGCCAGTGGGACAGAAGAGTCCCTGGTTCGCAGCGACGGAACCGTCATTATCCATAATACGCCAACCACAACACCGTCATTTTCCGGTACCACAAGGGCGGTGGAAACAACCACCAGCCCCATTGAATCTTTGGCTGAGACAGCAGAAAGTGTATATGTGGAAGAAACCAAGCCCAAAGTGACCATCGTCCGCCCGACAGAAAGTACCACAGAGGCTCAGAAAACTCCTGGAAGAAGCACAGAAGCTTCAGGGGAGGAGACATTGCCGACACCGGGAAGGGGTTCGGTGGTGATTGTCCGTCCGGGAGAGACAGAAAGCCAGACAGAGACAGTACCCCAGTCCTCCGAGGCATTGGAGACTTCGGCAGTGGAAGAGACTTCCGCGGAGGCCGGAGGCCAGGAAGCTCCGGCAGAAGAGGCAGAAAGTGTGGCAGCCCTGGAAACTATCCCCATGGATGGAGAGGCAGGAGAGTATCAGGTCTATGCAGCCACCATCCAGTCCAATTCCGGACAGACCGCAGATACGGCCGCCTCGGGAAGCCAGTCTGCTGCAAAAATATGTCCCGGTCATATAGACCTTAAAATTTCTGCTAAAATTCATACTTTGTCGGAAAGCACCGGGCTTTATGACCTGGATCCCATCGGAAACACAGTGGAAGAGGGAAGCAACTGGCAGGGCTGGACCAGCCGCGCAAGGGCCTTTGTGCGCCACATAGAGCGTCAGGACTGGACCGATGAGTACAATATCATTGTAACGGTGGAAGGTACAAAGGCGCCCTTGTCCAATGCAGAAATTGACTCCTACATGAATCTGCTTCCGGATGGTACTTCGGAAACGAGAAAAGATATTATCCGGTTCGCCCTTCAGTCTGTGGGAAAGGTTCCTTATTACTGGGGCGGAAAAGCCAGTGCCAGAAATTACAGCGGAAATAATTTCGGCTCCATCACAATTCCGGACCACCGCGGACGAATTCTCAGAGGCCTGGACTGCTCAGGATGGATTAACTGGGTTTACTGGTCCGTAACCGGGACCCATCTGCCGTATGAGGGCACGGAAGGTCTCAAAGCCCTTGGCCGCCAGGTGAACCGGGCAGACTTGAAGCCGGGTGATATCATTGTAATCACCGGAAGTACGCCCCATGTCATTATGTTCCTGAGCTGGACTCCACAGGGACAGATTCAGTGTATTCATGAAACAGGTTCCGCCAACAATGTTACCATAGGCGTCATGACAGCCAATTGGCCGTATTATAGGAATCTGCTGGATTAAAATTGTCAAGAGCGGTAAGCCCTCCTGTGTACAGAAAGATTGCATGCGGGAGGGCTCTTTATTGTTGACAAATGGAAAGGACTGGTGTAATATGTCAATATCGGCATAACTATTCGTTAAACTATTCTTTCACGAATAGTTATAGAGATCACCAGGTAAATCTCCGGACGGCTTTCCCTCTGCTATCCAGCCGGCATATGGACATATGAAAATACGATTGAGGTATAAAAACATGAAACTGCAGCGTTTACTGAGCCTTGTACGCAAGGCCTGTGATGATTATTTGTTAATTGAAGAAAACGATAAAATTGCTGTCGGTATTTCCGGCGGGAAAGACAGTCTGACACTTTTGTATGCACTGCATGAATTACAGCGGTTTTATCCAAAGAATTTTGAGCTCCACGCTTTCACAGTGGACCTGGGCTTTGGAATTCAGGATTTTGAGGCCATACGGGCCTTTTGCGATGGTTTTTCCGTTCCTTACACTGTTATTCCCACGGATATTTCAAAAATCGTTTTTGAGACCCGCAGGGAGTCAAATCCGTGTTCGCTCTGTGCGAAAATGAGGAAGGGAGCCTTAAACCTGGAGGCAAAGGCGGCTGGATGCAATAAGATTGCTTATGCACATCACAGGGATGACATCATTGAGACCATGCTGCTCTCTCTCATTTATGAGGGACGGTTTTATACCTTTTCACCCAAGACCTTCCTGGACCGTATGGAGCTTACGGTGATCCGTCCGATGATGTATGTGGCTGAGGCTGATGTGATCGGATTTAAAAATAAGTATGCGCTTCTGGTGTGCAAGAATCCCTGCCCTGTGGACGGGAAGACAAAACGGGAATACGTAAAGGGACTGATCCGGACACTGAATATGGAAACTCCCGGGGTTAAGGACCGCTTCTTTCATGCTGTCGTTTCGGGAAATATTCCCGGATGGCCCCTGCCGGTATCGGAAAAGCCTGGGGAGAATCCGGTTAAGGAGGTGGAATAATCATGGCAAAGCTTACTTATCATGAACAAAAGGACATCGAAAATATAAAACGTCTCCGGCAGCTTATGAAAGAACTGCCCCCTTTCTGTGTGGACTTTTTCCGGGGAATCGAGCCGCAGACATCCACCAGAACCAGAATTGCCTATGCCTATGACCTGCGGATTTTCTTTGATTTTTTAAGGCGGAACAATTCGGAAATAAAGAAAATGGGAACGGATATTCCGTTGTCTGTTCTGGAGCAGCTTACGGTCACCGATCTGGAAGAATATATGGAATATTTAAAATGCCATCCGTCCGAGCTCAACGAGGATGTATTCAATACGGAGCGCGGAATCATGCGTAAGGTCTCTTCCTTGAAGAGCTTTTATAATTATTTTTACAGGAATCAGAGAATCGAAAAGAATCCGGCTTCCCTGGTGCGTCTTCCAAAGCTCCATGAAAAGGAAATTATCCGGCTGGAGATTGACGAGGTGGCACGGCTCTTAGATGAGGTTGAGGAAGGCACGAAGCTGACGGAAAAACAAAAGTTGTATCATGAACGGACCAAGGTACGGGACCTGGCACTGCTGTCGCTGCTGCTGGGCACGGGAATCCGTGTTTCGGAATGCGTGGGACTCAACAGGAATGATGTGGATTTGGACGAATGCGGAATCCATGTAATCCGGAAAGGCGGGAAGGAATCCATCGTTTATTTCAGCGATGAGGTCCGGGATGTACTGGAAAATTATATGGAACAGAGGGACATGACAGATGCGTTTCCGGGACATGAGGATGCTCTGTTTTTGTCCATGCAGAGAAAAAGGATGAATGTGCGGAGTGTGGAAAATCTGGTGAAGAAGTATGCAAAGCTGGTGACTCCGTTAAAGAAAATTACGCCCCACAAGCTGCGAAGCACATACGGCACCAATTTATATCGGGAAACCGGAGATATTTACCTGGTGGCTTCTGTTCTGGGACATAATGACGTCAATACCACAAGAAAGCATTATGCAGCCCAGGAGGATGAGCGAAAACGCAGTGCAAGAAACGTAGTAAAGCTGAGGGAGGAATAACAGGCGTTAATAAAAAATCGGCAGGCAGCTTCTATCCATCCGGTTCGTTTGTATTGCGGCTGATTTGTATTGCGGCTGCGGTGAGAAATTATGGATACAGACCGGTAATCTTCTGCCTGCCGGATTGAATGGTAAGGCTCCCGGCTTCTATTGGGGAAGTCCGGGAGCTTCAGCGAAATAAACGATGGTCAGGGAACTGCCGGCTTCGATGTTGTCATTGAGCAGGCCGTTCATTTTTTTTACTTCACTGATATATTCCGGAATATCCATACCGGAGTTTTTATGGTATGTTTTTGCAATTGTCCAGAGGGAGTCACCGCTTTTTACTTCAATATTTGTATAATAGCGTTCATAGACGGGACCACTCTCCTCTTCGCTCGCCATTACCAGGGTTTTTCCAAAGAAACAGGATAATATCATAACAAATGCTACCAATACGAATAAATACTTTTTCATCTCAAGCCCTCCTGAATGTACGAATACATGTTCGCGAACATTTGTTCTGAATTCATAATAGCATCAGAACATACGTTTGTCAATGGTTTTTTTGCTTTTTCTCGAACAAAGGTTTGCTTTTTTCTCGAACATATGTTAGTATAGAGTCAGAAAGAAAAGGAGGAGTTTTATGAGCCAGGGAAAGATTACGGATAAACAGAAAGAAATTCTGGAATACATAAAAGAAACAATTTTAGGAAAAGGGTATCCGCCGGCTGTCCGGGAGATCTGCGAAGCGGTTCATTTAAAATCAACCTCTTCTGTCCACTCCCATCTGGAGACCCTGGAGAGGAACGGCTATATCCGCCGGGATCCCACAAAGCCCAGAACTATCGAGATTCTGGACGATGATTTCGCCCTGACCCGCCGTGAGGTGGTGAATGTTCCTGTGATTGGTACGGTTGCTGCCGGTATGCCGATTCTGGCTGAAGAAAATATTGAGGATTATATTCCGATTCCGGTGGAGATGCTTCCCAATAAGGAGGTATTTATGCTGAAGGTAAAAGGCGAAAGTATGATTGAGGCCGGAATCTTCAACAATGATAAGGTAATTGTGGCAAAACAGCCCACAGCGGAAAATGGAGATACGGTTGTGGCACTTTTAGATGATGCTGCCACAGTAAAGACATTTTATAAAGAAGACGGACATTACAGACTTCAGCCGCAGAATTCATCCATGAGTCCTATTATCGTGGATGAGGTGCAGATTTTAGGAAAAGTAATCGGACTGTTCCGGCTGATGAACTAAATTCCTTATATTTCCTATGCAGCAAAAAACTGCATCTGAGTTTCCATAACCGGAGAATCAGATGCAGCATTTCTATTAATCATTGGATTTCGTCCAGTTCCTCGATGGATTCTGCAATTTTTCCGTCTCTCCAGATTCGTTCCAGATCATAGAAAAGTCTGTCTTCCCTGGAAAATACGTGTACGATCACATCGCCGTAGTCCATAAGAACCCATGTGGAGCTTACGTTGCCCTCTTTCTGGCGGCATTCATATCCTGCCTTAAAAAGCTTTTCTTCCACATTGTCTACCAGAGCCTGGGTCTGGTTGGTGTTGGATGCGCTGGCCAGGACAAAATAGTCGGCAATCACGGTGACACCGTTAATGTCGATGATTTTTATATCTTCGCCTTTTTTCTCTTCCAACGCTTCGACCGCGAGTTTTACCAGTTCTTTTGATTGATTCAAATGTCTGTTCCTCCTTTTTTTCCATGATAATTGGTTCCTTCTCTTTCATCGCCCGTTTCATGTCCTCCCATGCAGTCACCGTCATGGTGTCAATGGGAAAGTTCCTGGATTCCAGATAAGAAAGAGTGCTTTCCATGATGGAAATGCATGCCAAATCCAGGTCTTCAAATGCCAGCTTCCGCATAGCGGGAAGATTCGCTGCCTTATCCCGGCGCGGCTCAATATAGTCGGCCACATAGAGGATTTTATCAAGCAGGGACATCCCTGGTTTTCCTGTGTTATGACAGGCGATGGCGTTTAATATGTCCTCATCGTCAACGCCGTACTTCTCTCTCGCCATCCAGGCGCCAAGCTTTGCATGAAGCAGGGCCGGATCCCTGTCCTCTCCCTCTGTGATGGGAATCTTGCGGGACAGGCATTTGGCACGCAGGGTTTCTCCGTCAAACCGCTTGGCACAGTCATGAAGCAGCCCTGCCAGCTCTGCCTTATCCAGATCGTATTCGTACCGCATGGCCAGCGCCTGGCAAGTGTAGGCCACCCCCAGCGTATGTTCAAACCGCATGGGATCCAGCTTCTTTTTTAAATGTTTTCTGATTTCTAAAACTCTGCTATCCATACTATTCGCCACCGTATTTTATGTCGTTTGCCGATACCTGCCATCGGTCAAGGGCCGCCAAAGACTTGCCGCTGCCAAAGACTGAAGACTGGTTCAGAGGAAGTCAAAAGGACTTCCCGCCAATGCGCTAAACCTTTGGCGGTACCGGTCTAAGAGCGGGCATGATACAGGCCATGGGCCTCAATGTAATCGGCCACAGCCCCGGGGACCACCTTGCGGATGTCTTTTCCGTCAGCCGCCCGTTTTCTGATTTCAGCGGACGCAATGTCCACCTCCTCATTGTGGAGGACCTGGATGTCTGCGCCGTAAACGTCTTTAAGATGTGTAATCTGTCCCTCCAGGGTCTTTCCGTCAGATTCGCACTCTCTCCCGGAAACCAGAAGGGAGGTGAGCTCCATAACTTCCCTGGGATGGTACCAGGTTTCCAACTGGAATAAAGAATCGGCCCCTATGATGAAATAGAACTGGTATTCCGGGTAGGTTTCCTTCAAAAGCCTCAGGGTCTGGGCTGTGTAGGTATTTCCCTCCCGCTCCATTTCAAATTCCGATACCTTACAGTAGGGAATATCTTTCAGTGCCAGATACAGCATTGCAAGGCGGCTTTTGCTGTCTGTCACGGGATGATCTTTTTTATGGGGCGGAATATGGGACGGCATATACCAGATTTCATCCAGTTCATATTCCATATATGCCTGTTTTCCCAAAAGGAGATGTCCGTTGTGGACAGGATCAAAAGTACCGCCCATAATGCCAATCCGTTTCATGGAAAAACTCCTTTCCGGCCTTATGGAAGAACGATCTTTCTGTCCTTTTCTTCCTTTGCCGGTTTATATAATACGATCATTTTGCCGATTACCTGCACCACCTGGGAACGGGTGCGTTCTGCTAAGATGGCGGCCAGGTCTTTTCCGTCGTCGGCGCAATTTTTAAGCACATGAATTTTAATCAGCTCCCGCGCCTCCAGAGCCTCGCTCACAGCCTTAGTGATTTCCGGTGTGAGACTGGATTTTCCGATCTGGAGAATGGGATCCATCGTCATGGCAAGACCTTTTAAATAGGCTCTCTGTTTGCTTGTCATATAAAAGTCTCCTTATTTATAATAATCAAATTCCAGGCCATACATACGGACCGTATCGCCTTCTTTGATTCCGGCTTTTTCCAGGTCCTCCAGGATTCCGCTCTGCTTTAAGAACTTCTGGAAGAAATCAAAGCCCTTCTCAGAATCCAGATTGGTATAGCCGAGCATTTTTTCGATCCTTGGCCCTTCCACCACATAGATGCCGTCACTGTCCTGCTCCACCGTATAAGGCAGATTCTGGTCTGCCTGGTATTCCACTTCAAATTCCTTTTCAAAAATCTTCGGTGTCCGGTCCACGGTTTTCAATAGGTCAAAGAGGTGGTATAAAAGCTGATTGACCCCCTCTCCGCTGACGGCGGAAATACCGAATACAGGGATTCCCTGGGGCTCAAATTCGTCCTTTAAAGCCTTTAATGGGTCTGTACCATCTTCTCCATAGAGAGCGTCCAGTTTATTGGCTGCAATGACCTGCGGGAGCTCTAAAAGCCCGGGATTATAGGTAGAAAGCTCATTCATGATGGTATGGATGTCTTCCACCGGGTCACGGCCCTCCACGGAAGCAGCATCCACCACATGGAGAAGAATTTTGGTCCGTTCAATGTGGCGCAGAAACTCATGGCCAAGACCTGCACCCTCGGACGCACCCTCAATAAGTCCCGGAATATCTGCCATCACAAAGCTGTTTCCGTCCCCTAAATTTACCACACCCAGGTGAGGATTCAGGGTGGTGAAATGGTAGTTGGCAATTTTGGGCCGTGCATTGGATACACGGGATAATAAGGTGGATTTTCCCACGTTTGGGAAGCCCACAAGACCTACATCGGCGATGACCTTAAGCTCTAACTGCACCCACAGCTCCTGTCCCGGCTGTCCCGGCTGGGCGTATTTGGGCACCTGCATGGTGGCTGTGGCAAAGTGCATGTTTCCAAGGCCGCCCCTGCCGCCCTTTAAAATCACTTCCCTGCGGTTCTCTCCGGACATGTCCGTGATCACTTTTCCTGATTCCATGTCCTTGATAACGGTGCCTTCCGGAACCTTGATCACCAGATCGTTTCCGTTGGCGCCGTGGCAGCGGCGCTTTCCGCCCTCTTCTCCGCTTTCTGCCACATATTTTCTTACATGTCTGAAATCCACAAGGGTATTGAGGCCGTCATCCACCTCAAAGATGATATCGCCGCCTTTGCCGCCGTCACCTCCGTCCGGGCCGCCGTTGGGAACATATAATTCTCTGCGGAAGCTCACATGGCCGTTTCCGCCGTTTCCTGATTTGATAAATACTTTCGCACGGTCTGTAAACATGGTACCTTTGGTCCTTTCCCAGAATGTCTGGATTTCTGAATTCTAAAAGAGCCCCATACCTTACGTATGGAGCTCTTTGTTTTATTCGTTGATTGCCTTCGGATATACAGAAACCTGCTTTTTGTCTCTGCCTTTTCTTTCAAACTTAACAACGCCGTCAACCATTGCAAATAATGTGTCGTCGCCGCCGCGGCCAACGTTGAGACCCGGATGGATCTTGGTTCCGCGCTGTCTGTAAAGAATATTTCCGGCTAATACGAACTGTCCGTCTGCTCTCTTTGCTCCAAGGCGTTTGGACTCGGAATCTCTGCCGTTCTTGGTAGAACCAACACCTTTCTTATGGGCAAATAACTGAAGGTTCATCTTAAACATATCGGTTACACCTCCCTGAATCGAAAATTGATGTATTCTGCTCCGTACTCATCCCGGATACTTTCCAGCCCGAGAATCAGGGATTTCATGAGGAGCTGCGACTCAGAACTCATGGAACCCGGGAAAGAAAAGGAAAACATTCCTCCGTCTTCCGAAACACTTCCCTCAAAGTGATCCTTCGTAAAGCGTTCAACGGAATTTGCCATGTTGAGAGCCAGTACAGAAACAGCAGCACAAACCACATCCTGTCCGTATTCTGCATAGCCAGCATGACCAGTTATTTCAATCCCTTTCTCTGCATGGTTCTTGTCACGTAGGATAATTACCTGAATCATACGAAATTAAGCGTTGATCTTTTCAATCTTAACCTGAGTATAAAGCTGTCTGTGGCCGTTTTTCTTATGATAGCCGGTTTTGCGTTTATACTTGTAAACGATAACTTTTTTGCCCTTGCCAACCTTCTCAACGGTTGCGGAAACGCTTGCGCCTTCTACTGTGGGGCATCCGATTGTAAGCTCGCCGTTGTTTACAGCCAGAACCTGATCGAAGGTTACTGCAGAACCAACTTCTGCATCGATTCTCTCGATTTTGATGCTGTCGCCTTCGGCTACTTTATACTGCTTACCACCTGTTGCAATAATCGCGTACATATTGCACCTCCTATTATCATTACTCGCCAGTTATGGTGTATTTCCACTGGAAATCCTTGTAAACCTCACTGTGCGGCATACTATGATATAATACCATCAGGTTTTCTTTATGTCAACAGTTTTTTCAGAAAAACCTGTCAAAAACTGCTCATGAAGCGGCCTTTTTATCTTTTTCCTGGTGATTTCCACCAAGCCCAGAGCCGTCATATCCACCAGGATCGTTTTCACCGGATCCAATGCTAAGTATTTCCGGAATCCGGACAATAATTCCTCATTCTGTTCCTTTGTTTCCATATCAATAAAGTCTACCAGAATGATGCCGGATAAATTTCTGAGGCGAAGCTGGGCGGCAATTTCAGAGGCGGCCTCCAGATTGGTGTTGAAATAGGTCTCGGGCGCAGTTTTTTTCCCGGTATTCTTCCCCGTATTGACATCAATAACGGTCATGGCCTCCGTGGGCTCAATGACAAGGTATCCGCCGGATTTCAGCCATACCTGTCTGGAAAGGGCACGATCCAGGGCGGTTTCCAGGTGGTAAAGGGCCCACAGAGGATAGGTTTCATCCGAATAAAGCCGGAGCCCGATTCCGGATAAGGGGCCGGAAAAAAGGCCGGACTGGCAGAGTTCCTTATAAATTTCAGGAATATCCGTAACAATCTCCTCTGTCTCCGACTTTCTCACGTTTAAAGCAGCCTGCATGGCAAAGCTTTCCGGTTGGAAGAGGATGCTGTAACAGGTGCGGCATCCGGCATCTGAACGGATTTTGCAAAGTCTTTGAAGCAGAAAATCCGTCTCTTCCCAGATCCTGTCAAAGGGAACCGTATAAGCGTTGGTCCGGACAATGAGTCCGTATTCTTTTTGCGGACGGCTCTCCCACTGGGCCTTAAGCTCTGTCCGCCAGGCTCCATCCCTGATTTTAGCAGAAATTCCGAGCTTTCCGGCCTGTGAGGTAAGAACCACATAATGTCCGGTCAGACTTAAGTTGGTGCTTAAGACGGCGTCCTTTGTTTTTACGGCCGCCCGTGCCACCTGAACGGGAATCTCATCTCCGGACTTTAAGGGACGGGGGCCATCCCATTCCGAAAGGTTGTAATAGCCGTTGACTCCGGGCTGGTATTCCACAAAGGCAGCCCCCAGGTTTTTCACCACATTGCGGACCTTGCCGATATAGATGGTTCCCAGCCGTTCGTTTTCCTCAGAAGGAGCTGCCTCAATCTGTAAGATACGGCCGGGGGAAGCCAGCACGGATACGGTTTTTCCGCGAAGTTTTGTGAATATCAGCTTATTCAATGTCTTCTCCAAACTCCTCCAGGGGGACAAACACATGGGAGGTATCCGAACCGTTATCTGCATAGACCTCTTCCCTGTTGATCGGGAAAGCAAAGGCCGGATATTCTTTTCCCAGGAATTTGCAGTATGCCTCCAAAAGCAGCTCCGGTTTCATATTGGCGGTACTTCCTGAGGAAAGCTTAAGGAAGATTCCCCTGCCGTCTTTTATCAGTCGGTACTCATAAATCAGAGGCTTAAGATCCATGAGTTTTTCGCCCTTTTTGGTCTTTTTTACCACTTCCAGATTTCCGTTTTCAATGAACTGGATAAGACCTGTAAAAAACTCTTCCTCCGTGCAGGAAAGCCCGTTATCATAGTCTTCCCGGAGCGTTATGGTATAGTCGCAGGCAGCCACCAGGGACATGGCATTGGCGGCATTATCCGGCAGTCTCTTATAGCTTAAAACTTCCATGTCCTCCACCATCACGTCATTTAACCGCTGCACCATTTCCGCAGAGGAATCCGTGGACAAAACGTCAATGTCCAGATACTCTCCGCTGCCGGTGAGTCCCACTCCCAGGGGCGCTGCGAAAGACATGATCTGGTGGGGGGAAAAGCCCTCGGAATAGCGGATGTCCACATCAGCCCGGCGCATGGCCTTCTGGAAATACCGCATGATGTCCAGGTGGCCGATGAATTTCATATTGCCCTGCTTGGAAAATTTAATTCTGATCTTCATAGCAGACACCTCCTCCAAACCGTCTGATTCCGCAGCCGGAACACCGCTCCCGGCAGTTGGGGGTTACAGTTCCTTTGATGGAATTTAACCATTCTCTCTTTAAGAACTCCTTTGTGACGCCGGAGTCGATGAAATCCCACGGGAACACCTCATCCAGGCTTCGCTCTCTGGTGGTGTAAAAATCAATGTCCACACCGCAGGTCTCAAAGGCCTTCATCCAGATTTCGTTTTTAAAGGTTTCGGACCAGGCGTCATAGAGAGCCCCGTTTTTGTAGGCCTCTTCGATGACCGCGCCAACCCGTCTGTCGCCCCGGGCCAGAACGCCCTCCAAAACGGTCACATCGGCTTCGTGCCAGTTGTATTTTAAGCTTTTGGAATTTAACATTTCCTTCATTTTATGATTGACTACACGGGCCTTTCCGAGGAATTCTTCTTTCGTACACATTCTGGCCCACTGGAACGGGGTGAAGGGCTTCGGAACGAAGAAGGACGTGCTGGCCACCACCTGCACCTTCCCCACCCGCTGGTCCTTGGGGATCTCATAATATTTTTCTGCAATCTTTTCGGACAGAAGGGCGATTCCCTCCATATCTTCCACGGTCTCCGTGGGAAGTCCCAGCATGAAGTAAAGCTTTACCCGGTTCCAGCCGCCGCGGAAGGCCTCGCTGGCGCCGTTTATGATCTCCTCTTCCGTGAGGCCCTTATTGATTACATCCCGGAGTCTCTGGGATCCGGCCTCCGGCGCAAAGGTCAGGCTGCTCTTTTTCACGTCCTGCACCTTGCTCATCACATCCAGGGAGAAGGCATCAATCCGGAGAGACGGCAAGGAAACATTGACGCCCTTGCCATGGAACTCTTCAATCAAAAAGCGGACTAGGCTTTCCAGGCTCCGGTAGTCGCTGGAGCTTAGGGAGCTTAGGGAAATCTCCTCATGTCCGGTACTTTTAAGCATCTGCTTTGCCAGCTCTTTAAGCCTCTCCACCTTCTTTTCACGGACGGGACGGTAAATCATTCCTGCCTGGCAGAACCGGCAGCCGCGGATACAGCCCCGCATGATTTCCAGCACCACGCGGTCCTGGGTCACCTTGATAAAGGGAACCAGCGGCTTTTCCGGATAAAAGGTATCGGTCATTTCCATCATGATCTGCCGCTGCACCGTTTCGGGCGCCTCCGGACAATTGGGAAGAAAGCTTTTGATGGTCCCGTCCTCATGGTATTCCACTGTATAGAGGGAGGGGACATAAAGACCGGAAATCCGGGCCGCCTTCTTTAAAAAGGTCTCTCTGGAATCTCCCTGCTTTCTGGATTCCTTATAGGTGTCCATCAGCTCATAATAAACGGTTTCTCCTTCGCCGATATAGAAAATATCAAAGAATTCCGCAATGGGCTCCGGGTTTAAGGCACAGGGGCCGCCGCCGATGACGATGGGATCGTCCCAGGTACGGTCTTTCGCATGCAAAGGAATCTGGGATAAATCCAGAATCTGCAAAATATTGGTATAGCACATTTCATACTGGAGCGTGATTCCCAGAAAATCGAAATTTTTGATGGGATCCTGGGTCTCCATGGAGAACAGGGGGATATGTTTCTCCCTCATAATGGCGTCTAAATCCATCCAGGGGGAATAGACCCTCTCACAGTACACATCCTCTTTCTTATTAAACATGTCATAAAGAATCTGGATTCCCAGATGGGACATGCCGATCTCGTAAACATCGGGAAAACACATGCAGAAACGGATTTTCCCCTTCGGATCCTTTCTGCACATATTGACCTCTCCGCCGATGTAGCGGGCAGGCTGCTGGATGGATAGTAAGATCTCGTCGCTTAATGCTAATTTTCTCATAAAAAGTCCTTTTCATCATGAAAATTCGTAATTGATATCCGGCCTCCGGCTTCATGCCGGAAGGCATATTGAATAATTATAATGGAAATTTCCCTATTAATCAATACCGGGAAAGAAAAAAGACCGCCGGAGATTGCATCCGGCGGTCTTGGAATTCTATGGGTTTGATTTACTGGTCTTCACCGAAATCAGCCTTATAGGCTGCCAGGAGCTTCTCCGGCCAGTCGGAAACCGGCTCCAGGATACCTGTGAAGAAACGTAAGGTCTTGGGCTCATGGACGAAACGCAGTCCGCCGATGAGCTCTCTGTGGTCATAGACCCATTTCACGCGGTCAATGACATACTCGGTCTGGGACAGGGTGAATACACGGCGCGGAAGAGCCAGACGAACTAGCTCCATGGATGCGAACCGCTCGCTGCCGTCGGCATTTCTCTCCTCGGACAGGGTTCCGCGCTCCATGCCGCGGATGCCGCCGCATAAGTAGAGGGCGCAGACCAGAGCGCCTGCCGGGTACTCCTGCTGCGGGATATGGGAAACGAACTGGCTGGCATCCAGATGGGCGCCCAGTCCGCCGCCGGGGGTGATCACCGGAACGCCGTATGCATCAAGCTGCTCCACACAGTATTTGATGAACTGCGGTCCCTGGGAAATCACATCCATATCCATGGACTCGTCAAAGCCGACGATCATGGCCTCCATCTCCTTAACGGACATACCGCCGTATGTAAGGAAGCCCTCAAACATGGGAATTAAGTCCTCCATGGAGTGGAACATTTCCTCGTCGCGGATCAGGATTCCGCCGCCGCGGGCAAAGCCGAACTTTCTTCCGGAGAAGTAAATAATATCATAGAGATCGGCGATCATTCTGGTGATCTCGCGGACGGACTTATCCTTCATGGACTCTTCTCTGGTCTTGATGAAGTATAAGTTATCCTGTAATAAGGATGCATCCAGAACCGTAAGAATGCCGTATTTCTTTGCAAGATTGGTGGCCGCCTTCATGTTTTCGTAGGAAATGGGCTGTCCGCCGATTAAGTTGGTGCCTGCCTCGATGCGGAGGAAAGCCACGTTTTCCGGGGTCTCTTTCTTAATGCAGGCTTCCACAGCCTCCAGATCAATGTCGCCCTTGAAGGGAAGGTCGCTCTTGGAAACCAGGCCCTCTTCCTTTACAAGCTCCTCCACATGACCGCCCACTCGGGTGATATGGGCCTTGGCTGTGGTGAAGTGGTAGTTCATGATAACACAGTTGCCGGGTTTTACAAAACGGGTTGCCAGAATATTTTCACAGGCGCGTCCCTGATGAGCCGGAAGCAGATAAGGAATTCCGAAGATCTCCTCTAACTTATCCCTCATGCGGTAGAAGGTCTCGCTTCCTGCATAAGCATCGTCGGCCCGCAGCATAGCGGACTGCATGTTGTCACTCATGGCATTAACGCCTGAATCGGTCAGCATATCCATGAAAATATCCCCGTTGTGGAGCTGGAAGGTGTTGTATCCGGCCGCATTCATCTTTTTTAAACGCTCATCGGCGGGAAGCAGCTTTAACTGCTGTACGATTTTTACCTTGTGCATTTCCATGGGAATGGGGGCATGCTTGTAGAATTTGATTTCTGGCATTGTTTTTTCCTCTTGTTGTCTTTATTGCATTGAATTTCTAAACTTTTATGTTTTAAAGTGAAAACACAAAAATATTTTAGCTCCATCTTTTTGGATTTGCAACTGTTTTTACTGTCCGAACAGACAGATTCTGGACATGTCCGTCCAAATATGCACCAGATCTCCCTCGTTCCTTAGGTTGTAGGAATCGTCCATGACCGTCACAATGGAAGTACCTGTATCTACCTCATACTGGTTTAAGGCCCCGAGAAAGCTTTTCTTTATGATTTTTCCCTGGAGAGTCCCGTTCTCGGAAAAGCACATGGCCTCCGGGCGGACGTAGACCTCTCTTCCGTCCTGGTCTGTAATCCGGTTCGCCTTTCCGAGGAAGTTCATGACAAAACGGCTGTTGGGATGATGGTAGATATCCTCCGGAGAGCCGTGCTGGATTACCTTTCCCTCTTCCATAATGGCGATCTGATCTCCCAGGGCCATGGCTTCCTCCTGGTCATGGGTCACAAAGATCATGGTCATGCCAAACCGCTTTTGAAGCTGGCGGATTTCCTCACGGATCCGCACGCGCAGCTTTGCGTCCAGATTGGATAAGGGCTCGTCTAAAAGCACTACCTTGGGATTTACGATCAGTGCCCTGGCCAGAGCCACTCTCTGCTGCTGCCCTCCGCTTATTTTCTGTATCCTGGCATTGGCATATTCGGAAAGGCCCACCAGCTCCAAATACTCCATGCCCCGGGCAACGGCATCTTTCTTTTTCATCCCTTTAAATTTAAGGCCATAGATCACGTTTTCCAGAACCGTTTTGTGGGGAAACAGGGCATAGGACTGGAATACGGTGGAAATGGGACGCCGCTCCGGCTCCAGGCCTGTAATGTCCTCGCCATCCAGGATGATACGGCCCTCGTCTGCCTTTAAAAATCCTCCGAGAAGCTGTAAGGTGGTTGTCTTTCCGCAGCCGGACGATCCCAAAAGGCAGAGAATCGTCCCCTCGGAAACGGAAAGGTTCATATGGCTTACAACGGTCTTTGGACCGAAGGACTTGCTCAGATCATTAATTTCCAGATACATGTGCTCTCCCCTTTCTCCAAATACGGTTCTTTTTCTCTCCGGCCGGCTTCTCTCCTCTCTCGGAAAAGAGAAGGGAAACGCCGCCGGATACGGCAATGGTGATCACGATAATAATGGAGGAAATCAGGGATGCCACCCCGTATTCTCCGGAATTGATTGCGTCAAACAGCGTATACACTGCCACCTTGTGGCGTGCGCTGATCAGAAACAGGACGGCCCCTGCCGTTGTCATGGAGCTGGCAAAATTGTAGATAAAGCCAGTGACAAAGGCGGTTTTTAAGTTGGGGAGAATCACATCCCGGATCACAGACAGCCGGTTGGCGCCCAGGTCCCTTGCAGCATCCTCCAGCCGCCTGTGAATCTGCGCCAGGGAGGCACTGCCGATCTTTGTGACGGCGGGAAGCTGCTTAAAGGCCATGTTCAAAACAATGATGGCAGCCGTTCCTGTCAGCCTTAAGGGTTCCTTGTTGAAGGCCATGATATATCCAAGGCCGAAGCAGGTTCCCGGCAGCAGGTAAGGAAGGGAGGACAAAAAGTCCCATCCCCATTTTCCAACCACTTTTCTGCGCTCCAGATAATAAGAAAGCAAAAGTCCGAACAGGGTTCCGAATACGGCCACAAACAGGGAATACTCCACACTCCGCAAGATACTGCTTCCGTGGAATTCTGCAATCTTTTTCACATGCTCAAGGGAAAAGCTGTACACGCCTTTTCTGGATTTTAGAAAGCCGGTGATAAAAATGCAGAAATACTGCATGAGCATCATTCCGTAAAACAGCCAGACGCCAAGATTCATAACAACATTCAAAAGTCCCTCAAAGCGGATGGGAAATTCTCCTTCGGTCTTTCCGTTTTCAGATGCCAGCATCCGGTCACTCTGCTTCATTAAGAAGCGGTAGGAAATAAAGGCAAGGACCGCCGGGATTAAAAGCAGCATGTTCATGGCAGCGGCTTTTTCCGTTTTTGCATATCCGATGAGCTGCATATAGATCTCAGACGCCAGAGTGCTGTAACGTCCGCCGATCACAGCCGGGGTTCCGAAATCGGAAAGAGAACGGACAAAGGAAAGAATCAGACATCCCCACATGGCCGGTTTCAGCATGGGAACGATCACCTGAAAAAAGGCGGCCGTTGGGGACGCGCCCAAATCCCTGGCCGCATGGATAATGCGGCGGTCCAGCTTTTCCATGATTCCTGTCATGAAAAGTGCATTGAGGGAGGTAAAATGGATGCTCTGCATGGCTATGATTCCCCATTTATTGTAGGGGTTGATGGACAGACCCAAAAGTCTCCAGGTAATCCACCCTCTCCGCCCGAAGAGCTGGATATAAAAGAGAGAGGAAATAAACGGAGGCGACACCATTGTCATTAACAGAATGGCCCTGTAAAAGAGCTTCCGTTTTCCCGTGGATACAGAAAGCTTCATGGCCACCAAAATGCCCAGGATGGTGGAAAGCACTGCGGAAAAGGACGCCGTGAAAAGGCTGTGTTTTAAAAGCCCTGCGTTTTTTCCAAAAAGATTTTCATATTCCTGTAAGGTGAACTGCCCGTCAATCAGAATGCTTTTTAGAGACAGACAAAAAAGCGGATAAAAAATAAAGACCGCCAGGGCACCCACAAGAAATAAAAGGATGCCGCAGTCTGCCGCCCTTCCTAAAATATCAGAAAAAAGGGTATTTACAAGAAATACCCTTTTGTTTAAGCGTTTGTTCATTACTGTTCTGCCTTTGCGCCAGCCATGGTATCCCATTTTTCCAGGATTTCATCTCTCTTGCTTCCGAACAGGGAGAGGTCTTCTTCCATCATGGTGTTTGTATCAAAGGTAAGCTCAACGCCCTGTAAATTCGGCTTCACTGCTTTTACAGTGTCCTTGCCGTCGATTTCAGCCAGGGTCTTTAAATTCTCATCGTTGCTGTACAGCCATTCGATGAACTTCTTTGCGCCTTCTGCGTTGGAGCCGTTCTTAAATACGGCAACTCCCTCCGGTACGAACGGGATACCGTCCTCCGGGTAGATCACAGTCACATTCTGCTCTTCTTCCAGTTTCAGAATGGAGCTGTCGATGTAGGTGATACCGATGGCAACTTCTCCGGCTACGCACTTCTCGCTGGGATCCTTACCTCTCTTGGAGAAGTAGTCCACGTTTTCATTTAATGCCTCGAAATACTTCCAGCCTTCCTCTTCGCCCTTAACCTGAAGAAGTGCATTTACAACTGCGTAGTTGGTACCGGAAATGGCCGGGTTGGACATTAAGATCTCGCCCTTATAAGCCGGATTGGTTAAATCATCCCAGCTCTTCGGAGCTTCCAGGCTCTTTTCCTCAAGAATGTCGTTGTTTACCAGGAAGCCAACCACGGTAAGGCCCTTGGAGAACCAGTAGTTGTCAGCATCCTTATATTCCGGAGCCAGATCAGCAGCCGCATCAAAGTTTACCTGCTCCAAAAGTCCGTCTTCCTTGGCGCTCATGAATGCATCGATTCCGCCGCCGAACCATAAATCGGCCATGGGAGTGCCGCCCTCTGCCTTTACCTTGGAAAGAACCTCACCGGAAGACATGGATAAAAGCTCAACGTCAATTCCTGTCTCTTCGGTGAAGATATCGAACAGCTTTACATAGTTTTCGCTGGTGGCAATTACCTTTAAGGGATCGGAGGAAGCTTCCTCTGCCTTTGTGGTTTCTGCCTCAGTTGTCTCTGCTGCAGTTGTGGTTTCAGCAGCCGTTGTGGTCTCTGCTGCTGTGGTTGTCTCAGTTGCTGTGCTTCCAGAATTTCCGCATCCGGATAACATCAGGGATGCAGCCATTCCAATTCCCATAATTCCTGCTAAAAGTCTCTTTTTCACAATAATCCTCCATAAAGTGTTTTTGTCTGGGAACTGCATGTCCCAAAAGGCTCATACAATCCCTACATGATTCTATCACGATTTATATGAAAATCAATAGAATCCGGACTTCCAAATATTGATTTTATCAATACATAAACAATAGAACTATTGATTTTTTAAATACTGCTTTCCTTGCACCGGGAATTTATTTTTGCTATACTCCTTCCATAACACATACAGAAAAGAGGTATCTTTGATATGTTCGTCGATACACATATGCACGAATGCACGTTCTCCACAGACAGTTTCCTTTCGTTAAAGGAGATCGTAGAAATTGCAAAGGCAAAGGGCCTGGATGGTGTCTGCATCACGGACCACGACAGCATGGGGCTTAAAGAAACTGCGGAAGCGTATTCCCGTGAAATCGGTTTTCCCATCTTTGTGGGAATCGAATATTACTCTCTCCAGGGAGACATTGTTGCCTTTGGAATTGAAACATATCCCGACACGCGGATTGATGCACAGGATTTCATCAATATGGTAAAGGCCCAGGGCGGCGTCTGCTTCAGCGCCCATCCCTTCCGCAACAATAAACGCGGACTGGAGGAAAACTTAAAAATCGTACAGGGTCTTGACGGAATAGAAGCCTTAAACGGAAGCGCTTCCTATGAGGCAAATAAAAAAGCCTATGAATACGCAAAGGAGCTGGGAATCCAGGCCGTTGGCTCCAGCGACTGCCATGTGCCGGAAAAGGTGGGGGGATATGCCACCTGGCTTCCGGAGTACGTTACCACCCTGGAACAATTCATTGAAGTATTTAAAAGGGGACTCTGTAAGCCGGCAGTCTATGAAAACGGCAGATACAGAATCGTTGAATCCCTTTAATGTACATAAAAAGAGTTCTGCCCCCGGCTTCCAGGCATCTGGCTTTTGGCCGGGGGCAGCTTATTTTTCTTTAGTGTTTCTTCTTTACGTCTTTAAATTTCTGTGCAATCTTCACCAGAAGCTCCACAGTCTTTTCCATGGACTGGATGCAGATGAACTCATATTTTCCATGATAGTTGTGGCCGCCTGTGCAGAGGTTCGGGCAGGGAAGTCCCATGTAGGACAGTCTGGAACCGTCGGTGCCGCCGCGGACCGGAAGAATCACAGGGGCATCCACGCCCAGCTCCTTAAAGGCTTCTGCTGCCACATCCATTAAATACATATGGGGACGAATCATCTCAGCCATATTGTAGTAATTGTCTGTGGTCTCCACAACAACAGTGCCCTCGCCGTACTTCTTATTTAAGAACTCTCCTGCTGTATGTGCCAAAGCCTTTCTGGCCTCAAATTTTCCACGGTCATGGTCACGGACAATATACCGAAGCTCGGTCTCCTCCACGTTTCCGGACATGCCGTTTAAGTGGAAGAAGCCCTCATACATCTGGGTATACTGGGGCTTTTCTGCCTCAGGAAGCAGGGACTGGAATTCCATACCGATCAGAAGGGAGTTTTTCATCTTATCCTTAGCGCTGCCGGGATGGATGTTCTGGCCGCGGACGGTCACCTTCATATAAGCAGCGTTGAAGGTTTCGTATTCCATGGTTCCCCAGGCTCCGCCGTCTACGGTGTAAGCCACATCAGCGCCCCAGCCGGGAACATCGAAGAAGTCTACGCCATGGCCCACTTCCTCATCGGGGGTAAAGGCAACTTTGATGGTTCCGTGGGGAATCTCCGGATGGGTCAGAAGAATCTCGGCCATGGTGATGATTTCAGCAATACCGGCCTTATCGTCAGCGCCCAGAAGGGAGGTTCCGTCTGTGGTAATTAAGTCCATTCCCACATAGTCTTTTAAATAGGGGAAGGTCTCGGGGCTCATATGGATATCCAGGGCCTTATTTAAAATGATGTCGCCGCCGTCATAGTTCTTGATTAACTGGGGACGTGTGTTTTCATCGGAGAAATCCGGTGAAGTGTCCATATGTGCTAAAAATCCCACAACGGGACAATCAGCTTCCACATTGGCCGGAATGGTTCCGTACACGTATCCGTGCTCACTCATGGAAACATCCTGTAAGCCCAGCTCCTTTAACTCTTCCACCAGAAGCTTTGCAAGATTGAACTGCTTTTCCGTGCTTGGAACGGTGGAAGCACCCTCTGCGGACTGGGTGTCCAGGGCAACATACTTAAGTAAACGATCAACAACTTTGGACATAATACATTCTCCTTTTCTCAGAAGTTTCATTATACAGCAACTAAAGTATATCAGATTTTTAAGACCATGTCCAGGTCTGGCTAATTTCCCTGTAAAATTCTGGCAAGCTCGGAATTTTCGTTCAGGATGATGGTTTTGTTGGCGCCCTTGAGGCTGGCCTTTAAGGCATCCAGGCTGCGGATGTAGTTGTAATAATCGGCCTTGCTCTCATCGTTATAGGCCTCCGATAAAATCCGCATGTACTCCGCCTCTCCCTCGGCCCGTATTTTTTCCGCCTGGGCCTTTGCCTCGGAGATCATGATGGAGACCTCACGGTCCGTGGAGTTTTTAATGACGTTGGACTCGTACTGGCCGTCTGCGATGTACCCGGCGGCAATGTTCTGGCGCTCGGAAATCATACGCTGGTAAACCGCCTCCTTATTGGAGTCGGGCAGGTCCAACATTTTGGTTTCCACCTTCTTTACGGTGATTCCATAGCTCTCCAGGGAGGTGCCGATCTTTTCCGTAATCATCTCCGCCAGCTTCCCGTCACGGCCGGAAATCACATCGGCCTGGTCGGTGGAGGAAATGACGTTTTTCACCGCATTATAGACCACAACGGAAATACGGCTCTCGGCGTTTGCCTTGTTGGCGCCCAGACGGGATAAATACTTTAAGGGGTCCGTCACGCTCCAGAGGGCAAAGGAATCGGTCACCATGACCTTTTTGTCCCTGGTGTTCACTTCGCTTGGAACCAGGTCATAGATCATCTCATAATTGGGAATGGACTGGGTGGTTTGGATGAAGGGAATCTTAAAGCTTAAGCCCGGGGTGTCAATGACGCGGACCACTTTTCCAAACTGCAGAACCAGCTTATATTCGTCGTTGTAGGTGCTCACCATGCTGGAACCAAGGGTCACAAGGGCAAAGATGAGGACCAGAATAAGAATCACATTTCTTCCTGCTTTTTTCATATGGACCGTACCTCCTTACTGTGCCGCTTCGGATGGTTCCGAAGAAGAGACGGATGTGCCAAAAGATTCCGAGAAGGGCTCCAGAGGCAGCATGGTCTGGGTGCCGCTTCCGTTGTCGATGATGACCTTAAGGTCCGGCAGCAGCTCCTCCATGGTCTCATAGAACATGCGTTTTTTGGTGATCAGGGGGTATTTGATATACTCGGCATAGGTGTCCTCAAACCGGGCCACCTGTCCTGAGGCCTCGTTGATTCTCTGCTGTTTATAGGCCTCAGCCTCCTGCAAAAGCTTGTCGGCCTCTGCTTTGGCTTTTGGGATATTTTCCGACTGGTACTTCTTTGCAGCGTTGATGGCCGTTTCCATGCCCTGCTTGGCGTCCTCAACGGCCTTAAAGGCGTTGGCCACGTCCTCTCTCGGCATTTCCGAATCCTGGATGGATACGTTGTAGATGCCGTAGCCGATATTTTCCTCCACCAGACGGTTGGTGAGCTGTTCTTTAATCCGTTCCTGAATCTGGGTTTTTCCCGTGGTAATCACATCGTCCACATTGTACATGCCGACGGTATCACGGATATAGCTCTGGGCCAGGTTTTTGATGATGCTCTCATAGACGGTGCGGTGACGGACCGCCTGGATGGGGTCAGTGACCATGTATTCAATATAGAAATCCACATTGGTCAGGTTAAAGTCCTTGGTGATCATAAGACTCTCATTTTCCAGGGAAACCGGATACTCTGTGGAGGCTCCGGCCGCCCGCTCCGGGTCTGTGGTATAGCCGATCTGCATTCCGGTGATGGCCTTGGAAACCTTTGTGATTTTCTGAATCAGCGGAATTTTAAAATGGAGACCGGAGGACTCCACCACCGACGGGCTTCCGAATGTGGTGATCACGGCCATCTCCTGCTCTGAAAGGGTGTAGTAGCTCCCCATTCCAAGGAAAAGGATGACAAGAACCATAAGGACAAGTCCAACACCCTTGGCGGCTTTCTGCGGTTTCCAGACATCACGGGCCTTTCCTGGCTTTTTCCCGGGAGCGCCTTCTTGCGGCTGCTCATAGACCACATTGTCTTCTTTATTCTGTTTTCTTTTGGCTGCACGGCCGGTAATTTCATCCAGTTTTCCGCTCTTTTTTAAAGACGAGAGGGAAAAAAGAAGAATCACTGCCAGCCAGATGATCAATTCAATCATGTGGATTTTGGTTCCTCCTTTTCTTTCCGGTCCAAATCCATCTGGAGTTCTTCCAGATAGTGGACAAACATATCCCGGTGGCTTCGTATTTTCCAGGCCTTCGGCACCACCTCTTCGTAGGTGAAGCTTTTTCTTCCGCCCTCTTCCATCCGCTTCCAGAATTCATGGACCGTATCAAAGGGGACGTAATAAATCTCATTTTCCCCCGTGAAGGAAAGGATGATAAAGGCCACGCCGCCCTGTTTTTCAAACTCTTCCATGAAGGCGATCTGGTGCGGGTGGATGTTCTGGAGGGGGAAGGTGCGGACCGCACATTCCTTGGCATCGAAGCAGACAGGAATTCCCTGCACGGCACCGATATAGTCAACAGTACTCTTCATATCGAAATAGGCCAGAGTGATGTGGCGGCTGGCCTTGTCAATTTCAATGGGGGTGATGGGGGTGGGGATTTTCTGGATTAAAGCCAGCTTTTTCTCCCGGTAGCTGTCATTGGTACGGTTAATCAGATCTTCCAGTGTGGAGCCCCTTAAGCCCCTGGTTTTCCATGTTCCCATAATTTCTCTCCTGCTGCCATCCGCAAAAACTCATCCGGAAGCGGCGCCTCAAAGGCTTTCCCTGAAAGCCGCTCAAACTGCCCGCAAAGCTTTGGAAACTCCAGCCGGTAGGAATGAAGAAGCTGGGAGTGAATCCCGTAGGTTTCACAGGCACGCGGCGGGGGCGTGGTTCCGTATTTCCTGTCTCCCACAATGGGATGGCCGATGGAAGCTAAGTGGGAGCGGATCTGGTGGGAACGTCCCGTAAGGAGCGTCACCTTAAGAAGCGTGTAAGTTTTGTTGGAGGCCAGGGGCTCGTAGCGGGTGAAAATCCTAAGCGCCTGTCCTTCCTTGTCCTCTTCCTTTAAAATCTGCACCCGGTTCGTTTTTTCGTCCTTCAAAAGCCAGCCGTCGATGGTTTTCGGGGTTTTCATCTCCCCTTCTACGATGCACTGGTAATATTTATGAATGGTCCTGTCCCGGAACACCTCCGACAGCATCTGGAGCCCTGCAAGGGATTTCCCGGCGGCCACAATACCGCTGGTGTTTCTGTCCAAGCGGTTGCACACGGAGGGCTTAAAGCTCCGTAAGGACGCCTCCGTGACCTGTCCGGTGTCCAAAAGGTACTGGATTACATATTCCACCAGGGAAGTATCCGTATCCTTTGCCTTCTGGGACAGCATTCCCGACGGCTTATTAATAAGAAGAATGTCTTCATCTTCGTATAAAATATCAAGGTTCACCGCCTGGGTTTTCCGGATATGCACCTGGGAAAACTTTTCAATGGTCTCATCGGCCAGAAAAAGCTTCACCACGTCTCCCTCCGAAAGCTTTTCCGCTCCTTCACACTTTTTTCCGTTGAGAGTGATGTTTTTCTTCCGCATCATCTTATAAAAAAAGCTTTTGGGAGCCAGATTCATGTATTTTGCCAGAAATTTGTCCAGCCGCTGCCCGGCTTCGTTTTTTCCGATGGTGATTTCCTGCATGATGGCCGCATCCTTTCTGACCCTACATGGACAGGCTCTTTAAAAGCTTCTCCACATGGGGCGCACTTCCGTCGTCGTCCTCCTCGGTCACCGGCTTTAAGGTGGCCAGACGGTTTAAATAATTTTTCTTTTCTGTCATGATTTTCACGTTGCCGTCCAGTTTCCATCCAACGAGCATTTCATTCAAAAACTTCTCTGCCTTCTTCGTATCGGCGGTTTTCACCGGGCAGAACATGTAGACCCCTGTGGGGTGGATGACGGAAACGTCAATGGGGATGATTAATTCCGATGAGGTGATGATCAGATCATAAAGTACCGGAAACTTTTCCTCATAGGGGCGGCAGGCCTCATAAAAGTCCGCCGGGGTCTCTGCTATTTTCCAGGAGGCAACCAGTGGCGATGCCAGGTTTGCCATGGGAAGCACAGTCAGGATGGCACTGATGGTCACAAGATTCCGCAGGGAATCCCAGGTGATGAACTGGCGGGCCACCAGCAAAGCTGCAATCACGGCCAGAAACAGTAAGACAATGAGAATCTGATTTTTTTTATGGGCGCTCCGGTATCCGTACATCCCTTTTTTTTTCTTCTTCAACGTAATTTACCTCTCTTTTTTCTCCCAGGTGATGCATTTCATTAAAATACAATGCGGAACCAGTCTGCACAGGAGGAAAAATGCCTTCATGGAGATTCCGGGAACGGAAATTTCCTTTCCGGCCATGCCGTCCTTTAAGGCCTTTCGGACGGTCTTTTTGGCATTGGCTATAAAAAGCTTTTTATATGGCGCCAGGGTTCCTCCCCGCAGGGCCCCGTCGAAAAATTCCGTATCCACCGGACCCGGGCACACAGCAGTGACAAAAATCCCTCTGCCGGAAAGCTCTGCGTTCAGAGCGCGGCTGTAACTTAGTACATAGGCCTTGGTGGCGGCATAAACCGCAAACCCCGGCTGGGGTAAAAAGGCGGCAGCAGAGGCAAACTGGAGAATCCGGCTGTTTTCTGACATGTATGGAAGCACAAGCTCCGTCACGGCTGTCAGGGCCTCCGCATTTAACCGGACCATGCGGGAGGAGGTCTTCCAGCCGATTTCCTCTGCCGCTCCGGTCCGTCCGAATCCGGCGGCATTTATTAGCAGCTTCACATCCGGCTGCTGCTTTTTTAGGGCCTCCTCCAACAGGGACAGCCCGCCGGGGGCTGTAAGGTCCAGAGGAAACAGCCTTACGCGGACAGGAACTTTGCCGTCCAGCTCCTTTAGCCGCTCCTCTCTTCTGGCGATGGCCCAGATTTCCTCGATGCCGCCGAAACGGTCAGCAATCTCAAAAACCATTTCCCTTCCCATTCCGGAGGAGGCGCCTGTTACAATGGCGATTTTCATTTATCTGGTTCCCTTCTTTCCTTTCGATGGCTTGTGGACATTGCGGATGGTTTTCTTTTTGCCGTGGGGCTTTTCGGCTTTTCCCCTTGCAGGGGGTTCCGCCTTGGCGTCCCTTCGTCCCTGTGAGCCGGTTCTTGGGCGGATCAGGCATCGTTTCTCATATCCGATTAAATCCTCTCTTCCGGCTTTTATGAGAGCTTCCTCAACCAGGTCATAATTTTTCGGGTTCCTATACTGGATTAAGGCTCTCTGCATGGCCTTTTCGTGGGGATTCACAGGAACATATACGGGTTCCATGGTCCTGGGGTCCAGTCCCGTATAATACATACAGGTGGAAATGGTGGAAGGCGTCGGGTAAAAGTCCTGGACCTGTTCCGGCATATAGCCCAGATCTCTCAAATACTCCGCCAGCTCCACCGCTTCTTTTAAGGTGGAGCCGGGATGGGAGGACATAAGATACGGCACCAGATACTGCTTTAACCCAAGCCGCTCGTTCATGGCCTTATATTCCTTTGTGAACTGATGGTACACGGACGCCTCCGGCTTTCCCATCCGTTTTAACACATTATCCGCCACGTGTTCCGGAGCTACCTTAAGCTGGCCGCTCACATGGTACATGCAGAGCTCCTTTAGAAAGTCCTTATTCTTATCGGCCAGCACGTAGTCAAAACGGATGCCGGAGCGGATGAAGACCTTTTTCACCTTGGGAAGGGCCCTCAGCTTTCTTAAAAGCTCAATATAGTCCTTATGGTCCGCGATCAGATTGGCGCAGGGCTTGGGAAACAGACACTGCTTATTGGGACAGGCGCCCTTTGTCATCTGCTTTTTGCAGGCCGGAAAACGGAAGTTGGCCGTGGGACCGCCCACGTCATGGATATAGCCTTTAAAATCCGGCTCCTCTGTCAAAAGCTTTGCCTCTTCCACAATGGATTCATGGCTTCTGACCTGGACAATCCGGCCCTGGTGGAAGGTCAGGGCGCAGAAGCTGCAGCCGCCGAAGCAGCCGCGGTTATTGATCAGGCTGAATTTTACCTCGTCAATGGCCGGAACGCCGCCCAGGGCCTCGTAGGAGGGATGGGGCTTTCTCATATAGGGAAGGGCGTACACATCATCCATTTCCTGGGTGGTCAGGGGCTTTGCGGGCGGATTCTGGACCGCATAAAGATGATCGTTATAGGGTTCGCAGAGCCGTTTCCCTGAAAAGGCATCGGTGTTCTGGTACTGGGTAAAAAAGCTCTTCGCATAGGCCTTTTTGTCGGTTTTTATTTCCTCATAGGACGGCAGCATGACAGCGTCATAGACGGAATCCAGGCGGTCTGTTTTGTAGACCGTCCCTTCAATAAAAGTAATATCCTTGATATCCAGTCCGGAATTCATGGCGTCGGCAATTTCCACGATGGACCGCTCTCCCATTCCGTAGGACACCAGATCTGCCTGGGAATCCACCAGAATGGAGTGCTTGACTTTCCCGGACCAGTAATCGTAATGGGCCAGACGCCGTAAGCTGGCCTCAATGCCGCCTAAGATGATGGGCTTTTTCTTATAGACGGACCGGATTAAGTTGCAGTACACCACAGCCGCATAGTCCGGCCGCTTTCCCATGACGCCTCCGGGCGTGTAAGAATCCTTTTCCCTCCGCCGCTTGGACACGGAATAATGGTTTACCATGGAGTCCATGTTTCCGGCGCTTACAAGAAAGCCCAGACGCGGCTCGCCCAAAACAGCAATGCTCTCCTTCTGCTTCCAGTCCGGCTGGGAAATCATTCCCACCTTGTAGCCATGTGCCTCCAAAATACGGGTGATGATGGCGTGTCCAAAGGAGGGATGGTCCACATAGGCGTCCCCGCAGACATAAACGAAATCACACTGGTCCCAGCCCCGCTTTTCCATATCTTCCCGGCTGACCGGAAGAAAATCCTGTATCATAGTGTCTCCTTATTTTCCCATTTCATTGTCCAGCAGTTCAAAATAGCTGTGAAGGAAGCCGTCAGCGAGGGAACGCTTTTCCTCTGTCAGGTCACGGGAGAAATCGTCCTCCACGGCGATGACCGTCATTCCTGCTTTCTTTCCAGCCGTAATTCCAGCTGGAATGTCCTCAAATACCACACAGTCCGCCGGGGAAACGGAAAGTCTTCTTGCGGTTTCCAGATAAATATCTGGCTCCGGCTTTCCCTTTGCCACCTCGCATCCGGTGGTTATGGTTCCCAGGTATTCCGTTATCTTTAAGGATTCCAGAACCGCGTCCACCATGTCGCGTCCGTTGCTGGTGGCGATTCCCGTGCGGATTCCCGCTTCCTTACAGTATTTTAAAAATTCCAGGGCGCCTTCCTTTAAGGGGACCTCATAGCGGTATTTGTCAATGGACATCTGAATCCAGCAGGCCTTGATTTCCTCTAAGGACAGAGGAAGCTCAAAACGTTCCTTAAAGTAAACGGCAGTTTCAGAAAAGCTCATGCCCTCGATTTTTCTCTGAAGATCGTCCGGGCAGCCATAGCCGAAACGGCCTAAAAATTCAATGTCAATTTCCTTCCACATCCACATGGAATCCACCAGGGTTCCATCCAGATCAAAAAGCGCTGCCTTTTTTCCTTTCAGTAATTCCTTTATCATAACTGATTCAATAACTCCAATTCCTGTTTGGTGAGAGGCCTGTATTCTCCCGGTTTTAAGGATTCATCCAGTGTAAGGGGGCCCATGGTCAGGCGCTTTAAGAAAAGGACCGGACAGCCGACGGCCTCCATCATCCGCTTCACCTGATGGAATTTTCCCTCACGGATGGTAAGCAGGACTTCCGTTTCGCTCTCTCCCTCTTCTCTCACGGACAAAATCTTAAGAACTGCCGGAAGGCATTTGAGACCGTCCGGCAAAAGAAGTCCCTCCGCAAAGGAAGATACGGCCGATTCCGGAACCTTTCCGGCGCAGCGGGCAAAATATACTTTATCCACATGGCTTTTCGGCGCCAGGAGCTTATGGGACAGGGCTCCGTCGTTGGTAATTAAAAGAAGTCCCTCCGTATCCAAATCCAGCCGGCCCACGGGAAACAAATCCTTCCGGTTTTTCTGGTCAATCAGGTCCAAAACAGTCCGGTGCCGTTTATCCTCTGTGGCGGAAAGGACTCCCTGGGGCTTATTTAACATGAAATATTCCATGGTCACATAGGAGACGGGATTTCCGTCAAACACCACCGTATCCCCGGGAATTTTTATCTTTTTATCGGCGCTTTTTACCACCTCTCCGTTTACGGATATGCGCCCCTTCCTGGCGGCCTCCTTTAACTGGCTCCTGGTTCCCTTCCCCATGTCAGCCAGAAATTTGTCCAGGCGGATTTCTTTTTCTGCCATGTTTCGTTCCTTCCTTTTTCGCATGTATCTATTATCATATCAAAATCCGCGGGAAAGTACAACCTTTTCCGTCAGTAAGCTGCCCTGGTGCGGTACTGCTCCAGGTATTTTAAAATCCAGTAGGGATTCACGGAAAGCTCCTCATAATGCTCTGTTTTTATGTAGATTCCCAGGTGGAGATGGACCGGAAACTGCCCGGTGGTGCCCTCGGGGCCGTATCCGGAATCTCCCATAAATCCCAGAAGTTCTCCTGCTTTTACCGGGGTCCCCTCTTCCCATTCCCCGGCATAGGCAGAAAGGTGGGCATAATAAAAGTAGGCGCCTCCAGGGGCCCGAATCCCAATCCGAAGACCGCCCTTTGGGAGCCATCCGGCCTGCTCCACCACTCCGTCCGTGATGCTGACCACCGGATAAAGGCCGGGGGTATTGGTTCCGCCCATGAGATCGCAGCCTTCATGGCCCCGCTCCCCTCCATAGGTCCGCGGTTCCATCCAGCCGTTTTCATAGGAAATGTCTGCCGTAGAAAGGACGGTGCTTTCCGGGACCGGAAAAACCGCCAAATCATCGAAAATACTGTGGTATACCTCACATAGCCGGAAAAATTCTTCTGGTTTCTTAACCGGAAGCCGCAGAGAAAAGGAATGCCCTGCTTCTTTCGTGAGATCGAAACCGTTTTCGATCATACGGGCTGCCAGCTCTTCACAGTCCACGAAATCCTGTGTCACCGTCCCTTTCCCCAGTTTCAGGGAACGGAAGGCATCGGTTTCCCAGCAATAGGAAACCAGACTGTCATACCCGGTGTAGGAGTCCATGGCCCCTATAAGGGAAGAGTTAAAAAGGACCAGAAGAAGCAGAAACAGAAATTTCATAAGACGGATGCCCCGTTCATAAGCTGTATCAAGAAAACTCTATTCCGGTGGACATGAAAAAATCCGTCTGTCTTTGTTTCATTTTGATTCTCATGCTTTTTCGTGCCGGGTATGTGACGGAAGGAGCCAAATACGGGCTGCTTTTGTGGTACACCTCTGTGGTTCCGGCCCTGTTTCCCTTTATGGTGCTTTCCGGCATGATCGTTGCCGGAGGCGGAATCTCTGCCCTCATGACGCCCTTTTACCTGGTTTTACATCCCTTTTTTCCCCTTACAAGAGAGGGATGCTATGTGCTGGTGTCGGGGCTTCTGTGCGGGTATCCCATGGGAGCAAAGACCTGTGCGGACTTCCTCCGTGAGGGAAGAATTTCCCAAAGGGAAGGAAACTTTCTCATGGCCGTCTGCAACCACCCAAGCCCCATGTTTTTGCTTGGCTATGTGTATCCGTTTTTTGCGGCGGATGCGGCCGCTTCCAGGCTTCTGCTTTCCGTCTATGTCCCGGTTCTCTTTCTGGCAATTCTGGCAAAAGCCGTCTATTTTTCCCGCAGAACCGTCCGGAAAGCCCCCTTGGACCGCCGGACGGAAGGGTTGGACAGTCCCAAATCCCGGCAGAACTCCTCTGCCGATGAAACCATTCTGTCGGCGGTGGAGGTCTTATGTAAAATTGGCGGATACCTGATGCTGTTTTCGATTCTTATTGTGTTTTTGCGTCACATGGCATGGATTCCCGCGTGGATTCGGATGATTCTGATTGCATCCATGGAAATGACCACAGGAATCCGGGAGGCAGCAGCCTCCCGGGCTTTTCCCGTTTCCGGTATGCTTTCGGTATTTGCCCTGACCTTTGGGGGCTTTTCCGGCCTTTTTCAAACAAAGTCCGTAATTTCTGTCTCAGGGTCTCCGGAAGCCGAAGGCATGAAAAAAAATGCCGGATTATCCATCCGGCAATATTTTTTCTGGAAGCTGCTCCACGGAAGTCTGTCCGCTGGCCTCTTTTATATTTTAACGTATGGCAGTTAATTACTGGCCGTTTTCCTCCGGCTCCTTTTCCGTGATCACTCCTCCGGACAGCTCTTTCCGGTTGGAGGAAACGATGTCGTAGCTGGAGCGCATGGAGCTCATAAAGGCATCAAAACGACCCTGGGCACCCTCCATGGTGTGGTTGATGATGGTCTGTAAGCTCTTTAACATGTCGTCCGTGTACTGGATGGAGCCCTGGCGGATGTTGTTGGCATCATTTACGGCGTTGTCCACGATGGCCTGGGCCTGAGCCTGGGCCTGGGCGATCACCTCGTTGGCATGGGCATAGGCCTTCTGCATGATTTCATGCTCGTTGACCAGCTCGTTGGTCTGGGCTGTGGCTTCTGCCAGCATGGCATCGGCCTTGGAGTGGGCGTCGGAGAGGATGGCTTCCTGGTTACTAATGATTTTCTGGTACTGTTTGATTTCGTCAGGTACCCGAAGGCGCAGTTCCACCAAAAGCTCTTCCAGCTCTTCCTTGTTTACGATGATTTTCGTTGTGGACAGCGGCTGGAATTTACAACTGTCAATATATTCTTCAATTTCACTGATTAACTGTTCGATTCTGCTCATAATCTTCTCCTTATTCCTTTCCCTTTACTCGGACATTTAATTTCTTATGTACCTCTTCTTCCACATAGGGGGTAACAAAACTGGAAATGTCCCCGCCGTAGGCCGCCACCTCTTTTACGGAGCTGGAGCTTAGATAGGCATAGTTCAAATTGGTAGTCAAAAATACAGTGTCAATTTCCGGGGCAATGACCCGGTTTAACTGAGCAATCTGGAGCTCATATTCAAAGTCAGTGACCGCCCGGAGTCCGCGGACCAGTCCGTTGGCTCCGCACTCTCTGGCAAAATCCACCGTCAGGCCGCCAAAGCTTTTCACTTCCACGTTGGTCAGATGCTTTGTCACCTCTTTTAACATTTTAACACGTTCTTCCACGGAAAACAATGGAGTTTTCGCGCTGTTGTTGAGAACGCCGATGATTAAATGGTCAAAGAGCTTGGAGGCTCTTTCAATCACATCAATATGTCCTAATGTAACAGGGTCAAAGCTGCCCGGATAAATTGCTTTTTTCATAGGGTTTCTCCGTTACTTTTTTCTATGGATTTCCGGTCTTTTTTGTGAGGAATACGTGTTTGTTGGTTTTATATTCCTTACTGCGGAGGACCTGATAGCCCATGGGGGCCGCCCAGGAAAAATCGGTGTTCAGGGACGCTTCCACGATGATGACCGTATCCTCATGGATCAGGGACGAATCCTTTATGGACTCTAAAACCTGCTTTTCCAGCATATGGTCATAGGGCGGATCCATAAAAATAAAATCGAAACTGCGCCCCTGTTTTGCCAGAAGGGAAAGGCCCGAAAAGACGTCTGTGGCCATTACCTTTGCTTTTTCTTCCAGCTTCGTGGTCTTTAAATTATCGCGGATGCAGGAAATCTGCCTGCTTCCAATGTCGATGAAAACGGCCTCCTTCGCTCCGCGGCTTAAGGCCTCAATGCCGATGGCCCCGCTTCCCGCAAATAAATCCAGAAAAGCGCATCCGTAAAGATCGTTCTGGATCATGTTGAACAGGGTTTCTTTTATCCGGTCCGTGGTGGGCCTTGTTTCCATTCCCTCCACAGTCTTTAAAAGCAGCCTTCGTGCGCTGCCTGCAATTACTCTCATAAATTACCTCATTCCATGTATTCCCTAACATTATAATATCAACATCTTCGATATACAAGCGGTTTTTGAACAAAATAAAAAGAATCCCCTCCACCAGCGATCCGTCTGATGGGGAGGACTCTCATGTTTATTTTATGGCTTATTTACCGGCCATCTGCTTTTCCTGTGCCTCGATCATCTTCTTTACCATATAGCCGCCGACGCTGCCGTTCTGATAGGAAGTAAGGTTACCGTTGTAGCCGTTGGTAAGCGGCACACCTAACTCGGTTGCAACCTCCATTTTGAACTTGTCCATGGCCTCTTTTGCTTCCGGTACTACGACACGGTTAGAAGAATTACTTGTGTTAGACATATAAAACGCCTCCTTTTTTTGTATTACCGGAGTTTATTTTGTAGTTGATCTCCGGTGTTTTTTGCTACACTCCTATTATGGTCTGCGGCAAAAATAATACACTAGAAGGTTTTTCCTATTTTAAACACAAAAACGCGCAGAGATTTCCCCGCTTTTCCGCTGCCGTCCGATGGGAGAACAAAAGATCCGGATTGCAGTGGGTGCAGATGTCGGTGACAGAAATCTGGTTTTCCGGCACCCCGGCTTCCATTAAGACAATCCGGTTGGCTTCCCAGAGATTTAGCTGAAACTTTCCGTTGGATTTTCCGTAAAAAAGCCGGTCATGATAACTTTTATCGAAAGAATCCGCAAATTTTTCAATTACTTCCGGTCCCACCTCATAGCAGTCCTGACAGATGCTGGGACCGATGCAGGCAATCACATCGGCGGGATTGGTCCCAAATTCCCGTGCCATGGCTTCCAGTGTCGCCGTTCCCATGCGGTTTACGGTTCCTCTCCAGCCGGAATGGGAAAGACCGATGGCTTTCTTTTTTGTATCCAGAAAATATAGCGGCACACAGTCTGCAAAAAAGGTCACTAATGTCACGCCCGGACGGTTGGTGATCAGGCCGTCCACATCCCGGTAGTCCCGGTCCTTTGTGACGCCCTTTCCTTCATCCTCCGGCTTTACGAGCCGCACATTGGTGGTGTGGGTCTGCCAGGTGAGCACCATGCGCTCCATATCCACCTCAAGGGCCTTTGCCATCCGCCTGTAATTTTCCTTCACCGCCTCCGGGTCATCGCCGCGGGTATAGGAAAGATTCATGGTGGAGTAAACGCCTTTACTTACGCCGCCCATTCTGGTGGAAAAGGCATGGGTGACCAGCCCGGTCTCTTCCAAGGACGGAAAAGACAGCCAGGTGACGCCCTCTCTCGTTTTTTCTGTTACTGCTGTGTTGCTTTCTTTCCGTTTCCAGTTATATATTGGCATATGTTTTCCCCTGTTATTAAAATGCATCTTTGATGTAGGTAATGGTTTCCCCATCCACTCCGGCCGCGTCAAAACGGCACGGCGTTTCTTCCGGGAGTTTATGGGAATAGAGGTAAAAGGCTGCTGTTTTCCGGATTCTTGCGGCCTTTCTTTTGTCGATGGCTTCCAGGGCATATCCGGCAAAAGCAGATTTCCTGAATTTCACCTCTATGAACACAAGATAGCTTCCGTCCCGGGCAATCAGGTCAATTTCTCCCGTCCGGCACCGGAAGTTCTGTTCCAGAATGGTCATTCCCTGTTTTTCAAGAAAGGCAGCCACCTTTGTTTCATAGTAGCTGCCTGTGGCTCTGTTATTCTGTGTCATGGGACTCCTTGTTATTACATTGGTCCGAAACAAAGTTTTTTATGAAAGTCTTTCTGTGGATGGGTGTGGGACCGAGACTTTTTAAAGCCTCGATATGTACGGCCGTTCCATAGCCTTTGTTTTTTACAAACCCATACTCCGGGAACAGTTTGTCATATTCAATCATCATATGATCCCTGGTGACCTTGGCGAGAATGCTGGCGGCTGCGATGGAGACGCTTTTGGCATCTCCTTTAATAATGGGAATCTGCCGGATTGTGATGCCGGGAATGGTAACCGCATCGTTTAAAAGAATATCCGGCACGGTTTTTAAGCCCGCAACGGCGTTTCTCATGGCTTCGTAGGTGGCCTTTAAAATATTGATTTCATCAATCCGCTCGGGGCTTGCCATTCCGGTGCTCCAGGCGATGGATTTTTCCTGGATTTCCAAAAACAGCTCCTCCCGCCGCTTTTCCGTAAGCTTTTTGGAATCGTTCAGATAGAGGATGGTGCAGTCCTTGGGAAGAATGGCAGCGCCGGCCACCACAGGGCCAGCCAAAGGTCCCCGTCCGGCCTCGTCAATGCCGCAGATAAAGGCACAGTCCTCATACTGATGTTCAAATTCCTTCATGGCCTCCAGTCTTAGAAGCTCTTTCTCCAGCCGTTCTCCCTTAAGCGTCCGTGCCACAGTCATTCTCCTTTCCCTCAGCCGCTGTCTTCGGCGGAAATTCCAGGGTGATTCTTCCGAGCTTTCCTCCGCGGAAATCATCCAGCAAAAGCTTGGCTGCCCGGGATGTATCGTATCCGCCGCCCTTCATGAGACAGGAACGCATTTTTGCGATCTGCTCCAAAAGCTCAAAGGCCTTGGCCCCCTCTTCCACGCATCCATACCGTTCAGCCAGAAGGCCCGGGCAGGACTTTGTCAGATGGGTGCAAAGCTCAGCGGCAAGCTCATCCTTATTTAATATTTCATCGTTAATGGAACCTAAAAACGCCAGCTTAAGGCCCACGCTCTGGTCCTCAAATTTTGGCCATAAGATACCGGGAGTATCCAAAAGCTCCACCTGTTTATTCAGACGGATCCACTGGTTTCCCTTGGTGACGCCGGGCTTGTTGCCTGTCTTGGCAGCGGCTTTTCCTGCAAAGCTGTTGATGAAGGTGGATTTTCCAACGTTTGGAATTCCCACCACCATGGCGCGGATGGGGCGGTTTAAAATGCCTCTTCTTCTGTCCCGCTCGATTTTTTCCCGGCAGGCTGTCTGGATTACCTGGTGAATCTGCTTTAAACTGGCTTTCTGCCTTGCATCGATTTTCATGACCTGGAATCCCTTCTCTTCAAAATAGGCAGTCCAGGCGGCGTTTCCGGCCTCACTGGCAAGATCGGCCTTGTTTAAAAGAATCAGCCGTCCCTTTCCCTGCCCCAGCTCGTCAATATCGGGATTTCTGCTGGATAGGGGCGCCCTGGCGTCCACCAGCTCAATGATCAGATCAATTAATTTAATGTCCTCTTTCATGGCCCGCTTGGCCTTTGTCATATGCCCGGGATACCATTGTATGTTCATGAATCTCCTCCTGGTAAAGCAATCAGTCCAAACTCGGAAAGGGGGGTAATCTTAAGCCACGCCTTTCCCACAAGCTGGTCTCTCTTTACATTGCCGATTCCGGCAAACCGGCTGTCCTCGCTGGATTCCCTGTTATCGCCCAGAAGAAAATATTCGTCCTGGCCCAGCTCGATGGGATACTCAGCGGCTCCGGCGATGGTGGCTAAGGAAAGGCCTCCCTCTGCTTCGAGAACCTCTCCGTTGATGTAGACATGATTATCCTTGATCTGCACGGTCTCGCCGGGAAGACCGATGATGCGCTTCATATTTAAGCCGGAATCCCCGCGGGAAAACACGGCAACATCAAACCGCTTCGGCGTTCCCAGGTCATAGGAAAGGCGGTTAATCAGCACCACGTTGCCGGAGTTTAATAAGGGCTTCATGGAGCTTCCGTTCACTTCCATACGGCCTCCGAAGGCATATACCACATAGCAGGCCAGGGTGATGGCCACGACAATATCCACGATCCAATGAATGATCACATGAAGACGGTTCTGTTCTTTTTCCTGGTAAAATTCCACCGATACACCTCCGATATGGATGGGGGGTTGCCTGGGCGGGCTTTAATGATTAAAAAAGGGACAATTTTCATTGTCCCTTCAATCCGCCAGATGAATTATCTTACTAACTCTTTAACCTTAGCAGCTTTACCTACGCGGTCTCTTAAGTAGTTCAGTTTTGCACGACGTACTTTACCTCTTCTTACTACTTCGATATTCTCAACAGACGGAGAATGAAGCGGCCAGGTCTTTTCAACGCCGATTCCGTTGGAGTTCTTTCTTACGGTGAAGGTTTCTCTTACGCCGCCGTTCTGTCTTTTAATAACAGTTCCCTCGAAAACCTGAATTCTCTCACGGTTTCCCTCTTTGATCTTAGCAGATACTCTTACGGTATCACCTACGTTGAAGCTCGGTACTACTTCCTTTAACTGAGCTGCTTCAATATTTTTGATAATCTCGTTCATCTCTATTATGAACCTCCTTAAAGTATTCGATGTTCTTACCCGTATCAATCACTGTACGGCAGCGGACCATCTCTTATTTCACAGTTGTTGATTATAGCATAACAGGGAAAAAAATGCAAGCACTAAATTAGGACATGCCTGGTTTCTGTGATTCAGGATATGGTGATCAAGTTAAACAAAGATTCAAATTCCTTTATTAGGATTCCCCGTCTCTCTCTTCCAGCAATTTTGCCAGAAACTGCTGCTCCTTTTTGGAAAGCACCGCATCTTTTAAAAGCTCCGGCCGCTGTTTTAGGGTCCGGATGATGGACTGCTCCCTGCGCCATTTTTCCACATTGGCATGGTGGCCCGATAAAAGGATATCCGGGACCTTTTTTCCCATGAATTCCTCCGGCCTGGTGTACTGGGGGTATTCCAGCAGATTGTCATGGAAGGACTCAAATTCCGCAGAAACATTGTTGTTTAAGACTCCCGGAATCAGTCTGGAAATGCAGTCAATCATCATCATGGCCGGAAGCTCGCCTCCGGTCAGAACATAATCTCCTGCCGACAGATAATCGGTGGCAATCAGCTCTAAAACACGCTCGTCCACCCCTTCATAATGACCGCAGAGAAATACCAGGTCCTCTTCTTTGGATAGTTCTTCTGCGATTTTCTGGTTGAATACCTGTCCCTGGGGTGTCATATAAATGACACGCGGAGTATGGCCGATTTTTTCCCTGATGGCCTCATAGGCGCGGTAAATGGGTTCCGCCTGCATCACCATTCCTGCACCGCCCCCGTATGGATAGTCGTCCACCTGACCGTGGCGCTCCAGGGTATAGTCCCTGATGTTAATGGCCTCAAAGGATAAGAGCCCCTTTGCGGCGGCCCGTCCCAAAATGCTGGTGTTTAAGCCGTTCATGACCATTTCGGGAAATAATGTCATAACATGAAAATTCATGGTTCCTCCCTGCAAAACTATAAGTCCAAAAGTCCGTCCAGCACATGGACCAGCATTTCCTGTTTCTCAAGATCTACCTTTAAAATACAGTCCTTAATGGCCGGAAGAAGAAGCTCTTTTCCGCTCTCCATCTTCACACAGTACACATCATTGGCGCCTGTCTGGAGCACGTCGGTCATGACACCCAAGGGTTCTCCCCCATCCGTCACAACCTTAAGGCCGATCAGGTCCACAATGAAGTTTTCATCGGGCTCTAAAGTCACAGCCTGGTCCCTGGTGATCAAAAGGTCCTTCTGGCGCCAGGCTTCCACATCATTCATGGTATCAATGCCTTTAAATTTCAGAATCACCATGTTTTTAAAAAATTTCACATGCTCGATTTCCAAAGTCTTCTGTTCTTTTCCCAGATCCAGAAACACCTTCTTAAGCTTTTTAAACCGGTTCATGTCGTCTGTGGTTGGGTAGACCTTGACCTCACCGCGGACGCCATGGGGAGAGGTGATAACACCGACTCTCAGCAGATTTTCCATATGTGAACCTCCAGATTGTAATTTCGTCTGATAAAAAGAATCCTGCAGAGCAGGATTCTCCGCCTGCGGCGGGGCGTGCAAGCGGCATCTTCCTATGATATCAAAAAGACCGCAATCAAATTTCTTTGATTACAGTCCTTTTTTGTTACTGAATCTCAACAATGACTTTCTTTTCCATCTTGGAAGAAGCCGCCTTGACCACGGAACGGATTGCTTTCGCAATTCTTCCCTGCTTACCGATGACCTTTCCCATATCAGAGGAGGCCACTTTAAGCTCAATGACAATTTCGTCTTCTTTCTCCGATTCTGTAACCACAACCTCGTCTGGATTATCAACCAGTGCTTTGGCGATAACTTCAACCAATTCCTTCATGAAAAACACCTCGCATTACTGGGTGATGCCGGCTACCTTTAAAAGCTTGCCAACAGTCTCGGTCGGCTGTGCTCCTGTTGCTAACCACTTCTTAGCTGCTTCCTCGTCAAATTTTACTACACTCGGTTCGCAGTTCGGATCATAGTAACCAACTTCCTCGATGAATCTTCCATCTCTCGGGGAACGGGAGTCTGCAACTACGATTCTATAAAAAGGAGCCTTCTTCTGACCCATTCTTCTTAATCTCATCTTTACTGCCATTTCTTTCACCTCCTTGGAATTTTCCTTATATCAGCCATGCGGAAACCGCATTTGCTTTTTCTTTAAAACGGCATTTTGAATTTTCCCATCATGCCGGACAGTCCGCCCAGCCCGCCTTTGCGTTTGCCGCCCATCATACCGGGAAGCTGCTTCATCAGCTTTTTGGACTGTTCAAATTGTTTGACGATCCGGTTGACCTCGGCAATATCAACGCCTGCGCCTTTGGCGATTCGCTGCTTTCTGGACGGATTTAAGAGGGACGGATTGGCCCGCTCTTCCTTCGTCATGGAGAGAATAATCGCTTCCACGCGGTCCATGGATTTTTCGTCTATATCAACGTTTCCCTTCATCTGGGCCATTCCCGGCATCATATTTAAGATGCTGCTCATGCCGCCCATTTTTTTGATCTGGTTCATCTGATCAAGGAAATCGTTGAAATCAAATTCTGCTTTGCGAAGCTTTTGGCTCATCTCCTTTGCCTTTTCTTCGCTGACCTCAAACTCGGCCTTTTCAATCAGGGAAAGGATATCTCCCATTCCTAAAATTCTGGAGGCCATGCGGTCCGGATAAAACTGCTCCAGATCGGAGAGCTTTTCGCCCATACCCACATAGAGAATCGGTCTTCCTGTGACGGAGCGGATGGAAAGGGCCGCGCCGCCTCGGGTGTCGCCATCCAGCTTGGTGAGGATGACTCCGTCCACGCCGATCTTCTCGTTGAAGCTTCCGGCCACATTGACGGCATCCTGACCAGTCATGGCATCTACCACCAGGATGGTCTGATCGACAGTGACTGCATCCTTGATATTTACTAACTCATCCATCATGGATTCGTCAATCTGGAGACGTCCTGCCGTATCTAAAAATACCAGATTGCAGCCCTCTTTTTTTGCATGTTCCAGAGCTGCCTTTGCGATGTTCACCGGGCTTTGGTTATCGCCCATGGAGAATACCGGAACACCGACTTTTTCTCCGTTTACCTGCAGCTGCTTGATGGCAGCGGGACGGTAAACGTCACAGGCCACTAACAGGGGTTTTCTGCCCTTTGCCTTAAATTTCCCGGCAAGCTTTGCCGTTGTGGTGGTTTTACCGGCACCCTGGAGACCGATCATCATGATCACTGTAATCTCATTCTGGGGCTTTAAGGCAATTTCTGTGGTCTCGGAGCCCATCAGTTTTACGAGCTCCTCATTTACAATTTTTATTACCATCTGTCCGGGAGTCAGGCTTGTTAAGACATCCTGTCCCACCGCCCGTTCCTGAACAGAGCTTATAAACTGTTTCACGACTTTAAAGCTTACATCGGCTTCCAGAAGGGCCATCTTCACTTCCCGTAAAGCCGCTTTTACATCGGCTTCGGTCAAACGCCCTTTGCCTCTTAAGTTTTTAAAGACATTCTGCAATTTATCGGCTAAACTTTCAAATGCCATTTAACCTCTCCCTCTATGGTTAAAGCTGTCCGATTTCCTCCGACAGGGCTTCAATCCTGTCAATGAGGGCCTCCTCTTTGCTTTGCTTGTAGGCCCCGGCCAGCTCCTTGATTTCTTCCACCATCTTCTTGGTCTGGTTGAATTTCTGAACAAGCTTCAGTTTCTCTTCGTAGCCGGTAAGAATCTTATCGCACCGCTTAACAAGATCGTGGACCCCCTGGCGGCTGATTCCCTGCTCTTCGGCAATTTCGCTTAAGGACATATCGTTGAAAACCACGTCCTCGTAGATGTGTCTCTGATGCTCTGTCAGCAGCTCGCCGTAGAAATCATACAGCAAACCCTGTTCTACAATTTTTTCCATATCAGGTCACCTGGGTTATCATACTATAAAAGGAACGGGCTGTCAAGTATTTTTTCTTGACAAACGTATTTTTGCATTTTTTTGTCTTCGTACAACAGTGGTTATCTTATTGAAAAAAGGATTTTGAGTCAAATTCATGTTGGCGTCACTGCCCCTCTTTATTAGCATTTGTCACAAAATTTGTCACAGAAATTGTCACAGAAATTATTATGGGATTCTTATTTTGTTGACAGTATCATCCTGCTCTTTTTTCTTTTGTCCACGCAGGTGAGTATAAACAGTTCTTGATGTACTTTTATCGCAATTTCCCAACCTTTGTGCAATTTCCAGGGAATCGGCACCTGTTTCGTATGCTTTTGTCGTATAGGTATGTCTTACCATATGTGGGTAAAATATTTTAGTTTCACTCCATCTCCTTCAATTTCGTTCTGTTTCTTTACAATACGGTGGATTAGATCAATAACGGATGGATCATTTAATACACTTCCCTTAGGATTGAAAAACACCAGATTGCTATAATAACAATTTCTGGCAATTCATCTTTTTTATGTAGCCAATCTTCATTTGTCCTAACAGAGTTTCTTTTACATGGGCTTTATCGTATACATTATTATCCCTTGTCCCCATCCAATCAGAACAGAGGGTAATAACCTTAAAAAATTGCTCTAAAAAGGGTAATAAGTCCTTCCCGGACTTATTACCCTACAAAGTGTGCTTTTTCTTCATTTATAACTCGCATCCCTGCTCATGAAGATAGCTCTCTACCGCATTTACTAATTCCTCTGCGATTTCAACCTGCTGTTGACTCTCTTGTTTCGATGCAATATAAAAATCGTTATAATCACTCTGCTCTCGAATCAGTGACAAAGTGCTTATTTTTCTCCCAAGCTCTCTCGGGAAAATTTCTGTTGCTACAAACTCTTTATTAAAGGAAGCCAGCAGCGTCTTATGCTTTCTAAAATCTTCTCCTTTTAGAGTATAAACTGCTTTCATTGCGTAGAATGCCGCATAATAGCTCCGATTATTAGCGTCCTTATATTTTCCCATATTAATCAGCTCTTTTGCAACTTCGACAAGCTCCTTTGCCCGGTCAAAACGATAGCATACAAGTTCTCGGATTTCTTTATCCAATCGCGATTCCCTCCCTTTGAATACTCTGGAAATACGGAACGGCTTTCAACATCCGGTCATACTCCTGCACGTTCTGAAATACAGGTGACAGGATAATATCATATTTTACATTATACTCAAAAGTAAGTTCCGAAATTTTATTAATCAGCAAATAAAACTCATCGGAGGTCCTATCTGTGAATATGGCAATATCAATATCGGATTCGTCTCCGTACTCCCCTCTTGCATAGGAACCATAAACACATGCACTCCGGAAATCCGAACCTAAAAGTTCTCTGATTTCTGCCACATACCTTTGGATAATCGGATTCAGGTCTCTTGCATTCTCTGTCATTCCTGTCTTTCACCTCCTGCCTTCTTATTTATATTATATCTCCTATAAGATTATTATTCAAGCAGGTTATCTATTTCGATGCCTCCTGATGTTTTTTCACCAGATACTTGAAACGGTTTACTCCTATTCCCATCTGCTCCATGGCATCTTTGCGTGTAATTTCTCCGGCCCTGTATTTTGAAAAGTAATATAGCCAGTTTTCCGGCCCCCCAACACACCCTTCTTTGTATTCTCCTTTTTTAATCCATGCCTCCGCCTCCTTACGCCGGTTAAACCGCGATTACAGTTTCACGTTCTGGATATTTTTCATGAGTGAAATTTCGTCCTTAACACCGAACAGATACATTTCCTCCATCTCTTCATCCTTTAATTCCAAAAAGCGCTCCTGGACTTTCTCAAACTTTCTCCGGGTTTTAAGATCAAGTTCATTCAGGAATTCCCACCATTCCTGCTTTGCGTCCATTTCTGCATCGTTTCTTTCATTTCCTGTCACCATGATCTGTTTTCTGTATCCGCAGAGTCGCTGCTCCGCAATATGCTTTAAAATCTCGTCCGTACTTCTCATGTTTTAATTCTCTCCTTCCTTCTTAGGCGGCCCGCACCGTAAAGCGCCTCGAACCGCTCATCTTCACAAATTCCTTGTAAATTTCCGGTCGTTCCAGCTTAATCCGCCCGATATCCAGCCTTGCCTGCTCCACTCCGGCCCAGGTGATACGATACTTTTTACTGCTGGCTTTCTCATGGTCCTGCATCACCATTTTGATCTCCTGTTCAATCTGTGTCTTTTCCTGCTCTAATTTCCTGATCTGTTCTTTAAGCTCGGCCCGGTGGTCTAACTTCTCGTCAAATCCCTCCAACTGAATGGCCGCCCCCTTTTTCACGGTTCCGTAATGTTGCTCCAGAGCTTTGTAAACGCTTCCGAGTCATCCGGAGACGGCAGGATCCCTGTCAGAACATGCTGTGTCCAGAACCGCTCTTCAATTTGAACCAGCTTCCGAATCATCTCCTCCTTCCAGGTGATCTTCACATACTTAAATTCCTGTCCCAGAATCAGGACAGCCAGATACCACACTTTAAATCCAGTAACTGCCATATAATGAAACACCTGCATTAAATAATGAAGGGGAACATGTCCGTTTTTCCACTGCTCAGCCTGAAATGCATTAGCTGTCTTGCATTCCAGGCCGGCCTCTTCTCCAACAAGAAGCCGGTCAACATCTGCGATCATGAACGGATATTTCATGCTGCGGTACATAAAATTAGACCGCCGGACCTTAAATCCGGTTGCTTCCGCAAATCGTTTTGCGACATAATTTTCCAGATCTCTTCCGATTCTTTGCACCTCTGTGTCATGAAAATCCACAATATCCGTCACCTTTGTATCACATGGTATCGTTTCCTCTAATAAAACAGGAGTACCTTCTGCACTCCACCCAAACCGCTTACTCTCCCCAAATTATGTAGATGATGATTTTAATAACGTATACGGTAAATAGCTAGTACCATACGTTTTAAAGGCCGCCATTGCTGGCGGCCAAGTAAACATATTTATTTTACCCGGCATTTTTCTGGTAGTTTCTGAGACCATGGAAG
>JAETQD010000024.1 GCA_021770825.1 Clostridium sp. | reverse complement strand
GAGGTGCCGGTGATACCCTTGTCCGCATACACGTCCACAAACTCCCACTCCGGGTTGTCGGTGATGAGCTCCGTGTAGTGGGCGTTCTGGGCGGCAAAGGAGTTGAGCTGATCCTCCGAGCTGGAGCTCACCCGGGCATAGGCCGCCACACGGAGTTTCCGATCCCGGACAGGATCGCTGGGCGGGATGGTAATCACCTGGGGCGCACCGTTCAGCGCCAGGGAACCGCTGGTTTTCTTCTGCTCGTCCACGAAATCGCCTCCTGTCAGCAACACACAATACCAGCACATCCGCGAAATATCCATATCCAACCCCAACAAAAATTAGGGGGAAAATATGACATCTGCCCCGGTTTCCGTCCGGAGCCGGGCGGCGATCCTCCCGGCCTCCTTCCGGCTGACAAGGCCGGCGGTCTGGAGGTGGCGGAGGAGGTTTACCATCCCGATGTAGTTGATATTCTGGTTCATAACCAACCCTCGTTTCAGGCGGAGGCCGCTCCCCAATGGACAGGGAGCGGCCTCCACTTCCTATCTTCTGAAATCTTGGATTTCCAATAAGCAATCATTTCGCACCTGTATTCGACACTACTTCCCCAGGCGGCAGGGCGGCAGCAGACGGACTGCGCTGGCGCGCATCACGGGAATCTCACCCCTCCGAGGATCTCTCCGAGCTGTCCCCATTGCTTGATCCCGGTATCACCCGGGGCTGTGGCTGGACAGGAGTATCATTATCAGATTGCTGACGAGGGTTGGGCCGGGTAAACCAGCCGCAATGCGAAACAGCCCGCCACAGGCTGCTTTGTGGACGGATGGGTACCGCTCTGCACCTTTCTTGGCCGTCTTTGATGCGGTTTCCCGCACAGGTGGTCTTGGCGCATCCTCCAGCGTCGCTTCAGCCCTCCTCCCGGAGGGGCCTCTCGTCAGCGGACGTATCCCGCTGCCGGATATGAAGTTTTCAAGGAGCAGGGCGGGAGATAACGGATCACCGATATTCCCAATACAGGGCAAACTGGGCCAGGATACTGTTCATCACCTGAAGCTCTTCCCCTTTTAGGGGTTGGCGCAGCTTCACAAGCAGTGCTTGTTGAATTGGTGAAAGTGTATGGCTCTCAATGTGGAACCAGTCAGCCAAGTATATTCCTCCAGCGTAACGCCCCCGCACGAGTTGGATCGGATAGTAGCAGGAGAGAGCCACCAGATCAGCACGGATCGTTCGCTCGGAAACACCGAACTGTTCCGCTAGATTGCTGGCCGTGTCATGCCTCCGTATACACAGAAGATGCAGGATCGCGCTTCTCCGTTCTGACGGAGTCATCTCTCTCACCGCCTCTTTTTGCCCTGTGCATCCGAGTATAACTGTTAAAGCGGAAAGGCCATTTCCGGTTAAAAAAAGTTTCTACACGATTTCGCAAAAATCAGCAGTATGCCTCATTTTAGAGCAACAGGATGATGCAATATGCACAGTTCTTGCAGTGGGCCGTAACAAAGGAAGCCGCACTGCTGTGGCAGATACTCCATAGCAGTGCGGCTTCCGAGTCAAGTCAAAACATTAAAAAATCAGTCTATCAGCTTATTGCTTTGTCTCCAGATATCCATTTTCTCAGCTTGGCCACTGAGCTCCTCACGAAAATCTGGATGGGCAATGGAGATGATTTTCTCTGCCCGCTCCCAGGTGGAAGCTCCCTTCAGGTTCACCATACCGTACTCCATCATCAGGTAATAAACCGCAGTGCAGGGGGGCAGTAGTGATGCTTCCTTGAGTCAGGGTAGGGACGATACAGCTCTTGAGTTGTCCGTTCTTGCCCGTCACGATGGAGGAAACTCTTGCCTCCCTTACATCTGACCCCACCACTTACCTCGCCACAGGTTTTGCTTTGTCCTCCAGGGCCAGCTCTTCATAAAGCTCCATGATACCAGGGAGGGCCTGATCCAAACTATATTGTACCACCTCCCGCCGCCCCGCTGCACCCAAATGCTCCCGCATGTCCTCGGACCCCATGAGCATTTGGATGGCCTCTGCGCAAAGCTCCTCATCCCCGTAGGGATAGAGCAAGCCCGCGCCGCTGCGCTGGAGCAGGTCCGTATGACCCTTCACGCCGCTGGCTACTACTGGAAGCCCAGAGTACATAGCCTCCATGATGTTGAATGGAAGTCCTTCACTCCGGCTTGCGGAGACCGCGATATCGGCCATCCGGTACCACGGCCCAATTGGGGATACATGGCCCGGGAAGCGCACCCTGTCCGCCACCCCCAAGCCTTTTGCCAGCGCCTTGCAGTCCTCCAGATGTTCTCCATCCCCCGCCAGGACCAGGACAGCTCGTCCTGGGAGACAGGCCATAGCCCGGATCAGTACCGCCTGGCTCTTCCGCTCTGAAAACTCGGCGGGATAGAGCATGACGACTGCGTCCTCCGGGATATTCAGTTGATTTCTCAATACTTCCCTTGTCAACTCCGGGCAGGCATCCAGCCTGGAGAAGTCCACTCCCACGCCTGGAACCGAGACAACACGTGTGCCCAATCTGTGCTTCTTCGCCAGGGCGTAGTCCCACTCGTTCATGGTGAACAGCAGGTCGGTCACAGAAGCCATCCATTTCTCTGCTGTCAGGAGCACTGCCTGCTTGAGCCATGGTGTCTCTTCATCAAAAAGATATCCATGCACCATACAGGCCACAGGGGGCCTTTTTTTCATGCCCTTTACCGCCACGCGGGTAAAAAAGGCAGCCAGGGAGGTGTGGGTAGAGATGAGGTCGTACTGCTCCTCCTCCATCATCCGGCGCAGAGTCCGGGCCGCCTGCAGGTTCTCCGCAGCCAGCATTTTCTTTCGGAAGGGGAGAATTTTCACTTCGTGAGCGTCCGGAATCACAGCCTCCGGGCCGCCGCAGGCTACGTGGACGGTCCAACCATGCTCACAAAAGGCCCTTAAATATGGGAGGTGGAAGTTTCGGATATGGGAGGCGGTTGACGCGGTGAAAAGCACCTTCTTCTCCATAGCCTGCCTCACCTCCCAGGCGCACTGCCACTTAGAGATTCATCGTTCAGGAACTTCCCCTTGAACAGGGTCATCCATAAGATTTTCAGATCGAAACCGAGACTCCAGTGCTCGATATAGTAGACGTCATGCTCAATCCTGGCCTTTATGGAGGTATCCCCCCGCAGACCGTTGACCTGGGCCCAGCCGGTAATACCCGGCCGCACCTGGTGCTTCACCATATACAGTGGGACTTCCTCCTTGAATTGCTCTACATAGTAGGGGACCTCTGGCCTGGGGCCTACCAGGCTCATATCCCCCTTGAGCACGTTCCAGAACTGGGGAAACTCGTCCAGAGAGCATTTCCGCAGAAACGCCCCGAACCGGGTCTTTCTGCTGTCCGTCTGACCGCTCCACCCGGTATCCTGTTCGTCATTCACCCGCATAGAGCGGAACTTATACATATAAAAGGGCCTTTTGCTCCGGCCAATCCGCTTCTGGCGGAAAAAGACAGGCCCTGGGGAGGAGAGACGGACACCTGCCGCGCAGAAGAGCATGACCGGCGAGGTCAGGAGCAGGAGCAAAGCGGAGCCGACGATATCCATGGCCCGCTTGCAGAAGGCGTTTCCCCAGTTATCCAGAGGGATGCGTCGGAGGTTCATCAGGGGGATTCCATTGAGGCTGTCGAACTGGGGATTAGAGGGCATGTAGTCGGCATAAAATGGGATGATGGAGAGCTTGCTCCCGGTCTTCTCACAGGCAGAGATGATTTGGGGCATCCGGTGGTAGTCCTCCACGCCGATGGCGGAGATCACCTCGTCCGGTTTCTGGCGTTCCAGCACCTTTTCCAAATGGTCATAGCTGCCCAGACACCGCAGACCAGCCATCTGTTTTGTTGTATGGTCCGCTATGTACCCGACAGGGTGGTAGCCCAGCTCCCGGTCCCGCTGGATTTCCTTCAGGTACTGCAGCGCGGTCTCCCCGCCGCCTACGATGAGGACGTGCTTCTGGTTATATCCTTTCTGACGGAAGTACCGGAGGAGCTTCCGCAGGACGATCCGCTTTCCGCTCAAGGCTCCTACGCTGATGAGGAAGAATAAAACAAAGGTCCAGCGGGAGTAATGAACCTCCCACTCCACAAAGAGCCAGCTCAGCAGTAAAACCATATCCAGCAGGCTGGCCTGCCACAGCCGGAATAGCTCATCCAGGAGTCTGGTTTTCCGGAAAGACTGGTAAAGGCCGAACAGTGCGTAGGTGAAGATTTGTACCAGAGTAAAGGCTGCGGCGAGCCACAGATAGTTCTGGAACGGGATGCCTGCCACGCCGCTTGGCATGAGGAAGAACCGGATCCAGTAAGCGATAGGAAGGGCAAGGAAGGTCAGGACCGCATCGCTGAGCACATTCAAATGATTGAGGAGTCTCTGATTTTCTCGGATCATATCTCTTTCTTTCAGGAGCCCATCCGCGCGATGAACGCCCTGGCCTCCTCATCCACTGTGATTTCTCCCATATTCTCCTGGTTCCAGGTATCCAGCTTCCACGCAATATACTGTACCCCAGTACGGTAGTCGTCAGTATCCTGTTCATATTGCTCCAGCAGGTCGAAAGCGGTCTGCCACGTCTCCGGGTCTGAGGAGACGTAGTCCACATACTGCTCCACCATATCCAGAGCTTCCTGTGTCCGGCCTGTGAGGAAGTAGTATTGGGCCAGATAGATGGGGATGGTGTTGGAGTCCACCTCTGCCAGACGTTCCGCGTACTCGTCCGCCTGTTGGCGGACAGAGGGATCCACATCTCCGGCGCTGCTGACGCTCAGCACATAAGACAAGGCGTAGTCCGCCCATTCAAACCGGTCCATGCTCACGGCCACGGTCAGGTCCTCTCCGGTAGGGTTTCCGTTGAACAGGCGCTGGGCATACATATTGCACCCCAGCAGAACGGCGTACACCCCGATCAGCGCGGAGGCGGCCAGACAGGAGGCAGTCTTTGCCATCTGGCTCAATTTGATTTTACTTTCCTCACAGCACAGGCTGATAAGGGCGAAGACCCCAAAGGCCATAGGCAGGTAGGGATAAGAGGAGAACACGACCTCTGTGGCGGCGTGGCCCGCCATGAATACCAGGGTGGCCCCCAGCGCGGGGACCAGGGGATGGACTACCGTCCTTTTTCGGGCACGCCACACTGCTGCGGCGCTTCCGCCCAGAAGGAGCAGGAACAGGGCAAGACCCACCACGCCAGTCTCCACCAGGGCCTGGATATAGTGATTATGGACGTATTTGGTCTCATAGTAGAAGGACTGCACGCTGCGGACGCCGTTTTCAAAGGCCCCCATACCCAAGCCGATAACCGGGCTTCTCTGAAAGAGCTTCAGGCCGTCCGCGAAAAAGACTACCCGCTGGATGGCGTTCTCGTTGGCGAAGAGGCCCTGGAGCCGATTGGCGATAAAGCCGGGGAGCAGGCGGTAACCCAGGGGGACAGAGCCGGAGGCTTCCTCATTCTGATATGTCACAGACTCCACCCGTACCGTCTCCGGCGCAGAAAAGTTGAAGTAGACCACCAGGCTGTCTTCCGGGACGGCGAACTGTGCTCCCGAGGCTTCGCCCCGGTAGAGCTCTGTGCTGGTGTGCATCATGGTCTCCTGCTGGTTCTGACTCTCAATGGTCACGGTGAGACCGGCATCCGCCTCTACGGCCAGGGTATAAGTTCCAGGCTCCGGGTAGGCGGCCCGGCGCAGTCCCTCTCCGCGCTGGAGAGAGACCGGCCCGGTGATGTTATATGCCGCCACGGCAAAGACTACCAGGGCGGCCAGGACGCCGCCGGTCAGAGCCAGGATGAGCTTTCCCCGGCCTTCCATATGCTTTGACAGCGGCCCTCCGAGCCAATGGTCCATCCCGCACAGGATGGCGGAGCCCACCAGAAGGCACAACAGGGGAATTGGCTGAACGCCGCTCCACACCTCGAAAGAGGTCATGGAGATTAGAGCAGCGCAGACCAGAGTAAGTACCAGGGTTTCCAGCATGAGAATCAGAAGACCTGCCCGTTTCTCCTTCTGTTCCAGCGCCAGAAGGGCCAGGAAAGCGACGGCGATGGTCCCGGTTGCCCCCATACTGAAGGCCAGCACGAAAGCCAGGGCATTGAGGAAGAGCAGGACCTGGTGTATGCGTTTTTCCCAGTTGGTTTTGCTGGACTGGATCAGTCCCAGGGAGAGCAGGACGGCGATTCCCACACATCCGGCGAACACGTTGGGATTTTCAAAAATGGAGGTCATGCGGACACCGGCCTCCACCCCTGAGAGAGCGCTGTAATCCTGGGTAAACCGCTCCAGGAGCGCCAGGACCGGGGTACTGATCCACCGGGTGGAGAGCATATCGATACTCACCAGGCTGGCCAGGGCCGCACAGGTCTCCAGGAGCGTGGCAATCCAGCGGCCCGGCTGCACACCCTTCCCGGGGGCGATGGCCAGCAGGAACAGGACCAGGCAGAAGGAGGCCAGGACTTTTAAGAATTCGTAGAGGGCGAATTTCCCAGACACGGCGTACAGCGTGGAGATCCCGTCCATCAGGACCACGGCAGCCAGAAGAAGCAGGGGGACACCCATCCGGTCCCGCAGCTGTGTAAAGCACAGGAAGGTCAGGATGGGGACCCCGACGGCCAAAACCATGGTTGCCGGCTTAATGGTAGAGGCGGAGCACAGGCAGACCATGAGAAACAGCACCGCCCCCAGGAAAAAGGGGAGGCTGGCTTTCCAGATCGTAAGCGGGGCTTTTATTGCTTGTTTTGTTTTTTCTGTAGCCAAAGATTTGGATTTCATATGCAGATTCCTTGTCAGGTAGTTTTCTGTCTGAAACGGGGGGCGGGGGATGGGGTGGTCTCTCACTCATCCCCCGCGCAGATCTGCCGGGAAACGCCCCCGTTCGGAAAGGAGAAAACCGTCCGTGCGGGTATTCCGCACAGTTGGTTTCCGTCTCTGGGAGATGGACAGAGACGGAAGAAAAGAACTCCGAAGAAAGAGTTCTTCCCAAAGCCCTTCACACAGCGGGAGGGCTTTGGGAAGAACGGGAAGGAAGGGCTTCCCGTTCTTCGGGCTTATAGGTACTTAGTTGTCCTCAATTAGTCCACGAAATTCTCGCAGAAGCGCATGAGGATCTGGGCCACCTCAGCGCGGGTTGCGCCGTTGGTGGGGCTCAGGGTCGTGCCGCTGGTGCCGTTGATGAGGCCCTCAGCGTTAGCCCACTGCATGGCGGTGAGCGCCCAGGAGCTGACGCCACCCACGTCCGTGTAGCCATTCAGGCTGTTGGACGCGCTGGTATCGTAGCCCTTGTACTGGGCATAGCGGTACAGAATGACCGCCATCTGCTCACGGGTCACGGTGTCGTTGGGCCCGAACAGGCCGTTGCCGTAGCCCGCCACGATGTCGTTGGCGGCCGCCCAGTTCACCGCATCGGTGTACCACTGGCCGGAGGTCACATCGGTGAAGCCGGCGCTGGAAGCACTGGGGGAGCCGTCCAGACGGTACAGGATGGTGACGATCATGCCGCGGCTAGTGGTCACATTTGGGCTGAACAGGTTGTCGCCGGTACCGGCCATGAGGCCGCGCTTATACACAAAGGACACGGCGTCATAGTACCAGGCGCCGGACGCCACGTCCGTGAAGGGCATGCCGCTGGGCTCCTCGGCCACGAAGGTGGCCTTGACGGTCACCTTGGAATTGGGCATCACGAAGGTGTACCGGGTATCGTTCACCTTGGTCAGCTCAACTTCCTTGCCACTCGTGTTCGTCACAGTGAGGGTATCCAGGACATAGCCATCATCCGGGCGAACCGTGATGGTCACGGTGTCGCCGGTCTTGGGGTTGTCCGGGCTGACAGTCACGCGGCCGTGGGTGGTGGAAGCTACCGTTACGCGGGAGCTGCTGGAGGAGCTTCCTCCGCCGCCTCCGCCTCCGCCGCCACCACCGTGGTCGCCACCGCCACTGCTGACGTAGGCGAAGGTAACAGCGACTTTAATGGGACCGTTGTTGGGAGTAAACTCACCGATGACTTTCTGTCCAGCGGTACTGCTACTGAAGTTCTCAATGGAAAACTTAGTTGCGTCATCACCAATGGTATAGGTGCCGCTGCTGACTTTATAGTCCGATTGGGGAGTAGCCGTTACGACCACCGTACTACCGACGGGGATCACATCGCCCCGTATACTATAAGTATCGTTACCGACTTTATAGGTCAGGTCGACATTACCACCGCTCACCGCGTCTTGCGTGATCTTGTAGTACGCATCAACATTACCGGACGCGGTACCGCCTTCCAGCACGATATTGCCGGTACCGCTCACCGTGGCATTGTTCTCGACCTCGACAGTACCCTTCGCGATGATGTCAGAGTTCAGGGTGACATCGCTCTGGATCTTCAGGACAGCGCCCTCCTCAACGGTGATGGTACCGCTGATAATGGTTCCTATACTGTGCTCATCGCTCTTGATGATGACTGTCGCGCCGTCCTTGACCGTGACACCGTTCTCACCAAAGTCGAGCTTACCGGTAAGAGTAATGGTCTTCCCCGTCGTACCTGTCGTTGCAAAAGTTGTGGCCTTGGTCTCGTTCTTGATTTCACTAGGAACGGTGAGAACCACAGGTGCCTCCGCCTTGATGCCGTCGAGCACCAGCTGGCCGCTGACCTTGAAGGTAACGTCGTCGCCGGTAGTGTATGCCTTTACGGCGCCGCCCTTGACGGTCAGCTTGCTGTCAGATGCCACGACGATAGTATCCATGGTAAGGCTGTAGGTCTCGGTATTTCCGGTGTCGGTGTCCAAGGCGATCACATAGGTGCCGTTGGCGTCGTTGCCCACCGTATATGTACCGCTTACCGTAACATCGTCGTTCACCTTATAGGTCCCGTCGGATTCCACGCTCCACGAAATACCCGTTCCCGTTGCGGGAGCAGTATCTGTGTCGGCGGAGGCGGCAGACACCGGAAGCTGAACCATGGACACGATCATACAGAGCGTTAGGATTTTTGCCAGGAATCGCTTGTTCATGCCGATTGTCATTCTCCTTTCACTAGGCGAGAGTCGTTCCCGCCTTCGGGGGCCTGTTCAGATTGGCCCCCAAAGCCTTCTCCCACGGGCGGCTCCCTCGCCTGAGTCGGGAACCGCTGGTTAGGCCGCTCCACCCTAGGAGTGAATATCCATGTCATGTTCATCACCTCCTCTTTGCCCCGCCGGGTGGCGGGGATTGTATCGATCTACGAATCTCAATATCCTTCTATGGGATGAGGTAGATTGCAGCCACGGCTGTACCAGCGTTGTTCAGCGCCAGCACTACCATCTGCATTTTTTGCGGGGGAACGTCAGCGGTCACACAGGATACGCACTGGCCATCCTGCATACGGTAGACCGGCACTTCCTCTCCTACAGAGGCGAGAAACTCGAACGCAGTCTTACCGTCTTCCTGAATACTGAGCACAGGCTCCCGGTACTGGAGGGAGCAGTTCAGGTATATACCATCCCGGGGGCCATTCGGCATCTGGTACAGTGCCAGTGTCTGGGGCGAGACGGCAGCGAGTGCTCCACCATCCTCCAGGTAGAAGCCACGCTGAAAGTCTGGCTTGTCCAGCACCACTTCAGTTTCGTTCTCACCATCCAGGGCTTTGTAATAAAAGCGCTCGTTCTCCCGTATGTAGTCCCCGGTCAGATACAGGTACCGCCGCGCGGTGGCCGGGGAGACGATTCCGAAGCCGGTATCCGCCGCTGCATCCCCCCGGTCTCTCTGGGTGCTCAATCCTCGAAGCAACTGTTCCTTCTTGTTTTTCTCCTCCACCAGATAAATCAAAAACCCTACGGTAAAGGCTGCAATATCCAGGAAGAAGGCCACTGCCAGGCTGAACAGGGCCAGCCCACGGTTAGGGCTCCGCAGGTAGATGCCGGCTTGATCCACAGCATTGTGCTCCGCGATATACAGCCGGCTCAGGTCGTCCAGATGGTCCATGGCCTCTGTCCGGTCATAATTTCGCAGCAAGCTGTTTTCTGTGCCGGAATATGCCGGAAGCGTACCTATAGCAGACTTCAGCGCATCCAGCTTTTCCGTCCAGACCTCTTTCCAGTCCTCTCCGCTCCAATCAGAGGCGTTGCTCAACTCTTCCGTCTGCTCATCCAGTGTTTCTTCCGAGCTCTTTAATTCCGCATATGCCTGGATGTCCCGAATCATTTCATCCATGCCATCCAGGAGATCTGTATAGGTAGCGTCTCCTGCTCCACTTCCTGTTTGAGCCGCCTGGAGTTCTTCAAAGATATTGCGCGCCTGGTTCGCCAGATCCTCGGTATCAATGTCCTGCTGCAGCAGGCCGGACTGAATTTCCCGCAGAGCCGCTGTAACGGCAGTGCTGCCTCCGCTGGCGGAGGCGAGGGAGCCCTGATAGCGTCGGATAACGCCCAGGGCTTCTTCATAATCGCCCTGTTTCTGATTTAGTTCATTCCACTCCGTCCGCGCTTGCCTCCAGGCCGCAACAGCATCGTCGCGTGCCTCTTGTAGCGCTACAATATCGGAGCCAGGAGGGGCATTATTCAACATATCTTCTGCCTGCTGCACCATTTGGTATGCATTGTCGACTGCATCCTGTGACTTCGGGATCTGAATCTCCAACTGAGCAATCTGCTCATTGACCTGATCTTCCAGGCTGCCAAGAGTCTGTTCCGCCTGTTGAATCTCACTGTCCGAAGCTCCGTCGGCCATTGCTCGTTCCATAGCGAGGATGGCACTCAAAATCTCACTGTTTGCCGCAAAATCAACCTCTTCGCCTTCTTCGCCTTCGACATATTGCTTCCGATCCTGCTCCAGATTCAGTCCTTCTCCAACCGAAGCCTCCTGTGTTTCCAGCGCCGCCGCCTGCGTATACAGATCGCTTACCTGTCCGCCCAGCTCGTCCCGAAGCAGTTCTTGATATTCATCGACATAATCGCCTGCATCATACAGCTCGCTCCGGTACCCAGATTGGACCAGGAGTCTGCTCTCTGTGGGCCAGGCTCCCTCATATGCATAGCCGGATATGAAGATATAAGTAAAAACAGAAGAACAGCACAGGGTAACAAGACTCAGGCTGGCCAGGACGGTTCGCTTGGAGCAAGACCCCATCGTGTTCATCCAGAACGTCGGCAGGTAGAAATTCAATCCCAGCAGAATTCCCTGTACCCCAAGAGAAGCCAGGTATGCCTGCCACTTTCTCCTGGAACACGTAATCGGCCATGCCCTGGGCTGTGGACCACCAGGAGACCACCGCCAAGACAATCGTGGCGATCCGGAGAATATAGAGGGCTCCGGTCTGAGGGCTTCCGCCAGAGATTTTTCTCATCTTGTCCGTCTGATCCATCCGGATCCCCTCCTTTTTCGCTCCGAACGCGTTCCAATTCTGCGGACCACCACCTTGTCTTTTCGGCTGATTCGGGGCTGGTGTTCTCCGTACCGGTGCTGTAGACCTCCGGACGCCATTTCAATTTCCCTCTCCAGCGCCTCATTCATCACCTGAGTGACCTCCGGTTCCAGGGAATCCCCCAGGTCCGGCAGGAAGAAGAGCAGGAGGGACTCCAGCACCGAGCGCAGCGCGAACATACGGAGGACGCCCATCAGCAGCCCCATGCTGTACTGGACAATGAGCACGAAGATCAGACGCATGGAGATTTTCAGCAGGGAGCCATGCTGCAGACACTGCTTCAGAACCAGCCGGATCGCTTCAAAGGCCACCATGACCGCTATTATTCCGACCAGGATGCCCAGCGCATACCCGAAGAGGCTGCTGACAAAGCCCACCAGCTGATATCCATCCGTACCCGCCTGCTGGACAGAGAGCAGGAAGGGCACGATCATGATGAGGATAACGACCGAGGTCCCGTACTCGTCAAAAAAGTTCGGCCTGTCCCCATTTCCAGAAAAGCGCTTCAGCACGTATCGCGCAATGGCAAAAATAACGATAGCTGTAAAGAATAAAGCGAATAGGGCTAAAGCGTAAAACACAAGGGCGATGATGTTTGAGTGGTTCAGGAATTCGCTATCCCCCAATAACAGCTTGACGAATTCCTTGACTGAATCAATCCATGTGAATTGGGTCAGGTTTAAAAACGGGAGAAAGAGAAAGCAGAACAAGTACAAAATAAGGAATGCGCAGAACCCTACGTTTTCCGGCAGGAGAAGCTTTTTGCCGAAGGTTGCATCTATTCCCGTGCCTGGTCCTCCCGTGCCTCCTGGTCCTCCTGTACCGCCAGTTCCTCCTGGCCCTTTTGGTTCCTCCCCGCCGGGAGTGTCAGGCCCTTCCGGTCCACTGGGATAAGGGGGCACTACAATTGTCCGTCCCGGGCGCGAAAACTGCAGCAGCCGGGCACAGGCCAATCCTCCAAGCAGGAGGAATTCCATCAGAATCGCCACCGTCCACAGTCCGCACATACTGTTGAAGAACTGTTGAAAATCCGAAAGTGGTGAAGGAACCCCGTAAAAGAAAATATTGTACAAGAAACCGAGGAGTGAGACAAAGACCAGCCCTACCCACTGCAGCACTCTGTCCACAGTATCTCCGGAATACGCCGCGGCTTTTCCTGCGTTTCGGACCAGAGGCACAAACAGCAGCAGATTCAGACCCAGCAGGATGATATTGAGAACAACGGTAGCGGGGTCATCCAGATAATAAATCTGCTGGAGGGCAATGAGCACAACCGCCAGGGCGGAGACCAGGAACGGTCGGGCCCGGAGCCATACCTGCCGCAGTGTTCCCCATAGTCGCTCCCGCTTCATACCACCGCCTCCTCTGTCCCCGATCCAACCGTCTGGTTACTGCCTCGGACTGTTCCCGTACAACGCGATCAAGTGCTGGTCCGCGAACAGGTTGAACTTATAAAACTCGTCTGTAAAGCGGTAGGCTATCGCAAAGAAGTCATAGTTTCATAATATCCGCAAAACACTTCTATCTTGAATTTATAGAGTCCACTCGCTAATATCGTGGCTCGATTGCTTCCATTCCAAAACAGATCGGTGGTGGACTGCACAATAATCACAAAAAGATGTTCTATGTGTACAAAACTCTGTAATTTCCTCCATGGTTTTTGCTTTATAAATATCAATAAAGCAGTCTTCTTTAACCTCGAGATTTACGTTAAATTTTTCATTAAAAAAATGTGCATATGGAATCATAGGGCATGTATAAACTTTTCCATCCCGTAACACCTGCGATTCATTAAACTGGTAGCAACTCACCCACCTCCACTTTTCTTGAAGACCTGACAAATCAAATGGATGCTTAACGGAATGTTTAATGCCATGATAGTCAAGTGCACCAATTTCAGAAAAAATCCAAAGGCGAGCCCCACCTTTACACACAGGTGGATCGAAGGTTACCGGCACACCATGTCTTTCTGCTTGTTGGGTAATCCGTTCAATATCCAAAGGTATAGGATATCTTGTCATACGCACTTCTATTTCATACCTTCTCACTGCATCCCAGAAGTTATCATCGTTTCTTTCCCCTACTTTGGGCAGGAGCAGGCCGTCCGTAAACAAACAAATCGGGGAATCGGGGAAAACTTCTCTCGTTGCTTTCATATACTCGGTTACACGTGGATTTAAAAGTGGTTCTCCACCTTGCAACTTCATTAATCCAATCTTCCCGCCTGAAAGTTCAGAAATACGATGAATATCTCTAACATATTGTTCAAAGTCCAAAAAAGTCTTTTTCGCAATTGGTGAAAAATGGTCACAGCACTGACAATTAAGATTGCAATGATCCGCTAAATTTACCTCCAGATAGAACTCGTCAATATTCCTTGGTGCCATCTTTCTAACAAGGGCCCATTTATTCCAATCACTCACCAAATATGTATGATGAATTCCTATTTGATGAAGAGTATCGATAACTTGATTGTATAGTTCATTCGCAGTCGCAATAATAACACCCGTATTGCGCTTTTCACTTTTGGATAACTTCATCAACTCGGCATAGTTGATTATAGGCATCGGTTCACTATCTCTGTCACAATCATAAATTTCAGGCTTAATAAACCCACAAAATTGAATCCTTGCATAATATAAGTATTTACTTATGTTTTTAGCCAAAATAATGTCACCCATATATATATATATTTGTTTATTCTGGGCAATAAATTTAATCATTTCGTGCAATTCTTCCTGTTTGGGATTATCTTGAACCATCGGTTGCTATCTCCTTCGTACTATATTTATGAAAAACAAACAATTCTGGGTGTGAATAATCGCCATTACGATCATAAATTCCATTCGGGACTGTCACCCCGGAATTGTTACAAATATCGAAAAAAACACATTTGAAGCATTCTTTTACATAAATACGCTCAAACTCATATTCATCAATTTTTTCTCCAATCCCCATATCAATCAGGGAGAAGTAATCCATGATTGAACCGACTCCAAATTTAAAATAGTTAGGTGTTGGGTATAAAATATATTTTCTACAATTTGCATGAGCCAGGATATCAAACACTCCACTTCTTAATCCTACAACGGTGCCCGCCAGCTCCACAAAATTGGCCAGAACACTATAAGGAACAAAAACTGGTGTTGTTCCCGGTATTGCCACGCCACCTGGTTCAACATTTGTACATACAGAGAAACCAATTTCTCTCAAATGTCTTGCGAATTCCTCCCAAAACTCCATTGGAAGATGTTCAATTGTATTAGCATAGGGGAACAGCACTGCTGTATGCCCTAATCTTAGGTTTTGTGTATCGAGATATTCTCTCGCCAGCTCATCAGCATTAGGTGCCTCAACAAAACGAATAGAATCTCTCGTCCAATCCATATCTTTAAAAACCGTGTTCATATACATGGTCATAAAATCCAATCCGTTATAGGATGCTAGATCATCCAAAATTCGCGTATAAAGAACACCAGGGCCATAATGCAAAATAGTTGTATTTTTGATATGCCCCCCCATGAAACACAAATACCGAATCATGTCATCCGACTCTTGCTGTGTAAGAACCTCTGTATCTCGTATATTTAATAAACTTGCTATTTTCTTTGAACTGTTTCCAACCAATGTAACAATGTAATTTTCTCCAAGACCATACATTTTATGATAGTTCTCTAATAGAGCACATGTGATATAAACATCGCCCGTACCTGGATAGTGTTCGATATAAATTCTCGTGTTGGCACCATATCGTTTCATCAGACGAACGTAGACTTTTTTCCCATTTGCTATTGTCTTTTTGTATGACCAGAGGATCCCAAGTGGCCCTATATTAGATAATTTCCTTCTTATACATTCCCGAATACTCCTTGTTTTGCGCCAAATTCCCTTAAACACACCACTCACCATCATCTTATTTTTCCAGTTGTCCTCTGTTCTGTATATGCTTCTCCAATAGCAAAAAAATTTTTCATATCCTGATCCTCGCCTGTGTATTTCGGACGTATTTTTCTTACATAGGGAATGATCTTATATATGCCAATCGCCACAGCTTCTTCCACGGTGATGCCCTTTACCCCAATTAAAGCACGTCCATTTCTTGCGAAGGGCTCTGTTAAGGACGCATGGATGAATCGAGGGTCAAAAAGCCGAGTATTGTAGTATTGTGTCAGAACTGCATTTTGACTCGCCGGCAGTAATTCTGTACCCAATAGGCTGGGGCACATAATTTCTGCGGCCTTAGCAACCACATTATTATGCGTCAAAAAGACAACCCCATCCAGCCCCCTAAGTCGAAGCATCCGTTCAGCATATAACAGAGCAAAATAGCAACATTCCAAATCATCTTGTGGCAGCAGGACAACTGCCGTTTTATTGTATGTTTTTGATTTAAGTTTATATTTTTTGACAATGCTATGCCAAACAGCCCACCCATTAAACGCTTGTTGTAACCTTGTTAATTCCAGATTTTTTAGTTCCTGCGTTTTAGTCTTAACCATAAGAATCTCTAATCCTCTTCAGCATGCCAATGTTACGGTCGGGAGAAATTAACCGGGAGAGGTTTTCGTCTGGCGCTAACACCAAGTACTGATCTCTCCGATTATATCTCGCATCAGGCCGTCTATTTCTCCATCATATACTACTTCGGTCGCCACATTATCAAATCCCATAAGTCTTATCCCCACAAATTCTTTTGAGCGCCCGTTTGGCCAAAAATCTGAACGCTCAAGATGGATAATTATCTTATTACACGAAGATAGAGATAAAATATCGCATAGACCGCTCCGAACCCCAATAAAATTGCCAGACATGTCCAGGAACGGAACCAGTTCTTCATAGGGAACTGTCAAAGGGATTGTTCCACAGATAGGTTCCTCGCCTCCACCGCAGTTCGTGGCTACCACATAGCCTCGTCTCACCAGATAAGCAGAAATTTTTTCCCAGAAGGTGTTAGGTAGAAGGCACTCCTTGGAGCAAGTCGAAAACGGAGACAGCAACACAGTTTTCTTAAGCGGAAGTCTGTTTGCTTCCATTTTTCGTCTTATCTTATTAATGTCTTTCGAAAAATATGGCATAGCTCTTTGTGGTTCATTGCTAAATCCGAATCCCTGCCATAGGTAAAAATCTACCAATGATAATCTACGATAACCCTTTAATTGCTCTCCAATGAATGTCAAGTGATCCGATTTTTCAAAACTTCTGCACAATGGCTCTTTCTGCCGCATGAATTCGCTGAAACGGCTCAGAGGCTCTACCGAATGGAGCTGAACTGTATGCCCTTGGTATACGTCGAAGAGTCTGGTTACTTTACGTTCGCTGCCAGTTTTGTTGACAAGAAATACATAATTAGAAATTCCGTTTTCTTTTAAAAATGCCGGGAGATACATTCCACAAATGTAGTAGTCTCCTGTGCCGTGCCATGCGGTACGAAGAACGGATACCGTTGATCCATACCGCCTCACAATTTTCCGATATTGTCTGTATCCGGGAAGTATCTTTGTCATCATAGTAAGGGGAATAGCGAGAAAAGGTCTCCGTTTGACGAACTGTTTTAGCATGTTTACCATAGGCTATAAACTCTCATCGACAATAAAGATTTCTTCCATAAACACATCTCTTTCTGTATTCACAGCAATGGAGGTTTTTAGCCCGGATGGTTTTTTATCGTTGACCAGAATTCTCTCTCCATAAGGCAGGTCATAGATAATCGCATTCCATCTTATTCCATTCTCTCTCAGGAAAGATTCTGTCATTTCTGCGTATGCTTGTGAACGGGATGTGATGAAAACCACCTTGTCTATTTCGTCAATACCCTCAAAAAATTGCTTTGCACCGGGAAGCAACGTATCATGTCCATCGAGCTTGTAACCGTTGTGTTTGCAAACCGTTCCATCGATATCCAGGATCCAAGTCTTACCAAGTGCAGATACCACAATGTTCTTAGACATTTTCCAACTGCTTTCCTATGTGCCCTCCAGGATGATTTTTCTTAAAATCAGCCAGGGTGACGCCCATACGTTCCGAAAGCGCAATAGCCAGTCCTTGTAAGATGATCAGATTGACTGTTGTAGAGTTGTTGGGAGTAATATCCCACGCATCCCCTTCGTGTTCCAAATCGAGAATCACATGTTTTGGGATCCTCTCGGCCAGTGTGCTGTTGCGCTGAAAGGATAGCAGCCAAAGGTCAGCATTGCGTTGTTCGAGCAGAGAGGTCAGATAAACCGATTCGGAGGTATCACCGCTTTTAGTAAGGATGATAACCAAATCACCATTCTGGACCATTCCGATATCACCATGAACCGCTGTATTCGTATTCATAAATGCTGCAGCGAGGCCAAAAGAGTTCATGGTCCCAACAAATTTTTCGCACACCGGGACATTTTTCCCTAACCCGCTTAAAATGATTTTATGACCATCGCTAAGAACAGCTTCACATTCAGTCACCAATTGGGTAAAGGTCTCTGTATCAAGAGACTTGACAGCGTTATTAATTACCTGCATTTGTTCCTCAAAATATGTTTTCATGCAGCGATTCCTCCAGATAATAAATCCCGTTGTAAAATGCTCCACATATGGAGTCATAATCTTCCCATGCATATGTAGTCAGCGAAAGCCAGATAATCGCGTGGAGAATATGCAGTTGTCGCGGATCAACCTCATCTCCAATCAGGCCAAACAGCTCTTGTTCAAGGGGTTCCCAGCCATTGCTCGCTATATCCAGTTGCACGCTATCTTCCCGAATTGTGAGCCGGAAGCGTTTTCGGTTAAACTGGTCATAGTTTCCTACCACCGAATAGTATAATTTCGCCCAATCATAAGCAACATCACCGTACAGCTCGGTAAATCCAAAGTACCCGCGTGGGTCAATTAATACAGGGCTGTAATCTGAATTCCTCAACATTAAGTTCGAGAATGTACAATCTCCATGAATCAGGTGAAATTCTCTCGGCATAAATTTCATAAGGAGCTGCTCCACCTCTTCTCGATGGAAAAAGATATTCCGGCAATTGTGCCCATTGATGTTGATGTACGAGTCGTGCGCGAAAGGAACCAAATCATATACTTTTTCCAATCGTTTGAAGGTTTTATCAACATAGGCTTCCCTATAGCTTAATATTTCAGCCGGAATAGAGCCGAGGTTATGCACATCTTTCAGACATTCCACAATCGATCCGAGTATCTTCTTTTTGTCATCAAGAGACAGATCTTTATACTCGTAGACTGATTTTCCATCGACCAGTTCCATTTTCAAAGGGGCATAGCCAAAAACAGCAGGGATGTTTTTTAATTGTCGCCCCTCTAGCTTTCTGTACCAATTGCTTTCATGAATCGCCAGCACCCGTCCCTGTTCATCAATCGCTTCCTTGACAAAACGGCCATTTTCAATGTATATTCTGTTGAACGGGCGGCACTTGGCGCTTTCAATTTTTTGGTACTCCTCCAGTAAGCCGTACTCTTTCATGTGATAAATCGGAAATGTCTTATATGTAGTCGGCAATAGCGACAGCCATCGAACGAACTCTCCTTCCTCTGGAACATCTCGGACTGTAGCAGCATTCTCAAACACAAACATACCTGCCACGCCATATTCGGAGGACCTCTTCTCCTCGAATTTCTGGCTTTCATACCTCCAGCGGCACGGGAAATCTTTTGCCAAGCCAATATAATTTCCCTTTTCATCTGGAAGCTCTAAGTCTTTAGGCATAATTAAGTCTGACCAAATGACTAAAAACGGCGTCTCCTCGGGAATCATAGAGAACGCTTCCCGCATACCTGCGCAAGTTCCCTTTTTTTCGGTCGCACAAACCAATTGGTAGTCTACATCCGCAAAACTGGTCAGGTAGCGTTTCAGTACTTCATAATGATAGTCACCGATTATTATGAATTTGCTATCCGGGTATTTTCGAAATAGATGAAAAATCATTGGTAAATTCTCGACCGGCACGAGACATTTAGGCTTGTTATCCGTTAAATAGCCCAACCGGCTCCCCCTGCCACCTGCTTGCACAACAACATATTCAGGAATCATCCACTTACATCCCCCTCATAAATGCTAAAATTTCAAGGTCGTCTCCGTCATAGACAGGAATGTTGGCCGGTTCGAAAGGATAGAGTCCGTACACTCCGACGGAAAATACTTCTTCTTTTGTTATCCCTTTTTTGCCCACTAATCTGCCGCCATTTCTTCCTGTCGGCTGCTCAATGGACGCGCATATAAAACGGTCATCAAATTGATATAAACAAGCCAGCTGTAACAAACTGTCCACCTGTTTTGGGGAGAGTTTATGAACCGCACGTAATTTGTTTGAAAAGTACGGGGCACTTTTCAAAACCACTTGATCCGCGGATATAATGACCGCATCATCAAAGGCCCGTTTTTCCAACAACTGATCCAAATGTGTCAGTGCAAAAAAGCTAACTTCACGATCTTCTCCCGTAACCAAAATTACAGCCGTGCGCCCCATTCCTTCGATTTTACAGATGCGACGCCATTGCCACCACCCGTAGTAGCACAACGAAATCCTTTTTAGAAGGCTGTGCCTTATCCACCTCAGATATTTCATGCAGTCATGCTTTTCAACCATTTTTTCTTTTCCTGCAATATATTTTTTCCATTTGGCGGCTTAATCGGCGAATATCATAATTGGACAGTAATTCGTTTTCCAATAGACATTTTTGTCTTCCGCCATCCATTCTAAGCAGTGCTTTGACCCAACCATCCCTGTCATGGACAGAAATACGGTAGACATCATCAGATACCACCGACTCCTTTGGTATCTGGTCTGAACAAATTACCGGAAGCCCGGATGCCTGCGCTTCAATCATTGCAATACCGAGTCCTTCAAAAAGACTCGGGAATGCAAATACGTCCATGGCGCACAGCAACTCCTCAACATGATTGCTCGTGCCATAAATTATCACACTATCAAGGAGTCCGAGAGATTCCGCATATAATTCCAGCTCTTTGCGGTCGTCACCGTCCCCGACAAGGAGAAGCCTTGATTCGGGCATGTTCTGATATACGTCAGAAAAAACGTTCAGTAAGAAACGTTGGTTTTTTTGATAACAAAGGCGGCCTATGTTGCCGATTACAAAAGTATTTTCCAAATGCAATTCCTTGCGTTTCTCCCGACGAGTAGAAATATTAAACTGAAACTTTTCCAAATTAATTCCATTTGGAATAAAGCAATACTGTTCCTTTTTTACCACGTTTTTAGGAAACATGAATCTTGCCGCTAATTGCGAGCATGCCCAAAAATCAGTTGCATATAGTGAAAAAAGTCGTTTTCCTCCTTCATGTACCAGCATTTTAAGCCACTTGGTTCTACTTCGCCTCAGTTCTGTGTTGTGACTGTGTGCAATACGGATTGGGATTCCTTGATTTTTTGCCAACCGCAGATACATCATGGCCTGGGCTTGGAATACATTTAAGTGGAGAACATCATACTTTTTTCTCTTAATCAGCCTTGCAAATTCTTTGTAGTTCTCTAGAATGCGGTGTGACGAGCCAGATAATTCATAAAATGAAACACCAAGTTCTTCAAGGGGCCCCCTAAAAATGCTTTCCTCTAATTTTTCGACCACTATATCAACTTCGAAATGTGATAGATCCATATAGTGCAGTAGGTTGTTGAAAAAGGATTCAATCCCACCAGAACTCCATGTCTGAGAAAAAATACAAACTCGGCTTTGGGGAAAGCCCTCATTTGCTTTCATACGCATCACACACTTTCTCAGCGCCGCCCATCAGCTTAACTGAACCATTTTCCAGCCAGATGGCCCGGTCACACATCTCCCGGATCTGTTCAATGCTGTGGGAAACGAATAGGACTGTGGTGCCGCCGCCCATCAGGTGGAGCATCCTTTTTTTGCTCTTTTCCTGAAACGCAACGTCACCCACAGATAAAATTTCATCCACGATCAGAATATCGGGGTTAACTACTGTTGCAATAGAAAAAGCCAAACGGGCAAGCATGCCAGAGGAATAATTCCGAATCGGAACTTCAATAAACTGTCCCAATTCGGAGAACTCCACAATCTCATCATACTTTCCCTTGAGAAACTCCTCGCTGTACCCCAGGATGGCGCCGTTGAGGAAGACATTTTCCCGGCCCGTCAAATCGAAGTCAAAGCCGCTGCCCAACTCCAGCATAGGTACTACATTCCCATAGCAGCTTACTCGGCCTTCCGTCGGTTTCAAAATACCGGAGATGATCTTTAAAAGTGTGCTTTTCCCCGCGCCATTCCGCCCAATCAGCCCCAGGGTCTGTCCTCGCTTCAGTTCAAAAGAAATATGCTCCAGAGCGGTAAACTTGTTGTACTGAAGTTTTCCACGCAGTGCCGTTGTCACAAATTCCTTTAAGGACAGGATCTTGTCGTTGTTCAAGCGGAACTGCATGGTCACGTCTGAGACCTCTATCATAGTTTTCTTGCTCATCGTACCAACACCTTATAAATACAGCACGAAACGGTCCTGCTTTATTTTGAATATCAGTGCCCCAATCAACAGCATGGCCAGCGCGATACCAAAGCACTGAACGTATACAAATGGCTCTGGAGATATCCCGTCCAGAATGCACATCCGCATACTTCTCAGAAAGTGATACAGCGGGTTGATGTTCAGGACGAATCTGAACTCCTGCGGCAAAATAGTTTCTGGGTAAAAAATCGGTGTGGCATACATCCATACCATAGTCAGGACTCCCCATAGGAACTGGGTATCCCGGAAAAACACCATAGATGTGGCCAGCAGTAGTCCTAATCCCAAGCAGAAGATGACCAGGCAGACTATAAAGTATAGCGCGAGAACCGCTGATTTATGAAATTGCACCCCTGTAACCAAGCAGACGATGAGCAGTGGAATCAGGGATATCGCCAAATTTACCATAGAGGACATGACCCGGGTCAGCGGATAGATGTATTTCGGCACATAGACCTTGGTGATCAATCCAGCATTGCCCAGAATAGATGTTAGTGCCATGCCGCAGGCTTCTGAGAAAAAATTGAACAGCACAACACCGATAAGCAGATATACCGCAAAATTCTCAATATCATTTTTGAAAATGGTGGAAAATACAAAATACTGTACGCACATGGTCAGCAAGGGATTCAGGAAACTCCAGAATACCCCAAGAATAGACCGCTTGTATTTTGTTTTGAAATCCCTTGATACTAACTGCTTGATCAGGAAGCGGTATTTTCTCACAACCAGAAACGCATTTGCCAGGAAGCTGTGCCGCCCTGTCCGCCATCTCCAGTAGGACCAGGCAAGGCCGGCCAGAAGAACCGCTCCAAAGCCCGCGGCAAATTCCCAATAGTGAAGTCCCGTCCAGATATAGTCCTCCCCTGTGGCGGAAAAGCACAAGCTTCCAAAGGTTTCAGCCCCATTGATATAAAGTGTGCATCCGTCTTCGTCAGCACTGGATGACATCAGAGGAGACACTGCACTGCCGGACACAGAATCGGCGGAAAGCCGTAAAAGCAACGGTGCACCATACAACGTTTCCGATGGCGGATCAATGGAGAGAGTGGTCACCATACCCTCAGTCATTGCGGCTGCATCCAACGTCTGACTGGCCAACAGAGATTGATTCCGCAGATCATAAAGCTCCACCGTCACAATCCCTGCATTGGCACGCATATATGTAGTCCACTGGACAGATACCGTTTGGAACCGTTGGATATCCGCTTGAAATACCTGCTCAATCACAACGCCCTGTGCCAGTTCTCCAGCAGCGGTTTCCGCTACAGGCAAATCCAGATCTCCTCTGGAGTCCCGGATATGCAGTTCTTTCCCCGCTAAAAAGTAGAAAGAAATCACCAACAGGGCATAAAGGATGAGCATGACTATATATACCATTCCCAGCCGGAACGGGCGTTCTTGCGAGTGGCGCATAATTTGGAGAGGCTCCCTTCTGGTTTGAAAACTAAGAGATCACTTCGGCTCAAAGCACATACCAAGGAATATTTCTTCTGTGGTAATCTTTGAAGACGGAGCGTCTGAGAGTGAAGTTTAGAACCTAAAAATGGGCGTGAAAATGAATGCCTGCATGCTCAAAGAACAGGGCAGGCCTTGATTTTTGCGCCTCAAATCGCGAATATGTGATGGTGAATGACAAAACTTGATAAAATTTCTGGGAAGGCCTTGAAATTTTATCGGACTTTATGTAAGATATAGGTAGTAAAATTATGTAGCTGAAGGCCGTGTCTCCAACATTCCACCACAGAAGAAATATTCTGTGGTACTTTTTATAATATGAGGTTCATCCGCTGGAGGATCCGCTCATGGGAAGCGGCACTCACCGCTACATAAATTCGAGTCGTCTCAATCCGGCTGTGGCCCAGAATGTCAGCTAGGTGGGCCAAGTTCTTCTCCACAGCGATGAACGACCTAGCGAACAGGTGCCGCAGGCTGTGCGGAAAAACCTTTCGACTGTCCACGCCCGCCTTCCGGCATAACTTCTTCATATCGTGGCAGACATTGGAACGGTCCAAAGGCCGGCCGCTTCTGGTACGGAAAATATGGCCGCGCTCAATTCCGTTGGCTTTTGCGTATTTGAGCAGCCGTCGGCACAGTTCTTTTTGCAGGACAATAGTTCTGCTTTTTCCTTTCAGCCAGATTTCCGCCCTGCCGGTGCGCGCAGACTCCACCGTGATGAATTGAAGTTCTCCGATCCGGATCCCGGTTCCGCACAGCGTCAGTATCGTCAGGTAGAGGCGTTCGTTTCTGCGGCCTTTCGCCGCGGCCAGAAGACGGCTGTATTCTTCGTGAGATAATTCCCTTCGTTCATCCAGAAATGCCTGCCTCTGGATCCGGAGAAGTTTCACTTTACATTCCGTCCGCCCATAAAACTCGAGAAAGGCGTTTATGGCGGACAGGGCTGTGTTTACCGTCTGCGCCTTGCGACTCTTCAGCAACTGCTCCCGATATTCCAAAATCCGCGCTTTGCACAACTCCTGGTCTCCCAGAAACCAGGAGAGCTGTTCCGCTGCATATACATATTTCTTTATCGTAGCCCTCGCTTTTTCGCTGTCGGTTAAATAGTCCTCAAATGCCTTTATGGCGTCCATATTGATGCTCATCTGCACAGTGTTGTCCACCTTTCTTGCTGTGGAGCTCCGGCCGCAGCCGGAAGCCCTTCTGTTATTTGATATCAGACACCTTCCTCATCGGCCTCCATCTAGAGGTTCCAGCCGTTCTCATCCAATTCGAAAAAATAAGCAAAGGTATCTGGTGCCTTCTGTCGGAGAAGTTCTATTTTCTCTTCCTGCCTGCGAATTCAGAAAGCAAAGACGTTTGCGAAGTATTCCCTGAAATTCCGTATAGCGTGGGGCCTGAGAAAACTGATTCCCCCTGCTTCCAAGTTGTACAGAGATTCTGTCTCTTCCGGAAAGCCTAGGGTAAATTGGAGGAAGTGCCCGAATTCATGGGGCAGGGAGCCGATGTTCTCCGCCCGCAGGTGAATTTTCCTGTCTGAATAGCTGGTCGCCGCGCAGGTGAATCCATATGATTAGCTCAACTCCTCCAGTTAAACTCTATCGATGCAGATTGACCACTCCCGATCCGTAAACATTTCCAGGATTGGGGAGGGGATCTTATATAGTTCATCGGCTATTTCTTCCAGACAGGTATCCGTGTATGGCTGCATTGGGTAATCTGCCTGCGCAAAAGAAGAGCAAAGATCAGTGTCGCGCTGATCAAAGGTTTCCATAATACTGTCATATTATTAATCTGCTCCTTCTCCAGCCCCGAAACTGGTTGTCCAACGCTTTATTCAGAACGGTCTTCCCGCTTTTTATAGTGGGGCACCCCGCTGTGCAGGGTACCCCCGTGTGTTGGATGGAGAGCGGAAATCAGCGTTCCTTCCAAGTGTTGTTGGCCGTCAGCTCAACAACCCGGTTGTAAATATTCACCGGATAGGTGATTTCAAATTTCTGGGGCATTCGGTTGATGTCGATGCCCCTGCCCCCTTGAGCTTACCGGAGGCAATCCAGTACCGGGGGTGAGGCGATCCTCCGCAGAGGATGCCTTTCACGGGTGAACAACAGGGAGAGCATTTTTTGCTTTCCTGTTGGGGATACCCTATCGGTATCATGCCCGTCCCTATACATACCGAAGCATTTTGCTGTTTCCATACCGTTCAGCAATATAACTTGGGAGTTTATCCCCCGATTTTTGCGTGTATATTCGCAGACGTGCATTTAGGGCTTGTTAGAAAAATAAAAGTTGCACAACAAATCAAGTTATGCGAAGCTAAGGGTATGAAGCGATAAGTGCCACTTTACTGTATTCGATAACGATTGGAAGTACATCCCCCGGTCTCCCGGAATCTTGCCTGTTTCTCCACCCGGCCCTGGCGGGTCAGCTCCGCCAGGGCCCGTTTTATCGTTGAGCGGGAAAGGCTTAGATCTTTTGCCATGGTGTTGATGGCGTACCAGCTCTCGCCGTCTTTGTTTGCTCGGTCGTGTAGGTAGACCAGCACCTGTTTGGCCCTAGCACTCAGCTCCGGGTCATTGTAGATCTCATTAAAATAGCTCACTTCTATTTCTGCGCCTTCCCCATATGATAATTGACTGTCCCTGTCCGGATGGGAAACGCCTGGTAGATGGCGTTGGTCAGTTCCGCCTTGTTGGCGTAGTAGACCTTCCGGGCGGCCCGCTGGGGTACCTGGTAGGTCTCCCCGAAGGTGATCCCCCACTCCAGAAACAGCCGCAGGCGGGTCCGCATGGGATGAGTGCCAGTTTTCATGACGATAAAGTGTCCCTTCGGGATGGACTTGAGCTCATCCGGGGTCATAAGAGGCCGCTCAATCATCTGGAGACTCTGGCTGCTATCGTTCTTTCCCCGGGAGATGGAACCGCTCATCACGGTGCGGCTGCCCAGGGCCTTGGACAGCACCTCGGCGGTCTGGCTGTTGGGTGCGAAGCCGCCGAAGATGGTGTCCTGGCAGTTATCCGTCAGAATCTCTGCCCCTTCCTTGCCGTAGTTCTTCTCCAACTGGGCCAGGCTCTGGATGATGGGCACCAGGGTCAGCCGCCGGGAGCGGCCGGCGGAGAATAGGGGCAGGATGTCGAAGGCGGGCATGGTACCTAGCTCGTCACAGAAAAACACCACCCGGCTGGGCAGCTTCCCGTCGTGCTCATCCGCCACGGAGAACAACTCCCGGCTCAGAGTCTGGATCATCAGCCCCGCCATGAAGTTCTTGGTCGTATCCTCCTCCGGGAGGATGAGGAAGATGGCGGACTTCTTCGCGGCAAAGCTCTCGGCGTCCATGGCGCTGTCAAAGCACAGCACCTGCTCCAGCTCCGAGTCCAGGAAGGTGTTGAGCCGGGAGAGGACGGTGGACATGACAGAGGCCATAGACTGCTCGGCGGCGGTGAGGGCGGAGCCGGAGAACCACTTGGCCTTGTGCTCCTCCGGCAGGCGGTCCATGAGGAGCTGGAACTCGTTCTTGCCTGGCAAAATGCTGGGAGCCAGCAGCTCCTGCACCAGCTTGAACACGGACACAATGTGCCGGCGCTCCTGCAGCTTTCCGTGGATCCTTTTCGGCGGCAGATATTCCGCCAATAGCAGAATCACGGCAGTGAGCACGCCCTCCGCCGCGTCATAAAAATATTGATTTTGTGCGAAGTTCTCCCCGTCTGGGTTGATGATAATCTTTGAGAGAATCTTAGCATACTTCTCCGATTTGGCCCGAGCTGCCAGATTGGCGGGCTCTCTCCGGCATACATCCATGTAGTGGTTGATGAGCGTGAGCAGGTTGTAGCCATCTGAGCGGGTGGGGTTCCGAAGATCCACCACCGCCACCTGATAGCCATAGCAGTCCCGGGCGATGGCCCCGTAGTTTCGGGCCAGATCTCCCTTCGTATCACTGGCGAAGAAGCTCATGCCGCTGGCGCAGGCGTATTCCAAATTGGGGTATAGGAAGTAGGCAGTCTTGCCAACGCCGGAGGCGCCGATCATGAGGCAATGGATGTCGTCACAGTCCACCAGGGCCCGGATCCCACCGTGCTTCCACAGCTTCTCTGGGATGAGCGGATGGACGGTCTTCCCAAGCAAAGAGAACTCCGGTGGGGCCGGGATCTTTCCCACACAGCCCAGCACCAGCCCCTGCGCGTCAGGAAGCTGCTCCCCCTTCCGCCACAGCGCGGGCTGGAAGGGCACGAAGCGGAAGGTTTTCCGCACCTCCGCCGGTGTAGCCCAGCGGGCGGTGCCGTGCTGGCCGTCGCCCACGTCCTTGCTCTTGATGCTGTCCAGACTGCCCCGGTTAGAGAAGCCGGCGATGGCCATCAGGGCTCCAAACACCGCCGCCAGCAGGAGAATCAGCGTCCAAGTATCGTTTTTCACAGCGATCATCTCCCTTCTGTTGTCTGTCCTCTGTACTTAGATTTACTTCAAATGTGACCTTCTTGGTGGTCCAGGATGAACCGGCCCCCGGTCCAGCGGCAGGGCCCCCCCTGGCGGGCGGTGCGCCTCTGCGGCCTACATACTCTGCCCCATGGTCATTACAAGGCCGGCCATGGTCTGCCCTTGCACCAGGTCGTCGTTCCAGTCCTTATGCACAGGGA
>JAETQD010000023.1 GCA_021770825.1 Clostridium sp. | reverse complement strand
AGCTTCCTGCGGCAGAAAACCCTATCGGCATTTTATCGACGTCCATATCATATACTGATTAAAAATTATATAAGGGGGTATTTTTTTTATGTGGGAAATTATTAGTAACCCGGTAACACTTTCAGTTATTGTTATGTGTGTACTTTGTCTGTGCAAGCTTAATGTTATTCTGTCACTGCTTGTATCGGCTATGGTTGCAGGATTTGCGGCTGGAATGGGGCCAGGCGAAATCATGGGGGGTATTATCACAGGACTGAACGGAAATGGAACAAATGCCATAGCTTATCTGCTTCTGGGGACGTTTGCAGCAGCTCTGGCACAAACCGGACTGGCGACAATGCTGGCCAAGTGGATTGCATCGGTAGTTAAGGAGAGAAAGTGGATTCTTCTGGCAACCCTGGTCGTATGCGCCATAATTTCCGGAACCATTATCCCGGTACATATTGCCTATATCCCGGTATTATTTCCACCGCTGCTTGTAATGATGAACAAGATGAAAATGGATCGCCGCCAGGCCGCCTGCGTTACGGAATTCGGTCTGGTAGCTCCATACGTAACGATTCCGCTTGGGTACGGTGTCATTTTCCAGGGAATCGTTGCTGAAAACATGACAGCCAACGGCATGCCGATTGAGATGATAGAAGTATGGCCTCATACGATCATTCTGGGCGCCGGAATGCTTGTCGGCCTTATCGGCTCCTGGTGGTTCTTCCGCAAGCCGCGCGATTATCAGGATATTTCACTGGAGGGTATTTCACTGGAGGACGAGGCAATCCGCCTTAACAAGGATCATATCGTATCCTTAATCGCAATCGCAGGCGTTCTGTTCGGCCAGCTCTATTGGGATTCAATGCCTCTGGGCGCTCTTCTCGGTATTCTTATCATGATCATCGGCGGCGCCGTTAAGCTTCGTAACAGTGACGGAACAATAGCCGAAGGAATCCGGTTGATGGGTATGGTTTCTTTTATCATGCTGATTGCAGGCGGGTACGCCTATGTAGTAAACCAGACCGGCGCTGTAGACACTTTGATCGACGCCACGCTTGCCATACTCGGGGCCAGCAAAGTAGTATTCGTCATTGTTCTGATTATAATCGGTCTTTTAATCACAATGGGTATCGGAACTTCCTTTGGAACCATCCCGGTTATCGCTTTGTTCTATGTACCGATGTGTATGAAAATGAACATGAGCGTCGGAGCCACAGCCTGCCTTATCGCCTGTGCCGCTGCTCTTGGTGACGCAGGTTCTCCTGCTTCCGACAGTACGCTTGGGCCCACATCCGGTCTGAATGCCGACGGGCAGCACGACCATATCTGGGATACATGTGTGCCTACATTCTTCTTTTACAATCTGTCGCTGGCAATTGCAGGATTCATCGGGGGGATGATTCTCTAAATATGCCGAAAACCGGCGGCGATTCTCAGGCACAAAGATGCACTGTTACCGCCGCCGGTTATTTAAACTTTTTCCATACTTAGTAGTTTTCTTTTCTCAGTTCAAAATAGCTCTGGGAATACTTGCACACCGGGCATACCTCCGGAGCTTTCTTTCCAATTACCAGATGGCCGCAGATACGGCATTCCCACATACTCTCCTCTGCCTTCTCAAATACCTGCTGCATCTCGACATTATGAAGCAGCTTGCGGTAACGCTCTTCGTGGGTCTTCTCTATTGCGCCTACTTTTCTGAAAAGCTCCGCCATCTCAGGAAAACCTTCCTCATCGGCATCTTTTGCAAAACGATCATACATATCGGTCCACTCATAGTTCTCTCCCTCTGCCGCCGCAAGAAGATTCTCCGCTGTCGTCCCGATATGTCCAAGGGCTTCAAACCACAGCTTCGCATGCTCCTGCTCATTCCTGGCTGTCTTTAAAAAGATCTCCGCCAGCTGGTCATATCCTTCTCTCTGGGCAACCATGGCAAAATATGTATATTTGTTTCTGGCCTGGCTCTCACCGGCAAAGCCTTCCATCAGATTCTTCTCTGTCTTTGTCCCAGCATATTTATTACCGGTATTCTCCGGCTTCTCTTCAATCTTCTCAAATACTGACGCCGGCTGACGGCAGACCGGACATGTAAATCCTTCTGTAAGTTCTCCCTCATGAATGTATCCGCAAATTGTACAGCGATATTTAACTGAACTGCTCATATTCTTTCCTCCTAAATCTTCACTTCTGTCTCTGTAGCCTGTATGCAGCATCTGCTCTGCCAGCTCACTCAGCGGTTTCTTATAAAATTCTCTGTAAAGCTCTATGATTTCTTTGTTCTCATGGCTGGTACGCAGCTCCATTCCACTGTCTCTGCGGTAAAGCCCTTCTATTCGTTTTTTCCTCAGCTCGTCGCCTTTTTGCAGCGTACCCTTGGGCTGCCCTCCGCCTCCGATACATCCGCCCGGGCAGGTCATCACTTCTATGAAATGGTATTCCTTGCCGCCCTCTTTTATTCGTTCAATGAATTTTGAAGCGGCTTTAGTTCCGTATATGACGGCGATATTTACTTTCAGCCCTTCTATCACTACCTCGGCTTCCTTCACATCCTCCATTCCGCGTACCGGTTCAAGGTTGTAAAGTACGGCCGGAGCTTTCTGTTTTGTGATAGTTTCATATGCAGTCCGCAGCGCAGCTTCCATCACGCCACCGGTATTTCCAAAGATAACCCCGGCTCCGGATGCCTCCCCCATCAGCCTGTCATAGGATGAATCCGCCAGGCCCGCAAAGTCTATCGCCTCTTCCCTGGCCCATATTGCCAGCTCTCTGGTGGTAATTACATAGTCCATGTCCCGCATTCCCGGAATCCCCAGGTATTCTGCGGCTGCCTTCATCTCCTCCCTGCGGATCTCAAACTTCTTCGCAGTACAGGGAGTGACGGCCACATTGACTATTTTTTCAGGATTCAGCCCCATCTTCTTTGCAAAATACGTCTTTACGGTCGGCCCCTGCATTCCAATCGGACTCTTTGCAGTGGACAGATGCGGCAGCATGTCCGGATGATAAATCTCCGCATACTTGACCCAGGAAGGACAGCAGCTCGTAAACTGCGGCAGCGGCCTGTTCTTTTTTGTAATCCGCTCTATCAGCTCACTGGCCTCTTCCATAATCGTTAAATCAGCGGCAAAATTCGTATCGAGCACGTAGGAGGCTCCCAGCTTACGGAGCAAAGCTACCATTTTTCCCTGGACGAAGCTTCCGTCCTCCATGTCAAACTCTTCTCCCAGCGCAATCCTCACAGACGGGGAGGTGTTGAATATAACAATCTTTTCCGGATCCCGGACTGCTTCCCTGACATCGCGGTATTCATATTTTTCTGTAATGCTGGATACCGGACAGACATTGGCACACTGGCCGCAGTTAATACAAACGGCTGTTCCTCCGGTTTGTTCAAGTGTATACGTCCCGTGGACTCCGATATAGTCCGTACAGACATCTCTGCACTGCCCGCATTTGATACAAAGCGCCTCATCTCTGCAAATGGATGGGTTGTCTTTTTCAATGGGGACTCGTACGTTCATTGGTAAATGGTTCATTGACGCCTCCTAATATGATATATGCTCCAAAATCAATAATGATTATTAATATCAGTTTACCATATTTTTCATATTTGTCAATTAAAAATTTATCTGTCACCGTTTTTATCACGTACTGAATCCCAGCGCTATTCACAGCCAGTCTTTTGCCGCGGATGTGACGGTGTTTTCCCTCCAAGCTCGTTATACAATGTAAATCCTAGTATCATCACACCTCCCGCCGCCTGCATCAGTCCCATGGCCTCTCCCATTACGAATACCGACATAGCGCAGGCAACCAGAGGATCGATGTAACTCAAAATTGCCGCTTCCTGCCCTTTCAAATCTCCAAGCGATGAAAAATAGAGGCAGTAGCCGATTCCCGTATGTACAACCCCCAGTACCAGCAGATTCATAATACCTACCGTTCCCGCTTCCATTACATGGAAACCTGATTTGAACAGAACATAGGGAAACATGACAATCAGTCCTACCAGAAACTGCAGCAGTGTTCTGTCTATCCCATCAATACCGGTAAGGGATTTGTTAATCAAAATAATGCAGGCGTATAAAACCGCGGCCCCCAGTCCGTAACCAACTCCCGTGACATTGCTGCTGCCGCCCTCCAGGCCGCCGGAGGATATCACAAGAACGAGGCCGGCCGTTGAACACGCAAAACAGATTATCTGTTTCAGCGAGAGCCGCTCCCGAAAAAGCAGGGGGCAAGCCGCCATCACAATTACAGGCGCAAAATAATAGCTTAAGGTCGCCACAGAGACAGAGGTATAATGGTATGCCTCAAAAAGAAAAATCCAGTTAAAACCTATCATAGCTCCTGAAGCCATAAGCAGGATGAGGCTTTTTCTGCTGGCCGGAAGACGAAATTTTCTGCCTCTGACAAGCTGCCACGCCAAAATCACAACCGCTGCAATCACCGCGCGGAAAAATGCAATCTCCTCCGACGCGAGCGGAATTTTTGCGACAAAATAGCCGATCGTGCCAAATGCGGCCATAGCAGTAATATTCATCAGCTTTGCACTGCGGGTTCGGTTCTCCATTGATGTTCTCCATTCATGTCTGTTTCATATTGATTTCGATTGTTTATTCATGCCGGTTCCTGTATGTATCTCTATAGCTGAGTATATCACAATTCAAAAGCTATTTCATTGCCATAATGACGGAAAAATGAACATGACACCCCCTGATCATGTTTTCCCTGGTATAATAGCAGCAGGTAGCACTTCACACCATTTCAGGAAAAATGGAAAAAAAACAAGGAGGACGAATCATGAACATCAGAGAAGAGTTGCAAAAAGCGGGGCCCGGTTCGGACGGACTGTATTTTAATCCTGTCGATGTTGTGCCGGATAGGATCTATGCCGTCCTGATCAATGAAGTTGTGCCGGAAGACCCGGGAGATGATTTTTACGGCGGGCCTGACGCAGCTTATTTGACAACGGCTCTCCCGCTGTTTCAGGAGGCGGGAATCAGGGCAGGCACCATCCTGGATATACTCAGTCAGGGAATATACCTAACGAATGCGGTGAAAATGCCGAAACCGGAATCCACGGTAGATAGAAGCCTCATCGAGCAGAGCCTGCCCTTTCTCGAAAAAGAGCTGTCGTTATTCCCCAATTTAAAGGTAATTATGCTGATGGGAGACGTGGCAAAAAAGGCCTTCAACATGATAAGCAGAAAGACGGCCCGCAAAAATGCGGTGCCGTCCGTCTCTACCTATAAAATACGCCATACCGAAATTTACTGGCAGGGTATCCGTATTATGCCGTCCTATATTATGACCGGACAGAATATATTGATCGAAAAATCAAAGTTTGCCATGGCCGGCGAAGATATTGCCGCCATGTATAGAATCATTCATTAAGATACCGAATCGTTCACCAGAGCGTGGCTGAAAATTGCTTTCTGTCAGATGTGCGTCACACTTTGCGGGAGATTTGGCCCGAATGAAGGAGGCGTTGTGGGCTACGCTGACTGAATTTGGGCCAAATATGCCGCAAAGTGGGGCGTGCAGATGGCAGGAATGAATTTTCAAACAGGCTATAGGACATGCTACATTTCTGTCCCGTCTGTTATGTACCGCAGCCCCTTCTGGATCCTGAGATATTTTTTATACTGCTCTTCACAGGCCGCTACTGCATATGGTTCCGGCTCAAAACAGTTCTGGATTTTCACGGTTCCCTCCGAAATCTGTTCCAGGGAATCGAAACATCCGCAGTGGTAAGCCGCCAGAAGGGCGATTCCAAATGCCGGACCTATCATTCCATCCATCTGCTCAATACGGATATTCAGAACATTGGCCAGAGTCTGCATCCACACTCTGCTCCTTGAGCCGCCGCCGACCACCTTGACGCTGCCGAAGCGGCACAGAGGAAGGCGCATCTTCTCGGCCAGTTCCCGGAAGCTGAAACAAAGCCCCTCTATCACCGCATACAGCATATCCGATCGGTCTGTCTCCGTACTCAGCCCGATAAAGGCTCCGCGGATACACGGATCTGCGTACAAGGTCTTTTCCCCCGACAGATGGGGATAGAAAATCACTCCGCCTGCCAGCGACTTTTCCACGTCTATCAGGCTGTCCACCTTGGAAAAATCATCTTCCTCCATGATCCCGCGGACCCACCAGTCAAATGTACTTCCATTCGACTGTACCGCCCCCTGTACGAGATAGGAATAGCTTTTATTATCAAAGGAAAATAGGATCATCTTTCCTTTTGCATTATCCTTAAGCTCTGCAACCGGCATCATGAATACGCCTGATGTCCCCAGCGATATGACCGGATAGCCCCTCCCCAGACAGCCTGTGGAAATAGCCGTGGCAGGGTTATCCCCGGTTCCGGTCAGCACATCGATCTCCTGGGGCAGCAAAAACCGCTCTGCCATATCAGGGCTGAGCGTGCCGGCCGCCAGGACGCTGCCCCGGATCTCCGGATAGTACTCTTTTTCAAGGCCTATCATGGCTCTCATCTCCGGCGACCACCGTTTCTCCCTGATTTGATATAAGCAGGAGGTGGAAGCCTCGCAGTAATCCGTCCCGAAATGGCCTGTCAGCCTGTATACGAGATAATCGGGACCAATCAGGAATTTTTTGATCCTCCTGAAATGTTCCGGTTCATTTTCCTTGAGCCAGTAGAGATTTGCCGCCGGGCTTCCTGTGGAAATCGTCCGGGAAAGGTATTCTCCCTCCGGAAATTGTTTTATTTCCTCCTTCAGCCTCGGAATTAAATCCCTGGTTCTGATATCATTCCACATCATGGCGGGCCGCACCGGCTTTCCCTCCGCATCCAGGACCACCAGCGTATGCATCTGCCCTGTGACCCCGATTCCCCTGATCCGGCTCCGGTCGCACTGCATCAGGATGCGATCCATGGCATTCACCATACAGTCATACCATATTTCCGGATCAATCTCGCTGAAACCGCGCTCCGGCTGGACCGCCTGATATTCCTCCGTAATCTGTGCCAGCACATTTTTATTCCCGTCTATCAGTACCAGCTTCATTGCAGAGGTTCCTAAATCTATGCCTAAAAATGTATGTTCTGTGTGTTCCATACTGCAATCCACCCTTCGCCTTACCGCCGGCTGTTCATTAGTTTTCGTTAATCATGGTAACCAGTTCCCTGGCTTTTCTGCTGACATTTTCAACTGCCTCAATGCTCAGATGGATTACGTCGTGTTCGTTATGATCCGCTTCATAGCTCTCGCCAAATGTGCGTATGTATTCTTTTCTCAAATCGGAGCCGTAATTAATTTTGATGAGTCCGTGTTTCTTAGCCTCCCAGATTACTTCCTTCGGAATGCCGGAGCCTCCGTGAAGCACAAGCGGAACTGCGGAGACTTCGTTAATCTTTGCCAGCAGCGGAATGTCAATCCTGGGATCCAGGCATAAGCCGTGGACATTGCCGACCGAAACAGCCAGCGTGTCACAGCCCGTCCGCTCTACGAAATCGGCCACCATATCCGGATCCGTCCTGCACTCTGCCTCATTCACCACGTCCTCCTCTTTCCCCTGAAGTGCGCCAAGCTCGGCTTCCACCGGAATCCCATAGAAATGGCAGTATTCGGCGGCCCGGCGGCACTCTTTTATGTTTTCCTCAAAGGGAAGATGGGAGGCGTCAATCATGATGGAGGTAAATCCTGCATCCACGCATGCCTTGACGTCTTCAAAGGATTTACCGTGATCCAGATGGAGTCCGATGGGAGTTTCTGAATTTTTCACCGCATCCATGGCCATCAGGGCGATGATACGCGGATTGGAGAGTTTCAGGTTATTGGAGGATATCTGAATATATCCCGGCAGCTTTGCGTCCATCAGTCCCTTTGCTATCGCTATGGTCATTTCCAGATTTGTCGTATTAAACGCCGGTAATACATGATGATGTTTTTTTGCGAATTCCATTAAGTCAAAACCATTTACAAGTTTCATAGTTATCTCCTCCGTGATCTACTGTTTTATTTGAAATCATGCATCTTCTCATAGAGCATTTTATATTTCCCGAATTTATCCATATAGTACTCATGCATCCGGGCGTCCGGCATATATTCTTTTTTTATCTTTACCGCGCGTTTGATGCCTTCCTCCAAAGAAGAATAGGCCCCAGTTCCGGCCGCAGCCATCATCATGCAGCCAAGGGTACCCGACTCCTCGTTGACCAGGGACAATACTTTCATATTGAAGATGTCGGCCCGTATCTGAAGCGTCAGCCCGGAGGCCGCCCCTCCTCCCGTCGCCACGAGCGACTCCATCTTCGTTCCCAGCTTTTTGAGACGTTCGTAGGAAAGATACATCTGAAATGCCATTCCTTCAAGGATGGCCCTGTAAATCTCTTCCGCCTTTGTATGAATGGTAAGGCCGGTGATGGTTCCCCGGGCATCCATGGACAGATCGGGGTTTCCCGCCGAACCGAACTGCGGAAGGACCATAACCTCCGTTCGGATATCCCGGACCGCCTCATCGATACGGGAATAAAAGCTCTCCCCCCTCTCTTCGCACTCCATCCTGAAGCCTTTCAGGATACTGTCCCGCGCCCAGTTCTTCAAGGCGCCGCAGGTCGTAACCTCCAGGCTGGATAAATAGGTGCCGGGCAGGATATAAGGAATACAGGTAAAATCATTGTCCATCATATACGGCGTCATCAGGGGCTCCGGAAGCATCGTGAACAGGAACTCACATGTCCCCATTCCGCATTCCCCAGCCTCGATGCGGTTTAATCCGCTTCCCAGGGCCGCACAGCTCTGATCGTGTCCGCCGGCCACCAGCATCATATCGGGACTCAGATGCAGTTCCTTTGCCGTCTCCGGCAATATGGCGCCAATTACGGTACACGGCTTCACCGGCTCAGACATCTGTTCTGCCCTGATTCCTGCCAGCTTAAGAAGCTCCTTTGACCATTCCATTTTCCTGATATCAAAGGCCATGCTTCTGGCCGCCGAAGAATAGCTTACCTTTCGCTGCCCGGTGAGCATGTATCCGACGAAATCTTCATAGAACAAAATTGCCTCCGCCCGTTTCACCGCATCGGTATTCCGGTTCAGCCACATATATTTCGGCAGACCGTAAAGCTCGTTTGGCGGCAGGCCGGTAATCTCAAAAATCTTCTGATCCCCCATCGTTTCTATAATTTCTTTTATCTCTTCAATCCCTCTGGGATCGCCCGTCAGCATTGAATTGGCCAGCACCCTGCCCTCTTTGTCCAGGCATACGACCGACTCTCCAAGGCTTGTGACAGCCATGGCCTCTATCTTTTCCGGACAGTTTTCGCCTGCTTCCCGGAGTACCTCTTTCACATTTTTCATAACGGTTTCCGGGTTTAGCTCCCGGCGGCCGCCGCTGCCCAGCTCCTCATACTTCCTGGAAGCCGTGAACAATATCGCGCCGTCCAGATCGTAGACCAGCAGCTTCGCTCCGCTGGTGCCCACATCCAGTCCTGCAAATGCCATAAAATCACCTCTCAGCACTGTTTTTTGATTTTCTTGTCAACTGCCGCTTACTGCTGCCTGGAACGGCTCTTCTTGAATACGTCGATTACGACTGCCACCATGATGATGATTCCCTTGAATACGCCCTGCCAGAAGGAGTTGATACCCATCAGGTTCAGTCCGTTCGTGATTACGCCGATAATCAGGATACCGATAAATGTGCCTCCCACGGTTCCAACGCCGCCCGACATGCTGGTTCCGCCGATTACGACTGCCGCGATGGCATCCATCTCAAATCCGTTTCCCAGCGTGGCTGCCGCCGAGCCAAGACGCGCGGACCATACAATACCGCCGACTCCGCAGAGAAGACCGATTAGGATATAAGGGAGCATATTGTATTTTTTCACATTTACGCCTGAGTACCTGGCTGCCGTCTTGTTACCGCCCAGTGCATAGATATAGTACCCAAAACGCATCTTGTTTAGTAAAACCCAGGTGGCGATTAAGATCACCGCGGCATAGACAATAATAATGGACACTCCGCCGATGCTTAAGTTGCCGAGTCCCGTGTAAGCGGCATTCCGGACACGGATTGTCACGCCGCCCGATATGATTTCCGTAAGGCCGCGGCCGATACACTGGGTGGCCAGGGTGGCCACAAAAGCCGGCACCTGCAGATATGCGACGGCAAAACCGTTGACGGTTCCCACCAGAGCGCCCACCGCGAGACAGCTTATCACGGTCAGCCAAACCGGCGCGTTTAAATTCGTAATCATATATGCACCGATGACGCCCGTAAGTCCAACAGTGGAGCCGACGGAAATATCAATCTCCCCCATCAGGATCGCAAGCAGCATGCCGCAGCAGATAATTGCGTTAACCGAGTTGGACTTTAACAGGTTTAAAAGATTTGACGATGTCATGAACTTCGGTGTTGAGATTGAAACAATGATTATAAGCAGAATCAGACCGATGATTGTTCCGATATTGCGTTTAAAATAAGCGGAGCCTGTAAACGGAACGCTCCGTTCTCTCTTCTTTTCCATAATGTACCTCCTGATAATTTTCCTTATTCTCTGCTGGTTGCAAACGTCATCATGGATTCCTGGGAGAATTCTTCCTCGGCCAGCTCACCTGTGATTCTTCCTTCACACATGACATAACACCGGTTGCACATATTGATAATCTCCGGAAGCTCCGAGGAGACCATGATAATCGATACGCCTTCTGCGGCCAGTTCATCGATGATGGCGTATATTTCCGCCTTTGAGCCGACATCGATTCCCCTGGTCGGTTCGTCCAGTATAATCACCTTCGGTTTTTTCGCCAGCCATTTGCTCAGCACTACCTTCTGCTGGTTTCCTCCGCTCAGGTTCCCCGTGAGCTGCCTGGAGGATGTGATTTTAATGGAGAATTTCTTTCTGTAGTCCTCCACCATCTTATCCCATGCCCCGTGTTTTACCCCGACTCCCCTGATGAAATCACCGAGACAGACAAGCCCCATATTGAATTTCACATCATTTTTGAGAATCAGGCCCTCGTCCCTTCGATCCTCAGAGACATAGACGATACCATTATCGATGGCATCCTGCGGTCTCTTAATTTCCAGCTTTTTGCCGTCCAGATAAATATCTCCGCCCGCCTTCTGGTATGCACCGAAGATTGTCTTCATCAGCTCTGTTCTCCTGGCCCCCACCAGACCTGCAAAGCCTACGATCTCTCCGTACCGTGCATGGAAATTGATATCCCTGAAATACTTATCATGTTCCAGGCCCTTAACCTCCAGGGAGGTACCTTTGATTTCATGCTTGTTTCTTGTATAATAGCTGCTCAGTTCGCGGCCGACCATCATCTTAATCAGTTCGTCCTTATCCGCCTCCGGCGTGGGAATATCCCCGATCATTTTGCCGTCACGCAGAACGACAATCCGATCCGTGATTGCAAACAGCTCTTCCAGTCTGTGTGATATGTAAATAATACCGACGCCTTTTTCCTTCAGCAGCCGGATGATGTCAAACAGAGTCTCCACTTCCCCCTGGGACAGTGAAGATGTAGGTTCGTCCATTACGACGATTCTCGCCTCCGCCGATACGGCTTTAATAATCTCCACAAGCTGCTGCATGCCGATGGACAGCTCCTCCACGAGCTGATCCGCTCTCAGGTTAAGGTGCAGATCGTCAATTACCTTCTGCGTCTCCTCCTCCATCCTCTTTGCATCGACAAGACCAAATTTATCTCTGAGTTCCCGACCCATAAAAACATTTGCGGCGATTGTCCTGGCCGGCACCAGAATGATTTCCTGATGGATAATTCTGATTCCGTTGGCTCCCGCTACAGCCGCAGAATGTATATTTTTCACTTCTCCGTTAATCCGTATTTCTCCGGAATCTGCTTTGTAGATTCCGCCCAGTATCTTAATTAATGTTGATTTTCCGGCACCGTTCTCACCGAGGATGGCTACCACTTCACCTTCTCCGACAGAAAGGTTTACACCGGTCAGTACTATGTTTGAAGCAAATGCTTTTGTGATATTTTGCATCTGTAAGAGTTTTGTTCCGTCCATACGCTACCTCGTATTCCCTGAAAAAGTTTACGCCTGTTAGATATAGGAAACCTCATAAATCTTTTCCTTATGACGTTTCCTGTGCCGATTTTTGCTGCGTGTAAACTCGGAATCTTCCTTGCAAAAATCTTGCCCCCTCCGGTGGGTTCTTGTAAACGGCAATTTTTTCCGTTTATTAGAAAAAGGTCCGGCTCAAACTCTCGTTTTGAGCCGAACCACGTAATCAAGAGTAACCGTTCAGCCATGATGTATTCCGCGAGGTGTTTTCGCTGTTTTTTGCGAAAATCCCGAGTTCCCAGGATTTTCGTGCAGAACCTGCACTGAACGTAACAGTTCAGCCAGGTCTGCGCACTGGCTGCGCCGACCGTGCGAAAATGTAGTGGCAGTGGGCTACCGGCTGATCGCGTAGCGATTTAATTAGCCGGATGCCGTAACAGTTCATGCCGTCTGAACTGTTACACGAAAACACCTCGCGGGATATTACCTGTGAACCGTAACGTTCCCAGCGCCTGTTTAGTCAAGAGAATCCCATGCATCAAGGTCATACTCATCGATGTTGTCCGTCGTAATGCTGTAAGACTCAATGCTTGTATTGAATGTGATTTCTTTTCCGTTTAAAAGGTCAACCGCCTCTTTGACTCCCATATATCCCATGTATGTAGGCCTCTGGGCAGAGCTTTGAACCATTGTGCCGTCTTTGATTGCATGCTTTCCGATTGGAGCGCCGTCTTTTCCGAGAATATCGATGGAGCCTGTCTTGCCTGCTTCTTCCACAGCCTGTACTGCGCCTAAGGCCGACGTATCGTTGATTGCATAGATAACGTCGATGTTGTCGTGAGCCTGAAGCGCATCAGATACCACTTCAAATGCCGCGTCTGTGGCGCCTTTGCCTTCCACTACCTGAACCTCCACAAATGCGTCCGGGTTCTTCACGTTCTCTTTAATTCCCTGCCAGAATCCGTCTACGTTGATGATACAGGATTCAGCCGTCTGAAGATGGACAATCAGGATATTCGCTCCGTCCGGATGATGCTCTGCCACCCACTGGCCGGAAAGGTATCCTAACTGTGTATTATCGGATGCGATAATTCCGTCAACCAGATCGTAATCTTCTTCCTGGATTACATTGTCTACGTTAATGACTTTCACGCCTGCATCCTTGCATGTCTGAAGCACGGTCTGCGCTCCTGCGGAGTCATATGGGATATAAACGAGAGCGTTGATTCCGCTTGCGATCATATCATCAATCTGGGATGCCTGTTTTGTCGGGTCATTCTGGGGATCAAAGTAAATCAGTTCGCAGCCCAGTTCGTCACACGCTGTCTGAACACCGTTTAAAACAGCCGTAAAGTATTCGTTTGTCAAAGTATAGGGCGAAAATCCGATTGTGTACCCTCCTTCTTTTGCCTCGCTCGAAACCGCCTCGGTCACTGCTTCTGCCGCTGCCTCGGACGTCTCTGCCGGAGCCGCCGTTGTCTCTGCCGGCTTGGACGAGCAAGCTGTCATGGAAAGCGCCATTGCACCTGCTAAAACTACAGATAATAATTTCCTCATAAAAATTTCCTCCTTTTCGTTTTTTAATCATCTGAGCTATATTTGATTGTACGAACATATTAGCACATCAGTTTTTGTACTTCAATGCTAATTTTACCTAAATTTTTCCTGTAGTTTTTGTTGTATTTGTACATTTAACGTTCGTTTATTCCTTTTATTTTGTTCGAATATGTTCATATATTAAATAATTTCTTTCACTAATTTAAATCCAGTGGGAATTGAAGAGATTTCAGAGCTGTTTAAATGTTTATATTTGTTCGTTTCAAATTTGTCCGATGATCGGTTTTTATTTGACAGGAAACGTTACAGGTCACCGTCATCAATAAAAAGACCCTCCGGAATTTAATCCGGTGGGTCGTCTGTCTTATCGTGCAGGCCTTCGGCCGCCCTTATGCAATTATCACTTCCACATTATATTTTTTGAGCAGGTTCATTCCCTCCTCATCGATCCCGGCATCGGTAATCACCCCGTCCACCTGGGAAAGCGCGGCAAAACCGTTCAGATCATAGGTATTGAATTTGGAGGAATCCGTCAAAAGATAAGTCCTCTTAGCGACTGAAAAAATGGAGCTTTTAAACCTTGCCTCCGGTGAATATCCGTCATACAGCCTGCCGTCCGTCCCTATGGCGGCCGCTCCGAGAAATGCCGTATCGAGCTGGTATTTCCGAATCTGCTCTTCCGCCACGCTTCCGGAACTGCAATTGGTGATCCGGATCATCTCACCGCCCAGCATAATCACTGAGAGATTATCGAATTGCAGGGCATGCTCCGCAACCTTCAGATGATTGGTCACAATTACCGCACGCGTTTCCTCATCCATATAATTCAGGATAATCCTTGTTGTGGAGCCTGCGTCTATAAATATCCTCTGTCCGTTCTTAATCAGCGTGGCAGCTTTTGCGGCTATCTTTTCCTTTGCTTCCCTGTTGGAAATGCGGGATTCGTCAAATGAAATCATTCTGACCACGGGCTGGTTTGCCATCAGCGCACCTCCGTGGGTCCTGGTTATGTTATATTGCCGGGCCAGCAGGTTCAAATCCCTGCGGACCGTCATCTCAGAAATCCCGAACCGCTTTGCCAGTTCGTTTACTTCCACCTTATGCTGCTTTTGCAGAATATCGAGTATGGCCAGACATCTTTCACTTTTGTTCACGGTGAGTACCATCCTTCTTACATTTTTTATAATATATGTAATCTGATACAATCATTATAGCACTAAAACGAACATATTCAAGCATAAGTATATAAATTGAAGGGGAGGCCCCGTCCGGAACGGACCGGGGCCGGTGTGGTGAGGCTGTATGTCTGAGTCTTCAGTCCCCGATTGGAGGTTATCGTGAGGGGGAATCCGGCCGGAATGAATTCCCCCAAGCCATAGTTAATGCATAAGGCTCCACTTAGTGGTCGCGACAAGGTCTCCCCCCACTTAACGCGTGAGACAATCAGCCGCCGGGACGGCCTCACCTGCTTATTTAATCACCTCGTACCAGAAAACAGCCGCAGCCGAAACCAACACGGCAACCGCCAGCTGCCCTGCCGACAGAGGGGCCAGCTTCAGAAACGTATTTACCGGTGAATAGAAAATCACGGCCGGCATCAGCACCATAGCGGCAAAGGCCGCCTGCATTCCGCGGTCTTTCAGAAGCCGGAAAAGGGAGCGGAGCGCTGATTCCGAATCCGAGCAGTTGACAAGCACCAGAAACAGGTTGGAAATCATAATCACCATCAGTCCCATGGAGCGGGATACGACGGCGCGATCGGGACAATTTTTCAGGTGGAAGAAGTACACGGCAAAGGAGGCAATGGCAATGGCGATTCCCTGCAGCACGCTCTTAGCCAGAATCTGCGGCGTTAAAAGGCGGCCTCTCGATTCTTCCGGTTTTCTTTTCATGATATCCGGCTCCGCCGGCTGCCGTTCCAGGACAATGGAACAGGTCGGATCGATAATCAGCTCTAATAGCACGATATGCACGGGAAGCAGCATCTGGGCGGAGGGCGGGGTTCCAAAAAGCGGCGGCAGCAGAGATGCCAGAATAATCGGCAGATGGATTGTAAAAATATACCCGACCGCTCTCCTTATGTTGTCATAAATTCTCCGGCCGTCCTTTACCGTCTCCACTATCGTCGTAAAATTATCATCCAGCAGGATTAAATCGGCGGCTTCCCTCGATACTTCACTGCCCCTCAGGCCCATTGCGATTCCAATATCGGCGTATTTTAAAGCCGGTGCATCGTTCACGCCGTCCCCTGTCATAGCCACTGTCTCCCCATTTTTCTGAAGCGCTTTAATGATACGCATTTTATGTTCCGGAACGACTCTCGAAAAGACAGATGTTTCTGCCGCAGCCGTTCCCAGCTCCTCGTCCGTCATCTGTTCCATTTCATCTCCCGTGACAACTTTTCCGCCGTCTATTCCGATCCGGCGGGCCACGCTGGAAGCCGTCACTCCGTTATCTCCGGTTATCATTATGACACGGATGCCGGCATTCCTGCACACTCTGATATCCTCTGAGATACCTGGTCTCGGAGGATCGGAAAGGCCGATCAGGCCGCAGAGGCGAAGCTTCCATCCCTCGGGTTCCTCCGGAATTTCAAAAAAGTCCGCATCCTCCTCTGCCGATGCCACCGCAATGACTCTCAGACCTTCAGCGGCCATGTCTTTGCCGATCTGAAGCGCTTCATCTATCTCTTCACCGCTTCTGCAAATGGCCGCCACCTTCTCCGGTGAGCCTTTGACCGCGGCTGTCAGCCTTCCATCCCGCAGCCATACATGGCCCATCATTTTTTTTCCGTTTGTAAATGCGTATTCCTTCACCAGGCTGCCACCGAAGATTTCCTCTTCACTGATTCCCTGTTCCCCGCAGTATTGCAGCATCGCCTTCTCCATCGGATCATAAGCCTCCGGCTCACAGCCCATTCCCATGAGCATTAAAAGCGTCCGTTCGTCTTTATCCGCCGCCCATGTCCGGCCCACACTCATTTTATTCATGGTAAGCGTTCCTGTCTTGTCACAGCAGAGAACCGACACTGCCCCCAGCGTTTCCACCGACGGCAGACGGCGGACCAATGAATGTTTTTTTGCCAGCCTCCAGGCGCCCATCGAGAGAAATACGGTCAGGACAACCGGAAATTCTTCCGGTATCAGCGCCATTGCCAGCGTAACTCCGGCCAGGATGCTCCTTGTCATTCTCTCGGCTTCTCCCAGGCCGGAAAGGCTGAAATAAGTAAAAATACCGGCCAGCAGAAACAGAACTGCCGCTATGGCGGCGCAGACCTTCACAAGCCCCGCTGTCTGCCGCTGAAGGGGCGTATCCTCCTCCGGGGCCTCCGCCACGTTTAAGCCAATTTTTCCGTATTCCGTCGTGATCCCGGTGCGCTCCGTCAGAAGCGCCGCATTTCCCTGTATCACAAGTGTCCCGGCATAGCAGGTATCACCGGCTGTCCCCTCCGGCCCATCCTTTTTCGCCGTCTTCCATACCCCCGCGGATTCCCCGGTCAGCATAGATTCATCCACGCAGAAATCACTGCACGTTAAAATTACCGCATCGGCCGGAACTCTGTCTCCTTCACACAGAAAGAACACATCTCCCGGCACAAGCTCCTCCCCGGGAATCACCTGTTCCCTGCCGTCGCGCAGCGCCTTCACCCGCGGCGCCGTCATCTTTTGCAGCGCGGCAAGGGTGCGGTCCGTTTTCCATTCCTGCATCACGTCAATCCCCACCACCCCGGTGATAAAGATGAACATAACCGCCCCATCCTTCGGTTCCCCCAGGATAAAATAAACCACTGCCGCGAAAAACAGCAGCAAAAACATCGGTTCTCCCAAAATATGGAGTGCTTTTCTTAAGAATTTTCCTTTTTTACCGGATGTAAGCTCATTTTTTCCGTATTGTTCCAGCAATTTTGCAGCCTGGGCAGAGGTAAGCCCTGCCTGCGCTCTGTCTGTACCTGCCATACAAAAAACCTCCTGATTATAAATAAGTTTTTACCGTTTCTGTGCATCGATTGGTGGCAGAGCGGTTTTCATTTAACAGGAGAGTTTTCAGTTAAATGAAAAAGCACATCTGCGGAACAATTATTAACTGTCCCGCAGATGTGCTGTCACACAGTCTGCTGCCGCCTTTCGGCAGCCCGGCGACGATTCTCATTTCGGCCGTCGCCTGCTCACTGTATCATATGCAGCAAAATTCTGTTTGCTAATCGTATATTATGTTTTTGTAATCATTCAGATAAAACTGCTCACCGGTTACTCATGTTTAATTGCTTCCAGCGCAGGAATTTCCACTGCCTTTGATGCAGGATAATATCCTGCCCCTATCCCGATCAGAACGGAAAACAGGATGGCAAATACGGCAAGCCACCAGGGGATTACAGACAGTCCCGACGTCTGCTCCATCATCTCTCCCCCAAATCCCCCGAACTCAGAGGACATCGCGGCCTGGCCTGCCGCCAGATTCATTAACGCCGATATCCCAAAGCTTAAAACAACGCCCGCCAGTCCGCCGGCAAAACCGATACAGCCCGCCTCCATAAGAAAGATTTTCCGGATATCCCTCACAAAACAGCCCAGAGATTTCATCACTCCGATTTCCCGCGTCCGCTCTGAAATGGACATAATCATAGTATTGGTAATTCCAAGAGCTGCCACAAACAGGGAAACGGCTCCGATTCCGGCAAACATCATCTGCTTCTGCCTTGCATCTCTCTCCATCGGTTTACGGATGCTTTCCATGGAACTGGTCCGAAATCCCATTTTTTTAATCTGCCTTTCCACCTCCGCCACGTTTTTTATATCCTGCACCTTGACAACCGCATTGGGATACCCTTTGTTCCTTTCCACCTTTTTTCCGCTGATACGCGCCTGCTGTTCCAGCAAATCCTTTAAGTCCGAAAGACTCATCACAAGTCCCATCACTGTTTCTTCGCCTTTTCCGTAATCCTCCTTCAAAATTCCTGCCGTCTCGAATTTCTTTGTTATCTTTTTATCATCATCCCTTCCGCTTTCCAGCTCCGCCGTAACTGTAATTTTCATAGGGTCGAAATAGGCGGGAGGGACAACCGGCATTCCGGACGCATCATAGTCGCCGCCATACATATCCACCATGTTTTTCCCCTCCGGCCGTTTCGTGTCCTCAAAACCATAGGCAAAATACTGGCCTGCAAAAATTTTTCCAGGTTTCCACTGATCGAAGCTGCCTTCCTTCAGCTTATATCCCATTGTCTCGGCTTCCTTAATATCAATCCCGGTTACCTGGGCGGAGGCAGAACGGTATCTGTTGTTTTTTCCCGCAAAAAGCTGGATGCTGACATTCTCCGCAGTCAGTTTGGGGGTAACGGCTTCCACCCCTTTCATGTCTTTTATTTTTTTGAGGGCCTTATCATTAATTCCTGATTTTTTCGTATTTTTCCCGGCAGAGTATACGTTAATAATCGTCAGATCCCCCATCTGGGCCAGTGCGCTCTCCTGCGCTTTCCTCATTCCTATTCCAATGGATACCATGATTACAACGGAACAGCAGCCGATAATTACCCCCAATACGGTCAGCATCGTCCTGGCTTTGTGGCGGCTCAGGTTCTGAAGGCAGACCATGATCAGATCTTTTATTTTCATTTTTCTGTCCTCTCCTCTGCGTCCTGCTCTTCCTCTGCCGTACCGTTCTCATCCTCTTCTTCGCCTTCATCCTCGGGAAAAACATCGTCCCAGTCATCGTCCTGTTCTTCCCGTTTGGCGTCTTCCATTTTCCTGTCACGGATTTTTTTCCTGGCTTTTGCTGCAGCGAACAGGGCTGTGGCAAGCAGTACGGCCAGGGCTGTGGCCGGCCAAAGGACCGTTCCCCGCGGCCTTGCCATTACGTCGTTTTCACTGAAATCAGCCTGCTCGTTCTGGGCTTCCATTACCTCCACACTGATTGGAATCTCCTCCGTTTTCTGCTGCATGGCCTCATCCTCATAGCTGACGCGGATCTTCCCTTCTACCTTCCCGGTTTTTTTCGGAGTCACTACAAAATCGATGGTGCCGCTCTTTCCCGCTTCGAAATTCCCCAGAGTCAAATCTTTTTCCAGGGCAGGTATATCTCCCTCCAGCTTTGCCTCCACATTAAACACCTGTCCTCTGCCTTTGTTGACATATGGGATTGAGATTGTGGCCTCCTCATTCTGGCGGAAATTTTCCGAGTAAACCGGGGATTTCAGTTCAAACCGGTCCGGCTGGTACACAGGAATGGCTATCGTCTCACTGGACGTCGCCTGTTTCCGTTCCTTTCCGTCTAAATACTCGTATTTAAATGAAATTGTTATTTTAGGCGACTGGAGCTTTGACTGGAAAAGCGCCTGTACTTTAATACTCTGTTTTTTTGCCGCTCCCGCGTCCAGCTTTGGTATGTATATGGTGTTTGAGGAGGAATTGATGGAGATTCCTTCCCCTGTATCAAGAGATACCACCACATTCTCCGCCGCAGTCACACTGCTCGTATTGGTCATCTCCATCTCCAGGTCAAACACCTGGCCGGCAGTTACCTTCTCTCCGTATGAATAGTTGCGGATGATAATATTAGGAGTTGGGATATTCATTTTACTGCTCTTGCCGTTTGTCGGAATTACAAGCTTCTCTGCAATGGTCCCCTGGCTGCTGCCCTTGTCGGAATCATAGTCGAATTTCAGGGACAGTCCGAGCAGCTGTGACGCTGCCTGGGAAAGCTCCGCTCCGGCCTGGAGCCGGACAGGGATGTCTACTGCGGTTCCGGCCTTAAGCTCACCCAGAAGTCGCGTGTCCGTCTCATCCAGCAGATATATCTGGTCATTCGGCTCTATGGTTGCCGTCAGATTCCGGATATCCTTATCCTGGCTGGTATTCTCCAGCCTGATTACCATTTGAAACGTTTCTCCCGCATTCACCGGCCTGTCAATTCTGCCGCGTCCAATCCGTATCAGCGGCTGGCCCGCCGCCCCGCCTCGGACCGGAATCTGAACCTTCTGCGACAGAGAGCCTGATGTCAGGCTGCCTCCTGAATAGTAGTTATATTTCATTTCAATATCGACGGACTGGGAGGGACCGGCCAGTTCCTGCCCCGCCGTCATCCTGACCGTAATTTTCTTTTTCTGTTTCAGGCCCAGACTTGAGACTACCTGGGAACCCGTATCATCCGTGATATACAGTCCGTTTCCCGGGGAAATGTTGACAATAAGATCTTCAATATCGGATTCTTTGCTTGTATTTTCAAGTTCCAGTTCCAGACCAAAGGACTCTCCGGAACCGACGGCTGTCTGCGGGCTGATACGTTTGATTCGGATTACAGGCTGGCCTGTGGCATCCTCGCTGTTGTCTCCCTTTCCCTCATATTCTTCGCACTCGCTGATTTCGGCCGTTATTATCTCCGAAGGGATGCCCGATTTCTTATAATTAACTCTGAGGCGCAGTTCATTGCCTCTTCCTGAGTAAACGGCCTTTGGGATGGTAACGGTAAATTCCAGGTTTTCATCCCGCTTCGAGGTGACCTTTACTTTGGCTGCCCCTGCATTTCTGAAGCTGTCCGACAGCTTGGAAACTGTAATCCCGTTTTTTCCCGCTTCCTCCGTCGTAAGCCCTTCCGCCCTGACGCTGACCACCAGCTTGACGTTCTTACCCTTTCGTATCGCGTCGATGGGGGTATTACCGCTTAAAGCCGCATAAACCTCATAGCCGTCCACCGTCAGCTTTCCGCTCCCTTCGCTCTCTCCGCTGCCGGAAGGGCTTTTCTCTTTTTCTTTCTCCGGAGCCGGTTTTTCCGCCGGCGGCGCTGTCTCACCAGGTTTTTCTCCCGGCGGATTTGCGTCCTCCGGCTTTGCCTCCGACAGGTTTGTCTCCGCCGGTTTAATCTCCTCTGTTTTCCCGTTTCCCGTCTCCGCGAGGTTTTCTGCCGCTGCGGCGGCAGGCGCCGCCTCCGTTGCCCACACCGGACTGGCCGAGCATAGTGTGATCATCATGCTTAACATCCATATTACGGCCCTTTTTATAACCAGCTTTCTGTTCATTTTATCGTTTCCTTTCATCTCCAATAATATTTCCGTCTACCAGTGTGACAATCCGGTCCGCATACCGGGACATTCCCGGATCATGAGTGACCAGTATAATCGTCTGCTCATATTTTCTGGCAAACCCTGTTATCATTTTCATTATTTCCGCCGTAGTTCTGGAATCCAGGTTTCCTGTCGGTTCATCGGCAAATATCACCTTGGGCCTCGTCACAAACGCCCTGGCAATTCCCGCCCTCTGCTGCTGACCTCCCGACATCTGTCCCGGATAATGGTCCAGCCTGTGCGAGAGGCCAACTTTACAAAGAAGCTCTTTTGCAATTTTTTCTCTCTTATCCTTATCCATTCCCCGGAACATTAACGGCATAGCCGTATTTTCAATGGCGGTCATGGAAGGAAGCAGGTTGTATGACTGAAATATAAATCCGATATACTGCTGCCGAAACGCGGCCAGTTCCTCCTCCGACATCCTGGAAACATGCTGTCCCAGTATCAGCACTTCTCCCCGGGTTGGTTTTTCCATCCCGGCGAGCTGGTTTAAAAGCGTACTCTTTCCGGAACCGGAGGTGCCGAAAATACAGCATATTTCACCTTTATAGATAGTCAGATTAATCCTGTTTAAGGCAACCACCTCTTCGTCACCCATCCGGTATACTTTTCTGACATTTTTAACTTGGATTGCCGCCTCTCTTTTTTCCATTGTTCTCCTCCTCGTTTATAGATGGCATGATATCGGATGAATCCCCAAAAATTATGGTATATAATTCTGAAGAAATCTTAAGATGAACCGTGGAACGATAACCTGCACAATCCGTGCACAGGTCGCCGCCATTAACGCAGAAGAGGCGGCCGTCTGCCGCCGCAGACTACCGCCTCTTGATACACTCCCGTTATATAATTCCTGATACATGGTTCCTGGTGCATGATGCCAGTTACCGTTTCCCGTAACCTGAATCCCTATTCCTGTCTATTAATTTCAAACTCCTGAATTCCGAAGACTCCGGGCGCTATCTCATATTTATCAAATACGATAACCGGGTTTCCATTCGCTCCGATATAAAATTTTGTATTCTCTCCCACTGTCTTAAACCCATCCATACCATTGCTTCCATCCCAGTAAACGAGATTCCGGTCGGCAGCCATCCGCTCTTCCATCTGCCGCCTGATGCTGCTGTTTGCTTTCTCTTTATAATCCTGCCCCAGCAAATCCCCCAGGGTCAGCTTCTTACCATTTTTCAGATCCAGATTGTAGAAATACTGTATCCCATAGGCCGAAGCCCAGTTCTCATTTGCCGTAATTTCCAGAGACAGCACATCCTCCGTCTCATATTTCACTTCGTATCCTGCATCCACTTTGATTCCTTTTTCGGCAAATGCTTCTTCCGTTCCTCCTGTTGCCAGAAACGCCTCTTTATATTCTTCAATCCTCTGCTGTGCGTCACGTCTGTATGCCTCCATGATTGTTTCAATTTCCTTATTTACGTCCGCAGCCAGCGGGGAGGACGTGCTGCCGGCCTCCGGCTCCTGTATCTGCGGAATTTCCATGTGGATTTCCTTCTCTTCATCAGCCGTGTCATAATTGCGGAATGTGAGAACCCTGGAGACCGCCCCTATGACGGGCAGCCGGCCGGCTGTGGCAGCAAATGCTTCATTTGTGTTCAGGGCGGTTATAAAACAAACTGCCAATGCGGCCGCAGCCAGCCCTATTTTACCGTGGGGACTCTTTTTTCCAGGCACTGCCGCTTTTCCCCTTCTCTTTCCCTGAGTTCCCGTCTCTGATACCCGCCGCCTCATATCTCGCTGCTCCCAGGTTTCCTGCTTCAGCGCTCCCCGCACCACATCATCCAGCGCCATAGGCGTTTCCATCGATTCATATATTTTTTTCGTTCTTCCGATCTCCCGCTCCATTTTGCTCTGCTTCATCTGCTCTCCTCCTTCAGCTTCTTTTCCAGACGTCTCAGCCCTGAATAAAGGCGGTATTTGACAGCTCCCAGGCCGCTTCCGGTAGCCCTGGCAATCTCTTCCAGAGAAAAATCCTCATAAAACCTCAGAATAATCACTGTCCTCAGTTTATCCGGCAGTCCCTGTATCTGACGGTACAGCTCAAAGTCTGTCTGCCCGGGCTGCATTTCACCCTCCTGCATCCTGTATACCTGCTCCGGTTCAAAGGCAATTTCCCTGCTGTTTTTCCTCATGTACCCATGACACTCATTCAACAGTATCCTGTAAAACCATGTTTTCATATATTCCGGTTTTCTGATTGCCGTATAATTCTCCAGCGCCTTTACAATCGCATTCTGAAGCGTATCTAAAGCCGCATCCCTGTCCTTCATCTGGGAGACCGCAAAACGGTATAATTTCTCCTGATTTTCCGTGATAAATGATATAAGTTCCGTACGTACGCCGTCACACATCGTCTCACCTCTCCTGTCTCTTGTTTTCATATCCTGTTATATAGATGCTGTAAATACCAATAAAGTCTGAAATCTTAATAAATTCCCCCGGAACCAATCCCAAGCCTGTACAGCGAATTTGATTCTGAATAATCTTTAAGGTATTATTCCTTTCTCCGTTAAGATTGGCTCCCTATAATAAATGGAAACATCATCCAGAGGAGGGCAATTATGATTGATGAAATTTTAAAACACAATGAGGACTTTGTAAACAACGGCTCTTATCTGCATTACTCTGCCGGTAAATATCCACGAAAAAAACTGGCAGTTCTCTCCTGCATGGACACCCGTCTGGTCGAACTGCTTCCGGCTGCCCTTGGCATTAAAGACGGGGATGTTAAGATGATAAAGAACGCCGGAGCAGTGATTACCGACCCCTTCGACACCACTGTGCGGAGCCTGATCATCGCCGTCCTGGAACTGGGCGTGGAGGAAATCATGGTCATCACCCATACAAATTGCGGCGTTGCCTCCATTACCCCCGGTACCATCCGTTCCCATCTTGCGGCCCGCGGCATTGCAAAGGAAACCATAAACCGAATGGAAGCGGAGGGACTGGACTTTAACCTCTGGTTCCAGGGCTTTGAAACGCCGCAGGAGGAAGCTGAACGCACCGTCTCCCTCCTCCGAACGCATCCGTTACTCCCACGTGATGTAAAAATCAACGGTTTTGTCATCGATGTGGTGACGGGACGCCTCGAACCTGTTAATTAAGCAGGGCGTCCTCCTAACTTCAACTAATTGAATACGACGTTTTCACAACTTTAAAGGAGGGCCGCCATGCAGCCCCCCTTTGAGGTAGTTCTCCTTTTTGAGGTGTAAGGAGTCGGATATGGAATAGATATTATCTTTAAAGCGAAATTACTCCGAGAACAAGACCGGCGGCCATGCAGACAAGGCTGACGCCCCAAATCCAGAAAAAGCATGTTTTAATATGGTCTTTAATCTCAACGCCTGCGAGGCCCACGCCTAAAAAGGTAGCCGGTACCACAGGGCTTATAAAGGTTGCACAGTTGCGGCATACCACCATGGCTATTGCGATATGTGCAGGGTTCACTCCAAATTTGCTTCCGACACCGATGAGAACCGGGAGAAGGCCATAGAAGTAGGAATCCGTACAGAACATCATGGTCAGCGGAACCGACAGGACCCCGATAATCAGCGGCAGGAACCGTCCCATAGACTGCGGGATAAAGGAAGCCAGGATATTGGCCATATGGTTCATAATCTCGCTCTCCTCCAATACGCCGAGGAATACGCCTGCAGCCAGAATCGTGGATGCCATCATAAGAGCCGGACCGGAATGCGACTTAATAATTTTATTCTGAAGTTTAGCGCCGGGATAATTCACCAGCAGCGCTGCGACACAGCCCAGCATAAATGTGAAATAGGACGGTACCGGCAGGAAAATCAGACAGACTATGATGAGCAGGGTGAGACAGATATTAAACCAGAACAGGTTCGGCCTGATAAGGCCGCTTCGTTCTGCACTGCCTGCCGTCTCCTCAGAAATCATTGTATCTTCCGCTTCCAGAGTGCTGTTAATGCCCGCCCCCCTCTTTTTTTCCACCGTTCCCCAGAAGAAGGCGGTAAAAAGTGCGATTACGATACCCACAGCCTGCATCGGCAGAAGCTGCATCCAGAGTACGTTGGCCTCCACTCCCAGTACGGAGGCGGAACGCATGGTAGGGCCTCCCCAGGGGAGCAGGTTCATTACGCCCATCGCCGTCACACAGATTAAGAGCAGCGTGGTAGGACGCATTTTCAGTTTCTTATATACGGGTAGCATAGCCGGGATTGTTATCAGGAAAGTGGATGCGCCTCCGCCGTCCAGATGCCCGATCATGGCAATAATACATGACATCATGGCAACGCCCACCACATTGTTGCCTACTTTTTTCATCAGGGCATTGATAATGCGGTCAAACATTCCGGCATCCGTCATAATCCCGAAAAACAAGACGGAGAAAATGAACAGCGCGGCAGTGGAATGCACGCCCGAAACACCGCTTTTAATAAAATCTCCCATTTCGCTGACGGTAAATGTTCCTGTCAGCACAAGAATCGCCGCTGTCACAGTAGAGACTCCGATAAAAGCGATGGCCGGAACCGTAACATTGCGCAGCAGTAAAACAATGATCATGATAATGGTTGCAAAGCCTAAAGCCGCAAGCATAGTCTCATTCATGTTTTATTCCTCCTCTTTCTTCTTTAAGCTATCAAGTTCTGAGACTATTTTAAAAGCCCAACCTTACACTCTTACGGTTTCTCTCTTAATTTCATGTAAGAGAAATCTTAAAAAATGTTAAGGTTGGGCCTTAAATGGCACCGTTTTGTAAGTCCGGGCAGCATGAACTGTTACGCCGCTTTGTCAATTCAGTGTCTGAATTGTCCTTATCGCCTTAAGAATGGAGGAGGCAGACACCGGTTTATCAATATAATCATCAATAATTTTTCTCTGTTTCGCCTCAAGCACTTCTTTTGTGACTTGTTCCGTCATGATAATTCTCTGCAGTCCGGGACACTGCCCCTGAATCGACATACAGAAATCAACCGCGCTTCTGCCGCCAATGCTCTGCTCCGCCGCCATTGCATCGAATTCCCTGCCCCTTAAATGGTTCCTGGCTTCCTCATAGCTCATACATGCGGTTACGGCAATACCTAGTCTGCCGAAATCTTTTTCCAGCAGTTTTAAGACTTTGGGATTGTCATCCACGATCAAAAGGTTTAGCAGCTTCTCCCCCGCCTCGTTACACTCCAGCTCTCCATCCGGCTCGTCCCCGTCCTTCTGCTCATTGACGGGCAGGTATATATGGAATATGCTTCCTTCTCCGGGATGGCTTTCGGCAAAAATATAGCCTTTATGGGAGGATATAATCTGCTCAACAAGGGCAAGCCCCAGTCCGGTGCCCTTGCCCCCCTTTTTGGTTGTGAAAAACGGATCGAAAATCTGCTTCAGAATCTCATCGGGCATACCGCAGCCGTTGTCGGAGATATCCAGCCTGATATACTGCCTCCAGTCCCCCGGGACCGACGACAAGCCGTATTGTTTAAGCTCCCCAGCCTGCGCGGTGCGGCCGCTTACCTTGATTGTCCCTTCCTGATGTCCGATTGCATGGATTGCGTTAACGCAGATATTGAGAATGACCTGATTCATCTGCGTCTCATTTCCGAGGAAACATTCCTGTGACAGTTCTAACTCATCCGTCAGCTTTATGTTGACGGGACAGACGGACTGGACCATCTTAAGTGCCCGCCGGAATATCTTTGCGGCATTCAGGTTTTTATAAGCCGTCTCCATGTTCTTTCGGCTCAGGGAGGAAATCTGCTGGATAATCTCTTTTGCCTTGGCCGAGGCCTCATATATCTCTGAGGCGCTGTCGTAAAGCTCCGAATCCTCCGGCAGCTCCATCATCATCAGATCCGCATATCCCATAATCGGAGTCAGAAGGTTGTTAAACTCATGGGCGATTCCCCCTGTCATTGTTCCCATAATCTGGAGTCTCTGCTGATGGGCAATCCGTTCCTCGCTCTGGTGCATGGACTCCAGTATCTGGTTGAGTTCAAGCAGATAGGCGATTTCTTCCGTATCATGTTTCTTTTGTTTTATAAGCTTTGCCATATACAAAGCCATCAGAAGGATAGCCGCCATGATTCCCACAAATACCAGCGCAAGTTTTGTAAAACCTTCCACTACGGGAATATAGATATCATTATAATCAATCACGGCGCTGATCACCAGGAATCCGTCTCCGATGATGGCCGGAGCGTAGGCGCTGATTTTCTTCACTCTGGGCGCACCCGGCTTTGTCCACCAGTAAGAATAATATTCAAGCACCCCTTCCTCGCCCTTTTTCTGGCTTTCCACCATCTGATCCAGGCTTGAAAGGTCTTTGTCCGGGTACATCTCCTGCCGCCCGTCGATGACGTCGATTCCCCATTGCTTCTTCTCCGGATGCATCAGGATTATGCCGTCGGAATCCTTTACCACTACATAACCGTTTGTCCCCAGGCGGATCCCCGATATCAGGGACTGGTAATAATTAATCGCATCAATCACAATGGATATGGAGCCGCCTCTTTCCAGCTCGCGCCTGAGTATCAGGTAGATCTCGCCGTCATCCAGCCTGCACTGGCGAAAGCTCAGCGCCTCGTCTATCTCTGTGACGGAATAGGTTTGCGTCACTTTAAAGCCTTTCGTACTTTTTAACACAGCTCCCTGAGGATCCGAAACGATTACATCGTAGACAAACCGGCTATGGGAGTCCACATATTCCTGAATAATTTCCCATTGCCCATGGCCTCCCTTCCGGCGGTTACCGGCCTCCATTGTGCAGAGGCTGTCCAAATCCGCCTCATACTCCTCGATGAAAATTTCCAGGTTATCTCCCAGGCTCTGGGCCGTCAGAAGCATCTGTTTTTTCTGGTTGTCGATAATCGTTTTCTTATACTCCTCCCAGATGCTGAAACCCAGGCAGGAAAAGAGAAAAAGCACGACAGCCAGCACTGCGGCCATAAAAGCTATGATATTTTTGTTGTCTTCCTTTTTTTCTCTCATGGTTTCGTAAAATCCTTCCTTTGGAGATTTAGTTAAGCAGGTGAGGACGCCGCCGGTACGGCCAGCGGACGGGGTGGTGAGGTGTGTATATGAGTCTTTCGTCCCGGGGGGTTGGCATCGCTGGATGGAGAAGGAGATACTGTGGTTTTGTTTTCGCAGGGCGGAGCCGGAGAGAATGATATCCGGCTGGACTGCT
>JAETQD010000034.1 GCA_021770825.1 Clostridium sp. | reverse complement strand
GTAAGCGTCAAATCAAGGACGTCTGTATGAAAAGAAAGACCTGGGATACGATATCGTTTGTGATACCGTTTCCCAGGTCTTCATTTCTTCTTCCTGATATACAGATCTTCGGGTATTCGCTCTGAGTATGGAACCACTTCATCCAGGACACTGTCTTTCAGTCCTTCTGCTGACAGTTTCTCCAATACCCATTTCAGATACTTCTCCGGATTCAGACCATTATCCACTGCACTCTGGAGTACACTAAAGCCCGCTGCGGTAGCTTCAGCTCCCCGCTTTGAGTCCGTGAACAGGAACCCCTTCCTCGCTATCACGAATGGTTTCACTGTCCGTTCCGCCTTGTTGTTGTCGATCGGGATCCTCCCGTCATTCACCCAGGCCCCAAGACTTTCTTTCCTGTTCAGAACATACTTCACAGCCTGACCCACTTTCCCGGATGGCGGATATTCATCCTTCATCCTTTCCACGTGAGCTGTCAGTCGTTTAAATACCGGTACCGACTCCTTCTGCCTGATCTCCCGGATCCTCTCCGGATCCAGTTTCTGCTTCCCGCACTTCTTCTCGATCCGATACAGACTGGCCATCAGATCGATCACTTCCACCAGATCCTTCAGTGCCGGATGTTCTTCCAGGTATGGGCCCTGCCTGTTTTTCCCCAGTTTCTTATATACCTTATAATCTTCACGGACTTGTGCTGCTTCCACGAATTTCCTCCGTGCATGAGCCATACAGCCTCCGTGGATCACTTCGTTGCCCGGATACAGCGCGTTATGAGCTTTTGTCCAGTTCTCATAACAGGGGGCTCCATCCGTTATCAGGTTTCCACTGAATCCGTCCCCCAGTACTTCCTGAACGAAAGTCTGGCTCTTTCCAGGGAAAAACCGGTATAGCTTCATTTGACGCTTTTCAAAAGGTCCGCTGGTGGCCACCACCATATTGCTCACGGCGTTGCCGCCATTCTGAAACAGCTCCAGTACCTGCAGTCCTGTTTCGTCCATCTGGACAGTGTCCAGTCCTCTGAAGTCTTTCAACATGTGATCTGCCAGCGGGACCAGATAGTCCTGACATGTCCTCAGTGCCCAGTTGTTCACGGTCTGACGGCCTATGTCGTATCCCTTTTTCCTGATATCCATGGCCTGACGGTTGATCGGCATCCCGTTGATCACCTTTTCATGGATCAGATGAGCTGCCACAGATGCGGAGACCATGCTTTTCTCCAGAAGCCTGGGTTCCTTGTCGGGACTGAAGTATTTCTGCTCGTCCTCGGAGATCTTCCACAGGTAATTGTGACAGACGATTTCCCTGACAAAGAGTCTGGCAGGGATGAATTCTACAGTCCTCTGTATATCTGTGCCCAGTTCCACCATCTCAGCCCTGTGAACCAGGAATTCCGGGTCTTCGGGGTACTTGTCTTCCTTCACTACAGGAAGCGAGGCCATGGCTCCTGACATTCGTTTCCGGGATCCCTTCCGTTTCTTTTCGGATCCGGAAGGAATGTCGTCTTCAGTAGCCTCTTCTTCCAGGGCGATCACTTCTTCTACCTCTTCTGCGGCTTCGGCTTCATCAAAAAGATGATCGAACAAAGTGGCGGTCTTTTCACTGGAACGTCCGAAAACGGCCTGACGCAGTGCCAGGAGCTTCTCTTTTGCGCTGTTCTTCTCCTGGAAAAAGGCCCAAAGCATACGGTCCTTATCTTCGGAAGACATGCCCTGAAGAGCGGAGTCAAATGATTCTTTGGAAGTGACGTCATCGCGGGTATAGAGAGAAACGAGGTCTACTAACATGATGACAGGATACCGGAAAAGGCACCTGCCTGTCACATGAGATGCCCTTAAATATTTATTATAGACACGTCCGAATCCGGCATACCAACTGCAGTGCTCAGGAAAATCTGTAGCTTCCCCCTGACACGGCCAGACCATGGATAAGTCTGGCAAACTGTCGTTGTGAGATGGACACTGTATCGGATGATTCTATCCGCCACTTGAAGCGTCCCTCATCCATCCTTTTGAGAAGCAGCCAGTATCCTGTCCCATCGTAGTAAAGGATCTTGAGCCGGCTGCGGGAGCTGTTGGTGAAAATGAAAAGAGAGCGACTGTAAGGATCCATGCCAAACAGAGATTGGACGATGGAAGCAAGCCCGTCTATGCCTTTGCGCAGATCGACCGGACGGGAAGCCATGTAGATATGGTCAATGGTGATGGCACCATTCATGTTCAGGCTCCCAGGCGGACCTGCACGAATCGCAGTTCAGTACCGGCAGGGTCAGGGAAGGGGCAGCTTGTGCGATGAAACTGAGACAGACCGGCAGAGTGTTTGAACCTGGATCTCATGTTGTAAAAGGTCCGGGTGTTCAGATCGTGCAGTCGACAGAACTGCACAGCAGTCAAACTGGAAGAATCGAATCTGTCAAAAACGGCATTCCATTTCCGTTGGGTTTCCATTGTCATTAGAAAAAGCCTCCTGTTATTCATTTCAATTCTGAACAACGGGAGGCTTTTGAGCTAGATGGGTTTGATTCGACGCTTAC
>JAETQD010000033.1 GCA_021770825.1 Clostridium sp. | reverse complement strand
AGGGAGGGGATGCCGCAAAATCATCAAAACGATGATTGAGCGGCATCCCCTCCCTCTTTGCCCGGCCGTTTTACGGCTGCTTCCATCTGCCCGCTTCGTTCTTAAAGATATTCAGAGGCAGTTCCATGCGCACTGTTTTCATCGGGTTAACGGTCTGACATACGGCAAGATCGCCGCAGAGACTTAATAGGATGGATGTGTCCTCATGGGATAAGCCTGTTTTGGAAGAAATGAATGCCTCCATCCGCGCGGTGGCAAGTTTCCAGGCAGACTCCACGGTTTTTGCAGCCGCAATAATGATAAGACGATCGTCCGCTATGGCAGCGGGCCATGGGAATGGAGCATCTTTCAGGACGGTAACGCGCACCGTTACCATTCCCTCAATTTCCAGTCCGCAGCCACAGACCTCTCCGTCGCCCATGACGGCGTGGAGATCTCCCATGGACAGAAGAGCGCCTGGTACATAAACAGGAAGATACAGGGTGGTTCCCGCCTTAATCTGGGTACAGTCCATATTCCCGCCATGATCCATCGGGGTCATTGTGGAAACCGCACCTTCTTTCGGAGCGGTTCCGATCACTCCGATCATGGGTCTGACCGGGATCTGCACCGCACTGTCAAACTCAGCCATTCCGTCCTTGACGGTGAGCCGACGGAACTGTTCTTCTTTCAGGATCCCATTGTCCCAGCTGCTGCCGGGAAACGTGCCGCAGACGCCGACAGGACCGGTTGTGATATCGAGAATCTCAATTTTCAGAGTATCACCCGGGAGAGCTTCCTCTACGCAGAGAGGGCCGGTCGCCGCATTGGCTTTGGAGGAATCGATCTTTGTGATATCGGCTCCTTCGGGAAGAAGCTGGTTGTAAAAACAGTCATACGTTTCAAAACGGACCGTACTTCCGGAGGGAACGGTTTGCACCGGCTTGTGGCTTCCGGAAAAAGTGAAATGAACGTGTTCTTTGGTAATTGTAACCATGGCAGGTACCCCCTTATTTAAACCGGCTGCTGTAAATGCAGGCCATTATTGTTGTTCCCGGTAAAGATAAAGCGGAAGTCCGTTTTCCATTTTCCGCTCGGCCTCCCCTTTTATCAGCGGTAAAACATAGGAGAGGAACTCAGGGCCGATATCGGTGCCGCCCTTAGTAATCCACTCGGCCGGAAACGTTTTTTCTTTATTACAAATCTCATTGACATCGGCCAGGAAGCACTCCATCAAGTATGGCTCGTCACAGGCGCGTTTAAAGGCGACCATCATACCGTTCACGCCGTCCAGGGCACTTCGGACGCCGAAGGCTCCCGCTTCTTCGGCCTCTTTCATATCCTGCCCGGAGACGATCATACCGGAACAGCGCTGGCTTACATTCAGCTCAACGGAACGTACCTTGACACCAAACTGGTTCCGTATATAATTTTCGAGTATTTCCCCGCAGCCGGTCAGCATCTTGTGGCCGAAGGTGTCAAGCTGGGCCTCATTGGAGTATTCACATATGAAATGCCCGGCTGAATCTGCAATGCCCTCCGATACGCAGACGACAACGGTCTGGCTTTTCTCGAATGCATTTTTGAGATCAGCAGAGAACTGTTCAAATTCAAAAGGCGATTCCGGAAGATAGATGAGAAGCGGATTATCTTCCCCGTGTTTTCTTGCCAGGACACTGGAGGCGGTGAGCCATCCCGCATGACGTCCCATCAGTTCCACGATTGTGACGGATTTCTGCTGGTATACCGAGGCGTCCAGCGTGATTTCGCGGACAGTGGAAGCCACATATTTGGCTGCGCTTCCAAAGCCGGGGGTGTGATCGGTCCCGACCAGGTCATTGTCTATGGTCTTGGGAATTCCGATAAAACGGATATCGCTTCCGATTCCATTCGCGTAACGCGATAATTTACTTACCGTATCCATGGAATCATTGCCGCCTATGTAGAAGAAATAGCCGATATTCAGCTCTTCAAATTTGTTAAAGAGGGTAGGGTAGAACTCGGAGGAAAGAGCTTCGGGAAGCTTAAAGCGGCAGGAGCCGAGAAAAGCAGCCGGAGTCATTTTAAGAAGCTCCAGTTCCTCCTCGCTCAGCCCGGATGAGAGATCCATATATTTACCGGCCAGAAATCCTTCGATCCCATTAATCATGCCGTAAACAGTGCCGATTTGCTCAGGGTGGCATTTCCCTTCTCTGATTACACCGCAGAGGCTGGCATTGATAACGGCGGTGGGACCGCCTGACTGGCCAACGATTATATTCTTTTTCATAATGTACTGTCTCCTTTTTCTCAGGGGTATGATATCTTTATTCTATAATAGTAAGAGGAAGATTTCAACCGGATTATGGAGATTTAACTGAGGTTTAGGGGGGACGCGTCCGGAACGGACCATGTCCGGTGTGGTGAGGGCTGGCTGAGTCTTCCGTCCCCGTGGAAGTTGGTTGTGGAGGGGGAATCCGGCCGGAATGAATTGCTGCGGGGACCGTTTGCACTCTTTGGAGTGCGCATCGGTGCTAAGCTCGTGAGGAACCTCGCTAAGCACCGGCGGACTCCCATGTCCCC
>JAETQD010000006.1 GCA_021770825.1 Clostridium sp. | reverse complement strand
GACATGGTTCTATACCTCCTATGGTGAATTTTGTGTGGTAACTTTATTCTACCAAACGGCTATAGACCATGTCTATTTTTATGAAATTGAATTTGCGAAACTAATTATACGTTATCCAAGTTTATCCATCGAATACCAATCATATTTTTGCCGATTCCGGAAATTTGATACAAAAAAGCAGCCCCATACACAAGTACAAGGCTGAGAAAATTCTACTTATATGCATTACCTAAAATTGGGACTGCATTTCTTTTATTAAATTACAAACTCTTCTACCTGAAATACTCTATTTTCACCCCCGCCAATCACTCACATTCCAACGATCTTTCTAACAGTATTCGCTGTCCTTATTGTCAATTTTCTTCTGATGCCTGCACTTGCCGTCTTTGACCACCAGTTTGTTTTTTGATAATCTTTCCGGCTGAAGGACCAGAATATCACTTCCCCATAACTCTCTATCTTTTCTAATCCTTCCTTTGGCTCCCCAAGTTCGTTAAAAACTTCAGCAATGGCAACTGGCGGCATAATAAAAATCAGATTGTCATAGATTTCTTTATTTCCATTGCCCCACCAGTCAGGTGCATTGCCCAAAATGTCCTCAAGTGTTTCTTGCGATATAACAAAAACCGGAATATCCAAGCCAAACCGAGTTCTTATCATTGTTTCAATTCTGTTTGTAAAACTCCCCACATTATCTTCATCGCTCGAAAAAATCACATTACCGCTGTTCAAGTATGTTTTAACCTCTTTGAACCCGAGTTTTTCAAAGCCGATTTTCAATTCTGCCATTGAAACCTTATTTTTACCGCTTATCCCATCTTCTCTTTTCGCATCACCCACAAATATGCCCCTCCTAAAAACACCGCTGCCGATGTCCACGCCACCGGATGGCAGAAGCAGGCTGCCGCATAGTTTTTCATCCCCATTGCGGCAAATGCCATGAGGAAACGTGCGGCCATTTCCACAATACCGCCAGCCATGGGCAGGAATCCATATCCGCATCCCTGCATAATATTTCGGAATACAAAGATGGTGCTGAGCGGTACAAAAAATGCGGTGCATATTTTGGTATACGTCCACGCCCACGGCAGCATGGCTGCAAGGTCCACGTCACCAGAAAAGAAAATCCGGAGCGCTGATTCCAGAATGGCACACATGCAGAGGGCTGCCAGGATTCCATATGTAATCTCCGCCAGGAGTGCCGCGCGTGCCCCCTCCCGGATTCTTTTATAATCGCCTTTTCCGAAATTCTGGCCACCGTAAACTGCAGCGGCCTGTCCAATGGCCACCATGCCCTGCTCCGCAAGGGACTCTAATTTTCCCGCTGCGGTGTAAGCGGCCACAGCCACCGTTCCAAATAAGTTGACCGCCGACTGCATCACGATACCGCCGAAGGCGGTAATTGCAAACTGCAGGCCCATGGGGATTCCCATGGAAAGCTGGAGTCTCGCATCGTGGCCATTTAGCTTCCGCATTCCTGCAGATGGTGTCAGGACAGGAACCTTCATGTAGATATATCCGCCGCAGAGAATGGCGGAAGCTGCCTGTGCCGCGACTGTTGCCAAGGCTGCTCCCTGGGTTCCCATGCCAAAACACAAAATAAATAAAAGATCCAGCGCTACATTTAAGCATGACGAAAAAATCAGGAAAAATAACGGCACGCGGCTGTTGCCGACAGCTCTGAGAAACGCAGAAAATAAATTATAGAAAACACTGGCTGTAATCCCTGCTCCGATTACCATGATATAGGTGTAGGCCTCCTGGAAAATATCCTCAGGAGTATTCATAAAGTGCAGAAGCGGTCTCATGGAAGCCAGAGACAAAACCGTTAAAACTGCCGATGCTGCCAGAGACAAAACAATGCCATTCGCCACACTTCTTTTCACACCTTTTAAATCCCCAGCCCCATACCGCTGGGAGGTCAGAATCGAAAAACCGGAAGTAATGCCCTGGGCAAAGCCTGTGAGCAGAATCATGATAATTCCGGTAGCTCCAACTGCCGCCAGCGCATCCGCCCCCACAAACCGTCCCACAATGATGGTATCTGCCATATTATAAAACTGCTGGAAAAGATTGCCTGCCATTAACGGCAGTGCAAACTTTAAAAGCACGGACATCGGCCGGCCCTTTGTCATATCCAGTTCCATACCTGCTTTACTCCCTCACTCTTTCACACGTGTTCTTCAGGAGAGCATATCATGAAATCTCCGACAGTGCAAGTATTCTGACATTTAAAAAAACGGCCAGAACACTCATTCCAAGTGTTCTGACCGGATTTATTAATGGCACATTGCTATTTAAATTAATCGCAAAGGAAGCAGGAAACAAAATGTCCTGGGCTGATTTCCTTAAGCGGCGGCTCTTCTCCACGGCAGCGGTCGGTTGCATGCGGGCAGCGGTTTGCGAAACGGCATGCTTTCGGCGGCTCGATGGGAGATGTAATCTCACCTTTCAGTAAGATACGCTCACGCTTATTATCCAGAGACGGAATCGGAATAGCGGATAACAGAGCCTGTGTATACGGATGTACCGGGTTAGCAAACAGCTCTTCAGACGGAGCTTTCTCAATCAGTCTGCCAAGGTACATAACCGCGATATCATCTGAGAAGTGGTTTACAACGGATAAGTCATGGGTAATGAACATATAGGTCAGTCCCATCTTATGCTGCAGTTCCTTCATCAGGTTTAAGATCTGCGCCTGAATGGAAACGTCAAGGGCAGATACCGGCTCATCGCAGACGATGAATTTCGGATTCAGAGCCAGTGCTCGAGCGATACCGATACGCTGACGGCGTCCGCCATCCAGCTCGTGAGGATATGTATTGATCAGACGGTCCGCAAGACCTACGATCTCCATCAGCTCACGAACACGGTCCATCTGATCGTTCTTGTTCGTGATAATCTTGTTGATTTTCAGCGGATCAGCGATGATCTGGCTGATTGTCTTACGCGGATTCAAGCTGGAGAACGGGTCCTGGAAGATGATCTGCATCTCGGTACGTTTCTTACGCATTTCTTCCGCAGACAGCTTAACAACATCCTGGCCTTCAAAGAGGACTTCACCGGAAGTCGGCTCCAACAGACGTAAGATTGCACGTCCTGTGGTGGATTTACCACAACCGGACTCACCTACTACGCCCAATGTTTTTCCTCTATCAATGGTAAAGGTAACATCGTCAACGGCGTGCAGCATTCCCTTCGGTGTTTTGAAATACTTTTTCAAATTTTTAACTTCAAGCAACGGCTGTGTGCTCATCGTATGTTCACCTTCCCCTCATGAATATTGTCTTTATTATACAGGTGACATTCAACGTAATGAGTATCATTGCGGTATACGCGCTCCGGCTTCTGTGTCTTACAGATCTCCATTGCGTAATCGCAACGCGGGCAGAATGCACATCCCTTCGGCAGATTGCTGGGGTCAGGCATTAAGCCCTTAATCGGCTTAAGCTCTGCCTGGCGGTTCTCCAGGTTCGGAAGGGAGTTGAAAAGTCCCTCAGTATACGGATGACGTGTATTCTTGAAGATATCCTCCAGAGTACCATGCTCAATAACACGGCCAGCATAAACAACGGATACCTTATCACAAATCTCAGCTACGATACCAAGGTCATGGGTAATCATAAGCATGGATGTATTGTACTTATCACGTAACTGCTTCATCATCTCAAGAACCTGTGCCTGAATGGTAACATCCAGAGCAGTTGTGGGCTCATCGGCAATCAGAAGCTCCGGGTTACATGCCAGGGCCATAGCGATAACAACACGCTGCTTCATACCACCGGAGAACTGGTGCGGATACTCACCGCCGCGGCTTCCCGGAATACCTACCAACTCAAGCATCTCACGTGCTCTCTGAGTTGCATCTACATCTTTCTCATGAAGCTTGATAACCTCGGCAATCTGCTCCTCAACGGTCATAACCGGGTCGAGGGAGGTCATGGGATCCTGGAAAATCATGGCAACAGCCTTACCGCGGATTGCCTGCATTTCCTTATCAGTCATTTTCAGGATATCCTTGCCGTCCAGCTTGATGGTTCCGTCCACGATAACTCCCGGAGGATTCGGAATCAGGCGGAGGAGGGATAAACCTGTTGTTGTCTTACCTGCACCAGTCTCGCCTACTAAACCAAGTGTCTTACCACGCTCGATTTCCAGGTCAAGACCATTTAATGCCTGTACGGTACCATAGTCGGTACGGAACTCTACCACAAGATTTTTAATCTCCGCAGTAAGGTCCTTTTCGGCAGAATTCACATTTTTTACATTTTCGCTCATTTTGCTACCCCCTTAACGCAGTCTCGGATCAAGAGCATCACGCAAACCATCACCCAACAGGTTGAGTGAAAGAATGGTAGTCATAATTGCAAGGCCCGGGAACAGACACATATAGCTGTAATCACGGATATATGCACGTGCGCCAGAAAGCATTGCGCCCCACTCAGGTCTCGGAGCCGGAATACCCAGACCGATGAAGGAAAGACCTGCGATAGACAGGATAACTGTGGCTACCTGTAATGTTGTCTGAACGATAATCGGGGCTAAGCTGTTAGGAAGAACCTCTTTGAAAATAATGGTTGCATCCTTGGCACCAATTGCTCTTGCAGCTTCCACATACTCAGCATCACGGGCTGTAATAACGGCACCGCGAACAACACGTGAGAACGTCGGTATGGAGGAAACAGCCTGGGCAATAACCAGGTTCGGTATGGAGTTTCCAAGAGAAGCCACGATACAGATTGCAAGCAGTGTACCGGGAATAGCAAGGAAAATATCCATAATACGCATGATAACCATGTCAATCTTACCACCATAATAACCGGCAGCAGCACCTAAAATAAGACCAAAGGTCAGGGCTACAATTACGGTTACAATACCGATGGAAAGAGATACTGTGGAACCATACATTACACGGTTAAAAATATCACGGCCAAGCTCGTCGGTACCAAACCAGTGGGCGGCTGACGGAGCCTGAAGCGTGCTGGAATAATCGGCCTTAATCACCTGCGTTTCATAGTCCAATACAATCGGAGAAATAATTGCCATTAATGCCAGCAAACCAAAAATAACAAGACCAAGAACAGCTGTTTTATTGCGGCACAAACGTTTCCACACATCAGCAATCTGGCTTTTTTTCTTTACAGAAACATTGCTCATTATCTTTCCCCTCCTTACTTATACTGTGCTTTGATACGCGGATCGATAAATCCGTAAATCAGGTCAACGATCAGGTTAATAATTGCGAAACTGAGCGCAAAGATAATAATACATCCCATAACAGACGGAATATCACGGCCCTGGATGGACTGGATCATATAACGTCCGATTCCCGGCCAGGAGAATACACTCTCAGTAAGAACGGAACCGCCAAGCATGGAACCAATCTGTAAACCGATAACGGTTGTTGTAGGAATCAATGCATTACGCAGAGCGTGACGCAGAATTATTTCCTTCTCCGGAAGACCCTTTGCACGTACGGTACGGATATAATCCTGACGGATTGTCTCAAGCATAGAGCTTCGTGTTGTACGGGCGATGGAGGCCATATGCATAAAGCCAAGGGCAAATGATGGGAGTACCAGACTCTTAATTCCCTGATCTGCCCCCGCTACCGGGAACCAGCCAAGTTTTACAGAGAACAGAAGGATTAAAAGAAGTCCCATCCAGAAAACCGGCATTGAAATACCTATCAATGATATAAACATACTGATACCGTCAAACAACGTGTTTTGTTTGATAGCGGCAATAATACCCAATGGAAGTGCTAACAGAATAGCAACTACGGTCGATGTAAGAGCCAACATAGCGGTGTTTGGTAAACGAGCCCAAACCTCCTGGCCAACCGGGTCAAGTGTTTTGTAGGATGTACCAAGATCACCCTGAACCAGTCCAAGCATATAATCTGCATAACGGACAAAAAACGGATTATTTAACCCCATCTCTTCTCGGAACGCCTCGATCTCTTCGGGACGTGCCTGCTCACCAAGAGCAGTTTTTGCAGGATCACCAGGAGCCAAATCAAGGATAAAAAATACAAGCAGTGAAACACCGAGTAAAACCGGAATCAGTGCCACAAGACGTTTAATGATAAACTTGATCATATGGTGCGATCCTCTCCCCTCTACTTATTTTAATCAAAAGGCAGGGATTTGCCCATCAGGGCAAATCCCTGCCTTTTGCATTTACAAGTTACTTACAAGTTTTAGCTGCTGCAATGATTAGTTGCTGCCCCAGCTCATGCGCTGATAGTAAGTGCTGCCGCCAGCGTTTACATTGAAGCCCTGGAGACCGGAGTTGTATGCACGAACGTTATTTCTCAGATATAACGGAACCTGCGGGCACTGCTCGTTAAGAGCCTTTGCAAGCTCAGTAACAACCTTTGTGTTCTCTTCCGGATCAAGTGTAGCCTGAAGCTTATCAATAAGTGCATCGATGTTAGCATCGTTGGTACGTGTCTTGTTGGAACCGCCGATGGACTTGGAGTGGTAAACGCCCTGTACATATGCTAATAAGCTGCTGGAGGTGTAACCGCCGATAGCTGCCTGGTAGTCACCAGTTGCAGTTACGTCAAGGTATGTAGCAAGGTCCATGGACTCAAGAGTAATGTCAACGCCAAGAGCGTCTTTGATACAGCTCTGGATAACCTGGCCTACACGAAGCTTGGTATCATCGGAGCAGATAACTGCGAAACCGCAGTCAGCCGGATTTAAACCGGAAGCAGCAAAGTACTCTTTTGCCTTCTCAACATCATAAGACGGAGCGCCATCGGATACAACACCCGGGAAGCAGTCCGGAGTCATGCTGTCGGATACGGAACCAGTACCGTTAAGAGCAACCTGGATAACGGCGTTCTTATCGATACAGGAAGCGATTGCACGACGGAAATCGACGTTGTCGAACGGAGCCTTTTCATTGTTGATCATCATCCAGTTATGGGAAGTACCAGCCTCACTGAATGCAGTGATGTCAGGATTGTCCTGTAAACGAGCAAGGTCTGTTGTCTCAACTTCGATGATGAGGTCAACTTCGCCAGCCTCAAGAGCCATTGTTCTGGAGGAACCCTCCGGGATAACTTTCCAAACAACCTTCTTGATTGCCGGAGCGCCGTCCCAGTAGTCTTCGTTGGCTTCAAATTCAAGGCTCTCGCCCTTGTTCCATGCAACTAATTTATATGGGCCAGTACCGATCGGCTCTTTGTTGAAGTCATGGCCGCTCTCGATCAGGTCTGCTGGAAGGATTGCATTACCATGGTGGCAGAGGTCGGAAAGAAGACCGGACTGCGGGCCGTCAGTTGTGATTTTGATTGTGTAATCATCAACGATTTCGATGGTACCAGTAGAGTTACCATACTGCTGTACCTGCGGGGATTCCTTACAAAGCTCAAGGGAAGCCTTAACGTCCTTTGCAGTCATCTCTTCGCCATTGTGGAACTTAACGCCCTGTTTCAGATGGAATAACCACTCAGTGTCGCTTACGATCTCGTAAGATTCGCAAAGAGCCGGCTGCGGGGATAAGTCATCGCTTGTGTAGAACAGGCCGTTATGAGTCATGTTGTTCAGATAGTCGCCAGCTACTGCGTTGTGCAGGTTTGTGGTAACACTGGGAGTCTCATTGGCTGTTGCAATGATTAAAGAATCCTTGCCGGAGGTTGCTGCTCCGCCGGAGGTTGCTGCTCCGCCTGAGCTTCCGCCGCTGGAGCTGTTGTCGCTGCCGGCTGCTTCACTCTGTGCCGGAGCTGCGGACTGCGAATTGTTGTTGCTGGAGCTGCAGCCTGCAAACAGACCAACAGCGAGGGACAACACAAGTGCAGGTACTAAGCCGCGCATAAGTTTTTTTGTCATAATCTCTCACCTCATAATTTTATTTGCATGGTCAAAGACCAGATGCATCGGTTAAAGGGTATCAGGTACAGGGAATCCTGTCCTTTCCTGACAGAATCACCGCTTTTTTGCGGATTCCTCTCGTCATTTTCTCATATCATATCATAAATACACAAATAGTTCAAGTTTTAATCTCATTTTTTTGTTGATTATTTATTATCAAAGGTACAGTAAAGTATTTCTTACTTAACTTTCATATACAAAAATATAGTATATTTTTTCATAAATCCATCGATGCTCCCATGACGTATTTAAAAAATCCATACTTCCGTTCCAATGAATTTATAAATTTTATCCCGTTTTTTCAGGTTCGTCACATACCCAAACCTCCATGACGGTTTTGGAGTTCTCCTTGTCCATGATCGTCCGGCTTTGAATTTTTATTCACAAGCCAGAACCTCTTGTATAGTAAAAAAACCCCGGAATGCCAAAACATTCCGGAGTGTTTCATTCCAAAAACAGGGCAGTCCCTTTATGATTTTTTCAGGAACGCATAAAATTCCTGTTCCTTATCTTCATTCTCAGCCGACACGGTCCCCACCGGAGAGCAGTAGAAAATATACTCTTCCTCTCCATCCAGGGAGAAAAGTTCGGACGCCTGGTCGGAATCCATGGCAGCAATGGCGCAGGTTCCCAGGTTTAAGGCACTGCATGCCAGGTACAGATTCTGTGTCACATGTCCGGCGTCGATCATCATGACACGGTGGGCATTGAAAGCATACCTCCACTCTCCGCGATAAGGCACAATGCTGTAATAGAAGATAACATTGGCTTTCAGCACCCATTTCTGCCTGCTGACCGACTGGACCACCTGCTCCTTTAAAGCCTCGTCTTCCGGATCGATCTCCCGGAGAAGCTCCAGCTTATGTTCCATGGGAAGATAGTGATACAGGCCTGGTTTCAAGCCGTCCACATGTAAAACCAGCGGATAGCATTCAAAGGGGTGTCTGGAACCGGCGCTGGGAACGGTGCGGAGTGTGGCATAATTGTTTCCGCGGATGCCTCTGATTCCCTGCTGGGCCCACAAAAGGAAGGACACGGTCAGAAGATCCATGGACTCTCCTGTGAAAACACGGTTGCTGCGGCGGTCATATAAAATACGCACAAAGTCGTTTTTCATGGGCAGGTCATCAAAATTTTTCGGAAGTGAAATCGCTTCACTGCTCATTGCAGCCTTTACCAACGGCGGCTGCGGACGCTTTAATGTCTGGTCGGACTCATAGGCTTCGCCGGACCACCGGACCAGTTCACGGCTGCGATTGATACGTTCTTTCATTTCTTTATCCGTCATATTGCTCTCCTTTTTCTGCGGAATCTGCAGTTTGATTGTACTTTTATTATAACTTTTCCGCTATCTTCTGTAAAGCAAAAAACCGTTACATGACCATCCCCACAAAGCTTAAAAACAGTTTGAGCCCGTAAAAAATGATGACGGTTCCGCAGACCACATTGATTCCCCGGAGAACCCTTGCATTGAATCTGCTCTGAAAGACAGAGATTAAGAGGGTGACTCCGAAAAACCACAGGCAGGAGGCCGAGGCCGAACCCAGAACAAAGGGTATGGATTGAGAAGCCGGAAGCGTCACACGGAAGGCTCCGAACATCATGGTGCCGTCGATAATTGCCTGGGGATTAAACCAGGTTACAATGCATGCAGTGGATATGGTCTTTTTTACCGACATGTCGGTTCCCTCCAGACCCGGCTCCGATGCCTTGGCCCGCAGAAGGCTGATTCCTATGTAAATAACGATCAGGCTTCCTGCAAATAAAATCACCATCTGGAGCCATTGGTACCGCTGCATGACGGCACCTACTCCAAAAAAGCAGGCGAACATTAAGGTCACATCAAAAAAAATGACAATCAGGGCCGTTAAAAGGGAACGGCGCCTGGTATGGGTCAGTGCAGAATTGATCACAAATAAGTTCTGGAGACCGATGGGCGCCACGTAAGCGAGCCCCATGGTCAATCCCTGTAAAAAGTATACCATAGCTGTCCTCCGTTTGCATTTTGGCCTCTGGGGCCTTCATACAGTATAACAGACCTCTGCCGCCTTTGCAACGCAAACGGACGCTTTCTGACAGCAGGCCGTCCCTACCTGTTCTCTGTCAAAAGCGTCCATTCACACATGGCTTATAATGCTTTTACTACGAAAAATTGTTTTAAAGGCCGGGGCATTCTGGCTGCTCCGAACGCTTTAATAACAGCGTCAATCATCAAACTTGTAACAATGGTATAGATAATTCCATAAATCAGTGCATCGATATCTTTATATACAAAGCCGGAAATGAGAATTACGCTTCCATCGATCACCTGGGTAATCTGTCCCACGGACAATCCGGGCTTTAGCTGCTTCACAGCCATAATCAGAAAATCCGTTCCCCCGGTGGAAGAATTCTGCATGAAAATCAGGGCATAACCGATTCCCGCAAAGGCTCCCGCAAGTACGGAGGCAGTAAACCGGCTTCCTGTGAATGCCGGAAGATAGCAGACCACATAATCAATAAACAGGGAACTGATCACCATGGTCTTTACGGAAAGCAGGAAAAATTCCCGTCCCAGCAGCCGGTAGCTCACCAGAATAATAGGAATATTCATGCAGATGATCGTGGCACCCACAGGCAAACCGCTCAGGTAATTCACAAGAATGGCAAACCCGGTGATTCCGCCCGGTGTAAAATTGGCACCCACGGCAAAAACAACCACGCTGATACCGATGAGTAAAGATCCCACAAAATCCACAAACAAGGCTCTCAACATAAAAATCTCCCCGCTTCCTCAAATTCGGTTTCATCCTATCACAGTCCGCCCGCAGCTTCAACATACATTTTATAAGGTATTTTATCAATATTTTTCATACAAACTGTACACCTCATCCTTGTATTGCCCTGGATGGTCATGGTATAATATCGTTGGATATTATACCTGCGCCAATTCACCCCTGTCCAAATATGCAGACAATAGAAGGAGCACCCCATGAACTACACCTTATCTGATTTTTTAAACAGCCAGATGGCCCCGGGAATCCGGCTTCTCACCAGTGCCCTGGATTTTTCTGGAATCCCGGTGAAATCCGCCTCTGTGCAGGAAATTACACTGGATAATTTTGTCCAGCCCGATGAAATCGTCCTTTCCACCGGAATCGGCATGGAAACCAATCCGGAACTCCTTCTCCAGTTTATCCGGGAAGCAGGGCAGTCACGGGCTGCTGCCGTGATCTTTTCCTTCCGGAACGAACGCTTCTCCCTCCCCGATATGGTAAAGTCCTATGCGGACTCCATTTCCCTCCCCATTTTCCTGATTCCCTGGAGATACCGTTTTTCTGTGATTCAGGCATCTCTTTTAGACGCCATCCGCGAAAAAGAGCTTTCCGTTTTTAAAGAAATCCAGAATACCCTGTTTAACCTGTTCTTCGACGGGGAACCTCTGGACCGTGCCGCCGGGCAGATCAGCCGTGCCTTTGGCTGCGCCAGCGAAATCACCGATCTATCCGGTACTGTGCTTGGAACCGGCATCCCTCCATCCCCTGAGGGCATGACAGAGGACGATTTTTCTTCCTCATCATGCAAAACAGCGGACATCCTCATAAACGGCACTGCGGTGGGAAAGCTCCTTCTCTATATGAAAGAGGAGCAGGAAACTTCCTATGAGACCCGGGAGCTTTTAGAAAAATATGCAGCCTTTCCTTTATCCCTCTGGTTCAACCGCCAGCGGATTGAGGAGCTGACGGCTGCCCGGCTGAAAAACGACTTTGTCCGCAATCTGGTCGCCGGAAATTATTCTTCCTTCGATGAAATGATGCGTCAGGGAACCTATCTGGGATTTGATTTGAGCAAACCCTACACCTGCATCCTCATGCAGGCCGAATTTCCGGCATCCCTCCATGTCCGGGAATATTCTGCCCTGGCAGTCCAGAACACTTCTAAAATAGAGAAAATCTTTCTTCAGACCGGCCATGACCAGAACCGCTCTGTGATGGCTGCCAGTCTGAATATGAAGTTTCTCCTGTTTCTGGAACACGCGGCTGTTTCTCCGGAAAAAGGAATCGGACTTTTCATTGATTCCGCAGAAAGCAGGATTTGCGAAGCCTTTCCCTCCCTCCGCCTATGGTGGGGAATCAGTGAGAGCCCAAACGGTCCCTGTGACTTTTCAAGACTCCATAAAAATGCCGCCCTGGCACTCCAGTACTGCCTCAATGATAAAAACGCCGGTTCCCGTTTCACTTATAAAGATACGAAAAAATCCCTGATCGTCTCAGCACTGGCAGAGAACCCCAAAATCCGCGAAAGCGCCAGAGAAACCCTGGCAAAACTTCTGGAATACGATGCCTCTTCCGATGTGGGGCTTCTGAAAACCCTGACGGAATTTATCCGTACCAACTACAACACCAGCCAGACCGCCAGAAATCTTCATATCCACCGCCAGTCCCTGCTGTACCGGCTGGAAAAAATTGAGACTCTGACCAATTTATCCCTGGACCGCCACGATGATCTTTTTATTCTGGAGGTTTTCACAAGGATTTTCTCGTCTTACTAAATTCTTCCATTATCATTTCTCTGTTTCGGGACATACTAAAACCATCACAGAAAAAAAGGTGGTGAGAATATGATGAACCAGGGAAAGAACGACTGCATCCAGTGCTCCATTCACAACTGCGTACACCATGCGGGAACCGTGGATTACTGCACCTTAGAAAGAATCCATGTGGGAACCCATGAGCAGAATCCGACCCAGAAGGAATGTACCGACTGTGATTCCTTCCACTATAAGATGTCCTGAGGCAGCGGTAACTAAAGCGGTTTCGCTTTCAGACTGATGCCAAAAAGCCTGATATCTGTGTTTAAAACAGCAGATACCAGGCTTTTTTCTATCTTCTATGCATCAGTCCGCACAGCCGCAGCTTCCCGTATCCGGGCGGTCCGGCATCTTGTCAAAGCTCACATTGAAGGCATAGAAATTTCTTCTGTCCAGACGGTCCTGAAGTCCGGTCAGCGCCTCACCAAACCGCTGGAAATGTATGATTTCTCTCTTTCTTAAGAACCGGATGGGGTCACATACCTCCGGATCCTTCACGACGCGCAGAATGTTGTCGTAGGTGCTTCTGGCTTTTTGCTCTGCTGCAAGGTCTTCAAAAAGATCGGTAATGGGATCGCCCTTGGACTGGAATTCCGTGGAGCTGAAGGGCACTCCTCCGGCTGACTGGGGCCAGATGGCGGCCGTGTGATCAATATAATAGGGGCCAAAGCCCTGTTCTACCAGCTCATCGGCGGAAAGGCCCCTGGTGAGCTGGTGGACAATGGCTGCAATGATCTCCATGTGCCCCAGCTCCTCTGTGGCAATGTCAGTGAGCACTGCCTTCTGCTCACCGAAGGGCATGGTATAGCGCTGGGCCAGATAGCGCATGGAAGCGCCCATCTCACCGTCGGGGCCGCCGTATTGGCTTAATATAAACTGCGCCATCTGTGCATTTGGTTCCTTAATGTTTACCGGATATTGCAATCGCTTCTCATATCTCCACATCCTAGCAGTCTCCTTCCCACGGCCATTTTTCTGTCACCCAGTTCCAGGTATTCCCTACGGCGTCTTCCACCTGGATGGGGCCGAACTGACGCTCATAGGCATCCACCACATTCTGCCTTAAGGCCACAGCGTTCTTAAAATACTGAAAGGCCGCGGCATCGTCCGGGTGGGTGTCCAGGAATAAGTGGGCATCGTCCATGGCAAAGCTTGCCTCGTCGATCTGGCGTCTTAACATACACCTGGTATCCTGGCCCCCGGGATTTTGCATCATTCCCATTCTTACGGGGCAGCTTCCCGGCTGCATGCCGCAGCCCATGCCGGGCTGCATATTCTGCGGCGCCATACCACAGTTCATATTCATCATCTCCTGCACCTCCCCACAACAAACGGATAATCCAGGGACGGGAAAATGGTCCCTGCCATCAGAGCCCTGTTTAGCGGATACGGCGTTTCCCAGGGCTGCATGGGAACATATCCCATGCCCACCGGATACCGGGCGCCGGGAAATTCTCCCGCGCAGCCGGACGCAGGAAGCGGTGCGGACGTCCCGGCGAAAAAGCCAGCCTGATTATTACAAACCATACGTGTTTCTCCTTTCGGTTTATAATAATAACCTATGCGCCAGTTCTTTTCCCGGCACAGAATTCTGTAAAAAAAGGAGACCCAAACTTCGCCGTCAAGGGAAGCTTAAGTCTCCTTTGGGAGGACTTATGTCATATTTTTAATCCACGATGGTTCTTTCGGTCTCGTGATCGAAAATGTGAATCTTATCGGTATCCATTGCGAAGCGGACCGTATCGCCTGTTCTGGCTTTTGTCTTCGCGTCTACGGATGCCACCCAGCCGGTCTCTTCGATGTTGAAGTAAAGAAGAGTGGAAGCGCCCAGCATCTCATATACCTTAATCTCAGCCTCAAAGGAAGACTTGGCAAACTTCTTAAGATCTTCCTCGCTGTCATGGATATCCTCCGGACGGATTCCAAGAACCACTTTCTTTCCGATATAGCCGCCGTCCTTTAAGGCTTTGGCGCGGTTTGCGTTGAGGGCAATGCTCTGGCCTGCAAATTTAAGAATCACTTCGCCGTTTTCCTCCACGGCATCGGCAGTGATCATGTTCATCTGCGGGGAACCGATGAAGCCTGCAACGAACTTGTTGCACGGATGATCATAAAGGTTCTGGGGGGTATCGATCTGCTGAACCACGCCGTCCTTCATAACGACGATTCTGGTTCCCAGGGTCATGGCCTCAGTCTGGTCATGGGTTACGTAGATGATGGTGCTGCCCAGTCTCTGGTGAAGCTTGGAAATCTCCACACGCATCTGGCCTCTTAACTTGGCATCCAGGTTGGAAAGCGGCTCATCCATTAAGAATACCTTGGGACTTCTTACGATGGCGCGGCCCATGGCCACACGCTGTCTCTGACCGCCGGAAAGAGCTCTGGGCTTTCTGTCAAGCAGGTGCTCCAGATCCAGGATTCTGGCTGCATCGCGGACCTTTTTATCGATCTCGTCCTTCGGAACCTTTTTAAGCTTTAAGGAGAAGGCCATGTTGTCGTATACGCTCATGTGGGGATACAGAGCATAGCTCTGGAATACCATTGCGATATCTCTGTCCTTGGGCTCCACATCGTTCATTACCTTGCCGTCGATGATTAATTCACCGGAGGAGATGTCCTCAAGACCGGCAACCATACGGAGTGTGGTGGACTTACCGCAGCCGGACGGTCCTACGAAAATGATAAACTCTTTGTCCTGAATATCCAGGTTAAAATCCTTAACGGCCTCAAAACCGTTGGGATACTTTTTGCATACATGCTTTAACTGAACACTTGCCATATCTTTCCTCCATTCTGTGCGTACGCTCCGCACATCTGATTTTCAATTGATTTGTCTATGACTCCTTTACCATCCACCGCACTGCATAAGGCGGCATCGGCACTCCTTTTGCTTCCAGCCTTTCATCGGACAGCAGATCATGGTACATGCCGTCCTCGTTAATCCAGGCTGTCCTGCCCCAGGGGGCAAAATTGAACAGCGCCACCAGCTTTTCTCCGTCCAGCTCTCTTACCAGACACAGGACCGAAGAATCGTAGGTTTCCCTGGTGGATACCGCCGCCTCGTTTAAAAATACCTTGCGGGTCTTTCTGATATCCGAAAGCTTTTTGATTCCCTCAAAGAGCGTCCTCTGGACTGTGCCCTCCTCCCTGCGGAGTCTGGCCTTCTCCCAGTCAAAGGCGCCTCTGTGCACGTACCGGGAATCATCTGCTTTCCGTTCCACCTCTTTGTATCCATAGTCATTTAACTGGCCAATCTCATCCCCGCTGTAAATCATAGGGATCCCGGACTGGGTCAGCATGTAGCCGTGAAGCATCAGATCACAGGCCACCGACCGTTTCAAACCTTCCTCATCGTTTCTCTTAAGAGCCGTCTCCACTCCGCAGAGGGAAGCGGTGGTTCCGCAGAGCCTTGCGTCGCCGGATGTGGGGTCATCGTTATACAGCTCGCCTCTGGATTCAGAATCAAAGCATCCGCCCGTAAAATAGCTGTTTAAAAACTTCTTATGGGCCACTTCGTCGATCATCTGATTCCTCAGCCAGTCATACTCCAGCCCCCAGCCGATGTCGTCGTGGCATCTTAAATAGTTTAAGAACACGTACTCTCTCGGCAGGCTGCTCACGATCTCCATCTGGCGCTTTAACAGGGATACATCCTTGGTGGCCACCGTATGCCATGTGGTTGCCATGGTTGTTACATTGTAGAGCATATGGCACTCAGGCTTCTCCACGGTTCCGAAATAGGGAACCACCTTGGCCGGCTCCATCACAACCTCCCCAAGGAGCAGAACTCCGGGACACACAATCTCGCAAATCATCCGCATCATACGGACAATATTATGTACCTCCGGAAGATTTCTGCAGTTGGTTCCAAGCCGTTTCCAGATGTAGGGCACCGCATCAATGCGGATGATGTCAATGCCCTTGTTGGTAAGGTTCAAAAGACAGTCCACCATAGTGTTGAAGACCAGCGGATTCTGGTAATTTAAGTCCCACTGGTACGGGTAAAAGGTGGTCATCACAAATTTTTTTGTATCTTCCAGCCATGTAAAATTTCCGGGAGCCGTTGTGGGGAATACCTGGGGGCAGGTCTCCTCAAACCGGGCCGGGATGTCATAGGTATCATAGAAGAAGTACCGGTCCTGGTATTCCTTCTCTCCTTTTCTTGCACGCTTGGCCCATTGGTGCTCCTCAGAAGTATGGTTCATGACGAAGTCCAGGCAGAGGTTTATGTTCCTCTTATGGCACTCCCTGGCCAGTCCCGCCAGGTCCTCCATGGTGCCTAACTCCGGCTTCACCTTTGTAAAATCCGATACTGCATACCCGCCGTCATTTTTCACTGCAGGAGAGTCCAGAAGGGGCATCAGGTGGATGTAATTCACACCGCAGTCCTCAATATAGCCAAGCTTCTTTTCCACACCCTTTAAAGTTCCGGCAAAGGCATCCACGTACATCATCATGCCGGACATGTCGTTTTTCTTGTACCAGCCGGGATCTGCCTCTCTTTTTTCATCGAGCGCCTTTAAATCCTCCGGCCGTTCCTCAAATCTGGCCTTTAAGCCTTCACAGAGTTCCAGGAACCGTTCCATTCCTCCCTCATAGAGCTCGCAGTAAAGCCATTTCAGTTCATCATAATGTTTTTCCAGTCTTTTTTGAAATAAGGTTTTTTCAGCCATTTTTAACACCGTCCGTTTATCCATGATACGATTGGGCATGATAATATTTTTTCATTTCTTCCACAAATTCCTCTGATGGTTCGATATATACTGCCTGGCCTTTTGCTTTGATGGTATAGACCGGCACATTGGGGCGTCCGGAGGTTAAATCCACCGTTGTTCTCCCGTCTGCCTGGGCCCGGCCCTTCACGAAGTCCTCCATATCCACCCGGAACACATGATACACGTCCTTGCGTTTTGACTTGCGGATGATTTTTGATACCGTGAAATCCCCGTTCACATACACATACTCATATTCAAAGTTCCAGCTCCGGAACACAAAGAATCCGGTCACTGCCAGAGCAATGGAAAGGAACAGCATTCCCGCTGCGAAGAAGATGGCATCAATAAAAAATACAATGGCCGCTGAAATCGTGACAGCCTTTATGAGCTGCTTCTTCTTATCCGGAACATATGGAATATACCATTCAAAAACAACATCTCTCATATCTCACCTCATGGAATTTTAAAAAAATCATACCATCTTTAATATAAACTGTACGCCTTCATACTCGTTCAGCTCAAAAGGAACCGGAATTCCTGCATTCATGAGGAGCGCGCCGGAATACCTGCCTTTCTGCCCCTCAATCCTGTATGTTGCCTCCCGCTCGAGACCCTTTAATTTTAAGTATCTCTGGGCATCGTTGCATTCCTTGTCGGTCAGCACCAGGCTTACCAGGGATTTCCGCCTGTCTTTTGAAACATGCTGCCAGGCCGTGAAATTCTTATTTTCATAGGGACTGGTCAGCCTGTAATAATCACCTTCTGCAATGAGCCTGTAATTCCTTTTATAGAATCTGATCTGCTCCTTGCAGACTTTCTTTTCTTCTGCACTCAATTTGGTTGAATCCAGCTCATATCCTAAAATTCCGTCCATGGCCACAATTCCTCTTGTGCCGATGGGGGTAATTCTTCCTGTCTGATGGTTGGGACACACGGAAACATGGGATTCCATCATATTGACGGGATATCCAAAGGAAGTTCCGTACTGGATTTTCAGCCGGCTCTTGGCATCCGTATTGTCACTGCACCAGATCTGCGGCTGGTAGTAAAGCATGGCCGCATCGTATCTTCCGCCTCCGCCGGAGCAGCCGCAGAAGATCACCTCCGGATGCTTTAAAATCACTTCGTCCATGATGTAGTAGAGCCCCAGGATATACCGGTGGGAAACCTCTCTCTGCCTGTCAGCCGGAAGAAGTCCGGACCACACATCGGTGATGCTGCGGTTCATGTCCCACTTCACGTACTCGATCTGCGCCTCGGAAAGGATTCCGTTGATCGCCGTAATCAGGTAATCACAGACATCCCGTCTGGACAAATCCAGTACAAGCTGGTTCCGTCCCCTTGTCATGGGCCGTCCCGGCACCTTTAAGCACCAGTCGGGATGTTCCCTGTAAAGGTCACTGTCCTCAGAAACCATCTCCGGCTCAATCCAGATACCGAACTTCAGTCCCAGCTTATGGATTTCCTCCGACAAGCCGGAAATTCCGTTTTTAAGCTTGGTCCGGTTGGCCTCCCAGTCTCCAAGGCCGGAATTGTCATCGTTCCGCTTTCCAAACCATCCGTCATCCAGAACAAACAGGTCCACACCCATGTCCACAGCCTCTCTGGCAATGCTTATGAGCTTTTCATCGTCAAAGTCAAAGTAGGCAGCTTCCCAGCTATTGATAAGTACTGGTCTGGCTTTTTTTGTGAAGGGAGACCGGCACATGTTCTGGCGATACACATCATGATACAGGTGGGAAAGCCTTGCAAAGCCGCTTCCGGAGTAGGCTAAAACGATCTCCGGTGCCTGGAATTCCTCTCCGGGGCCCACCAAAAAAGTGAAATGTCCCGGATGGATTCCTGCGTTGACACGAAGCTGTTTAAACTGGTCCTTTTCCGCTTCCATCACAAAGTTTCCGCTGTAAACCAAAGAGTACCCGTAGCATCTTCCATGGTCCTCCCCTGCTCCCCTGTCGCACACGATCATAAATGGATTGTGCTGGTGGGAGGAGGTTCCCCGTCCGCTGCCGATGGAGTGGATTCCGTACTGGACCGGAATCCGTGTGAATTCCCGTTCCATGGTATGTCTTCCGTCGAAGGTGATGAGATCATAGTCTGAATCCTTAAAGTCCATGGTCATGGACATCAGCTTCTTTAACCGGATCTCTTCCTTCCCTCCGTTCACAAGACGGACGGTTCTGGTGATGATATTTTTCTCTTCAAATACACTGTAACAGAGAATCACCTCCACACTGCTCTCCCGGTCTTTTAACCGGATCTCCAGCGTCTCCACGGAATCGCCGGAGGCAATCCGCAGGGAGGGCATTCCTTTTACCGTATATTTTCCTTTATAAATTTCATAGCCGGAGAATTTTCCGGAGAAAATCTGGCTTCCGTCCTTGTTGACCACTTCAATACTGGGAATCCGGTAGTCTCCCTTTCCGTCGGTGGAATACTCCTGAGCCAGGTAGTCCAGAGAAAAGGTTCTGTCGTTGCCTGCCTCATTGGGATTCGGTGAAAAGCCGCGGTCATGAACCTTAATCAGGTAATCCAGGTTTTCATCAGAAATTTTATCACCGTAATACAGGTGCAGCAAATTTCCATATCTGCTGACCTTCATCAGATAAGAGCTGTCCTGCGTTTCCAGTATAAAAGTCTTGCTGTCCGCATTATATCTGATTGCCATACGCTTTTATTTCCTATCTTTTATTTACCGCCTGTCATAGCAACACCTTCGATGAACTGCTTCTGGAAGAACAGATACAGAACTACCATCGGAATCATGGCCAGTAAGGAACCTGCCATCATAACCGGGAAGTTGGTGCTGAACTGTCCTCTTAAAGTTGCAAGACCGGAGGAAAGTGTCATCATGTTCAGGTCTGTATTAACGATCAACGGCCACATCAGGTCTCCGTATGCGAACACGGCTGTGAATACGGCCAGAGCTGCCATGGAGGACTTGGTGAGGGGCGCCATTACTTTTACGAACGCCTGCCACTGGTTGCAGCCATCCAGGTAAGCGGCCTCGGAAATCTCATCGGGAATTCCCATGTACGCCTGTCTTAAGAAAAAGGTACCAAAAGCACTTACCAGACCCGGGAATACCAGGCCGAAGATGGAGTTTGTAAGACCCAGCTTTGCAAGCATCTGATACTGCGGTGTAATGAAAATCTGGGAGGGAAGCATCATCTGGATTAAAACCAGGGAGAACAATACATTCTTTCCCTTGAAATTCAGCTTTGCAAATGCATAGCCTGCCATGGAGGAGAACACCACTGCACATACCACACGCCAGAAGATCATTAAGAATGTGTTCTTATACAGTGCAAGAAACGGCAGGGATGCGGTTGCATCGGTGTAGTTTTTGGTCTGCCATGCGGCCGGGAGAATTGTAGGAGGAATAATCATACTCTCTTCTACGCTCTTAAAGCTTGTAAGGAACATCCATACAAACGGGAAAATCATAATGATGGAGCCGATAATAAAGAATGCATACGTACCGGCTGTCCGGATTTTTCTGGATCTTTCTAATGATGAGTTCATAATTTCCTCCTTTCTTTATACCTCGTAATTTACCCACTTTTTCTGGCCCCAGAACTGTACCACAGTCACAAGACCAATGAGAGCTACGGTCCAGATTACCACAGCAGAACCAAGGCCGCGGTCGCCGGAAATATAAGACTCACGGTAGAATAAGTACATTAAGGACTGGGCGCTTGTCAGTGCCGGGTTTGCTTCCTCAATCATCATGTAAATCAAATCGTATACCTTGATGGAGGACATCAGTCTCATGATCATAACTACGAACAGCGTGGGGGAAACCATCGGCAGCGTAATATGGAAGAACTGCTGGAGCTTTGTGGCTCCGTCCAGGCTTGCTGCTTCATAGTAGGACTTGGAAATGTTCTGAAGTCCGGAAAGGAGAAGCACTGCATCGTAACCGATGGCGGACCAGATGGCCACGATGGCGCAGGTGATCATAACGATATTGGGGTCTGTAATCCAGTTGACCTTGTGGGCCAGGAGTGTATTGATGATACCGTACTCCGTGTTGAAAATCCACTTCCATACCATGGCCACTGCGGCGGGAGCCACAACCATCGGTAAGAAGAATACGGCACGGAAGAAGGTTCTTCCTTTGATCTTTGTGTTTAACATAACTGCAACCACCAGGGAAAGGAAAATTCCTAACGGTACGGTCAGTAAGCAGAAATACAGAGTATTCAGGTTGGCGCGCCAGAACTCTGCGCTCTGGAACATCTTCACATAGTTCTCGATTCCGCGAAGCTCATAAAGTCCAAAGGGTCTGGTCTTTGAAAAGCTCAGTTTAATGGTATCGATGAACGGATAAATATTTAACACCAGAAGTCCGATGATGGTGGGAGCCACCATGATATAGGCCCACATACTCTCGGATTTCGCATGTTTGCTTGCTTTTGCTTTGCCGTTTGCCATAATGTGCCTCCTTCCTTAATCATCCTCAGCCGCGGTATTGATCGCGTCCTGGAATATCTTCATTCCGTCCTCAAAGGTGATCTGGCCGGAATAGATCTTTAACAGGTTCTCAGAAACGTCCGTTTTCCATGTGGGACGGTATTTGTTGTTGACAGACTGTATGCTGTACTCAAACATGTCGGTGAAGCAGGTCACGTTTAACTTATAGTCAAACTGATCAAATACGCCTACCCATGTCTGCTCCAGTCCATTGTATGCCGGGATGGCTGCACCGGACTCACCCTGGATTCTCTGTCCCTCTTCAGAGCCGAAGAAACGGAGCACATCCTTTACGATTTCCAGGTTCTTTCCGGTTGCTGAGGTGGAGTAGCAAAGACCGTTGGAAATGGTTGCTCTTCCGTCGCCGCTTGCCGGGTTGGGGCATTTGGGGAGAACTGCCACATCCCATTTTCCTTCCATGTTGGGGTAGTTCTTCATCTCGTTTAGGATGTTCCAGTTACCCTCAAAGAACATGGCTCCCTGCTCAGAGAAGAATGCAGTACCGGGAGAGGTCTCGGCAAAGTAGTTCTGGTCCGGGCACCAGTCGTTTTTCTGAAGGTCAATGTAGAACTTCATGGCATCGATGGTGGCCTGGTTGTCGAAGCCGCCGTGGATATTGTCCTCTGCCAGGATATATCCGCCATTTTGGTATACGAAATTCCAGTAGCCAAGCTGGTCATCGCCGTATGCCATATAGCCGTACTTTCCTGTGGCATCGTAAATCTTCTGAGACGCTTCGCACAGATCGTCCCAGGTCCAGGTTTCATCCGGATAGGAGACACCTGCTGCATCAAACATTTCCCTGTTGTAAACAAGGCCTACGGTATCCTTATCCTTGGGAACACCATAGTACCTTCCATCACTTCCCTGTACATTTGACAGAGAAACCTCGGAATAATTGTCTTTGAAGAAGTTCGGATCTTCTTCATCGTAGAGGTCTGTCAGATCGGCGATTTTTCCGTAATCTGCATACTTTAAGATTTCGTTGGTATGCATCCAGAAAATATCCGGCATCTGATTGGAAATAGCTGTCGCTTCCAGCTTTGTCCAATACTCAGACCAGCTTGTTACCTGCACTTCGATCACCACATCCGGGTGCTTCTTTGTGTAGGCATCGCAGATTGCCTGCATTCCGTCTCTCTGGGCCACGTCCCAGATCTGGAATGTGAGATGGGTCTTACCGTCCGCGGACCCCTTGCTGCAGCCGGCAGAAATACCGACAAGCGCGCACATGGCTGACAGTAATAACGCTTTTTTGAGCTTTTTCACAAGCTTCCCTCCTTTTGTTTATTTAGTATAGAAGTACAAATATTTTGTAAGGAAATTATATCAATTTACCCAATTGGAGTTCTATGAATAAGAAAAATTCTTATATGCCAAAATGAAATATATATACATTTTTTGATAAATGTGCTAACATTATGGTATATGAAACCCCAACCTCAGGAGGGCTTTATGGAAAAAAATTACAAATTTAACACCTTTGACAACGATAAAAACATCGATATTACCCTGTATCAGTATGGCTGGGAGCAGTGTCTCCCCATGCATTCCTATGGCCCCGCCAGAAGGAACCACTATCTATTCCATTATGTGTTCTCCGGAAAGGGCTTTTTAAGTTCCAACGATTCCTCCGATGTGACAAAACAGTATAAGCTGGAGGCCAACCAGGGCTTTTTAATCTGCCCCGACCAGGTCAACACCTACTTCGCAGACGAACACATCCCCTGGGAATACGCCTGGGTGGAATTTGACGGCGTAAAGGCCCTGGAATTCATGGAGCTGGCCGGGCTTGGCTTTGACCAGCCCATCTACCGCATCAAAAAAAGGGAATACGCCGAAACCATCAAAGAAGAAATCATGCACATTGTGGACAATCCCTTCAATTCCAGCATCAACCAGATCGGCCATCTCTATCTGTTTTTTGACGGTTTAATCCGCGGCTCTGCCACCAGGCGGACGCTGCCCTCCGGGAACTTGAAGGACTCCTACGTGAAGGAAGCCATCTCCTTTATTGAGAAAAATTACAGCTATCCCATCACCGTGGAAGACATTGCCGCCTTCTGCAACTTAAACCGGAACTATCTGGGGAAGCTTTTTAAGGAAAGCACCAACCAGACCTTACAGCACTTTTTAATGTACTACCGGATGAACCGGGCAGCGGAGCTTTTGAAATTCTCCGACATGACCATCAACGAAATCGGAAAAATGTGCGGCTACCAGAACCAGCTTCATTTTTCCAGAGCTTTTAAGACGATCTTTAATCTCTCCCCCAACCACTGGCGGGAAAAAAACAAGCCCCTCTAGGGCGGAAAGGAGCCAGTCATGGCTGTTTCTGATTACACCAGGGCGAGAAAAATGGCCCAGAAAACATACCATCAGGATATCTTTGAAGGAAAATATCCCTACTTAAAGGTACTGGATGAACTTCTTCCCTTCGCCGACACCGTGGGGGAAAGCGATCTGGGACTCATAGAAATCCCCATTGAACGCATCGTGGGAACGAAAACCGCCGGCCGTACCAAGGCCTTTGCCAGCAGCTTCATGCCTCTTTTAAGCGAAAATTCCGAATTTGCCGACAAATGGTCTGCCCTCTATAAATCCCATATTGACGAGGGCATCCGGGAGCCTGTGATTGCCTGCGAGTTTATGAATTCCTACTATATAATAGAAGGAAACAAACGGGTCAGCGTCTTAAAGTACTCCGGCGCCGTCACGGTTTCCGGCTATGTGACAAGAATCATCCCCGCTGCCAATGACACAAGTGAATCTCGGATATATTACGAATATATGGATTTTTTCCGCTTCACCGGAATCAATACCATCTATTTTTCCAAGCCCGGCAGCTTCCATGACCTTTGCAGTGCTATGGGAAAAACCTTCGGGGAGCCCTGGAGCGTGGATGAGAAGCGTCTGTTTTCTTCCTGCCTTTTACATTTTACCAAAGCCTATGAGGAAAAGGGCGGCGCTAAAATTTCCATCACCGTGGGAGATGCATTTTTAGCCTATTTAAACGTATATGGCTATGAGGACATGGTGGATTTATCCCAGGAGACCTTAAAAAAGCAGCTCACCTCCCTGTGGGACGACCTGGAAGCCCTTCCCTTTGACAAAAATGTGAGCGTGATCATGCAGCCGGAAGAGGAGCCGGAGAAAAATATTCTCCAGATCTTAAAGGAACCGGAAAAAGCCATTATCCAGAAACTTATTGCCCCGGCTGCGCCAAAGCTTACGGTGGGTTTCCTCTATTACAAAACCGCCGAGACCTCAAGCTGGACCTACGGCCACAACCTGGGCCGTCTCTACTTGGAGGACAACATGGCCGGAAAGCTTAAAATCCGCGTTTATGACGGCATCGAAACCGATGAACAGTGCTCGAAAGCCATTGAACAGGCCGTCTCCGATGGGTGTACGGTGCTTTTCACCACTTCCCCGCGGTTTTTGGGCCCCAGCATCAAGGCAGGAATCAAATATCCCGGCATTAAAATATTAAACTGCTCTTTAAATTCATACAGCGGACATTTGCGGACCTATTACGGACGGCTTTACGAAGCCAAGTTCCTCATTGGAATGCTGGCAGGAATCTTAACCCGCACGGACCGCATCGGCTACATTGCCGACTTCCCCATTTTCGGAACCCCCGCCAGCATCAACGCCTTTGCCCTGGGGGTAAAAATGGTGAATCCCACAGCCTGGGTCCACCTGGTATGGTCCACGGAAAAGAACTGCAATATCAATAAAATCCTGACCGATGCCAAGGTAAGCCACATCTCCGGCCGCGACATGATCGCCCCCTTACATTCTTCCCGACTTTACGGGCTTTATGACCTGGACGATGAAAACGGCGGAAATCTGGCCTCCTCCATCTGGCATTGGGGCAAATTCTACCAGAGAATTTTACAGACCATCTTAAACGGCAACTGGAACCGGACGGCGCCGGAGCGGATGGGCGAATCCTTAAATTACTGGTGGGGAATTTCCTCCGGCATGATTGACATGATCTGTTCCAAGTCCATTCCGGAGCGGACCTTAAAGCTCATCGATCTGGTGAAAAAACAGATTGTAAACGGAGAATTCCAGATCTTCTCCGGCGATCTTTACGATCAGAACCATGTGCTCAGAAACAAAGGAAATGATTGTCTGTCTCCTGCTGAAATTATAAAAATGGATTGGCTGGCCGATAATATCATTGGCCGCATTCCCGACATGGAAGATTTGTACGATGAAGCCGTTCCCATGGTGAAAATCCAGGGAATTCATGTGAACAAAGAAGGGAACTGACATGAAAATTCTTGTTATTTCGGACGTGGAAGCTCCGGCCCTGTGGGATTACTTTAAACCCAGCCGTCTGGACGGGATTGATTTGATTCTCTCCTGCGGGGATTTGGACCCCCGGTATCTGTCCTTTCTTGCCACCTTTTCCCATGGCCCGGTGCTTTACGTCCATGGAAACCATGACAAAATATACCAGACCGTTCCTCCGGAAGGCTGCATCTGCATTGAAGACCGGGTTTTCTGCTATAAGGGCTTAAGAATTGCAGGTCTGGGCGGCTCCATGCGTTATAAGCCCGGCCCTCACCAGTATACCCAGGCCCAGATGACCTTCCGGGCTGTCAAGCTGTGGCCCCGAATCCACGCAGGACGGGGAAAGAAGCTGGACATTCTCTTAACCCATGCCCCCGCGTACGGCTTGGGAGACGGCCCCTCACTAACCCATACGGGCTTTAAGGTGTTCCGCAGCATGATGGATTCCCAAAGCCTCCGGTATCTGGTTCACGGCCATGTGCACTTAAATTATGACCCTCTGGCCAAGCGCATCCAGCAGTATAAGGAAACCACCATCGTAAACGCTTACGAACGGTACATTCTGGAAATTCCAGACCCATAAAGAGCGGGGATTTTATTGTCCCCGCCCATCTTTTATTCCGCTTTTTCAATATTCCTGGCGAAATATTTCAAAATATCTTTTCTTGTGACAATGCCAATGAAGGACTTATCATCATCCAGCACCGGAACAAAGTTCTGCTTCATGGCCTTGTCCAGCAGGTCTTCCATTTTGCTGTCTGCATTGACCGGGAAGTTGTCGGACCGTCTCGGAACCGCCGTCACCGGGATTCTCTGGGCCTCCTGAAGATTAAGACTCAACTGGTTTTTTATGTACCACAAAAGGTCCCCCTCCGTCAGGGTTCCCACATACCGTCCCTGTCTGCTTAAAATGGGAACGGCCGAATATTTATGGTACTCCATCTTCTCAAGAGCCTGTCTCAGACTCTCTTCATCATAGATATACGCCACTTCACTCTTGGGAGTCAGAAAAAACAGTATATTCATATGCCCTCTCCTTTAAAATCCAAGCTCTTCATCCACAAACAACAGCTCCACTTCCATCCCGCTGCAGGGACGTTCCAGAATCAGAAATGCATTGCAGATTCTGGCCGGACTGTTGCAGTCATAACACTTGTCCCCGCCGTTTGCCACACAGGGAGTCTTTATCTGAAACCGCATGGCATTCTTTGTACAGGCAGTGTTTCTGGCCCGGTCCATGGCTGACTTAAGGTCCGGTGCGATCTTATTTTTTCCGATGATGTAATACACCTTCTTGGGTCCGAACAGGCTGGCCGCCAGGCGGTTGCCGGAACCATCGATGTTTACCAGCTCTCCGGTTTCAGAAACGCCGTTGGCGCTCAAAATATATACGGTGGATTCCATAGCCTTCCGTCTCGCCTCCGCAGCCGGCATATCCGAAAGCCAGTGCCAAACCACCTCATTATCCTCTTTTAAAATATCCGCCAGCCCCATTTCCTTCGCTGTCATAGACCCGCCGAAGCCCACCAGCTCTTTGTGAATCTTCTCTTTTAAGTAGGCGGCCGCCTCTTCCTTCGATTTAAAATAAGATGTATGGAATCTGTGATTTTCAAAATTTTTCTTAAGTAATTGGTAATCCATATGCAATCCTCCATAATTCTTGAGAGTAATCGGTCTATAAGAAGTATACCACATTTTATGCCGCAATTCACGAATACTGTGTGAACAATTTCTTAAGAAAAAGAGATGCCAGAAAGGCACCTCTTTTCCATGCATTTTCCTATTCCAGATAGTCCAGCGCATCCACCGGCTTTTCGCCCAAACGCAGCTCAAAATACAGGTTGTTTCCCTCCACCGAATAGTATTTGGTGGGCTCGGCAATGTAGCCGATCACATCCCCTTTGTGGAGATACTCATTTTCCACCACAGGGATTTCCTTTAGCTGGCCGCAGATGGCCGTGTACTCGTTTCCCAGGTCCAGACGGATGTAATTGCCGATTTCCTCATTGCTTCCGATTTCCAGAACCCTGGCATCTGCCGGAGCCGAAACGGGAGTGCTCACATCACTCTGAATCATATTGGCGGGATTGCATTTGTACTGCTCCAGGGTGGGGAACCAGGTGGTGGTATCCATGCTGTATCCTAAAATTACATTTCCCTCCACCGGCCACATGAGCTTATCGGCCTCAGTAAAATTGAGGACCAGGGACTCATTGGCAATGACGCCTGCCTCCCTTGCCGGAGTCTCCGCCATGTTGGCTTTGGCTGTTTCTGCCGGGTAGACAATGGTTTCATTCACCGCATTGTCTGCGGTGAGCCCTGCCTCCTCGGCCGGTTCTTCTGCATTGGAGCTTCCTGCCACCATGGGAGGTTCCATCTCCTCCCCGGCAATGACGCCCTCCGGTTCCTTGATTTCCAGGTAAGGGCTTTCTTCCATGTTCTGGCTCCCCTTCTGGATTTTCACTGCTCCTGCTGCCGCAACAATAGTCAGCAGGCCCAACACAAGCATAACAAGAACTAACTTATCCTTGAAAAGCTGGTTTACTCTCTCTTTCACGTTTTATCACCTCGGTAATATTCTTACCAAAGGAAACGTTCTTATTCAGTAATTTGTAATTTCCACATTCTGGAAATAATAATTTAAAAGCTCTTTAAAATCATATCCTTCCGCCTCCAGGGCGTTGGCCCCTGCCTGGGAAAACCCGTATCCATGGCCTATCCCTTTGCAGGTCACACGGATTTTGCCGTCCAGCTCCTCGAAGGAATAGCAGGAGGAGGAAAGCCCCAGGGCATACTGGACCTCTTCCCCGCTGTATGTCTTCTGTCCAATCTGCACCTTCTTTACATATCCGGCCCCGTCCCGCTCCACAATCTGGATTTCCTCCGGAAGCGCCGAAGCCGCCACAGGAACTGCCCCGGGAATGGAGTTTATCTTGTCCGCCATGTTCTGGGGCAAAAACACAGCCAGGCTTAAAAAGCCGTCCGCCTTCAAATCGCCCGGACTTTCCGCCTGCTTTAAATAGGGATACTCTTCCCCGCCGCTTCTGGTACTTCCCGCCCCGGCACGGCAGAAAAGCGGTTCAATGGGAACCCCTTCATAGGTGAGAAAAAGCCCCCTGGTCTCTTCAATGGCCTCCGTGAGCTTTTCATAATTTTTCGCAAATTCCCTGCTGCCCCAGAGCTTTTCCATCTGGGCCCTGCTTAAGGCATCCATGTCCAGAGCCTCTTCGTAAATGCTGTCGGCCCCATCCATCTCCCTGTAAATATAGGTTCTTGCAAGCACCGCCTGGGCCTTTATGGTTTCCTTTCCATATTCCGCCGGAATCTGCCCGGCCAGCACATGGACCAGGAATTCCTCCACCGGAAGAGAGACCTCTCTCTGGTTCTGTACTGCAATCACCCGCGGACCTTCCTCCTCGGAAAGCCCTGTAATATCCCCGTCCCCCAGCCGGCCTGTCCACGCAAGCGTTGTCACATAGGGAATCATGACCATGAAAAAGAGCACCGTCAAAAACCGCTTCATCTTTCCTCCCCATCCGTCCTTCATCCCCAAAACAGCAGACAAAGGCCCGTCTCACATACTTTTTACAAGTCTATGAGACGGGCCCGCCCTTTAGAACTATAACTTATAACTCAACTTTAATCTTCTTTAAGTTCCAGATGTCTGCCACATACTCCTCGATGGTACGGTCAGAGGAGAACTTGCCGCTGGCTGCGGTATTTAAGATGGCAGTCTTTGCCCACCACTTCTCATCGCGGTAAGCCGCATCAATTCTGGCCTCAGCCTCTGCATAGGAGCGGAAATCCTTCAGGATGAAGTAGGTATCTGCCCGGTCGCTGGACTGGGTGTTCAGTAAGGAGTTGTAAATATCGCGGAACAGCTCCGGATCCTGGGGTGCAAAGTAGCCGTTGATGAGCTGCATCAGCACTCTGCGGATTTCCTGGTCGTTGTTGAAGATTTCCATGGGATTGTATCCGCCGTTCTTCTCCCAGTTGATGATCTCGTCGGAGGATGCACCAAAGATGAACATATTGTCTGCACCAACCTCTTCGGCCATCTCCACATTGGCGCCGTCCATGGTACCGATGGTCAAAGCTCCGTTTAACATGAACTTCATGTTTCCGGTACCGGATGCCTCCTTGCTGGCAGTGGAAATCTGTTCACTCACATCGGCAGCGGCAAAAATCATCTCCGCATTGGATACACGGTAGTCTTCAATAAATACTACCTTGATCTTTCCGCCGATGGACTTGTCGTTATTTACCACATCAGCAACCGCATTGATTAACTTGATAGTCAGCTTTGCTCTCTTATAGCCGGCAGCAGCCTTTGCGCCGAAAATGAAGGTACGCGGTACAATGTCCATGTTGGGGTTATCCTTTAACTGGTTGTAAAGGTACATCACATGGAGAATGTTCATAAGCTGGCGCTTATACTCGTGAAGTCTCTTAACCTGCACGTCGAAAATGGAGCGGGGATCCACTTCAATTCCGTTGTGCTCCTTGATGTAGGCAGCCAGACGGATTTTGTTCTGATACTTGATGTTCATGAACTCCTGCTGGCACCTTTCATCGTCTGCATAAACAGCCAGTTTCTTAATATGGGAAAGATCAGTAATCCACTCATCTCCGATCTTATCGGTTACCCAGGCAGCAAGCTGCGGGTTTCCATGGAGCAGGAACCGTCTCTGGGTGATGCCGTTGGTCTTGTTGTTGAACTTACCCGGCATCATCTGGTAGAAGTCCTTTAACTCCTGGTTCTTTAAGATCTCTGTATGCAGTCTTGCAACACCGTTTACGGAGAAGCTGCCCACGATGGCAAGGTGTGCCATACGTACCTGTCCGTCATAAATAACGGCCATCTTTCTGATCTTCTGGTTGTCGCCCGGATATGCCTTTTTGATCTCTTCGATGAAGCGGCGGTTGATCTCCTCCACAATCTGGTAGATACGCGGAAGCAGGCGTGAGAACAGCTCGATGGGCCATTTCTCCAGAGCCTCGGACATGATGGTGTGGTTGGTGTATGCACAGGTCTTTGTGGTGATCTCCCATGCCTCATCCCACTCCAGGTTCTCCTCATCCAGCAGGATACGCATTAACTCTGCCACTGCCACTGTGGGGTGGGTATCATTGAGCTGGAATACGGCCTTTTCATAGAATTTATGGATATCGTCATGGTTTTCTTTATATTTCTTTACGGCACGCTGTACGCTGGCGGAGATGAAGAAATACTGCTGTTTTAAACGCAGCTCCTTACCGGAGTAATGGTTGTCGTTGGGGTAAAGGACCTCAACGATGGTCTTTGCCAGGTTCTCCTGCTCCACGGCCTTCTGGTAATCACCCTTGTCAAACTCGCTTAAGTTAAAGGTGTTGACCGGCTGTGCATCCCAGATACGGAGGGAGTTTACCATGTTGTTGTTATATCCCACAATGGGAATATCATAGGGAACTGCCATTACGGACTGGTAGCCCTTCTGTACGAAATGGTTTCTCTTTCCATCCCACTCGGTATCCACATAGCCGCCGAATTTAACCTCTGTTGCATACTCGGCACGGCGGATTTCAAAGGGATAACCGTCCTTTAACCACTCGTCCGGAACCTCAATCTGGAAACCATCACGAATCTGCTGCTTGAACATACCGTAGCGGTAACGGATTCCGCAGCCGTATGCCGGATATCCCAGGGTAGCCAGGGAATCCAGGAAGCAGGCGGCCAGACGGCCAAGGCCGCCGTTTCCAAGGGCCGGGTCTCTCTCCTGGTCCTCAATGGAGTTCAAATCGAAGCCCAGCTCCTTTAAGGCCTCAGAAATTTCTTTCTGGGCGCTGAGGTTGATGATATTGTTGCCAAGGAAACGTCCTGTTAAGAATTCCATGGACATATAATATACGATCTTGGAATCCTGTTTCTCGTATTCCTTATGGGTTGCAATCCAGCGGTCAATGATCTCGTCCTTCACAGCCAGTGCCACTGCCTGATAAACCTGTCCCGGAGTCGCCTCGTCGATGGTTTTTCTGTAAGCACTCTTTAAGTTGTAAATGACTGACTTCTTAAATTCTTCTTTGTTAATAGAATGATTCACGTCACTGTCCCTCCTGCAATCTTATTTCGTCACCTTGGCCACACCAAGAATCACGTTTTCTCCGTTAATGTTCCATTCCTTTGTATATCCGGCCATCTGACCAAGGGTAATGCTGTCAGCCAGGACCTCGTCCTTTAACTGGTCTGCATAGGTCTTGATGATTCCGGCAATTTTTTCATTCTTATCTGCGTAAACATAGATATGGTCCATGACCTCGAAGCCGGCTTCTTTTCTCATGGTCTGAATCTTGCTGACCAGCTCTCTGTAAAAGCCCTCTTCCAGAAGTTCCGGAGTCATTCTGGTATCCAGAACCACGGTAATGGTGTTGTCTCCATCGGAAACATAGCCTTCTGTCTGGGCCATGTCAATTAACAGATCTTCCTTTGTAAGAACCACTTCGGTTCCGTCAAAGTTAAAGGTCAGAGCGCCCTTCTCATTTAAGGTATCCATGGCGGCGTTTCCGTCCAGTTCTGCGAGAGCCTTTCTGATGTTTCCAAGCTGTTTTCCGTATTTCGGTCCAACGGTCTTAAGCTGCGGCTTGAAGGTATAAGAGGTAAACTCACGAACATCATTGGTAAATTCCACATTCTTTACATTGAGCTCATCCTCGATGATTTCCTGATAGAACTTCGGAAGCTCCTCCGGTGCCTTTACGAACATTTTTGCAATGGGCTGGCGGTTCTTGATGTTTGCCGTATTTCTGGCAGCACGGCCCATGACAACAACCTTAAGGACCTCATCCATCTTGGTCTCCAGCTCAGAGTCAATCCAGGCTTCCTTCACTTCCGGATAATCGCAGAGGTGGATGCTCTCGGGGGCATCGGCATCAATGGATTTTACCAGATTCAGGTAAATTTCCTCAGTCATGAACGGAATCATGGGAGCTGCTGCCTTGGAAATATCCACTAAGGCAGTGTATAACGTCATGTAGGCATTAATCTTATCCTGCTCCATTCCCTTGGCCCAGAAACGCTCACGGCTTCTTCTCACGTACCAGTTGCTCATGTCGTCCACGAAATCCTGAAGGGCTCTTGCGGCCTCCGGAATCTTGTAGTTTGCCAGGTCATCGTCCACCTCTTTGATGGTGGAATTTAACTTGGACAACAGCCACTTATCCATCACAGACAGCTTTTCATAATCCAAGCTGTACTTGGTGGCGTCAAAATTGTCAATGTTGGCATACAGCACAAAGAATGCATAGGTGTTCCAGAGGGTACCCATGAACTTTCTCTGGCCTTCCATTACAGCCTTTCCGTGGAAGCGGTTGGGAAGCCACGGAGCGCTGTTGATGTAGAAATACCAGCGGATGGCATCGGCCCCATACTGCTCCAATGCCTCAAACGGGTCAACGGCATTGCCCTTTGACTTACTCATCTTCTGACCGTTTTCATCCTGCACATGGCCAAGAACGATAACGTTCTCGTAGGGTGCCTTGTTGAACAGCAGTGTGGATTCCGCAAGCAGGGAGTAGAACCAGCCTCTTGTCTGGTCCACAGCCTCAGAGATAAACTGGGCCGGGAACTGGGATTCAAATAACTCCTTATTCTCAAAGGGATAATGGTGCTGTGCAAAGGGCATGGCACCGGAGTCGAACCAACAGTCGATAACTTCCGGCACGCGGTGCATTTCTTTTCCGCACTCCGGACAGGTGATGACCACATCGTCGATAAAGGGACGGTGAAGCTCCACCTCGTTCTTGTCGCCCTCCTCCTTGTTGGCATACTTCGATGCCACTTCGGCATAGTTGGGGCTCATCTTCTTTAATTCATCCCGTCCGCCGATGCAGTGCATATGGCCGCACTCACACTGCCATACGGGAAGCGGAGTTCCCCAGTAACGGTTTCTGGAAATTCCCCAGTCCTGGATATTTTCCAGCCAGTCTCCAAAACGGCCCTTGCCGATGGATTCCGGAATCCAGTTGATGGTGTTGTTATTTCTGATTAAATCCTCTTTTACGGCGGTCATCTTGATGAACCAGGATTCACGCGCATAGTAAATAAGAGGAGTGTCGCATCTCCAGCAGTGCGGATAGCTGTGCTCGAATACAGGTGCCTCGAACAGCAGGCCCTTGATATTTAAGTCCTTTAATACCATGGGGTCGGCTTTCTTTACAAATACGCCTGCATACGGAGTTTCCGCAGTCATATTTCCCTTGGCATCCACAAGCTGTACGAACGGAAGATCATATTTTCTTCCCACCTGGGCATCGTCCTCACCGAATGCCGGAGCAATGTGTACCACACCGGTACCATCGGTAAGTGTAACGTAGTCTGCACAGGTCACATAGTATGCTTTCTTATTCTGCTTTCTGCAGATCTCCACTGCACAGTCAAATAACGGCTCGTACTCTTTGTATTCCAGGTCTTTTCCCGTATAAGTCTCTAAGATCTCGTAAGCCGGAGTGCCGTTTTCCTTGTCGGCCAGCTTTCCAAGAACCGTATCCAAAAGGGCCTCTGCCATATAATAGGTATAGCCATCGGCTGCCTTTACCTTTGCATAAGTCTCCTTCGGATTTACACAGAGGGCAATGTTGCTGGGAAGAGTCCACGGGGTTGTGGTCCATGCCAGGATATAGGCATCCTCTCCCTTTGCCTTGAAGCGAACCACTGCGGAACGCTCCTTTACGTCCTTATATCCCTGAGCCACCTCATGGCTGGATAAGGGGGTACCGCAGCGCGGGCAGTAGGGAACGATTTTAAAGCCCTTATAAAGCAGCCCCTTGTTCCAGATTTCCTTTAACGCCCACCACTCGGATTCGATATAATCATCATGGTAAGTAACATAGGGATGTTCCATATCAGCCCAGAATCCGACGGTGCTGGAGAAATCCTCCCACATGCCTTTATATTTCCAAACGCTTTCCTTACAGTGCTCAATGAACGGCTCCAGACCATACTGCTCAATCTGTTCCTTTCCGTCCAGCCCCAGCATTTTTTCCACTTCCAGCTCAACAGGAAGTCCGTGGGTATCCCATCCGGCCTTTCTGGGAACCATATATCCCTTCATGGTCCGGTATCTGGGAATCATATCCTTGATTACACGGGTCAGCACATGGCCGATATGGGGTTTTCCATTGGCCGTCGGCGGTCCGTCGTAGAATACATAGGGAGTTCCCTTTCTTCTGCTGTCGATGCTCTTCTCAAAGATTTTCTGGCCCTTCCAGAATTTTTCCACCTGCTTTTCTCTGTCCACAAAATTTAAATCTGTCGACACCTTCTCGTACATGACACAGTTCCTCCAATCTTGTTTCGTGTGCTGCTTTCTCCTCACAGCGTCTTTCGGTTATCTGTTTGTGTCGTATGCCTTGGAATTTTTCCTGCGGCGGGTCGCATAAGCGGCATTTTCTTTTCTGCCGCAGTACCCTCACTACGCACGAGGCCGTGCTTCGTTGGGGCAGACCCTGCGATCCCCGCGGAGCGTTTTTGTATCATAGGGAACGAAGTTTCTATGATACAAAAAAACGTCCTGCTCTTGCGAACAGGACGAGATATAAACTCGTTTTACCACCTATCACTGCATACTGACATATGAGTTCCTTTTAACGGGGGAAAACCGGACAGGCCTACTTACAGCACTTCTTTGTTTCAGCCGTCAGCTCAGGAGTGATCTTCCATCTGCATCCGGCACCAGGCTTCCATCATCCCCGGCTCGCTTTGGCCTTTCTGCAGATTTACTGTCTCCGTCATCGCCTTTTCATATGTTTTAGGCTTTCTAATTATAAGAAGTCACCCTGAAAAAGTCAAGGTTTTCCTTTTAGGTTCTCAAATTTTGCTATATATTTCTCACATTTTCCCATATTTCCCATTGTTTGTTATTTTATTAACAATTTATTTGTGTTTTAATAATATCATGTTATACTAGAGAAAATAAAAATCCTACCACCAATAAGGAGAAAGTATTATGAGCCAACGAAATCTGACTTTGCTCACGGACCTCTACGAGCTGACCATGATGCAGGGATACTTTTACGCCAAGGACGCCAACGAAACTGTCATTTTTGACGCCTTTTACCGCACCAATCCAGATGGCAACGGATTCGCCATTGCTGCCGGCTTAGAGCAGGTCATCGAATATATCGAAAACCTTCATTTTGATAAAGAAGACATTGAATATCTCCGCTCCACCGGCATTTTCAGAGAGGAATTCCTGGAATACCTCTCCACCTTCAAATTCACCGGAGACATTTACGCAATCCCCGAAGGAACCGTTGTCTTCCCAAGGGAGCCGTTGGTGAAGGTCATTGCCCCCATCATGCAGGCTCAGCTCATTGAGACAGCCCTTTTAAACATCATCAACCATCAGAGCCTGATCGCCACGAAGACCTCCCGCATTGTCCATGCAGCCCGCGGGGACGGTGTGATGGAATTCGGACTCCGCCGCGCCCAGGGACCGGATGCCGGAATTTACGGTGCCCGCGCCGCCATGATTGCCGGCTGCATCGGAACCTCCAACGTGCTCTGCGGCCAGATGTTTGATGTTCCTGTGAAGGGAACCCATGCCCATAGCTGGATTATGAGCTTCCCTGATGAACTGACTGCGTTCCGCACCTATGCCAAATTATATCCCTCTGCCTGCATTCTTCTGGTGGATACCTACGATACCTTAAAATCCGGTATTCCCCACGCCATTCAGGTATTTACGGAAATGAGGGAAGCCAACATTCCGCTGACCTTCTATGGAATCCGCATGGACAGCGGTGACCTGGCATACCTTTCTAAAGAAGCTAAAAAGATGCTGGACGCCGCCGGATTCAGCGATGCTGTGATCTCCGCCTCCAATGACCTGGATGAAACCCTGATCACCAGCTTGAAAAACCAGGGCGCCACCATCAACTCCTGGGGTGTCGGCACCAACCTGATCACCTCCAAGGACTGCCCGTCCTTCGGCGGCGTATATAAATTGGCTGCTATCAAGGATAAGGCCACCGGAAAATTCATTCCGAAAATCAAGCTGTCCGAAAACGCAGAAAAGATCACCAATCCCGGCAATAAGACCATTTACAGAATTTACGGCAGAGAGAGCCATAAGATCATTGCCGATCTGATCTGTCTGGTGGGAGAAACTTACGACGACAGCAATTCGCTGCTGCTGTTCGATCCCATTGCCACCTGGAAAAAGACGCTTCTGGCGCCCAGTACCTACACCATGAGAGAGCTTTTGATTCCCGTATTCAAGGATGGAACCTGCGTGTACCATTCTCCCAAGGTTATGGACATCCAACAATACTGCAAAAAGGAGCTGGATACCTTATGGGATGAGACAAAACGTCTTGTAAATCCCCATGAGGTCCATGTGGACCTTTCCAACGAGCTGTGGCACATGAGAGCACAGCTTCTGGACTCCTATCACTTTGACTAATCATCACAGACTGCATCCCGGCCGTCCCCTTCCGGTCCGGCCGGGCTTTGCGGTCTTTCAACAGAAATGAGGTATTTTTATGAGCGCAACAGATATTGCAACATCCATTGACGTAAACCTGGATACTATCACGAAGCAGGCAAAGGCCCTGACCGAAGAGCTGATCGCCGCTGCCCATATGAAAGAGGGACAGATTCTTGTGGTGGGCTGCTCCTCCAGCGAAATCGCTGCCCACACCATCGGCTGCTACTCCAGCAAAGAAGTGGGACAGGCCGTATTCAACGCCATCTATCCTGTCACCAGAAAGCATGGAATTTATCTGGCCGCCCAGTGCTGCGAGCATTTAAACCGCGCCCTGATTATGGAGGAGGAAGCGGCTGAAAAATACAATCTGGAAATGGTAAACGTAAAGCCCCAGTTAAAAGCCGGCGGCTCCTTCTCCACCGCGGCCTGGAACGGATTTTTCTCCCCCTGTGCCGTGGAGAGCGTCAAAGCCCACGCAGGAATTGACATTGGTGACACCTTAATCGGTATGCACCTTCGTGCCGTGGCCGTTCCGGTCCGCACGGAAATCAAATCCATCGGCTCCGCCCACGTGGTATGCGCCAGAACCAGGCTCAAATACATCGGCGGCGAGCGGGCTGCCTATCAGAAACAGTAAAAATTGTTCACAGAATACACCGGGCGGGAGCCAGTCTCCCGCCTGGCTGTTTTTATCTCCCTTTCTTCCACGCATCATACCAGATCTGTACCTGCTTTAAGCTTTCTTCACAGATTGCCGCCGCATCCTCCACAGACATCCCTCTGGAAAACATATTTTTTGCCACCGTCTCAGACTTGCTGGCCAGGCCCTGCTGGATTCCTTCCCGCTTTCCATCTTCAATCATTTCCTGAATCGCCAGACACATATCCATTCCTCCTTCTTTTCTGTATTGCTCCTTCTTCTCCCACAGCTCCATGGAATTGGCCATCACCGATATGACGTCATAGGCATCTTCATCAAGGTGTTCAAAATGTTCTTTATTGGCCTCTGTAAATTCCCTGAGCTGCTCTTTATCGTTCATCCGCTGAACAAATCCAAATACTTCTTTTATATCTGTCTTAAATCGGTCAATTTCCTTAAACCTCTGCACCCCCAGAATATGTAGGGGATAATCGTTTACCAGGCTCTGCATTTCTTCCGGAAGAGCTTCCATATCCATAAGCTCTGATAAATTTCTGGCTCCGTTCCAAGGCTCCTTCCCATAGTACAGGACAATGGTTGCCGCCGGCAGGATCCTGTCCCCTGCCCCAAAAGCCCCCACATACTCTTCCTTAGTTTTCAAATCAGAATTTCTCCTGTGTCTCTTTTGTATCTTTCGCATCTGGCTGTCATATTCCAGGGCATCCTCCACCATGATTCTCACGGGCATCCCATAATGAATCATATCCTGGTGCTCCAGCCCAATCATCATGGTTCCCATTCCACATACCACTTTTCTCACGCTGTCCCGGTACTTTTGTACAAACAAATTCTTTTTGACACGGTTGATTCTGCCCCTTATCCCAGTGACTCTGGTATCCTTCTCATGGACATCCTCCGGCCGTATGATTTGTTTTCCCCCAAACCGGTAGCCATTTATCAAATCTGCATACCGTTCTTCATCCTCAAAGTAACGAATGATAGCTGTATCCTTTTTTCCCAATCTGTCCCTGTTTCTTCTCCTTTCCCTTTTTACTTTTTCCAACCACTTGAAACTCCGGCGACCAGCCGCATATGAAAGCTTCAGAACTTAAAGAAATATTTTAGAATATAAACATACTGTATCCGAATTTCCTTCCCCTGTCAAGGGTCTGAAATACAAAAAGAGGGCATTTCGCCCTCTTTTATTTCGTTCCTTTATTAATCATCCGCATGATCAAATCCACGGTTCCATCAATTCCATAGCTTGCACTGTTGATACACAGGTCATAGTTATTGGCATTGCCCCAGCTTCTTCCAGTGTAGAAATTATAGTAACGGGAGTGCTGCTTATCCAGACGTTTTAAAAGCTTTCTGGCCTTTTTCTCATCCAGTCCGCTGTTTACTTCAATGGCCCGATGGATTCTCTGCTCCACGGGAGCCGTGATATAAATGCTCAGGTGAGGAATCTTATTGTTGGTCATGATGGAATCCCCGCACCGTCCCATGATGATGAAATCCTCTTTCTTTGCCATCTCGCACAAAAGATCGCTCTGATTAAAGAACACTGCATCCCGCTTGGAAAGGCCGTGATACCGGCTGAATTCCCGCATATGTTCCTTGAAGGTCATCTTCTTAATGGGCTTAAAGGCACTGGCCGGACTCTGGTTCTGGCTTATTTCCTCCTGCACATGTGCATAGCCTGCGCGGTCCCTGAACGCATCCTTTTCTGCCTCCAGGCGCTTTAACACCGCCTCAAAAATTTCCGCATCATAGTAGTTGATTTTAAGCTTATCTGCCAGCTTAAAGCCCACATCAATTCCGCCGCTTCCATAGGTCCAGCTAATACAGATAATTAAATGGTCCGTACTGGAAAAGCGGTTCTGAAGATTAAAGGTATTGAGCTTTGCCATATTGGGGTCAATGACATCTCCGCTGGCAAAGCTTGTGGGAAGGCTCATCACTTCTCCCAGGATCCTGTTGTATTCCCGCATGCAGAGCCTGCGCTCTTCCTTATCCTCAATGGTCCGGGCCATGTTTGCAATCAGCGCCAGCTCACTCCGCACAATGTTTCCCTGGGGACGTGTCATTAAAAGCTCTGTCAGCTCATTGACGCACCGCTCCCTGTCCCGGTTAAACACACGGCCAAGGGAGGAGCCCAGATGGCAGTACACTTCCGCGTCCAGATCATAAATATGCTCCGCCAGCTCTTTAATTTCATCTCTGTTAATAGGCATACTTCCTCCCCCTTCCTACAAAAAGAACACCAGCGTGTCCAGTAAAAATACAGGAAACAGAACCGCTAAGGACCACAAAAGATAGCCGAAAAACGAAGGCATCCGGATACCGTTCTCATCCGCAATGGACTTCACCATGAAGTTGGGCGCATTTCCGATATATGTATTGGCTCCCATGAATACGGCTCCCGCAGAAATCGCCAGCAGCATCTTCACCGGAACCACACCCAGGGAGGTGGCCATGCCTTCTCCCAGTCCCAGTGCCCCGGCTGTGGTTAAGAATACCAGGTAGGTGGGTGTATTATCAAGGAAGCTGGACAAAACGCCTGTGGTCCAGAACATCTGGAAGGGCTCCGTGATTCCAAGCTTCGCTCCATTGGCCTTCAGCAGCATAAGTGCAGGCTGCATGGTAATGAAGATTCCGATAAATAAAACAGCAACCTCGCGGATGGCTCCCCAGGTAAAGTGGTTCTCCCGGCGGATGGACACATCCGTGGTCTTAAAGGATAAAAATGCGGCCAAAAGGATAATCACGATCTCAATGAGGGACGGATATCCCAGAACCACCTCACCGAAAATACGGATTCCCAGCACATTTCCTTCCGCATTCTGGAACGCCGGAAGGGACGGGAGGGTTCCGCTTAAGATCACGGCCGCCACAATCATCACAATGAAAATCAGATTGTGGGCTCCCTTTAACTTAAGCTCCGTACCGGGCTTACTGATATCCGGTTTCAGGCCGGACGCAATATCTGCCCGGTATGCCCGCATATCAATCTTATAAAACAGGAACAATAACACCGCCATGTTAAAAAGCAGAAGCGGCAAAAGATGCATGCTCCAGAAAAACGGAACTCCTCTCATGAAGCCCATGAGAAGCGGCGGGTCCCCGATGGGAGTTAAGCATCCGCCCATATTGGAAACCATAAAAATAAAGAAGATTACAATATGGCGCCGTCTCTTTCTCCAGGAATTCATTTTAATAATCGGACGGATCATTAACATGCTGGCTCCTGTGGTTCCAATCCAACTGGAAAGGAGTGTTCCGAAGGCCAGAAGACCCACATTGATTCTCGGCGAACCGGCCAGATCACCGGACATGGTAATATTACCGGACACGCAGAACAATCCGAACAGCAAAACAATAAATGTCAGATAGTCATTGACAATACATTCCAAAACCGTCTCTGCTGCCATTCCCGTGCCGAAAAGCACTGCAAAGGGCACAATAAAAAGCAGGGACCAGAATACCACTGCATGGGGCTGGTGTGCCTCCCACCATTCAGCTTTCAATAACGGCAGAACCGCAATGCAAAGTAAAAGGCCTGCAAAAGGGACACAAAGCCACGGAGGAGCCGCCAAAACCTCCTCTCCGGCTGCCGTTTCCGCTGCCAGAGCCGTCATAGGGTTCAACAAGAACAAGGCTCCCAGACACCCACAGAGATCAATTAACCGTTTCATCATAAACCTCCATAATTTGTCTCATTCTCATCATACTCATTTTACCGATACAGCCCACAATTATAACAATTTTCCCCCGGAAATACAACATCAGACCCGCTAAAGAAATGTTTAAAATTCGGGAAAAAGTAGGCATTTCTGACAAATTTCACTGGAGAAATCCAAGGAATCTCCTCAGTGCCGTTTCCGTTTTCTCTTTCTTCCAGGCTGCAATGATCTCCACCATCTCTCCGTCCCCCGTCAAAGGGATAAAAACCAGGTTATCGGCATTGGTAAGCTTCTCCGTCACATAGGCCGGAAGAATGGAAATTCCCTCCTCTGCCGCCACCATCATCAGAATGCTCTCTGCATCGTTGGACCGGAACAGAATATCCGGCTGGTATCCGGCCTTTTCATACATCTCATAAAACTTATGGTCTCCAACCGAATCCCCGGTGCTGGAGGGCGTCATAAAAAGAATTCTCTCTCCCCGCAGCTCCTCTCTCTTTAAAGAAGTCCGCCGGGCAAGAGGATGGCTCCCGTAAACGGCCACCACCAGGGGATTCCTTTCAATGAGCTTACATTCCACATCCTCGTTTTTCACAATCTCCGTACTGTCCCAGGTGAAGATGATGTCATATTCATCCTTTAAAAGCCCCGCTGCCAGATGGTCCGTATTGCGCCTGTAACAGGACATCAGAATATTGGGATATTCCGCGTGAAATCTTTGCAGGGTATTGGATAAATTGCTGCGCTCAAATCCCTTGGTGTATCCAATCCGAAGGGTTCCCACCATCCCCACAGACGCCTCCCGGACACGCATGGCAGCATGGTCCATGCGCTCCAAAATTGCCCTGGCATCCGTAAGAAAAATAGTTCCCGCCGGAGTTAAGGAAATGGGGCGGCTTCCCCGGTCAAATAACATCACCCCCAGGCCCTCCTCCAGAGCATGAATCTGCTGGGTGATGGCTGTCTGGGAAATATAGTACTGGGCCGCGGCCCTGGTGAAGCTGCGGCACTCGGCGGCAGCCACAAAATAGCGGAGCTGGTTGGTATTCATGGAACATTCCCTTCGCAAACATAATTTTTTCTTATGATATCATACAAATATCGCGGTTGCAATTCCTTATTACCGGATTTATCATAAGGAGGAGTTTATTTTTATTCAGAATTCAAGGGGGAAAGAACAATGAAACGTGAAAATTTTGGTTCCCGGCTGGGCTTTCTTTTAGTCAGCGCCGGATGTGCCATTGGAATCGGAAACGTATGGCGTTTCCCATATGTGGCCGGAGAAAACGGCGGAAGCGTATTTGTGCTGTTTTACCTGCTCTTTTTACTGTGCATGGGAGTTCCGGTCCTCACCATGGAACTGGCTGTGGGACGGGCCGGGAAGAAGAGTGCCGTCCAGGCCTACGAGGCCCTGGAAAAGCCCGGAAGCAAGTGGCACATCCACGGATGGTTCTGTGTGGCAGGCTGCTGTCTTCTTATGATGTATTACACCACCGTTTCCGGCTGGATGCTCAGTTACTTTTTTAAATTCGCCTCCGGCACCTTCACGGGACTTGATTCCGAAGGAGTTTCCGGCGTCTTTGGCACTCTCTTATCAAGCCCGGCAGAGATGGGTCTCTGGATGGCTGTTACGGTTTTGGCCGGCTTTCTGGTATGCAGTCTCGGTCTCCAGAATGGCTTGGAACGCATCACCAAATGGATGATGTGCTCCCTTCTGGTGCTGATTGTGGTTTTAGCCGTCCACAGTCTCCTGCTTCCCGGAGCCAAAGAGGGAACTGCCTTCTACCTGCTTCCCGACTTTTCCAGGGCCGCCCAGGTGGGCTATGGAAAGGTAATCACAGCCTCCATGAACCAGGCCTTCTTCACCTTAAGCCTTGGAATCGGTGCCATGGAAATCTTCGGAAGCTACATGGCAGAGGACCATACCTTAGCCAGCGAATCCATCCGCATCTGCGCCCTGGATACCTTTGTGGCCCTCATGGCCGGACTCATTATTTTCCCGGCCTGCTTTTCCTTCGGCGTACAGCCTGATGCCGGGCCGCAGCTTATTTTCATCACACTGCCAAACGTATTTGTCAACATGGCCGGCGGACGAATCTGGGGAACCTTATTCTTCCTGTTCATGACCTTTGCCAGCTTCTCCACGGTTATTGCCGTCTTTGAAAATCTGCTGGCAAGCTGCATCGACAATTTCGGATGGTCCAGAAAGAAGGCCGTTGCCATCAACTGCATTCTGATTCTGGTTTTAAGCCTTCCCTGTGTGCTGGGCTACAATGTATGGAGCGATCTTCACCTCATCGGCGGCCGGGACGTTTTAGACAGCGAGGACTTCCTGGTAAGCAATCTGCTCCTTCCCCTGGGCTCCCTGGTGTATCTGCTTTTCTGTGTCACCCGCTGGGGCTGGGGCTTTGACAAATACCTGGCTGAGGCCAACAAAGGACAGGGAATCAAAATTCCCGACAGCAGGTCTCTCCGGTACTATTTCCAGTTCATTTTGCCTGTGCTGATTCTGGTGATTCTGATTCAGGGACTGTTATAACAATTCAAAAAAGGAGTGCAAAAACTGCACTCCTTTTCTAATCTCTTATTTTTACCGTCCGATCATAATGTTAATGATCTCTGTGTTGGTGGCCTTCATGCCTTCTCTTGCCAGGCGTCCCACGTTCTTCATGGTGTTGTCAACGCCCTTGGTAACAATTCCGTCTCCGTCATAGAACTGCTGTCCGCGGATATACATGTTGTAGCCCAGAATTCCTGCATCCACAGCCTCTGCGATCTTGGCAGCACAGGAGGCCTTGGCTCCGTCACAGATGGTTCCGGAAAGAATGGCCACTGCATTGACAATGGTATGGGCCACTTCGTCAAATCCACCGCCGCAAAGATAAGCAATTCCGGCTCCTGCGCCTGCTCCTGCACTTACGGCTCCGCAGTAAGCGGAAAGGCGTCCGATGGGAGTCTTCTGATGGATTGCGGTCAAATCGGAAAGGGCCAGAGCACGGTACAGCTTGTCCTCGTCCACGCCAAGCTCTCTTGCGTAAACCACAACCGGGACGGAAGCAGTGATACCCTGGTTTCCGCTTCCGGAATTGATGATAACGGGAAGCTCGCATCCGTTCATTCTGGCATCCGAACCGGCAGCCGCCATGGCTCTTGCTCTGGTTCTCACATCGTTGCCGTTCATATCCAGCAGGACCTTACCGATGTTTGCGCCGTAATTTCCCTTCATTCCCTCTTCGGCAATGGCCATATTGTACTTCATCTGACGCTCCAGCACCGGCTTTATGTCTTCCACATCCACGGTGTTGATGAAATCCCAGATATCTTCCATATTCAGAAGGGAACGGTCTGTGAGGCCTTCCTCACCTTCTCCGTCCACGACGATCTCTTTTAACTTCTCCCCATTCTTCTCAATGAGAACAATGTTGGTATGATAGTTTACGATTCTCACCTTGGAATAGGATTCTCCCTTATATAAAGTAACGACAATTTCAAAGGTCAGCCCATTGTCCACATACTCTACGGAAATATCCGTATTGGCCAAAAATTCCCGCATCTGAGCGATCTGCTCCGGAGTCACATTGGCAATAACTTCCAGCTCCTTATCGGGATCTCCGCCCACAATTCCTGCGGTGGCCGCTGCCGGAATTCCCTTTAAATGGTCTGTGTTGGGCACAATTACAGATTTTACGTTCTTAATAATACTTCCGCTGGCTCCGATCACCACCTTATCCGGCATCTCTCCCAGCACCTTTCTTGCCATGGCAGCCGCATAGGCCAGTGCAATGGGCTCTGTACATCCCATGGCCGGCTTTAACTCCTCCTCCAGGATTTTCACATATGCGCCATACTTCACATTACTCTTTTCCATATCCGTCCCTGTCCTTTCTTATGTATCCTAATTTTCCTTTCTCCTGCAGGCAGAATCTGCTTGCATTCCCCTTACATTTAGAGTACCATAAGAACAACCGAAAGTAAAATTTAATGTTTTAAACATATCGTTTAAAAATTTTTATATATAGGAGTTCATCCATGGAATTACGAGAAATCAATACCTTCCTCCACGCGGCACAGCTAAAAAGCTTTTCCAAAGCTGCAAAAGCCCTTGGCTACTCTCAGGCCGCTGTCACCATCCAGATCAAGCAGCTGGAGGAGGAACTGGGTATCCACCTGTTTGACCGCATCGGAAAACAGACTGTTTTAACACACCAGGGCATGATTTTTTATGACCATGCAGCCGCCGTCATGAAAGAGCTGTCCCGCGCCCGGGCTGCCGTGACCGAAACAAAGGAGCTTACGGGAGCCCTGACCATCGGAACCATTGAATCCATCTGCGCCTCCATCTTCCCCGCACTTTTAGAGCAGTTCCACAAGACCCATCCTCTGGTAAAAATCAGCATTGTTCTGGATTCCCCGGATGTGCTCCTGGAGCGCATGGATAAAAATTCCATTGACCTGGTGTATTTGATGGACCAGCGGATTTATGACCATAAGTGGATGAAGGTCATGGAAGAGCCGGAGGACATTGTTTTTGTTGCCTCCTCTTCCCATCCGCTGTCCGGCTGCGGCCCCCTGCCCCTGGAGGAAATCATCCGGGAGCCGTTTCTTCTGACAGAAAAAAATGCCAGCTACCGGTTCGTTCTGGACCGGTACCTGGCTGCCTGCAATCAGAAAATCGAGCCCTTTCTGGAAATCGGCAATACGGAGTTCATCATCAACCTGCTGAAAAACAATGCCGGACTCTCTTTCCTTCCGGAGTTTTCCATCAAACAGGAAGTAACGGCAGGAACCTTAAGTATCCTGCCGGTACGTGATTTTCATATGTGTGTCTGGCGCCAAATCCTCTACCATAAAGACAAATGGGTCACCAGAGAGATGGAAGCCTTTATTGAGCTGGCAAAGACTGTGGCTTAACCTGCGTTTTTCCTGCCTCTACCAAAAGAAGCACCAGAAAAACAAGGCCTGCGCTTACCATGATGGTCAGATGATAGCTTCCCGTCATGTCATAAAACCGGCCGAACAACGTATTGAACGGCGATGCCAGAAGCGTTCCGAACATGGATACATAGGAATAAGCAGCTCCATAGGTCTCCCCTTTCCAGAACAGACGGCAGAAAAGCGGCATCATCACCGACGACAGCGGCGGTGTAATTCCAAAGAGAAGCGCCCCCGCCATCACGCCCTCCGTCATCCCGGTCAAAAGCAGCAAATGTCCTGCCACGGCTATAAGAACCGAGCACACAAAGGTTTTTATGACTCCATACGTGTCGCTGGCCTTTCCCAAAAACAGCTTGCTGGACATGTTCCCAAACAGGGCCAGGGTGGTCAGCATGGCAGCCAGGGTCATGGGAAGTCCCGAAGCCAGACCGCAGGAGGTCAAAAACATATTTAAGTATGAGCTGGCAATACAGCAGGCATAGGCAATTAAGGCCATGTAAAAAACAGGCTGTTTTAAAAATGTAAACAGTCCCATGGCATCTCTGCTGCCTTCCCGGTTTCCGGAACTGATTTCTCCCTGGGTCCCTTCCTCTGCCCCATACGGCTTCATGTTCTTATCTTCCGGCCGATAGCGCAGGATAAAGATGGAAACCGGGAGAATCAGCGCCATACTGATGATTCCCGTAATCATATAGCTGGCCCGCCACCCCAAGGCGGGTATGGAGAATCCCAGGCCGCTGCTTCCCATCATTCCGATCAGCCCGGAAAAGGCGGCGGAAATTCCCACTGCCGTTCCCGTTTTTTTATGGAACCAGTTTCCTAAGAGAATCGGTGCCGGAATCATGCACAGAAAAGAAGAGGCCACTCCCTGAATCAGTCCGGCCGCATACCACTGCCAGAGCTGATGAAAGGTTCCCATGGCCACATTGCAGCCGCCAAACACCACAGCCGCCGCACTGATCACCAGCCGCACATCCATTTTCCGGAAGCTCTTGGCCACAAACGGAAGAGCCAGGGCAGAGCTTATGGAAAACAAGGTCCTGTAAAAGGTGAACCTTCCCATCTCAAACTTCAGATCTTCACACACAGGGGAATAAAACACCCCGGCGCAGTTATTGATAAGGCCCAGGCTGGCCCCCTGAAGGATGCAGCATCCCGCAAGAATCAGCCAGGCATAATGAAGTTTTTTTCCCATGCCGCCTTACCTGCTCTCTCTCATCCGTTTCAGCCGCCCGGCGCACTTATCTGCATCCACCCGCCACATACAGGTGCTGCAGTACAGACATTTTCCCGGATCCCGTCCTTCTTTCACATCATTGGCCCACTGGTAATTGACCAGCACGCCCCGTCCAATGTTCACCATGTCCACGTTTGTGTCCTGAAGCACGGCCTCGGCCGTCTCCCCGTCCTGAATCCCGTAAACGGCAAATACCGGAACGGAAACAGCTTCCTTTATCTTTTTTGCTCCGTAAATGGCTTCTGCGAAGGGATATTCCTCCGGCTTTTCCCTTCTGGCCTCCAGATCAAATCCGTAGGAAACATTGATAAAGTCGATTCCATGGGCCTCCAGCCACTTTGCATGGGCAATTCCATCCGAAAGCTCCGGCTCAAAAGCGCCAAGGCGGATTCCCACAATGAATTCCGGCGGCGTCACCTTACGGATTCCCTCCAGAATCCGTTTAAGAATCTCCATCCCGCCCGGACCATAAACATCTTCTCTCCGGTTCACCAGGCGGTTCATGAACTGGCTCAACAGGTAGCTGTGGCATCCGTGAAGCTCCACTCCGTCATACCCGGCCTCATACGCCCGCCTGGCCGCCTGGATAAAATCCTCCTCGATCTGGTGAATTTCTTCCAGGGAAAGCTCTCTTCCCCTTTTCTCAATTCCCTTATGTACACAGGTATAATCACTGGGACATACTCTGTCCCCCGTGGCGGAAATGACTCCCGCATGGTGAATCTGAACGAAAATGGGGACCTGCTCCCCGTGGACCGCTTCCACAATTTTTCTAAGTCCCGGAATCTGTCCGTCCTCCCAGATACCAAGCTGGTCCAGGCTCAGTCTGCCCTGGCGGTTAATGCATGTGGCCTCCTGGATAATCAATCCTGCCCCGCCCTTCGCAATGGCCCGGTAATGAGCCACATTCCGCTCTGTGACCATTCCGCTGTCGTCACTCCATCCGAAGCACACCATGGGCGGAACACAAATCCGGTTTTTTATTTCATGCCCTTTTAAGCTCCAAGCTGTAAATAGATGCTCCATTTTCCTTCTTCCTTTCCTTTTGGGAATATCGTATATAACCTGGACTTATATTGTACCATTTATTTGCTATATTTCATAGATTTTTTTCATCTTTTTTCAACAAAGAACTTGCAGTATAAAAAAGAAGTATTTATAATTATAACCAACAGTTCATAAACTACCGCACTGATACATGCGGAGAATATATTGCCGGAAAACCGGCAGAATGGAGGAGATTGTTATGGGAAAGCAGAATATTGACTGGGCGAATCTGGGATTTGGCTATATCAAAACCGATTACAGATATGTTTCCAACTATAAAAACGGCGCATGGGATGAAGGCGCCCTCACCACAGAAGACACAATTACACTGAGCGAATGTGCATGTGTATTCCAGTATGCACAGACATGCTTTGAGGGCTTAAAGGCTTATACAACAGAAGACGGACATATTGTTACCTTCCGTCCCGACTTAAACGCCGAGCGTATGATCAACACCGCAAAGAGACTGGAAATGCCGCCGTTTGCCAAGGAGCGCTTCATTGATGCAATCACAAAGCTGGTGGCTGCCAATGCGGATTTCGTTCCGCCCTACGGCTCCGGAGCAACCCTTTATGTACGTCCGTTCTTATTCGGAACCAATCCGGTTATCGGTGTAAAGCCGGCAACAGAATACCAGTTCCGTGCATTTGCAACTCCGGTTGGCCCCTACTTTAAAGGCGGCGCAAAGCCCATTACCATCCGTGTCTGCGACTTTGACCGTGCCGCACCACATGGAACCGGACATGTAAAGGCTGGCTTAAACTACGCCATGAGCTTACATGCAATCGTTGACGCACACAACCAGGGCTTTGATGAGAACATGTACTTGGATGCTGCCACAAGAACCTACGTGGAAGAGACAGGCGGTGCCAACTTTATCTTCGTAACCAAGGACAACACCGTTGTAACACCTAAGTCCGACAGCATTTTACCGTCCATCACCCGCCGTTCCATCCTTTACGTTGCCGAGCACTACCTTGGCTTAAAGGCAGAGGAGCGTCCGGTTCCCTTCGAGGAAGTAAAGGACTTCGCCGAGTGCGGTCTCTGCGGAACAGCAGCCGTTGTTTCTCCGGTTGGAAAAATCGTGGACCACGGCAAGGAAATCTGCTTACCCAGCGGTATGGAAAAGATGGGCCCGGTTACCCAGAAACTTTACGATACCTTAACCGGAATCCAGATGGGCCGCATCGAGGCACCGGAAGGCTGGATTCATGTAATCAAATAAACATATCTGCTCATAAAAAGGTCCGCGTGGATCGCACTGCGGCGGATAGGAATTATGTCGCTTACGCGACCCGCCGCAGGCGGAGAAGTTCGCGAGCGAACTTCTTTTTATGACTATTCTTCATTTAATTTCGCCGCTCGGTTAAAAAGAAGGAATCCAATGAAAAACAAAAGGGCAATGGCTCCCACTCCTGCGTTGGCCTTTCCTGTGACCTGGGCCACCATTCCCACCAGTGTGGTTCCCACAAAGGAAGCCCCTTTGCCGCAGATGTCATAAATTCCAAAATACTCTCCCGACTTTTCTGCCGGAATGATCTTTGCAAAATAGGACCGGGACAGGGCCTGAATGGCTCCCTGAAACATCCCCACAAACACCGCCAGCATCCAGAACTCCCACTGCTTATCAAGCTGGATGGCAAACAGGGCAATTCCCAGATAGGCCGCAATGCAGATTTTAAGAAGCCTGGTGGTCTCATATTTTCTGGAAAACACAGAAAATCCCAGGGCACATGGAAACGCCACAAGCTGCGTCACCAAAAGAGCCAAAAGAAGTCCTGCCGTATCCAGTCCCAGGGCATTTCCGTAGGCCGTTGCCATTTCAATGATGGTATAAACCCCATCAATGAAAAAGAAAAATGCCAGAAGATACATGAAAATATGTTTCTCCCTCCGAATATCAGAAAGAGTTTCCAAAAGCCGTTTTCCGCCCTCTCTCACCGGATGGGACGTTCTTTTCACATAATGGGTCTGGTCATAATTTTGAAACAAAGGAATGGTCATTGCCAGCCACCAGACCGCATTTAAAAGGAAAGCGCCTGTCATGGCCATCCCCTGGGAAATCCCGAGACTTCCATGCCCCAAAACCAGGAGAAGCGATATCACAAAGGGGACACAGCTCCCCAGATATCCCCATGCATACCCATGGGAGGATACCATATCCAGACGGCTCTCTGCAGTCACATCCACCAGCATGGAATCGTAAAAAATCAGGCTGATGCTGTAAGCCACCTTTGCCGCCACAAAAACCACGAGAAATCCAATCCAGGTCGAGGGGACGGACAATGCCGCACATCCCAGAGCGCCCACACAGACACAGACGCCGAACATGGGCTTTTTTAAGCCTTCCGTATCTGCCGCCGCTCCCAGAACCGGTCCCGTCACCGCCACAATCAGTGTGGACAGGGACGCCGCGTAGCCCCAGTAGGCCAGATAGTCCACTTCAGAGATTCCTCCTGCCCCGGCCAGGGCTCCGAAATAAATGGGAATAATGGTTGCAATCAACATCACAAACGCAGAATTTCCCACATCATAAAGAACCCAGCTGATCTCCCGTTTCGTAAGCTTTTCTTTCCCCATATACACCCCTTAGTCCAAAGCGCCTGGACCATCGCTCATGTTTGCAAATTTCACCACGTACACGTTGGCATTTCCCTTTTTATCCCTGGCATAAAACGTATAGGTTCCCGCATGGTCAATGCGGAAGGTGGCCGTATCCTGCCCGTTCACTTCAAAGGGAACACTGGAAATATCCCCGGCAAACTGCTCGCTGGTATACTCTCCCTCTGCATAAAGGAGTGTATCCAGATCACCGTCCACGTCAACCACGCGGACCGTCAGAAGCATACCGCCCTGGCTGTTTCTTGTTCTGGCTTCGATGTAAGGCGCAGTTCCGCTTTCCGGAGTATTTCCCCCATTCCGGAACCCGCTTCTGGAAAGGGCTCCGATATCATAGGAAATGGCTGCCTCCACGTTTAACATGCCCCCGGTCACTGTCTTTCCGGAAAGGCTTTCCAACGGCGTCACCGTCGACAAAAGAATCTCCTTCACATCGGCCACACCGATTCCCTCAAAATACGAATACACCATGGCCGCCGCTCCGGTTACCATGGGCGCTGCCATGGAGGTTCCCGACATATAGCTGTATGAATTTCCCGGTGTGGTGCTTAAAATATAGGTTCCCGGTGCCGCCAGGTCCACAGAGGTTCCTCCATAATTGGAGCTTCCGTGAAGGCTGCCGTCACAGGTAATATTGGCCACGGAAATCAGATTATCCAAATCATAGGCCGCCGGATAAAACGGTACGCCATCAATGTCAAGTCCCTTTCCCGTCACCGGATCTCCATTTCCTGCTGCCGCCACGAAAAGCATATTAGAGCTTGCCATGGCCTGATAAAGCGCCCTGTCATTGGTGGTGGATGTGAGACTTAAGTTGCAGATCACAGCCCCGTTATCCTGGGCATAGCGGATGGCACGGATTAAAGCCGCCGTATTGCCGCCGCCCGAGGAACCGCCAAGGGCTTTGACGGGCATAATACGGACACGGTTTCCGGGAACGATTCCTGCAATTCCCACTCCGTTTCCCACATTGGCCCGGATGGTTCCGGCTCCGTGGGTTCCATGGCTGTCTTCTTCGCCTGCGAAAACCTGGTTGGTATTCTCATAAAAATTCCACCCGTTCACATCGTCCACATAGCCGTTCCCATCGTCGTCTATGCCGTTCTCCGGAATCTCATCCACATTGACCCATATGGCTCCGGCCAGGTCTTCATGGCCCGCATCAATTCCTGTATCAATCATGGCCACAATCGTATCATGGGTCCCGTTTCCATATTTCTCCCAGGCCCCGGCAATGTTGATATCAATGCCGGCTACCGCCTGTTTTTCCTCTATTTCCACAAGTACGCCCACCAGGTCAGCCTTTTTCGTACCTCCCCGCCACTCTCCCGGCGCCGACGGTCTTCCAAAGGGATCATCATAAACAGGATACCTGTTTTTCTCTTCCTCAATGGAAAAGGAACCGTCATTTTCCAGAGCCCACTGCTCCTTCACGGAGGCATCGTTGACTCCGAGAGCCTGGTTTTCATAAGAGTAGTTTGGCTGGACCACCGTTACATCATCCATCCCAGCCAAAAGCTCAATGGTTTCCTCAAGACTTTCTGTTGACTGGCATGGATACACCTTCACCTCATTGTCCCCGAACAGTGCCAGAACCTCCAGATTCTCATAGGCCTCCAGATACCGGACCACTGTCTTCCCAGAAGTTTCATCACCCGTTTCTGCTTTCTGTGCACTTTGGCATCCGGCCAGTGCCTGGCTTCCCAGAACCACTGCCAACAACCATGCAATCTTTCTTCTTCTCACAAAAAACTCCTTCCATTTTATGTTACAAAAACAGGATGTATTTCCATATGAAATACACCCTGCATCCATTTCGCTGCTACTGCTGGCTTCCCGTCATGGTTCCGTCGGGTCCCATGCCTGCCTGGCCCGGATACGGATTCGGTGCTCCGGCTCCCGGCATTCCAACACCCGGTGCTCCGGCCCCGGGTCCTCCCATGCGGTTCTTCTCCTCATGGACTTCCTCCTCCGGCTCCGGAATTCCCTTCACCTTGCGGAAAATACGCATGAATTCTTTACCTGTAATGGTCTCTTTTTCAATCAGGAAGTCAGCAATCTGATCCAGGGCATCCCTGTTTTCGCCAAGCAGTCTCTTGGACTCCTCATAGGCTTCCTTCAGCATCTTCATTACTTCCACGTCAATATCTGCCGCTGTTGCATCTCCGCAGTTCAACACGGTCCGGCCTGTCAGATACTGGTTCTCCTGGGTGGCAAGACCCATCAGGCCAAACTTCTCTGACATACCATACTGGGTCACCATGGCTCTGGCAATTCTTGTGGCCTGTTCGATATCGTTGGCAGCTCCCGTGGTCACTGTGTCAAACACAATCTCCTCAGCGGCACGGCCTGCAAGGGAAACCACCAGCATGGCCTCCAGTTCTTTTTTCGTATTTAAGAACTTCTCTTCCTCAGGCACCTGCATCACATATCCCAGCGCGCCCATGGTACGGGGCACAATGGTGATTTTCTGCACCGGCTCTGCGTCCTTCTGGAGAGCTGTCACAAGGGCGTGGCCCACCTCATGGTAGGAGACAATCCGCCTCTCCTCCTTGCTTAAAATCCTGTCCTTCTTTTCCTTACCCACTAAAACCAGCTCCACAGCCTCGAACAGGTCCTTCTGGGCCACAGCCTGCCTTCCATGCTTTACTGCATTGATGGCGGCCTCATTCATCATATTGGCAAGATCTGCGCCTACGGCGCCGGAGGTTGCCAGGGCAATTTCCTCAAAATCCACGGTCTCATCCAGGCGGACATCCTTGGAATGTACTTTTAAAATATTCACACGGCCCTTCAAATCCGGCTTATCCACAATGACACGGCGGTCAAAACGGCCCGGTCTTAAAAGAGCCGGATCCAGGATTTCCGGGCGGTTCGTGGCTGCCATCACCAGAAGTCCCTTGGAAGAGTCAAATCCATCCATCTCTGACAGAAGCTGGTTTAAGGTCTGCTCCCTCTCATCGTTTCCGCCGAATCTGGAATCACGGCTTCGTCCGATGGCATCGATCTCATCAATGAAAATAATACAGGGCGCCGACTGCTGGGCCTGCTTAAACAGGTCACGGACACGGGAGGCACCCACGCCCACAAACATCTCCACAAAGTCAGAACCGGACAGCGAGTAGAAAGGCACATGGGCCTCACCTGCAACAGCCTTGGCAAGCAGTGTTTTACCTGTACCGGGAGGTCCCACCAGAAGAGCTCCCTTGGGAAGCTTCGCACCGATTTTTGTGTATTTATGGGGATTGTGAAGGAAATCCACAATCTCCACCAGAGATTCCTTGGCTTCATCCTCTCCGGCCACATCAGCAAAGGTCACGCCCGTTTCCTTCTGCACATAAACCTTGGCATTGCTCTTTCCAACGCCCATGAGGCCGCCTCCGCCTCCCATGCGGTTAAACATCAGATACAAAAGCCCGATCATCAGCACCGACGGCAGCACCCAGCCCATAATAAAGCTCAAAATACTGGCTCCGGTGTTGGTATCCTCTCCCAGGATATGCACATCCTTTTCCAACAGACGATCTGTCACCTTCGTATCCTGAACCCGGACCGTATAATACTGAATCAGTCTGGAATATTTCGTGGAAGAGGTCTTGGGCGTGATGAGAATTCTGTTCCCGGAAAACCGGATTGTATCCACATCCCCGTCATCCACCATCTGCACAAATTCCTCATATCCCAGTTCCTGGGTCTGGTTCTTTTTCAGCGCCGAATTCATCATGCTGACGACGCCCAGGGTAATCATAAGGATCAAGACCATAATGCCGATATTCTGGCCGCTTGGCTTTTTTCCATTATTCCTGTTTTGATTGTTGTTATCCATAAATGTCTCTCCAATTCTATCACATATACCGGGAAACCATGGCAAGAGTCTGAATTCCCATGATTTTACAGTACTTATCCATTATAGTTTGAGTTTCCCCATATGGCAATAAAAAAAGTATAAAATTTGTTTTTTCTTTGACAAAATCTTTCTTTTTTGTCATACTGAATGGGACACATATAGAAAGGAGGTCATACCGTCATGGAACAGGTCATTCATCCGATTCCCCCGGTTTATGATTCCAGCTCGAAAATCCTTATCCTCGGCTCCTTTCCTTCCGTAAAGTCCAGGGAAGGCCATTTTTTCTACCACCATCCCCAGAACCGCTTCTGGAAGGTCCTGGCCCGCGTCACAAAGGAGCCCCTTCCGGAAACCATAGAAGAAAAGAAACGGTTTCTTTTAAAAAATCATATTGCTGTCTGGGACGTGATTGCCTCCTGTACCATCGAAGGCTCCAGTGACAGCTCCATAAAAAATGTGGTCCCCAACGATCTCTCAAAGCTTCTCTCGGAAAGCGCCGTGACGCAAATTTTCTGCAACGGCGGCACCTCTTATCAGTATTACCGGAAGTACCAGGAGAAAACCACATTAAAATCTGCCATCCGGCTGCCGTCCACCAGTCCGGCCAATGCTGCCTGGTCTCTGGACCGTCTGGTACTGGAATGGTCTGTAATATGCAGTTACTTACACTAGAAATACTATCCATGTATGTTTTTTTCATCCCCCCGGCACAATAAGACACGGGGTGATACACATGAGTCCAAAAAACCACAATGTCCGGTCTTCCCATTATGACGACTATGACATTGACATCCATTCCTGTTCCACCATGGACTGCACAGGGTTAATACCATCCCTGCCCCAGTCCGATGTCGAGGTGGAACACTATAATCAGCTTTACCAGTTCCTTCCGGAGCATCTCAATGACCCGGAAACCAGGGGCTGATATCCGGCTTTCAGGCACCAGTCCGGCAGCGTCCGCGCTTTCAGGACCCTGCCCGTTTTGGTGCCGTACATATTTCGGAGGTATTATTTATGTCCACAACATATGAGTCCTGCACCCTCTGCCCCAGAATGTGCGGCGTGAACCGTACAGAAACCCTCGGATTCTGCCGGGCAGGCGCTGCCATAAAGGTGGCCAGAGCCGCCCTCCATCCCTGGGAGGAACCCTGCATAAGCGGCAGAAACGGGAGCGGAACCGTGTTCTTTTCCGGCTGCACCTTAAAGTGTATTTTCTGCCAGAACTACACCTTAAGCCATGAAAACTTCGGTAAGGAAATCACGGTCAAACGGCTTTCGGAAATCTTTTTGGAGCTGCAGAGCCAGGGTGCCCACAATATAAACCTGGTCACCGCCACCCAGTATCTTCCCTCCATCAAAGAGGCCCTGGATATGATAAAAGGGCGGCTGGCCATCCCCGTCGTCTACAACTGCGGCGGATATGAGCGCCTGGAAACCCTTCAGGAATATTCCGGTTACATAGATATTTACTTACCGGACTTAAAATATTATGACAGCAATCTTTCCCAAAAATACTCCGCCGCCAAAGATTATTTTTCCAAAGCCTCCGCTGCCATCACCGAAATGATTCGCCTGACAGGAGGTCTCACCTGGAATCCGGATTCTCCGTCCCTGTTGAAAAAAGGCGTTATCATCCGCCATATGGTTCTTCCCGGCGCCAGGGAAGATTCCATAAAGCTCCTGCACTGGATGAAGGACACTCTCCCGGAAAACCAGTATCTTTTAAGTATCATGAGCCAGTATACGCCTTTTTATAAAAGCAGCATGTATCCGGAAATCAACCGCCGGATTACAACCTATGAATATCAAAAAGTAGTGGATGCGGCCATCGAACTTGGCCTTATGAATGGATATATGCAGGAAAAAAGCAGTGCAAAAGAAGAATATACCCCGCCCTTTGATCTGAGCGGTGTCTGAAACGGTAAAGACAAAATTTTAGTGGGTACCGAAAAAATCTTTTTTGTTTTTTTCCGATACCCACTTTACATTTCATTGTCCATTGGACGTTCCTCTCTTTCGAGTTTTTATCTATATTAACTTTTTCTCTCACGCCACCGGTCTTCTGAATTCGCATCCTTTGTTCTTTTTTCATTTTCATATTGATTATTGTATTTCTCTTATTGATACTTTCTCGTCATATCTTTAAGGAATATCAGATAACCTTTTTTGATTCATTTTTCCGGTTTTGTGTTTTTCCTATGTTTAGACTTTTATTTTTTAAAAGCTAAACGAGTTTTACGTGTTCGGCGGTCCGTACCTCCTTTTCTTAGATTTTTTAGACTAACTATTTCATTGGTCTGTTCTCTCTTTCTTTTTGTTGTCTTTATTATAGATGAACACCTTCATTTTGTCAATACTTTTTTGCAAAAATTTAAAAATAAATTTCAAGTTATTTATTAATTTTCAAATTGTATGGAATTATTCAAATTATTTATCTGTTTTTGTCTGCCAAATCATGACAGCCAGGAGCATCCCGCTTCCAAGAACCACCAGAAGCAGATTGGAATATACTCCCAATGCCTCTGTTACCTTCTCCCAGGAGTTTCCCGCAGCCCTTCCCAAAAGCACCAGCACCGTATTCCAGAGAAAACTCCCTCCCGCCGTCAGAAAAAGAAACGGCACCGGCTTCATTTTAGAAATCCCTGCCGGAATGGAAATCAGGCTCCGCACGATGGGAACCAGGCGGCACAGAAACACCGCTGCTGTTCCCTTTTTCCGAAACCACAGTTTAGCCAGCTCCACATCCTCCGGGTCAAAATGCAAAAGCTGCCCCAGGCGCCCGGCGGATATCCGGCAAAGCAGTTCCTCCGGAATCAGATACCCGGCACCATATAACAGAATGGCCCCCAGCACAGACCCTGCCGTTGCCGAGAAAATGACACCGGGCACCGTCAGGCTGGTACAGGTGGTCGTGACTCCTCCGAAGGTCAAGATCACCTCGGACGGAATGGGCGGAAATAAATTCTCTATTAATATAAGAAGGAATACGGCAAATGCCCCGTATTCCCCCATAAAGTTCAGGATTATTTCCTGCATACGGCACCTCGCATCTGTGTTCTGGGTACATTGTATGCAAAAACCTCTCTGTCTTATTCTTTTAACTGATGGATAAAAATTCCGCTCCGCAGCTTCGGCTCAAACCATGTGGATTTGGGCGGCATAAGGAGTCCTGCGTCTGCCACTGAAAGCAGCTCCTCCATGGAGGTGGGATACATGGAAAAAGCCACCTGCATATCACAATTCACCCTCCGCTCCAGCTCGGAAAGTCCCCGGATTCCTCCCACAAAGTCAATCCGTTTATCCGTTCTCGGGTCTCCGATTCCAAGCACCGGCCCCAGCAGGCGGTCCTGGAGAATGGATACGTCCAACGCCCCCACCGGGTCCTTTGGTGTAAGCCCGTCTTTTATGGAAAGCTCATACCAGATTCCGCCCAGGTACATGCCAAAACTGCCTTTCCTCCCCGGCGAAAAGGCTTTTGTTCCCAGTTCCTTCACATGGAAGTCACTGGAGATTTCTTCCAGGAATTCCTTTGGAGAACGGCCGTTTAAATCCTTCACCACCCGGTTATAGGGAAGAATCATGAGCTCATCGGAGGGGAAAAGTACCGACAGGAAAAAATTAAACTCCGCATCAGCTCCCTGGTCCGGATACTGCTCTCTTCGCTTTAAGGCCACCTTCACCGCCGATGCCGCCCGGTGATGGCCGTCTGCAATATATGTGGCAGGAAGCTTTGCAAATTCTTTTTCCATCTCCTGTTCCCAGGCTGTATTTTCCACCCTCCAGACCCTGTGCCCGATTCCGTCCTCTGACACAAAATCATAAAGCGGCTCTGTTTTTTTCTCCAGCTCCACCAGCTCCTTCAGCCGTTTTACCGGGCGGTAAGTGAGGAAAATCGGCCCTGTCTGGGCGTTTAAGGCATCAATATGGGTAATTCTGTCCTGCTCCTTTTCCTCTCTGGTGTTTTCGTGCTTTTTAATCACATTGTTTAAATAATCGTCAACCGATGAGCATGCCACAATTCCCGTCTGGGAACGGCCGTCCATGGTCAGCTCGTAAAGATAGAATGCCGGTCTTTGTTCCTTCCGAAAAGTCCCGTCTGAAAGCCGCTCCTCATAAAGTTCACGGGCCTTTTCATAGACACATGGCTCATAGCTTCCCACTGTGTCAGGAAAAAATGTGTCCGGCCTGTCGATGGCCAGAAAGGACAGGGGATTCTTTTTCACCTCCTGCCCAGCTTCCTTTCTGTCATATACATCATAGGGCAGGGCCGCCACCTGAGATACCAGATCTTTGGCGGGACGAACACATACAAACGGTTTTACCACAGCCATCCTTTTTCCTCCTCTTATCCTTTGATCACTCTCACCTTATACATTCCCCGGATGTTTTTAAGCATATCCACGGCCTCCGCCTTCACCGAGGTTTCCAAATCCAGAAGTGTATATGCGTAAGTATCCCTGCTTTTATTCACCATGTTGGCAATGTTTAATCCTTCCGCCGCAAGAATTGCCGTGATCTGGCCGATCATGTTGGGGACATTGGCATGGAGAAGGGCGATTCTTGCACACTCCGTACAGACTCCCATACTGCACTCCGGATAATTGACAGAGTTTTTTATGGTTCCGTTTTCCAGATAATCCCGCAGCTCCTTCACCGCCATCACCGCGCAGTTATCCTCTGATTCCTCTGTGGAAGCCCCCAGATGGGGAATGGCAATCACGCCGTCCATGGCTGATGTCTTCTCATTGGGGAAATCTGTGATGTATTTTTTCACCTTTCCGTCCTTTAAAGCGGTCTCCATGGCATCATCATCCACCAAAAGATCTCTGGCAAAGTTTAAAATCACAGCTCCATCCTTCATCTTATCCAAGATTTCTTTGGAAATCATATGCTTTGTGGAATCTAACAGAGGCACATGGACCGTAATATAGTCGCATTCCCTGTAAATAGTATCGGCATCCATGATATGCTTTACGGACCGGGACAGCATCCAGGCGGCGTTGACGGAGATAAACGGGTCATATCCATAAACCTCCATTCCCAGATCACAGGCTGCATTGGCCACCTCACAGCCAATGGCCCCGAGGCCGATGACCCCAAGCTTTTTTCCTTTGATTTCGCATCCTGCAAAGGCCTTCTTTCCTTTTTCCACCTTCTGGGCCATATCCGCCCCTGTCTGGGCCCGGCACCACTCCACGCCTCCGATAATATCCCTGGAAGCCAGAAGAAGTCCCGCAATTACCAGCTCCTTCACGCCGTTTTTGTTGGCTCCCGGCGTATTGAATACCACAATGCCCTTTTTCGCACATGCATCCAGAGGAATGTTATTGACACCGGCTCCGGCTCTGGCCACCGCCAGAAGATTTTTGGGAAGCTCCATTCCGTTCATGGAGGCACTCCGCACAAGAACGCCCTCCGCTTCCTCCATCTCCTTTGTCAGCTCATATTCCTTTGTGAGGCAGTCCAGTCCATGGCTGGAAATGGGATTTAAACAGCATATTCTTCTCATACTTACGCCTCCCCCTTTCCATGGCTCCGTTCAAATTCCTCCATAAACTCCTTTAATTTTCTGACGCCTTCCTCCGGCATGGCGTTATAAATGCTGGCCCTCATGCCGCCCACGGTGCGGTGGCCTTTTAAGTTCACGAATCCCCTGGCCTCTGCCTCCTTCACAAACAAGGCATCCATCTCCTTATCTCCTGTCACAAACGGAACATTCATAAGAGATCGGTCTTCCTTTCTGACCGTCCCACGGAACATGGCGCTGGAATCCAGATAATCGTAAAGTATTTTTGCCTTCCGCTCATTGATCTCCTTCATGGCACTTAAACCGCCCTGCTTTTTCAGCCACTTAAATACCTTGCCGCAGATATAAATTCCATAGCATGGAGGCGTATTGTAGAGGGAGTTGGCATCTGCCTGGACCTTATAACGGAGAATCGTAGGGGTCTCCGGCAGCACATCATCGTTAAGAAGGTCTTCCCGGATAATTACAATGACCACTCCGGCCGGACCGATGTTTTTCTGGACGCCGCCATAAATCAGGCCGTATTTTGTCACGTCCATGGGTTCAGAAAGGAAACAGGAAGAGACATCCGATACAAGGATTTTTCCCTTGGTATTGGGGAGTGTGTGGTATTTGGTGCCATAGATGGTGTTATTTTCACAGATGTAAACATAATCTGCCTTCTCATCCACGGGAAGATCCGAGCAGTCCGGGATGTAGCTGAAATTTTTATCCTCGCTGGATGCCAGAACATTGGCAGTTCCGTAAAGCTTTGCTTCTTTCCATGCCTTTTTGGCCCACTGTCCTGTGATAATATAGTCTCCCACACGGTTTTTCATCAGGTTTAAAGGAACCGCCGCAAACTGCTGGTGGGCGCCGCCCTGTAAAAACAAAACCTTATACTGGCCCGGAATTCCCATCAGATCTCTCAAATCCTGCTCGGCAGTCTCGATAATCTCTTCAAAGGCCCTTGAGCGGTGGCTCATTTCCATCACTGACATACCGGTTCCATTATAATCAAGCATTTCTGCTGCCGCCTCTTTTAATACCTCTTCCGGAAGAACGGCCGGACCGGCCGAAAAATTATACACTCTGCTCATACCTGTTTCCTCCCTTATTTTTTTTGATTTCGTCTATCCTATCACAATCAATATTGCAAATCAATAAAAAAATGCAGGAATTTGAGAGATTCCTGCATTTTTTATACTCTTTTTTCAGTTATTATATTCTCTCACAGATCAAATCGCCCATCTGGGTGGTTCCAACCTCTGTCATTCCCTCGGCCATGATGTCCACGGTTCTGTATCCATCAGCAAGCACTTTCCGCACGGCATTCTCCACGGCATCGGCTTCCTTATCCAGATCAAAGGAGAAGCGAAGCATCATGGCAGCCGACAGAATGGTGGCGATGGGGTTTGCAATTCCCTTTCCTGCAATATCCGGAGCGGAGCCATGGCTGGGCTCATAGAGACCGAATTTTCCTTCATTGAGGCTTGCAGAGGACAGCATTCCGATGGAACCTGTGATCATGCTGGCCTCATCGGACAAAATGTCGCCAAACATATTTTCCGTAAGAATCACATCGAACTGGCCGGGATTCATCACAAGCTGCATGGCACAGTTATCCACCAGCATATTCTCCAGCGTCACCTCCGGATACTCCCCGGCCACCTCGGCCACCACCTTTCTCCAAAGTCTGGAGGAATCCAGCACATTGGCCTTATCCACGCTTGTGACCTTTTTCTTTCTCTTCATGGCAATATCAAAGGCCTTCACAGCCACCCGGCGGATTTCATTCTCATTGTAAACCAGGGTATCGGTTGCCTGCATTACGCCGCCTACCTCTTCGGTATGGCGTTCACCGAAATACAGACCTCCGGTCAGCTCCCTCACAATTACCATATCGAAGCCATCGCCGATGATTTCTTTCTTTAAGGGGCAGGCTTCATGAAGCCCATCGTAAAGATAGGCCGGGCGGATATTGGCAAACAGGTTCAGTCCCTTGCGGATGGCCAAAAGGCCAGCCTCCGGTCTTAAGTTGGGAGCTACGTCATACCAGCGGGAATTTCCCACATTTCCTCCCACAGCGCCCAAAAGAACGGAATCGCTCTTTCTGGCAGTTTCCAAAGCCTCATCCGTAAGGGGCACGCCGTAGGTATCAATGGAAATTCCTCCCATTAAAACATCCTCATAATGAAACGTATGCCCATATACTGCACCCACACGGTCCAGCACCTTTTTCGCTTCTCTCACAATCTCCGGTCCGATTCCGTCACCGGAAATGGCAGCAATTCTGTATTCCATCCCATAACCTCCGTTAATTTCCAAATAAAATGACCGCATCCGGCCTCACTTTATTATTCATCTTAACGTATCCCATCGCTTTTTTCAATCATAACCGCCCTGCCAAACCATACATGTTTTCTATTTTTTCCATAACTGCAAGTTATCAAATGCCGTATTCCTGATACAGGGATTTCCGGTACTCCCCATCCTTCGATGCCCGCTCCAGATCTCCATGCCGCTTATCCGCCAGCAAAGACAAAATCAGCTTCCCCAGACGATTTTCGCCCTTTGCAAATCCCTCTCTCCTAATTATAGTCTCTACATTCTGCACCCACAAGTGTGTCCGATACTAAAAGGAACCAGCATTCAAAGGCATCACCTCCGCACATTCATAACAGACATGGATTTTTGTGAGAATTCACAGACCAACAGATTGGCTTGCTTCCGGAACAGAATTCCGGAGAATTGGATTCAGTATATTTCATTTGGGTGCTCTTGTCAATATGGAAAGGAAAGAATTTAAGGGGCAGTCAAAGACTGCCCCAAACGCGTTTCTTATAAGTCTTTAATATACCTCCGGCCTCCGGTCACGGAACAGGCCCCAGGAGAGGCGGTCGGCTGCCAAAGCGTCCAGGTCAAATTCCGCAAGAATCACGCCCTCCGACTGGCGGTCCATGGTTTTAAGGAGCTCTCCGGTTCCGTCTGTGATGAAGGAGGAGCCGTAAAACTGAAGGGCCGACTTCTGGCCGCCATTTTCCGCACAGGGGGTCACTTCCTCAAGCCCCACCCGGTTGGCGGCCACCACAGGCATCAAATTGCAGGCCGCATGGCCCTGCATACATCTGCGCCAGTGGGGCATGCTGTCCACGGAAAGAATGGGCTCGCTGCCGATGGCTGTGGGATAAAAAAGGAGTTCCGCTCCCTGCACAGCCATACCCCTGGCTGTCTCCGGAAACCACTGATCCCAGCAGATGCCGACGCCTATGGTTCCGTACCGGGTTTTAAAAACCTTAAAGCCCGTATCTCCCGGTACAAAATAAAACTTCTCCTGATAATAGTGGTCATCAGGGATATGGGTCTTTCTGTAAACTCCAAGGTTTCTTCCGTCCGCATCCAAAACAGCCACCGTATTAAACAGCCGGTTCTTATCCCGCTCAAAAAAACTGATGGGAAGCACTACGGAAAGCTCCTTTGCAATCCCCGCAAAATGGCGGACTGCATCGTTTTCCTCCACTGGCTTTGCAAACGCATAATATTCATACCGCCGTTCCTGGCAGAAATACCGCCGCTCAAAAAGCTCCGGCAGAAGGATGATCTGCGCGCCTTCCTTCGCCGCCTCCCTCACCAGGCTTTCCGCCCTGGCAATGTTTTCCTTCACCTGATCGGTGCAGCGCATCTGTACCGCTGCCACTGTCACTGAACGCATAGGCTATTTTCCTCCTTTGCCGGAATTTCCTAGACCCTCCGGCGAAGGCTTCCTCCCTGCCGGAATCTGCTGGGTGATGCAGTGGATATTTCCGCCGCCAAGCAAAATCTCCCTGGCCGCAATGGGGTACACCTTCCTGTCCCCAAAAAGTCCGGAAAGAATCTCCACCGCCCGCTTATCATTCTCATCTCCAAACTGCGGCACAATGACACCGCCGTTGGAAATGTAAAAGTTTACATAACTTGCCGCCAGCCGTTCCCCGGCCTCTCTCACATCTTCTCCCGGCTCGAACTCATATCCCTTCAGGTCCTCTTCCCCCACACATACAGGGCGGGCCGGAATGGGGAGCCTATGGACCTTTATGGCCCTTCCCCTTGCATCCCGTTCCTGCTCCAGGGTCTTAAGACACCGGAGGGACATCTCATACTGGGGGTCTGACGGCTCATCGGTCCAGGCCAGTACCACTTCACCGGGTCTCACAAAAGCACAGATATTGTCCACATGCTCGTTGGTCTCATCATTATAAATGCCGCAGGGAAGCCAGATCACCTTTTCTGCCCCCAGATACGCCTTAAGCCGTTCCTCAATCTCTGCCTTTGAAAGGTCCGGATTCCGCCCGGCACTGAGCAGGCAGGCCTCCGTCACCAGAACGGTCCCCTCTCCGTCCGAGTGGATGGAACCGCCTTCCAGGACAAAGGGATGGGCCTCATAGCACCCGTATCCCAGCCGTTCACAGACCCGCCCGGCCACCAGATCATCCTTTTCCCAGTGAGCATACAGACCGTCCACATGACCGCCCCAGGCATTAAACTCCCAGTCGATTCCGCGGACAGCACCGTTTTCATTCACCACAAAGGTGGGGGCCACGTCCCTGGCCCAGGCATCATCGGACTCCATTTCAAGCACCTGGATGCCGCAGGCCGTTTTCTTTTCCGAAAGCATACGTCTGGCCCCGGGGGCCACATCGCTCTCTGCCAGCATATAGACAGGTTCGCTCTCTGCGATGGCCCAGGCCACCTGCCGGAAGGCCTCCCTGGCCTTTACAGCCCCAAAATTCCAGCTTCCCGGCCGTTTGGGCCAGATCATAATGCACCCAGCATGGGGCTCAAATTCCCCCGGCATGAAAAATCCATCCCCTGCCGGAACTGTTCTGTATTTTTCCATATCCGCTCCCAAAATAAACTGTCAGCCCACCCTAGGAAAGCCGCATTTTAAAATCCTCATATCCGAAAGACTTAATCACATCGCAGTCTCCGTCCTCATGCAAAACGGCAATGGACGGAAGGCAGATTCCGTTGAAGGTGTTGTTTTTCACCATGGAGTAGATGGCCATGTCCTCAAAATACAGCCGGTCCCCCACATGGATTTCATGGTCGAACGAATAATCCCCAATCACATCCCCGGCCAGGCAGGTGCAGGAAGAAAGCCTGTATTCATAGGGCTTTTCCCCAGGCAGCCCTGAATCCCCAAGGGGCGGCCGGTAGGGCATTTCCAGCACATCCGGCATATGGCAGGCGGCCGATGCATCCAGAACCAGCGTCTTTATGCCGTTTTCCACAATATCCATCACCTCAGTCACCAGATATCCCGCATTTAAAGCCACGGCCTCTCCCGGCTCCAGATACACGGTCACGCCGTAGGTATCCTGCATCCGGCGGATGCACCGTTTTAAGGTATCCAGATCATAATCTGCCCTGGTAATGTGATGGCCGCCGCCCATGTTGAGCCATTTGATATGGCCGGACCGTAAGTAAGCCCCGAACCTTTCCTCCACCGCCAAAAGCGTCCGTTCCAGATCATCGGAATTCTGCTCACAGAGGGTATGGAAATGAAGGCCGGAAATCTTCGGAAGCCATTCCTCTTTGAAATTTTTCATCGTCACGCCCAGTCTGGAGCCCGGCGCACAGGGGTCATAGATGGCGTGATCTCCCTGGGTGGAACATTCGGGATTCACCCGGATTCCCACGCTGACACCCTTTTCCTCACAGATTTTATAGAACTTTTCAAGCTGTGTGAAGGAATTAAACACCACATGGCTGCAGATGTCAGTGATGGCTCCAAATTCCGCTTCCTTAAAGGCCGGAGCAAAGATATGGGTCTCCTTTCCCATCTCCTCATGGCCGAGCCTTGCCTCAAAAAGTCCGCTGGCCGTGGTGCCGTCCAAATATTCTCCGATCATGGGATACTCATAAAAACAGGAAAAGGCCTTCTGGGCCAGAAGAATCCTGCACCCGGTCTCCTCCCTGAGGGCCTTCAGGACCTCCAGATTTTTTCTTAATTTCCCCTCGTCAATCACATAGCAGGGCGTGGGCAGATTCTGCATTTTCATGGTTTACTCCACAGTCTGGGGATTCTCGTCCACAACCCACGGAAGTCCCCATTTATTAAGCGCCTCCATATACGGATCGGGATCGAACTCCTCCACGTTAAATACGCCTTTGCCGCTCCAGGCTCCTGTCAGCACCATCATGGAGCCGATCATGGCCGGAACGCCTGTGGTGTAGGAAACGGCCTGGGAGCCCACTTCCTTGTAGCACTCCTGATGGTCACACACATTATAGATATAAATGGTCTTCTCTTTTCCGTCCTTCACACCCGTAAAGATACAGCCGATGTTGGTCTTTCCAACGGTTCTCGGTCCCAGGGAAGCCGGGTCCGGAAGAAGGGCCTTTAAAAACTGAATCGGAACAATTTCCTGACCGTTAAATTCGATGGGAGAGGTGGACAGCATTCCCACATTCTCCAGACACTTCATATGGGTCAAATAGCTCTGTCCAAAGGTCATAAAGAAACGGATCCGCTTTACGCCCGGGATATTTTTTGCCAGTGCCTCAATCTCCTCATGGTGCAGAAGATACATGTCCTTCTTTCCCACCTGGGGGAACTGGTACTCTCTCTTGATCTCCATGGGCTTCGTCTCCACCCAGTGTCCGTTTTCCCAGTAAGAGCCGTTGGCGGAAACTTCTCTTAAGTTGATCTCCGGGTTAAAGTTGGTGGCGAAGGGATATCCATGGTCGCCGCCGTTGCAGTCCAGAATATCAATGGTATGGATTTCATCAAAATAATGCTTTAAGGCATAAGCGGTAAACACGCTGGTAACACCAGGGTCAAAGCCTGTTCCCAGAAGAGCCATGATGCCTGCCTTCTCAAATTTTTCTTTATACGCCCACTGCCAGGAATAGTCGAAGTAGGCAGTGAAGCCCTCTTCCTTGCAGCGTTTCTCATAAACAGCCCGCCATGCAGGATCGTCCGTGTCCTCCGGCTCGTAATTGGCAGTGTCAATATAGTGAACTCCGGCCTTTAAGCAGGCGTCCATGATGGTCAGGTCCTGGTAGGGAAGGGCCACATTGAGCACCGCATCCGGCTTATAGCTTTCCATTAAAGCCACAAGCTCATCCACGTTATCTGCGTCCACCTTTGCCGTGGAAATTTTTGTAGCTGTTTTGGATTCCAGCTCTGCCTTGATGGCATCGCATTTCTCCACGGTTCTGCTGGCGATCAGAATATCCGTAAATACTTCACTGTTCTGGCAGCACTTATGAATGGCCACCGAAGCAACGCCGCCGCATCCAACAATCATCAATCTGCTCATCTCTTATTTTCCTCCTCTTCCAGTAAATCCTCCACATATTTGGGCAGCATGAATGCCCCCATGTGCAGGTGGGTGGTATAATACCAGGTTTCCAGATTCAGTGCATTCCATTCCTTGGGCTTAAAGTCCTTGATGGGATGATATTTTTTTGAAGCAAAGCCAAACAGCCAGTAGCCCGACGGGCAGGTGGGAATATGGGCCTGGTACACGCGGCTGATGGGGAAGGAACGGTACGCCTTCCTGTGCATGCTGCGGCAGGCCAGCTCATCCTCATCATAGAAGGGGCTTCCATGCTGGTACACCATGATTCCGTCTTCCTTCAGGGCATTATAGCAGCTTCCGTAAAATTCCCTGGTGAACAGCCCTTCCGTATGTCCGAAGGGGTCCGTGGAATCATTGATAATCAGATCATAACGGCCCTTTTTGTTTCTTAAAAACCGCAGGCCGTCATCATAGTGGACCTTTACCCTGGGGTCCTCCAAGGCGCAGGCCACGTCCGGAAAAAACTGCCTGCACACATCCACAAACATCTCATCGGTCTCCACCACGTCGATGGTTTCCACTGACGGATACTGCAAAAGTTCCTTGGCCACTCCGCCGTCGCCGCCGCCGATGATTAACACATTCTTTACGCAGGGATGGACAGCCATGGGCACATGGGTCACCATCTCATCATAAATAAACTCATCCTTTTCCGAAAACACGATCTCGCCGTCCAGAGAGACAAAGCGCCCAAATTCCTCGGAATCGAACACATCAATTCTCTGGTACTCGCTCTCCCCGGAAAACAGTTGTTTTTCAATCCGGACCGACAGCTTCACATTTCCCGTGTGAAGCTCTGAAAACCAGAATTCCATTTCTGTTCCCTCCTATACATTGGCCAAGACCTGTAAATGGTCCACAGCCGGGTCCTCCGTTCCCTGCATGGAACAGCCCTTTTCCTTTGCGTATACAATATACTGCACAATATCGTCGGTGATCATCTCACCAGGAGCCAGAATCGGGATTCCCGGCGGATAGCACATCACAAACTCCGCACACACCTTTCCGGCGGATTTCTCCACCGGAAGGGAAATTTTATCTGAATAAAAGGCCTTCTGGGGCGACATGACCACCTTGGGCGAAATATACTCGCCAGATAAAAGGCCCGTGCTGTCTTTTTTATAAAGCCGTTCGATATCGGCCAGGGCTCCCACCAGCCGTTCGATATCCTGAATTCTGTCACCGATGGAAATATAGGCCAGAATGTTGCTGATGTCGCCGAATTCGATCTGGATGTCATACTCATCCCTCAAAAGGTCATATACCTCAATTCCCGCCAGACCGATATCCCTGGTGTAAACGGAAAGCTTTGTCACATCATAGTCAAAAATACTGTTTCCGTTCACCAGCTCTTTTCCGTATGCATAGTAGCCGCCGATGGAATTGATCTCCCCTCTGGCGTACTCGGCCATATCGGTCACCTTCTTAAAGGACTCCTCTCCCCTGAGGGCCAGATTCCGTCTGGAAATATCAAGGCTGGAAAGCAGCAGGTAGGAGGCGCTGGTGGTCTGGGTCAGGTTGATGATCTGGCGCACATAGTCGGCGTTGACTCCCTTGTTTAAAAGAAGTAAGGAGCTCTGGGTCAGGCTTCCTCCGGATTTATGCATGGATACAGCCGCCAGATCGGCTCCGGCTTCCATGGCCTGCATGGGAAGATTCTTTCCAAAGTACAGATGAGTTCCATGGGCCTCATCGGCCAGTACCTTCATTCCCCGGGCATGGGCCAGCTCCACGATTGTCTTAATATCCGAGCAGATTCCATAGTAGGTGGGATTGTTCACAAACACAGCCACCGCATCCGGATTGTCCTCAATGGCCTGACGTACCTTTTCCACTTCCATTCCCAGAGAAATTCCCAGTTTCTGGTTCACTTCGGGATTTACATAAACCGGCACTGCCCCGCAGAGCACCATGGCGTTGATGACACTCTTATGGACATTTCTCGGCAGAATGATCTTATCCCCGGCCCGGCACACCGACAGAATCATGGTCTGCACCGCCGATGTGGTTCCGCCCACCATCAGATACGCCCTGGCAGCCCCAAAGGCCTCGGCGGCCAGTTCCTCCGCTTCTTTAATAACGGAGACGGGATGGCATAAGTTATCTAACGGCTTCATGGAATTCACATCCAGGGATACGCATTTTTCCCCCAGAAGCTGCACCAGCTCCGGATTTCCCCTTCCGCGTTTATGGCCCGGCACATCAAAGGGCACCACTCTCTTTTTCTTAAATGTTTCCAGGGCTTCGTAAATCGGAGCTCTCTTCTGTCTCTCTCTGTTCATTTTCCATACCTCAATCCATCGAATCATCCCGCCGATGTGCGGCCGCGAAGCAGCATGTCCCCTTTTGCAGGCTGCACACCCTGGCCCGTCAGGGCCTTTTTGCAATATAAAAAGGCAGATGATGCAATTCCACCATCTGCCTTACGATTTCTATTCCATTGAAACAGACAGAATCCCGTCCGCTTCTTTCAGACTGTTATCGTTTCCGATGCTGCAATCACAAATATATTGTCCCTGCTCTTATTGACCGTTTCACAAGATGATGTGTAAATTACACTGATTATAAAGTAATCAACTTATAAAATTTGAGCTTTTAACTCAATCAATAATGCGGTTTCCCGCGCCGGCACTTGACCCGCCTGTCCGTCTGGGCTTAACTTTCCTGCCTTCACAGGGAAGTGGTCATACATACATTTGCATGAAAACGATAATGTCTCTTCATACTTCACATATCATAGCGTACTTCGTCGCCATATGTCAAGTATTTTTACAGAATACTCCTTAAAAACTGTTTTGCCTCGCTGGTTTTGGGCGCTGTGAAAATCACCTCCGGCGTTCCCTCCTCTAAGATCTCTCCTTTGGCCATGAAAACCACCCGGTCAGCCACCTCTCTGGCAAAGCCCATCTCATGGGTTACGCAGATCATGGTCATTCCCTGGTTGGCCAAATCCTTCATGACGTTTAAAACCTCTCCCACCAGTTCCGGGTCCAGGGCTGATGTGGGCTCGTCGAACAGCATCATTTTGGGCTCCATGGCCAGGGTCTCGGCCTTTTCCTTTTCCATATGCTTTACATGGACCGGAGCCATCATCACATTTTCCAGTGCGGTCTTATGTGGGAACAGGTTGAATCTCTGGAACACCATTCCCATCTCCAAAAGCATCTGCTTGCGCTTGCCGAATCCATTTTGGAAACCGTCCTGTCATTTTCCCGGTGGTAAAACATCCGGTCCTCGATGAGGATTTTTCCGCTGGTGATCTTCTCCAGCCTGTTTAAGGACCGCAAAAATGTGGACTTTCCGGCTCCCGACGGTCCGATGATCACAACCACCTCTCCCGGCTCCACCGCCAGGTTAATATCTTTAAGCACCTTCAGATCGCCAAACTGCTTGGCCAGATGTTCCGTGCGAATCATTGACATACCAATCCCCTCCTATTCATACCGCGAGAATCTTTCTTCAGTACGATGGAAGAAAAATTCAAAGAACGCTGTCATAATCAGATACAGAATCATGGCCGGGATGTAAACCAGAGCCGTTCCTGTGGAGGAGGAGATGGATCTGGTCACCTTTGTCAGATCGGCAAGGGCAATGATGGATACCAGGGATGCATCCTTTAAAACCATGATGAACTCGTTGGCCACCGGAGGAATCAGACGCCGGATGGACTGTGGAAAAATTACCAGGCCCATGGTCTGAGCCTTTGTAAAGCCCAGAACCTTGGATGCCTCGAACTGTCCCTTATCGATGGACTGGATGGCCGCACGGATAATTTCTGAACAGTAGGCTGCGCTGTTTAAAGAAAACGCCAGGAACGCAGCCAGAAACCGGTTGTTGATGGTAAGGGCCATGCTGATCTGAGGCAGACCAAAATAGATAAAATATAGCTGCATTAAAAGAGGAGTCCCGCGGAAAAAGAAAATATAGGCATTGCAGATGCCGCTTAAAATTTTCTTTTTGGACATCTTGCCGAGAGCCAGGAAAATGCTCAAAAACAATCCCATGGTTACGGAGGAAACCGTCAGTAAAATTGTGATTCTGGCTCCTGAAAGTAATTGGGGAATCCAGCTTATAACCTGTGATACCATAGTTGTTCTCCTCTGCTCTTTTTAGTCTCTGAGTCCTTCTGTCAGATCAGAACCAAAATACTTTGTGGCGATTGCTCCGAGGGTTCCGTCTTTATAGATGGCATCCAGGGCTTCATCAAGCGTTTCTGTCAGGGCCTCATTTTCCTTCTTTAAGCAGATACCGATGGGCTCCGGCTCCTCGTTTTCCCATACCACCTTATAAAGGTCCAAATCCTCTCCAAGGTAATAGGATGCACACACACTGTCTGTCATAACGGAATCTGCACGGCCACGGAATGTCCGCTTAAAGCCTCCAGGGAATCAATCTCCGAATCCTTGGGGACGATCAGGATGGAGTGGTTGGAGACATAGGGACGGGTCAGGCTGAATTCCTCCTGCCTGCTTTCCGTGATGCTGACAGAGGAAATGATACAGTCGTATTTGTCCGTTTTCACGCCTGCAAAAATTCCATCCCAGGCCGTATCCACCAGCTCCACCTCAAGTCCCAGATAATCGGTCAGAGCCTGGGCCACTTCAATGTCATATCCAATGGGAGTTATTCCATCACTGTCTAAATATTCCATGGGCGGATAGCCGATTTCCACACCTACCATCAGGGTTCCTTCCTTTAAGGTGGGAACTGCGCTGCCGGACCCGGCTTCGGCAGCATCGGTCCCGGCAGATGTTCCGGCTTCGTCACACGCTTAATCTTCCAGACGGGGACCGACTTCCTTGGGAATCGGGCACTCATAAACGCCGCCTGTCTCTTCCTTCCACTCGGCTCTGGCCTTTTCGGCCAGACTGGGGTCTTCATACACCCGGATTCCGGCAAGCGCCATCACCTTTCCTGCCGCCACCATGGCCTTATGAGCAATCTCCGTGTTGCCATGGGCCGTCATCTGCCAGGTATGTCCGGCAGTTCCCAGGGTGGCGGTTGCCATATTAAACTGGGCTGTGGGAACCACATAGCTGGCGTCTCCCACATCCGTGGAGCCTGCCATGATCTCTCCCTTCCACTCCAGGGGAGCAATGGCCGTATCCAACGGACGCTCCATCACTGCCTCCAGATTTTCTGCCCCAAACCGCTTTTTGATAAACACCTTTTTGGCCTCCAGTTCTTCCTCTGTGGAGGTCTCGTTTAAGAACGCCTTAGCCAGAGCAAAATCCGTCTCATCAAACTCCGGTGCGCCGATCTCCTCCATGCATTCCTGAAGCACTCCGCTTAATACATGGTTGGGAACGTAATCGGAAAGTCCGGCGTAAAGCTCATAGGTCATCTCCGTTCCCGACATCTTGGCAGCTCCCTCGGCCACGTCAATGACACGCTTATAAATCTCCTGCACCTGCCAGGATTTTGGTGCCCGCACAAAGTAGTGGACGCAGCTATGGCCCTGGACCACGTTGGGAGCGATTCCTCCCACATCCCGGTATGCATAATGGATTCTGGCCTCGGGAATGATGTGCTCTCTTAAATAATTGACGCCCACGCTCATGAGCTCTGCCGCATCCAGAGCGGAACGCCCCTGTTCCGGCGCTGCCGCCGCGTGGGAGGTCACTCCCTTGAACCGGAAGAACACACTCACATTGGCAAGGCTTGAATTGGTGGTAACCCGGTTTTCATCGCCCGGATGCCAGGTGTAGGCCACGTCCAGACAGTCAAAAACACCGTCCCTGGCCATCAATGTCTTTCCATTTCCCTTTTCCTCACTGGGGCATCCAAACAGAACCACAGTCCCCTTTCCCGGATTCTTCTCCAGATAGGCCTTCACCCCAAGGGCCGCTGCAAAGGTGCCTGCCCCCAGAAGATTGTGGCCGCAGCCATGGCCGTCCGGATTTTCTCCCTCTGCCGGAATCCGGCTGGTGCAGCCGCCACGCTGGGAAAGCTCCGGCAGAGCATCGTACTCAGCCAGAAATCCCACCACAGGCTTTCCGCTTCCATAGGACGCCTTGAATGCCGTGGGCATTCCCGCAATTCCCATTTCCACCTCAAAGCCCTCCTGCTTTAAGACATTCTCATACAGCTTTGCCGTTTTAAATTCATGGAACCCGATTTCTGCAAAGTCAAAAATCTCATCGCTGACCTTCACGATCAGGTCCCTCTTATCGTCAATTACTTTAGAAACAAATTCTCTGTTGTCCATGATAACCTCCTTTTTTGCAGCCTGTCCGCCTCCGGCGCCAGTGACCTCACTGCGCGCAAGGCCGCGCTCCGCCCGGTCAGACCCTGTGCATTCGGCCCCGTCAGGGCTTAAAAAATGCCTGCCGCTCCGGCAAACGCTGGTGCGGCAGGCATTTCTTTTTATATTACAGCATCTGATTTACAATTGCCATCAGCTCTTCGCCCATCTTTGCGGACTTGGCATCGGCATCCTCCATGGAGTTTCCTTTTACGCCGTAGTAGAATTTGATCTTCGGCTCGGTACCGGAGGGACGGATGCACAGCCATGCGCCGTCATTCATATCATAATAAAGTACGTTGGAGGCCGGAAGACCTGTGGGTGTTACTGCACCTGTGGCCATATCCGTAACGGTATCCACCTTGTAGTCCCTGGCAGAAACCACAGTGTAGCCGCCAAGCTCCTTCGGCGGGTTCTTTCTGAAGGTTTCCATGATCTCCTGAATCTTTGCAAGACCTTCAATTCCCTTTAAACCGATGGATTTTACTGTATCCTTGTAATATCCGTATTTCTCATACATGGCCACCATGGCATCCCATAATGTCATGCCTTTTTCTTTGTAATAAGCGGCAGCCTCGCAGAGGGCGGCTGTGGCGGAAATGGCATCCTTATCACGGGCATAGGTGCCGATTAAGCAGCCATAGCTCTCTTCCATTCCGAACATGTACTTGCCCTTTCCGGTCTGCTCCTCTTTTAAGATCTGCTGGCCGATATACTTAAATCCGGTCAGGCACTCAATTAACTCACAGCCGTAGTGCTTTGCCACTGCATCCACAAGATTTGTGGTAACGATGGACTTAACAACCTGTCCGTCCGCAGGAATCTCTCCCTTGGCCTGCTTCTGGCTCAGCACATAATCGCAGAGCAGAGCGCCGGACATGTTTCCGGTAAGCGGAATATACTCTCCGGATTTTGTATCCTTTACATATACGCCGAGACGGTCTGCATCCGGGTCTGTGGCCAGAACCAGATCGGCATTCTTTTCCTTGGCAAGCTTTAAGCCCAGCTCAAAGGCCTCTGCCGCCTCCGGATTCGGATAGCTTACGGTGGGGAAGTTTCCATCCGGCAGTTCCTGCTCCGGAACCACATAAACATTCTCAAAACCGATTTCCTTCATCACACGTCTTGCAGGAATATTTCCGGTTCCATGAAGGGGAGTGTAGATGATGGTGATATCTTTCTGCATATGGTTGATGGCATCCTGGTTTACTACCTGTGCCTTAACCTGTGCGATGTACTTGTCGTCAATTTCGCTTCCGATCACCTGGAAGGTGCCTGCTTTTAAGGCCTCTTCTTCGGTTGTGGTCTTAACGGTGGAAAGGTCCTCGATGGCAAGAACCTCTGCGGTTACGCCTTTGTCGTGGGGCGGTGTAAACTGTGCGCCGTCCTCCCAGTATACCTTATATCCATTGTACTCCGGCGGGTTGTGGCTGGCGGTGATGTTGATTCCGGCGATACAGCCCAGTTCTCTCACTGCAAAGGACAGTTCCGGTGTGGGACGTAAGGATTCAAATTTATATGCCTTGATTCCATTGGCTGCCAGAGTCATTGCGGCTTCCATTGCGAATTCCGGGGACATGTGGCGGGAATCGAATGCAATGGCAACGCCTTTATTCTCTCCGCCCTGCTTTTTAATGTAGTTTGCAAGGCCCTGCGTTGCGCGGCGCACGGTATAAATATTCATACGGTTAATTCCTGCGCCGATAATGCCGCGCAAGCCGGCAGTACCGAACTCCAGATCCATGTAAAAACGCTCTTTAATCTCGTTTTCATCGCCTGCAATGGCGCGAAGCTCATTTTTTGTGGCCTCGTCAAAATACGGATTATCAAGCCATTCCTGGTAGATTTTCATGTAATCTTTCATGTGCTTTCTAACTCCCCTCGTGGATTTTTCATTAATAAAAGGATACCATTATTATACTCCATCACTGGAAAAAAATAAAGCATTAAATGGCGGGAAACGTCAAATGATACCCCGTATGAACCGCTCCCTGTTTTCCTGCTGGACCTTCAGGCCTTCAATCTTTTCCGTGTTTCTGGCAGGAATCCAGGCCTTGTTGGCATTGTAGTAAAAATTGATCTGCTTCCAGTACTTCTCCGGGTATAAAAAAAAATAGTAAAGACATTCCCGCTCGGTTTCTGACATGGGAAGCACCCTCTCGTAGGAATCCAGCATGGCATTTCCCAGGGTCATGTTCCAGTCGTGCTTTTCCATGACCTTCCTCATAAAGTGGTATAAGTCTTCCACCTGGAGGCCCAGATGCATCTTGTTGAACTCCGTTACCGCCACGTACGTTTTCCCCATGAGAATATGGTGCTGATTCAGCTCCCCATGGCAGACAAAGTAAGACTCCTTTAAGGCATCCCCTTCCCGTAAGAATACCTGCTCCATGCCGTCCCTGGCCTTCTTTGCCTGATTTAAGAACTGGTCAAAGCTTGCAATCACACTGAGCTCAAATTCGTTTTTCCTCCGCTTTCCCCGGATGAAGGCGCGGGCCTTTTTAAGCTCCCTGTTGTGCTTATCCATGGCTTCATAAAGGGGCGGGGAAATCATAGATTTCAAGTTCCACTCCTCCCTGGCCTCCACATTTCTTAAAAGCTTATGGAGAACGGCAATCTGACGGACCGCCGAAAGGATTTCCCGTGTGTCCTTAAGATCACATTCCCGGTCAGAAAACCAGCTTTTTACTATGAATCTGGTGCCGTCCCCGGCTGTGGACAACAGCTCTCCCTCCCGGTTTCTCACATACTGGTCCACCTTCAGGGTCCCCACGTCCTTCACTGCGTCCAGAACCATCTCTTCAAACTCCAGGCGCTTTACGCTTCCCTTATATTCTTTTAAAAGCTTTAAGCCCCGGTCTGTCTCAAGAATCCACGCACCGCGGCCCTTTCTTAAATTTTCCACTTCCAGCTCATACTGTCCGGTTACCTCTGTATTCCAGTCATTCATCCGCGTCCCCTCCATATCCCTTCTAAGCTACTTCCAGAATATGAAAGGGCCGGCCAAAATATGAAGATATTTTGCCGGCCCCAAAAAGGGACATTCCCCTATCCATTTAACTGCTTTAAAAGAATCTCCTTTTCGTTCATGGACGGATCCTTTAACACCAGCTCCAGGAGGAATTTTAAGGTCTCGCCCACTTCCTTTCCCGGTTTGATTCCGGCTTCTAAAAGATCATTTCCGCCCACGGCCAGGGTCTTTAAGGAAACGCAGTCGCCGCTTTCCTCAATTTCCCTCCATAGCCTGCGGATTTCCTGCACCTTTAAGTCTCCGTCCAGCTCTTTTAAATTCAGGCATCCCTCGAACTGATACCTGGTCATTCTGCTTAAAAACCGCCGGATTTCCGTTTTGTCGGCATCCAGAGGACTCTGGTATGCCTCCGCCATGACGCGTCCGTTGGTTATGGTCTCATTGTCTAACTTTAAGCCCTTTAAGATCTTCCCCACAAGCTCCGGTGCCAGGTGCCGCAGACATCCGGCCCAGCGCATGGATTTCTCTTTGGGGAGCCGTGCCAGGGCGCCAAAGTCCGTATCCCTTTGGAAGACCTCTCCGAAGTTTTCCGTCACATAGGGGCTGATTCCCGTCTCCTCCACCATGGAAAGCTTTTCCGGGAAATCGGAAAGCAGAAGCTTTGTGAGCTCCACCTGGATCCGCTCCTTGCTGACCTTTTTCAGATTCGGCGCAATCTCATCTATGGCCTCATAGGTTTTTTCCTCAATGGAAAACCCAAGCTGGGCCGCAAAACGGATGGCCCTTAGAATCCGTAAGGCATCCTCTGTGAACCTGTCCTGGGGTTTTCCCACGCAGCGCACCACCTTCGCCTCCAGATCTTCCATTCCGCCGAATTCATCCACGATCCCGGTCTCATGGCTGTATGCCATGGCATTGATGGTAAAATCCCGGCGCTTTAAGTCTTCTTTTAAATTGGAGGTAAACTCCACCGAATCCGGATGGCGGCCGTCGTGGTATTCACCGTCAATGCGGTAGGTGGTCACCTCATATCCCGTATGGTTTTTTATGATGGTCACGGTCCCATGCTGAAGTCCCGTATCCACGGTTTTCCCGAAAATGGCCTTCACTTCCTCCGGTTTTGCCGAGGTTGTGATATCCCAGTCTCCCGGGACCCGCCCCAAAAGCGTATCCCGCACACATCCACCCACGGCAAATGCCTCAAATCCATGGGCGCGTATGGTTTTTATGATCCATTCCGGCTCATATGGCATATCAATCCGCATGAATCTCTCTCCTGTCCCTATTACAAAATCCGCTCTTTTACTGCCGCCCGGCCTCCATCCCGGAAAGCACGGGAATCAGGCGCCTGGCCAGTATGGCCGCCAGTACACAGAGAATAAAATCCTCTCCCACCGTCAATAGAAAGCAGTTCACAAACACCAGCTTCCATCCCACGGTTACATGGAGCACATAATTGCTGCACACATAAAAGTAAATCATTCCGCAGGCATAATCTGCCAGAAGACCCCAAAAGGCGGAAAACAAAAGCCAGGAAAAGGAATTCCTCCGCCTGCGTTCATAGACCCAGCCTGTAAGAAAGCCTGCGGCCGCAAAGCCGATCAGGAATCCGAAGGTGGGCTTTAACAGATAGGACAATCCCCCTCCGGTGGCAAACACCGGAAGACCGCAAAGTCCGATGACCAGATAGGTCACCACGCAGGCCAGAGACCTTCTTGCCCCCAGCAAAAAGGCCGAAAGCAGCACGAAAAAGAACTGAAGGGTAAAATGCATGGGCACCGGCTGAACCGGTATGGTAATCTTTATGAATGCTCCGGCCGCAATCAATGCGGTGAACAGGCCGCCGTAGGCCATGTCCCTCACGGTCCATGTGCGACCTTTCATTAGTATGCCTTACCCCAGTAAACCATCTTCTTTGCAGGCTTTCCGCAGCATACGCAGGTATCGGAAAGAGTCTCCTGCTTAAAGGGCATACATCTGGAGGTGACGCCCACGGTCTCCTTTAACTTATCCTCGCACTCCTGGCATCCGCACCACATGGCCTTGATGAAGCCCGGCTTGTTGTCGGCAATGTCCTTCATCTCTTCCATATTGGCAGCCACATAGGTGTGGGCATCGCGGTGTGCCTTGGCACGCTCGAACATGTCGTGCTGGATGGTCTTAAGAAGCTCGCCCACCTTCTCTTCGATTTCAGAAAGGGCCACGGTGATCTTCTCGTGGGTATCACGGCGGACTAAAATGGCCTGTCCGGCCTCAATGTCTTTGGGTCCTAACTCCACACGAACCGGAATTCCGCGCATCTCAGACTCACTGAACTTCCAGCCTGGAGTCTTATCGGAATCATCCACCTTCACACGGAAACCGGAAAGTGTCTTAGCCACTTCATTTGCCTTTTCCAGAACGCCCTCCTGCTGCTGGCGGATGGGAACGATCACCACCTGGGTGGGAGCCACGTTGGGCGGCAGCACCAGTCCCTCGTTGTCGCCGTGAACCATGATGATGGCTCCGATCATACGGGTCGTCATACCCCAGGAGGTCTGATGTACATACTTTAACTGGTTGTCCTTATCGGAAAACTGGATTCCGAAGGCCTTTGCAAAACCATCGCCGAAGTTATGGCTGGTACCGGACTGTAAAGCCTTTCCATCGTGCATCAGGGATTCGATGGTATAGGTGGCCTCGGCTCCTGCAAATTTTTCCTTGTCGGTCTTCTGTCCGCGAACCACGGGAATTGCCAGGAACTCCTCACAGAAATCCGCATACACGTTTAACATCTGAATGGTGCGCTCCTGGGCCTCCTCGGCTGTGGCATGGGCGGTATGGCCCTCCTGCCATAAGAACTCTCTGGAGCGTAAGAACGGCCTTGTGGTCTTCTCCCATCTCACAACGGAGCACCACTGGTTATATACCTTCGGCAGATCCCGGTAAGAATGGATATCTCTTGCATAGAAATCACAGAATAAGGTTTCGGATGTGGGTCTTACGCAGAGACGCTCCTGAAGGGGATCCAGGCCGCCGTGGGTCACCCATGCAACCTCCGGAGCGAAGCCCTCCACATGGTCCTTTTCCTTTTCCAGAAGACTCTCCGGGATAAATAAGGGCATGTAAACGTTCTTTACGCCTGTTGCCTTAAACCGCTTATCCAGCTCATGCTGGATGTTTTCCCAGATTGCATATCCATCGGGCTTAATTACCATACAGCCCTTTACGCTTGCGTAATCGCAGAGCTCTGCTTTCTTCACCACATCGGTGTACCACTGGGCGAAATCTTCCTCCATGGAGGTGATCGCCTCAACCATTTTTTTGTCCTTTGCCATGACTCTCTCTCCTCATTTCATAAACTTAAAAAAGAAGTTCGCTCGCGAACTTCTCCGCCTGCGGCGGGTCGTGTAAACGACATAATTCCAATCCGCCGCAGTGCGATCCTCGCGGAGCGTTTTGTTTCATAGGGAACGAAGTTTTCTATGAAACAAAAAGGCTGCCGTTCCCAAAGGGACCGACAGCCGGCGTTACCACCCAATTTAGCTTCCGGACCTGCCGGAAACTCTCCTCTTATTCCGTTAACGCCGGAAATTACGCTGCATTTCTCATACAGAGCTCCAGGGCCGGGTTCCGCGCCGCCAGTATGGAAGTTTTCACCGTTCCTTCCTCTCTGAGATACCGCTCTCTCGCGTACTTTTCCCCTTCACAGCCAATTTTATGGACTTTATGTACCGATTTTAAGGGATTTGGACCGTTTTGTCAAGGCATAAACCGATTCCCGCCATATTTTTCATTGCCACCCCGGTTTCCGTTGTGCTATACTAACTCCAATGTTATCAAGGAGGTCCTTATGTCAGACTGCAGCCAAAAAACCGGGAAACGGGAGTTTCTTTTAGTCGGAGCCGTTCTTCTTACCGCCGCCCTTTTATTTTTATGGAACCGCTTCTATTTTTCCGCTCCGGCGGCCGTGGTGGAAATCTCCATCGACGGAACTGTGGCGGAAACCCTGGATTTATCGAAAAACCAGGAGTTAGACATCGAAGGCGTAAACGGCGGTCATAACCATCTGGTGATCCTAAACGGAGAGGCCTGGGTTTCCGAAGCCTCCTGCCCCGATAAAATCTGCGTCCATCAGGGCAAAATAAGCCGTGACGGAGAAATGATCGTATGCCTTCCCAACCGGATGATCGCAAAAATCTCCGGACAATAGCACTTTAGTCCAGCCCGTGGACCCAGTCCGCTTTCTTATAGTACAGGAAAAGAGCTCCGGAGCTTAAGGCCCAGGTAAGCGGATACACCCAGTAGATCATCTGAATGCTGTGGGTCAGAGGCACGGTGATGATTAAGAATGCCATGCGGACCACGCACCAGAAACCGATCATCACCACCATGGACACCATGGTCTTTCCGCAGCCGCGCATCACGGCTGCCATGGTATTGGAGTAAGCCAGCAGGAAAAAGAACAATGCTGAGGTTCTCGCCTTGTCCGTTCCCAACCGCACCACCTCCGGCGTAGAGTCAAAGGCCGCAATGAGATGGGGCGCCAAAATAAATACCCAGACACCGATGATTTCTGCCAGAATCACTGCGGAAACCACGCCGAAGCGGACGCCCTTTCTGGCTCTTTCGTACTCTTTTCCCCCGAGATTCTGCCCCACAAAAGTGGTCAGCGCCAGCGCAAAGCTGGTAATCGGAAGGAACACAAAGCCCTCGATCTTCGAGAATGCGCCGCAGCCGGCCATGGCCATGGCTCCGAAGGTATTGATCTGGGACTGGACCACCACATTTGCCAGAGAGATGATGGAATTCTGGATTCCTGACGGCAGGCCGATGCGGACGATCTGCCGCAGCATGTCCGCGTCAAAGCCGATCTTCGACGGGCAGAGCTTATAGCTCTCTTTGGTTCTTAAAAGCTGCTGCAGGCACAGGCCGGCGCTTAAAAACTGGGAAATCACCGTCGCCAGGGCTGCACCGCCCACTCCCATATGAAACTGTCTGATCAATACGATATCCAACACCACATTGACCATGGTGGAGGCCATGAGGTAATAGAGGGGATGCCTGCTGTCGCCGATGGCCTGTAAAATTCCCACAAAAATATTGTACATAACAAAGCCAAAGGCCCCGGCAAAATAAATCCGCAGATAGGCGACGGATTCTGCCATCACCGAGTCCGGTGTGTTCATCCAGATTAAAATCTGCGGGGAAAAGCCCACGCCGATGACCATAACCACCGCACTGGCCACCAGTCCGAAGGCCACAATGGTATGGATGGCCGTCTGGACCGTTTCCAGATTCCCGGCGCCGTAATACTTGGCCAAAACCACTCCGGCACCGTTGGAAATCCCGATCAGGAAGCCAATCAGCATGAAAATCAGATTTCCCGAGGAACTGACCGCTGCCAGGGCGTTGCTTCCAAGGAAATTCCCAACAATCAGCGAGTCCACCACATTATAAAGCTGCTGGAACAGATTGCCGAAGAAAATCGGCAGCGCAAACATGATAATCCGTTTCCATATGACCCCCTGCGTCATTGGTTCCGTTGCTTTTGCCATTGTAACCCCTCCCTATTCCCCTGTTTATGATTTCTTATATATAGTTTACCATAGTTCTCCTGCAAAAGCGAGGATATCTGCATGCGAAAATCCGGAAGCCCGCCTTCTGCTTTAAGCGGACTTCCGGATTCTTTTTTAGAAATCCAGATATGCACCCTTCATGGGGCTTACGGCATGTTCGCTGAATAATCTCAGCACGCCTTTTTTGTACTTTTTCTCTCTGGGCTTCCAGTTCTTCTTACGTTCAGCCAGAATGGCATCAATCTCCTCCGGTGTCTTTCTCTCTCCGTTGATACCGATGATGTTGAGCTTTCTCTCCATCACATCGATCTCAATGAGATCTCCCTCTTCCACCAGGGCAATGGGGCCTCCGTCCACGGCCTCCGGGCTGCAGTGGCCGATCACAGGGCCTGTGGACGCGCCGGAGAATCTTCCGTCTGTAATCAGGGCAATGCTTCTTCCCAGCTCCTTATCGCTGCTGATGGCCTCGGAGGTATAGAACATCTCCGGCATTCCGCTGCCCTTGGGGCCTTCATAGCGGATAAACACCGCATCGCCTTTCTGCACCTTGTGCTTTAACACGGCATCCAGGCACTCCTCCTCGCTGTCAAAGGGTCTGGCTCTGAGAATGGCCTGAAACATTTCCTTCGGGCAGGCGGTGTGCTTAATGACAGCTCCCTCCGGAGCCAGATTTCCGCGGAGAATGGCAATACTTCCGTCCGTTCCGATGGCCTTGTCATAGGGACGTATGATGTCTTCCTTTGTGACGGACACGCCGTATCTTCCATTGAATTCCTGCAGCCACTTCTCACAGCGCTCATAGAATCCGTTTTTCTTAAGCTCCTCCAGATTCTCTCCCAGAGTCTTTCCGGTCACGGTCATCACATCCAGGTGGAGATAGGGCTTGATCTCCTCCATGATGGCCGGAACGCCGCCTGCATAGTAGAAGACCTCAGCAGGCCACCGTCCTGCGGGACGCACATCCAGAAGATAGCGGGCTCCCCGGTGGATTCTGTCGAAGGTGTCTCCGGTGATCTCAATTCCGAACTCATGGGCGATGGCCGGAAGGTGAAGGAGGCAGTTGGTGCTGCCGGAAACGGCCGCATGGACCAGAATAGCATTTTCAAAGCTCTCCAACGTCACGATTTCGCTGGGGCGCATTCCCGGAGTCTTTGCAAGCTCCACGGACTTTCTTCCCGCTTCCCTTGCAAAAGCCAGAAGGTCAGGGCTTGTGGCCGGCATCAGGGCGCTTCCCGGAAGGGCAAGGCCCAGGGCCTCCGACATGATCTGCATGGTGGAAGCCGTTCCTATGAAGGAGCAGGCGCCGCAGCTTGGACATGCGTTGCATTTGGCCCAGTTTAATTTTTCCTCGTCAATCTCACCTCTCTGGAACTTGGCGCTGTACATACCAAGCTGCTCCAAGGTGAGCATTTCCGGACCTGCGTTCATGGTGCCGCCGGGAACCACGATGGAAGGTACGTCTGCCCTTGCCAGTCCCATGAGATTTCCCGGAAGTCCCTTGTCGCAGCTTGCCAGATAGACTCCTGCGTCAAAGGGGGTGGCGTTGGCATGAATTTCGATCATATTGGCAATCATCTCACGGCTCACCAGGCTGTAATTGATTCCGTCCGTTCCCTGGCTCTCGCCGTCACAGATATCGGTGCAGAAATATCTGGCCCCATGGCCGCCTGCCTCTTCAATTCCCTTCCGGACCTCTTCCACAAGAATGTCCAGATGACCGCTGCCCGGATGGCTGTCGCCGAAGGTGCTCTCAATCATCACCTGGGGCTTTTCCAGATCCTCCGGCTTCCAGCCGGTTCCGATTCTCAAAGGATCCAGCTCCGGAGCCAGCTTCCGCATTTCCTGACTTCTAAGTTCCATATATTAATACCTTCCTTTCGCTGATGGCCCGGCCTTCACAGGCCGGGCAGGGATTTCTATGCAAAGAACGAGATCACCAGTGCCACAACAAAGCCGGTGGCTCCCACTAAGGTCTCCATGATGGTCCATGTCTTTAACGTGGTCTTTTCATCCATTCCCACCAGGGACTTCACCAGCCAGAAGCCGGAGTCGTTGAAGTGGGAGCAAACGGTGGCTCCTCCGGCCACTGCTGCTGTGGTACATGCCAGGTATAAGGGAGAAAGGTTCGCAATCTCCGGCATGGCTGCGATGATTCCTGCTGCCATGGTCATGGCAACGGTTGCAGAACCCACACAGATTCTTACCAGGGCAGCCACAATGAAGGCCACCACAACGATGGGAAGGTTTGCAGAGGAAACTGCCTCACCGATCACATCGCCGAGACCGGAGTACTGAAGCATGTAGCGGAGCACGCCGCCGCAGGCTGTCACTAAAAGAATGAGGCCTGTGGGCTCCAGGGATTTTGTCATGATCTTTTCCAGCTCTTCTGTGTTATATCCATGGCCGAATCCCAGAATCAGCATGGCTGCAACAGTGGCAATTAACAGGGCCACAAAGGGCTCTCCCAGGAATCCGAAAATTGCCTGCATTCCGGAAAGGGCCGGAATCACACCTGCCAGAGAGTCCATAATAATAAGTACCAGCGGAATCATAATAATTGCTACGATGGTTCCAAACTTGGGAAGCTTGGACTCATCGAAGTCCTCCTGCTCTGCCACATGATCCGGAACCGGAACATTGAACTTGGAGCCGCAGATGGAACCCCACACGGGACCTGCCACGATCATGGCGCACACGCCGCAGGCAATTCCCACAAGAATCACCCAGCCAAGCTCCACGTTCAGCATGGTAGCCACCAAAACAGGGCCGGGGGTGGGCGGAATAAATGCATGGCCGACAGCCAGGCCCGCCAGAAGCGGAATCACATAAAACAGTGAGGAACGCTTCGTTCTCTTTGCAAGAGAGAACGCAAGGGGAATCAGAATGATAAGTCCCGCATCAAAGAATACAGGCATGGCGATTACAAGGCCGGTGATTCCCAGAGCCCAGGCTGCCTTTTTATCTCCAAACCACTTTACCATAGAAACTGCCAGGGTCTGAGCGCCGCCGGAGACCTCCAAAATGGCACCGAACATGGAACCAAGGCCCACCAGCAATGCGATACCCTTTAAGGTGTTTCCAATACCGTCATTTACCGCAGTGACAATGTTTTCAAAGGGCATTCCTGCCAAAAGACCGATGGTGATGGCACCGATTAAAATGGACACCATCGCCTGGATTTTAAACTTAATAATCAGTACTAATAATAGCACAAGACCAACGAGGGCAGCAAACATAAGTCTGCCCGGATTTAAAGCGACTGCTTCACCAACCATACTAACATACCTCCTGCATATAGCATTCCCTTACTTCTTAATTTTTATTCCCTTATTTTCCCTTATAACATCTGACGTCTTATGTTATCTAGGTTTTATTCTATATTTTTTCGTCATTTTTGTCAATACATCAGATGTATTTACCAATTTTTCTATGTTTCGCACAAAAAATAAGCAGGACTTCATGAATAAGCCCTGCTTTTTTCGTATCATTTGCACAAATCCTCCGAGGCCATCTTCATAAGCATCTGACGATTATAGGTCAGATGCATGATCATGGCGCAGCGGGCGCCGACGGGATCGCCGTTTAGGATTGCATCGGTGATGGCCCGGTGGGTGTCGATGGTCTCCTGCATCAGCAGCCTGTGGGTTAAGTTTGCGAACGTGGTCACCGCCGAATTGATTAAGGGAATCAGAATTTCCACCACCCGGTTTTTGCTGCATCTGGCAATGCAGGTGTGGAACTCAATGTCCTTTTTAATATGGTTTTTTCCGTCCAGGTACAGCCACTCCACCTCATCGCAAAGGCTCTTTAGCTGCTCCTTTTCCTCCTCTGTGGCAAATTCACAGGCCAGGGACGCGATTTCCGGCTCCAGCATCAGCCGCACCTCAAATAATTCCAGGGCCAGCTTATACTTATCCTGGAACCTGGAAAGCCCCAGGGGATCGTCCTCCAGTGAGCTTGTGCTTACGACATAGGTTCCGGAACCTCTCCGCACCTCTAAAACTCCTTTGGACACCAGCCCCTTCACGGCCTCTCTCACGGTGCTTCTTCCCACGCCGAACCGTTCCGCCAGTTCAAACTCGTTGGGAATCCTCTGCCCCACCTCCACCGGCTCTGTAAGGATGAAATCCATCAGCGCATCCTCCACCTGGGAGCCCAGAAGCTTCCGGTCCATCTTTTCAAATTGATACATGTATTCTCCTTTTCTACGAACTCTTCGCGTACAGATACACGCCGGACAGCACCACCACAGCCCCCGCAATCTGCACCAGTCCCGGGATTTCCCCAAACAGGAAAATGGCTATGACAGATGCAAACACCGGGCCTGCAAGCTTGACGGTGCTCACATAGGTGGGCGTTAAATATTTTAAGCACCAGCTAAATACACTGTGTCCCAAAAGGGTACAGAATACCGCCAGCAAAAGACTCATGACCCAGTTGATGGGTTCATATCCAAACATCCTGGTCCCGGTCCCAAAATCCAGGGCCAAAAGAGTCAGAAAGCTCCCCCAGTACAGCACATATGTATAGACCATGGTACTGATACGGCTCCGTTCTCTGGTTCCGATCAGTGTATAGCACGTGGAAAAAATGGCTGCCGCCAGAGCCAGCACATCTCCCCAAAGGGCACCGCTTCCGCCGCCGTTGTCCGCCGTGGCGATGATGATACTTCCCACAAAGGCAATGGCAATGGCCCCAAGCTCCGTCTTTTTAAGCTTTTTCCCGAAAAACAGAACGTATCCGAGGGCTGCAAACACCACTTCTGTGTTCACCAGGACCGTAGAGCTGGATACGGAGGTATGGCTTAAAGACTCAAACCAGGTAAAAAAGTGGAAAGCCAGAAAAATTCCTGACAGCAGGCAGAAGCCGAAATCCTGTTTCTTTAAGGAGAGTAACTCCTTACGCCTCTCGCCGCTTCCGAATATCATGGGCGTCAAAAGAAGCACGGTCCACCCCAGCCTGTATGTGGCGGAAACACAGCTTGGCGCAGTCATCAGTTTCACAAAGGACGATGACAGGGAGCAGAAAAGCACTCCCAGCATCAGAATTATTTTTGCTTTCATACATTTCCCGACTTTCTCTTTTGGAATTCAACACTCCTATTTTAATACCCTGTCTGTTGGAAGTCAACGGGTTTCCTGTTCCTACCATGGCTAATCACCCCGCTGATTAGTCATGGGCCAATACCGTTTCGGGGCCAAGGCATATGCCCCATTGCCGAAGGCAATTTAAAATGGGCATATGCAGTTACGTTCACAGGGCATCTGTGAACAGTAACGTCAACGGGTTTCCTGTTCCCAGTACATGGCAAACAGATCTTCAATGAGAAGAAGGCCGATGGGCCCCAGGAGAAATCCCGCCACGCCAAAGAGCTCCAGCCCCACATACATGGACATTAGGGTCTCCAGAGCGGAAAGCCCCACCTGGTTTCCCATGATTCTGGCCTCTAAAAACTGCCGCACCAGATAGCAGACCGCGTAAAGGGCCAGGATCACGGCCCCCTTTCCCCACTGGCGGCGGGCAAAAAGAAGAATTCCCCAGGGAATCAGTACGGACCCGGTGCCGAACACCGGAAGGGCATCCAAAAGCCCGATTCCGATTCCAGCAAGAATGGAGTAGGGATTTCCTATTAAAAAGAAACCCAGGATGCAGAGAAGGGATGTGATGGTCATGATAATAAGCTGGGTTTTTAACCATGCATTTCCCACGGAAACCAGCCTCCGGCTGATGAGGGAAAATTCCCTGTGAAAAGAGGAACGGCTCTTTCTCTCCCTGATCTCATCCATCTCCTGGAGCACCATGAGGGCCGCCACAAAAAAGATCACCAGAAAAACCACCGCTTTCACTATCCCCTTTAAAACCAGCATGGAATTGTTCATGAGCAGGGGCATGGTGGACTGTCTGGCCGCCTCCTTAAGGTTTAAAACCATCTTCGCGGAAAGCTCCACCAGATATCCGTCCCGCAGGCCGAATTTTTGTTCCAGGCCTTTGCAAAAGGCCGTGAGAGCCACATCCAGCCTGGATATCCACTGGGGAAGGCGGTCTGCAAAAAGCCGCGCCTGGGAAAGCAGCCTGCTGCTTCCAAAATAAAGGATGAAGAAGATGAGTCCCCCGGCCAGAAGAAGCTCTGCCCCGCCGATGAGGGCAGCCGGAAGATGGTATTCCTTTTGGCGGAACCGAATCCTTAATTTCCGTTCCAGAAACCGCACCGACGGCCGCATCCACAAAGCCGCGCCGTAGGCAAGCAAAAAAGGAATCACAAGAGGCAGGAGATATTTGAATCCTCCGTAGACTGCCCCTGTAATTCCCAATATAAAAAGAATCTTCTTCAGTTTCCTGCGCGGCTTTACCATGGAATCACCCGTTTCTGATTTGTACTTCCTTTGTACACCACATAGTATGGGCCGATTCCTTCCGATTATTCGCCCTGGTAAAATTTTTCAAAAATACCGCCCGAGGGCTTTATCGTAAATTCCATCCGCTTTCCCGTCACCGGATGGTCGAAGGCCAGGGACACGGCGCAGAGGGCCAGCCCGCCCTCCTTTGCTGCAAAACCCGGGTTATATTTCATGTCCCCATAGAGAGGAAGTCCATGGGCGGCAAACTGAACCCGAATCTGATGATGGCGTCCGGTTTTCAAACGGATTTTAACCAGGGTAAGCGTTCCCTCCCCGGTCTGTTTCGTTTCCTCCGTCTCATAAGATAATTCTGCCCGTTTGGCGTCTGTTATCCCCTTTTCCACAACCTGTGAATAATTTCCATCCACCGTTTTTTTCAGGTAATCCACAAAGTTATCCACATTATCCACGGGTTTTCCACAGACCACAGCCTCATAAATCTTCTCCATTTTCCCATTCTGCACCTGCTCACTTAAGGCTGCAGCAGCTTTTTTCGTCTTTCCATAAACCATGACACCGGACACCGGCTTATCCAGCCTGTGGATAACTGCCACATAGGGCTCCTTTCCCGGTGTGCAAAGCTTGTTGATAACCAGGTGCTTTTTAATTTCACTCACCATATCCGGTGCAAACCGCCTGGCCGACTGCGCCTCCACTCCGGCCGGTTTGACTGCCACAATGACGTCCCTGTCTTCATATAATATCTGAAGCATAAGCCATTCCTTTCCCAACTGCAGGGATTTTTTTCCATATGGCAAAAAATCCCTTGAATAATTCCATCCAAAGTGTTATAGTATATTCAAACATAAGAAGTAGTTTTTAAAACTACATGTAAAGGTTTCTATTTCTTTTATAAGATTGGAGGTATAAATTATGAAACAAACTGTAAAAGATCCCGGCAGCGCCCTGACTCACTTTATCGGAATGGTACTGGCCATCCTGGCCGCCGCACCTCTCCTTATAAAGGCCGCTCTTCATGCCGACCGGCTCCATGTGGCCGCCCTTGCCGTTTTCATTATCAGTATGATTCTCTTATACACGGCAAGCACCGTTTACCACACCTTCGATATCTCGGAACAGGTCAATAAGATTCTCCGGAAAATTGATCATATGATGATTTTCATTCTGATTGCCGGAACCTATACGCCCATTTGTCTGATCGTTTTGGGAAATCCGGCCGGATACCGCCTTTTAGCCCTTGTGTGGGGAATCGCAGCCGCAGGAATTCTTGTCAATGCCCTGTGGATTAACTGTCCCAAGTGGTTCTCCTCCGCCATCTACATTGCCATGGGCTGGATTTGCGTCACTGCCTTTGGCCAGATCATAAGCGCCCTGACACCGGGTGCCTTTGGATGGCTCCTGGCAGGAGGCATCATCTATACCGTGGGCGGCATCATATATGCACTGAAGCTCCCGCTTTTCAACTCCAGACATAAAAATTTCGGTTCCCACGAAATTTTCCATCTGTTCGTCATGGGCGGAAGCTTCTGCCATTACATGGTGATGTACGGGTATGTGGCCGCAGCCTAATTACCTTTTTTCCTGTTCCGTTTTTCCTCCAGAAGTCTCTCAAACTCGGCCTCGGCGCCCTCTTCCATCAGCCTCTGTCTTCTGCGCTCTCTTCTTAAAGCCTGGGCCTCGGCCTCTTTTCTGCGGCTTTCACGGATCCAGAATCCCGCCCCTGCTGCCAGGAGAATGAGAACCAGGACAGCGGCCATGGGGAGGATGGGAAGTCCGCCCGAGCCTCCCGGCTCTTTTGCCCCTTCCGGGTCTCCGGAAACAGGTACATCCGGTTCCGCCTCCAAAGAGCCGTTCTCCGGCGCCGCCGTTGTCATTTCCTCCATTCCGGAGCCATCACTCTCTTCCCCGCCGGGATTTTCTGTCTCCTCCGGCACAGGAATGGTCCGGTCATACAGATACGCCTGTCCGATTTTTCTTTCATTATAAATATACTGAAGAAGGGCCACGGCATTGACCGGATGGTTTTCCGGCATTTCCGCAAGAGACAGCTCTGCATCTGCAAAGGACGCGGAGTTTGGAAGCGTGATCACACGCCCTGTCTCCACGTAAAGATCAGAGGGGGCATAGGATGTGCCGTTTATCTCCACCGGGTCCTCTCCCGTCACATATCTTGTCTCATTTTCCGCAATATCCACATTGTAAAAACGGCTGAAACCGAACTGGAGAAGCTCTTTTCCGTCCACAAAGTACTGCCTGGGACTGCCCTTTAAGATAACGGAAACCAAACGCCTTCCGTCTTTCTCCCCGTATGTAACCAGCGTATTTCCCGCCTTCAAAAGATATCCTGTCTTTCCTGCCACTGCTTCCGGGCAGTAATATTCGCTGGAGGTATCCTCGGTAATGACCAGGCGGTGCTCATTGCGGACCGTAATGCCGTCCGGGTTGTTGGTGGTGGCAGCAATTTTATGGCTCACGGTGGAACTGATCTCGCGGAGAGTGTCGTTGCTGTACGCAGCACATGCGATCTTTGCCATATCATAGGCCGATACATTCTGGGTATCGCCGTTTAAGCCTGACGGGTTCTCAAAATGGCTTTCCGAGCATCCCAGCTCCACTAACTTCTGGTTCATCATATCCACAAAGGCCGGAATACTTCCCGCCACATGCTCTGCCAGGGCATTGGCCGACTGGTTTACGGAAACCAGCAGAAGGGAATACAGGCAGTCCTCCACGGACATTGTGTCTCCGGCCACCAGGCTTAACTTATTTCCGCTGTCCGCTTCCACACTGTTCATGGCCGTTTCCGAAAAAGTCACCGTATCGTTTAAGTCCGCATGTTCCAGCACAAGAAGGGCCGTAAGAATCTTCGTAATGCTGGCCGGAGGATATTCTACATGGCTGTTCTGTCCGAAGATCAGAGCCCCGGAATCCACATCCATGACGGCTCCCGCCTCTGCCTGGATTCCCGTATCCGAGGGCCAGTCGGGCCTTGCATAGGCCGTCATGAGAGTCATGGAGACGATCTGGCAGAATGCCAGCGCACTGCATACAAACTTTTTTATGTTACGATTCACTTTTTTCTCCTCCTGCTGTCTGATCTTTCGCTTTCTTTCCCGTTCCGATCTTTATCCGGGGATTTTCCTTTTCCAGGCGCTTTAAGATTTCCACTCCGGTCTCCCGGTCGGGCACCTCCACTGCGATCTTCTCGCCATCCTGGCCCACCAGAATCACCCGGTGGATTTCAAACACGGCCCGTCCGCAGCAGATATTGGCCTTTGCCTCCTCCACCTGGCGGTAGGCCTGTACCAGATCGGTGTAAGGGATTTCCACCCATTTCATCCATTTTTTATAGGCAAGGCCATTGGCCTTAAATTCCAGATTTTTAAGCTTGTCCATGTATGTTCCCCTCTCTGACCAGCGCTTCCTTTTCCTTCCTCGAAAGCTTTTTGATGGCGGCTTCCCGCCTCATGGCCTCTTCCTTTGTTTCAAATTCCTCATAATACACCAGAACCACGGGCCGCCTGGGTTTTGTATACTTTGCGCCGCGCCCGGAATTATGGGCCGCCAGCCGCTTTTTTAAATCATTGGTCCAGCCGCAGTAAAAGGTGGTATCTGCACACTTCAGCAGATATGTGTAATTCATGGTACATCCGTCCTTTTTATGTAAACGGCAATGACACCTTAAGACTGCCATTACCGTTTCGGGACATGGAATTCCAGACCCGAATCTATGATAAAGCACCGGCCGGATGCGTTGTCGCCTGTTTTCTTCCGGCTTATACTCTATTATATGGTATTTTGCCCGAATTGCAACCAGTCATTCTGTCATAATTTTCTAAATAAATACGAAAAATTCCGTAAGAAACAGCGGGCATGGAACCGCTCCACGCCCGCCGTCATTACTCCCGTTCCCGGACGGCCTTCACCAGAATCAGTTTATCTCCCGGATGGATGACGCTGTCCGACAAATTGTTGGCCGCCATGATATCTTCCACGCTGGTATGGAAGGTCCTGGCAATTTTCCACAGGGAATCCCCCGGCTGCACCAGATATCCCACAATCCCCGGCATCTGCTTTAAGGCCTCCACATCCACCGGCTGTTCCCTCACATCCAGAATCACCTGTTCGCATACCTGACTCAACACCAGGATATCCGCCGTCACCACGGCCTTGATTTCCACCGTGTCGCCGCCCAGCATCACCGCGGAGATCTGCTCGATTCCCGGTTCAATCTGATAGACGCTGTCCGGAGAAATTCCCGGAACCTCTGCGGTCATATGGAACGGCAGCATCTCCGTGGAGGCCCCCACCGGGGAGGCATCGTCGGCGGTCAGATACAAAAGCCGCACCTCCAGCACACCGTCGATGGACAGCTCCCTGTCCCCGATCTGCACCTCATCAATCTTCACATCTCCGTCGCTGTGGCAGATCTGCAAAATCCTCTGCCCCACCGGGAGGCTGACCTTTTCCTGGATTTTGTTCTTTAGCATGTTCTTCGCGGCGATCTGGTCAAAGCAGGCCTCTCCCGTATCCGGAAGGATTTCCCTGTCCAGGGCATAGAGATCGCTTAAAAGCTCCACCTCTTCCTCCTCATACAGCCGCATATCCAGCTCCATCACCGCATCCACGGAAATCTCCCGCATTTCCCCGTCAGAATCCGGGTTCACCTCCATGTCCTTATGGACCAGCCGCACAGTGATGAAGGGAATCATCTCCTCCACCGACTCATCCAGCTCCACCTCGCCGGAAAAGGGGATGGACTCCTCCATGCACTGGACCGGCATCTGTCCGTCCTCCCCCGCGTAGATGGCAAATACCATAAGCTCCCCGTCAATATGTACCTTTCCGTCCAGAGGCTTTGTGTTCACGCCGCGAAGCTTAATGTCCTGCCATAAAAGGGTGTCAATGTCCGGCTTATTTCCCGAAAGCGTCAGCACCTCCTTCACCCGGAACGTGTCCTTCCTCCGCACACCCAGAGCTGCCGCGGTGATGGTCCGTTTCAGGGTCTCCACATTTCCGTCGAATTTCACATCGGCTGCCGCCTCTGCATCATAGATGGTTTCGGCCTGGATTTTCAGTGTCACCAAAGCCTTTACATTTAACTTTCTGGAGTTGATGATTCCCACATTCAGATCGTCAAGCTCCCAGCCTGCCTGGATATAATCGGACTCGGAAAGCTCCGGCATGTTCACATTCTCCTCAAAAGGAATGCCGCCTGCCAGGGTCATGACCTGTCCCGAAGGAGTGCGGTACAGAATGCGGAAATTGAGCTTTCCCTTCACGGCCACCTTTTCTCCCTGGTTTTTTGCCGACTCGATCTGTATTTCCCCGCTGTCTAAAATGAGCTGCTCCACATCGTCCATGGTATCCGGCACATTGAAATCATCATCCAGGGTCATCTGGGATGTGACACTGCCCCTGCGCCGGTTCATATGGATATGTCTCTTTACCAGTTCCATCATAAAAAACGCCACCAAACCTTTCCAAAGCCACTGCTTTTAAGAAAGTGTATGACGGCGTTTCCCCCAATATGCTTTAATCTTCCTCTTTGCGGTCGTATTCCTCCAGGAAATTATGGCGCTCCCCGTTCTTCACGTAGCCGATGCAGGCATCCAGATTCACGTTCCCCACGCTTTTAAAAATGTTGGTCTCAATATAGGGATTGGTTTCCCTGAAGCCTGCAATTAACTTCTTCATTTCCTTTCTCTTGGAAAGCTCCTCGTTCTGCCTTCTGGTGCTCTCCTCCGTAAAGCGGCAGGCGCACTGTAAAAACCGGAGCCCGTTGTAGTCCTTCCAGGCCAGGATGTCGGCCTCTTTCACAAGATACAAAGGCCTTATTAACTCCATACCCTCAAAATTGGTGCTGTGGAGCTTCGGCATCATGGTGTTGACCTGGGCCCCGTAAAGCATACTCATTAAAATGGTCTCGATCACATCATCGAAATGATGGCCCAGGGCAATTTTATTGCAGCCCAGCTCCCTGGCGTTTGCGTAAAGATTTCCCCGCCGCATTCTGGCGCAGAGATAACAGGGCGAGTCGTCCACGTCCACCACCACATTGAAAATATCCGATTCAAAGATGTGGATGGGGATTCCCAGGATTTTGGCATTTTCTTCGATGAGCGCTCTGTTTTCCGGATTGTATCCCGGGTCCATCACCAGGAATTTGAGGCCAAACTCCATCTTTCCGTGGCGCAGAATCTCCTGCATGCATTTGGCAAGCAGCATGGAATCCTTACCGCCGGAAATGCAGACTGCAATGTTGTCGCCCTCTTTTATCATTTCGTAATCGTTTAAGGCCCGCACAAAGGGACGCCAGATCTCTTTGCGGAACCGCTTGATGATGCTTTTTTCGATTTCCCGTGTTCTGTCTAACGACTCTGTCATTGGTTTCTTTTGTCCTCCAGTTTTTTAAGCCGCTCCTCCAGGGCCCGGATGGTGTCCTCCATCCTGCAGTATTGCTCCATTTTTACGGCTTCTGTCTTGTCACGGACCGGAAACCCGTCCTTTTTTACCTGTCTGGCGGGAATTCCGGCCGCTGTGCTGTTCTCCTCCAGGGGCTTCAATAAAACAGCGTTGGCCGCAATCTGGCAGTTGTCTCCCACCTCAAAAGCCCCCAGAATCTTTGCTCCGGCGCCGATCATCACGTTATTTCCGATGGTGGGATGGCGCTTTCCCTTTTTCGTTCCCACACCGCCCAGGGTCACCCCCTGATAGATGGTGCAGTTATCTCCCACCACCGCAGTTTCCCCGATGACCACGCCGCAGCCGTGGTCAATTAAAATCCCATGGCCCAGGCTGGCTCCCGGGTGAATCTCAATTAAAGTAAAAAATCTGGCGATCTGGGAAATCAGACGCCCCAGAAACCGCATACGGTGAATCCAGAACCAGTGGGCAATCCTGTGCCAGATCAGGGCATGGACCCCCTGGTAAAGGAGCAGGACCTCCAGGGCGCTTCTGGCCGCCGGGTCTCTCTCCTGTACTGCTTTTACATCTTTCCAGATATCCTGCAACAACATGGTAATCTCCTCCTTTGATTCAGTATATCCCCGCATGTCCTTTCAGGTTCCTGTTTCCGGAGGAGAAAATTCGTTCCAGCGCGCAAAGAGGGACCCGGACCGTCACAGGCTCATAATGATTCCCCCTATGAGACAGTGAATGTACCGCAGCCCCCCAAGTTTTCCTAATTCTATCAAAAACCAGCCAGGATGTAAAGTACCGATTTCAGATTATTGGAACACCACCGGCTCCTCCATAAACGCAGTTTTCACGATCAGCACCGGATAGGAGGTATCGGTTCCGGAGGCCTCTCCCTTTTCCGGCCCCAAAAGCTCGGTCCGTATGACAATGGAATTTTCCGTCTGGTACAGCTCCTTTACCGTTACGCTGTATCCGCCGCCTGCCTGGGGCCCCTCTCCGATGACAATGTACATGTCCTGTCCGTCTGCATATGTAAGCTTGAAGGGCTTCTCCCTTTTTCTTCCGATAAGCTCTGCCAGGGCCTGGGGAATCTCATTTTCCCCCACCACTGCAAATTCCAGATCCTGCACCTTGGCGCTTTCCTCTCCATCTCCATGGCATCCTGTAAAACCAATGCACCCGGCCGCCAGAACCGCCAATATTCCAAACACCGAAAGCACCCGTTTTCCCGGTCTTTTCCACTTTCTTAACATAAAAATAAAAGGCTCCCTCTAAATTGGTTGTTACCATTCTATTGGGAAACCTCTTTATTTATTCAGCATTTTACGTTCTTTTGCCTCAGAAACAGCCCTTACAGCCGTCCCATGGACACCTTTACATGGTTTACATAAATATTCCGGATGGCCTCCATCTGTCCCAGGCCTTCCATAATGCACTGCACCTCGAAGCCTGCCTCCTCAAAGGTCCGCTTCCAGGAGCCGTCCTCGTCTCCGGCCATGTCATTGTTGGCATGATCTCCGGCCACCACCATCAGCGGTTTCAGAACCACTTTCTTATACGTACCGCTCCGCTTTACCACCGTAACCAGATCGTCCAGAGTGGGCTGGGCCTCCACTGTGCCGATGAAGTAATTTTCATATCCGGCCTCTCTGAGAATTCCCTGGAGCTTTTCATACACCGCATTGGACTCCGCCTCTGTTCCGTGTCCCATGAAGCAGATGGCCGTGTCGCCGTCGTCATAGGCGGCCGTGTCGGCCGCGATGGCTTTCATGACAGCCGTAAAATCCTCTTCATCCGTAAACAGCGGCTCTCCCAGAACAACGGACTGAAACATATGCTCATGGTCCCGCAGGTCCTCCGCCAGGTCCCTGTATTCCAGGCCGTTCATCAGATGGGTGGGCTGGACGATGAGTCTCTCAATTCCATCTCCATGGGCTCTCTTTAAGGCCTCTTCCATATTATCGATTTCCAGTCCGTCCCTTTGCTTCAGCTTATTAATAATCATCTGGCTGGTGAAGGCCCGGCGGACCTCATAAGCCGGGAAAGCATCGGCAATGGCCTGTTCGATGGCCCCGATGGTAACCTCCCTGCTGTCGTTATAGCTGGTGCCGAAGCTGACTGCCAGAATCGCTGTTTTCGCCCCTTCGCCATTTTTGATCTCTGTTTCCATAGGTTCCTCCCTTTTGTATGACCCCCAGACCCACAAAGATTCCGGCACGGCAAACTCCAGGGGCCCCTATATCCGGCCCGGACTTTCTCGTACAACCAGTTACTCGTGGTCTGGAACTATTGTTCCCGTACAACAGTCAGGCAGGTCTCCTGGCTCATAGATCACCGCAAAAGCCATCTTCCCGGTTTCCCAGTGATATGGCGGCTTTTGCTCCCTAAATACAGTGACGAGTTCGTACAGGATTCACACCTGTTTCCCTTTTCACCAGACCGCAGCGTTCCTGCGGCCTGACACCTGCTGTTTCCATATATTTATTTTACTATACCATGTCCACAAGCGGCCATGGTGCCTCCGGCGGAATTCAGTGCCTGGATTTCTGCGGTGAACGCAGAAACCAGATGCACTGGTATAATGTCTGGCGACATTATACCATGTCCGCACAACGTTTGCAAGATTTCATGGTACTTCCGGAAGAGTCCGGCAACTTCCTTGACACCGCCATGCTTTCTCTGGCACCTCCCGTTTTTTACTGAAAAATTCTGGAAATATTTTCATATAAGTCTTGACTTTTTGCCGAGATATTGTTAAAATATTAACTATGAATACATATATCAATCTTATCTTTAAACAGGAGGGCAAACAGCCATGATGAGATTTACTTTACCCAGAGACATGTACTACGGAAAAGGTGCTCTTGAAAACTTAAAGAACCTTTCCGGAAAGAAGGCCATCGTTGTATGTGGAGGAAGCTCCATGCGTAAGGCCGGAGTTCTCGACAAAATCGAGGCATACTTAAAAGAAGCCAATATGGAAGTTCGCTTCTTTGAAGGCGTAGAGCCGGATCCGTCCGTTGAAACCGTTATGAGAGGCGCAGCAGCCATGCAGGAATTCGGTCCTGACTGGATCATTGCAATCGGCGGCGGCTCCCCCATCGATGCTGCAAAGGCAATGTGGGCATTCTACGAGCATCCGGATACCACTTTTGAGGAGTTAATCATCCCCTTCAACTTCCCGAAGCTTCGTTCCAAAGCTCTCTTCTGTGCAATTCCCACAACATCCGGAACTGCCACAGAGGTAACTGCTTTCTCCGTTATTACCGATTACTCCAAGGGAATCAAATATCCGTTGGCTGACTTTGAAATCACACCGGACGTTGCCATCGTGGATCCGGATCTGGTTGCATCCCTCCCGCCCAAGCAGGTTGCTTACACCGGTATGGATGCTCTGACCCACGCCATCGAGGCTTATGTTTCCACATTAAATTCTCCGTTCACTGATCCGCTTGCCATCAAAGCCATCGAAATGGTTCTTGATTATCTTCCGGCATCCTTCCACGGAAACATGGATGCAAGAGAGCAGATGCACTACGCACAGTGCCTTGCCGGCCAGGCATTCTCCAATGCCCTTCTGGGAATCGTACACTCCATGGCCCACAAGACAGGTGCTGCTTTCTCCACCGGACATATTCCGCATGGCTGCGCCAATGCCATTTACTTACCGTACGTAATCAAGTACAATGCACATGAGCCGGAAGCAAAACGCCGTTATGCTGACATCGCAAGAAGAGTTGGTCTTGGCGGAACCTCCGAGGAATCCCAGGTCAATGCATTATGTGATCTGATCGACTCCTTCAACGTGAAGTTAAACATCCCAAAGACCTTAAAGGATTTTGGAATCAACGAAGAAGAATTCAAATCCAAGGTTGCTGAGATTGCAGTGAACGCTGTCGGCGATGCCTGCACAGGCTCCAACCCCAGATCCATCACTCCGGAGCAGATGGAGAAACTCTTCACCTGTGCTTACTACGGAACAGAAGTGGATTTCTAAAAAAACAAGTGCCTGCACATCCGGCACATCTTCTAAAAAGACTCTGCCCGGCCAGCTCCCCTTTCACGGGACTGGCCAAAGCAGAGTCTTTTTTCGTCCTTTTTAATCATTATCAGGCAGCAGCTTGATTCTTACCGAAATCATTTTCACGATCTGGCCCTCCTTCAGGGCAATGTCTTCCACATGGGTGGAAAACGGCAGGTCACTGTCGAACTCGTCCATTTCCACAGTAATCCAGTTGCAGGCCGCGTCCCTGGCGTTCTCAATGGCGTCCTCCAGGTCCGGCCCGTCTGCTTCACAGCACTCCAGATCCGGGAATACTGCATGATATCCTTTTCCATCCTCATGGGGTGTAAAAACTGCCGGGTAAGTAAATGTCATGGCTTTTCGCTCCTTATATCTATATTCTATTCCCATTATAGTAACCAAAGCCTTATCTGTCAAATGGAGCTTTCCATACGCGGCCTGGTGAAAAGCCCCATGGATGTCCAGAGCAGAACATCCATGGGGCTCTCCTTTTATGGTATTTCTATTCCTGTTTGCTCATCCGTTTCTTCTTGTCGTACAGGACTCCAAGAAGAATCACCATGCAGGCCGCTGCTGCACCCACAAGGGCCAGTCCGGTCCGGTTGGTCTCGGCCGATACCTTCATGGCTTCCAGGTTGATGGCATTCTGGCGGATACCATTCTCCTCCATAATCTCCATCTTCCTGTTTTCACTGATCAGGCTTTCTCCGCCCTTGGTCAGCAGGTCTTCTGCACGGAATACCTCATAACCTCCGGCATCGGCTGTCAGCATGGTCACATATGCACGGTCTGATGTCAGAGACGGAAGTACTGCTTTCGCCTCACCCGGCTCGGTTCCGGCTCCCTCGCCAGTCGCGCTTCCGGCTGTGTTCACCTCTCCGGCTCCCACATCTCCGCTTTCCAGCTTGCTGATCAAAGCCGAGCCATCCACGCGGGCAGTTCCGCCTTCACGGCTTCCCACGGCTCCGCTTCCTTCGGCTCTGTCAGCCCGGTCACTGCTTTCTGCCCGGTCATTCCGGTCAGCCTTGCTTCCGGCCGCCTGGTTCTGACTGTCTGCAGTCTGGCCGTCCGCGTTCTGGCCGTCCCCGGTCTTTCCGCTTTCAGACTCAGACTTGGCTCCGGCTGCATTCTGGCCATCTCCCGTCTTTCCGTCTTCGGACTCAGCTCCGGCTCCATCCGCAGTCTGGCCGTTTTCAGTCTTTCCGCCTTCGGCTGCATTCTGACCGTCTCCGGCCTTTCCACTTCCGGACTCAGCTTCGGCTCCATCCGCAGTCTGGCCGTCTCCAGCCTTTCCGCTTCCGGACTCAGCTCCGGCTCCATTTACATCCTGGCCGTCTCCGGCCTTTCCCCTTCCGGACTCAGCTCCGGCTTTCTCTGCGTCCTGACCGTCCTCAGCCTTTCCGCCTTCGGACTCGGCTCCGGCCTTGTCTGCATCCTGGCCATTTTCAGACTTATCTTCGCCCGTTTCATGGCCCGGTTCCTGGACGCTGCCGTCATCCGCATTTTCTGCTCCGGCGCCTGTATTTTCACCGGTCACACCGTCCGAATCATTCTTGCCACCGCTCTGTTTTTCACCGCCTCCGGTCTTTTCTGCATCTGCAGCCTGGCCGTTTCCGGTGCCATCGCTCTGGCCTGTTCCATTCGGATCGGTTCCGGCCTCATCTGCATCCTCGTCCCGGTCATTTTCATTTCCGGTCTTATCTGCATCTGAGCCCTGTCCGGTTCCTGTTCCGGTCTTGTCTGCGTCTGCCTTCTCACCGTTCTCTCCGGCCGCACCTTCGTCCCCGTCAGAGGGCTTTCCGGATTCGCCGTTCTGGCTGCCTCCGTCTGCTCCGCTTTCCGGTCCCTTGGTGTCGTTTTCAGTCAGGGTACCGTCTGTTTCCGTACCCTGGTCACTGCCGCCGGAGCCTCCGCTGGTACTGGTTCCTCCGGTGGAATTGCTTCCGCCAACCTTATTATCACCGTCAATGGCCACATCCAGCTTATTGCCGTTGGAATCGGCCGTGTTTTCCGGTGCGTCGGTCTTCTTGATAAATCCAATCACCTGATTGTCATCAATGGGGTTCTTGGACAGGCTGTCAACGAGACCAGCCGCGCTGTTGTATGCATTCATGGTCTTTAAGGCCACTTTCTTTCCGGAAGCCCAAAGGGATGCATAGTCTGCAAAGCCCAGCGCCTCTTTCTCCGAATCGTCCTTAAAGAGCAGCGTTCCGGTCAGGTAGTTGAAGGCCGCCGTTGTGTTGTCGCAGTACCGGATAATCACATACGGCTCGTCGGCATACAGGTTATCTCCAATCTCCAGAATCTGGAAGTTATCCAGAATGTCCTTCTGATTTTCGTCCTTGGGCCAGCGGATTGCCGCCTTTCTGTCCTCCAGAACCCGGTTCTCCGTCACAATACTTAAGTACTCCGTGCTTCCCTGGGATGTGCTGTAATAATCTGCCAGGAAGCTCTGGAATCCCTGTCCGTATGGCTGGTCTAACTGGGGAGCCATGCCGAATAACTTTCCGTTCTTGGCGAACAGACGGTAATCGGAGCGTGTCTCTCCATGGTCCGCCATACTATATGTGCGGTAAGAAAGAACCTCTTCCCCGCTGTAATCGGTCCTATAAGCGGGTACCGTCTCCTCACTTACCTTAAAGAGAGTTTCCGGATCCAGGGCGTCTGTCTGAGCCCCGCTTGCCACCCGGTATAAGTCACCGTCACTGTCCAAGGCCTCGCCCTGGTACAGGTTTATAAAGGAGCCGCTCAGCACCTTCTGTACATTGGCCATGCTGCCATCGCCGGAATAAGCGCCGTTGTCACTGTAAATACCATCTTTTCTAATATAATAGCAATGGTCCTTCCATGTCATAACGGTACGTCTTACACCGTCTCCGGTCACAGCAAAGCTTCTGCTGTTCTCTCCGAGAGTCACCCGAATCGTCAGGGTAGAGTCAAAGTCATACGGAATTGTATAGGTCTGTCTGTCGATTTCCCTCTGCTCAATCAACGCTCCATCCGAACCGAGAATCTCAAACTGAACCTCCGGAAGAATTATTCCCTCCAGAATTTCAGGCTCCGTCTTGGCCAACTCCCTGGCCTCGATCACATCAGCACCCAGATCGGCCAGATCAACCGGGAACTCCAGGTTGATGGTTCCGGCTCCCGATGCATAGATGGATACCTGGTCCAGAGAATCGCTTAAGTCGCCGAGACTTAAGGTGGAAGCACCGGATGTCCCGTCTGGGATCGGGATACCATCCTGCGCCGGAGACTCCTCTCCGCGCCATGCACCAACGAGGACATATGTACCAGAATTGGTAACGTACGGGAACAGTCCCTTCTTTGTCACATCCTCTGAATAGAAGAAGTTCCTGTAAAGGTTAGGATTGATCAGTACATTATTTTTTGTATCCCAGTAGCTTGTTCCATTTTCTTTTATGTACATGCCTCCCTTGGCCTTTGTGCCATAATAGAATTCAAGATTCTTCAGGTTTTCTGTTGTAACCAGGTAGGCCTCCCTGTACTGGCTTTCCGAAGTATCCGGATCCCCATACGTCCATTTTAAATACGCATTCAATACGCCCTGCTGGGTGCTGATTGGCTTATCCTGATACATGATATTCTCATAAACACGAAGATAGCTGATTCCCTTCTCTCCTGATGTCTGTACCGCCTTATCATTCTGAGCCAGGAATCCTATGGAGGATGTGGATGCCTTTATGGATGTCTGCGCCATGATAATTCTCTCAAAATAATCCTTGCACAGTATGTCCTTATATCCGCTTTCTTCATCCGGCACCGTAGAACCATCCTCCGGATCCACCGGTCTTTCTCCCGGTATGAAGTATCCGGCCAGACCGCCTACGGCAGCACTGCCTTCCACGCTTCCGCTGAGAATCACTCTCTGTACCTTGGTTACAGGATTCACAAGCAGGTTTGCACCTTTCAGGGACTGATCGTACCCAATGAGCTCTCCGGCTAAGCTTCCGGCATAGTTTCCTTCCACTTTAACCGCTGCGCCGATATGCAGATCATGGGATACGCCGCCTCCGAACCGGCCGAAACCGCCGCCGCCATACTGGGCCGCCTTCACCTCCACAGAATCGTCTACTACATTATTATAGCAGTTCACACCATGGGATTCGCCAATCAGACCTCCGGCTAATTTTGTGCCTGTTCCTCCTCTCTGTGATTTCCATACAGGCGTATAGACATCCGGATCATCTGCACTCTGCTCCACACATGGATACTCTGTTGTGGTGCTTCCAATTTTGCAGTTCGTTACAATGTCGTTATAGATGTAATAATTTCCTGTTTCCGCATCCTTCAGACCAATAATGCCTCCGGCATACTCTTCTGCGTAAATGGCACAATCCCGAACGATAACATTAATTGTGCTGGACGTACTTCTTCCCATAATGCCTCCGGCACAGGATCTGGCCCAGATATTGCATCCGATTACATCCGCGCTGGAACATCCATGGCTCGTATTGGGACTGACACCGCCTGCATACATGTCATCTGCCTTAATATCACAGCCGATAACCGTCATATTATCGCCGCCGCCGCTTCCGCAGTAGCCGCCGGCCTGCTGATTTGTGGCATGAACGGTATTGTCCCTTGAGTAGCCGTACCGGGTGTTGGAGTACCCCATGGCACCGCCTGCGTACATTCTTCCTTCCACATCGCATCCAACGGCGCTGTTTACATAGATTTTATCCTCTCCCTCTACCTGAATTTCTTCGTATCTGGCTGTTGTATAATACTGATAATGGGAAACGTATGCTAAAATATATCCGCCCAGGGCTCCCACATAATTGTTTCCCTTCACCTGTATCTTTTCGGCGTAACCAAAGCTCAGTCCAGGCTCCTGGGCATATCCCACAATACCTCCGGTATGGCTGCCATAGTTTCCGTCAGGATTCGTGTTGCCAACAATGGAATAGGACCATGCGCCATCCTTTTCCGTACCCATGGCGCTGATGTGATTCAAGGCACCCTTGGACATGGCGGCAATTCCTCCGATATAGGAAGCAGTACGTTTAATATTGGTTGTTTTACTGGAGTTTATTACGATATCACGGCCGCGCACATACTCCATCGTATTATCCGCATTGGTGACAAATCCGATGTAGCTTGTTGCATCTCCGTAGTCAATCTTTAAATTGACCACATCCACGTAAGAAACAACTCCGGTCTGAAGTCTGACAATTCCGATATAACTTCCCGCCGGAACATTGGTCCAGGAAATGTTCTGGAATTTCAGATACCGCATTTCGCTTCGCAGCTCATAAATCCAGCTTACATTGGCAGTCTTATCTTCCTTGAAGTTGACATTGGCAATGGTTGCATAGGCGCCATCCTCTCCAAGCTCCTTCAAAAGATACGTTCTGCGCTTTGCCTCATCAAGGTTGGAATAATCCACCTTATTGAGGTTTCCTTCCAAACGGTTAATTTTAAGTCCCGTTCTCAGCTCTGAGGAATTAATATTGGTGAAGTCCAGGTTCTTCATAATCAGGAAGTTCTCATACTGATCTCCTGCAATGGCCATGGCTCCCTGCCAGCTATTAATGTCCACATCCCCGGTTCCCAGAGTATGATCCTGCTGTGCACGGTAAATATGGTAATAAAGCGGTGTCGGCTCTGCCGAAACGACTCCATTCTTTCTTTCATAGAAGTCAAGCTTCGTACCGACTTTTCCGTCTTCCGTATTCAGAACCGCACGGTAGCTGTCCAGATACTTCACGGCAGTGATACCCTGGAATGTCAGAATACAAACTCCGTTTTCAAATGCAGTCTGCGGTGCCTTTATCTTTCCATTTTCCTTTTCAAACTGCATATTTTCAATGGAAAGTCTTTCGTAATTTTCTCCAAAATACTTGCTGTAATTCTTATTGTAGGAATCCTGGTCCTTCAAATCGTCATACTGAAGCCTGAGTTCCATGGATAGCTGATACTGGAATGTCTCCTTTCCAGCTGCCCCGGTCTCTGTCCCTTCTGCAATTCCCTTTGCCGTAAACTCGATTCCGCTTGTGGAAATACTGATTCCGTTTGCGTAATCCTGTTCCGGAAGAAGTTTTGTTCCTTCCAGGTTATACAGATAAGGCAGATATCCGTTTTCCACCTGACTGTAATCAAAGGCCTCACCGATATTAACCGTATTCCAGTAATACCGTTCCAGCTTCAGTTCATCGTCTGTCAGAAGGCCTTCGGCATCCATGACATCCGTCAGAAGCTGCGAGTTGATCTTCTGGTTGGCAGCAGCATAACAGCGCACCAGGGTACGTTCGGTTCCAAGGAAGCCTCCGTTGATTCGCCCATATCCGTCAGAAGCTGTGGTGAACACCTCTCCGATGACAAGAATCTGGTTGAGAGTGGAAGACGTATCCATAATGCCTGTGGCGCCGCCCACGAAAGGAGCCGTGGCGCTGATATTCACTTTGGACCAGCAGGCCAGAACCGTTCCGTTTAAGTAGCCCACAAGGCCTCCGGTCCTGGAAAAGCCTGAATCAATGGAGCCCTGTGCATAACAGCTTCGGATTGTATTGCCATATGGCATATAGCCCACAAGGCCTCCGATTCCTTCCCCAGTCTGCCCGTTTTTAATATCGATCTCCAGCTTCCTTGCCAGACAGTTCTGGATTCTGGTATAGGACAGCTCTCCGGCCAGACCTCCGACTTTCAGGCTCCGTCCGTCTGTATCGCTTTCCATAACCAGCCCGGCAACCACACAATCCTCGATGGTAGCCCTTGTGGCCTTACCCACAAGTCCGCCTGCCATCTGGTAAATTCCCTTGATTTCAGAATTTTTAATCACAATATCCTTAAATTTCGTGTTTCCGGAAGTCTGTCCAACCAGTCCGGTATAGCTGGAATTTGCCGCCGAATTATCGATTTTCATTCCATCTACAACCAGATTCTTCACACTTCCGCCTTCCATTTTAGGAATCAGATAGGGATACTGGGTAAATTCAAAATTCTTAATGCTGTGTCCGCGGCCGTCCAGGCTTCCCTTGAATGCAGAAGAGAAATTCATGGCCTCCGCAGCTTTTTTCTTTTCAGTGGGCAAAAATTCTGCGTAGTCAATATCGCCGGTCAGACGATACTGGCTGTTGGGGTTATCAAAAGCCGTACACCAGTTTTCCTGATTTACCTCCTTGGAGAAGGCTACCACGATCTCACGCCCGGTAACATCAGACGTATAGGTATCATAGGAGAACTGCGTCATGGTATAGCTGTCGCTGTAAATATTGTTGGGACGCAGCTTTACCTTCACCCGGTAGAGCCCATTGTCCATATACTGTTCAAACACAGCTCCGGACTGAGGCTCCACATACAGGCCGTCAACTTTAATGTTGTTAATGGTCCTCTCCAGAGGGTTGGTGAACGTCAGTGTTGCCAGTGCAAAATCCTCTGGCGCTTCTGTTCCATCCTCCATCTGGTCTCCGCGCTCATACTGCTGGTCAATGACCGCAGACAGGAATTTAATACTGTTATCCACACCTACGGCAGATAAGGGGATCCGGTACTGCTGTTTCATCATCTCATCGGGCATCTGGATCCGCGGGAAGAATCCGTCTCCCACATCGTCCATCAGGAATGCATCCGCGCGGTTTACCGTTCTTTCATAGAAAGAGGGATCCCTGAGCAGCATGGTATCCGTAGCCCTCTCCTGCCGTCCTTTAATGTTGCACTTAAAATTATAAGTCGACGGATAGGAGCTGAAGAAATAGTTGTTTTCAATGTCTGTGGAATTGATTCCAACTCCTCCGCCAACAGCAGGGCCATACTCCAGATACGGCTCTACCTCTTTCACGTTGTCACTGTTCCAGACGGTCCGCATCAGTTCACCCACCACAAAGCAGTTGTGGACACTTCCTTTTGAACCGCACAGGATTCCGTTGGTAGACATGGTTCCATTCTCACCGTAGCGCTCCACTGCCAGGTTTCCAACCACATACACATTTTCCATGGTTCCTGAACCGTGGGATACCACAAGGCCTGTATAGTCGTTTTCAATGGTCTTGGACCCCCCATACACACCCGTTGTCACGTTGATAGAGCCAGGACAATACACATAACCATTCCGGATCTCACCATCGTTGCTTCGCACCAGTCCGCCGAAATATCTTCCCACATAGTTCGTAGAATTGCTCATAAAATTCAGGTTGAAATTTTCAATGACACCATTGTTTACCTCCGCCAGACTGTTGCAATACTCTTTCCGGTAGGTTCCCTGGCCCAGATTGAAATTAATCACCACATTCTGGATGGTTCCCCGGTTCCTGAATGCCAAACCGCGGCCCAAACTGATGGGACGCTTCCCCTCAGCCGCATCCAGCACATAATTTAGTACAAGGTTTTTCACTGTGCCGCTGCTTCCAATAGTATGGAGTCCATATCCACTTTTCGTATTCTTCATATACATGGTATATCCCTGGAAATCCAGAGTTCCCTCAAATGGCACCTTCTCCGAGAAATAGAAGGTTTCATCATCTCTTAAATAAATGTCATTGACCACCAGAAAATCTCCGCTGGGATACCGCATCAGCTTTGCCAGCTCCGTGCGGTCATGGATTACCTCCATAACCCGGTTGGTTTTGAAGGTTATTTCATCCAGCGTAATCTCCTCACCGCGGTATTTCACATACAGCCGCAGGTCAAAGGTCCGGTTGGCCTCTCCCACAAAGGAAACCAGAGTCGTCAGGTTCTCTGTAAGTGTCATATCTCCGGACTCCGTCCGCTTCAGATACAGTTTCTCACGAACCTCCTCCGGAATCGGGTCATCATCCCCCTCCAGGAGAACCCCATTTTCCTTTACATCCAGATAAACCCTGTTTTCATCTCCCAGAATCAGGTTGTTCATGGGATCGGATACCGTAAGGGTAACAGAGTTTGCAAATCTGGAAAGGTCTTTGGATTCCAGCCAGTCTAACTTATCAACTTCCAGCTTATAGAGGACTGCCTCATTCAGTGCTGTACGCCGATCGTTGCTGCCGTTTTTAAAGGTCATGGATACCGCACCGTCCGGAACGTCAAAGCTCTGTCCCATGCGTTCTCCCCAGTTCAGACTCTCAATCATCTGATTGGAACCATTCCAGAATTCCACCGTATAGTTTGCATATCCCTGGGCGATGGCATACCGTTCTCCCGGCTGTACCTTGTACGTTTGATCCAGGCCTTCCTTTTTACTTTCTGCCCCGGCCTTCGTCAGATAAAAACAGTTTGCCGTAGCATAGGTGGGAATCCTGTCCGTATTGCCCGCCATACCGAACCGGATATAGGAGACGCCTTCCGGAATGACAATCGCCGCCGCATCTCCGTTAATTTCAAACTGGTTGACTGTATGTACCGGAGCGCTGGGCAGGCTTCCCGTTTTTACCCAGTCATGGGTGTTGACATTGGCAATCTCCCCGTCTGCTCCGTAAAAGCAAACGTATGAAACATCTTTCGGGTTGCTTCTATGACCCGTAATGTAATAAACGTGTCCCGGGGTTACCTGAATCATCGGGCTTGTCATCCAGGCGTCTGCACTTGGAAGAGCCGTATCCGTGACGGTTCCATTTGAACTCATAAGACCGGAAACAAATCCGCTGGCATTATAAAGGCTGTATTCACTCTTCAGTTCAACGGCATCGTTATTTCCGTCCTTACTCTGCAGCGGATAATTAATGCTTTCAAAAATCAGCCGCCCGGCCAGTCCGTCACCAGCCTTGAAGATATACGGATCCATCAGCGCTTCGGACCGCATCACAAATTCACCCGCCGTATCCCTGCGGATCACATCGCCTGCAATGGAAATCTGATAGCTCTTTCCCTCGGTCAGATTCTTATAGAGCAGTTCATCCACATAGCCGCCCGGCTTGGTCTCATAGTCCAGCACCAGCTTGGTCGTTTCGATTCCCACCAGGGAAGCGGAAACGTTGCCGTCTGTGATGGCATGGTCATCGTCATGGAAGCTCAGATGATACAGCTTAATATAATCGGATACAAGGATCACATCTTCGTATTCCACATAAGGCATCTTCTTAAGGGTTGAGAACGAAATCCTCTTATAGTATGCACTTCGTCCTGTAACGTCATGAATCTCACCGCCCTGGGCCGCATAGGTAGCCGTGTTGAACTGGTATCCATTGTTGGATTCCAAAGTTCCGTCTTCCCAGTAGAACACCAGCTTTGCCTTGCTTGCCGGAGCTGCAAATACCTCCCACATGGTCTTCTCGTCTGCGAAATCCTCGGCTTCCACATATACCTTAGGAAGATAACCGCCTTCCATGGAAGATACAGCATCCTTAAAGAAAATTTCGTTATTCACCGGGAACTCCTGCCGCTCTCCGGTGTCATTTCCCTCAATCACAAGCGCCTCGGACTCCATGGTCTCCCGGTTTAACGTACCTTTAAGGATATACTTCTTTGTTTTTGTATCCAGCACATCAAAATCCACATGGTCCATATAGAGGTCCACCAGCTCCCAACTGGTCTGTGTGTAGTCAATGGACATGCTGATTTTCTGGGCTGTGGCGCTCTCGTATGGCGACAGCTCATCCTTAATATCTCCGTTGGGCCATACGTTGGTCTTCACGTGATTGTTTACCAGATCATAGGATACTCGTCCGTAACTTCCCATACTGATGGTGGAGAAACGCTGACTTCCGATGAGCTGGTTGACATACGTCGGCTGGTTGTTGTTTAAATTGTAATCACCATAAATATTCACCTGGTAAATATGACCAGCGGTCAGACCCCAGATTTCATATCTGGAAATTTCTCCCTGGAGATTTTCTTTTTGGATAGCCAGACGTTTTACCTTATTGCCGTCCTTATCTGTGAATTCAACCGGGGTTTTCGTCGGATCATCCTCCCGGAGCACTTCCAGATAATAGGTATCTTCATAGCCTGCGATGGCCTTATTCTGATCATTGAAGGTCAGCTCATAGGCCACACGGTCAATATTTTTCTTTCCGTCTGTCCATCCTTTCTGACTTAAGGTAACCTTTGGAACCACTTTTGCCGTTCTGGTGGCACCTGTGGGCGTATAGTAATTTTCCAGTTTCTCACAGCAGTTCAGACTCCTGTTTTCTTCCTGGTTTACCGTATTGTCCATGTAGCCTTCCACCACTCTGGTGAATTTATTTCCAAAGGGGTCCAAAAGATCAATGGTATATGCAAATTCTGTATCGGGCGGCAGATATATCTGTTTGGTATCCGATACCCACACCGGACGCTCAGCCGCATTCTTTTTATAGAAGTAATTCTTCTTTGCATCGGCAAGTCCCATTTGGAGGGTATATGTATTTCCCTTCTTGTCACCGCTTGCGGCCACAAGATTGAGCCGAACCTTACTGATCTTATTGACCACATTGGCATTGGGACCACTGACAGCCAGCTCAAAAAGCTGCATCTGGTTGGGAAGATACGTCATATCCGCCGCTGACGGCTTGAATTCCACGTAAAGATCATCCACATAATCCAGACTCAAAGTCTTAAAACGGTTTTCAAACCCTTCATAGAAAACCAAATGCTCTGTTTTTCCGTCCTTCATGTAGTACAGAAGACCTCTGGCGTACATCATCGTGTTGGGCGGCAGATTATCAATCACAACATCTCCGTCTCCGCGGAATGTCTTTCTGTACATCAACTGGTAATCACTCTGCTTATCGGAATCCGGCTTCGGGGAACCATCATCATTCTCCGGCTGCCAGTAAAGCTCAATAACCACACGCTTGGCCACAAGCGCCGGGTCTTTGATTTCCAGTCTGGTGCTCACATTGTATACATCCGTAGCAAAAGCGCTTAAAGAAGCAGATGGATACCGGAACGGCACATTCACAGTTCCGCCCCCGTTTCCGGAGCCGGAGCTTCCTGTTCCAGGCTCGCCCTCCGTGGGATCCACATAATCGCCGGGATCGGTTGCTCCAGGCTGATCAGTTCCGCTGCTTTCTGTACTGCCCTCAGACCCATTGCTTCCGGAGCTTTCACTTCCGGAGCCGTTTCCGCCGGAACCACTTCCTGAGCTTCCGCTTCCTGAACCGCTGCTTCCTGAGCCGCTTCCCGAACTTCCGCTTCCCGAACCGCTGCTTCCTGAGCCGCTTCCCGAACTTCCGCTTCCTGAACCGCTGCTTCCTGAGCCGCTTCCCGAACTTCCGCTTCCCGAACCGCTGCTTCCTGAGCCGCTTCCCGAACTTCCGCTTCCTGAACCGCTGCTTCCCGAGCCGCTTCCCGAACTTCCGCCGGAGCCGCTTCCGGAATCTCCCCAGCCGGAGCCTCCGTTACCAGAATCTCCCCAGCCGGAACCGCCGTCACCGGAATCATCATCGGAGTCGCCCCAGCCAGAGCCTCCGTCGCCGGAGTCATTCCAGCCGGAATCTCCCCAGCCATTGCTGTCTCCGTTTCCAAGGCCGGCACTTACACTGGCATTCTGTCCGTTACCTTCCTGGGAGGGCAGTGCAGACGCCTGGGCACTTTGTGCAGCAGCACCTGCTCCATTTGCACCTTCGCCTTCCCCTTCCTCGGTTTCCTCACCAGCTTCTCCGGCGCTCTCTTCATCCCCAGAGTCCACCAGACCTTCTCCGGACGCTTCCTCGCGTTCCCGGTCCACCTCTTCCAGAGTCTCCGGTTCCGTTTCCTTCTGCTCCTTCGGTGTGGTCTGCTTGGATTTTTGGGTAACGCCAAGGAGTTCCAAAAGCTGTTCATAGCTGTATGTTTCCCCGCCGATGGTAACCTTGGTCAGCTTCGTGGTGGGAAGCGCTGTGTACTGGAGAGAATTGCCTCCCTGGACTGCATAATAGCGCGCTCCATCCAGTCCCAGATAAAAGATACTGTTCATACGGACATGACTGCTTCCGCCCGGATACTCAAACAGGATACTCTGGGTATTCATAAACAGGCCATTATCCAGCTTCAGGAAAAGGAAGCTGTCTTCATCGGCCTGGGTCTTGTCATAGTTAAAGGTAAGTCCGTCACTGACATACATTCCCTGGAAGGTCTCCACCTCCTGGAACTGCGTATCTAAAAGTACCGGTTCATCCGCCATAATCATGACGGCATTTCCGTCGTTGGCAAAAAACGGAAAGTCTTTTACAATCTTATCCTTTCCCTGCCCCACATAGAGGTCAAAGCCCCTTTTGTAAACAGGCTCATCCGCCTCCACCCGCTTTAAGGCATAGGAACGTGACTTGGGCTCCTCTCCCTTGACCAGGTTTTTAGCCACCTCTGAGCTGTCCACCACATATACTGCTTCCTGCAAATGTGCCATGCACTTTAACTGGTACCACTGAACAATAAACAGAGAGCACAGCACGACTGCCGCAAAGGATGCAACTTTTATAATTCCTTTCAAACCTTTCATTTTGTCCTCCCTATTTCATCTCCGGCAACGCCTCAAGAGGCATAAACAAAAGCCTCCAGGCTCCATTCACCGCATAACAGCGGTCTGTCGCCAGATTTACTCTCTTCTTATTGGAAAATTCTGCCGTTACGGCTTCCGATGTTACCGTTTCAAACACCGTTTCCACACCGGGTCCGAAAATCTGGATTCTGTCCATATAAGCAACCTGAACAATCGTCATGGGCTCCAGTTCTCTGACCTGATCGTTGTAGATTAAGGTTACCGGCTCCAAAAACACATAGGTATCGCTGTTGTCATAAATAAAGCCTGAAATGTCCCTGCTCTCTTTTTGGCGCCTTTTAATAAGGATGCCTTCCTCATCGCGGCTGATCGTGGTAAAGTAATCCAGACGGTAAATACAATCATCGTCTATCCGGTTCCAGGAGCTGCTCCTCTGCATAATAATGGAGCTCTCATCTGCAGTAATGACCGGGGTTGTCTCAAGGCTGTACTTCTTCCCTGAGAAACGGATCGTGGTGCTGTCGTCCTTATGGTATAATGTGGCTCCAGCCCCCAAATCTGTCCGGGTTCCGTTAATGCAAAGATAAGCCGGTTCCTTAATGGTCAGCGTATCACGCCCTCTTAAAGCCGCCATTGCGCTGACAATCACCAGCACGGCTGCTGCCGCTGCTGCCAGAGAAATCAACCATGATTTTTTACTTTTCAGCTTTGAGCTTTTTCCTCTGCTCCTGCCTCTGCTTTGCTCTTTCATGCTGCTGCAACATCCTTTCCAAACCTTTGATAAAAAAGTAAATACCATACTGTATCACAAACAGGGACAGCATCGCCCAGATCAGCAGGATGTACACATCCACGCCGGTCTCCTTCATGTAGTCCATCAGAAGATTCCCCGCCATGAGGGCCGTTCCGGTCAGGCCGCCAAATACCAGCTCCCCGATAAAGCCGCCCAAAGAAAGGCCCAGAATTCCCTTCATCACACATAAAAGGGCCAATGCCGTAATCTGCACCGTTCCCATCGGAACAAAAAAACATACTGTGGAAACCACAAAGGCAATCTGGGAGATTCCCATGGACATCCAGATAATTTCCCGTCTCGTCCGCCCCAAAAAGAGCGCCTGCCACCGGAACGCCTCCATTCCCGCCTTTGCCCGTCCCATAAAAAACAGAACCAGGGCGGTACAGAAGAACAGAAAGATCACAGAAAGAATGATAAATCCCTTCAATTCCACAATTGGGTATAAGATATAGTTGCTCATCCTTCCTCCTTAAGCATCAGGGAAAATTCATTGTTTTTATGCATAAAATATCCCTTCAGATTCTCTCTCTGATACTCCTTTTCTGCTGTCCGGAAAAATACAGTTCCCTCCACCTCGCCGATTATGGGGAGGTAGTCTGCCATAATAAGCAGATTGTACCGTTTGCTGACAACACGAACGAAGCTTACTTTCTCATATTCTTCCAGTCCATGTTCCTTTCCGCAGATGCGGACCAGAATTTTTCCTGTCCGCACACGCTCCTCTTCCATGGCCGCAACTGCCGGATTTCTTCTGCTTCTCTTTCCGTCTGCCATTTTCTCACCCCCGTCTGTCCGATTTTTCCGTTTTAGAAATCAATCTTTCCAATATATGCGAATCTGGATTCATCCACATCGTCATAGGTTCCATTGAGAATGTTCTCCACATCTTTCAGAACATCATCAATTTTAACAAACTGTCCCGGAATTCCCGTAAACTGCTCCGCCACAAACATGGGCTGAGTAAAGTAGTTTCTCAGCTTTCTGGTGCGGTAGAATACTCTGGTATCCTCTTCCGAAAGCTCTTCAATACCAAGTACGGCAATGATCTCCTCCAGGTCACGGTATCTGGAATAGTATTTCAGCGTTGCCTCCACCAGACGGTAGTGCTTCTCACCCACCTTCTCAATGTCAATCAGCTTACTTGTGGTATTGAACACATCCACAGCCGGATACAGGCCTTTCTCAGCTACCTTACGGTCCAGAACGATCTGTCCGTCCAGGTGGGACTGAATTGTCTGTACGGCAGCGTCCGTCAGATCATCCGCTGGAATGTAAATGGCCTGGAAGGACGTGATGGAGCCTTGTCCTGTGGAATTGATGCGCTCCTCCACCTGGCTGATGGCAGACTCAATGTTTGCCGGATAGCCGTTTTCAATGGGAACACGCGCCAGCTCCGCGTTGATCTCGGAAATGGCCTGTACATAACGGTAAATGTTATCCACGAAAAGAAGTACGTCCTGTCCCTTTTCATCCCGCAGATACTCGGCTGCTGTCAGTCCGCTGAAAATTGCTTTGGAACGGGCAGAGGAGTTTTCTCCCATCTGTCCGAATACAATTCCGATCTTATCCAGAAGTCCGGCTTCCTTCATCTCATCGTAAAGCTCTTTACCCTCTCGGGAACGCTCGCCGACACCAACGAACACGGAGTTGGATTTCAAATCCTTGTACACATTATTAATCAGCTCTTTAATCAAAACGGTCTTTCCTACACCGGCTCCGCCCAGAAGTCCCATTTTAAAGCCCTTCTGCATGGGTGCAAAAAAGTCCAGCACCTTGATTCCAGTCCAGAGATTTCCGCCGTTGACATTAATCTCTTCCATGGAAATCGTCCGGTCATAGATACTCCGCCTGTGGTGCTCCTCGATGGTGTTATCATCAATCAGTTCACCATAGGCATCAAATACCTTTCCCAGCAGCTCGTCATTATACTGCATGGAAAGATTGTCCTCCAGACGGTAAACCGGGGTTCCCTTTTTCAGTCCCACAACGCTCTGAAGGGGGATGGCAGATACCACATTTTCGTCTTCCTCTGCAACCTCAAAGCATACTCTTTTTCCGCGTACCTCTGCATACAAAATATTCTGAATACGGATTTTCCCCTCTTCCACCAGGACCCGCACATTTAATTCCGATACGGAAATCACTTTTCCTACAAGCTTTTCCATCTGTTCCTGCCTCCTAATAAGCTTTTAGTTTCGTAAAGTTATCCAGGACCTTGGCGAACTCCTTATCCTTCAGCTCTCTCCTGGCACGCTGCAATTCCTCTTCCTCTCTCTCATCAATCTTCTTGAGGGACTCCGTTGTGATATTCTGTCTGGTAATATTTTCAGCCGCCAGGCCCACCTGGGCGGCGATCTCCACCTCATACTGCAAATATAACTCCGTCAAATCCAAAAGCAGATCCTGCATATCGCCTTCGCAGACAAAGTCTTCCGTATACTCCTCATTTCCCAGAAGTCCTTTCGGCATGGGGAAAATAACCTTACTGACAAATTCCACCTCAGAAGAATTGTGGTAATGGTTATAAATCAGGCGGATAGATGAAAATTCCTTATTCCTCAGTCCTTGGGATAAAAGGGACAGAAGCTCATCATGGTTTTGTGTAAACTCCTCCCTGGTCTGGTAAATCAGGGTGTTTTCATCCCTCAGGCTGTTTAATTTTCGACCGATGATCACCGTCCGGCTGTCTGTGTCCGACTCCTGCCGCCACCTGCGAACCAGATTGTTCAAATTTCCGCAGAATCCCAGATCACTTCCCAAAAGAATCTGCAGTTCCGGCATGGACGGGTCCATCTGGAGGGCCTTTACATCCAGAATAACATTCCGGTTATTGAGGATATTGTCCAACATTTCCAGTACCATCTGCTCCATCTGGGAGTACTTTTTTGCCGTTCTCCTGGAACGGTCAACCCGGAGCAGAGAGTGGAAATTCATGACCTTTACCACATTTTTTAAACTCATACGCGCTCACCCATTACCTCAGAAAACATGTCGAGAATTTCTTCCCTGGATCTCGGGGAATATTTATACTGCATCAGCCGGTCCTCCAGCTTCTTGCCCTCTGCGAATCTGGTGCGCATTTCCACGCTCATCTCCTCCATATTGGCAAGCTGGTATACCTCTTTGCTTTCCAGATAGCTTAAGAATTCCCGGCGCACCTTTGCTCCCAGCTTCTTCATCTGCGGATCCTGTACGGCGCCTCCCAGACGGGAAACGGAAAGTCCATAGTTGATGGCCGGCTTCTGGCCTGCCTCAAAGTTCTTCTTGGACAGTACAAGCTGGCCGTCTGTAATGGAAATAATGTTTGTTGAAATATAGTCTGTGATATTTCCGCCCTTGGTCTCCACAATGGGAAGAATCGTGATGGAACCGCCGTCCTTGTGCTGGCATCCTTTTTCCAGCAGACGGGAATGGGTATAGAAAATATCCGGCGGATATGCGTCACGTCCGGGAACCTTTCCGGCCAGCAGGCTGATCTCACGATGACAGTCCGCATGGGCTTTCAGGTCGTCAATGATAACCAGAACATCTCTTCCCTGTCTCATGTAAAGCTCGGCAATGGAAAGTGCCGCATAGGGAGTGAAGAAAGAAACCGGCGGCGCATCGTCGTGGAAGGTGGCCAGAATCAGTGTATATTCCATGGCTCCCTTTCTCATAAGATCATTGTAAAGCTCCTTCACCAGCTTCTTTGGTTTGTCCACCGCAACATAAATACAGATCACATCCCTGTTTTTCTGGTTCATGATGGTGTCCAGGGCGATCTGGGTCTTTCCGGTTTTCTTGTCGCCGATAATAAGCTGTCTCTGACCGAAGCCAATGGGATAAATCAGGTCAATACCTGCAATTCCCGTATAAAGCGGGCGGTTTACCGTACCTCTCTCCATAATCGGAATCGGATCGGTTTCAATGGGGATTGGACTTAACTGTTCAAACTTTTCACCCAGAATCAGGTCTTCACCGAAAATATTAATCATATGTCCCATACAAAGCGGGCTGTACATGGCACAGAAGTCGTATCCGGTGGAAACCACCTCATCGCCCACATAGATATGTCCGTTCTGCTGTAAGATAGCAACGGTCACATAATTCTTGCCGATTCCGGTCACATATCCTACGGAATGGTCAGATACCGTCACTCTCTCATAGAACCCCACAGACTCCAGGCCGGATACCTCCAGAATGTAGTCTTTCACCTTTCTCACATGGCCAATTTCATAGGTGTTGGACAGGCTCTTCATATTTTTTAATTTTGCATTAACCAGATTTTCAATGTATGTACTCATTTCTTACTCCTTAAGCGATAGATGCTGAAATCATAGGACTGATTCTGATAAATGATCTTTAAGCCTTCTGAAATGTTGGCGTCATACTGATAAACTAAATCTTCATCCGTATTGCCGTCTCCCCGGTTGGGATCTCCGGTACGAATGTACATCTTCGGATCCTGAGCCGTTCGGATTTCCCGGATGAAAGTCCGGAAATTGAGCACATCAAAGTCCTCGTCCTCTCCAAGTGTCTCCAGGAACCGTCCCAGAAATTCCAGTTCCCTGTCCTTTAAGGCCTCTGCCAGCGTTTTCAACTGTTCCTCCGGAGGAATGGTGCACAGCTCGTAAGAGGTTTCCATTTCCAGAAAATCCAGCAGCCTGCAGGCAGTGTCATAGTCCTCTCTGTTTCCGGTATATGCATGGCGGCTGCGGATATCTGCAATGATTTTATCCTGATCCACACCCTTCATCATATCGTTTACCCGCTTATGATTATCGAAAAACTCATTGTCAATGTAGCGGGCCGTTGGTATAAAAAGCTCACGGGAAACCGGTCTGGGGGCATAGAACGGAGACGTCTTCAAAGAGAGAACCACGCCCTCTAAGGATGTGATCTCCTTTTTCAGTGCCTTCTTCTTATTCTCCAGCTCCTGGCTTTCCTGCTTCTTCTCCTTCAAATAGCCATTATAGTCCTCCAGTTCCCGGACGAAGCAGGAAGATACCTGCTTTTTCGTCACGGTCACAGCGGAATACAGCACATAAAACAGCGCGCCGTTCATCACCACCATAATGGCGAATACAATTCCCAGTATAATTACCATATATGCTTCCTCCGGGACTATACGGTCAGCGGATTAAAGAACAGCAGAAGAAATACAAATGCAAACAGGACCAACAGTAACACAGCCAGAACGATTGCCACAATCATAACGCCCTGCACCACATCGCTCTTTGTCTCCGGGTTCCGTCCGATGGCCTCTGCCACTCTGGCTCCCATAATTCCAAGACCAATGCCAATTCCAAGGAATGCCAATCCCAGCATCATTCCCACTGCACTCATCGTTGCAGACAAAATATACTCCATACCTTTATCCTCCTCTTATTTGCAGTTCTCTGCTTTTTTATTCCATCCCGGCGGCTTATTCTGCTGCCTGTGAAGCCGCATCCGCATTTGTTTCCCCGGACTCTGCTTCAGTCCCTGCACTCTGCGGCTCCACGTTTTCATCGTCTTCCTGAACTTTGTCAGCCGAAAAGGCCGATATTTCTGACTCCAGGACCTCCTTAAGCTTCAACGCAGCCCCAGACTCCTGCTCTGTTTTGACCGTCTTATGTTCCTCCGGCACTACAATCTGTACCTTTGTCTCCTCTTCGCTAGGACTTTCCATTTTGTCTTCTTCGCCCGCCTTGTCCTCCTTTAAAATTGTCTCATCCGCATTTTCTGTCTCTGTGGAGGGCCTGGTCACGGTACCGGACTGAGCTTCTCCTGACGGCTTTGTCTCCGTATCGGATTTGCTTTCTTCCGGCGTCTTAATCACGGTGCTGTCCTGACTGTCTTCCGACGGCTTTATCACTGTTTCGGACTGGCTTCCAGACTGCTGAGTCTTCTCCTGAGTCTTTGTACTGGTATCCTGCCCGGCAATCTCTTCCTCCAGACCCAGCTCCTCACTGAGGATAGCAACCTGCTTCCGCAGTGTGCTCACTTCCTCCATAAGCTCACTGAGGCTGGCTGCGGATGCCCCATTCTTTCCCGTCTTTTCTGTATAAAACGGGTTTTCCACTGTGGTTCTGGCCACGGTGACAGGAGTACTGTTTCCTTCAAACTCAACATTGACAACAATCTGGAACTTATCAACAGTCAGCATGGAAAGCCCTTCAAACTTACGGGTATCCACAAATCCACGCTCGCTCATCATCACTTCAAATTCCAGGTCATTCACCCATGACTCCGGATCCCCATTAAATAGTATGGATACAGTTTTTATGTTTTCCATTTCCGGGTCCAGATGAAGCACATAATCATAGGAATTCTCACGAACCGTTGTAATCTCCACACTGGAGGAGTAGTCACTGGTGCTTGCCGTAATCCGGTCTCTTTCTTCAAATACACCATCTTCATTGACGAAGCCCAGCACAATGGTATAGTCCTCGTTGGGTTCCAAATCATGGAATGTAAGCTCTGTATCTGCCGCCGATGCGGAAAGAGAAACAATTCCATCCGAATTGATCACTTCATTAATATCTGTAATATTCTCTGAGGTTTTCCAAAGCAGGAAACGTGCGCTGCCGATGTAGTTAAAGGGATCGTAAATGTTAAATTGGCAGGTAATGGAATTCCGGCTTGTATCGGCTCTGCGGATATACATGTCCGTCAGCAGCTCCATCATTTCCTCTGTGATGCCGCTGCCGCCGGAACCCATTCCGCCGCTTCCGCCCATTCCGCCAGGGCCGCCTTTTCCGCCGTCTCCGCCGGTTCCTCCGATTCCTCCGGTTCCTCCGACACCGCCGGTTCCTCCGACTCCGCCGGTTCCTCCGGTTCCGCCGGTTCCGCCGATACCTCCGATTCCGCCGCTTCCTCCGACACCGCCCATTCCGCCGATACCTCCGCGGCCTCCGGCACCGCCGTAACCGCCATAGCCGCCGATACCTCCGGCACCTCCAGTTCCGCCGATACCTCCGATTCCGCCGCTTCCTCCGCGGCCTCCATCGCCGCCCCGGATAAACAGATCGTATACTTCTCCGCCTTCACCAATATAGTTTTTCACCCAGTCGAGTTCCAGATAGTTGCCTGCAAAGTCAAGGGTCTGCTCTCCCAGGTCCAGTTTCAGGTTTCCGGTGCTGATGCTGGCTTCGCCCAGCACCTTCACATTGACCAGATGGTTCATGATCCTGGCATTTCCTGCCTTATCCATGACAATATACACATACTTTTCCGTATTCAGATTCCCATCATCGGATATGATGCTGTCTCCGCATATCACGAACTTATCATCATCCAGTTTGATGAAACTGGTCTGATTCAGGTTATCCGTCTGGTAATAACGTTTTAAGGTATTGACTGTCCCATCCTCGCTCAGAAGATATCCGCCTCCGAATACTTCCACCTGTTTTGAGGCGGGGGAGTAACCAACGGTTTTCTCCCCCAGGGAATAGGTTCTGCCGCCGCTTTCCAGTGTATATTCACTGTTCCAGCTCCGCTTCACGGTCCCGTCATGAACCACTTCCAGGTTGGTATATGTATTGTCGAAAACAAAGTTTCCGTTCTGCATCGGGTACTGCTCTTCCTGGGAAGCAATTACCTTAACCGCACTCCCTGCCACAAGGCCTGTGGACAGAAGTGTCACAAAACCAAATGCGCCTATGGAACGTCTGGCAATCCCATTTAATTTTCTCATATTCTCTCCTTTCCCCCTTCTGGCCTATTTGTATCTGAAGCTGTATGTGGTTTGTGTCAGATACTTTTCACTGTTCTGGTATTGAACGGTCAGTGACAGAAGATCACCTGTATCAAGACCTTTCTCTACCAGTTCCTCAACCGCCTGTCCCAGGTCAAAGGTCATTGTCTGCCATCCCTTGCCGTCCGCTACGGAGAATGTCATATCAAAGGATTCCGTCGCAGCCGTCGGAGGCGTATGGCTTACATTGGTAAGCGTTAAGGATATTCTGTCAATCATATCCAGGTTGCTGCCGTTCTGAACACTGATGGTAAAGAGCTTTTTCGATGAATCATAGCTCTGATCCACATTGTTCATCTGCGGCCGCGTGGTATCACCCACAGTAAATTCCGTCTCATACAGTGTTGTTTCTGCATCCGGTTTAAGTTTCGTATCAATACCGGATACTTCAACTTTAAACCTGTCATTGCTGTTTACATGCAGATAAATGGTGTAATACTTATCTTTCATGAATTGAGCGCCCTGTTCCAGACCTATGGGAGCGTCTGTGTCAGTTCCGATCTTCAATTCCTTCCACGTACCGTCCTGATACTTAAAAAGCTTCACCCGGTAGCTTCCCATAATCTTCGTCTTATTTTCAATGATACCCATGCGGTATCCATTATCCTGAACGCTTATGGAAATCGGGAGCTTCATACTATTGTTTACAGTCTGAATACTTCCTTTAATAAGAGTCGTCTCCGGTGCTTTCCGTCCCGGAACGCTGAAGGAAACTGTGGGAGCGCCCAGAGTATCTGTGACATTCGTTCCATCCTGTTTGTACACCAGTTCCGTACCGCCGCTCAAATCAAACGCCTGTATCCGAAGCTTATATCTTCCCGCCGATAAAACATCCATATTGTTCCCCGTAAAGGTAAACTTTTCAGGATTGTCTTCTCCGATGGTTGATCTGAGTGAAAAATACTCGTTCTCATTGTTTGTATTTATCCTGTAATACCGTTTATACTCATAACGCTTCCACATTGACTCGGTTGTATCATAGTACCAATATTCAGCATTTTCTTCTTGCGGATATCCCAGATATTTCATCATATCCTGCATTCCCATATTGGCCACTACGTTATTCTTCTCATTAAGGACACTATATTCCAGCCGGTAATCCATAATTCTGTTCAGGCTGTAAGACACATTAAGATTCTGGCTCTCATAGTTATCCTGTATGTAGGAGGCTGCAAAGGTTTTTGTATCCGGAGAATCTGTTTTTCCCACATTCAGATACGATGCCATTGCCAGATTCTGCCCATACGTATCGCCCTTAATGGTAACAGAGTCACTGTTATCAATGACGTAAACCTTTTCACTGCCCTTAAGACAATACATCCTAAGCTGATACGTTGCGCCCGCATCCATATTTCTTACTGCAATTTTAAAGGCCTGATCTTTCTCTGTTACTTCCTCTCCTTCCTTTTTAGCCTGCAGATATGCCTCCTCATCCGACATTATAAGGTTTGAATATTCAGTTTGTTCCCGATTATGTATAGTATCAAAATACCGGTTGTACGTATTCTTCTGAAGTTCCCACTGTCCATTCACCCACTTATAAAGTTCCAGATAGATTTTATTTCCGTATTGACCCTTTTCATCCAAAAGCGTCTCAACACTGTTTTTAGAAAATCTGACTGAAACATCTGCCGTATGAAATCCCTGTGAAATTCCCATTCTCAAATCCACATGCGGACGAGTCATCGGAACCGTCATGGTAGCCGTGCTTGTGTCTTTATCAATTGTGATACCAGTATTACCTGCCACAAGCTGAATTCCTGTCTGGGCCAGTTCCTTAAACACCGGCATTTTATCATCCTGGGTATATGCACCCTGCGTGCCATACTTATACTCCATGATTGCCGTTCTCATTCGGTTTGGATGCCGGGTGGCTTTATATACTCTGAGATAATTCTGGTAAACACTGTTCGTCGTATCATTCGACACATCTTCAATCTGATATAACGAACCTCCTGCATTGGCCGCAGTCAGATTGAGAGTCGCATTGACCTGCTCATTTGCCGCATATGTGTTGCTGTTCTGCACCTGAATTGCATAAAAGCCACCTACGGTTTTAGGCTCCGTTATCGTTTCCCCATCATCACTGACTGTCACGTCCGGAATTTTGGTATTCAATGCACCCAGATTTATTCCGGCACGTCCGGTATCGTAAATAGCTGCCAGCTTTACCTTAATTTCACTTCCTGCCACCATATCACCAAAATCAATATTGGTGCTGGATCCTGTTGCGCTGTATGGCTGGAATCCAAATTGCTTTAATTCATTATCTTTATCTTTGTCATACATCCAGTAGTAAAATCCCACCAAATGATTCTTCAGAATATTATTGGTACTATTATCCAAATTGAGGTAAATCGTATCGGCACCTTCAGGCACACTGACTGACACCCTCAGGTTATTCATCTCATTACCTTTCAGAGAATCAAAACGGTGCTCTGCTGTGGGAACTGCAAAATGCTGCTCGCTGTCAACCAGTCCACCTCCTGTGGCTGCCTTCCTCTGATCCAGATAAATCTTATTTCCCGTTGTCCGTGTACCATCAAATCCCTTTGAACCAATATAAATATTGTAATTACTGTTAATATCAAATTGGGTGGGGCCATTCGATGCCACGGTTACGGAGAACTGATGCAGCTTGTCATCCCGAATTCCTTTCAGATTAAACTGGGTTTCGACAATTTTTTTCAAATCTGCATCCGTTTTACATTGTGCATTTGTATATGTCATATCACTGCCTCTTGTACTTGTTAAGAGGCTGACCGGCAATTGGGTTTTCAGGTAATCATTGCTGATTCCCTTTAAAATATCATTGGAAGAGCCGGCATAGATCTTATATCCAGCCTCCTTCATGGAATCATCCGGGTCATATACAACATACTGCCATATCGCCTTATCTACTTTGTCTGCATTACCATCATCATCCGCAAATTCTGTATGGTCCAGATAAGCAGCCACCTGCGGAACTTCTTTATAAACCGGAGTTCCCTCACTTCTCTGAAGTCCCTCTCCGCCTCCGTACACCTGGGTACTTACATATGTGTTAATATCATATGGGAATGTCCACGGTTCCGGACTCTCTCCCGTTTCTGTCACCACATGATACATACTCTTCAGCGTGAAAGCAAACACATAGCAGTCGCCGCGCGGAAGGAGCTTCGTATAGAAGATCGGCATACTTTTCACACTCGGATCCGGGTGATACGTAATCGCTCCATCAGGGCCCTCGTCCCGGCATTTATTCAGCAATGCCTCTTCTTCTGTAAAGACCACATAAAGCGGCGGAACTCCCTTCTTTGCCGAATAGGTGTTCAGATCCACTGTGATTTCAAACTTAATTAAATCGGAAGCAGTTCCTTTTTTATACGCTTCAATAATATCCTGTTCGACATAACCGCTTTCAAGGAACTTTTGATAAGCATCCATCGTCATGGCATAGTAAGTAACCGATACTGTGTCATTATTATCGTTGGGATAATTCGACTGCACCTTCAGACCGACTGTGGCATTGGCGGATAAGGTTCCGTCAATGTATCCGGTTTCATTCAGGCTTATATCGTTTTTCAGCTCTGTAACTGTCACAGCCGTATCCGCCGGATTAAACAAATACGGCGGTTTTTCTCCCAGATTAATCGATTTCTCATTCAAAGTGTCCACAACGATACCGCTGTCAACAATATTCAGTGTTCTTAATGGCATGCGGTTATAGTTCACTGCGTCAGGATTTAGAAAGTAGTTTCCATATTCGCTCACATTGCTTTTCAGATCATAAGCGTAATCATAAAGCGCCTCTGCACGAAGCGTAATAAATCCCTGCCGCTCATCAATGTCGATTCCGCCCTTCATGAAATCGGACTTTGTGAGAATAACGGCATTGTTCCATCCCCCGGCTGTCACAAGAGGGCCATGAAAAAATTGGCCCTCTGCTGCTGATTTTCCACTCGGATCCTGAAACACTTCACCTGCATTCAGCGAAAAATTCTCCGGGTATAAATCCTTTATAACTGTCCCAATCTTGTTGTTGCCCTCCGTATATACACCGAATTCAATGGCCCTTGCAATGGAACGCTGAAAGTAATAATCGCTGTTCGGGGCTGCGGAGTTGATACCCTGATATTGCGTTTTACCATTATATAACCCAATGCCTGCAACAGCCTCCGAACCATCCGCAACCAGAGATGTGATCGTAAAAGCCGCAATGGACGTATCCTTGGGAACATCCTTTCCAATCAGCTTTGCTGTTCTCACCGAAGCCGTTCCCAGCAGCTCCACGCTGGAAACCATGGTTTCCCCGATTCGTGTCTTCACCGTTCCGTAAAGACTGATGGAATAAACCGTATCCGCCTTAAGTCCAAGACACTTCACCGGAACATACAGACAATTTTCTGCCTTTTCCCTTGGCGGTACGATGATGGACCAGTTTCTGTTATAGGTACTGTCATCATTACTGGTAACCTTGATGGTAATTGTCTCGTTTGTGTCCACAACCACTCCGTTGAGGAGTACCTTCACGTCACCCCAAATTCTGGTGGCATTTACGGATTCCTCTCCATCCACCACGCCTGTGGCCACCACATTTCCAAGCGAATCCGTTAAGACTCCGCCCTTCCCCAGCGTATAGGGTTCAAAGGCAACCGCAATGGAACCTGCTGATGCAGCAGAAATCGCAGTATTCGGCGTATTAATTACATTATCTTTTTCGTTATCAAAATATGTCACAGAAGCACGGACATTATAGTTTCCCGCAGGCAGTGCCCCGCCGAAGTACCAGTTTACCTGATTCTTGGTGGATTCCAGCACCTTGATAACCTCTCCGTTTTCCCGCTCCACAGTGAACACATAATTCTTAATACTGCTGTCCTTATCCTCCAGCACATCCACAAAAAGATCATAATATCCCTCATTGGACAAAGATGCATTCACCTTTCCAATTACCGGCTTCTTTTTCAGAGTCTTTCCCTGAAGAGTATGTATGCTTTTGGAAACCTGTCCGCTTCCAAGTCCGCGGAATTCGTCATTTTCGTTCAGTTCCCAAATCGTAGACTCGTCCATCGAAGAGGTATACAGCTCGATTGTGTACGGAATATCAGTGGTCCAGGTTCTGTTCCCATATTTCTCATCATTCTGATACTTACTTGTAAGAAGTTCTGCCAGATTAACCTCAAGGGAACCGTCCTGTCCCACATATTCGCTGATCAGCGCGGCACCGCCTCCCTCATCCGGGAAGTCCACATAAACATCCTCGCTCTTTACGCGAAGCTTAAAGTATTTGGAAGTAGAGTAATCCTGCTGCTTCATGGTCAGGAATATTGTATCGGAATCCAGGCTTTCCACATCCAGAGTCACACCCTCGGAGGACGTGAAGAAATTCCTCTTTATAAAGGTCTTTGTTCCGCTGTTGGTACCCCCGGCCACTTCCAGCCGGTAATCATTCTTTACAATCAGAACATATTCCCTGTCCGCCGAGAGAACATCATTAAACGTAAGCACAGGAAACGTTCCGCCTGTAAAATCCACATTCTGCTCATCCTTCACAAGCTTATTTGTCTTTGCATCACGAATTTCCACAACACCGGTATCCTTAAGCAAAGTTCCGTCATCATCCAGTGTAGAGAAAGTAACCTCAAGGGAAGAACAGTCATAGTTCATATCCGCTATGCGAATCGTTCCAAGACTTGCAGCCGTATTCGTGGTTCCGCTTCCTGAGCCGCTTCCTGCGCTGCCGCCGCCGGAGCCCGTAGAACCGGACTGGCCTTTTTCTCCGTCCTTACCGGATTCTCCGTCTTCTCCGTCCTCTCCCTGGTCGCCGTTATCGCCCTCTTCACCTTCTTCTCCTTCTTCTCCTTCTTCGCCTTCTTCTCCCTCTTCTCCTTCTTCTCCTTCTTCTCCTTCTTCGCCTTCTTCTCCCTCTTCTCCGGCTTCTCCGGCCTCTCCAGTCTCTCCAACTGCTCCGGTCTCTCCGGCCGCTCCGGTTTCTCCGGCCTCGCCATCTTTACCGTCCTGAACCTGGATATTGAATTCCGGGGGCTGCCAGTTTTCACCGCTGTTGGACTGAATGGCAATACCGCCGTTATCCATATCGGCTGCCAGTTCCTTTAAAGTAAAGCGCACGGTACCATCCGCCGACTTCACGTTCTCCTCCTGGAGATCCAGCACGGCGCCGCTTGAAAATGTAATCTTTCCTCCGGCTGTCACAGTCTGGTATACCAGATCATTGTTGGCAACCTGTACAATATCCTTATCTAACCACTTGACTTCCAGATAACCGGATACAGTCTCCGGTTCACGCCCTGTCAGCTCCAGAGTCATCTTGTCGGAAGCCGCAAGAACCTTCTCCTCTGACAACTGCCAGAGAATTTCCTTGAAATCCATGGTATTATTGTTGTTGTCGATCTGCCATCCTTCACTGGCGTTGACCATAACCATTCCGGCCCCAACCCGGTAAAAATCCAGATAGCCCTGTCCAACTTCATCCATATTTACAGTCATACCATCAGAAAACGCACTAAGGGATCCGTCTGCATAATGAATATAATTATCCGCGCCAACTACATGTTTATTGCCTTCTATGTCACGGAATGTAAAAGAGGAAGGGAATTTCCCCATATACTTTGTGCCTGTGGCAAAGGTCAATTCTGCCGGACTCTGGCTGTTTTCCTCATCCACGACCTCCAGCACATAACCGTCCGCCGGGAAATTCTTTCTGCTGTTTCCCGTCAGCAAATACCCACCAGCGATAGTACCCGTCAGTATCACCGCCACAAGTACTGCTATTCCAACAATCACTCTGCGTTTAATTCCCATACTTCCTCCACCTTATTTCCTTAAAAATCTTATAAAAAAACTTTTGAAAATTGCACGAAGTCATAATCTAACTAGCTTACCATATTTTACACCATTCTCCTAAAAATGTCTATTGCTTATGGTGACATTTTCGGAAAAAACGTCATGTTCGCCTAAAAGTACAATTCCCCCTTCCTTGTCATACAAAAAAGAGGTAAAATGCTTTCCCATTTCCGAACACTCTGCTTCTTATCTCCCATTCAATCATCAATCTTCTTCCCTCTGCATACCCGCAGCCTGTGCTTGTATTTCTCCTTTGTAGCCAGTTCTCCGCGGATATGGTGCTCATCCTTGTAGATATTCAGCTCCTTGTGCCTGAGCAGCCAGACACTCCCCTCCGCCAAAACAGCCTAATACGCCGCTTACTGTTCTGTGAATCAGGTTTTCTATGGGATGCCATACAAAAATCGTTTTCATTGATAAAAGAACAGAATATGCCGCCTGCGGTCATTCCTATCCACAAAGACTGAATGAATTCAAACTCATAATGGGACACACAGCTTTTAATCAGAGGATGAGCAGGGGCCCTCCTTCCCAGTCCATTGATCTTTTTATCAGCTTGGAAACTCTTTCTGTTGAAGGGCTATATGAACCATCTTGCTCCTTGCAGAATGCGCCTCAATTATCTTCTGCTATCAAAATTGGATTAAACATTTCTACTCACACATCCCTCGCGGGATGTGACGCGTAGCTGATCGATTCCGTCCCAGCCGATACAGGTTTCTACTCACACATCCCTCGCGGGATGTGACCGTTGTGGGAAAATACCCATGTTTTGCAGTCATCGTTTCTACTCACACATCCCTCGCGGGATGTGACGATGGAACGATTGGTGGATGTTATCAACGAGCAGGTTTCTACTCACACATCCCTCGCGGGATGTGACGGCGATATTTTGTGCAAAGCATCACAGTCACCCCTGCATATGGGATGGACATTTTTTCTTTTTTACAAATACATTCACAAATCCACTAAAAAATTAACATTTTCCAGGCGAACCTCTCACAGTTTTCTCTATCACCGTACCTTCGCCAAGCACACTTCATTATCCTAAATAATAATCAAGCCCTCTGGATTATACGTCTCCTTGGCACCAATATGTTCGATTCGTCTCTCCCAGTTATTGCCCAAATAGTAAAATCTCAGACTATCATTCTCCTGGTCAATCAGCTTTACCAATCGGTCTTTCAGTTTCAAAAAAGACGAATAATCCATATCTGCTTCAAACACAGAATTCTGGACTCTCTGGGCATGATTCTGGCATTCTTTTGCGACTTTACGCAGTCTGGTCTTTCCCGCACTGTCCATTGTACACACATCATAGCTTATCAGCACCATCATACCAATCACCTACTTTAACAAAAACGCCGGGTATTCCTCGATATCCCCTCTCACATACTTTGCCAGTAAATTGCTTTGAACATAAGGAAGCAATCCCAGCGGAATCTTCTGCTTCAGATATGGATGAACAATATCAGAACGCTTCTTTTCCTGCCAGCGTGCCAACACCTTTTTTCTTCCGTCATCATTCAGCCACACAGCACCGGAAATCTGCCTCTCAAAGTCATTTTCACCAATAATCTGGAGGTTCAAAAGAGTCAGAACGAATCGCTCTACGACACATCGCGTTTCCTCCACAAGATCACAGGCCAAAGAGCTTCTGCCGCTCCTCAGACTATGGCAAAAACCAATATAACTGTCCAGCCCTACCGTCTCTAAAGATGCAGCGAATTCACTTGTCATCAGAGTATACACAAAGGACAGCACAGCATTCACCGGATCTAACGGAGGTCGTTTCGTGCGATACTCAAAGGAAAATGTTGCTTTGGGATTTGTAATCATCTTATCAAAAACAGAAAAATAGCTCCTTGCACAATTTCCTTCAATTCCCATAATTTCCTCAATAGTTTCTGCTCGAAAGACTTTCTCGATTCCCTGCTCAAGTACCTCCATCACATTTTTTATTTCGCTGTCTTCTCTTAATCCCGGATTATCGTGGATCGTCCGGCGAAGTACCTGCCGACAGTTGCTGAATTTTGCTGCCATTGTATTCTGGGAGAGTTCGATCCCCGCTTCCCGGAAACGATCAATCTGGGCAACTCTGAGAAAAACATTTCCTTTCGTTTCTCCACATACCTTCGCCAGGAATTTACCCTGCGGGGAAATAAAATTAATTGGAATCGTTTTCCCAACACATTTCCCCATCAAGGCCGGAGAACATCCGATATAGTTAAAGCAGACAATATTTTCCACGTTCTCGAAGGGAATTCGTAACCGTTCTTCCCCGTCAATCTTACATACAAGATTTTCTCCATCAAGGCTCAAATACGCTGATTCATTTGTAACGTAAACCGTGTTCAAAAGTTTTCTCATAGCGCATCCTCCCCAATCTCTCTGATACGTGCCTGCAGCTCCTTTTTCTTTCCAGTCAGCGGCATACACATATCCTTCATGGAACATCCGCTGCAATTCTGCTTTTTTTGAATCGGCGGTATCACACCTTTCTCAAGCCGTTCCCGCATATCTTTCAACACACTCTTTAACTTCCGATCATATTCCGGGAAGTTTTCTTTGAGCGGAAGAGGAACCCTTTTCCTCACATCAGCATAATACAGCACCGCATCACAATCGCCACTAAACACATAATCAACACATATTTTCTGTGCAAACACCTGCATCAGATCGTCCTCATTGAAATCTCTATTTTTAGGCTTAGAAGGCTTATATTCCACAATGCAGAGCTTGTATCTGGAGGGGAATCCCGGAATCAGGATTCCATTTTTATCCTCCATCGCTTCCAGACAGTCTGTAACACCATACAAATTGTACTCGTCCAGATCATTATAGACCGGAACCGATGTAAAGACCCTTCTTCCTCTCAAAGTGTACCTTTTATCCGGATCGTGAACCCGCTCATGCATAAGGTTCGCTTTTGTCACAAAGACATTTTCTGCCCATGCCCTGTCGATCTCCAAAAGTCCCCATCGATGCGGACAGTAAAGATAATGCTGAACAGACCGAATTGCAATTTCTGTGTTTATCATATTTTTTCCATCAGCTCGACACCTTCCGGCATATGAGAATCGACTGTCAGTTCATAGTCAGAAAAAGCGCGCGGCGGCATCTCATCCCTCTGCTTCACGACAATTTTATCAAACAAAACATGGGACGGACAATTTCCAAGGACATTGCTATGCTTAAAAACAAAAAGCTTTCTCATGCACATCTTACCCCTTGCAGCACTATGGTCATGTTCAAACATATTAATAATAGCTTCCCACAGAAGTTCCACATCCGCTTCCGACACATCCGTTATCTTATTTGCCAATGCCGCCGAAACATATCCTTCCGCCCTGTAAAGCGCATAAGGAATCATACTTTTTCTTCCCATCTCTGTTCCGCCAGTCTCCGTCCGCTCTTCTGTCGTCCGTGCCTGCCTCGTGATTGTGACATCCTGAATATTGACCGGAGAAACACTCTTGGCAAAATTAATCTGTACCGGTCCGCGTACAATGCCGCAAGGATCATCTCCCGTTGACATCACTGCCCCAAAGGTACGCACATCATAATAATTCCTGCACATATAATCGCGTGCTTTCTTTACATCGTCCGAATTTTTATTTTTATCCTTGCTGTGTTTCAGCCCTTCCGCATCATAAGCCTCCGAAAATTTCGCATTCAGTGAACGGTCCGGCTTAATGAGGATTCCATAACCGGCCTCTCCCTCCTTGCAGAGTTCCACATAATTTCTGATTTTCCGTTTCAAGCACACATCTGTAATATAACCATATCCGGTCTCCGCATCCACTCTTGGGCTGTTACCCGCATCCGGATCTCCATTGGGATTTCCATTTTCCACATCAAAAAGCATTACAAAATCATATCGGTTACTGATTGCCATCTTTTTTCCTCCCGTTTCATTAAACTTTTCCACATTCCTGCGAGGTCAGCATAAACAAATACACAGACCCGCTGAATCGTTACAAACTTCTACAAAATTTCTCCTTCTTGGTAACATGCCGCAATATAGTCTCTGGGCTGATAAAAAAAGTCTGAATTAAAATCCGAAATACTGTCACTGATCCATGACGAATACACTTCTTCCAATGTCGTAATCACGTTGTCCCCTGAAACATCCTCTATCAGCCGCTCATAGACCTCTCCGATTGTCCAATAATCCGGAACCGTATATTTACATCTGCCGACATTATCAAAGCTTCCTGGCCGGATTTCTCTCATCGCTATAAATTCCTCCGCTGTCTTTTCAATCGGCTCACAATGCAGGACATCCGCATAACGGTAAATACGCTTCAAAATTTCCCGGCCCAATGCAGACACCACATCCCTTCGGCTCCTTTTTTGCTGCCTTCCAATATATTCAATTAAACTGCAGGTAAAAAACAAAGCACTATCATTCTTCATCTCTTACTTCATATCCTTTCACGAATCTCAAAGCAGCAAGTGCTCTGGCTGTATGAAAACTGATCTGATGTGTTGGTCTTTTAAACCGTGCCAATTCCCAAAAGGCCGCCCTTGTGATCTTACCATCGATAAAATTCTGAATATAATTAAAAATCGTATCGTCCGCCATCGGTCCTTCCACAATATCATAATCGTGGGATTGTCCCCTCCTGCATGCCACGATAAAATCAAGCCATTCCTCGGTCATCTCCTCAAAATGCAGAATCCGCAGCTTTTCATTCGGAATATATTCAAATTCGCTGATTTTTCCAATGCCTGTATACCGCACTGCCCAGCGCACCGCCTGTTCCTTATAAACAGTACAATAAAATCCAAAATAAAAATCTTTATGATATCTGGCGGTCCTTATCTCCGGAAATTCAACAATTTCTTTACTTCCATGATAAAGGATTATTTTCTTTTCATCCATAAATACTTACTCCTTCTCCGCCTCCGTTCCCTTCTCTGGATTCTTTGCAAAGAAACTCTGATACTGCTGGTAATACCCGATAATAAACGTTCCCTGATCTGCCAATAAAAGTGTCCCTGGAAATTCCCCCTGCATCTTGTCCATGATTTCACCGATTAAAATATTATAATAAACCGGGTTTCTCGCCTTATTCAGGTGATTCTGTGCCAGACGCAGCAGTTTCGGGAACACCAGCACTGGTTTTGATGTGGCAGATGCAAAATACGCATCCTTGATCGTCCGATTCAGCGAATTTCCAGATGCCTCCTGCTGAAGCCTCTCCAATACAGCAAAAAGTCTTCCGCATAAATATGCGGGACTGCAGTTTTCTTTATCCAGTGCCATCTTGATTTCCTCCTCTTTCCCAGCAATTCTTAAATTTCTGTTGATGCAGGCTTTAATCACACCTGCTCTGACATCATCAATCTTCATATCTGAATCTGTCTTCACTCTCCGGACTACATGATCCAGAAGAGAAACAGGATACGCGGTCCCATACATCACAGACTCAAACACCTTCGCCAACAGCATCGGATTGATTTTATCATTCTGACTCTTCGGTGACAGCAGGCTCTTTCTGATTCTCCAGAAAGGTACCGGCCTTGAATCCTCTGAAACCTGCAGATCCCTCTGATGTCTCACAATATTCCAGAGAATCTCCCCATATTTTTTCCGATAGAAAAATTTAACAGCAAGTCTGGAAGAATTCGGTTTTAAACCCAGCATATAAAAATCAACTTCCGGATCAATGCCTTCCAGAGATGCGATCCTCTTTTGAATAATAGTTCCCTCAGCCGCATCCTTTAACAGATTCTTTAACATTCCTTCTGTCTGCTCCGCTGACATGAACTCGGATTCACCAAAGAACAGAGCTGACATAAGAGACTCTTCTTTTCCACCGCTGTTCATCGCCCAGAAAACCACAGTCACATCATCCAACAGCTCCTTATGCTGCTTTTCCCCCAGCAGGTAATTCAGCGTCTCCGAATATCGTTTCATTACCGTTTCTGAGATATTACTGTTGTAAGACTGTTCATTTCCGTAGGAGTTTTCAGAAGAATTGTTGAATCCAATCAGAACACTTCCTGTCGCAAGCCCGCCGGACACTCCTTTAATTTTGTTATGGATCCTGGCGATAGGAGCCACTTCTCCACTGACCGAGCACTGAGCTTTCACTGTTCCCGTTTCTTCACTGGCGCATCTCACCGCTTCCCATTTTTCTTTCACCATCACATCCTCATGAAGCGGCTGATCCGGTTCTCCGGTCAGGCAAAACGCAAATCCGGAGCTCCCATAATTCTTTCCAAGTCCCAAAAGCCATGGGTTTCCTGTTTCTTCATCCGGATGCCAGTTTTCAAGAAATGCCCGGTACGCATTAATCGCCGGAGAATCCATTCCCTCCAAAAAATCCTTATTGGCCTGAACAAATGCTTCATGAGATTTTCTGGCCTTACCAGTTCTATCCTCTGTCTGGAACACTCCGTCATCATAATTCAAGCCAAAAATATATAATGGCCTATGTTCGATAATATTGGCATCGATTCCCGGCTTTTCTGTCCTTTGAGGCATTACTTCCATCCTCGGCACTGATTTTTCCTTTACCTTTCCATTTTTTGCCGGAATGAATTCTTTCTGCTGCCAATCAATAATCTCATCAATCTTTCCTTCCGGAGTCAGGCAGATCAGATAATGAATTTTTACCTTGGAATACCCTTCCGGAAGGACCTTACCGGCCCTGGAAAGAACGTCATAATAATCACACAGGGCTTTTATCAACATCTCAATCCCTCCCTGTACTTTTCCACATCAATCACGCCATTTATCATGTGCGGATGATAGTAAACCGTCGAGGCCCGGTCAGAAAACTTCGGATTCTCCCAATCCCCATTCACCGGCCTTCCATGATCCTCAAACTCCACCCGATAGCTCATGAACCCTAAATCCACATCGCCCGATGCCAGAACAGGACTGCTGATCAGACTCTTATCAAACTCCTCCACCAGCCGGATACTTCTGACCGGAAATTCACTGCATCCCAGACATAGGGCCCGGAAGAACTGTCCTTTCTCTAACCTTCTCTTTATAATGTTGAAATGCTTTTTCTCAGCATCCTCCTCTTCTTCATTCCTGATTCCTGTCAGTTCAAAATGGAACTCCACCCCATATTTCACATTCTTTAGTACCATTGCCGCTCTCTGACTTCTGCTTTCAGACGTATAAATACAAGGGTCAGCCCCCTTCCCTTTCATCTGGTTCTTCACCGCACTGAGAAGAACCTTTTCCTTCACCTCATTTCTGCGGATATTGACAAAGTCAATCGGATTAAACACAATGATCTTATCAATTACATAACGAATTGACGGTTTCCAGTAAACACTTTTTAACAGACCTTCCAGTGCTCCCGGAGTCGGAACATCGTAGCTTACCCGTTCCACTTTCAGTTCAGGCCGGGTAAAACAGGCATAGTCCCCATCAATCATCACCCGAAAACCATACGCCATGATCCATCCCCCCTATTCAATAAAATAATCCTTCGCCCCAAACAAAACTCCCAGCTTCTCATCGTAATAATCAGGATTTGTAAGGAACCATATTCCGCTTCCATAATCCTCCAGAACATGCTGACGGAATAACTCATCAAACTCATACTGGTACACAGAAAACGTATACTTCTGAAGCTTTCTTGGCGTTCCCATTCCCGCATATCTGACCTGCTCCATCAATTCCCGGCTCTTCGCATCCCTTACTGCAGCCACAGAAACCGTTTTGGAATCCACGATTTCAAATGAATCCCCGTATTCCTTAAAGGGAATTGAGTCGATTGCGCTGCACATTGAACTAATGGAGCCGCTTAAAATCTCATCCCGTTTCATGAAAAACAGTCGTTTATAATATTCCTGTATACTTTCCTGGCAGGAAATATCTTCATACTTTGCAAGAATCCCTTTCGTAATATTGGCTCTCTCATCCTGCCATCTTTTTCCTGTATCATCTTCTCGGTCAAAAACAAAAACTTCCGCATTTTTCCGCTTCCCTTCCCGGTTGCACCTGCCTCCTGCCTGCAAAATACTGTCAATCCCGGAACGTTCCCGGAATACGGAAAAGAAATCCAGATCCACACCGGCTTCAATTAATGAAGTCGAAACCACAACAATCCTTCTGTCTTCCGGCACATCCTGCAAGTCAGGATAATCCTGCTCCATCCGGTAAAGCTCTTTCTTTATTTCATCAATCACATTTTTTCTGTCAAACGCTGTCATATAAGTAGAAAGATGATAACATCTGCCGCTGCAGTTTTCAAACAGTTCTCTTGCCGTTCTTCTTTTATTTACCACAATCAGGCTGGAGGGGAATTCCTTCGCTCTCTGAACAATCTGTTCCAGGCTTTGTCTCCCCAGATAACGATACCTGCATTTCTGAAATACCGGAAACATAGAGTAATCATCAATCAGATCAACAATCTTGCTGCCAGGAAATACACATTCTTCGATCAGATGCCTGAAATCCGGCATAGTCGCTGTCAGGAAAACAGCCTCGCTGTTTAAATACTTCGCAATATAAGAAACCCCTTCCAGACACGGTTTCAAATAGTTCTGAGGCATGAGATGTGCTTCGTCAAAAATAAGAATACTGTCAGCCATGTTATGTAACTTCCGAAGCTTTCCTCTCCTGTTGGAATACAGGGACTCAAAAAATTGAACAGCCGTTGTAATAATCAACGGTGCATCCCAGTTTTCCACCGCAGATTTAGCGGCCATCCGATAATTTTCATCGTAATCTTCGCGATCCTCATAGGAGAATGTGGACTGATGCCTTAAAATATCCGCATCCTCTCCCAATATGGTCTCAAAAACTTCTGCCGTTTGTTCGATAATGCTGTTGTACGGAATCACATAAATAATCCGCTTTTTCTGCTTTCTTAACGCCCGTTCCAGTGCAAATTTAAGGCTGCATAAAGTTTTTCCACTTCCGGTCGGCATATTCATCAGATAAATTTCCGAATCAACGGTACTCTTTTCAAACACCTGCCTCTGCAAAAGAGCACGCGCCCTCTGCAGATCCGTTTTACAGACAAAAGAATCCATTTTCCGATTTACTTTATCCAGGCACTTCTCAAAGTCTGCCTTCAGCCCCACTTCCGCACCATTTCCACAAAAACCGGCCGTATCTGTCGAATCCGCATCCACCAGACAGGAAAAACAATACCTCGTAAAAAATGCAAATTTATCAAACAGCTTGTCCTTAGCGTTACCACAGTCTTCCATCAGAAATCCGGCGAAGCTTCTCTCATCCACCGCCGGAATCTCCAGTTCTTTCTGATACACACTATAATCCTCAAAATCCCTCCTCATCCGTCCATAAAGAGTTGACTTATCGCTTGTGTCATTCTTATAGCCGCCATCAGGGATTCCGGAATGATGACCTGCAATGCAGTATCCCAGCATAACCCCTGCCGGTCCCGGATATAATTTTCTTGCAGCAGCCGCTCCGCATGCGGAATGTTCCACTTTCACCGCCTTACCGCAAATCCTTTTCTGGAAAGAATCCTGAAATTTACCGATATCGTGAAGCAGTCCCGCCGCATATACCACATCCTTGAAAGCTGGGACTGCATATTCCCGACACAGCTTTGCTGTATTCTCACTATGCTCCTTTACTGTCTGTATTTTTTTCGTTTCATCATTAATGTGTGCTATATATTCCATTCCTTCACCCCACATACACACAAATCCCTATAATTTTCTTATAACTATGATACCATGTATCGATTTATTTGTGAACTGCTGTTTATTTGAAATCCCCTCTCCCTCCATTCATGTCTGTTCCATTTTTCCAATCCATACTATTTGTCCTGTTCCTGTCATCCCTTATCTATTTTTATGTTATCATGTCTTTAACGCTTTTTCAATATAAAACTTAATTTTTAGTTAGTAATATTATATTGTAAAAAGATAGCTGCCTGTATGGATGTTCCACATGTCAAGCAGCTATCTCTTCCCAAACAGATACATTACGAACTAAAAATTATTTCTACTCACGCCTCTGCACAAAAGGCGACCAGAATTGGTTCCAAACGTTTTTCAAACCAATTGTTTTTATTTTATCCTATTACAAAATTTATAACAACCTATTTTCAATGATTTTTATGTCGTTATTGATGGCATCCTCTTCGATCAATATGATTTCATCTAAACCTGGCAATCAACTTTTTTCATATAATCTGATTTCATTTCGTCTTCTTACTTTTTTCATTTCTATGTATTTCTCCAATCCATATTCCAGAATCCTTATTTTGTGCCATTTCAAATGTGGTCGGGACATTAATACGTTTACTCTTTAATTTTTTTACCAATTCCATATTTTGGGTACGCCCGCTTTTAGTAAATTTATGATTATTTTCGCCATCTGGAATTAATGCAAGCTTTTTCCCATCATTACTAACTTTAATTTCAACTTGTCTGGTTTTTATCTCCGCATTTAAGCTTCCGTTCAAAACCAGACTGCCATCACCATGAACATAAATACATTTAGGTGAAACCTTTTTTTCTGGCATTAAGGTAGTAAAATCTTTCAAGAATGGGGAATCCCTTTCTTTCTCCTTTTCCTTTATTTGATAAACCCCTCTTTCCCGAGAATAAATATCTATCCCACTATTACGCAATTGATAAATAGCTGTTCTTAATGTACTGCTATTTTTGTCTAACTCTATTCCCTCTTCCTGTATCAAAGCCTTTATTTCATCTGAACTATGTTCTCTTCCATCTGATAATAAAACCAATACACTATTTTTCACTTTTGCTAATTTTGACGTCATCTTCTGAATCCCCCCATACATCTTTTTTCACTGGTTCATATAACTCTAATGTTACTACAAGCTGAAGAAATTTGTCATATCTCTCAAGATTTTCAACGTTCTCCAGACGGCTCAACTGTCTTGATGAAATGTCCAGTTCTTCTGCTAGTTGTTCTTGCGTCTTGCCAATTTTTTTACGTGCATTCTTCATTTCTTCACCCGTAATCATCTTCATACCTCCCAGTACTTTTCTCACATATGGAATTATATATTATGAAAAACAAAAAATGAACGTCAATAGTGTCTTGTATAATATCGTTTATTATTTATTTCATCGATCGTCGACAATAATTAAAATTTTATTCAAACCACCCATTCATGGATCCGCAGTGGTGGATTTAAAAAGAGCCTGAAATCCCATGATTTCAGACTCCTTTTTTTAATTCTTTTCCTGGCTGCAGGCCTGCAGCCTGTGCTCATATTTCTCCTTCGTAGCCAGTCCTCCGCGGATATGGCGCTCGGCCTTGTTGATATCCAACACCACCCGCGCCTGGGCCGCCAGACCGGGGTTGATGTGGATTAACCTATCTGTAACATCTTTATGTACCGTACTTTTACTTATCCCAAACCGCTTCGCCGTCTGCCTCACAGTGGCATTTTCATCAATAATGTAATTGGCTATCTGGATGGCCCGCTCTTCAATATATTCTTTCATGGGTCTACCCCTGAAATCGTTTTTACCATCCTATGCGGTGCCGTACCAAAATATGTTTTTCTGCTGCCTGGAAGTTTTCTTCCTTATTAAATCATAGCTTTCTGCAGACGTGCGCTTGATTTCAGCATCAGGGCTGCTGCCAGTCTACGAAATTGACCTCCCTGCCAAGACGCAGGGCATTTTTATGAACAGGAAAAAACCATCATCGGAGTTTGACCCAAAACAGCCAGGCCCTTGCCGGCCCGGCCCCGGTCTGCACCGGGGGCCGGCGGCAGCACTCCGATGCTCATGTAAGCATGTCCATGTATGGGAAAAAACAGGACAGAAAACAAAAGATCACCTTTCCATAATGGTGAGAACGGCCGAATTTCTTTCATCTACACTGTTGTGGGAGGAAAAAATTGTAGAATTTATGTCCTTTACATGCTACACTGAAAACATACAGCAGTGCAAAGAATATATTTGTTTTATACAGTAATTTAGAATACAAATCTGGGGTGATATATATGGCAGAGAAAACAGTCGTTACAAGCGAAATTGCAATCACTTTGAAAGTAATAGGCGGTAAATGGAAACCACTGATTCTTGGCTATTTACGCACGGAGGGAACGAAACGATATTCTGAAATTTTAAAATATCTGGAGAATGCCCCCAAGAAAACATTGACAAATCAGCTGCGTGAGCTGGAAGATGACGGGATCATTGAACGGAATGTGATCCCTACGACACCGCCGCAGGTAGAATATTCCCTGACCAGGCATGGGGAAACACTGAATCCAGTCCTTGACGCAATGTGCGATTGGGGATACCGGAATCGAGGAGGAAATTATATCCTTTCTCATCCCACTTGCGCCGAAGATGGGGAATAAAAAGTAACCAGGGTACAAAATAGTGCCGTCTTGCAGATTCCCTGAGCACACATTATGATAGGTATGGCTGACAATGCTGGAGAATATACAGAAAATATCATCGTACAAAAGTTCCGAATTCATTGTGACGGAAGAAGCGTAATTGATTCCTCAAAAGCAATCGGATGCGGATTAACACTTCCGGCTGCCGGAAGTGAAACGAGTATTTTAGGATTCTGCAGACAGCAGCTGTTTCATTCATCAAGAAATGAGGTGCACCATGGGATTCTGGGCAAAAATAATAGAACCGAAAAAACAGAATGTGGACCATTCCAAGCTGATGTTTACCAATCAACAGTTAAAAGCGCTTCTGGTCCCGCTGATTTTCGAGCAGATTTTAAATATGATGGTGGGAATGGTAGACACGGCCATGGTCTCCCACGCAGGGGAGCTGGCGGTGTCCGGCGTATCCCTTGTCGACATGTTAAACGGGGTTTTTATCTACCTGTTTGGCGCACTGGCCACGGGAGGGGCAGTGGTGGTATCGCAGCTCCTTGGACATGGAGATGAAGCTCTGGTAAAGCGCGCCTCCAGCCAGTTAATTTCGGCATCGGCTGTCTTTGGAATCGCTCTGATGGCCGCAATCCTCATGGGAAACCGCTCCCTTTTGCGGCTTCTTTACGGACAGGTGGAAGAGGGCGTCATGGAGGCAGCCCTGACCTATCTTGTGATCACGGTGTTTTCGCTGCCCTTTATTGCAGTCTATAACGCCGCTGCTGCCCTGTTCCGCTCCATGGGAAATTCAAAAATCACAATGATCGTTTCCATTTTAATGAATGGAATTAATATTGTGGGAAATGCCATCGGAATTTTCGTCCTGCACGCCGATGTGGTGGGTGTGGCCCTGGCTTCTGTGATTTCCAGAATTGTAGCTGCCATCGTTCTCCTGGCTCTCCTCGCAGACAGACGCCGTAAAATATCTGTACGCCTTAAGGATATCTTTTCCTTCGATGGAAAACTCCTTAAGAAAATCCTCGGCATTGCAATTCCCAACGGTGTGGAAAGCGGGCTGTTCCAGATCTGCCGCGTGACCATGACAAGCATCATTGCCACCTTCGGCACAGCCCAGATTGCCGCAAACGGTGTGGCATGCAGCATTGACAACATCAACACCATCATTAATTCGGCGGCGACTCTTGCAATCCCCGTGGTCATCGGCCGCTGCGTGGGGGCCAATGACTATGACCAGGCGGACTATTATCTGAGAAAAATGCTGCGGATTGCCGCCGTCTTTTCCGCTATTCTCTGTACCTGCCTGATGGTATCCATGCCGCTTATTATGAAAGCATACCGTCTTTCCGATGAGGCCGTCCGCTATGTGTACATACTGGTCTTCTTCCATGCACTTTTAACCATAGTCATGGGATGGCCGTCCGGTCCCTTCCCGGCAGCCCTCAGAGCCGCCGGAGATGTCCGCTTCCCCATGTACGTATCCATTGTGGGGCTGACCTTCGGCCGGGTGTTCTTTTCCTATGTGTTTGCAGTCTGGATGGGATTTGAAATCGTGGGGATGTGGATGGCCATGGCCACCCACTGGTCCATCAATGCCCTCGGCGCCTATATCCACTACCGGAACGGGAAATGGAAAACCTTCCGCGTGGTGTAGTCCGTCTGTTATTCATAGTACCCTGCAGATGCGTTCTTTTTGTCGAAAACATTGTTATAAACCAGATACTGGTACTGTCCCAGCATACCCCCGGTGGTTTCTTCCCTGGAATGCCATTCTCCCTGTCTGTCCAGGAACCCAAAGGAATTGATGGCCGGGTACTCCTGGGACAGCTCCAGTAAGAATGCCTCATAGGCATTGAGTTTCACCCCTGCCTGGTCTAAAAGCATGGACCGGAGATAGTTGGGGGAAGTTACCACATCTGTTTTCTCTTCCATATCAAAGTTGGCCCACATGACAAATGTGGAGTAATACCGTCCCTGCGGGTCCGCCTCCCCATTCTTTTCTTCCAGATACCGGTCCATGGTATCAGCGATGTCCGCTTCCATGCTGGGCTGATGATCGCCGAACATGAGAATAATGGTGTCCTCCTCCACCTTGGAAAAATAGTCCACCAATTCCCCGAAGGCCGCATCAGTCTCGTGAATCAGCGCCAGGTATTCCAGAAGCGATGGCTTTTGAAGCGCCTCATCTTCGGGTTTTACTGTAACCTCCACAGCCGGTTCCTCCATGGAATATCCCCCGTGATTCTGCATGGTCACATTAAAAATGAAAAACGGCTGGTCAGGATCCCGCTCCTCGTAGAGATGAATGACATTCTTGAAGTCCGAGCGGTCGCTGACATAGGACCGCAGACAGTCCTCATAGGGGAGATCATCATCAATGGAATAAAAGGGATCCAGGCCCAAAAACGGATATGCTGCAGTCCTGCGGTAACTGATGGCCAGATAGGGATGATATCCCATATGGCTGTATCCCATCTCACTAAGCTTCCAGGCCAGGGACTGCTGGCGGCTGCCTGTATACTGCACATAGGGGCTGCTTCCCATGGGGAAAAAGTGCAGGCTGTTGCCCGTCAGAAATTCATATTCCGTATTGGCCGTTCCGCCGCCGTATACGGACACCAGGACCCGCCCATGAATGGTATTTTCTGTCATGCTGTGGATATTTGGCAGGGCGTCCGTCTCCGTTTCAAATCCATACAGGTCCGGCAGATCTGCAAAGGCCTCGTCCATGATTACAATGATGTTTGGGGTGTTTCCTTCCTCTGTCCCTGCGTTGTCAAAGGAGGCCAGCACCTCATCGGCCGCCTGGGCCGTATAGCCCTCCGGGCGTTTAATCTGTCCCATCTTGATAAAGGATGCAAAGGAAAGAAGATATCCCTTTTCCCGGCTGATAATCTGCAGGTTGGAAAAGTTCCCGACAGTGGGGATTCTCACAAACACAAGAACGGCGGCTGCCGCCACTACAGCCAGGTTCCCGGCCACAGCCCTAAGCTTCCATCCACAGCCTTTTACTCCCAGGGCCGTGAAAAGCACGATCATCAGAATGGTCGTTTCCAGGACCGCTGCTGCCACCTGCACATCCATGGTCAGGGCATAATTTCCCACCACGTTGACTGCGGTTCCCGCCTGAGCCAGGTCAAAATACTGGAGCGGGTTGTCCCGGAACATCCCATAATAGTGGTTGGCAATGGAAAGAACCGTAAATAGGAGAGCCGCAAGGGAAAATGCCGCAGCTCCCTGCCGGATAAGAAAAAGAAGGACCGCTGCCGCCAGTGCACATACAAACAGATTGAGAACCAGATATTCCGGCGTCTGGAAATCAAAGGTGGTCATTCCCAGGAACTCTGCCGCTCCAAACTGCACAAAGGCAAAGGGCACCAAAAGGATGTGACACCACCAGATGTTTTTCCGGTACGTTCCGGCGCCCAGATGCAAAGCCAGTACGCTAAAGACCTCCACGCCCAGAACCAGCATCCAGCAAAGCAGAAACTGACGCCCGCTTCCGTCATTATCAATCAGATATCCTCTTAAAACCCACAAAAGCAAAACCTTAAGCACTGCCTGGGCCGCCGCGCCCAGAACCACAGGCCTGGTTCCATAACGGCTGGATTTCCGGTCAGAAAACAGCCGGTACCACCCGGCTGCCTCCGCCAGGAGTAAAAGGGCCAGGCCAACAGCCGCCGCCATCATCCGCTGGCACTCCATCACCACGGCCTTCCGGCCGTTGATGATCACCTGTTCCACTAAAAGAGCTGCCCCCTCAACGGCCGCCAGGTCAAAGCGGATCCCGGTCACGCCTTTCCGGCCCTGGGCCCGGCTGAAGGCAGCAGATATGCTCCCCTCGGAAAGCTTCACAGCCCGGTAACCGAGAGAAGGCAGAAGATAAAACTGAGCCTCTGTCTCCGGCCCGCCCACATAGGAAGTTTTGACCTCAATATGCCGCACATTCCATGGAGTCCCAAAGGCATACGATATCCACGGATCATCGGACACCGCCGTCAGCACTCCCTCACTGTCTATTTCAAATTCCTTTAAATTTCCATTATTTTCTCCAAGCAGTGCATCCCGTTCAATGACCGCCTGGGGATACATCCGAAGGACCAGCGCCGTTCCGGCCGCATCCACCATAAAAAGGGCCGCCAACAGCAGCAGAATCTGAAACCATCGCTTTTTGTACATGTCACATTTCTCCTTGACAGATTTTGTCCGAGAATATTATACAGAAAAAACTTAAAACCCGCAACGGCCTCTTATTCCAAAATCTCTTCCAGAATCAGGATTTCCTGTTCTCCTGCCTTTCCCTTAAGATGTACCTTGTGCGTAAGCGGCGTGGTTCGGATTCTTCCCTCCAGCCGGGCGGCCACCTCTCTGGAAATATAGATGGTTCCGCCCGGCGCAATGGATTCCAGACGGGAGGCCGTGTTTACCGTATCTCCAATGGCCGTATAGTCCATCCGCTCCGGGGAACCGATATTTCCCACCACGGCCTCGCCCACATGAATGCCGATTCCAAAGGAAACCGTGCGCCCGAACCGTTCCGTCAGTTCCTTTGACAGTTCCTCCGAACCCTGGCGCATGGCCACGGCTGTCCTGGCTGCATTCATTACAAAGTCCTCCTGGGGCCGCGGCGCTCCCCAGAAAGCCATGGCTGCATCCCCGATAAATTTGTCCAGAGTTCCTCCGTGGCCCATGATGCACCGCGCGGTCAGCGTGAGGTACCGGTTTAAGATCTCCACCACCTCTTCCGGAGATAAGGCCTCCGACATGGATGTGAAACCGCGGACATCCACAAACAGCACTGCGATTTCCACCACCTTTCCTCCGGACTCCAGAAAGTTTTCACTGCCATGTTCCAAAATTTCGTTGACAATTTCCGGGGCCACATACCGCTTGAAGGTACTGGTGATGCGGCGCTTTTCCACCACGGACCACACGTAATTGACGGCAATGCTTCCTATATATAATATGGTCACGCCCAGAGGGATCCAGAGAACCCTCAGCAAAAGCCCCCGTCCGTACATCCACTGGCAGAATCCCAGATATCCGGCGCACACCAAAAGCCACAGGGCTGTGGACTGGGTCATCGGGCGCTTCCAGAACCCGGCCAGACATGCCAAAATGACTGCGAACAGCACCAGAAGCTGGATTCCATCCCCGGCTTCCCGCTTATAGTCCCCACGGAGCAAAGCTTCGATGGCGTTGGCCTGATATTCCACTCCGTACATGGGGGCTGCATGGTCAATAGCTGTCACATAGCTGTCCTGGAGGCCTGCCGCATATGGCCCGATCAGCACAATCCGGTCCGCAAAGTACTCAGCCGGAACATGGCCTTCGATCACATCCAAAAGAGAGAGGGATTCGCTGTAATCTCCCGGCTTTCCGGTGTAAGGCAGATACCAGAACCCCTTGCGGTCTGTGGGCGGCTTTATGATTTCTTCATCCCCCAGCGCCGCCCTGTATGTATCCGCCACAACGGCCGCAAAGGAAGGAACCGTCCTATCCTCCAGCGAGAGCTCCCAGAGGCAGTGTCTTAAAATTCCATCGGTGTCATACATGGCGTTGATGTGGCCCTGTTTTGTGACGCTTTTCAGTTCCTCATAGGGCTCTCCATAGGAACTTAAGAACATGGAATCCAGATAAAAGCTGCCGTCTGCTCCCATCCGCAGTCCATCGGTGAATTCTGCGGCAGAAGCCAGCACCACGTTTCCATGGTGCTCGGCTGCCGATGCCAGGGCCAGGTCATGACCTGCCATGGATTTCCCTGTATAAAGAATATCAATACCAATGACAGCCGGGCGGCAGTCCTCCGACCGGTTCATGATGTCAATGGCCCTGGCCATAAGGTCCCGCTCCCAGTCCCTGAAGGGACCCAGGGCGTCCAGCGTTTCCTGATTAATCTCCACCAGTACAATATCTCCGTCTGATGCCTGCTCCTCCTGGAACATCCGGTCGGCCAGGCTCCGATCAAGGCTGTCAAAAAGGCCAAAGGCCGCAAGCAAGGTAATGCCTGCGGCCGCCAATACTGCCCAGAATTTTGTTTTCATGGTCTCCCCCATCATTTTGCCAATACCAGTACTTTTCTTGCAAAGGTATCACACACATACAGCTTGTCCCCAAGAACCGCCAGCCCTCTGGGAGCCATGGGATACTGCTCAAGCCTGGTCTGATCACAGGACAGTATGGTCGTTACCGTACCGTTTTGGATTTTCCGCACCTCATGGTTTCCGGTGTCGGAAACATAGACCGCTCCGTCATCACCCACAGCCACTCCCTGGGGATTGGAAAACCGCGCCTGCGAAACAGCTCCGTCACGGCTTCCCTCGGTTCCGTCTCCCATGACCGTTTCAATCACGCCTCCGGTCACTTTTAAAACCCGGTGGGCACCGGATTCTGCCACATAGAGGGAACCGCCCTTGTAGCAGAGTCCGGTGGGCTCATTGAGGCCTGAAAGGTATGTGGTCACTTCTCCATAGAATGTGATTTTCCGTATCATGTTGTTATTGGTGTCAGCAATGTAAAGACTTCCTTCTTCATCGGCTGCCAGCCCCGTTGGGTGATTAAAGTCTGCCTGGGTTCCGATTCCGTTTTTAAAGCCCGGTCTGATTTTTCCTGTGGCCGTCTGGACACCATCGGGTCCCAGGAAACGGACCGCATTGTTGGCCGTGTCAGAAACTGCGTAGCCGTCAAGGAAGGGAGCGATGGCCCAGGGCTCTTTAAAAAAGCTCTCGCTGGCAGCTCCATCGTTGTAGCCGCCGACAGGCTCTCCCCAGAGATCACGGACGCCTCCTTCTCCGGCATAGACGGTACTTTCTTTGCCCCTCACCTTCCATACGTTTTTGTTATAGGTATCGGTCACAAGGAAGCTGCCATCGGATGTGACTGTGATTCCCGAAGCGCCGCAGATCACATCCATGAGACTTAACACCTCCTGGTCCGTTTCCAGCGGAACATCCACGATCACCCGGTTCTCCACATCCAGAGCGGCCGCCGGGAATGCAAAGCTCACAGACAGAGCTGCTGCCATAATGCCGATTGCTGCTTTTCTTCTCATTCTCATGCCTCCTCGCTCACCTTTCCGTCCTCATCCTTTTTCCCCGGGCCAGCGGCCGGGGTGGTCCCGTTTGGTGCGGGTGCCGGGTTCTCACCGGATGCCGGAGATTCTCCTTCTTCCGGGGTGTCACCGGACTTTACAGACTGCATGCTCTCTGACGTCACCGGAAGGAACGCATTGGAAGAGGTAGCAGCAGGCTTTGGCCGCTTCTCCGGAGTTTCAGGGATACTGGCCACACTGGAAGGTGCATAAGCATTGGAGGAAGTTGCTGCCAATGCTGCGTTGGAGAAGGTGGCGATAGCTGTGCCAATCGGTCTTACATGATAATAGCCATCTGACTCCTGTTTGCTTGTATACCCGTTTTGACCCATAATATCTCCGGTTGCTCCACAGGTTATCAATGCTTTAATATGCCCTTTTACATCTGTTCCATTCTCAGAGCCTATATTTGTAGGAATTAGTCCTTTTGTATTCTCTATAATGTCCTGCGTCCACAAAGAAATAGATGCTCCATTGGAATATTCATTACAGATACTTCCTCCTTCATAATTCACCCAGTTTGAAGACTTTTCATCTGCCGTAAAATCAATCTTCAAAGTTCCAGTTCTTGATTCAGATACCAGTTCTGCCCCGGCATTAATCGCTGTCTGTGAAGGTCCGCTGATATAAACTGCTGCACTATTATATCCTGTGGATTCCGACACAATTTTCGCATTGTTGATTGTCAGATTACCATCCGAAATACTCACCACTGGACTGTCTGATTTATTGTTAGAACATATCACCGCCGGCTTCACTGCCAGCTCTCCTTCGGTTTCTTCTTCTCCCAGTACAGCCGTTCCTCCGCTGATTTTAAGCACTGTCTGTCCATCTGCCGAATTCGTGCCAGACACCATCTTCACGCCGCCGTCAACCTGTAAGCTTCCTCCGGTTCCGATCTCCACAGCCTTTGCCGTTTCCACCGTTCCCTGTTTCAGCCTGTCACAAATCCGCAGTCCGCCAGACAAGTCTGCATCCGCAGCTCCTCCCAGGGACAAGCTCAAGCTGCTGTACGTACATCCCTTCAAATCCAGTACCACAGGATTCGTCCCGCTTCCCTGTGCAATCCTGAGTGCTGTACCATTCTCCTGCTCATAGTCCCGCTTAAGCATCACCACATCATCCGGCCCTGCGTTTTCAAGCGCCTCTGCCACCGTATCGTATGCCGCTTTGGGAATCACCTTTTCTTCACTTCTTGCACAAACAAAGATCGTTTCATTGGTAATGGATTTATATCCGCTGTCTGCTCCCATCCAGAATATGGCCGCAGAACTTGTGTCTCCGTCTGCAGTACCGTCTCCCAGAACCATAAGGCCATTGACATCCGCAGCCATAATTCTGGTCATTCCGTCTCCGTCTCCCGGATTTTCCAGTCTCACAATTCCATTCTTTACGAGAACCGCTTTCTTAGCGTCTCCGCCCGCGGTGTCTCCGTCCACGATACAGCTTCCAAGCACCACATTTGCTGCATTTGGCAGCATTTCCTGATTTTCCGCTCCCGGTACATCCACCGTGATGGCAGCACCGGTACTGGCTTTCCCTGCGAGGATTTCTCCTCCCTGGACCTCAACATAGTTTCCAGCTCCTTCTGCTGTGATACCATCAGTCACGGTTCCGCCTTCCATATGCAGCGCACCCTGATTCACCAGAACCGTACCAATTTCGCCCGCAGAGATCTTTGCCTCTCCGCCAAAAATGCTGACAGACCCGGTCGTACCTCCATCCACGGAAAGTCCTGCTCCGGTCTCCACCTCTATGGCATCCACCGTTCCGCCAGAAACTGCAAGTGTTCCGGACTTCATGTTTATTGCAGTGACAGTTCCGTCCGAAATATTTACGCCGCCTGCGATATTCTCAAAGTTTTCCACATCTCCGCCGGAAACCGTCACATCTCCCGTGACATTTTTAAGGGTCTTCACGGTTCCGGCGTCTATGGACAGCGAATCTCCTCCCTTTCTTTCCAGGGATGTCACCGTGCCGCCTTTTACAAAAGCATTACCGTTTTCAATGACCGCCGTTTCCACAGTTCCGCCGTTCACCTTAAGCATTCCTGCCGTAATTTCTGCATTCGCTATGGTTCCGCCAGCCGCCTGAAGCTCGCCTCCATTCAGATAAACCGCAGGCACCGTACTGCCCTTTACCGTCATCACGCCGCCGTTCACTTTGGCCTCCGAAAGGGTTCCGGACTCCACGGAAAGAATTCCGCCGCTCACACTGGCTGAAGGAACGGTTCCGTTCACCACGGCCGTGCCTCCGGTTACGGTAATTTCCGCAAGGGTGCCTGTCTCCAGCTTAAGGATTCCGCCGGAAACCTCTGCCCCGGGAACGGTTCCGCCCTGAAGCAGTACGGTTCCATCCCCTTCCACGCAGATTTTCGTATCCAGACTTCCCCCGCTCCTTAAGGACAACGTACCGCCCGCCGCTGTGACAGCGCCTTCGATCACACCGCTGTTGTTGATGGTGCCGCCGATACTCCTGATTCCGGAAGCGGCCACAATCCGGCCTGTATTTTCAATTGTTCCGTTATTCTCGAATGTACCCCCAACTTTGAAGGTATTCATGCTGGTATTTGTAATGGTAGTACCGTTCATCACATTCCCGGCCATATCCAGGGTACCGTCAATCTGAAGCGGTTCTGCTCCCACGTCCATATGGACTCCTGCATTCATGGTAAGGAACTTCCCGTCAGGCACCACCACCGGATAGTCGATGAAAAGTGTATTGTTTCCCGTTCCAGCATTGATGATGACCACCCGCTTCACCTGAAGATAATCATGTACCTCCTTTGCCGTCACAGGCATGGTCAGCACAATGGTATCAGACTCCGGTTCCGTGGGGTCTATGGGATTTGCGGGGCTCGTCGGCTCCGCTGGGTCTGTGGGATTCGCCGGGCTCGTCGGCTCTGTCGGGTCCGTGGGATTTGCGGGCCTTGTCGGATCCGTGGGCCTTACCGGATTTCCGCTTCCGCCACTATTTCCGCCACTATTATCTCCGCGATCATTGTTATCCCGCTCCTCCTGTCTCTTAAACTTCGGATGCTCAATCACATTACGGTCTTGGTCATAAACCCCGGTCAAAATCTCCTTCTGCTTCTGTCTCTGGAGCTCCCGGTCCTTTTTCAGTCTGTCTGCGGCTCCGGCAATGATTTTATCCGGATCCAGCCCGCTGTCCCTGCGTATTTTCTCACACAGCGTCCTGTTTCCGGAAGGCTCTGCCGCCACAAATCCGTCCACATCCTCTTCCGTATATCTTCCAAGGAAAATGTCACACTTATCCCCGATTTTCGTCTTGTCATATACCACAAAATCAGCCACCTGTCCGGCCTTTAAAACAATCCGTTTCATCTGCCCGGTGACAGGATCAGCCACCATACACTGGACCTGCCCCTCCAGCACATACAGCCTTGTCTGCCGCTCATTGATGATCTTCACCCATCCGGCCGTGCCGCGGATTCCCGTCACCATGGTGGAGGTCCTGATATTAAGCGTCTCGTCCTCCGCAAGAGGTTCCATCACATGGAAAAACAGGTTTCCGGAGGTTAAGAAAATCTCCAGCTCCTTTCCGTTTTTCCGGATTTCCGATGCACTGTATGCATCCAGCTTGGCAAGCGTCTCATCATCCAGATTCATCCACGCATAGCTTTCCTCCCCGGTGCTGACCTGATAGCCGCTAAAAAGCTTCATATCCGCCTTGGTTCCCATGTTCCTGCCGTTTTTATTGGTCACCTCAACGGTGCCTTCCGTCCTGGAAAGCCGCATGGATGCTGCCGTTTTCTCGGATGCCAGAGCCGTAACCCCTCCTGCACATAACGCCAGTACCATGAAAAATACTGCTGCCGCATACCATCTGATTTTTCTTCTGTTTTTTTCCATACCTTTTCTCCCGCTGTCGTTTTATCCCCTTCTGCCTTCCCAGCATCTGCTTTTCACAAAAAGCTTCGTAAGCTCCGAATCCAGCTTTCCTTCCTTTTCTGCCATGGCAGTCAGAATGGAAAGCGCCCGCTCCACCGGCATTCCCGGTTTATATGGCCTGTCGTCAGCCACCAACGCATCAAAAATATCCAAAATCGTAATGATACGGACCTCCCTTGGAATCTGTGCCCCGGAAAGTCCCTTCGGGTACCCTGAGCCATCCAGGTATTCATGATGGCTGGCCGCCCACTCCCGCACATGGGACAGATCTTTGGAAAACCTGATCTTAGACAGCAGCTTATCTGTCACCAGCACATGGCTTTCCATGATTTTCCGTTCCGCCTCCGAGAGCGTTCCCTTTCGTATGGTAAGGGCCCCGTATTCTTCCTCCGAAAGCCACTTGATCACCTTCCCATCCGGTCCTGTAAAGGTAAGCGCCGCCGCCTCTTTAAGTTCCTCGATTCGGTCCTCCCCCACAAATCCTGCTGTGTTCACAGCATCCACCAGGGCCATGACCTGTCTGATTTTTTCTTTCACCTGCCAATGGTCCGCCTCCGGACACTGTCCCCGCAGCATACAGATTTCCGAAAGCAGTCCGATCTGCTCCATCCTGTGGGTAAATTCCGTATGCTGACCTGGCGTCAGTCTGGCCTCCTTATTCATGACCTCCAAAGGCGTCACCAGCTTCCCGATATCATGGAGCCAGATGCTCATGAGAAGCTCTTCCTTCTGTGCCGGAGAAAACCACACCGCTTCTCCCTTCTGCACGCAGGTTTCATTGAGAAACTCCACAAATCTGGCGCCGTACTCGGCCATATGCCTGGTATGGGACCCGTTATAGGGTGTCCTCTCATCGACCGCCGAGGACATCACCTTCACGAAGGACTGGAACAGGCCGCGGATGTCCTCCACATAGCGGGCATTCTGGATGGTAACGGCTGCCTGGGAGGCCACCGACTCCACCATGGGAATCACATCCTCTGGAAACCTGCAGGCCCGTCCGTCTGCATCCATATGATTAATGAGCTGCAGAACGCCGATCTTTTCCCCCTCCCGGTTTTCCAACGGCACCACCAGCATGGACTTGGAGCGGTAGCCCGTCATGGCATCGTAGCGGATTGGCCCCGAAAAGTCATACGCTTCACAGTTTCTGACGTCTTCTATATTAATGGTCTTTCCCTCCAGGACGGACAGAGCGCATACATTCTCTCTTTTTAACTTCACCGGAGGAAGCCCGGGATCAGTTCCGTCTCCGCCCATATAGGTTTTCATGGTATGGTTTCGCATGATCTTAAACCGAAGATCCTCCCCATCCAGCAGATATAAGGTCCCCGCGTCACAGTTGGCCAGCTCCATGACACGGCTTAAAATGTTTTCCAGAAGCCGGTTGAAATTCTTTTCTGCCGACAGGGAAATCCCGATTTCCAGTATCTTTTTCACATCTTCCTGTCTCATACTGTAATCTCCATTCCCTCTCTGGCAAACATGCACTCCCTATACTCATGTTTCGCCATCTTTTCCTGCCCCTTAAGAATTTCATCCGTATATTCCCAGGAATAATGGGTCATTAAAATCCGCTTCACCCCTGCTGCCCGGGCCAGCCGGATTCCTGCCTCCCAGGTGGAATGTCCCCAGCCCTCATGGCCGTCTAAGTCCTTTGGCAGGTAATTGGCATCAAAAATAAGAAGTTCTGCATTTTTTGCAAACTCCTGAAGATCTCTTTCCATTGATGGGTCCATCTCACAATCCAGACCGTATACAAGGATTTTTTTCCCTTTTTCCATCCGGAATAAAAGACTTTCATCGGGGTGATTTCCCCTGAGAGCCGATACCGAAATCTCTCCCGGCAAAGAAACCTTCTCCCCCGGACCGATTTCATGAAAGACTGTCCGGGCCTTGAATCCGTCAATTCCCACCGGCCAGTAGGGCGGTCCCATGACACGTTCCAACTGTTCCTTAAATCCCGCTCCGTTTCTCGGCTCCCCATACAGATGAATTTCCATGTCCGGCTCAAAAAACTGAGGAAAGCCGAAAAGTCCGATGATATGGTCCATATGCATGTGGCTTAAAAAAATGTCGATTCGTTTTTTCTTCTTTTGTCCCTTCAGCCGCTGCCCTAACTTCATGAGTCCGCTTCCGGCATCGAAGACGATCACCGTGTCATGAAGCTCCACCGCCATACAGGAGGTGCTGCCTCCAAACTCGGTGTATTCCGCCGCCGACATGGGGTAGGATCCCCGGGTACCCAGAACTTGCAGCTTCCATTTGTCTTCCATTGTTTTCAAATTCCTCACGTTCTTTACGTCTGTCGACAAATACAGACTCATCATAGCATACTTATTTCACAAAAGTAAAGGATTTTCCGAATTTTCCAATTTTTCCCATTTATTTCCTATTCGATATAACGAAAAAGTTTTCGATAACAGAAAATCCCCATGCCAGACTATCCTGACACAGGGATTTTGAAGGGGTATCTTATATCATTTTTTCCAGTTCTCTGCGGATTGCCACAATGAAGTCCTTGCTGTTGAGAATCGTGGGATTCGGCAGGGTTGTCATAAGGGCCAGATCCTTGGTCATCTTTCCGCTTTCGATGGTGTCGATGGTTGCCTTTTCCAGCTTGTCGGCAAAGGCCATCAGCTCCTTATTTCCATCCAGCTCACCGCGTTTTCTTAAGGCTCCGCTCCATGCGAAAATGGTTGCCACGGAGTTGGTGGAGGTCTCCTCTCCCTTTAAGTGCTTGTAGTAATGGCGCTGTACGGTGCCGTGTGCGGCCTCATACTCATAATATCCATGGGGAGATACCAAAACCGAAGTCATCATCGCCAGGGAACCGAATGCAGAGGAAACCATGTCGCTCATCACATCGCCGTCATAGTTCTTGCAGGCCCAGATGAATCCGCCCTCGGCCTTCATTACGCGGGCCACGGCATCGTCAATGAGGGTGTAGAAGTACTCAATTCCTGCTGCCTCAAATCTCTCCTTGTATTCCTTCTCGTAAAGGTCTGCAAAAATGTCCTTGAAGCGGTGATCATATTTTTTGGAAACTGTGTCTTTGGTGGCAAACCAGATGTCCTGCTTTGTCTCAAGGGCATACTCAAAGCAGCTCTTTGCAAAGTTTTCGATGGACTCATCCAGGTTGTACTGTCCCTGAACCACGCCGCTTCCTTCAAATTTATGGACGGAAATGGTCTGTTCTGCGGAGCCGTCTGCCGGGGTGTACACAAGCTTTACCTCGCCCGGTCCCGGAATCTGCATTTCTGCATTCTTATACACATCGCCATATGCATGTCTTGCCAGGGTGATGGGCTTCTTCCAGTTCTTTACGCAGGGTTCAATGCCTTTTACCACGATGGGGCAGCGGAATACGGTTCCGTCCAGGATTGCGCGGATGGTGCCGTTGGGGCTCTTCCACATTTCCTTTAAGTTATATTCCTTCACACGTGCTGCATTGGCCGTGATGGTGGCGCACTTTACGGCGACGCCGTACTTCTTGGTGGCCTCTGCAGAATCAATGGTAACCTGATCATTGGTCTTATCCCGGTATTCCAGGCCCAGATCATAGTATTCGGTATTCAGATCAATAAAGGGAATCAAAAGCTCGTCCTTGATGTACTGCCAGAGAATCCTGGTCATCTCGTCTCCATCCATCTCCACAAGAGGAGTAGCCATCTTAATCTTTTCCATTTTCACATCCTCCTTTATGCCGCCTTCGGCGTGTTTCATATATTATAAGATCATTGCTACAATTACATTATAAACCGCACAGCAGATCACGCTGATGGGTACCGCAACGAATAACAGACGATTGAACAGTGCGTTTCTCTCCTCTTCCTTTCCGCAGGAACCAAGAATTAAGCTTCCGCCGGAGGAGAAGGGGCTGATGGCGCTGGACTGTGCCCCCAGTACGGTGCAGGCAAAAAGCACGGCCGGATTCAGTCCTGTGGACACGGCCAGAGCCGGAATTAGCGGGAACAGGGCCGGGGCAACTACGCCTGTGGTGGAGCTGAAGAAACTCATGAATGCTGCAACCAGGCTGAATGCAATGGGTACAAGGGCCACCGGAACATTGGAACCGATCCATGCGGACAGGGCATCAATGGTGCCTGCCTCAACGGCTACGGCAATTAACATACCTGCGCCTGCGATCATGATGATGGTGTTCCACGGTACACGGGCGATGACTTCCTTCTGGGGTGCCAGATCAAGAAGCAGGGCAATCACGGTAAAGCAGATGGCAACCAGACCCACATCGATCTTGCCGCTGATGGTGCCAATTAAGGCATTTCCCGGCATCACAAGCTTTAAGAGCGGGAAAATAAGTACCACAGCCATCATGATTAACATTAAGTTTAATGTGGTCTTCTGCTTCGGGTTGAACGCCTCCGGCTTTTTAAAGGTAACGCCCTTTCCGATGTTTCTGTTTTCTTTGAAACCATAACGGAAGATGGCAATTAAAATCAGGGAGAACACGATGGCAAATGCAAAGATCTTAAGCTCTGCGCTGAAGGAATCCAGGGCCTCCAGAGTCGTGTCTGCCTCATAAGCGGTGTCCACAAGGCCGCGGAACACAACGCCAAGGGCTGCTGTGGGGAAATTGCCGCCTGCAAGGGCGCCGCAGTTGATGGCAACAGCGCCTGTCAGCTTGTCCATCTTGGATTCCTCACAGATTGCCAGTGTGATCGGTGCCAGGAATGCCAGTACGGTGAAATAGGCAGCTCCCATGACAGACAGCACAACGGCCACAAAGAACAGGGCAAAGGGAAGAAGTCCCGGGAAGCTTCTGCATGCGTATAAAAGAGCAGAAGACATCTTTTCCAGAGTTCCGTTTACGGCTGCGAAGTTGTAAAACAGGGAAACGGATAAAATTACGAACATGGTGCTGGTGGGCCAGCAGGCAATCAGTGCCTTGGTCTTCATGCCAAGGGCAAAGCAGCCGATTATGTATGCAAACGCAATACAGAAAAATCCTGTGTTGATCTTGGTCTTATATCCCAGAACAACAGCCAGCGCGATTGACGCGATAATTACTGCACTCATCATCTCTTATTTTCCTCCTGGTCCTTACTCAATCCCCAGCAGTCCGGCCGGGATTGTATGGGTCATATAATGTACATGTTCCTCCGGGATGCCATTGTCCACCAGGTACTGCATGTACTCGGCCATGGCAATCTCCCAGTGGGGGTTCTCGGTCTGTCCGCCGTCGGTGTCCACCATGACGTTCTGATAGCCGACTTCTTTGATGATTTCCAAATTGGACGGAAGATTGCTCTTATACTTTCCGCCGCCCATGTTCTGTGCGTAGCAGCGCTCTAAGATTACGTTGTAATCCTTTACCATGCGGACCTGGTCCTCCACGGACATGTCCACAATCCACCACTCCGGATGGGTGATTACGATGTTCTTGATTCCCGCATCTCTGGCGGCTTCCACAACCACAAATGCCTCCTCAGGGGACACATGGGCGGTTCCAAGAACTGCATTGTGATCTTTAATGAGACCAAACACATCCTTTAACTCCGGAACAATCTTTCCATCGCGGACCACGTCCACACATCCGGCCGGATCCAGCTTGTTCTTCACCATATGGTTTCTTGCGGACTGGGTGGGAAGCCAGACAACCTTGGCGCCCAGCTTCAGTGCCGTATCCACAGCCTTGGGATTGATGCCGCCTACCACCTTATTGAGGGTGATGCTGCCATACATGGTAAAATCGTTGGTATTGCCATGAACAATCTTGTTGTGGCGGTTGCAGAGATATGCCCGGTCCATGGTGGTTCCCTGGTGGGTCTTAATGACGATGGCTCTGGCTCCCACACGGATACCAGCCTCCATTAACTCAAAGTCGTCGTATGCACGGAGACGCAGATCCGGATTGGTATGCACGTGCATGTCGATAACTCCCTTCAGTGACACTTTGCTCATTCTTTTTGCCCCTTTCGTTGCATTTGTTTGTGCAATTCATACATTTTCACGATCATTTTTGAATTGCCTTTTGACAATATTTATCATATACTATTCTTGCAATCATAGAAACACAAAATTTTAAATAGTACATATCGGAAAAACCGATGGCAGATACAGGAGGATGACCATGGATTTAAAAGAACTGAATTATATTGTCACCATCGCCGAGGAAGGCAGCATATCAAAAGCCGCTGAGCGCCTTTACATGGCCCAGTCCAGCTTAAGCCAGTTTCTGCAGCTTTATGAAAATGAGCTGGGGACTCATCTTTTCATGCGGACCTCCCGCGGAGTCCGCCCGACTGCCTCCGGTTCCATCTTCATCGACCATGCCCGGCAGATTCTTCTTCACTACCGCAGAGCGCAGAGTGAATTGTGGGATATTGAGGAATTGGACGGCGGACAGATCGAGTTAGGAATCAGTACCTTCCGCGGCACCTATATTCTTCCCAAAGTCCTGAAAAAATTCCATGACAAATATCCGAAGATCCATGTGGAAATCACAGAGAAGGACAGTATCTATCTGGAAGAAATGATTTCGGAAGGGCTTCTGGATATCGCCCTGATCGCACTTCCTGGTCTGCGGTTAAAAAGCCAGGTCGATTTTCTGACCCGCGATGAGATTCTTATTATTGCAAGGAAAGGCCATGCCATTCTCGACCAGGTCCACAGGGAACCGGATGGACGCGCCTGGATTTCTCTGAAAGAAGCAGCGCCCTATGAATTTATTCTGGGTTCCCCGGAAACCATCCTGGGCATGATTGCCAGAAAGGAATTTGCGAAACTCGGAATCGAGCCCTTCGCCAGAAACACCAATATCACCGCGCCTTTCGCTGCTGCCATGGCCAGAGACGGCGTCGCCCTGGCTTTTACCTATCACTCCTGCCTGGTCCCTGACGAAAATGTAGAATACTTAAGTGTTGGAAAAGAGGGAATGTATCTGGATCTGAATCTGGCTTATCCGGTAGGAGAATACCGCTCCAAAGCTACCCGAGCCCTGGCACAGATGCTCCATGAGATCTATCAATAAACCGTGGATCCGGAGCTTCCTGGAATTCAGAGTTGTTGATATTTTCTCACAGTAGATTGTCTTTCGTTCTGTTTTTGTAATAAATGTCAATTTTTAATCTTTTTTCAAAAAATCATTGGCAGTATGAAGTTTTCGAGTTAATATATTTTTCATTAAAACAAAGGCGTTTTGCAGTTATCTGCAAAGCGCCTTGCGCTTTTTCCGGATACCGCGAAGGAACCGGAGAAAGTTCCGGAAATGTCAGGAGGAATGAGTATGCAGGAAATGGATCTTTACCGTCACACAGACACTGTCAACAAGCTGCTTGCCCGCTATGGGGTAAAATTCGGGATCTACAAGAATCACGTATTCCGCGAGCAGTTGTTCCCCTTTGACGCCATCCCGCGCATCATTGGCCAGGAAGAATTCCAGTATCTGGAAAAAGGCTTAAAACAGCGCGTCATGGCTCTCAATCTGTTCATCAATGATATTTACAGCGAGAAAAAGATCATCCAGGACAAAGTGGTTCCGGAAGAATTTGTCTACGCTTCCAGCGGCTATCTGGCCCAGTGCGAAGGTGTAAAGCCGCCGAAAGGCATCTATCCCCATATCGCAGGGATCGACCTGGTACAGGGGAAGGACGGAAGCTGGTATATCCTTGAGGATAATTTAAGAGTTCCTTCCGGCGCTTCTTATCCGATGATTGCCAGAAGCCTCTGTCGAAAAAGCAGCCCTCAGACTTTTAAGGAAAACCATCTGGAGGACAACCGGAACTACGCATGTCTTTTAAGAAAGACTATGGATTACGTAAATACCGGCGGCCATACGGTCATATTAACGCCGGGCCGGTACAATGCCGCCTATTTTGAGCATTCCTACCTTGCGGAACAGACAGGTGCCCACCTGGTGACAGGAAGCGAACTGATCGTAGAAAATGATCACCTGTATTTCATTGATTATTCCGGAAGAAAAGAGCCGGTCGGCGTTGTATACCGCAGGATTTCTGATGAATATCTGGATCCGATGACCTTCTATAAAGAGTCTCTGATCGGAATCCCGCATATTTATGATATCTACCGGAAGGGCAATGTGGCACTTCTTAATGCGCGAGATCTCCGGAACGGCCAGAACCGGACTGGCGCCTTCGGAAACCGCAAAGGAAAGCCATCTCATCGGCATCTACAAATACCAGACTGAATATACGAGGCCAGGCCCCTGTATCCAGGCATTTGCAAGACAGTTCTCCTTTGGTCCAAACACGACAGCCTATGAAAAAGCGGAAGCGTACATGCATGGCCTTTATGGGACTTTCCAGTACGTCCAGCATGTGACCGACATCTACACAACAGCGGAACAGGCCATGGCCCTGGGAAAAGGAGTCTGCCAGGACTACTCCCATATTCTGCTCTCCCTCTGCCGTATGGAAAACATCCCGTCCCGCTATGTGGTAGGAATGCTGATCGGTGAAGGATTGAGCCATGCCTGGGTCGAAATCTGCTGCGGCGGCCGCTGGATCGCACTTGACCCCACCAACAATCTGATTGTGGACGACAGCCACATAAAGATTTCTTCCGGCCGGGATTACAAGGACTGTATTGTCAACCAGGGTGTCTTCGTCGGCCAGACGAAACAGAACCAGCGGATTTGTGTATCCGTTTCCCAATTATGATGTTTCCCCATCAGATAAAAAACAGGCAGGTTCCCCACATAATGAGGAGTCTGCCTGCTTTGTCTTACGCGCCTGTCAAAATTTTTGCGTTGCTTTTATGCGGCTCCGCCGGGCGGCACCTCGAATCCACTGGCCCAACTACCCCGCCGGGCTGCAACCGCTGGCCCGCCTTTGGCATTTCAGCGGGCAAAGTCCTTGATAAATACATGGGACACGGCTCCAATTAATTTCAATTGATATGTAAATTTAGTATTGTTTTATTATTTCCGTGTGAGATATTTATCAAGAATCCTCATAATATTACTCGTATTGGCCTGATAATCTGCAGCTGATAGTTTGTTCACATCCACATTATTAATTAACTTTTTGGACTTAAAAGTTGCAGACTCAGTTTTCTTTTGACTTTGGTCAACTTTCTTACCCAAATATACACGCTCTATATCTTTGCAAAACCAAATAAAATCAGCCCCACGCTCATCGCAATACTGTCGCACATTATTTAAAAAATTTAAATCTCCTGGTTTACTATCATAGTCATCACAATCAAAACAATATATAATTTTAGATTGATTTACCTTGGAAGTAGAAGCATATTGAGAAATCAATTTTGAAATATTCTTTTCTTTCTTGTCATATTTTCCCTTCCCATCCATATACACAGGACTAAACTTGACCTGTGTTTGATTGTATTGATAAAACCGTTCAATTGTATCCTTAATATATATCCAATCAGATTTGCACTTTGAATTTGTCTCAACAACAAAAATCAGTTGAAGGCCCATCAATCATCCTCCATTTCCGAACTAAACACACCTATAAAATCAATGGAATCGACATTAAAAGGCGAACCCTCAATCATTCCACTTCTATAAAGTTTAGAGGGAGAATAGTTACCATTTCTTGTCCATGGATAAATCTTATGATCTGCAGACAAGAAATCAATGGATTTTTTATGACGTTTTAAAATATCCATAGGTCCAACATTATGGGTAGTAAAGCAGAGCTGACCTTCACCATACTCCATTAAGTATTCCAATAACGCGCATAAATAAACATCGTGAAGATTTGAGTCAAACTCATCAATAAAAACAATTCCACCCTGAGCCATTTCCTTTAAATATGCATATAATCTAATCAACTTTTTAATGCCTGTACTCTCAAATTCTGCATGGATTTTATAAGAATCATATACCATTATTAAATTACAAACATATACATTATGATCTTCTTTTTTGTCAATCTCTATCCCCTGCAAATCTGATTTAAATATTTTAAGGAACTCACATAATTTACCAACACTCTTTTCAAAGCTCTCATAAAGCCTTTTAGTGACAATATTTTCGGAAATCGAAATGATATTAAGCTGTTCACTATCCATTTCTAAAAAATGTTTCAGTATATCATCGATATTAGAATTTTTACTTTCCAAATCATCCATATATCCAAATGAGTGATTAATAAAATAGTGTCTGTGGTCATCTGAATCATCTAAATAAACATGTAATTTTTTTCCAAAAATCAAAAGAGAAATTAAACTAACAAAAAAATCATTTAGCTGATTTTTGCTATTATTCATGACATCAGCCAGACTCTTCTCGAAAAATAAAGCACACATAGAAGTACTTGACAATAAATTTATCGTTTTTTTCAATACCATATTGAAAAGTTCATCGTTTTTAATTTCTTTGATAGATGTAATTTCTCCATTGACTATTTTAAAAATGGTTTCCATGGAGTCATTTTTAGAAGTTGCTTTTTTTGCGGATAATTCTTCATCGGATATCACATATTTTCCGGAACTCTCTCTCTTTAATGTTATTCTATACCTGAAAAGCTCTAACCCGTCCTCAAATGAAACCATATACTCAGCTTCGATGAATAGCTCTCCCACTTTCTTATTAATAATTGCATCTAAATTCTTTTGAACAATCGGATTATTCAAATAACCTGCATTGATAAGAAGATTTCTGAATATATCTACGGAAGATATAATGCCAGATTTACCGGAGCCATTCATACCATAGATTCCCTTAATATTATATTCCTGCGTATCTGGATTGTTTGGAATTATTTTTTTGTAAAAGGACAGAGAAACTAACTGATCTAATGTTTTTATTCCTCTGACAGAATAATTAACCAAATAAATATCTTTCATTTTCAAACTCCTCCTTTCCAACAGTATAACATATCTTTTAAGTAAAATAAATACAAAATGTATTTTTTATCTTTTGATGTGAATACATTACTATTGTATTCCTCTTAATCAATTTTTATTACATTAAAATTTTATACACTTGTAGTGCTGGGGGTGCCTCCATTTACAAGCAAGTTTCTGCCTTCGCAATCCGCTCCACTTCTTGCTTATGTATGGTTTTCGCCATATAGCCCTGGCTACACCGGGCGGCATCCGCTGGCCCGCCTTCGGCGTTCCATCGGTTGCGGGGCTTTCGCCCTGTGGCTTCCCTCGACTACGCCGGGCTACATCCGCTGGCCCGCCTTCGGCGTTCCATCGGTTGCGGG
>JAETQD010000005.1 GCA_021770825.1 Clostridium sp. | reverse complement strand
GTTTCCCCCATTGTGCAATATTCCCCACTGCTGCCTCCCGTAGGAGTTTGGGCCGTGTCTCAGTCCCAATGTGGCCGGTCACCCTCTCAGGTCGGCTACTGATCGTCGCCTTGGTGGGCCGTTACCTCACCAACCAGCTAATCAGACGCGGGTCCATCTCATACCACCGGAGTTTTTCACACTGGACCATGCAGTCCCGTGCGCTTATGCGGTATTAGCAGTCATTTCTAACTGTTATCCCCCTGTATGAGGCAGGTTACCCACGCGTTACTCACCCGTCCGCCGCTCAGTCAATTAAAATTCCATCCGAAAACTTCCTTAAAAGTGTTTGTAATCCGTGTTCAAAATTTCGCTTGGCTAATTTTAAACCGTTCTACTGTTGTTTTAGGTTTCCTCGCAGGACTTTCGTCCCGCTCGCTCACGTTCAGCTTTCCAATACATGCAAGCATGCGCTGTAAAGCTTTTATCGTGAATGTTCTGAATGTTCTCATTCATGGCCCAAACCAGACCATTTTTAATAAGAATTTTCAGGGTTTTACATACTGTTCAGTTTTCAAGGTTCTTTGTTTCGCTTCGTTGTTGTTCTCAGCGGCAACTCTGATATCTTATCATATTGCTTTCTGTTTGTCAACAACTTTTTTCATCTTTTTGAATTTCTTTTTCAAGATTTTCAAAATCCGATGGGCTCTTATTATGAAAGTAAAGCCCCGATGAGTCATCCCTCATCGGAGCTTAAATATACCATTTTCTTTTCGGATTGTCAAGGGAATTTGTTTCTTTTTTTAAAACAATTTTTTCGGTTTTTTCAGGATCACAAGATATGCGGTTTTTCCCTTATTTTATCTATATTTTGTGGTCTTCCTTTTTAGCCTTAAAACCCCCAGTCAAAACCGGAACTTCAAAAAATCAGGCGAATTGTATCTCTCGAGTATACAATTTATTTTTATCACAGCACACCTCTGATTATACCGAAAATCAGATATGACAGCATATTGTGATTATAAAGCCATGCCAGCCACTGGCTTTCATTGATTTGCCGCAGAACTGCCGTTCCAAACCCGGTGCCTGAGAGCGCTGTAAAAATCAGGCAGGCCACCCATAGAAATACCAGTGCCTCCGCACCTCCCAATACTGCTCCTGCCACCTGATTGAGTCCCGAAAGAATCGGAAGCTTCGCGATCAAATCCAGCCAGATCACAAGCACCCGCAGCAGCACAAACACCACAACAAACAGTACTGCAAATGTAACACACTTAACAATGGTATCCGCCAGATACCCGCCAACATAATCCCTAAAGAGTTCAACGCCCATCATCTTATACACTTCTCCGTTGTTATTCTCAATCAGAAGTGTTTTCAACTGTTCAGGCAGCTCCAATCCTTCAATAATCTGACGTTCTTCCATCTTTTCGGGAGGCGCAGCTTCCCCTGTGTTTCCCAGGAGTTCGTCTAAACCAGCCGCTTTTTCTATTCCATCCTTTATCATCCCGTAAACCGGCGTATCATTTTTAAGCCACTCCGTCACAAGAGGCATCGCCATATGCACGGACACCAGTGTAATCACAATGGCCAAGGCGGATACTGCCAGCCGTATGAAGCCTTTATAATGTCCGTAAAGCACCATGCCAATCAGATATACCGCCACCGCAATTTCCAGCCAATGTGCGGAAAGCTCTGCACTTATTTCCATCCAATCCCTCATTTCAGTACGAACTGCCGGATCGCTGCCGCAACTCCGGCTTTATTATTTGTGACAGTTACATGATCTGCCGCCGCTTTCACAGACTCTTCCCCATTTTCCATGGCCACACCGATTCCGGCCATACGAATCATGGAGAAATCATTTTCTCCATCTCCGAAAGCCATGGTCTCCTCTTGTTTGATGCCAAGATATGAAGCCAAACGCACAAGGGCACTGCCCTTATCGGCTCCTGCCGCGTTAATTTCCAGATTGTTGGGAATGGAAGAAGATACCAGGATTCCAGGAACCGCAGCCAATGCCTCACGCATTCTCTGCTTGGCATCCATATCAAGAAAATACATATTGATCTTATCGATCTCCTTTCCCTGTGCCCCCACATAGGCAATGTTATCGGGCACAACCTGCCTAGTCTTTCTGACCAGGGCCACCAGGCCCTTGGTCGGCACATATTTTTCCGTGTTGGTGTAAAAATATTCAGTGGTGTAGGCAATTCCTTCTATATAAGCATCATACATAATATCATCCTGGCTCTCTCTGGCCATGGTCATCACCTTCACTGCCAGTTCCGTTGGAATCCGGCAGGTATTTACCTCTTTGCCCTCTTTTAAATCTGCCACCACAGCCCCATTGGTCGTTATCGCATACCGGACTCCCGGCAGAGCCTTTATTTCCTCCGGGAGGCCGCGGACGGTCCTTCCTGTGGCAGGAACAATTTCAATTCCCCTATCCGCACATTCCAGGAGGGCTTTCAGATTTTCTTCCGGAATATTTTTTTCATCATCCAGAAAGGTTCCGTCCATATCTGTGGCAATTAACTTGATTCCCATAAAATCTCCTCTTATAGCCAGAAAAAGGCCCCAGGGACCTTTTTCTTTCATTTAATCAAAAAAGTTATCTTCATGCAGGATCAAATATCCATCCTTATCATACTTGGGTGAGAATAAACCGGTAATTTTCTTTCCAAGCGATGGTTTTTCTGCCTTATCCGCGGCCTCCTCGATGAGGTCCACGGCTGCTTTCTTTGTCAGAGGCACTCCGTCCTCCTCCATCATCTCAATACGCTCATAGAGAGCCAGCAGGCTCTTTCCCGTGATACTGCAGTCAATTTCCGATGCATACTTGCACGCATACTGGGCAAATTCGTCCAAATCCATCTCGGTCTCATCATCGTAATCATCCGCAGACTCTGACGCCGGAACCGCCGTTGAAACTGCCTTGGGAACTGGCTTGGGAGTCTCCTTGGGAGCTGCCTTCACAGTCGGACGCTCCGCAGGCTGTACCTTAGCCGGCTTGACAGGCTTCTCTTCAGGTTCTTCCTCATCGTACTCTTCTTCCTCGTACTCTTCTTCGTATTCCTTTTCGGCTGTCTTTTTCCGTCCAAAAAATCCTAATTTCTTTTTCGGCTGAACCGGTTCTTCTTCCAGCTCATCGTCATAGGATTCCTCTTCCGGTTCCGGAATCTCCTTCTCCTCCGGAGCCGCCGCAACGGTTTCCTCTTCGTCCTCTTTTTCTACGGTCTGGGCCACATCCTTGGCAATCTTTTCCTGGGCCTCGGTCTCTTTCTTCAATGCCTGCTCCAGAGCTGCCGCGTTTTCTCTCTTTGTCTCAGCCTCACTGTCAGCACCTATGTACTGGAATTTGCTGGCAAGGGACGCATTCCGTCCGTGAAGCTCTTCCAGATTTTCCGGTGTGTCAATGAGAACCACGATCATTCCGGATTTGTCCTTCTCCATCAGCTCATCCAGCTCATTCTGGACCGCATCTGTAAGGCCTGCCGCATGCTCAATAACCAGGTCCTTCCCGGCAAGCTTTGCGGCAACGGGGCTGATTCCCCGCTTATTTAATTTCTCACTGCTGATCTTAGCCACCGGGTTTTTATATCCCAACTCTCTGTGAATCTTTTTGAGAGCCTCCAGAGCCAGGGAAAGTCCCTCTTCCTCTGTATCTGCCTCAATCATCAGGTTGTTGGTATCCAGACTTTCATCCAGGGATTCCAGCTCCAGATCCTCATCCGCATCATCCATCACAACGGTTCTCACGCCCTGACGCAGAGCACGCTCTCTGTCGATCTCCGCCTGCTTTTTGGCGCGGCGCTCCGCTTCCTCTCTTCTGGCTGCCTCCCGCTCTTCCTCCGCGCGGCGCAGGGCTTCCTCTTCCATCTCTTCCCGCTCCTTAGCGGCACGGATGGCCTCCCGCTGCCTCTCAATTTCGCGGCCGGATTCTGCGGCCTCCCTTTCGGCAGCCACATCCAGAACGCGTTTGGTGGGCTTAATCTCTTTTATGGAACGGATATCATCCAGCGTTCTGGTGGCATCCATGTCGTCTTCTTCCACCTCAGCCGTCCGCATGTCCTCATCGGAAAGCCTGGACATCTCTTTTGCCAGCTTCTCCGCCTGGACATCTTCATGAAGCTTCATCACCGCGTCTTTTTCCATATCGTACCGGGGTGCCTGTCTTCTGGCAGCACGGTTTTCCTCATAGTCTTCCTGGTAGGAGCCGTTTCCGCTGTACTCTTCTTCAATGGCCCGAAGCTTTGCCTCGTATTTGTCCCTGTTTTCCACCAGGTCCATCTGGTATTTATTGAGAGGGGCATATTCCAGCTTTAAATCCATGGCCTTATCCACATATTTTCCCAGGCCAAATAAGAGCATGATTCTGTCACAGGTGCTCACGCACTTATCTTCCAGTCCGGCTTCATGGTAAAGCTCTGCCAGCTCATACAGCCATTTCTCATCTACCTCAGCCACCGTATAGGTTTCCAGGGCACGGATTAACTGGTCCACAGGCGCTTTCTTTGCCTTTAATATCAGATACCGGAGCAGATACTGGCGCGGGTCATCCTGGGCCAGATCACAGAATTCACGGTAATAGGCCTCCGCCTCCGCAATGCTGCCTTCCTTGAGCGCCAGATCTGTCAGCTTATAAAGCAGGCGCTTTCCGATGGGCGCACGTTCAAAGGCCAGAAGCAGAATATCCTTTGCCTCCTGGTATTCTTCATTTTTCTCATAGATCTGAGCAATCATAGAAAGCAGGCTGGCATTTCGCACCCGGTGCCAGTCGATGGTATCGGCAATTTTCATGGCCGTATCATAGTCACCGCGGTTGACCAGCTTTTTAATCTGTTCAACTTTAATGTTAAACTCGTATTTATCCATTTCTTTCGCATCTCCTAAATTTGTTACAGCTCTACCCGGCCTTCCAGCGCACGTAAAAGCGTCACTTCGTCTATGTATTCCAAATCACCGCCCACTGGAACACCGCTGGCAATTCTTGTTACCTTGATTCCTGTGGGTTTAATTAATTTGCTTATGTACATGGCAGTTGTCTCGCCTTCCAGACTGGAATTGGTGGCAATGATAACCTCTTTCACATCTTTCTGGAGACGGGTCATCAGCTCCTTTAGCTTAATATCTCCGGGGCCGATTCCCAGCATGGGGGAAATGGCTCCGTGGAGCACATGATAGACACCTTCAAATTTCCCTGTTTTTTCATAGGCCGCCAGGTCTCTGGGGTTTTCCACCACCATAATAACACTGTGGTCGCGGACCGGACTTTTGCAGATAGGGCAGAGCTCCTGATCCGTCAGGGTAAAACATTCCTTACAGTAATGGACATTATGTTTTGCATCCCGGATCGAGCTGGAGAGCCGTTCCACCTGCTCTTCCGGCATATTGATAATATGGAACGCCAGCCTCTGGGCTGTTTTATTTCCGATTCCGGGCAGCTTTCCCAGTTCTTCAATCAGTTTTGATATTTGACTGCTGTAATAATCCATTTTAGAAAGAAAGTCCTCCCAAGCCTCCAAGGCCTCCGGTCAGCTCTGCCATAACAGCGCTGGAATCTTCTTCCATTTTATGGAATGCCTCGTTGGCGGCAGCCACAATCATATCCTCAAGCATTTCCACATCGTCCGGGTCCACAGCCTCCGGAGAAATTTTCACGGATACAACCTCTTTTTTACCGGACACCGTAACGGTCACTGCTCCGCCTCCGGCCGCTGCCGTATACTGCTTCTCCTCCAGCTCTTTTGTCTTCTCTTCCATCTGGCGCTGCATTCTCTGCGCCTGCTTCATCAAATTTGTCATATTGCCAGGCATTCCGCCTGGAAAACCGCCACGTTTTGCCATGGTGTGATTCCTCCTGATTTTCTAATCTTCTATAACAATATCCATATGGATATTTTCCCGTAATTCTTCATCGGTGATGTATCTGGTATCCAGACGCTCACCGCTTTCCCGAAGTCTCGCTTTAAAGTAGATGGATTTCCCGTAGGTCTGTTCCACATACCTCTCCAGATCTCCCAGTACACTGGGACGGCTTCCCATCCCAAAATTCATGGAGTCATTAAATACGATACAAAGACAGCTTTCGCCTGCCGGCTCCACCACCGTTTCCCGGAAGCTGGGCCGGATGGACATTCCCATTTCTCTGACGATTTTCCCCCATTCGTTTCGTATAAGGTTCAAATCCTCAAGCTGGGCCTTCGGAAGTGTCACCGTTCTCGGTTCCACAGCCGGGCCGGATGACCCCGGGGCCTCCTGTCTGTAAACGCTGCTATTGTTTTCCGCCGCAGATATTTCCGGACTTCCCTGCGGCAGGACGCCGCCGGACGAAGCCATACCTTCCGGCCACGGAGCCGCCGGAATTCCTTCTTCCACCTGACGTTCCAGCCTGTTAAGCCGCTCTAAAACAGCATCCAGACTCTGCTCCATTTCCGGCTTTGTAAGCTTAATAAAAGCAAGCTCAATAAGAACCCGTTTCTGGCTGGCAAAGCGAATCTGGCTGGAAAGCTCAGAGAACACACGGATATACCGCATCAATGTGTTTTCATCTGCCAGTCCTGCATCTTCCCGCAGAAGTTTTAAATTATCTTCCGACATATCCAAAAGTTCTTCCGCATCCTCTGCCGTTTTAAGAAGCAGAAGATTCCTCAGAAACCAGATAAAGTCTGCCACGAACTGGGACAATTCCCGCCCCTGGATTACCATTTCCTCTAATTTCAGAATGCAGTCTTTTGTCTTCTGCTCCACCACAGCCCGGAACAGTTCCCGGAATACGCTGTTGTCCACTGCCCCCAGCACATCTAACACATGCTCATAGGTCAGCATTTCCCCGTAGTGGAACGCCGCACACTGGTCCAGCAGGCTTAAGGCATCTCGCATGGAGCCATCTCCCGCCTTTGCCACATAGCGGAGCGCCTTCTCCTCCACCTGCATCCCCTCGGCATCGGTCAGCTCCTTTAAACGGTCCGCGATGGTATCCACCGTAATCCGTCTGAAATCATACCGCTGGCATCTTGAGAGCACCGTAATAGGGATTTTATGGACCTCTGTTGTGGCCAGAATGAAAATCACATAGGACGGCGGCTCTTCCAGGGTTTTAAGCAGTGCATTAAATGCACCTGTGGACAGCATATGCACCTCGTCGATGATATAAACCCGAAACCGCCCCTCCGTCGGCGGATACTGCACCTGCTCACGGATTTCACGGATATTTTCCACACCGTTGTTGGAGGCAGCATCAATTTCCACCACATTTAAAGAGGTTCCTGCAAGAATCTGTTTACAGCTTGGACATTCCCCGCAGGGACTTCCATCCACCGGATGTTCACAGTTGACCGCCCTGGCAAAAATTTTAGCCACCGAAGTTTTTCCGGTACCCCTGGTTCCGCAGAACAGGTAGGCATGGCCGATTCTCTGGGACAAAATCTGATTCTGTAAGGTTGTAACAATATGGTCCTGGCCCTTCACATCCCCGAAGGTCTGCGGACGCCATTTTCTGTAAAGTGCTGTATATGACATAGTTTATTTGTCTCCGAAGCTGATTCCCAGAAGCTTGGCCTCTCTGATAATCTCAGACTGCGGATCCACATATTTCAATTTTCCGGCGGACTCTGCAAGCGGAATATCCGTAATCACATTGTTCTTCACAACCACAAGTCTGCCGAATTCCTTTTTGTCAATCATATCTGCCGCATGGGCACCAATTCTGGAGGAAAGCACACGGTCATAGGGAACCGGAGCGCCGCCGCGCTGCATATGGCCAGGCACTGTCACACGGATTTCCTGGCCTGTCATTTCCTGAATCCGTGCACCGATTTCATAGGCCACGGACTGGTACTTTTCTGCGCGCTCTTCCAGTTTCTTTTTATATTCTTTTTTGGACATTGCAGCTTCTTCTTTTGAAATTGCGCCCTCTGCCACAGCCAGGATGGAGAAACGGCTGCCGCCCTTGGTACGCTCTTTGATCTTCTTTACCACTGCATCCAGATCATAAGGAATTTCCGGAAGCAGAATGATATCTGCACCGCCTGCAATTCCGGCATGAAGAGTCAGCCAGCCCACCTTGTGGCCCATGATCTCCACGATAAATACACGGCCATGGGAAGAGGCTGTTGTATGGATACAGTCGATGGCATTTGTGGCAATATCCACAGCGCTCTGGAATCCGAAGGTCATGTCGGTTCCCCAGAGGTCATTGTCAATGGTCTTCGGAAGTCCGATCACATTGAGGCCTTCCTGGCTCAAAAGATTGGCTGTTTTCTGGCTTCCGTTTCCGCCCAGAACCACCAGCGCATCCAGCTTCAGCTTATAATAGGTGTGCTTCATCAGCTCCACCTTATCAAGCCCGTTTTCATCCGGAACCCGCATCAGCTTAAACGGCTGCCTGGATGTTCCCAACATGGTTCCTCCCTTTGTGAGGATTCCTGAGAAATCGGAACGGCTCATGGCATGATAGTTGGCATACATTAAGCCTTTGTATCCATCCTCGAATCCGATAATTTCCACTTCATCACCGTAAATATGGTACAGACCCTTGGCCACGCCCCGCAAGGTCGCATTCAGCGCCTGGCAGTCTCCGCCGCTTGTTAAGAACCCAACTCTCTTCATATGATCCATCCTTTCTCTTGATGCTTCATGTCGGCATATATGTCCATTTTGTAATTATAATACAAAGGAAAGAGAGGGGCAAGAAAAATTTATGTTCCATTGCCTCTCTCCCCTTCTTTTTCCTGTATTTGCCACTATTTTGACCCATTTGGAACAGATTTATTCCCGCTCTAAGTAAATGGGATTGGGTATTTCTGCGTTATTGTTGCCCGCCATGCCGTCCCGCATCATTCCTTCCACCTGCCTGTACTGGATACTGGGGTCCATAAATCTGGTCCATAGCTGATAGCCAAACTCTTTTCTCTTTTCGCTGTAATTGATCTGGCGGCCGGCATAATAGTCCTGATATAAATCCACATAAAAGTCAACCATTACTTCCCTCAGTTCATCGGGGATATCTTCTATGGTTTTATACGTCTGGCGGCCGATGACCGAGCGGATATAGGTGTCGCTGAAGGCCGGGAAGTCCAAAAGATCCGGGTTGGTTTCCCCATGCTTCGCGGCCCACGAGGATATATCCACGTTCCTTGTGTGATAGGACAGGCTGCCGTCTGCGTTCAGTGTCAGGTTTCCGTACTGGCACGGCGGAATGATCAGGGAGTTGCTGACGATTTCCCAGATTCCGTATACCTCATCCGTAATACCCGGTTCGGAAATATGTTTCATGATCCGCTGTACATGCAGGTGGCCGCTGAAATATACGGGGGTCAGATACCGCTCGAAAATCTCCATGACCTCCAGATGATTCCGAAGAACACATTCCTCCACGTACACACGGCTCAATTCCTGTAAATTGTGATGTCCCACAGGAATCACTGTAATGCCCTCTGCGTATGCGTTTTTTAAGCATTCTTCCATCCATTCCATGGTACCATACTGGATTTCTCCGTCCACCTCATTGTCCGGCTCATAGATACAGGTGTCCAGCATCAGAAGCCAGGTGGTATCGTTCAATATGTATAGATAGCTCATGGAATCGGGGGCGTAGCTTGCTGCCTCGTCATATCCATAGCTTCTGTAAATTTCCCAGAATCCCATGGGGTCCACGTTTTCAATGAAGCTTTGGGACTCGCCGAAATAGGAGGTTGCATAGGGATTGTTGATGTCATGGTTTCCGGGAATCACCAACACCGGAATTCCGGCCGCTTCGATCTCCCCAAGCCTTTCAGCCAGCTCTTCGTGGTTGACCCGCTCACCGTTTATGGTCAGATCACCGCTTAAGACCAGGGCATCCGGGCGGGCGGCAATGACCTCCTCTGCGAAGGCCTGCCATATCTGCGGCATATACTGGACCATTTTCCCGTCCCCGTTATCAATTAATTCATTGAATGCAGTTCCGTAGTCCGTAAGATCTGGTGACATGTAGTGAATGTCGGATGCAAACATAATATCCGTCACGATTTTTTCCCGCTCCACGGGTTCTCCGGGATCATAATCGGTCTCTGGCGGTGTGGTTTCCTCTGTTTCCGGCTCCGATTCGGTCCAGACCGTCTCATAGGGAAAGGTTTTCTCCTCCAGAGTTTCTGTTTCCGCCTCCGACTCTTCTGTTTCCGGCAATCCGCTTTCAGGAGCCGAAGGAAAAGTACCGTCTAAGATTCCGGGAATCACATACACAACTGCAAATAACGCAAAAAGGAGCAACAGTAATAGTAAGATTTTCTTCTTCATAATACTGCGCTCCTTTATATTCGTCTTCCCCGCTTTACAGGCTGCGGGCCCAACTTTTTTACATAATTCAATATCCGTACGTTCTGCTTTGAATGCCCACCATAGACGTTACCCTGGCAGCCAGCTCAGTCCCGGCACCCTCACGGCACATGAGAGCTTCCCCTTAGTGCTGCTGCATTCCTGCCCTGACACGGTTCAGAGATTCCCATTGCGTAAGACCAAAACATCAACGCCGCTTACCAGGGGCAGCTCCACAGTGAAGCACCCGAGGCAGAACATCACCCCTGCTCTAGCGGATTGCAGGTTCAGGGCACCGCTAACTCCCCGGCTGTACGGACCTGTTAAGTATACCTAAATAACGGCCATTTGTCAAGTCACAGCGGCATTTCCACCTTTTTCCCATCGATGAACATGGCCTTTACACCGCCGTCATACTGGAGCGGATCCCCGTCCCAAATTACCAGATCGGCGTCTTTTCCCGGCTCTAAAGTTCCGATTCTGGAGTCCAGCCCCAGATACTTAGCCGGATATGCAGTCACGCCTTTAATGGCCTCTTTTCTGCTTAAGCCGCGGTCTGTCATCAATATGAGCTGGGTCTGCAAAATCTCCAGGCACATGGACGGATGGCCGGTGGAGATGGCGGCGTGAATACCTTCCCGCTCCAGAACTGCGCCCAAATCCAGGGACTGTCCCTTTTCTTCTGCGGAAAATGAGGTTCCATACAAGGGTCCGATCACGAAGCGGAAATCCGTTCTGTCCAGGTCTTTTATGACAATGGGAGCGTCATAGGCCATGGTAAGTACATAGTTGAGGCCGAATTCCTCGCCGATTCTCACGGCCGTTTCCATGTCATTGGCCTTCATGGCCACCATCTGCACCGGCATTCCGTCAAAAACTCTGGAAAGAGCGGCCAGCTCCATCCGGTATTCCTGCTTTTCCCCGGCCTTCTCCTTTCTGGCATATTCCTTTGCTTTCAGGAGAATGTCACGAATCATGGCTGCTGAAGCCAGTCTGGTCTGCGGGGATTTGTTTTTGGAGCCGTATTTTCTTCTGGGGCCGCTTGCAAGGACAAAGCGGTACGCTGCCTCTGGCTTTATGATTCTCTTTTCACGGCCGCATCCGGCAGTTTTTACAGCCGCGCAGGTTCCGCCGATCAGGTTGGAATTACCCGGCCCTGTGACCACCGAGGTCACACCTGCCCGAAGCGCCATTTCAAAGCCCTCATCTTCAAAATTCAAGGCATCATAGGCACGAAGCTCCGGCATAATGGGATTTTCGTCATCTCCGTCATTTTCCTCAAACCGGTGTACCTGGCTGTTGATGCCGAGCTGACAGCTTGGCTCCACAATACCCGGAGTCACAATAGCATTTTCAGCATCCAGGACTTCTTCGTCTCCCTCAGGTGCCAGACAGTCTGCCACTTCCTTTATTTTTCCTTCCGCAATGCGGATGTCTTTTTTCTCTTCAAAGATATCTGCTCCGTCAATGAGCGTACAATTTTTGATAATCATGTTTTACCTCCCGCCTGTTATGCCTGATACTGGATTTTTCCGCCGATCAATATGGTTTCCGGTCTTCCCCCTGCTTTAAACGGCTCGGAAGCCCAGATCACCACATCTGCATGTTTACCAGGCTCGATGCTGCCGATTTCCTGTTCCATGTCCAGTGCCCTTGCAGCACGGATGGTTACGCATTTATATGCAGTCTCCTCAGAAAGACCATGCTTGATTAAAACTGCAACCTGCGGCAGAAATCCCTCCATGGGAATCACATGGGAGTCGGTGGTCAGTGTGAATTCCACTCCGGCCTTTTCTAAAATGGCCGGGGCATCATACCGTTTGTCCTCCACCTCCAGCTTGCTTTTTCCTCCGACGGTGGGTCCGATGATATAATGAGCGCCTGCTTCCTTTAAATCGTCAATCATCTTCCAGCCTTCGGTACAGTGCTCAATACTTAAGTTGAGGCCAAATTCCTTCCCTACACGAAGCGCTGTCAGAATATCATTGGCCTGATGGGCGTGGATTTTCACCAGCATGCCGTCGAAGGCCCGCATCAGGGAATGCATGGCCAGGTCATATGTAAAGGTGGATTCCTCTCCGTTTTTTACTTTTTCTTCATGGGCCAGCCATTTTTCACGGTATGCCTTTGCTTTATAAAAGGCCTGGCGCATCAGAGCAGCGGAGCCCATGCGGGTGGACGGAGTCTGGCCCTTCTTTCCATAGGAAACTTTGGGATTCTCTCCCAGGGCCATCTTAAGGGCTGCCTCTTCCTTTATGATACGCTCCTTTAAGGTGTCCCCGGCTGTTTTTAAGTATGCAAATGTACCGCCCATGACATTTCCGCTTCCGGGGCCAACAGCCACGGTGGTCACTCCTGCATGGAGGGCTTTTTCAAATAATTCCGAATGGAAATCGATGGCATCAATGGCGCGCAGCTCCGGATGAATGGGGCCTGTCATTTCGTTGCCGTCCTGGCCGTCGCTGTCGATGACACCCAGATGGCAGTGGGGTTCGATAAATCCCGGTGTCACTAACTTCCCGGCAGCATCGATGACGGTGTCTTCCGGTCCGGGTATGATTTCTTTTTCTACTTTTGCAATTTTCCCATTTTCCACAGCCACGTCATAGGTTTCTTTGTAGATTCCGGCCATGGAAATCAACGTACCGTTTTTGATAATCAACATAACTCTTCTCCTTTTTTCTTTCTCTTTCCTTCCTCGCGGAGCGCCTTAAAGAAGTCTTTTAACATCTGGGAGCATTCCTCTCCGAGAAGTCCGATTTCCGTCTCCACCTGGTGATTGAACCCCTCCTCATGGAGCATGTCCAGAACAGAACCGGCACATCCGGCCTTTGGATTCATGCATCCGATCACCACCCGGGGAATCCGTGCCTGGACGATGGCCCCGGCACACATGGGACATGGTTCCAGCGTCACGTACATGGTACATTCCTCCAGACGCCAGTCTCCGATTTTTTTGCATGCCTTTTTTATGGCTATGATTTCTGCATGGGCCAGGACGTTTTTGTCAATGGTGCGGCGGTTGTAGCCGCGGCCGATGATTTTTCCGTCATGAACAATGATGCAGCCAATGGGAACCTCTTTGAGGGCCGCCGCTTTTTTCGCAAGGCGGATGGCCTCCCGCATGTATTTTTCTTCCTGTGTCATGTGTTGTCTCCAATACTTTTATGGCTTGTAAAATTAGCTTACTCTTTTGGACCATGTGCTGTCAAGCTCTTTTCCCGACTGCCCAGGCTGCGCTCTTTACTTTCCGGGCGGAACCGGGTATACTGGATGAAAATATGTGAAATGGATGGTTGCTTATGAAAATATGTGGTTTGCAAAAAACGACTCTTTTAGATTTTCCCGGTCATGTGGCCGCCACGGTGTTTACCGGAGGCTGTAATTTCCGCTGTCCCTTCTGCCATAACAGCGATCTTCTCGGAAACGACGCGCCCCCTGCCTTTACGGAGGAACAGGTTCTTTCTTTTCTTAAAAAGCGGAAGGGGATTCTGGAAGGGGTTGCCATTACCGGCGGAGAGCCTACGCTGCAGCCGGATTTAGAGATGTTTTTAAGGAAAGTCCGGGAGCTGGGCTTTCAGATTAAGCTGGATACCAACGGGTATCGGCCGGAGGTTCTTAAAAAGCTCTGCGGGGAGGGCCTTGTGGACTATGTAGCCATGGATATTAAAACATGCAAAGAACGGTACTCCGAAGTTGCAGGAGTACCGTCCATACAAATAGAAAAAATAGAAGAGTGCGTCGATTTTTTAAAGTCCGGGACCGTGCCCTATGAGTTCCGCACCACGGTTGTGAAGGAACTGCATTCTGCAGACGATTTTTCAAAGATCGGAGCATGGCTTTCCGGAGCCTCGCGGTATTATCTCCAGAATTTTACGGATTCCGGAAATGTGTTGCATCCTGTATACACCAGTTGTTCCAAGGAGGAACTGACGGCTTTCATGGAGATTGTGAAGCCCTATGTGGAGTTTGTGGCTCTCAGAGGCATTGATTACTGATCCATATACAACGGTCAGCGGATTTTAATGTCCGTGTACCAGTAGCCAAAGCGGCCATCATTGGGTGGCTGCTTTTTTGACAGGACAAAGTTTGGAAATCCGAACATGGATGCCATGTATTTTTCATTGCTGTAATAGTGTCCGGGGACTCCAATTAAATAACGCGGACTGCCGTTTTTTCCGCCCAGGCGCACCAGGATAATATACCGGAAATTGTAGTAGCCATGGAGCAGAAAACTGTTGTTTCCATAAATCCAGCTTTCCCGCGGCAGGCGTCCGATGTCCTGGGGACGGATTGTCAGGATTTCGCAGCCACTTTCATGGTCAAAGGGCTGGATTTTCGGGTAGGACTTCCGCAGCTCCTGCCAGAGTTTTTCCGGGTCCGCCGACAGGTCTTCGGTTTCCTGGAGATATTTTAAAACTTCCGGATTTTCCAGTTCGGGAGACCGCATGGCAGCTTCCTCCCGGGGGCGGTTTGCGGCTGTGGCTTCCCTGGCGGAATCGGGCATCCCTGCGGAAGGCGCAGACTGCAGAGTGTCCGCTGAGGGCTGCATCGCTGGGGGCGATTGTGGCGCGGCTGCCGTTACCGGGGGGCGGGATGTTGGCTGGGATTTCTGGGGCATTCCGCCTGCGGGCGCCGCTGGCTGTGCCATATTATTTATAATCCGCCGAATGACTTGCATGGGCGGTTGGGCTTGTGCTTCCCGGGTCTGCGGGCGCGGCTGCTCTAAAGCGGGCCGGATTTCTCCGGCAGCCGGAACAGGCTGCCTTGACCTGGGCTCGGGTCCCTCGATGGCGGCGGGGGCTGGCTGGCCTGACATGGGCGCTGGGTCTTCGACGGCCTGAGGACTCTGGTCCTCTCCCGGGGCCGGGCCAAGCTGCTCTGGAGCGGGCGCGAAGACTCCGGCGATCAGAGAGCCCTGGGCCGCTTCTGACACTCTGGCTTCCTCCGCCTGGCGGGGTTTCTCTGGCACAGACGGCTCATCTGGCAATACCCTGGGCGCCTGCGGCTCAGCCAGGCACACTGGGCCCTTGGCTTCCGTGAGTACCGGAAGTTCGGCTGCTGCTCCGACTTCGGCTACGCGGGTCAACTCCTCTTCACGTGCAATTTCTTCTTCAATTTCTTTTACTACCTTGGAGACTGCCTGACTGGTTTTTATTTCGCCGATTCCCGGCAGGACATCTTTTGCCTCTGCAACCTGCATCACCGGGGCAACCGCATCTTCCCAGATGGTGGTATAGGAGCGCCATGCATTTTTCACGTCATGCACCGTCAGCCCATAGTATGTATCCAGTCCGTTTCCGCTTCCCTCCACGTTCCTCGCGTCTACCGTGGCCCGGAATTCTCCGTTTCCATTATGGATGAAAATGTTTCCCAGGAATGCCTCCCCGCCGTTCTTATTGAGAAGATACACTCCAATGGCATTTCCGCCCACATACACTTTCTTTACGCTGAGGTTCATCCGGCACTGTCCGTTTTTAGATTCCAGCTTTACGAACCCCACATTTTTTCCTTTCTCTTTTCCTTCATATTCATAAATATAGGAAATCAATCTCCGATAATCAGACATATTTTCCTCCCATCCGCAAATGACCTTACATAAAACTCATCCGGGGAGACAAATTCACCCCTCTGCTATACATTGTATGTCAGAGGGGTGGAAAAATATGCATCTTTAATTTTCCGATCTTTACTTTCTGATGGCACCGGATTTTACTGCTGCCTCAGCAACGCGTTTTGCCACATGTTCAGCTACTCCCGGCTCCAAAGCACCTGGAATAATGTACTCCACATCCAGCTTGTCATCGGTTACCAGCTCAGCAATCGCATGGGCCGCAGCCACCTTCATGTCGTAGTTAATGTCTCTTGCACCACAGTCCAGAGCGCCGCGGAAGATTCCCGGGAATGCCAGTACGTTGTTGATCTGGTTCGGGAAGTCGGAACGTCCGGTACCCATGATCTTTACGCCTGCTGCAATGGCCTCATCGTACATGATCTCCGGGTTCGGATTTGCCATTGCAAATACAATGGGATCCTTGGCCATGGTCTTGATCATTTCGGGCTTCAGGGCACCTGCAACGGACACGCCGATGAAAACATCTGCTCCCACCAGGGCATCTGCCAGAGTACCGCGCTTGTCTTCCAGGTTTGTGATGTCGCAGAGCATCTTTTTATGATCTTTGATGCCAACGCCGCGGTCCTTATAGAGGATTCCATTTTCGTCACATGCAATAATGTGCTTTACACCTGCGGCCAGCAGCATTTTAATGATGGCAGTTCCTGCGGAGCCCGGTCCGTTTAATACCACATGAATTTCATCCATTTTCTTCCCAACCAGCTTCAGAGCGTTGAGGAGTGCAGCCGTTACCACAACCGCGGTTCCGTGCTGGTCATCATGGAACACCGGAATATCCAGCTCTTTTTCCAGTCTTGCCTCCACCTCAAAGCACTTGGGGGAAGCAATGTCTTCCAGGTTGACACCGCCAAAGCAGGGGGCAATGGCTTTCACTGCCTTGATGATTTCCTCTGTATCCTTCGTATCCAGACAGATCGGGAATGCATCCACGTTGCCGAATTCCTTAAAGAGGATGGCCTTTCCTTCCATAACCGGCATGGCAGCCTCAGGTCCGATATCTCCCAGGCCTAAAACGGCTGTTCCATCGGATACAACTGCCACAAGATTTCCCTTCGCTGTATACTTATATACTTCCTTTTTATCTGCATGGATTTTCCGGCAGGGCTCTGCAACACCCGGAGTATAGGCAGTGCTTAAATCGTCTCTGGTTTTCACCGGAACCTTGCTCACCACTTCGATTTTTCCTTTGTGTTCTGCGTGGAGCTTTAATGCTTCCTCGTTAAAATTCATGTGCTTTCCTCTCCTTTTCCTGCACTGCAGGTTTAACTTTTTCTTGATATTAAAATACCACACTCTTTGGCAAAGTACAAGCCTTTCACGGGACCCTGCCGGCGGTTTTTCCCCATGGGGACGGCCTGCTTGCAATCTTACGTTTTCTGCATTACAATACTATCCGTAGTATTTTATCTGCCAGTAAGGAGTTTTCCATGTTTATAAACGTTGGGGCAAGAACCGATATCACCAATTATTACAGTGAGTGGCTTATGAACCGGATTCGCGAGGGATATGTGCTGTCCAGAAACCCTCTGTTTCCAAATAAGGTCTACCGTTACCGCCTGGACCCGGAAGTGGTGGACTGCATCATCTTCTGTACGAAGAGTCCTGAGCCCATACTGGATAAAATAGAAGAAATCCGTTCCCGCGGATTCCGTGTCTTCTTTTTTGTTACCATCACCAGCTATGGCAGGGATATAGAGCCGGGCGTTCCTGATTATCACCATGTGATGGCCTCATTTAAGAAGCTCTCCGGAATGGTCGGCAAGGCTTGTGTCGGCTGGAGGTATGACCCGGTCTTTCTGACCCCCAAATATACCCTGAACCATCATCTGACCTGTTTTGATGAGATGGCACGGGAGCTCTCGCCTTATACGGATTTTTGTATTTTCAGCTTTGTGGAATTATATAAGAAGCTGGAGTTTACCTTTCCGGAGCTTAGGGCCGTTTCGGAACAGGAAAAAAGGATTCTTCTCGCCGGGCTGGGAGAAACTGCAAAGAAGTACGGGCTTCGGCTCCAGACCTGCGGCGATGAGGCTGATTATACCGCGTACGGAATCTGCCGTTCCGGATGCATTTCGGCCAGGACCATGGAAAAGGCCCTTGGGCGGACTCTGAAAGCCGTCAAACCCAGCCCCTCCAGAAAGGGATGCGGCTGCCTTCCCAGCAACGACATCGGGGCCTATGATACCTGCCCCAACGGATGCCGCTACTGCTATGCCACAAAGGACCCGGCCCTGGCACTGAAAAATTTCCGAAACCATGACCCGCGCTCTCCGCTTTTGATTGGTTCCCTGGAGCCAGAAGATGAAATCGTAGAAGCCAGCCAGAAAAGCTTTCTGGAATCCTATGAGCAGCTTACGCTTGATCTTTGATGTTTCTTATGACCCGGCACGGGTTTCCCACCGCCACTACATGTTCCGGGATATCTCTTGTGACCACGCTGCCGGCTCCGATGATGGAGTTTTTCCCAATGGTCACTCCCGGAAGAATGATGGCGCCGGAGCCAATCCAGACGTTCTCCCCAATGACCACCGGACGGTTGTATTGGAGGCCTTCGTTTCTGAGCCTGGGGTCCTCGGGATGGCATGCCACCGCAATCACCGTCTGCGGCCCAATCATCACATTGTCCCCGATGTAAATATGGGTATCATCCACCAGGGTCACATTGAAGTTAAAATAGACGTTTTTTCCCAGATGGACAAAATGTCCGCCCCAGTTGGCCCGAAGCGGCGGCTCAATGACACAGCCCTCTCCCACTTCTGCAAACATCTGTCTCATCAGCTCCTGCCGTTTTTCCTGCTCCGACGGCCTGGTGCTGTTATATTCATAAAGTAACTCCATACATTTCTGCTGCTCTCTCAAACATTCCTCATCCATCGGATTGTAAAGTTTTCCCGAATGCTGTAAATCCATGACTTTTTCCATTATCTTTTCCTCCATCTGTTTTATTTCATCTTTTTTGTTTCTTCTGGTTGGTTTCATCTCGTTGGTTTCGTCTGGGCGTTTTCGTCCATGTTTCGCATGGCCGCATCCATCTGGCCATGCCGCCCCGTCAGCGCTTTCCCGCCGAAAAGACACTGGCTTCTTTTACCCATACCATCAGCTCTTCATCAATTTCCTTCACATCAGAAATCAGGATGTGATGGGTCCAGCGGTTGGGGTAGGGCTCTGTGGCCGCATCAATACGCGGGGATTCCGCCCGATGGCTCAGGCCAAAGGAGATCACGATGTAGCAGGCCGGACGTTCCCGGGACTTCCTCACCGGAAGAAAAGAAACAAAGGCAAAATTGTGTCGGTTGGAAAAGGAAATCTGCGTTTTCTGGACCCGGACTGTGACCGGACCGATTTCCTCTGAAACTTTCTGTGCAAAGGCCTCATATAACGGCAAGGCCTCCGGCTTTTTATCAAAAAACAGCAGTACATCCTGATTGCTCATGTGGCTCCTCCCTGTGCTGTGATTATTTTAATAGGAAATGGCTTCTGTCAAATTCCAGAATTCCCTCGTCCCTCATTTTGCAAAGCTCGTTGGACATGGCACTCCGGTCCACTGACAGAAAATCAGCAAGCTGCTGGCGGTTAAAGGGAATGTCAAAGGACGGGCATCCGGCTTTCAGTGACTGCTCGGAAAGATAAGATAAAAGCTTTTCTCTTGTGGACCGCTGGGACATATGCTCTAATTTCTGGGTCAGTGCTTTGTTCTTTAAGGCCAGAACGGAAAGCAGGTTCTGAATCAGCCGTCCATGGAACTGGCATGCAGACGGGCATGTGGTCAAAAGTCGGTTCACATCCAAAAACAGGACTGTACTGTTTTTCACAGAAACTGCGTTGTTCAGGATTTCATCGTTTCCCAGACAGGCATAGACCTCCCCGAACAGCTCTCCCTCTGAAATTTCATTTAAAATACTGAGGTTACCCCAGTAGTCCTCTTTCTGGATATGAATACTCCCTTCCAACAGCATGGCCACGTTGGTAATGTGCTCTCCCCTACGGAACACGTATTCCCCTTTCTGGTAACTTCGTGTTACTGCTGACAGGCAGCCTAACATGGCCTCCAGCTCATCCTCTGCAATTCCGTTAAACAGCCTGGTTTTCTTTAATAGCTGCAAATATTTTTTCATTGTCATCACCTTTGTTGTTTAAACAACCGATTTGTTTTAATTATATTATTATAATGGAGCCACAAAGTCAAGGAGGCACAAAAGATGAGAAGAGCTGATCGCGAAATGAGCCGCGAATTTGCGCTGGAAATGGCAGATAAATGTGAATATGCCATTCTGTCTATGATAGACCCAAACGGTATGCCCTATTGTGTACCTGTAACCATTGCACGTGACAATGATGTCATTTATTTTCATTCTGCACGGGAGGGAGAAAAAATAGACGCCATGCGGAAAAATCCCAATGTATGCATGGCCTGTGTGGGGGATACCAAGCGTGCCCTGGATAAATTCACAACGGAATTTGAGTCCGCAATTCTCCGCGGCGAGGCCTGTGAGGTCACTTCGGACGCGGAAAAAATCCATGCACTCCGCCTGATATGCGAGCGGCACACCCCTGCCAACATGAAAGAGTTTGACACTGCCATTACACGCAGTCTGCCTCGTACTGCCGTATGGAAAATCCAGATCAGCTCCATTACGGGAAAACGGAAAAAATATGACAAAGACGGAAAAGAAATGAAATTCGGGAGGATGGAATCTTGATTAGAAAAATTATTCATATTGATGAGGAATTATGTAACGGATGCGGCGCATGTGCTGCTGCCTGCCATGAGGGCGCAATCGGAATGGTCGATGGAAAGGCGAAGCTGCTCCGTGACGACTACTGCGACGGTCTGGGCGACTGCCTTCCCACTTGTCCGACGGGTGCCATCACCTTCGTGGAACGAGAAGCCGCCGCTTATGACGAGGCCGCTGTAAAGGCTGCACAGCAGAAAAAGCACGGCACCCTGCCCTGCGGATGTCCCGGAACCAAGGTACAGACCATTACCCATGAGCAAAGCCAATGTGCTGCGCCCGCAACAGCCCCTGTGTCCAGTCAGCTTTCCCAGTGGCCTGTACAGATTAAGCTTGTACCTGTCAATGCCCCCTATTTTCAGGGTGCCGATCTGCTGATTGCCGCTGACTGCACAGCATATGCTTACGGGGACTTTCATAATAAGTTTATCAGAAACCGCGTGACTTTAATTGGATGTCCCAAGCTGGACGAAGGCGATTATGCAGAAAAGTTGACTGCCATTATTCGTGAGAATGACATTAAGAGCGTTACCATTGTGCGGATGGAGGTTCCCTGCTGCGGAGGTCTTGAGCAGGCTGTAAAAACAGCATTACAGGCCAGCGGCAAGTTTATTCCCTGGCAGGTTGCCATCGTGTCAACGGATGGCAGAATAAAAAATGAATAGGGGGAGCTGTATGGAGAACTTGCGGGATGAATTGACCGGGGCGCTGGTTGGGCTTGCCCGCGCCTTAAACGGAGACAGGCCAGACCCCGAAACCCATAAGATAATGCTGCAGGGACTCTTTGCAGTCACCGGATTCCTGCCGCTCAGTGAAACAGTTATTGCAGAACAGATTCAGGCTGTCATGGGTAAGAAAAACGCTTTAATTCCCAACTGCCTCAACTGTGCATCGCCCTGCGGCAGGACCCTTAACTATAATATGGACCAGCTCCGGAATTCTGAGGAACCGGTACGGTCTCTGAAAACAGTTCTTTTAACCGGGCTGTGCCAGATGTCCGCCTATGTTTACCATGTAATGACGCTCGGTTATTCTGACACGGCCCTGGACGATTTTTTCTATGAGGGGCTCTTCGCGGTGGGAGAAAACTGGAACCAGGAATTTCTGCTTCCGGTTATTTTAAAGCTGGGAAACATGCAGATAAAATGTTTGGATTTATTTGAGAAAGCAAACAGCGATGTTTACGGACATCCCGTAGCGGCCGTTTTACCGTTTCCGCTTCCCGGCGGGGACGATACTTTAAAATGATTCTTTTTTAGGCACAGGCTCCATTGTTCGTCATGGCTGACGATCAGGGGTCTGTGTTTTTTCGGGGATTTTTCGTTTCCCCCAATACCGCTTTACCCGCTTTTTATATTCGGTATACTCGGCTCCAAATGTTTCAGCCAGGAATTTTTCTTCCTGCAAGATCTGCAAGTGCAGCATCATGGCCGCAAAGCAGGAACAGAGCAGAAGAAGCGGATTGAAATTTCCGGCCACACTGATTCCTTCCACCAGGACCACCAGATAGGTGGCTGTTTTCAGCCATAGTTCCGTCCAGAACAGACTGCCCTTCTTTCCACCTTTGGCCATCTGGTCTGTCTGTATTCCTTTGCGCTTTTGCTTCAGCATTTTTCCGATGTAAACACCATAAAAAAGTATCAGCGCTGTGAGTCCTGGGATTTGGAATTTCATGTGATCTGCTCTCCTTGATGTCCATTCTGATAAATCCAGTTTTTGAATCCGCAGTTTTTTGCCGACTGGTACACTGGGCGAATCACTTCTTCTAGTTCGACAGAAAACTCATTAAGAGTCAGTCCCTCTTTATAGATTCGTCTTTTTATATCATCATTATTCAGATGATCTCTTGCACATTTCTCAAACGCATCATGGACTACATTGTACTTCCACATCATTTCATAGGAGAAAAACTCCTGTTTTACCAGCTTACTCAGGTATTGAACTTCCAAGTCTTCCGCATACGGCAGCCGCATAAAAACCCCTCTCTGCTATTTTCAGTTATAAATCACCCAATCACAAACTGAACTTTCTCTTTTGGATATGCCAATCTTCTTCTAATATCTCTTTCTGAATCACACTGCCAGTTGCTTTTTCTCCTCCTACGATGAGGAGCTTTATTCGCTCCATAACCCCTATTTTTTGTGCGCCTGATAAAATTCCTTCAGGTCTGCTTTTACATGTTCCGGAAGATCTGTCTCTGTGTAAATACCGGTCTGATTCAACTGTTCTTCTACAACTTTCCCTATATTGGGCAGCTTCGATAACTCTCCCATATTTTCCTCCTGCAAACGGGCTCACACCCCAGCTCTTTGACTGCAATTGCCATGTTCAATCCTTTACTGCTTTTCCTGTCCTGAATACGCTTTTGAAAATGGACATTTTTTTCCAATACACTGGTTATTTTGTGAGGAGCGGTGACAGGTAATTTCATGCTTTTCCATTTTAATACCGAGGTTTTTCTCTGCGAACTCTATGGCGGCTAAAATGGAAAGGTACGAATCTCGCTTACAACATCTCGGGCCGCCAACCTCTCCTATTTTCTGTAATGCACAGGAGGTCATCTGATTGGAAAGTCCCCATTCTTCCTCGGATAGCGGTGTGGACTTCGTGGCTATGGAGACGAACATTCCGCTGCTGATTCCTGCACCGCACGCTCCCCAAAATCCACAGGTTCCCCCCGGAACACTCCTGCCCCTGCTCTGCATCTCCAGGAGGGCCGCCTCCAAATCCAGATCTCCACCCGCATTTTTATAGGCTGTCAGCAACGCGGAGCCGACCATGATGTGATGTTCCGGGCCATGCATATGGCAGAACTCCATATCCATCAGCTTTTCCATGATCAAGATGGGATCTGTGCCGGTTTCTTCCAGGCATGTTCCGATGATGCTGTCTATCCCCTTTGTGTGACATTCATTGCATACATAATGTCCATTTATGCATCTTGTTTTGCTGTATTCTTTTTTATGACAGACCGCACACTCCATAAGAACATCTTGTTCCAGGTATTCAAGCGGTGCTTTGCAGATGATGCATTCTTCCTTCATTACTCTTCTCCCCCTATTGTCTCTGTACAAATGATTTCTTCCGCGTCTTTAGGCAATGCCCTGACATGTTCCAGAAAAGTTCTCGCTGCTTTCGCCTCTTCATGATTATAGGAATACCTCAGCCGTCCAGCCACATATCCTGCCGTCTGCTCGAACAAATCACACATCTTTAGAACGGAATCCCATGCCTCATGGATTTCTTTACCGAAATATGTATCCAGATAGCATTGATATTCTGCTTCTGGTAGCCATCTGTTCAGGTACTTTGCCGATTTTCCAACACTTACTCCGAAGTCCGTCAGCGTCCCGACTTTCCAGGACAGCATCTTTTCCAGTTCCTTGCGAACCACGAAGTTTACCATGTCCTGTACATAAGGAATCTCCCCGCGCCACAATCCTTTCGCAAGGTTATTGCTGCACCACCAAAATTCATTGCAGCAGACCTGAAACTGTGCTTCCGTGGGTTTCTTTACCCAATAGTCGCTGTCAGTGGCATCCGGAATTGGCGGAAGAATATTCTCTTTATCCAGCAATACCCTGCACAGTTTATCATCTTTTATGTGTTTTTGGGCATGCTGCACGGATTCCACATGCAGGTCTATGCGGTTACCGTCTGTAAACTGCATCAGCCATCCGTAAAAGTTTTCTTTATCGCTTGGGAAATCCGGATTTTCGTCCGGACACTGCATATACAGGATTGTCCCAAACTGGTCCAGCCATCCCTTTTCCCCAATAAAGGACTTCGTATCTTTGACCACATATATAACATCGTAGTCCTGGAAAATATCTTTCGGTACATTGGGATTTGTTCTTGAGCCGTTCATATATACGGCTATGATCCGGTCGTCCTTTTGGGCTATGTCTAAGAGAAGTTTAAACATTGTTTCTTCGTTTCGCACAGATTTCACCCTCCATCAGAATGCGACTCCATACGCCGAGCCAATCTTTCCGCCGTTTAAGAGCAGTTCCTTTACCTTTTTCTGCAGGCTGGTCACTGCCGGCAGCTCCTGGTATGCTGTATCTTCCGGAACCTGAAACAGCCATTCCACATACTCTTTATTCTCATGGTCTTCCTGCACGATGTCAAAGCGTTTCTGGAAAGATATGATATGGGAGTCCTCCGGCAGCAACGTTTTTAATATTGGTGACATTAACCATGAATCACAGGTATATTTTTCATATTGATAGCCGGGATAATATGTTCTGAAAAATTTTTCTGCCTGCTTCAGAGAATCGTCAACTGCCTCCTTTGACAGGTTGGCATCCGATGGTATATGGAGTCCGATCACATTCTCTCCCTCAAAGGTTTCAAATTGATACTCCAGCTCCCCAATGCGGAATATATTCATGCTGATTTGCCTGTATGTCCACCAGCCCCGGTCGAAGAACATCCGGCCGTTCTTTTTTTCGCATTCTGCAATAAATCTCGTGAAGCATTTCATGGTATCTATGTACACAGTCTGGGGAATTTGCTTTTCCTGATACCGCTTCAAAATACGCCGGGCACATTCCAGGTGGCAATAGAGCATTTTTAAATTATCTTCGTCTTCCCGGAAAAGGATTTTTAACTGTTCATAAGCTGCAGCCGCGGTCTCCCTGTTCTGCAGCCGTTCCAGATATGGCTCAATCTGCCCCGGAGTCAGCTCTTTCTCGACTATTTCCAGTTTTTGAATTATTTCCGGCTGTAAATCAATCCAACGGTACAAGTCCCGCAGTTTCATGTCCATTCTCCTCTGCTCTTAGAAATGCCTTTATACATTTTTATACCTGCATCCGGTTTCATAATAGGATTTCATCACATCCTCCGGCACCATACTTCCTCCGGTTCCCCATACAATATGAACCGCATTCTTCATTATATGTTCCAGATGGTTCCGTTTAACATAATTGTGTCCTTCCTCCGTACCGCAGAGCCAGCACGGACCAACCATGCCAGCCAGGGCGCTGGGCTCCAGGTAAATCCCCTCCGTATCGGCCAGTACCGTAAGCAGTTGATACATGTGTTCATCTGTGATGGTGTAGCTTCCGCTCAGGAACGGGGCAATGGTGCGTCCCACAAAATGCGATGCCCGGCCCACGGCAAGTCCGTCTGCCGCAGTCTTATTATCAATTCCAAAATCCTGTACGCACACCTGGTCATGGCATCCGGTCATCAGGCCCAGAAACATGCACGGCGCATGGGTTGGCTCTGCAAAAAAGCAATGGACAGCATCTTTATATACCTGTTTCAATCCATAGGCCACACCGCCGGGGCCGCCGCCCACTCCGCACGGAAGGTAAACGAAAAGAGGATGGCTTTCATCGGGAGTGATTCCCATATCGTCAAGCTGTTTTTTTATCCTCAATGCTGCTACGGTATACCCTAAAAACAGAGTACTGGAATTCTCATCATCCACAAAATGGCAATGGGGATCGCCTGCTGCCTGCTTCCTTCCCTCTGCAACCGCCAGACTGTAATCCTCCTCATATTCCACAACGGTTACGCCTTTGCTCCTGAGCATGTCTTTCTTCCACTGGCGTGCATCCGCAGACATATGGACGGTCACCTTGAATCCGAATTTTGCACTCATAATTCCAATGGACAAGCCCAGATTTCCCGTGGAACCCACTGCCACCGAATACTGGGAGAACAGATCTTTAAACCTGTCTTCCATGAGAATTGCATAATTATCAGTCTGTTTCAGCATTCCACTTTCAAGCGCCACGTCTTCTGCAAATTTCAGCACCTCATAGATTCCTCCACGGGCCTTGATGGAACCGGATATGGGCAGATGGCTGTCACATTTCAGCAGCATTTTTCCTTCCAGCCCACCTTTCATTCCTTCTGCCAGGAATTTCTGCATTTCCGGAATTTCCTTTAAGGGAGATTCGATAATTCCATGGGATTCCCCTGTCTCAGGGAATGCTTTTTCAATATACGGTGCAAACCGCTCCAAGCGTGCTTTTGCATCCAGAATATCCTCCATCGTAAGCTCCGCCTGCCGGTTCGCCTCATCAAAAGTCATCAACCCCGGATTTTCCCAAAAGCATTCCTCCATGGCCGTAAGCTTGTTTAAAAGCGGATACTCTTTCTTCCATTCTTCCATCGACTTATTTAAAATCATACCTTTTCCTCCCGTTTCCATCTCATATGCCTTAGATATCTTTATTTTATCATACTCGTCGTGCACAGGCAACCAATCCCACCGCAATCTCAAATATCATGAACAGGCCAAATCTTTATTTCAATGTATACGCTGTATTGTATTCGGATATCTCATATGTTATATTATTAAAACCAATGAAATTGTAACTCTCTATCATGGTTCAAAATCGGGAATTCGTGGTGCGATTGCACCTATAAGTCGGGAACGCTGCGATTTTGGAAAAGGATTTTATATGGGGACCGACCGGACTCAGCCGCTTACTTTAATTTGCAATTATCCTAATGCCAAAATATATACGCTAATTGTTAAGCTCCTGATTCAGCAACATACTTCACGATCATCTCCGCCGTTTCCTCTATTCCAACGGACGAATCAAGCACCACATGATAGCACTTGCCATCCTCCCACCGCCTGCCGGAAATATGCCTGTAATATGCAGCTCTTGCTTTATCTGAACGCCGGATATTTTGTTTTTCTTCATTCAAGGAATCGCCGTATATCTCCATCATGCGATTGATTCGGTATTGCTTGGGTGCATGGATAAAAACACGAACTACATTCTCATAATCCCTTAAGACATATCCCGCAGCTCTGCCAACAATGACACAGCCTCCATTATCCGCTATTTTTCGGATGATCTTATCCTGTGCCTGGATCGCCTGCTGAACCACATGGGTACTCAAATACAAATCGCGCAATACGTCCGGCGAATTCTTATGAATGTCTGAAATGAATTCCCGGTCCAGTCCGCTCTCATGTGCGGCAAGAGCAATCATTTCTTTATAGTAGAATGGAATACCAAGCTTTTCTGCCACAGCCTTGCCGATCTGTTTTCCGGAGGAACCATGCTGCCTGGCAATGGTAATGATCACACCAGGTTTCGACGGCTTTAGGGCGGGGACTGCCTCCATGGCAGTTTCCTCCTGCCTTTCATTTTTCACATAATCCTTTGCCAGGAACTGGCGATAATACACGCCGCCGACCATACTGGTGATGGTTTCCGTCACCGGGAAGGTCAGCCAGAAATATGTCAGCCCCAACCGGGAGAACAGGTATCCCAGCGGTACAAACAGCACCACAGTCCGAATCACAGTCAAAAGGGAGCTTTTTAGAAAGCATAACGGGCGGCGCCAGTCTGAACAGGATCCTGCTGATTTTTTCTTTACCGAATAATTCTACTGTATTCATGGATGTATTACCTCTGTTCTCCCAATGCTTCCTTCAACGCCTGATCATACTCCAGCAGCAGCGCTGTCAAAGTACGCAGCTTATCTGCTCCCAATTTTTCCAATGCCCTGGACTCAACGTCTTCCAACGATGCCAGAAAGGGCTCTGCGTAGGCTTGACCCTTTGCTGATAATACAAAGGCTTTTTCACGTCCTTTGGTATCCACTTTTCCGAATACCACAGGACAAAACCCTGTTTTCAACTTACCCCACCCGGAGCAAAAGTTTCACTGCACATCTAATTTCTTTGTAAAAACCGGTCCATTTTCCCAAAAGTGCCGGAAAAGCCCGGAAAATCAACGTTTCTTAATGAGAAGAGCGACTGTCTCCACATGCCCACTCATCGGAAACATATCCACTGCCCGCACACGCTCCACCTTATATCCATGCTCCCCCAGAACCTTCACGTCCCGCGCCAGCGTGGACGAATCGCAGCTCACATAAACCACCTTTTCCGGCGCCATCTTTATAATGGTATCAAGGCAAACCGCATCACAGCCCTTTCGCGGCGGGTCCACCACAATGACATCCGCATGGACTTGATTCTCCTCATACTGCTCCGGCAGTACCTCCTCGGCCTTTCCCACGAAAAATTCCACATTTTCAATTCCATTCCGCTTCGCATTCTCCCTGGCGTCCGCGATGGCCTGGGGGATGATTTCAACACCGTATACCTTTCCGGCCTTTTTGGCAAGGAAAGAAGAAATGGTTCCGATTCCGCAGTATAAGTCCCAGACCGTCTCGCCTCCGTGGAGATCTGCAAACTCCAGCGCTGTGTTATAAAGGCGCTCCGTCTGCACCGGATTTACCTGGTAAAAGGAAAGAGGGGAAATTCTGTATTCAATGTCGCCAATGCAGTCCGTAATGTATCCCGGCCCATAGAGATTAATGATTTTATCGCCCATGATCACATTGGTCTTTTCCTTGTTGACCGAAAGGGAAACACTGGCGGCTCCCGCCTCCGCCAGGCGCTTTGTAAGCACGTCTGCATGAGGCATCCGGTCCCCGTTTATTACCAGACATACCATCAGTTCTCCGCTTGCAAAGCCCTTCCGCAAAAGCACATGCCGCACCAGTCCTTTGTGCTCTTCTTCCAGATACGGCTGGATTTTATACTCCTTCATGAAATCCAATACCACTTTTAAAAGCCTCTGGTTTTCCTCGCACCCCAATGCACAATCAAGCTCCGGCACGGGAATCAGTGCATGGGTCCGCCCGGCGTAGAAACCGGCTGTGGGAAGCCCGTCCTTTCCCAGGCCAATGGGATACTGGGCTTTGTTCCGGTATCTCCAGGGGTGTTCCATGCCGATGATGGGTTCCATCACAACAGCTCCGTCCACGCCCTTTGCCTCGCTCTCCTCCTCCGGCAGAAACAGATATTCCAGTCCGCCAATCCGCTTTAAATGGTTATAAACCTTTTTTTCCTTGAATTTTAACTGCTCTCTGTAAGAAAGCTCCTGCATCTGGCACCCGCCGCAGGACCTGGCCACAGGGCATTTGGCTTCCACCCGTCCCGGTGCCGGCTCAATCACCCGGACCAGTCTGGCAAATCCATAATTCTTCTTCATCTTCATGGCAGACGCCTCGATCACGTCCCCAATGAGCCCATCCTTCACAAACCAGATATATCCGTCGGTTTTACCGATTCCGGAACCGTCCTCGCTCATATCCTCGATGGTCATTACAAATTTGTCGTTCTTTTTTATTTCCATAGCCGAACCCTTTCCCTCTTCCATGTTCCTTCTCCGGGGTTTGCAGACGCTGTATTTCTAATTATCGCTGGTCCGTCTCACATTGCTTTCCATGAACCTGTTATAGCCGAGCCATCCCATATTGTCTCCGGCCCCTTTGATGATCTCCGTCATGGTCTCCAGCTTCGCATCCGCATTATCTGCAAGATTTAACGCCAGGGCCTCAATTAATGCGGGCTTCTTGGGTGAGCCGTATTCCAGCTCCCCGTGATGGGCCAGGATGCAGTGAATCAGTTCATTTTCCAGCTTTTTCGGGAATCCCGGCATGGCGGCAATTTTCGTTTCCACCATCTGGGCGCCAATAATAATATGCCCAATTAACTGTCCCTCATCGGTATAATCATTTTCCGGGAACGCAGACAGCTCCTTCGTCTTTCCAATGTCATGGAACATGGCCGCTGTGAGAAGGAGATCTCTGTTTAAAGCCGGATACTGCTTGCTGAAATAATCGCACATTTTTACCACGCTTAAGGTGTGCTCCAGCAGGCCGCCCACGAAACCATGGTGTACGCTCTTGGCCGCAGAATGGGAACAGAACACCTTAATAAACGCCGCATCATTAACAAAAAATCCGGCTGCCAGCTTTCTTAAATGTTCGTTTCGGATGGTGGTAATATACTGGGTCAGCTCATGGTGCATGGCCTTCACATCCTTGGAGGTCACCGGAAGATAATCTCCCGGATAGTACTCTCCCTCGTCCGCCTTGCGGATCCGCTTCACATTAAGCTGGAAAGAGCCCTGGAACACGGTTACATCCGCATCCACGAACACATAATCCATAGCTGCAAACTCGCTGATACCGGGAGAATTTAATTCCCAGATCTTCGCATCCACAGTTCCTGTTTTATCCTGCAGCGTGATGGAACCGTATTCCTTCCCGTTTTTTGTAAGCGCGATCTGTTTGGTCTTGCAAAGAAAAACTTCTGATACATGCATTCCTTCCCGAAATGTTTCAATAAATTTCATATGGACTCTTATCTCCCTTCAAGCGCCGAGCCAGGTGAATTACCTGGCTCCTATTAACACACTGTATTCGATTTCTTTATACTCATCAATCCCTTTTCGCTGTATCACAACCGTCACCTGCTCTCCGGTATTCATACCTTCAAGCTGGCTCTGGAAATCGCGGATTGAGGTGATCTCTTTTCCCTGAATTTTTGTCAGGATATCACCGTTTTGGATTCCGGAAAGATAGGCCGGACCTTCTGCAATGGATTCCGTGATATAGACTCCCTGGGGGACGCCCTCCTCCTGCATGGATTCGGTCACATCCTGTCCCTTGATTCCCATATAGGGAATGGGAATTCCGTTGCTGAGCTTCTGAAGGCAGCCCTTGTATTCGGAAATCGGCATAGCCATAGTCACGCCGTTAATCTCCTCTGGCTCATAAAGGTCTGTGGCCCAGCCCACAAGCTGGCCCGACAGATTTAAGAAAAACGTCCCCTTTTCCGTATCGCAGTCAAAGTCGGCATACAGTACTCTGGTATTTCCATCAGCCGTCTGGACCCCCCTTGCCACATAGGAAACAGCACCGCGCTTCACGGAATGAACGCGTCCCGCCGGACTTCCTACGGCAATGATCATATCTCCGGCACGGACCGTATAGGAGTTTCCAAGGTCAATGGCCTGAATCCAGTCTCGGGTGGACTCCGTAAGCTCGGCTGCATTTACGGTCAGGGCAGCCATACCGCAGACCGTATCCCGCTGCTTAAGGGCCCCCGGTGCAATACTTCCGTCGCCGAACACAATCCGCAGGGAATCTGCATTTTCTACGGCCTCTTCCCCCGCCAGAATCACAACCTCACTGGCGTTGACCGCCAGAATCATTCCGGCGTACTGTCCGGTGCTTTCTACCGGATTATCGAACCAGTCCACCTGGTGCTTCACAGAGGACACGGTTACAATGCTCTTATCGGCACTCTGGCCAATTTCACGCAGTACCTGATTGAATTCTTCAATTTTTTCCGGCGTCCATGGGAAGTTTTCAATTTCCTTTTTGACAATCTCCTCCACATCTTCCCTGGCCACTTCGGACTGGCTTTCCGCCGGAGGAGTCTCTTCCATCGTTTCTACCGAAGCTGTTGTGGCGCCCGGCTCATCATCCCGCTCAATGGTAATGGGGATGGGGACCGATTCTGTTTCCTTTCCCAGGAACTTTTCCGCCACAGGCCTGGAAACCACAAAGCTCACCGCGGCCACAACGCCAAAAATGACCGCAATAAGAATAAAGCAGAAAATCCGGCGGACAATCTGCCTTCTGCTCATTGGTGGCTTTACTATTTTTTCCCTCATGAATTTCTTTTCATTTGGCGAATCGGTCATAAATCCAAAAACTCCTCTCCCTCTCATTATAGTTTTTTTACCACCATTATGCAACAAAAATATCTCTAGGATATTCCAAAGCTTTGTGTTATACTTCCTATATAGAAAGGATTTTTATATGAACCAGAAAGTATTGCGAACCTTAGAATATTACAAAATCATAGAAAAACTGACGGATTATGCTGCATCCGAACCCGGTAAAAAACTCTGCCGTGAGCTCACCCCGTCCTCCGACTTTCATGAGATTGTCCAGAACCAGACGGAAACCGCAGACGCAGTGACCCGTGTCCGCCAGAAAGGAAACCTGTCCTTCTCCGGTGTCTCCGATATCCGGGATTCTTTAAAGCGGCTGGAAATCGGAAGCTCCCTAAGTATCCATGAGCTGCTTTCCATCAGTGCGCTTTTAACCTGCGCGGCCAGGGCGAAAAATTACGGGCGGCACCCAGAATCGGAGCTTCCGGACGATTCCCTGGATGAAATGTTCCGGACCCTTGAACCCCTTACCATCGTCAACAATGAAATCACCCGCTGCATTCTCTCCGAGGATGAAGTGGCTGACGATGCAAGCCCGGGCCTCAAGTCTGTCCGCCGCCAGATGCGAATTACCAATGACCGCGTCCATACCCAGTTAAACTCCATTTTGAATTCCAGCCGGACCATGCTTCAGGACGCTGTAATCACCATGCGGGACGGCCGTTACTGTCTTCCTGTAAAGTCTGAGTATAAGGGACAGTTCCAGGGTATGGTCCATGACCAATCGGCCACGGGCTCCACCTTATTCATCGAACCCATGGCCATCGTAAAGCTCAATAACGAGCTGCGGGAACTGGAAATCCAGGAACAGAAGGAAATTGAAATGGTGCTGGCCGCCTTAAGCCTGGAGCTGGCGCCTTACACGGAACCGCTTACGACGGACTTTGAAATTCTGTCCAAGCTGGACTTTATCTTTGCCAAAGCCGCCCTTTCCAGACACTATAACTGCTCCATGCCGAAATTCAACCATCGCGGCTACATCCATATCAAAGACGGACGCCATCCGCTTTTAGACCCCAAAAAGGTGGTACCCATCAACGTGTATCTTGGGCGGGATTTTGACCTTTTAATCGTCACAGGCCCCAACACCGGAGGTAAGACCGTATCCCTAAAAACCGTGGGACTTTTTACTCTCATGGGCCAGTCCGGCCTTCAGATTCCGGCCTTTGACGGCTCCGAGCTTTCGGTTTTTGACGAGGTTTTTGCGGACATCGGCGATGAGCAGAGCATTGAACAGAGCTTGAGTACTTTCTCTGCCCATATGACCAATATTGTATCCATTTTAGGTCAGGCGGACAGCCGCTCTTTATGCCTGTTCGATGAGCTGGGAGCCGGAACGGACCCCACCGAGGGCGCTGCCCTGGCCATTGCCATCCTGTCCTTCCTCCACAACATGAAGTGCCGCACCATGGCCACCACTCATTACAGCGAGCTGAAGGTCTTCGCCCTGACCACGCCCGGCGTGGAAAATGCCTGCTGTGAATTTGATGTGGAAACCCTGCGGCCCACCTACCGTCTGTTAATCGGCATTCCCGGAAAGAGCAATGCCTTTGCCATCTCCAAAAAGCTGGGCCTGCCCGATTACATCATTGACGATGCCAAAACACACCTGGAGTCCAACGATGAGGCCTTTGAGGACCTGTTGGCCAATCTGGAAGCCAGCCGTGTCACCATAGAAAAAGAACGGGAGGAAATCGCCGACTATAAGGCAGAAATCTCCCGCTTAAAGAAAAACCTGGAGCAGAAGGAAGAACGTCTGGACGAACGGAAGGAAAAATTAATCCGCAACGCCAACGAGGAAGCCCAGCGCATCTTACGGGAAGCCAAGGAAACGGCAGATCAGACCATCAAGCAGATCAATAAACTGGCCCAGACCTCCGGAGTCGGAAAGGAACTGGAGGCAGAGCGGACCAAGCTCCGTGAAAAACTGGATAAGGTGGATAAAAATCTTTCCATAAAGAATGAAAAAGGGCCGAAAAAGACCATTTCTCCGAAGAAAATTAAAATCGGAGACGGCGTAAAGGTGCTCACCATGAACTTAAAGGGCACCGTAAGCTCTCTTCCCAACGCCAAGGGCGATCTTTACGTGCAGATGGGAATTCTCCGTTCCCTGGTCAACATCAAGGACCTGGAGCTTCTGGATGAGCAGTCCGTTTCCGGACCGGGACTGGATTCCGTAAAACGAAACAACACGGGAAGCGGAAAAATAAAAATGTCCAAGTCTTTCTCGGTTTCTCCGGAGATCAACCTGATCGGAATGACTGTGGACGAGGCCATTCCGGTACTGGATAAATACCTGGACGATGCCTACCTAGCCCATCTTCCCTCTGTCCGCGTGGTCCATGGCCGCGGAACCGGAGCCCTGAAGGCAGGCGTTCACAGGCATTTAAAGAAATTGAAGTATGTACAGGAATTCCGGCTGGGCGACTTCGGCGAAGGCGACACCGGCGTGACCATTGTTACATTTAAATAAGTGAAAGAGGAGGAACTTCCATGGTTGATAAGCAGAGAATCTTGATTGTGGACGACGATGACAATATTGCTGAATTGATTTCTCTGTATTTGATGAAAGAATGTTACGAGACAAAAATTGTGGGGGACGGAGAGTCGGCGCTCCGGGAATTCCCGGTTTTCAAACCGAATCTAGTGCTTCTGGATTTGATGCTGCCTGGCATGGACGGCTATCAGGTGTGCAGAGAACTCCGCACCTCCTCCCAGGTTCCCATTATCATGCTGTCTGCCAAGGGCGAAATCTTTGACAAGGTCCTGGGGCTGGAGCTGGGAGCCGATGATTACATGATAAAGCCTTTCGATTCCAAAGAGCTGGTGGCCCGTGTAAAGGCAGTGCTGCGCCGCTACCAGGCAGGGTCTGCTTCCCTGGCTTCCTCCAGCAAACAGCAGGGAGAGTTTGTGGAATATCCTGATCTGATTGTGAATCTGACCAACTATTCCGTGCTCTATAAAGGACATTCGGTGGATATGCCGCCCAAGGAACTGGAGCTTCTCTATTTCCTGGCATCCTCTCCCAACCAGGTATTCACCAGAGAGCAGCTTCTGGACCATATCTGGGGCTACGAGTATATCGGCGACACAAGGACCGTGGATGTTCATATCAAGAGACTCCGGGAAAAAATCAAGGACAACGACAACTGGGCAATTTCCACCGTATGGGGAATTGGCTACAAATTTGAGGTAAAACGATGACCCATTCCCTTTACAGTAAATTTATCCTGGGTTATCTCCTGTTTGGGCTTCTGGGCTTCATCACCATTGCCACCCTCTCATCCCACATGACCTACCAGTACCTGATTGAAGAAAAATCCGATGCCATGTACGATGAGGCCAATCTTCTGGCCTCCTCTTACAGTGACATCTACCAGGGAAAAAATATAAATTTCTCCACAGCAAATCCTCAGCTCCAGGCGGTAGCCACCTACCTGGACGCCAGTGCCTGGGTGCTGGATAACCGCGGTTCTGTGGTGGCAGAGACTTCTCCGGGCTCCCACGTGGGAACGGTTGTAGTCGGCTTTGACCCCACAGCGGCCGGGAACCACTCTTATATGGTGGGAAAATTTTTCAATATGTTTGAGGAAAATACCCTGTCTGTGCTGGCACCCATCACCGGAAATTTCAACACCTACGGCTATGTGGTTCTTCATATGCCCATGTCGCAGGTACAGAGAGACCGGGACCGGATTTTAAATATTGTTTACATGACCTCAGGGATTCTTTTCATCCTGTCCCTGATTATTCTTCTGGTGTTCACAAAAACTGTTTTCTTTCCATTAAAGAAGATCACAGCCGGAGCCATGGAATATGCCGACGGGAACCTGGAACACACCATTAAACTGGAAACCACCGATGAGATGGGATATCTGGCCAACACGTTAAATTACATGTCCAGCGAGCTCAACAAGATGGAGGAATACCAGAAATCCTTCATCGCCAACGTGTCCCATGATTTCCGCTCCCCTCTCACCTCCATTAAAGGGTATCTGGAGGCGATTTTAGACGGCACCATTCCCCAAGAGCTTTACGGCAAGTATTTTAACATTGTAATTTCCGAGACGGAACGACTCAATAAGCTGACCGAGGGCATGCTCACCTTAAACTCCCTGGACAGCAAGGGCTTTCTATCCCGCAGCAATTTTGACATCAACCGGGTCATCAAGGACACAGCAGCCACCTTTGAGGGAATCTGCAATGCCAAAAACATTGTTTTGGACCTGACCTTTACCACGGACGTGCTGATGGTCTACGCGGACCTTGGGAAGATACAGCAGGTTTTATATAACCTGATTGACAATGCCATCAAATTCAGCCATGACGACTCCGTGATCTACATTCAGACCCTGATCAAATACGAAAAGGTCTTTGTTTCCGTTAAGGACACCGGCGTGGGAATTCCCAGAGACAGCATGAAAAAAATCTGGGACCGCTTCTACAAGACCGATATTTCCCGGGGACGTGATAAAAAAGGCACAGGCCTGGGACTTTCCATTGTAAAGGAAATTATCCAGGCCCATGGTGAAAACATTGATGTGGTCAGCACGGTGGGAGTCGGCTCCGAATTTATCTTTACTCTGCCGAAGGCCGCCAATTTGTAAAGCAGCCAAAATCCAGGGTTTTTGTGGCAATTCGTTCCATAAACTCCCTGTCATGTTCCACAAATATCAGCGTTGGCTTGTACTTTAAAATCAGGGCTTCCATCTGCATGCGTGAGAACACATCAATATAATTTAATGGCTCATCCCAGATATAAAGGTGCGCTTTTGCTGCCAGACTGGCGGCAAGGAGCACCTTCTTTTTCTGCCCTTCGCTGAAGTCTTCCATATTTTTTTCAAGCTGCTTCCGTGAAAAATCCAGTTTCCGCAGGAGCAGGATTAAAAGCTCAAGATCAACTCCCTTTTCTTCTGCATAGTCAGAAAGCGTCCCTTTCAGGAATCCGGCATCCTGAGGCACATAGGAAACCACAAGCTGACTTCCCGTATAAATGGTTCCGCTGTATGTCATTTCCGTTCTATCTGCCTCTTGGAATACGCCCTCCACAGGCGGTTCCAGGCAGGACAGCAAAAGCTTTATGACGCTGCTTTTTCCGCATCCGTTTCTCCCCGCCAGGGCAATCCTGTCCCCGCGGCAGATCTGAAAACGGATTCCCCCGGCCACGGTCTTTTCCCCATAGCCAATGGACACATCCCGAAACTCTACCAGTTGGTTTGTCCGGTACTCCATGGGAAACAGCTTTAAATCCTGGATTTCCTCCAGGTTCTTTAAAAGCTCAGACTTTTCCTCTATGGCCCGTTCCTGGCGCCGCTCCAGATTCTTTCTCCGCATCTGCATCCGCCTGGATTTTTCGCCGATATATGCACGGGTATCTATGCACTTGGTTGTTGCGAATTTTTCTAAATTTTTGTGACCGATTTTCGTTGCCTCCACCTGGTCCGCCCATTCCCTGGACTGTCTGGCGGCTGCCTTTAAACGGCCGATGTCCTTCTTAAGCTTTTCATTCTCCGCCAGCTCAAAGGCATCCCGGCGCTTTTTATTCTCCCACCAGGAGGAGAAATTCCCCTTCTGGATTTCAATGTTCGTTTTATTGATGGACAGAGTATGGTCCGTGCAGGTATCCAGAAGTCTCCTGTCATGGGATATTAAAAGAAAACCTGATTTTTTCTTCAGATATTCCCCTAAAAGCTCCCTGGCCCTCATATCCAGATGATTGGTAGGCTCATCGATCAGCAGGAATTTGTTTTCACGCAGAAAGCAAAGCGCCAGCAAAACCTTTGTCTGCTCCCCATGACTCAGGGTGGAAAAGGGACGGTACAGCACATCCTCCCCCAATTCAAGGCTGGCAAACTCCTTAAATATCTTCCAGATTTCCCCCGGATCCGTGGAGCCGGGGAGAAGTTCTTCCGCAATTTCCACTGTGAACCGCTCCCGTTCCATGACCTCATAGGGGAAATATTCAAATCCAACCGGAGCGGTTATGGTCCCGCTGTATTCATATTTCCGGTCTGCTTCCCTACGGGCGGAATCCAGAAGAAGCCGCATAAATGTGGTTTTTCCCCTTCCGTTTCTTCCGGTAAAACCAAGCTTCCAGTCCGTATCCATCCGAAAGGATACATGTTCAAATACCATGTCACTGCTTCCTTCATAAGAAAATGATAAATCAACAATATTAATAAATGCCATGCTCATACCTCCTGTTGCAGAAATAAAAAGGCCGCAGGAACGCTTAATTCCCGCGGCTTTCTGTACAAACACATGGTATGACACGGCATGACATGGTATAGTTTCCGTATCTTCCCTCTATACAGCATCGGCAAAAGACTTAAACATTTTCCTGCGTGCGAGCATACCAAAAAACAGGGGAATCCCCTTAAATTTCTTCAATATGCTCATCTCAATTAGCAAGAAAATGTATTGTACATCTTTTCCCTCCGTTTTCTTTTTTCGTTCTGGCACCGCTTAGCAGGCGACGGCCACCATCGTTATCCTAGCAGAATCTTTTAGCTCTGTCAAGGCTTATATAGACTCAGCAATGTCGTAAATTAACCGTTCAGACTCTTCCCAGCCCAGACACGGGTCCGTAATGGACTTTCCGTAAATATGCTCTCCGATTTTCTGACAGCCCGGCTCCAGATAGCTTTCCACCATGACTCCCTTAATAAAGTCATGGATATCTGCGGAGTGACGGCGGCTGTGAAGCACTTCCTTCACAATTCGGATCTGCTCCTCATACCGCTTATTGGAGTTGGAGTGGTTGGCATCCACGATACAGGCCGGATTTAAAAGATCTCTCTCCTGGTACAGGCTGTAAAGCAGCTCCAGATCCTCGTAGTGGTAGTTTGGCAGGCACTGTCCATGCTTGCTGACCGCACCGCGGAGAATGGTATGGGTCAGGGGATTTCCCTTAGTTTCCACCTCCCAGGTACGGAAAATGAAGTCATGTCCATGCTGCGCTGCATAAACGGCATTTAACATTACGCTTAAATCGCCGCTGGTGGGGTTCTTCATTCCCACCGGAACATCAACGCCGCTGGAAGCCAGGCGGTGCTGCTGGTTCTCCACAGAGCGGGCGCCGATGGCAATATAGGAAAGCACATCGGACAGATAGCTCAGGTTCTCCGGGTACAGCATCTCATCGGCTGTGGTGAAGCCGTACTCCTGAATCACCCGCATATGAAGTTTCCGGATGGCCACCAGACCCTCGTACATATTGGGCTTTTTCTCCGGGTCCGGCTGGTGCAGCATACCCTTGTAGCCGCCTCCGGTTGTTCTCGGTTTATTCGTGTATACACGCGGTATAAGAATCAGCTTGTCCTTTACCTGCTCATTGACTTTGGCAAGCCGTCCCATATATTCGCAGACAGCGTCCTCCCGGTCCGCAGAGCAGGGTCCGATGATCACAAGAAATTTATTGCTCTTTCCAGTGAAAACATCTGCAATTTCTTTATCTTTTTCTGCCTTCATCTTCACAAACTCCGGAGCCAGCGGGAATTCCGCCTTGATTTCCTCCGGTGTCGGCAAAAGACTTTTGTAAACAAATGACATGATAACCTCCAGCAAGTTCAAATTTTCAGCCTATCTACTATAGTATAGAAATGTCGGAACTTCAACCAAAATCTAAGTTTCTTCCCGTCTCTGGAAGGCGCCTCCGATTCCCATTTCCATTCTGTACTTTGCAACGGTCCGCCTGGACACCTGCATACCGTTTTCCCCAAGCTGTTTTGCAAGCTGTTCATCGCTGTACGGTTTCTGCTTATTCTCCTGGTCCACCAGGGCTTTCAGACGGGCTTTTACCGTATTCCGGCTCACATCCTCACTGCCGCTTTCTCCCGATGAAATTCCTGTGGTAAATAAATCCCGAATCAGAAGGCAGCCTGTGGGTGCCAGAATATACTTGTCGCGGATGGCACGGCTCACCGTAGATTTATGTATTTCCCGCTCTTCGGCAATTTCCTCCAGGGTCATGGGCTTTAGGGGCTCTTTTCCCAGGAAATAACCTGCCTGCCTTTTTAAGATTCCCTCGGCGATTCCCTCCAGGGTCTTCCGGCGCTGTTCCACCGCACTTACAATAAACCGGGCCCGGCGCAGCTTTTCTTCAAAATATGCCCGCAGCTCCTCATCCTGAGCTGTTTCCATCATGCGGACATAAAACTCATTGACGCCGATGTTTCCTGTCCATTTATCGTTGAGGCTGATGGTCCATTGTCCATCCTGGTAGCCTAAAATGATATCCGGCAGAATATACTGGGCCCTTTCTCCGCCGTAACCGTTAAGGGGCCGTGGGTTTAATTCTTTAATAATGTGAATCAGCTTTCTTACTTCCACGGAAGAAAGCTTGGTCTTTCTGGAAATGTTGCTGACTCTTCCCTCTGCCACATCTTGTAAGTGGAAACGGATAATCTTTTCCAGATCTTCCTCCCGCTCCATTCCTCTGATCTGAAGCAGAAGACATTCTTCCAGGCCGGAGGCAAAAATACCTCTTGGCTCCAGCTTCTTAAGCTCTGTGAGCACTTCCTCTACAAGGGGGCACTCCACCCCCAGAGTCTCTGCAATTTCCTTTGCCGGGATCGGCAGATATCCGCTCTGTTCCAGAGAATGAACACAGAAATTCACAATCTGCTTTTCCTTTTCTCCGAAATAATCCCAGGAAAGCTGCATATTTACCATATCTTCAACGGAAGGCGGGCCATTCTCCACTTGATAAAGCTCGCCCTCGCCGCTATCGTCATCCTTTGCCCCTCGGCTGTAAAAACGGTCATATTCCCGGTAAGTGACCGGGACATCGCTCTCTGGCCTTTCCGCAGAATATTCCATCAGCGGGTTTTCGATCTCTTCGTTCTGTAAAAATTCCTGAAGTTCAGTCATGGACATACTAAGAATATTCAACGACTGCATCTGCACCTGTGATAAGACCTGTTTTGTTTGAAGGGAAAGATCCGCTTTAATTTCCAAAAAAATTCCCCCTGCCTTTTTCCGGCCCGGATCCGGGCCGGCGTTCTTGCATGTAGTTTGTCGTATCGTAACAATTATACCATATTTCGACAAACTTCTGCAACTGCCTGGCAGAGGGAAGTCCTGTAATTTTAATTTTATCGTTCTCCGGCGCGGTACTTCTCCAGCAGGCGGTTGATACGGCCTGTGGGATTCAAAAGCTCGCTTAAGGAGGAATCATGGTTCAGGTTATCAATGATCAGGGCAATGTACTTACTCATATCCACGTCAATGTAGTAAGGCTTGGACAAGAGCTCCGGTGTCTGGTAAACCAGATTGGTGGTCAGCACCCGGTCAATGATTCCGTTCTCATAATATTCGTCAAATTTCTTAAGACCGCCGGTGAAAAGTCCGAAGGTGGTGCATACAAATACCTTTCTGGCTTTTCTTCTCTTTAATTCCTTAGCGGTATCCAGCATACTCTCACCGGAAGAAATCATATCATCCACGATGATCACATCTTTTCCTTCCACGCTGGTTCCCAGGAATTCATGGGCCACAATGGGGTTCCGGCCATTGACCACTCTTGTGTAGTCACGGCGCTTATAGAACATACCCAGATCCAGTCCCAGGACGTTTGCAAAGAACACAGCTCTGTTCATTCCGCCCTCGTCCGGGCTGATGACCATCATATGGTCACTGTCGATCTGAAGATCTTTTTCATGCATCAGCAGATGTTTGATGAACTGATAGATGGGTTGTACAGTCTCAAAGCCCTTTAAGGGAATCGCATTCTGCACCCTCGGATCATGGGCATCAAAGGTGATGATATTTTCCACTCCCATACTCACCAGCTCACGAAGAACCAGGGAACAGTCCAGGGATTCTCTTCCTGTTCTCCTATGCTGGCGGCTCTCATAGAGGAACGGCATAATCACGTTGATACGTCTCGCTTTTCCCCCAACAGCGGCGATCACACGCTTTAAATCCTGGTAATGGTCATCAGGTGACATGTGGTTTACCATTCCGCTTAAGGAATAGGTCAGGCTGTAATTGCATACATCAACCATGATGTATAAGTCGTCTCCGCGGACAGACTCCAGAATCTCTCCCTTGGCCTCACCAGAGCCGAAACGCGGGGTTCTTGACCCTACAATGTAAGAATCTCTCTGGTATCCGGCAAAAGCGATGGTTGTTTTGTGCTCGCTTTCCCTTTCATTTCTCCAGTCGGCCAGCCAGGCATCGACTTTCTTTCCCAGGCCTTCACAGCTCTTTAAGGGAATCAACCCTAAAGGCCCCACCGGGATTGTCTCAATCTGTTTCTCTTCGTACAGCATACTCTTCCTCCATATCGCATTGGGTTATCACTGCCTCTTGCATTTCCTTTATAACACCTTCCATCTGTCAAGTCAACCTAATTTCCCGAACCCCTTCTTCACAAGCCGTAAATCCTCGCCCAAAAGCGGCAGGACCTTATACTGGCTCATAATCCGGGAGGTGACGCGCTCCGTGAACTCATCGCGCATCCGGTTCAGGCTCAGATTGGTGGAGATAATGGTTCCTTTCTTCCTGTTCAGACGTTCATTGATGCAGTAAAAAAGCTGGGACGCCGTAAAAGTATTGATGAGCTCCGTGCCCAAATCGTCCACGATTAACAGGTCGCATTCCAGAATATAGGCGGCCCTGTCCTTTGCGTCCTCCTCATCCCTGCCGTTAAAGCGGCTTTCTGAGAGAATGTCGAACATGTCTGTGGCCGTCAGATATACCACCGAGTAGCACCTGCGTATCAGCTCCCTGGCGATGCAGTTGCTTAAAAAGGTCTTTCCGCATCCTGTATTTCCCGTAAACAGAATACTTCCCTTTTCTTCTCCAAAGCGGTCCACAAACGCCTTGCACTCCTCAATCACCATGGACATATAATCATAGACGGTCATTTTGCTTTTCTCATCAATCTTCTCTCTGTCATAATATGCCATGGAAAGGGTATCAAAATTCTCCCTTCCCAGCATTTCCCTGATATTGGACTGATCGTATAGGATTTCAATTTCCATCTGCTTAAAACAGCGGCATTTTTTTCCGTCCACCCGTCCCGTATCCTTACAGAGACTGCAGTGATACTGCATGTCCATATAGTTTTCCGGATATCCGTTCCGCTTCAGATACTGGATTTTCTGTTCTCTTAAAAGGGCTGCCTCTTTTTTCAGGGCCTTTGCACCTTCTGCATCTCCCATCAGGTTCTTTCTGCCTGCCTGGGCCATGGACGCGGCAATCTCATCATTTAAGGCTTCTATCTGCGGAATTTTCTCATAGATTTCCCGGATTCTATCGTCCTGTTCCCGTTTGTTCTGAAACTGGCGCTTATTGTACACCCGCATGATCGCGTCAAATTGTGAATTACTCAGTGCCATCTCCGGTTCCTCCCTTCTGCTGCCGCTTTCTCATCCCTTCCCAGACATAATCTTCGTAGTTATAGGACCTCTCCTCAAAATTCTTGAACCGGTTGGAGGACGCGGTTCTCTTTCCTGTCTCCCGCTCCCGGTTCTGGCTCTGGGTTCTGGACACCTTCCTCCGTTTGTCCAGCTCCTCCACGTCCCGCAGGACCTTCACGCCGTTTTCCTTCCAGCCGGATAAGATTTTATCGGCATAGGGGAAGCTGGCCGCTCCCGTGGCCCGTATGGTCCTGTTGCAGGCCTCTGTAACCAGGCTGCTGTCAAAGCCGTATTCCCGGAACCATTTTTTCATCAGCTCCAGCTCGGCGGTACCGGGATTGCGGTTGGTGAGGCCAAAAGCTTTCATCACTGCCGACACATCCCTGGAAAAACGCAGGGTATAATCCCTGGCCTCCTCCCTGGTCTTAATTCCCATCTGATACCAGTTTAGGGCCACCTTCTCAATATAGCGGATACTTCCATGGCCGCCTCCGGCGCAGTACTCCGCCAGATACTCCAAAAGATCGGCAGACATTTTAAGACCATCGTAAAAGAACGCAAATTTCTCACACTCAATCTGGGTAAAGGTCTTCCCCAGATACTGCTGCACCGCATATAAAAGGGCTGAGAACTCTTCATCCTCCGAGAGCCGCTCCAGGCGTTCATAGCTGTCTCCCGGCTCTGGGATTTCCAAAAGCGGGGTTCCCAAAACTGCCTGGGACGTTGCCAGGGTCTCTCCGGCCGCCGTTTCTGCGGGAGAAGCGGCCTCAGTCTGCTCCCGTTCCAGGATTCCGGCGTCCTCCCAGTAAGCAAGCGCCCGCTTCACATCGGCATCCGTATGATTTAAGGCATCTGCAATGGAGGAGACGGTGATCTCCTCGCCCTCATGGCGCAGAAGGTATAAAAACACCTTCACATACTCCCCATTGGCTGTCGCCATGTAGTTGTCAATAAATTCGTTTGAAACGGCTGTCACGCAGACGGACATCCTGTTTTTCAGCCCCAGATTCATCTTTCCTCACCTTAATTTCCTTCCTGTCCCCATCATAACACAGGTTTCCGGAAAATGAAATAGCCGGAATCATCCACAATTCTCATTGTGGATAATGTGGATAACGTGGATAAATATGTGACATAAAAAGGAAAAAACTCCACGAATCCTGTCGAATGCCTTTTATTTCCAAGGTTTTCCCCATTTATGGGATTTCAGTTATGTAAATCAAAAAATCCACATAGCTTTCGTCAGATAACTGTTGAAAACTATGTGGATAATGTGGATAACTTACTGTTCCAGCAGCTTTTCCCCTACTTTTACAATGTCTCCGGCCCCCATAGTTATCAACAAATCGCCGTTGACACATTTCTCCAAAAGAAATTTTTCAATTTCCTCAAAGCTGTGGAAATAATAGGCATCTGTCCCCAAAGCAGCTATCTTTTCTGCCAGCGTCCCGGAACTAATCCCCAGAGTATCCGTCTCCCTTGCTGCATAGATGTCTGCCAGGACCACATGATCTGCCATGGAAAGCGCCCTGGCAAAATCATCCATAAGTGCCTTGGTTCTTGTGTAAGTATGAGGCTGGAAGACACACCATACCTCCTTATGGGGATAATTCTGTGCCGTTGACAGCGTCGCCGCAATTTCCTGGGGATGATGGGCGTAGTCGTCAATGATCGTAATTCCCCGAAGCTCGCCCTTTTTCTCAAACCGGCGATGGGTTCCGGCAAACGCCAGCAGTCCTGCCTTAATCTGCTCATTTTCAATTCCCAGCTCATGGGCGGCTGCGATGGCTGCCAAGGAGTTATATACGTTATGGACACCGGGCACTCCAAGGGCAATCCTGTCTGTCTCAACTCCATCCACCAAAAGCGTGAAAGAAGCACAGGCATCGTGATCGAAGGTAATATCTGCTGCGCTGTAATGGCTCTTTTTCGCATCACTTCCCACTGTGATCACGCGGCACGGGATTCCCTGAAAGATTTCCTCATAATCTTTAATATCGCTGTTGATAATCAGTACTCCGTCCTCCGGAAGAATTTCCACAAACCGCCGGAAGGAATGACGGATATCATCAATATCCTTAAAGAAATCCAGATGATCTGCCTCTATGTTCAAAATAAGCTCCATGGTGGGAAAAAAGGATAAGAAGCTGTTGGTGTATTCACAGGCCTCTGTCACAAAAAGCTCAGGGCCGCCTACCCGGATATTTCCGCCGATGGCATCCAGCATTCCGCCGACAGAAATCGTCGGATCCAATTTCGCATCCATGAGAATTTCCGATAACATGGACGTGGTTGTGGTCTTACCATGGGTTCCGGCCACAGCAATGGACTGGCCGTAATTTCTCATAATCTGACCCAGAAGCTCAGCCCTTGTGAGAATCGGAAGCCCCCGTTTTACGGCCTCCGCAAACTCCGGATTGTCCGCATGGACCGCTGCCGTGTACACCACCACGTCAATTCCTTCTATAATATTCTCTGCCCGCTGGCCGTAAAAGATCTCTGCTCCATGGGTTTTAAGCTTTTCTGTCAGCTCTGACTCATGGGAGTCGGAGCCGGAAACTGTAAAACCTCGCTCCAGAAGTATCTCCGCCAGACCGCTCATACTGATGCCGCCAATGCCGATAAAATGGACATGGTTCGGCTTTTTAAAATCTATGTGATACATACGTTGCTCCTCTCGGATTCATATAATAATATATGTCTAAAGCCCCGGGCCGCTTTTTGTCCCGGTTTTTCCTGTTAATGATATCACAAAAAAAGCAGAAAATCCATAGATTCTCTGCTTTGTTCCTTCTTTTCTGTTTTCTTACAGAACAGCAAGCTCCGGACGCTGGTTCTGCAGGGTATTCAGACTTCCAAAATAATCCGGGTACATCTCCATAAGTTTTTTCTGTCTTGCAATATTGGGGTCATTGTGCCGTTCCATGGTATCTTTAAGCCCCTGCTCGTCTCCGTTTACAATACAGTCCAGAATTTTCTTATGTTCATCATAGGTATCCTGCATTTTTTCATTAAACGATGAAATGTCCAAAAGCCTGTACCGGGTGTGATGGGAGCGGCATAACTTATCCCAAATTACCGGATAACCGGCACAGGAAAAGAGCATGCGGTGAAATTCGCCGTCAATTCTCAGGTAGTCCGCAATGTTCTTATCCTGAATTGCCAGTGAAAGAGAAAACATATTTTCAATAAAATTTTTCTGAATCTGCGGTTTTTTCCTGCACAATTCAAGGAAAATATCCAATTCAATCACGTGCCGCATTTTCATTAACTGACGTACATATTCAATGTCGATTTTGGAAACATAGGTACCCCGCTGCGGGTAGATTTCCACCAGCTTCTCATTTGCCAGGAGAATCAACGCCTCCCTCACAGGGGTTCTGCTGACCTGAAGCTGTTCCACCAGGGAAGATTCCTTGAGTATCTGACCTGGATAGAATTCCAGACTTACGATCTTATTTTTAAGGATGCCATATACATCTGTCCCTCTTACTGCCATTCTATTTCCCAGAATTCCTTCCTCAAAGTACTTAAACATGCCATTGGAAATTATTTCCAACAGGCCTATTAGTTATCTTACAACGCAATTTCCATTCATGTCAAGCGAAACCTCCCTAGCTGCTTTGCCCTAATAAGCTCTTTTTAAGGTATAAACATTTTCCCTTCGATTCTGCAGCGTATAGAGCTGGTTCCTTGCCTTCTCCAGATAGGAAAAATCAATTTCTGCCACTGCAATACCAGGCTCTTCGCCTGCCATGGCAATAACCCGTCCCCAGGGATCCACGATCATAGAATGCCCATACATATGAGCGCTGGTTTTTTTCCCACATTGTCCGCATGCCAGCATATAGCATCCATTTTCAATGGCACGGGCACGGATCAGCGGCTCCCAGTGGTCTTTTCCCGTCATAAGAAGGAAAGCAGCCGGCAGAGTTAAGATATCGGCGCCATCCAAAGCCTGGAGACGGAATAACTCCGGGAAACGCACATCATAGCAGATAGAAAGGCCCAGCTTTCCCATATCTCCCATATCACAGGTGACAACCTCTTCCCCTGCTCTCTTACGGTCAGACTCACGGTAGGAACCTGCACCTTCCACGTCCACATCAAAAGTATGCACCTTTCTGTATTTTGCAGCCAGGGTTCCCTCTGGTGTAATAATCATGGTGGTGTTGTATGTTTTTACGGAATCTCCCGGAATCCGTTCGGTAATGCTGCCGCCATGGATCCAGATTTTATGCTTGGCAGCCAGACGGGACAACATTTCAAAGCATTTCCCCCCAGGAATGTCCTCCGCATGTTCAATGGGAGTGGGCCCCTGGTACGTCCATACCTCTGGCAGAACCAGAAGCTTGGCACCGCGGGCTGCTCCCACTTCAATCAGCTCCTCTGCTGCCTTTAAATTCTCTTCATAATTTTCCCTTGGATCCAATTGGACCACACCCGCAAGATAATTCTGTTTCATATTAACCTCCTTAACACTCAAACTCTGATTTCATATATTCCACAATCCTGTCCACACATCGTTCCACAATTTTTTCTCCCTTTTCGGCAGTTCCTATTGTAGCATCCCCAAGCAGTGCCTTTGGAGCTGTCTTATTAAAGGGCACATAGGTGACAATATCCGAATCCCGCACAAAGCCTTCACGGGCAGGCCCGGCATTCCCTGCTTTTTCCATATCCACATATTCCGGATATAAATAAAGAAGTACAGAAGTGCCGCATTCACTGGCATGTCCATGGGCCATCCATCCGGTGTTCTCCAGGATTCCAACTCCTTTCGCCTGTGTAAACCGCCACCAGTCGATCTGAGCGCCTTTAATTCCGTATTCATCCTGCATTTTGCGAATCACATGACCAATCAGCGGGACATTTCCTGCATGACCATTGATTATCATGAAATTCTTAAATCCCCATTTCACCAGAGATTCCATAATATCATGGAAAACCAGTGTCCATGTTTCCGGCCGGATACATATGGTTCCCGGGAAATTTCCCAGAGAATAGGATTCTCCGACTTCCAGGGAGGGCCCGATCATTGCGTTGACCTTCTCTGCTGTCAATTCTGCAATTTTCTGCGCCACCAGAATGTCAGATCCCATAGGCAGATGGGGGCCATAGCCTTCCGTAGCCCCAACGGGAATGATGACTGTGTCACATTCCGTCTTCTTCTCTGCAAATTCTGTTGTGCTCATCAGCTTGATCCACTTTGTTCCTTCCATTTCCATTCCTCCTTTTCTTATGATTGAGGGCATAATTTGCCAATAATCTTGGTTTTAAAACGGAATTTGTAACATTATTTTGAAAAAATCTTGAAAATTTTTCATTTAATTATTGTCAAATCCCGCAAATAATAGTATTATGTTAATATATTAGTATATTACATCTCATATCTGCAACTGTCAATTCATAAATTTAAAACTTAAAAATGAAAGGAGCTGTATAACATGAAAATGGATGAGGCGCTCATCAAACGCTTTCTGGCAGTAGACCCTGCCACGGTTGGCCATTATATCGGAGGGGGATATATGAAACCGGAAGTGAAACCCATCCGCCGGGACGACAACCGGATGATCGGTCCTGCCTACACCGTGCGGATTTCCGGACGCGATTCCTGTGCCCTCTATTACGGAATCAAGCATGCGCCGAAGGGCTCGGTCATTGTGGTAGACCGCTGCGGAGACAACACCTTTGCCTGCTGCGGAGAAATGGTTGCAACCTATGCTCAGAGCCGCGGCATGGCAGGAATCGTCATTGACGGCCCCGCAACGGATTCCCGCGCTATTGAAAAGCTGGACATGCCCGTTTTCTGCACCGGCATCTCCGCCGTTACTACTATGATTTATGGAGCCACCGGAGAAGTCCAGATTCCTATTGTCTGTGCCGGAGCCCATGTAAATCCCGGCGATTACGTGTTCGGTGATGCTGACGGAGTGGTGGTGCTGCCGCCGGATGGATATGAAGAAGCGCTGAAAAAAGCTGAGGAGTCTGTTGCCAGAGAGCTGACCTTAAGAGAACACTTCCGCTCTGGCGGTGATCCTTTATGGAACGTGGACCAGCTCTTCACCGTCGGACTGGCGGATACCATTACAGAATTGAGGAAGTTCAATAAATAAACGGCCATAAGACCGATCATAAAAAGGAGGATATCTACCTATGAAAAAAAGGAAAACAGCCCGTATCATGTCTCTGTTTCTCGCTTTGACCATGACTTCACTTCTGGCAGCAGGATGCGGACAAAAAAGCAGCCCGGAAAGCCCTGCGGAAACGTCCGGTGCCAGCAGTGAGCCCACCTACAAAGATACGCTGACTATCGCCCACTGGGAAGAGCCCACAACTTTAGACCCTCAGGCTCAGGGAAAAATGTCCTGCGGAGCAGTAACCGTTCAGATTTATGACACCCTGATTACTCTGGACGAAAATAAATCCCCGGTACCTGCCCTTGCCGAAAAATGGGAACAGATTGACGATACCACCTTCCGATTCTATCTCCGTGAAGGCGTCAAGTTCCACAATGGAGATACACTCACTGCTGAGGACGTCCGTTACACTATCGCACGTGCCTGCACCAATCCCGGAAGCTCCTCCACTTTTAAATCCTTTGATGGGGAAAATACGAAAGCTATTGATGACTTAACCGTTGAAATCAAGTTAAAATCCCCGGATGCATCCATTTATGACACCTTAAACGGCCAGCGCGGCGGTATTGTCTGCAAGCGTGCTGTGGAAGAACTTGGAGAAGATGCCTACGGCCATGCCCCTGTGGGTACAGGTCCTTATAAGCTTGCTGAATGGCAGACCGGAACTGAACTCCGCCTGGTTGCCAATGAGGACTACTGGGGAGAGGCCCCGAAGACTCCCAATATCGTATTTAAGATCATCACTGAATCTGCAAACCGTGTAATCGAGATGGAAACCGGAAATGCGGACATCTGCTTAAATGTTCTGGCCAGTGAGGTAGCACGTCTGGAGGAGGCAGAAGGGCTCCATGTGGAAATGGGAACCGGTTACCAGTACACCACCGTTACCTTTAATATGCAGGATCCTGTTTTATCCGATATCCGTGTCCGCCAAGCTCTGGTATCCGCTATTGACCGTGAATCCATTGTCACGGCAGTATATAAGGGAACCGCAACGGTAGCTGACAGCATCATGCCTACAACACTCTTAGGTGCCAAAACCTACGATCCCAACCTTTATGATGTGGAAAAAGCCAAGGAATTACTGGCAGAAGCAGGATATGCAGACGGCCTGACCATCAATTTTGTTGTACAGCCTCTGGAAGAAATGCAGAGAATTACAGAAGCCATCCAGAACATGTGGAAGCAAATTGGAGTGGAAACCAATGTTTCTACTGCCGAGGTAGCGGCTTACCTGGCCCAGGGCAACACCCTTCAGGTTGGTATCCGTAACGGAAGCGCCTCTGACCCCGCCAGCACACTGATCATCTATGACTCTGCTTTCGGTGACCGTTTAAATTCCAACAATGCTGAACTGGACCAGATGCTGGCAGATGCCAAGGCCATCTACGATGTGGATGAACGTGCTGCCGCCTACAACGAAATCTGCGATTATCTGTGGGAAGCAAAATGGAGTCTTCCGATCGCATTTAAAAAGACGATCTATGCACTTTCTGATAAGGTTGAAGGCTTTGAATTTGATGCCATGAACTATCTTGAAATGGAAAAAATCAGTGTAGCTGAATAAGCACACCCCATAAATCTTCTTGATGTGTCCCGGTTTTAACCGGGGCGCATCCATTCTAATTGGAAGAAAGGAGTTGCAAAATTGCTTCGTTTTATCGGAAAACGTATTCTTATGATGATTCCGGTTCTGTTGGGCGTTTCTCTGATTATCTTTACCATGATGTATTTTACTCCCGGTGATGCAGCGGACATGCTGCTTGGTGACAGCGCCACCATCGAACAGAAGGAACAGCTCCGGAATGACCTGAAATTAAACGAACCGTATCTGGTCCAGTATATCAATTATATGGAAGGAGTTCTTCATGGTGATTTGGGAACTTCTTATTCCACCAAACGTCCAGTGACAGAGGAACTTCTGGATCGTTTCCCAACCACCGTCAAGCTGGCGGGAGCCGGTGTTTTACTGTCCCTGTGCTTTGGCGTGACCATGGGAATCATCTCAGCCACAAAACAGTATTCCATTTTTGATAATCTGGCCACCTCTTTCTCTCTTCTGGGAGTATCCATTCCCAACTTCTGGCTGGCTCTGATGTTAATTATTATTTTCGCAGTCAACTGGAAAATACTTCCGCCTTCAGGCTTATCTACCCCATTACATTGGATTCTCCCCATTATTTCCCTGGGGATGAACTCAACTGCCACCATCATGCGGATGACCCGTTCCAGTATGCTGGAGGTGGTGCGTCAGGACTATATCCGTACAGCCCGGGCGAAAGGCCAGAAAGAAATTTTTGTCATTCTCCGTCATGCGCTTCCCAACGCTCTGATTCCTATTATCACCGTTGCAGGTCTCCAGTTCGGACGTCTGATGGGCGGTGCTGTTATGGCAGAGACCGTATTCTCCATTGCCGGGATCGGAAAGCTCATGGTAGACGCCATCAAACTGCAAAACTATCCGATTGTTCAGGGCGGAGTACTGTTAATAGCATTCTCCACCTCCATTGTCAATCTGATTATTGATATTCTGTATGCCTTTGTGGATCCAAGGATCCGTTCCCAGTATATCAAGCCCAAGAAAACCCAGACTGCAGGAAAGGGGGCTGTGACCAATGCCTGAAAAAACTGAAGAGCGTATTGTAATTAAAAAGCAGAGTCAGATGAAAGAAATTATGGGAAGATTCGCCAAAAACAAAATGGCTATTTTAAGCCTTGGCATCATCATCCTTTTGGTACTTATGGCCATATTCGCCGAACAAATCGCTCCCTACGGGCCGGATGACCAGGATCTGTCCCGGCAGTTTATCTATCCCTGCCGGGAATTTCTCTTCGGAACGGATGACTATGGAAGGGACATTCTAAGCCGCCTGATTTACGGCTCCCGCTATTCTCTGGCAGTTGGACTGATCTCCGTATCCTTTTCCTGTCTGGCAGGTGTCATTTTGGGATGCATTGCCGGATTTTACGGTCAAGTCGCCGATAATATTATCATGAGAATCGTCGATGTGGTTCTGGCCATTCCCAATATTCTTCTGGCCCTCTCCATCGCCGCCGCTCTGGGCCCTGGTCTGGGAAACCTGATTGTGGCCGTAGGAATCGGCGCTATCCCCGGATATGCGAGAATTGTCCGGGCTTCCATTCTGTCGGTAAAGCAGATGGAATATATTGAAGCGGCCCGTTCCATCGGCGCCAGCGACTTTCGCTTAATCGTGAAGCACATTCTCCCCAACTGCCTGGCTCCGATCATTGTCCAGGCTACCATGAGCATTGCCATTGCGATTCTCTCTGCTGCTTCCTTAAGCTTCCTGGGACTTGGCATTACTCCGCCCACACCGGAATGGGGCTCCATGCTTTCTGCCGGACGCGCTTATATCCGTGACTTCTGGCCGGTTGTTACCTTCCCGGGTATGATGATTATGATTACTGTATTCGCCTTCAATATTCTGGGGGATGGCCTTCGCGATGCCCTGGACCCGAAATTAAAGGTTTAAGGAGGAATATTATGGCAGAACCTATCTTAGAAGTCCGTAATTTAACCGTAGAATATACTTCCGGCAAATCCATCGTTCAGGCAGTAAATAATTTAAGCTTTACCCTGGAAAAGGGCGAGGCCCTTGGCCTGGTAGGAGAAACGGGAGCCGGAAAAACCACCACAGCCCTGTCCATCATGCAGCTCATTACTTCTCCTCCGGGAAGAATTAAAAGCGGTGAAATTATCTTTGAGGGCAGAGATCTGACAAAGCTTTCCCAGAGCGAGTTAAGAAAGCTCCGCGGTGAAAAAATATCCATGATTTTCCAGGATCCCATGACCGCTTTGAATCCTGTTATTACTGTCGGCGACCAGATTTGTGAGGTCATCCACCTCCATGAAAAAGTATCCCGTCTGGAAGCCACCAAGAGGGCGAAGAAAATGCTGGAAATGGTTGGCATTCCCGGAGAAAGATATTCCGAGTATCCGCACCAGTTCTCCGGCGGAATGAAGCAGCGTGTCATTATTGCCATTGCCCTGGCCAGAAACCCCTCTCTTTTGATCGCCGATGAGCCTACCACAGCTCTGGATGTGACTATTCAGGCACAGGTCCTTGAGATGATCGAGCGCATTATCAAAGAACTCAAAACCACATTGATTCTGATTACCCATGACCTGGGGGTAGTGGCTGATATCTGTGACAAGGCCGCCATCATGTATGCCGGAGAAATTGTGGAATATGGAACCCTGGATCATATTTATAACCACACCATGCATCCGTACAGTGTTGGCCTCTTTGGCTCCATCCCCAACTTCAATGAGGATGTGCGCCGCTTAAAGCCCATTAAAGGTCTCATGCCGGATCCGACCAATCTCCCGAAGGGATGCAGCTTCTGCCTGCGCTGTCCCGATTGCCAGGACCGCTGTATGAAGGAAAAATTCTCTCCGGTAGAAGTGGCTCCGGGTCACACCATTCGCTGCGTGAAATATTTAAAGGATTAGGAGGAATGCATTTTGGCAGCCATTTTAGAAGCAAAAAACATTAAAAAATATTTTAAGACGCCAAAAGGAACTCTCCATGCGGTGGATGGGGTTAGTTTTTCCATCGAGGAAGGCAAAACCCTTGGCGTTGTGGGCGAGTCCGGATGTGGAAAATCCACTCTGGGCCGTGTACTGGTACATCTTTTAGAGCGTACTGAGGGGCAGATTCTTTTTGAAGGAAAGGATATCAGCGATCTTTCCAAAGCGGAGCTTAAAGATATCCGCCAGAATATGCAGATGATTTTCCAGGATCCCTTCGCATCACTAAATCCCAGACAATCGGTCAGCGAAATCATCGCCGAACCTCTTCAGATTTATAATCGTGTTTCATCAAAAGCTGATCTGGAAAAACAGGTTCTGGATCTTATGGATACCGTTGGTCTGGCCAGACGCCTGGCAAACTCCTATCCTCACGAGCTGGATGGCGGAAGACGTCAGCGTATCGGCGTAGCCAGAGCCCTGGCCTTAAATCCCAAATTCATCGTCTGCGATGAGCCGGTTTCTGCTCTGGACGTTTCCATTCAGGCACAGATTCTCAATCTGATGCAGGACCTTCAGGAGGAACGAAATCTTACCTACCTGTTTATCACTCACAATTTATCCGTTGTGAAACATATTTCTGATGAAATTCTTGTGATGTACCTGGGAAAAATGGTAGAACTAGCCAGTGACAAGGATATTTTCCTGAACCGTCTCCATCCATATACCAAGGCGCTTTTAGCTGCGGTTCCGCTTCCTGTATACGGAACAGAAAAGAAAAAACGCCAGTTGCTGCGTGGAGAGCTGTCTTCCCCAATCAATCCGAAACCTGGCTGCCGTTTTGCCGCCAGATGCCCCTATGCCAAAGAACGGTGTCATCAGGAAGAGCCGACTCTGGAAGAGGTAATGCCCAAACATTTTGTTGCATGCCACTTTGTCAAAGAAATCAATGGGATATAATTCAGAAAGAGTGTGGTGCCAATGAAAAAACCCTTTGTATATCCGTATATGCCAAACAGTGCCCCAAAGACCAAAAAAGAAATGATGGATGCCCTTGGTATTTCTTCTGTTTCAGACTTATATAACAGCGTCATTCCTGAAGACCTCCGCCTTAACAGGCCGTTAAACCTGCCGGAGCCCATTTCCGGAGAATATGCCTTGACAGCACATGTGGAATCCATTCTCAATAAGAACAGCTCCTGCAATGAGTATCTGAACTTTCTCGGCGCAGGATGCTACCGCCATTTTGTTCCCGCTGTTTGTGATGAAATAGCAGGCCGGGCAGAATTTCTCACTGCATACTGTGGCGATACATACTCTGATCATGGAAAAATGCAGGCAATCTTTGAATACCAGAGTATGATGGGAGAACTTTTGGACCTGGATGTCATCAGCTATACCACCTATGATGCCGGCCAGGCAGTTTGCTCCTCCCTGCGAATGGCCCTCCGAATTGGAAGCAGCGGCCAGAGAAATGAACTGCTTCTCCCCTCTACCATGAACCCGGAAATTCTTTCACAGGTAAGAAGCTACTGTCATGACGTGGCACAGATCCGTCTGATGGACTGTGACCCAAAAACCGGACGGGCAGACCTTGACAAGCTGCGTTTTATGCTATCAGACAAAACGGCTGCTGTCTTTTTGGAAAACCCGTCCTATCTGGGTTTTTTTGAAGAAAATGCAGAGGAAATCGGCCGCATGGCCCATGAGGCCGGCGCTGTTTTCATTGTCTCTCCCGATGTTGCTTCCCTGGGAATAGTGGAAAGCCCCGCCAATTACGGAGCCGACATTGTCTGCGGAGATATAGAACCGTTGGGAATTGGTATGCACTACGGCGGCGGATGCGCTGGCTTCATCGGAGTTCGGGATGACCCCCGCTATATAAAAGAAATGCCAACCTACCTTTATGGAATCGCCCAAACACAGAATGAAGGGGAGTTTGGTTGGGGACGCGCTTTAAATGAACGCTGCTCCCATGGAAGCCGGGAACTGGCCAATGAATATTTCGGAACTGCTTCCGGTCTCTGGGCCATTGTAGCTGGAGTTTATCTGGCCTTAATGGGGCCGGGAGGAATGAAGGAGTTAGGCGAACAAATCATACGCAGAACCAACTATGCGGTTAAAAAACTGTCCGAAATTCCCCAGATAACCGTGGATCCTCTGGGCGGCGCAAAGTTCCAGGAATTCATTATAAATTTCGATTCCTGCGGCAAAACAGTCCGGGAAATCAACCAATTTCTTATGGAACATAAGATTTTCGGCGGCAGAGATCTTTCCAGAGACTTTCCGGAGTTCGGACAGAGCGCGCTCTACTGTATCAGCGAGATTACCACTGCAAAAGAAATTGACCATTTGTGTGATGCCCTCAGACAGGCCATAAAGGAGGAATGCCGATGAACCGAAAGAATTTTCACGAAGCGCGATGGGATGAACCCATCATAATGGAGCTGGGAAGTGAAGGAGAACGCGGCGTTCTTCTTCCGGAAATGGAGCCTGAGATTCTGGCATCCACTGCTGATGTAAGCGAACTTCTGCCTCCGGGACTTTTACGAAAAAAAGCACCGAAGCTTCCTGAAATGTCCCAGCCCCAGGTTCTGCGCCACTATCTAAGACTCTCCCAAGAGACCATAGGAGCTGCTTTCGATATTGACATCGGTCTTGGAACCTGTACCATGAAGTACAATCCGGTTGTCCACGAATCTTTCGCAAAAAGCCCGAAAATCCGGGAACTGCACCCCTATCAGCCGGAAGAAAGCGTCCAGGGAATTTTGGAGATCTTATATAACACAGCAGAATACTTAAAGGAAATTTCCGGTATGGATGCGTTTTGCCTGCTTTCGGGAGGCGGAAGCCAGGCAATCTTTTCCAATGTTCTGGTCCTTAGAGCCTATCATGAAAAGTATCATAAGGGCGAGCAGAGGGATGAAATTATTACCACCATGCTCTCCCACCCCGGAAATCCCGGCGCAGCGGCCACGGCTGGATACAAGGTCATTACTCTGATGCCGGATGAATCGGGATATCCCGATGTGCAGGCTTTAAAAGCCGCTCTTTCCCCCCATACTGCAGGCCTGATGATTACAAACCCGGAAGATACAGGGCTTTACAATCCCCATATCAGAGAGATTGTGGATGCCGTTCATGCCGTCGGCGGCCTCTGTATCTACGACCAGGCAAACTTAAACGGACTTTTCGGTATCACAAGGGCAAGAGACGCAGGCTTTGACATGTGCCACTATAATCTTCATAAATCCTTTTCCGCTCCCCACGGAAGCCAGGGGCCGGCCTGCGGCGCACAGGGCGTCACCGCCGAGCTGGAGCCATTTCTCCCCAATCCGGCGATTCGTTTTGACGGAAAGAACTATTACTTTGATTATGACTGTGAAGAAAGCATTGGAAAAATCCGTAAATTCTACGGCAATCCATCCGTGGTCCTTAAAGCCTATGCCTATATCCGGACTCTGGGCGGAGAGGGCCTGAAGCAGGCAGCAGAACTTTCTATATTAAATAACAACTATCTGCTGACCCGTCTTTCGGAGGTGAAAGGCCTGTCCCTCCCCCTTGCAGAAGGTGTAAGGCGCATCGAGCAGTCCCGGTTAAGCTGGGAACCTCTTACAAAAGAAACCGGAGTCACCACCGACGATATTGACCGCCGGGTTGTGGATTATGGCCTCCAAAGCTATTTTTCCAGCCATCACCCAAGAATTATCCCGGAACCCTTTACGCCGGAGCCCTGCGAAACCTATTCAAAGGCGGACATTGATGAGTTTTCCGATGTTTTTAAAGCCATCTCCGATGAAGCCTACCATACGCCTGAACTTGTAAAATCAGCTCCCCATAAGGCAGCTCTGGCCACACAGATTAAGGAAGAGTATCTCCATGACATCCATCTTTTGGCCACCACCTGGAGGGCCTATAAACGGCACGAAGGCAAATAAAAAGCCTGGCCGGATAGTTTATCGCTATCCTGCCAGGTTATTTTTTAAGCTGCAGCTCTTCTGCCAAAAATCACGGTACGGTATCTGGAAAGCGCTGCCAGTAAAATCTGGCCCAGCACTCCGATTGCCAGAATCTCACCGATTCCAACGGTAATCATGGCAAACCAGATCATATCCTCAGAGCCATAGGCGTAACGCAGCACCCAGGGAATGATGATGGTGTTGGACAGAATCGGCGGAAGGGAAACCATGAAGCGGTTTTTCCTCAGCATCCAGGAGCCAACGGCTCCAATGAGAGTTGCGATACTTCCAAAAATCACATCCAGCATTGCTGCCCCGCCAAGGAAGTTGGAGAGCAGGCATCCGATAAAGAGACCGGGAATTGCCGCCGGGGTGAAGTAGGGAAGTACGCAGAGCGCCTCCGAGATTCTGAACTGGATTGGGCCGAAGCTGATGGGAAGGAAGAGCATCGTCAATACGATGTAAATTCCGGCAATAGCGGCTCCGTACACAATCTGGTACAACGGGCTGTTTGTCTGCTTGTTGTCTTTCATATTCTGTTTTCTCCTTTAGTTTTGTTTTAGGTGAGGAAGGTCTCGAACTCACCGGTCTGCTTATGCAAAAATCCCCGTACCACGGGGCTTTTTGCGACCTTGGTACGGGGGATACTATATCATATTTCCCTGTAAAATGCAATGTTAATTTCCAGAGCGGTACCAGAGGGCAGCGGTAATTACCGCTGCCCCGATGCTGTCAATCATCACATCCTGTATCATCCCGGCCCTGCCCGGAACGAAAAGCTGATGGAATTCATCGGTACACGCATAGAAAACCGTCACCATAAGGGCCGTCTTTAACCATTTCTTTCCGGAGAATCCCCACTGCCGCAGTCCGAAAAGAACTGACACATGGAATACGGTAAACTCTGTGATATGAGCGCATTTACGCACAGGCGTGCTTAAGATCACACAGAGCTCATAAAGCCGCTCCGGCGTTGCCTGCATCAGATTAAGCTTCATGGCGATAGCCAGAAGAAGTCTGGTGACACCATCGCTTACCTCTGTGGATACATCCGCAGGCTGGGCGGAAAAGCAGAAAATCGCGGCTGCAATACAAAGGGCCGGCAGCCAGGCCAGATATTTTTTCATGACAGAAAGGCCTCCAAAACAAATACTTTAAAGGGAAATTTCTCCCTTTGCCCGCGCTCTGCGGTCCATAACCGAATGAATCACCGGAACCATGAAGATGGCCACAATTCCTCCGGCAAATCCATTGTTATAGAGATTCATTCCTCCATAAACAATTCCCACATTCAAAGCCACTGATGAGTGGAGAAATCCGGCCAGAATCCCCATAAGTACGCCGAACTCCCCGGCGATGGGTGCCAGCGTAGTGGAAAATAAGAGCGCCAGCATGGGGGACGGCTCTGTGATGTTCCACCGCTTTGTGAAGCTTGCAAACAGAACCCCGAACATGATGGGAGCAATGTTTCTCAAATGCTTTCCGGTAGCGCTGAAGCCCACAATGGTAAAAATACCGCCGATGGTGGGACCATTCAGATCTCCGCCGATGCAAACCACAAACAGCATGGCAAAAAGTCCGTTTACCGCCATGTTAAAGGAGGTGGCAGCCCCGCCTTCCTCCTTCAGATAATCGGTTCCGGCGATCCCTGTACTCTTTAAAATTGTATGGTAAGACTCGACCACTTCCCATCCCCCGAGGACAATGGAACCTATGGCCATAAGAAAGAAAAAGCCGCCCAGCACTAGGAGAAAAAGTCCGTTATTCCCGGAGGACCATATCAGCCTGGACTCTGTGGTTACTCCAAAGGATTTTAAGAGCGATACAATCACCGTTGCAATAATTCCTGATGAAAAGCCCACGTTATACAGAGAATATCCTTTATGGGCGTAGTGGACATGGGTAGAAAGCGGCGGCAGGACAAAGCCGATGGCGATTCCCACCAGCAGACTGATGAAAAGTCTGAGACCATAAGGCAGGTGGGAAATATACATGATCTGCGTAATGATCGGCGACAGACTGGTGCCGTAAAATCCAATATAAATATATCTGGAAAGGGGCATTTTGTGATATTTGGAATACAGGTAAACGCCGAACAAAATGGTCCAGATATTTAAAAGGTTTTTTCCGAACAGAGAGAATCCAAACATCAGACAGCAGGACGTAATGGTGTGCCCGTCCATCTCCATTCCCAGGGAATATATGATAGAAATGCAAAGAAGCGTCAAAAGGCCTGCATTGATCAGCGCCGTTCCCACTCCTCCGATGATAAAATAGTCTGTAATTAAAAAGTCCGGTTCCCGGATGATGGCCCATAAGCCCGGTATGATCTCAGGAAGCGGCTGTAAAATCACGCCAGCCACAATAAAGTATACGGGCATCAGCGCCAAGAGGCGGAATTTCTGTTTTCTCGTGAATGTTCTTTTTCCGTCCATTCATGTCTCCTTTATCTGTAAATTTTACCAACCGGACAGCATGGCCAGCCGGACAAATGTAAGCACAGTCTCCTCCCGCCAGGGAATCTCCTGTTCCAGCCGTTCCAACTCTTCATCATCGGCAAACACCCGGAAAATCCCATCCTCAAAACATTGCAGGGCATTCTCCACCGCCTGGTCTTCATCTGCGTCCTCTCCGCCCCGCACTCCAAAGGATACCTTCCCTGCGGAGGCCTTTTGGGCAATCTCTTCCTTTGTAAGATACGGAAGAATCTGTCCCGTATCCTTTCTCTCGTTATACTCTTTCACTCCAAGCTTCACAAGCCCGGTGATCAGCTCCTTCACGGTCCCCGGCTTCTCCTCCAGGGTAAATTCCACCGGCTCCACAGTTCCCCGGTTCTTCTTTCCAAGTTTTCGCATTCTCACACGAATTATGTACAAGGTCTCCTCTCCTTTCCTTAGATACAGCCATTTATTCCGCTCCGCCGCAGTACCCTCACTGTGCATGGGCCGTACTCCGTTGGGGCAGACCCTGCGCCCCTACCCGGAGGGATTTTTTGCTGCATAGGAGACTCCAGAGGAGTTTCCTACATAATAAAAAATCCCCTGCCATTCCTGTTATCTCTCATATTATATCTGAAACGAGGAGAGATAACAAGGAAATGAAGGAGATATTTATGGGTGAGATTCTGGAAAACTAGAAATTAAACTTCATGAACTCGTCAATGAATCGCAATGTATAATCCACAACGGCTTCGCAGACAGCCTTTCCTGTTTCGGCCGTCGCATCCTTGGGGCTCTTTGTGTAATCCACATCGGAAGAATGGCCATACTCAATCAGGTCGCCGCTGGAGCTGGCATCTTTTGTCCGGATATTCAGGTAAACACTGGCTTTTTCAAATTCGCCCCGGTGCAGGTCCAGAATTTTGATGTTTCCATACTGCTTATTCTCCGGAATATGTGCCCGCTCCAGTTTCACAGTATCGGGAGCAATATGTAACATCACAGCAGTCTCAATGATATCACCATGTCCGATGAGTCCCCATTCTTTATTAAGGGCTCCTGCAACTTCAAACCACTGAATGTTGGCAACCGGAATTTTTTTATGACGGAAATACTGTCCCACGTCATACAGTGCGTTGTTATTGCCGCCATGGCCGTTGATAAACAGAATATGGGTAATTCCGTAGTTCACAAGCTGCTCGCAGATTTCTTTCACATAGGTGCAGAGTGTAGCCTGGGACACTGCCAATGTACCTGGAAAATCATTGTGGTATAAAGCATGTCCAAAGGGAACCACCGGAGTTACCACTGCCTTGCTGCACTTTTCTCCCACCTGCTTTGCCAAATATTCTGCAACCATCCAATCCGTTCCAACGGGAAGAGCCGGACCATGCTGTTCTGTACTTCCCACAGGAATAATCGCCAGTTTTCTTTCCTCCATGGCTTTCTTGTTTTCTTCCCAGGTGTTTTCGTAAATCAAATTGCTCATTCTCATCTCTCCATTCTTTTTATTCAATCTGCATTTGTAATGCAAAGATCATCATGTATCTGGTTAATTAACTCTGCATAATGCTCCGGTTTCACAATAACTGCCATACAGAGCTCGTCTGTTTTAAATTTTTCTTCTGCCAAAGGCCAATTGCATTCTGCTTTCTCCGGGAATTTTGCGCCCCGGGAACCAATAGCAAAAATCACATCCCGAATTACGGCCTCCTCCGGTAGTTTTAAAGAATCTGCTCTGTCTGCCCTCCAAATTCCATGCCAAAATCCGCCATCCTCCACAAGTATGTCTGCCTGTTTCAAATATGGATACCATAGAGATTTCTCTGAAGCTTCACACCGGAGATATCTCTGATTTCTAAGGGCAGTCACACCAACACAGCCGCTTTCATAAGTTCCAATCCTTGTGCCTGGTTCATCTGTAAAGGTTGAGCGGACGCTTAAAACATCCCGGCCTCCCATCTGGGAATAGGCTGCTGCCTTGGGATGAATCACCTTGGCTCCGCACCTGGCCATTCTCAGGCATTGCTCATAATCCATATCCGTTATCGGATATGCCCGTTTGACAATTCTTGGGTCAGCAGTGAAAATACCATCCACATCCGTGTAAATCCGTACTTCCTCTGCATATAAATAGTACCCTATGGCGCAGGCAGTAGTATCACCGCCGCCGCGGCCAATGGAGGTAAAATCGCCCTGTTCCGTCGCCCCCTGTCCTCCGGCAACCAGCACCACATAGCCCTTTTTCAGCCACCCCAGGATTGCATCCCGACGGATATCCAGAATATCTGCATCCGAATACCTGGCATTGGTTATGATTCCTGCCTGCTCCCCGTTTAAGAATACGCATCTCACTCTTTTTGCCTGAAGCTCATTGGCTATGAGGGCACCGGAAATCATTTCCCCGCAGGCATAAATGGCATCCTGCTCTCTGCTGCACGGTAATGGTTTTCCATCGGAGAACAGCTCCAGCAAAGTATCCGTTGCATAAGGCTCTCCCTTTCTTCCCATGGCAGAAATCACAGCTACCACTGACCATCCCTCTTCTTGGGCCATTCGGATTTTCTCGCAGACAAGTTCTCTGGATTCCCTGGTGGCAACGGAAGTACCGCCAAATTTCTGTACAAGCAGCTTCATCCGTCCACCTCCAACCCTAGCCCCATTTTTGTGCGATGATGAGCTCTGCAATCTGGACTGCGTTGGTTGCTGCTCCCTTTCTGATCTGGTCACCGCAGCACCAGAGATCGATAGCCTTCTCCTCTGTCAAATCCTGGCGGACGCGTCCCACAAAAACCAGATCCTGATTGGAGGTATCAAGAGGCATTGGATATACATTTTTATCCGGCTCATCCACCAGCTTCGTACCTGCCGCAGCAGAGATTAATTCCCTCGCCTCCTGTACGGATACCTTCTCATGAAACTCCAGATAAATGGATTCCGAATGGCTCCTTAATACAGGGACGCGTACGCAGGTACAAGTAATATCCAAATTGGGGACATGGAGAATTTTGCGCCCCTCATTCAACATTTTCAGTTCCTCTTTGGTATATCCGTTATCCTGGAATGCATCAATATGCGGAATCAGGTTAAAAGCAATCTGATGCTGGAATACCTTATTTTCCGAAATGGGTCTGCCACTGGCATAATCAGCCGCCTGTTCTTCCAGCTCCTTTAATCCATTGATTCCCGCACCGGACACAGCCTGGTAGGTGGAGACAATCATACGTTTGATCGGATGCGCCTGATGAAGAGCATGGACTGCAACTAAAGCAATAATGGTGGAACAGTTGGGATTGGCAATAATTCCCTTATGCCACGAGATGTCCTGGGGATTCACTTCAGGTACTACCAGAGGAACATCCGGGTCCATACGATATGCAGAACTATTATCAATTACCACTACACCTTTTGCAGCCGCCACTGGAGAAAACCGCCTGCTCACTGCATCTGATACAGCCACCAGCAAAATATCAAGGCCATCAAAGGAATCATCGGTGGCTTCCTCAACTACCAGCTCTTTTCCGCGAAAAATCACCTTTTTTCCGGCCTCCGACTTGTCAGCCAGGAGGCGCAGACTTGCACATGGTACGTTTCTTTCCTCAAGAACCTTACACATTTCCGTTCCCACCACGCCGGTGGCACCCAGAATTCCGATTGCGATCTCATGCTTTTTCATGCTTTTCTCCTTTCCAATGGTTCCCTTTGTTGTGCATTGCATTTTGTATATTGTTGACAATTTTAAGGTGTACGACTCTGCGTACTCCCTTCTATGTTCCATTATAAATTGTAGATTGTAGATTGTCAACAATTTAAGGTATGAAAATATATTTTATTCCTTATCGCTGAATAAAGCTTCTGTCTTTACATAATGAGCATAGATCGCCTTCTGGGCCTGATCCACATCCTTTGATTTCAAGGCCTCCAAAACCTGTTTATGCCTGAGATACTGCTTTTTCAGAACAAAATTTTTCCGGCTGTCCGTCATAAACAGAGCAATACTCACAGGCGTCAGGCTGTTCCATAAAGCATACAGCCGTTCCAGACCGCATGCTTTTACGATCAGGCTATGAAACATCTGGTCCTGCTCCACAAACTCTGTCAATTCGCCATTATCCGCTGTGTCCTGCATGCGGTTCAGAACTTCTTCCATCTGAGCCAGCAAACTGTCCGGGATATTTCCCTCGCAATACATAACAGAAGCGGCCTCCAAGGCAGAGCGGATAAAAAAGATTTCCGCCGCATCCTCTTTCTGGAATTCGCGGACTACACAGCCGCGGTTTCTGCGGTACTCTAAAAGTCCCTCCTGCTCCAGTTGGCGCAGGGACTCGCGTACCGGACCGCGGCTGATCTCCAGCTCATCGGCAATTTCCTGTTCCAGGATACGCTCTCCCGGTTTAATTTTTGACTGTAAAATTTGATCTCGGATATACGTTGAAACCTGTTCCCGAATTGTCTTGTAATTAATCATGGATATCTCTTTCATGCATGTTCTTTTCTTTACTCTACTAAATCATGCTGAATTTGTCAATTACCCAATGGGTCAGGTTTTACTTCTGATTTCGCACCGCCTCACTCATAGCCCTCACATATTTTTTAATGTGCGGCACCGCGTCCGCGCCGTACTCCCCGCACAGCCGTACAATGGCAGAGCCCACAATGGCCCCGTCAGAAAGAGCAGCCATCTGCGCTGCCTGCTCCGGAGTGGAAATTCCGAAGCCCACCGCACAGGGAATGTCCTTAACGCTCTTAACCAGTTTGACCATGGCTCCGATATCTGTGGTGATCTCGCTTCTCGTCCCGGTCACGCCCAGAGAAGATACACAGTAGATAAACCCGGAGGCGTCCTCTGCAATCATGCGGATTCTGTCGTGGGAGGTGGGCGCGATCAGGGAAATAAAGTCCAGTCCGTATTTTCTGCAGACGGAGTCAAATTCTTCCTTTTCCTCATAGGGCACATCCGGCAGAATCAAAGCGTCCATTCCAAGCTCCGCCGCCCGCTTCACAAAGCGCTCTGTTCCATAGGAAAACACCACGTTGGCATAGGTCATAAATGCCATGGGAATTCCGGTATTTTTCCGGATTCTTGCCACCATGTCAAAAATTTTATCAGTGGTCACACCGCCGGAAAGCGCCCGCATGTTGGCCTCCTGGATTACTGGGCCCTCTGCTGTGGGGTCTGAAAAGGGGATTCCCAGTTCTATGATACCAGCCCCAGCCTCTGCCATGGCATATACGATCTGCTCTGTCACCTCCAGGGACGGATCCCCGCAGGTGATGAACGGAATAAACACCTTTCCGCTTTTAAATGCATCCTGAATCTTACTCATGTAAATCCTCCCCTCTGTATCTCGCAATGGATACACAGTCCTTATCTCCGCGTCCGGATAAATTGATGACAATAATCTGGTCCTTTCCCATGGACGGCGCGATCTTCATGGCATGGGCTACTGCATGGGCGCTCTCGATGGCCGGAATGATGCCCTCCGTTCTGGAAAGGTATTCAAAGGCATTCACGGCCGCATCATCGGTGACGGCCACATACTGGGCGCGGCCCATATCGTAAAGGTTCGCATGTTCCGGCCCGATTCCCGGATAGTCGAGACCTGCAGAGATGGAATACACCGGAGCGATCTGTCCGTATTCATCCTGACAAAAATAGGATTTCATGCCATGGAAAATTCCAAGCTTTCCTGTGGCGATGGTGGCTGCCGTCTCAGCTGTGTCAACGCCACGTCCTGCTGCCTCACAGCCGATGAGCTTCACTTCTTTATCCTCAATGAAATTATAAAATGCGCCGATGGCATTGGAGCCGCCGCCCACGCATGCAAGAACTGCATCCGGCAGGCGTCCCTCTTTTTCTAACATCTGCTCTTTGATTTCTTTGGAAATCACAGACTGGAAATCCCGGACGATGGTTGGGAACGGATGTGGACCCATGCAGGAGCCCAAAACATAATGGGTATCGTCAATCCGGTTGGTCCACTCTCTCATGGTCTCGGAAACCGCATCCTTTAAGGTTCCGGTACCTGTGGACACCGGATGTACCTTCGCTCCCAAAAGCCGCATCCTGTATACATTGAGAGCCTGCCGCTTCGTGTCCTCCTCTCCCATGAAAATCTCACATTCCATTCCCATGAGAGCCGCCACTGTGGCCGTGGCCACGCCGTGCTGTCCGGCTCCGGTCTCTGCAATCACGCGGGTTTTTCCCATCTTCTTCGCCAGAAGTACCTGCCCCAGCACATTATTGATCTTATGGGCACCCGTATGATTCAGGTCCTCCCGCTTTAAATATATTTTCGCGCCGCCCAGGTTCTTTGTCATTCTTTCCGCATAATACAGTCTGGAAGGCCGTCCCGCATATTCGTTCAGCAGCTCAGACAGTTCCCGGTTAAACTGTGGATCGTTTTTATAGAAATTATATGCCTCTTCCAGTTCTTTTACTGCATTCATCAGGGTTTCCGGAATATATTGTCCTCCATGAATGCCAAATCTGCCTTTTGTCATATTGCTTTCCTCCTAACACAAAGTCCCGGACACAGAATCTAATATCAATTCTGCGCCGGGACGAATTTCCTCGTGGTGCCACCCGATTTCTCAGACTGGCGGCTTCTCAAACAGGAATAAAAAAACAGATACTCCACATCGGAAATATCTGCCACCAATCTGACTCGTTTTCAGAGTACAGAAGAAACTCTCTTCGATACTCTTATCCTTTAACGCAGGAACCACGGCTTCAGCTACTCGTTTCCTTTCACCTAGCGTCTCACAAACCCATTCCATAGGGAACTCCATACCATCTTCCACCACCGATGGCTCTCTGTGATTTCATTCCAAATGTACTCTCTTTGATCATAGACGTTTCTTTATGCACTTAATGATATAAAGTTAGCACAACTCACTTTTTTTGTCAACCATTTTTTGACGACTCTGTTTTTATGGACTATTTTACGCATTTCAGGTATAATGAAAGCAGTGTAAAAGGCATATTCCTGAAAGGAGAGTATCTATGGAACAAGCAAATAAGCTGCTGGAAATGGTAGCAAAGCAGGAGCTGCTGATCAATGAAGCGGCAGACCATATCTGGAAACATCCGGAAACTGGTTACAAGGAATGGAAAACCTCCACATACCTGGAGGAGAAGTTTGAAGCCCTGGGCTATACCCTGGTAAGGGCAGGCAATATCCCCGGGTTCTATGCCGATCTGGATACGGGAAAACCCGGCCCCAAAATTGCAATATTAGGTGAGCTGGATTCTCTGATTGTCGGAAACCATCCCGATGCAGATCCGGAAACCTCCGCAGTCCATGCCTGCGGCCATCATGCACAGTCTGCCATTCTTCTGGGCGTTGCTGCTGCCTTAAAGGAACCCGGTGCGCTCGACGGTCTTTGCGGTTCCATCCGCCTCATGTCCGTTCCGGCCGAGGAATTAATTGAGCTGGGCTACCGTGAAGGACTCAGACAGAAGGGCATTATTAAGTATTTCGGCGGTAAAGTGGAGTTCATCCACAGAGGATATTTTGACGGCGTGGATATCGCCATGATGATTCACTCCGGCTGCCTTCCGGAAGGAAAGGCCTTATCCATCGGCGCAGGCTGCAACGGCTGTGTCACAAAAAACATCACCTTCAAGGGCGTTGCTTCCCATGCCGGCGGTTCTCCGGAGCGCGGCAAAAATGCTTTGTACGCTGCCACCTGCGGCTTAAACGCAGTCAACGCTCTCCGCGAAACCTTCGTGGACAGTGATCATATCCGGTTCCATCCCATCATCACCGAAGCCGGAGTCGCCGTAAACGCCATTCCGGAAACTGCAAAGGTGGAATCCTATGTCCGCGGCGCTTCCTTCGACAGCATCTATAAATACAATAGAAAGGTAAACCAGGCCCTGGCCGGAGCTGCCGCTTCCATGGGCTGCAACGTGGAAATCGACGATCATCCCGGATATTTCCCCTTAAACAACGATGAAAACCTGGCCCAGGTCATGACAGAGGCCATGGAGACCATCGCAGGACCGGGAACCGTTATCCGCGGACCGTGGGGCACCGGATGCACCGATATGGGTGACGTTTCCGCCATCATGCCGGCAATCCATCCGCACACCAGCGGCTCCATCGGAACCGGTCACGGAAAAGACTATTATGTGGCTGATAAGGTTCTTGGCTGCCTCCATCCGGCGCAGTGTCTGGTTCTTACGGCAGCAAAACTTTTAACTGACGATGCCGCCCGGGCGAAGAAAGTAATCGCCGAAGCAAAGCCGTACTTCAAATCCAAAGAAGAATACCTGGCCGCCATCGACAGCCTGACCATGAACCGGGAAGCCGTTACATATAATGAAGACGGCACCATCACGTTAACCTTCAGTAAATAAAACTCCATCAAAACGGGCTGGTGAAAACAAACGCCAGCCCGTCATTGATTCTTTTATTCTTCCGGTCCCACATCATACATTTCCGTGCTCAGATACCGTTCTCCGCTGTCAGGCAGAAGAACCACCACATTCTTTCCTGCCATTTCCTCACGTCTTGCAACATAGTTTGCAGCCTGGAGAGCAGCTCCGCTGGAAATTCCCACCAGATAGCCCTCGGTTGCAGTCAGATCGTAGCAGGTCAGGTACGCTTCGTGCTTATCAATATCCATAACCTCATCAATGATACTCATGTCCAGAATGCTGGGTACAAACCCGGCTCCGATTCCCTGGAGCATGTGGGGGCCTGGCTTTCCTCCGTTCAGAACCGCGCTGTCCTTGGGCTCCACACCGACAATCTTAATGTTGGGATTCTTTTCCTTCAGATACCGTCCCACGCCGGTGATGGTGCCGCCGGTGCCGATGCCGCAGACAAATGCATCAATCTTACCATCCATGTCCTCCCAGATCTCCGGACCTGTGGTTTCATAATGTGCCTGGGGACCGCTGGGGTTGTTGAACTGGTCCGGCATCCATGCATCCGGATCCTCTTTCAAAATCTCCTTTGCCCTCTCGATGGCTCCGGCCATGCCTTTTTCCGCAGGAGTCAGCTCCACCACAGCGCCGCGGGCATCCAACAGCTTCTTTCTCTCTTCGCTCGCATTCTCCGGCATAACCACGATCACCTGATATTCCCTCGCACACGCAATGGAAACCAGGCCGATTCCTGTATTGCCGCTGGTGGGCTCCACAATTACGTTCTTTCCGCGGGTAATCAGGCCTGCTTTTTCTGCATCATCCAGGAGCTTCACTGCCAGTCTGTCCTTAGAGCTTCCGCCTGGATTGAACATTTCCAGCTTTGCATAGACCTTGGCAACCGTCTGATGCTGTTCACACATTCTCGGCAGAGCTACCATAGGCGTGTGACCGATCAGTTCTTCCAGACTCCCATAAATTTTTCCCATAAGCTACGCTCTCCTTTCAAAATATGCGCGTAATTCATCTACTATTTCACCGAAAGTTTTTCCGGTTTCATCCACGGTTACATCTGCATAACGCTCATAATACGGAACGCGTTCGGCATACAGGTCTCTCAGGGTCATGCCGTCTTTTAAAACCACGCCCCGGTCCTTTAAATTCCCCAGACGTGCCTCCAGGTCTTCATACTCAATTTTCAAGTATACAATTGTGCCGATTTCCCGTAAATGTTCCATGGCTTTTGGTCCATAAATCACACTTCCGCCGGGAGCAATCACGGATTTTTTCACTTCCAGTCCGGCATTGGTATCTTCCTCCACGGCCATGAACCCGTCCAGGCCCCGTTCCGCAATGATTTCCTTTAAGAGCTTTCCCTGCTGCTCCTGTATCACCAGGTCCACATCCACAAAGGCATATCCCAGCCGCTTGGCCAGCAGGACTCCGATGGTGCTTTTCCCGGAAGCCGGCATGCCGATCATTACTATATTATTTTTTCTGTCCATTTGATGCCACTCCCTTTTTTTTATTTTTCTTTCTCACACTGTATCCAAAGGTTCCCAGACATTCCCCCAGGCCGTAATATCTCCCATGGGAGTAGGCAAGGGGCTTCGCGTCTGATAAATGGAAGGTATCCTTTTCATCCATATATGCCTCATCCACATGAACGGCCACCACCTCTGCAAGGAACATATGATGGCTCCCTAACTCATCCACCCGCCGGACCCTGCATTCCAGATTCACCGGGCATTCCTTAATAAGCGGCACCGAAACCTGGCTGGCCGTTTCCTTCGTAAGGCCTGTGGCCTTCCACTTATCGGTATCCCGGCCGGATTTCACTCCGCAGTAGTCTGTGGCGTAAGCTAATTTTTCCGTTGTGAGGTTCACAACAAATTCCCCGGTCTCCTGTATCATATGATAGGAATACCGTTCCGGACGCACGCTGATGGTCAGCATCGGCGGATTGGTGCAGACCGTTCCGGTCCACGCCACCGTAAAAATATTGGAATTTCCTTCTTTATCTGCCGCTGACACCATCACAGCCGGAACCGGATACAGCATATTTCCAGGTTTGAACTGCCGTTTTGCCATGATGTCCTCCTTACTGCTGAAGCGCCATCATGATCTGAGGAGCGAGCTGTTTCTTTCTGGAAACCACGCCCGGAAGATGGACAAATCCGTCCAGCTTTTCCTCACTTCCATCGTCCTCATCGGAAGTATGGAAGGCGCTGGCCACAAGCTGCTCGGCGCCCTGGCCCACGCAGACCAGATCGGTGGATTCCGTGAGGATATTGGTCAGCATGAAGAACATCATGTCGATATGGTGCTGCTCTCTGGCCTTTTCGGAGTATAAGAGCATTCTTTCTTTCAGGGACTCCAGCTCCTCGGAATTTAAGGATGTGATCTGTCCGATTCCGAACACGGATTTTCCAACGGAGAACCGCTTGAAATCCTGATAGAAGATGTCTTCATCGGATTTTCCCTTTAAGTTGCTTCCGGCAGCGAACATCTTCTTTGCATACTCTTCTGCATTGATGCCTGCAAGATCGGCCAACATCAGGGCCACGGTTTTATCCATCGGCGTGCAGGTGGGAGAACGGAATAACAGCGTATCGGAGATGATGGCGCTGCAAAGGAGTCCTGCGGTCTTTTTATCAATTTTCACACCATTTTCCTGGTACATCTGGCAGATAATGGTGGCTGTACAGCCCAGAGGCTGGTTTCTGAAGAATACCGGAGACATGGTTTCCACGGTTCTTAAACGGTGATGGTCAATGATCTCGCGGATATCCGCGCTTTCCACGCCTTCCACTGCCTGGTTTTTCTCGTTGTGGTCCACCAGAATAATCTGTTTTCCCTTGGCGCCCAGTAAGTTCCGTCTGGAAATCATACCCAGGTATTTTCCATCGTTATTTAAGATCGGGAAATCCCGGTGGCGTTTACTGGCCATGATCTCACGGATATCGTCCAGATAATCTTCATCGGAGAAGGCCACGATATGGTCGGTGGTCATGAAATAACTTACCGGCATGGACTGGTTGATCAGGCGGGCTGTGGTATAGGTATCATATGGGGTTGTGATCACCGTGCAGCCACGCTCCTGAGCCAGCTTGCGGATAGTAAGGGAAACCCCTGCGCCCTCGCAGACAATGATGCAGCTCGCTTCCATTTCAATGGCGCAGAGCTGGGACTCATAGCGGTTTCCTAAAATCACCAGATCATGCTTTTCAATATAGTTTTCCATCAGGTCCGGATTGGCGGCGGCGATGAGGACCTTTCCTTTGTCAAAATAGCATTCCGCATCGCCCACAACAATGCTGCCTTCCAGCGTATCCAAAATATTTGCATACTTGGTGTGTGCTTTGGAGATAATACTGCTGTCATATAAGTCCATGTAGGATTTGGTGATATCGCCGATTGTGATAACACCCTCTAAAACACCGCCGTCAGCAACGATGGGGAGTGTAACCACGTTGTTTTCCTGCATGAGGCTCCATGCATTTTTCAGGGAGATTCCACGGTCTACGCCCTTTGTCTTCCTGATTTCTATGTCCTTTACCTGGGTTTTTACATTTTCCACCAGCCGCGGGGAATCCACTTTAAAATGCTTCAATACAAACTGGGTTTCCGGGTTCACATTTCCGGCTCTGCATGGCTCATATTCTCCCCCGGTTAAAAGATGCTTCAGGTTTGCATAGCAGATGGCGGAACAGATGGAATCTGTGTCGGGATTTCGATGTCCTAAAACTAAGATTTTCTGTTTTTCCTGATTTGGCATATGTAGGTTCCTTTCTGTTATGTATGGCCGATTATGAATCGTTTTTAGGAGATATTAATATCCGACTATTGCTATTATGATTATATCATACTCCCCTCCATATGGCTCTGATTTTTTTTCGACATTTGAGCCCCTATGTTTCATAATCTATTTACATTACGTTCATATTTTGTTCACATGTATTTTTTATACTAATTGCATAGAAGCGAATGAATTTTGCTTTCCGAATTAGACAAATTGCACATAGATTTTTCATAATTGCCCCGGTTGTCGCGACCGGGGTCTCCTCATTTTCAAAGTACAATAACGGAAAGAGCTGTATCCGGGCGGATCCCTTTACCTGCCCGCATACAGCTCTCTTTTTTTACTTTTTATCCTAAAATCAGCTTTGCTGCTCCATAAATCCCCGCATCATTTCCCAATGTGGCCAATAACACTTCGGCTTTTCCGACTGCCATCGGAGACATTTCGTCATGATACCTCTGGATTTTTTCTGTTAAAAATGTGCCTGCTTTCGAGACACCGCCGCCGATTAAGTAAACCTGCGGGTCCAGCACCATGGTGATGCTGGCAAGCGCCCATCCCAGATAGCGGCAGGAGGTTTCCACTGACTCCAGAGCCAGCTCGTCTCCCTTTTTCGCCTCATCCAGCACATTTTTCGCTGTGATATTCTTGATCTCTCTCAGGGAAGAGGGACGTTCATCGGCTGCCAGAAGCCGGGTAGCCACTCTGGCAATTCCCGTTGCGGAAGCCACCTGCTCCAGGCATCCGTATCCGCCGCAGTTGCACCGTTCCGGCTCTCCCTCCACCACATGCATGTGGCCGATTTCGCCTCCGGTTCCCTGCATGCCTGACCAGATCTTTCCATTTAAGATAATACCGCCGCCGACTCCGGTTCCCAGAGTCACCATGACCATATCCTTATATCCTTTGCCGCCGCCCTGCCATATTTCACCAAGGGCCGCCACATTGGCATCGTTGGAGCTCTTTACCGGCATTCCGCCTAAAAGACGGCTTAACTCCTCCTGGGCGTTGATGTCCTTCCAGCCCAGGTTCACGCAGAATGTCACATATCCGTTATCTAAAACAGGCCCCGGAAGTCCCATGCCTGCCCCGATAAAATCGGAGAGGGGCATGTTCCATCCGGCTGTTTTTTCTTTAATGGAAGCTGCAATATCTCCAAGGATATATTTTCCGTGCTCTTCCTTCCTTGTGGGAATCTCCCACTTTTCCAGAAGAGTCCCATCTGTCTGGAACACACCGATTTTTACGGTGGTTCCTCCAATGTCGATTCCAATACATTTCTGGCTCATATCTGCCTCCCAAAGGCCCTTTGGCCTTGTTTCATTCTTACAGTGCTTTCACGGTATTTACCACATTTTCCACGGTAAATCCGAATTTTTCAAACAGCTTTCCTGCCGGGCCGCTGGCGCCAAAGCCCTTCATGGTAACGTATGCGCCATCCAAGCCCACGTATTTGCCCCAGCCGAAATCGGAAAGAGCTTCCACAACCACTCTCTTGCGGACAGCCTTCGGCAGCACAGACTCTTTGTACTCTGCGCTCTGCTCCTCGAACAGCTCCATACAGGGCATGGAAACCACGCGGACTTTTCTTCCCTCTGTCTCGAGCTCTGCCTTTGCCTTCACAGCCAAATCCACCTCGGAACCGCTGGCAATGAGAATTACCTCCGGTGTTCCCTCACAGTCGTCGATCACATAGCCGCCCTTTAAAGCCTCTTTGCTGCTTCCGGCAACCGGATTTAAGTTCTGTCTTGTGAGAACCAGAGCAGTGGGAGTCTTTTTGGAGGTGGCTGCTGTCAGCCATGCGGCAGAGGTCTCTGTTGCGTCACAGGGACGGAATACACGCAGGTTCGGCATTGCACGCAGCATGGCAAGCTGCTCAATGGGCTCATGAGTCGGGCCGTCCTCGCCGACACCGATGCTGTCATGGGTGAATACATAGGTCAGCGGAACGTTCATAAGAGCGGACAGTCTTGCCATTGGCTTCACGTAATCACTGAATACGAAGAATGTGGATACGTAAGCACGCAGGCCGCCGTGAAGCATGATGCCGTTTCCGATTGCTGCCATGGCCAGCTCTCTTACGCCGAAGTGCAGGTTTCTTCCCTCGGGAGTTTCAGCGGAGAAATCGCCTGCGCCCTTCATCTCTGTCTTGTTGGACGGACCCAGATCGGCGGAACCGCCAATCAGATTCGGCATCTCATCCTTTAACAGGTTGATCATTTTTCCGGAAAGGGAACGGGTTGCCTCCGGCTTTTCCTTTCCAAGCCAGAATGCCTCGTTGTTTAACAGAGCTTCTGCGTCCACATCGGCATGGTACTTCTCCCAAAGGGCCTCCATCTCCGGATATTCTTCACAGTATGCGGCAAACATCACATTCCATGCGGCTTCCACATCTGCCTTTTCCTGTGCCAGCTTTGCAAAATGACCATAAACCTCTTCCGGTACGAAAAACGGCTCTTCATAGGGCCAGTTTAAATTCTCTCTCATGGCCTTCACATTATCCACACCCAGCGGTTCTCCATGGGCGCTGGCCTTTCCCTGCTTTGCCGGACAGCCATAGCCGATTTCTGTCTTAATGGTAATGAAGGAAGGACGCTCTGTTTCAGCCTTTGCAGCCTCGATAGCCAGGCCGATGGCGTCTGTATTGGTTCCATCCTCAACGGTAATGGTCTGGAAACCGAAGGCGCGCATTCTCTCCTCCACATTCTCACGGAATGCAATATCGGTACTTCCCTCAATGGAGATCTTATTGGAATCATAAAGAACGATTAACTTTCCAAGGCCCAGGGTTCCTGCCAGAGAAAATGCCTCAGAGGAAATGCCCTCCATCATACAGCCGTCTCCGCCGAGAACATAGGTGTAATGGTCCACAACCGGATAATTGTCCTTATTAAATACGGAAGCCAGGTGCTTTTCCGCCAGAGCCATGCCGACAGCCATACCCATTCCGGCGCCCAGAGGTCCTGTGGTTGCTTCCACTCCAACGGTGTGGCCGTATTCCGGATGGCCCGGAGTCAGGGAACCGACCTGACGGAAATTCATGATATCTTCTTTTGTCAGTCCGTATCCGAATAAATGTAAAAGAGAATATAACAGCATGGAGCCATGTCCCCCAGATAAAATGAACCGGTCACGGTTGGCCCAAGACGGGTTTGCCGGATTGTGGTTCATGTGGTTGGCCCACAGCTCATACGCCGCCGGGGCGCTGCCAAGGGGCAGTCCCGGATGTCCAGAGTTGGCTTTCTGGATTGCATCGGCGGATAAAACTCTGATGGAATTAATTGACAAATTGTCGATCGCATTCATGATTCTTCCTCCTGTGAATTTCCTCTTTAATTATTTTAATTTAATTTCTTTCATCACATCGCTGCCGGCCACAATCAGACTGTTCAGATGATTCTTTCCTGCACGGACGCAGGAAACAGAAAAATCAAGCTGTCCGTCAAATTTTTTATGGCCGTCCAGATTGTAGATCCTGCACGATTCCTCATTATACAGGATAACTTTGTCGCCGTCAATTTTAACTCCGCTGTATGGATAGTCAAAATCAATACTTCCGGCCCGCTTTCCGTCGGTGCTGTAAATATCCAGACGGCTGGAGTTTCCGGAGGTGTTGTCCACCACCACCCCGGCGTATCGGTCGGAATAACAGATGCTCTTGATCTCCTCCTCTACCGGAACCGTGACCACATTGGTGTCTGGAATTACATTTTTCACGGATATGAAGGTCATCCCCTTATCGGAGAAAGCACCGACGGTTTCCGCATTGAGATACCGAACCCTAGCCACCATTTTTCCGTCAAATTCTTCCTCAAAGGCGCCGATGAAACGGTTGTTTACATTCTTTCCGATTTCTGAGAAATCATAGAAAACCACCTTGTTTTTAAGGGTGCCGTTTTTCAAGTAGGCCACGGACATGACAACCTGCTTTCCGTCCGGAGAAAGCGCAAGATCAATGGGATATCCGTCGCCGGATAACAGCATTTTAATATAGATTCCCAGCTCTTCGCCGTCTTTTTTAAAGTAGAATACATAGCTGGCCGTGCTGTCCTCCACCACTGCGGCGGTCACACCCTTGGCTGAAACGGCGGCTTTTGTGATGGGAAGCTGGGTTTTTGCCACTCCTGTACACCCCTCACGGTTGCAGATATACGCCTGGTTTCCCTGCTGGTCCGCAATGACTGCATAATCACCATTCACATTGATGACGGGGGTTTTCATTTCATAGCCCTGGGTCCAAATGGTTTTACCCGAAGCGTCTATGTAGGAGGCACCGTCCTTGGTGTATTTGATCATGTTGTCGCCGAAATACTCATACTGCACAAAACTGCTGTCGCTGACAACCTTACCCGTCTCATTATCCGGAGTGTCTTCCTCCCCGTCTGCGCCTTCCGCTGCCTGTCCCACGTCCTGGTCTCCATCGGAAAACCGCATGGACCGCTCCCAGGACACATCGTATTCTGTATATTCATATTCATTCTGGTACTGATACCAGCAAAAGCCTGTTGCCGCAAGAAACACCACCAGCGCCAGGGTAATGAGGATTTTCTTCCTCCGCCTGCGGCCGTGGGCCTGGCGGATGATCTCCTCACTGTCCTCCTCTTCCTCATAAAAGGGCGGACGATCCTGTCTCGGAGACTGGACAATGTTGCTGCGAAGCTGTCGTTTTTTCTTTTCTCTGTCCATGGAACTCATACCACTCATATAATAAATCTCCCGGAAATGCCCATATATTTTTAGTATACACCATTTCCGGGAGATTCGCATTAAATTCTTTCTTAATTATGGCAAAATCAGCTTTTGACCGGCCAGAATCCGGTCTTCGTCTTCCAGGTTATTTAAACGGCAGATTTCTGCCAGATGTTTCAGGTTGTCATAAGTTTTCCAGCAAATCCCGTACAGGGTCTCTCCCTCTCCAACTTCATAAATCCGGTACCCGTTGGCCTCGGCTGCCGCATAGTCTATGGGCTCACGCTCCGGTTCTGAGGTATCCCCCTGTCCGGCCTCCTTCCCCATACCTACCAGGTTCTGGGAAGACTGGTCCTTTGGGCCGGTCTGGTCTCCCTGCCCGGACTGCACTGCATCCTGGGAGCCCTCAGCCTGTCCGCTCTCCCCGGTCCCCGGCTGGCCATCCGCGCTCTCACTATCCAGGGACGGTAACGCTTCTTCTACCAGGTCAGAGTCTGCATCTTCTGCTCTGTCTTCTTCCTTTTCCGGTACGCTGCTCCCCATGGTTTCGGTTCCGTAGGATTCTCCGGTTTCTCCGGCCGCCGTTTCTGTCGGATACACATTTCCCGGCAGCTCCTCGATCACAAAATCCGGTTCCTCTGCTTTCTGCTTCTGATACTCGTCCCAGTTGGAAACTCCTGCAGGCAGCACGGAAGTCAAAACGCTTTCCATTCGCTGCATCTTCGTATAGTTGTTGACCAGTACCACGCCGCCCGCCAAAACTGCCACGGAAAGCATTCCGCAGATCATTCCAAGAGCGCTTGTCCGATGGCTCTGCTGTTTCGCCTGTTCCTTTTTCACCACCATGCGCTGTCTGAAATCCTTGATCACCTTCTCATGGGAACCGGATTCCACCCGGTGCACGTCTTTTCTGGTGATCATATAATCCTGCATCATCTGGTTTCTCTCATAATAAACGCAGTGCCCCTTCAGCCTGTAAAATCCGTCGTCCGAAGTGACATAAACCGCCTCTTCTCCTTCCAGACCATGATTTAAATACATGAGCTGGTTTTTTCCGGCAAAATACTGTCCATGCTGCTTCCAGTAATTAAGCGGACTCAACTGGCTCCCCGGTCCTCCACAGAGAAACCACCCCTGTACGGTCCGCTTGGGAAATGCCTCCTCGATGGCCTGATACGCTTTTTTCCAGGCATTGTCCGAGAAAATAATCTTTTCCCCGTTCACCTCCACGTCTTCCATTTCCATGGCACCATCCACAAATATGTACGGAGTCCCGTCATACTGCTCCACATTCCCCAGTAAGAGCCCCACACGCAGCGTCTGCTTTCCTGTGGGATACAGCCGCTTCAGATATGTGTTTACGTAGTCCTCCACATAAAACCGGACCACCTGGTCCGTGTCGCCAATCTGGCGGATATTCTTCGGCAGTTTCGGAAATGGATTATATAAATCTCCCATGATCTCACCTCGCTATATTCTTCGCCGGGCCGGCCAGGTAAACCCACTCCGGCCGCTTCCCTTTTATTCAAACGAAAGTATAGCATGGCCCATCTGCAAAACCTGTCAAAACGGGGACGGCTCCCCGGAAAAGTTTTCGACACGTCTCCCAATGAGATTCATCCCCAGACAGATACTGCGGCTGATGCAGTCCGCAAGCCGCATCACCACCGAAAGCCGGATGCTCTGTAACATCAGTGGGTCCCCGTTTCTGGAAGAGCCCACAATTCCGGTGATAAAAATATCTCCCACTGCTCCCAGCTCTTTTTTTACTCCCAGTCCCGGCTTCAGCGGCCCGCGCCCCAGAGTGACAAATCCCACGTGTTCCACATTTCCCACCGATGCATCGACCGCCACCACCAGGGCATTGGGGAATTTCCGCTGAAGTCCCTCCATACAAAGCCCCAGATTCATGGCATGAACCGGACTCTCCAGGGTTCCAAACACCCTGGCATTTCGCATTCCCTGCTCCTTTAATTTATGTCCGATTAACGGTCCCAGACTGTCTCCCGTGGACCTGTCGGTGCCGATGCACAAAAACACAATCTCTGTTTTCCCGGTCTCCCGCATCTCGTCCAACAGCATCATCAAAAACCGGCCAGCAAACTTCTCTGTTTCAAACCCTGCAACCGTATCATAATAATAAATCTCCCGTTTCCGAAATCTCATGGCCTGTCTCCGTTTCCTTTTCTTTCCTATACGCTATTATAGGCTGTCCCCGGTGGATTTATACACGAAATTCTTCCGGCTCTTGTCCGGATTCCAGGGCACAAAAAGGCGGGACACCCTTAAAGATGTCCCGCCAGTTCCGGCTTTCATTCTATTACCAGTCAAAATGCATATAGTCTTTCGTAGAGAAGGCTGCGCCCCAGCCCCAGCCATGTTTTCCAAAGGCCTTTACCACATCACTGTCCCGTCCGATGGAGTACGGATTTACGCCGGGTTCCCATTTGTTTCCCACAATAACGGTTCCATCTGCCCTCACCTGGGGATTCTGGTCCGGGTTAATGTCAATGGCCAATCCTGCACTGTGATTGCTTCCCAGACCGTTGCTTCTCCATGCGTAGCCGCCAATGCTGTTGATGGGGAATTGTTCCGGTCCGTTGTAAATCTCTGTGAAAATCTCCTTCACTTCGTCTGCGATGGAGCTTAAAACCTGTACTCTTGTGGTATCGGCCACCTTCTGACCGTTCCTAAGCCGCCATACGGGAATATCCACCCATACCATTTCTGCGGCTGCCGTTTCCGCCGTTGGATTCGCACTGATGCGGTTGTACTGCTCGTATACCTTATCTACGTATTCCTGTGTTTTGGAATCCCCTTTATAATACTTGGCATCATAATGGTAAGCCGCCCGGTCTCCTTCGCTTAAGCCCTCCACATGATCATACCACTCCGGATCGCTGTTATAGCCGCTGTACCAGCCTCCCCAGTCATTCCATCCAGTTCCGTAACTGCTGCTTCCGCTTCCGCTGGAGCTTGTACCGCCGGCCTGTGTCTGGATTTCTCCGTCTTTCACCCAGGCGCCGATTCCATTTACCTCACATCCGTCCGGTGTTGTGGTGCTGGTCAGGACATATCCGTTTTCGTCAAAATAGTAGCACTCAGACATTCCGTCTCCGTCGTTGTCAATCCACTGCCACTGGTTTCTGGGATAGCTTCCATCGCTGTTTTCATACCACCGTCCCGAATTATCCGTTTTCCAGCCCGCCGCCAATGCGCTCACTGTCATGCATGCCGATATGGCCGCTGTCATAACTGCCAGCCGGATCATCTGCTTTTTCATACCTCTTACTCCTTTGTATTCTGTCATTTTCTCTTACCGCTCGTATTCCCTGCTTTTAAATACGGTGATTGCCTCACTGATATTGCCGGCCGCACCCTCTGCGATAATTTTCTCCAGTGCCTCCAGCCTGTCCATGGTCACAAATTCCTTACCAACATACACCTCAAAGTGGTCCGTAATGTACAGGGCCTTTTCTTTTACGGCATTCTGCGTACTCTTAAGCTGTGCCGCAGTATCGGAAAGCTCTGTCTCCAGCTTTTCCAGCTCTGCCCGGTTATTCCCCATGATTTCGTCTGAAAGAATGGTTTTTGTCACAGATTCAAACGTATTTAATGCATCCTTTTTCTTTTTATTGGTCTGCGCTAAATCCTGATCCAACTGGGCAATCTCATCGTCAAATTTCTGGAGATTATATATGGTGTCATTTTTATCTTTCCGAATTGCCTTGGCGATGGCCTTTATCTGCTTTTTATTGGCCCGAATCCTGTCATGGATATTCCGTCCTTCCTTCAGCACATCCATATATTTTATTTTTGTGGAATTTCCGATTTTCACGTAAATTCCCCCAAAAATTCCTATGACTCCTACATAAATTCCGATCAGATACCATGTCTTCCGCGCAGGAATTAAAAAATAAATCCCACATGGTATGGCAAGAAAGAAAATCAGCAGTGCGGCCAGCATAATCAGAGTTTCTTTCAACCCCCTGGTGAAATAAAGGGAGTAATACAGCTTGCTGGTGCAGAATTTCGGCACATGATTGGCACGGAACAGATTTTTAATCCGTCCCTTCCATTCTTCATTTTCCTTTAACAACTCCTGGGTATTCTCCGCAATCCGCTCTTTAATCCCCTGAGTTTTAGCCTTTTCCCGCTTCGATTTTGCTTTCTTTAAACGATCCTGAGTCTTTCCAATTTCTATATCATAGCTTTTTGAAATTTCATCAGACCGCTGTTTCACAGTCTGGGAAATTGTATCGGCAATGGTCTGCTGCTTCGTCTTCAGCGTTTTTTCCAGTTGCTTTTCCGTCTCCTCCAACTGTCGTTCCTGCTGTCTCAACTGTTCCAGTTCCTCTACTGCCTGCTTTGCACCAGCAAAAAAGGCAGCGTAATCCGTAATCGGCTGTGCCATCTTTTGTCCTCCTGGCTTTTGTACTATATATAGATTACTACAACTTGACCCGCCACACAAGGTAAAATCTTCAAAAAACAGCTTTAAAATTTGTATGTTTATTGATATAATGGCGCAAAAGAACCCGTTTTTACAGAAAGGAGGCCGTCCATGTTCCGAATGTGGGGAAAAATCTGGAGGGACAATCACCTGTTAAAGGATACCGTAGTATGCAACAATGACTACTCCATGTCCCGTACCTCCATGGTCTTTCAGGCTCTGGATGAAATTTGTCACGAATTTGATTTGAGCCAGCCCATCTGGCTGGATTCCAATATAAAAGACTTTAAACGCCATGACAAGACGCGTTTTACAAAAGACAGTTTTATTGAATCCATTGATTTTGATTATCTGGAAATTCATGTAATCGAGGAATAGCCCTGCTCCACCCAGGATGACGCCAGGCTGCGAAGCCGCAAGTTCCTTACTGTGGCCTGTGTATTCCGGCTCGTCGAGGGCTTTTTGCAGGGAAAGTCAGGGGGCCGCCCCTGTAATATAAAAGAGACAGCACTTTATATGACAATATCCTCAAGCAGGTCTTATATTCAGTGCCCTGCTTGAGGATATTATATCATGTCTCCGACATGTTATGCTCCGCAAGATGCACGCGATTCGCTTTGGAATTTATCCGCCCTCCGGTCGGACGCGAATCGGCGCAGGTATAATATCTGTCGATATTATACCATGTACCGCGTGCGGTCTCTTTTTATTTTACAGTCTCTTTAACAGAGCCTCTCTTGCTTCTTCATAGCCCGGTTTGCCAAGAAGTGCAAACATGTTCTTCTTGTAGCTTTCAACACCCGGCTGGTTGAACGGATTTACTCCAAGAATATATCCGCTGATGCCGCATGCAAACTCAAAGAAATAGAATAACTGGCCAAGGCTGTACTCATCCTGGGACGGAATCTTAACTAACAGGTTCGGAACGCTGCCGTCTGTGTGCGCCAGAATTGTTCCGTTCATGGCGCTCTTGTTTACAAAATCCACAGTCTGTCCGGCCAGATAATTCATGCCGTCGGTATCCACTTCTTCCTCCTGCAGAACAATCTCTGCCGGGGACTCTTCCACGCTGAGAACTGTCTCAAACATGATACGGGCACCATCCTGGATGAACTGACCCATGGAGTGTAAATCGGTTGTCAGGTCAACGGCTGCCGGAAGAATACCTTTCTGGTCTTTTCCCTCGCTTTCGCCGTAAAGCTGTTTCCACCATTCAGATACATAATGAAGGCTCGGCTCATAGTTTGCTACGATTTCAACCTGTTTTCCTTTTCTCAACAGGATATTGCGGATAGCCGCATATAACAGGGCCGGATTTGCCTCATACTCCGCCTCTAAAGCGGTCTTTCTTGCAAAGGCTGCGCCTTCCATCAGCTTATCGATATCTGCACCGCTTACAGCAATCGGAAGCAGGCCAACGGCTGTCAATACGGAGAAACGTCCTCCCACATCATCCGGAACCACGAAGGACTCATATCCCTCTTCGTTTGCCAGATTCTTTAATGCTCCTCTTGCCTTATCCGTTGTTGCATAGATTCTCTTATTGGCTTCTTCTTTGCCATACTTCTTAATTAACATTTCCTTGAACACACGGAAGGCAATGGCGGGCTCTGTGGTTGTACCGGATTTGGAAATGATGTTGATGGAGAAATCCTTTCCTTCCAACACATCCTGAAGATCTTTAATATATTTGCTGCTGATACTGTTTCCGACAAAATAAATTTCCGGAGTCTTTCTTGCTCCCTTCGGCAGAACATTGTAAAAACTATGAGACAAAAATTCAATAGCAGCTCTGGCACCAAGATAGGAGCCGCCGATTCCGATTACCAGCAGCACATCAGAATCGCCTTTGATTTTTTCTGCTGCCTTTTTGATTCTTGCAAATTCATCTTTATCATAATCAACCGGCAGATCAATCCAGCCAAGGAAATCATTTCCAGTGCCTGTTTTTCCTGTGAGAACTTCCTTTGCGCTCATGACAGCGCCCTTCATATTTGCAATTTCTTCTTCCCGGATAAAACCTGACGCTTTGGAATAATCAAATACTAATTCTTTGCTCATAAATCCTTTCTCCTTTTCCTGTGTGAGATACATTTCATACTGATTTTTATTATATCACTTGGTTAAACAATTGACAATGCCGACTGAAATTTTTTCAATCTCTAAGTTAAATATTCCTGCAGAAGTTCCCCAAGCAATTTCAAATCCTCCGGTTTCAGCTCTTTCCTGGCCCGGTCCACTCCCGGCTTTTCCGCCGTTCGAGCATCCTGGGGCGTTCGTCTGGCCTGCTCCCTGCTGGCTGCAATCTGCTCCAGACTTTCTCTCAGATATTCAATGCTCTGGGAAAGCTCGTCCTCTTTTTGGACATTTTGCCTGCTGGTACTGATGGGTTCTTTCCCTCCGCCTGAATTTTTTCCAGCCTGTTCCTCCCGGACTCCGTCCTTCTTTCTGGATAAAACAGAAAATCTTCCGCCCTGCCGTTCTGTCTGGGCATTTCCTGCTTTTCCAGAATCTTTTTCTGCCTTCTCTATATGAAAACGGCCTTCCTGCTCTCTGGCTTCTTCTTTTCCTGCTGCCAGGGTTGTCTCTTCACCTGCTGCCATCTCCTGCACTGCCTTTACTCCCTTTCTTCCAAAATCACGAAGTCTGGGATTTAAGGATTTGATGGCCGCGCTGCTTTTCTTTTCCAGTTCTGCACCTTCTGAGGTTTTATCCACATTTTTATAAAAATGCGGAGAGTTTTCCACATAATCTACCAAACAATCCGCAAGCTGCTGTCTCTTCACTGCAATATTGGCGCCATTGTCAACAAACACCAAAAACAGTCCGGACAGGATTCCCATGGTTCCATAAAGCACAATATAATAGGAATCGCAGCGGTACCAGTAGGAGGCAAATGCTGCTACGCCTCCAACCAGGAAGCATAAAATCATTGCCTGCACGGAAAGGTTGTCCCAGCCATCCAGGGACATCCTCATAAAGCGGAATCCATATATCTGTTTTTCTATGTAAGCACCTGTGTTTCGGATTCCATGACTGAGAAGGAACATGTTCTCTGTTTTTTGCTTCAGTGTTTTCAGATTCTTATTTTTCGTCAGTGCCATGTTTCCGGTTTCTTTAATTAATCTTTTGTAGAGGCTGCTTGTCACAAGCTTGCTGAGAACTCCCAGCGCACATACGGCTGCAAGAACATACAGCATTTTTCCAGTCTGTAAAAATTGTAACATAAATAGCTCCCCTTTCTTCGTCCAGATTGTTCCAGATGATGGTTCCCATTATAACCACTTAGAAACTTTTTGAGAAGATTGAGAAGCCAAAAATCGTTCGTCAAATAGCGGGAGAATTCGATTCTTAAGGGGTTCAGAAACAGTAAAAGCCTGGAAAAGAACCTCTCCTTCCAGGCTTTTGCGATCTTACATTTCTTCCAGCATAGACACCATCAGACGCACCGAATGCTCCACGGCCTTTGCTTCAAACTCTTTATAGTCCACGTTGGCGCTGTCGTCCGCCTTATCGGAAATCGCGCGGACAATCAAATACGGAACCCGGTTCAGGTAAGCGGCCTGTGCAATGGCGGCTCCCTCCATTTCTGTACAATATGCATCAAAGGTTTCCCGGATCCATGCTTTCTTTTCCTTATCATTAATGAACTGGTCTCCGCTGGCCACCCGCCCGGTAAAGGTTTGAATATCAGGATTTGCCTTCTGGCAGCATTTCACAGCCAGCTCCCTGAGATATTCATCTGCCGGGAATTCCTTGGTTCCCAACTGGGGAATTTCTCCGATCTGGTAACCAAATCCGGACGCATCCACATCGTGCTGAACTGCCGTAGTGGAAAGCACAATGTCTCCTACATTTACTTCATTTCTAAGGGAACCCGCAATTCCCGTATTTATAATTCCGTCTACATGATACCGGTCCACAAGAATCTGACTGCAGAGTCCCGCATTCACTTTCCCGATTCCGGAGCGTACCACCACTACCTCTTTTCCCTTAATGGTGCCCTGGCAGAAACTCATTCCAGCCACTGTCTGTACCTCTGGATTTACCATCATTTCACGAAGCTTTTCCACTTCCACTTCCATCGCGCCGATAATACCCAGCATTCTATTTTCCTCCTGATTTTCGTCTGTGATAGTTCCCATTATACGGAAATGCCATGAGAAAATCAACTAATATCCCGCCAATTGCCTCCTTCTTTCCATCATGCCCGGCTTCTCACTTGACAAGATATCTTATGAATAGGTATAATCAAGCTGATAAAAAATGGGCAGTTTGCCCCATACAATAAAAGGAGGATTTCATATGCTTTATAAGACACAGGGTACATGTTCCCGTGAGATTTCTTTTGAAGTAGTTGACAACAAGCTGACCAATGTAAAATTCGCAGGCGGCTGTAACGGTAACCTTCAGGGTATTGGAAAATTAGTAGAAGGAATGGATATTGACGAAGTTATCAAAAGAACCGACGGTATCCTCTGCGGCGCCCGCCCCACCTCATGTCCTGATCAGTTAGCAAGAGCTTTAAAACAGTATAAGGCTGAACATTAATTCAGAATGTAAAAGAAACCGTCACCCAGTTGGACAAGACTGGAATGGCGGTTTCACTATCTTTATACTGTCAATGAAAATGTTTTGGACTTTGGATGAATTAGGGTTTAAAGCTTGAGTATCAGCTCCCTTCTTAAAGTATAGTTATATATAATGGTACCAAATTATATATCGTTTTTAGTTTTTGGTGAGTTTCACACCATCTGTTTCAGTGGCACAGCCTTCCATTTCGTCGCCAAGTTCAACTACATGGATGCCGCGAAGTCTATAATATTTATTGACTTCATAGCCAGTCAGAGTAAAATCTGTGGAAAAAGATACTAATTCACCATTTGTCTCTTCCTTTGTCTTATCAAACTCCCAGGAGCCTACTTGCACCCAATCTTGTTTTGTATCGTTCCATTGGTCTAAGTAAACAGCATGATGAATTCTATCTACGGAATTATGAGCGTATGTACTAATACGAACGCGAAGTTCTCCATTTTGTTTATTTGTTATTTCTGTTATTCCAGTAGATATTATCTCACCTCTTCCGTTCCGGTTAACAATATCTTGTGATGTTACCTCTCCTTCACTTAGTAGTACGCTTTGATTGTGATGTCCTGGGAGATTTTCCCAAGTTAAATCACTTGCAAACGCTGTCATGGACATCAACATAGTTAAAATTCCTGCCACTAAAAATATCTTTTTTACTTTCATATAATTTCCTCCTTCTATAAAAGTAAACGCAGAAAATTACATTTTGTGACCATTTTTTAATAGAAACTTAGATTTTTAACTACATTTTTAAACTCCTCTAATTCCATTTTTCCATAAAAAAGATAAAGAACTTCTTCTATTACAATCTGTGCTTCATATTCCATTTGTCCATCAGCTAATTTACTCTCTCTATATGTAATCTCCTTTTTGAGCCAATCATTCCAAATATATTTTTTCTCCTTCCTTCCAGAATTGACCCCAACTGATGTCTCATTATATTTTTTTATTTGTATATAGTATATAGAATTGCCTTTATAATCAAAGCGTATTTCAGATCTATCATCATCAATTAATACTTCTTCAATCTCCATGTTTGAAGGGATATGTCCCATCTTTAACATCTGAATATCCAATGCACTCTCAATTTCATCATATGTGCGCTCTAGATTACTAACCTCTTGGATATTATCCCCATTATTAAATACAATCCCCGCCTTCTTCTCCCTCATCCTAAAGAAGTAACTCTTCTCTCCAACAGCCGTCAAACCAAGCAATCCCACAAACGCAGCCGCCAATATGGCAACCAGGAAAATCTTCTTCCTGCCAAACCGTACCACTTTCTTCCCTTCTGATGCGTTTGAGTTGGCGGCTTTCTTTTCTGCTGCTTCACGTTCCTTAATTTTCTGATATATCCGTTCTTCGGCGCCAGGGAAATCGGAGTCGCTCAATGACTGCTCCGCTTCTTCCATTTCTTTCAGCAATTGCTCATCTGAATAACCATATGCCTCTTTCAGACACTTTTTTAGTGCCGCATCTTCTCGTCTTTCTATTTCAGCCATAACTCCAACACCTCGTTTCCCACTGGCAATTTCTTTTTTGGGGTTGACATTTCCTTTCTAATCGTTACTATTAAAATAGTCAGTGCAAATTTGCATGAAAATCCATGGAGGCAATGATTTATGAAAACCATTATACTCACTGGCGGCGGGACCGCCGGCCATGTTACCCCGAACCTGGCTTTGATTCCGTCCCTTCAGGAAGCTGGTTTCGATATCCACTATATCGGCTCCTATAATGGGATTGAAAAAAAGCTGATTGAGAACGCAGGCATTTCCTATGACGGTATTTCCTCCGGAAAGCTGCGTCGGTATTTCGATCTTAAGAATTTTACGGACCCGCTCCGTGTCTTAAAAGGCTACGGAGAAGCACGAAAATTAATCAAAAAATACAAACCGGAGGTTCTTTTTTCTAAAGGCGGCTTCGTGGCTGTTCCTGTGGTTCTTGCTGCAAAGCATTACCATGTCCCTACCATTATACACGAATCCGATATGACCCCGGGTCTTGCCAACAAGCTGTGCATACCTTCTGCAAAAAAGGTGTGCTGTAATTTTCCAGAGACCTTAAAGTATCTTCCAGAGGATAAAGCCGTCCTTACCGGCTCTCCCATCCGTTCAGAGTTATTGAAGGGTGATCGTCTCGCCGGGCTTCAGTACACGCATCTTTCTGCCACAAAGCCCATTATTCTTGTAATCGGAGGAAGTCTTGGCTCTGTCAAAGTCAATACTGCGGTCCGCCGGATTCTTCCCAAACTTCTGGAGACATTCCAGGTCATCCACATCTGTGGAAAAGGCAATCTTGATGAAACACTGATCGGAACAACAGGTTATGTACAATATGAATATGTTGACCGTCCTTTAAAGCACTTATTTGCTGCTGCTGATATTATGGTTTCCCGTGCAGGTGCAAATTCTATTTGCGAAATCCTGGCTTTGAGAAAACCCAATGTATTAATTCCCTTATCTGCTGCTGCCAGCCGCGGCGATCAGATATTGAATGCAAATTCTTTTGCAAAGCAGGGATTTTCAACTGTACTTGAAGAAGAGAATGTAACAGACAATTCCCTGTATGAAGCCATTCGGAATACCTATGAGAACCGGCGTCAGCACATTGAGGCCATGGAAAAGAGCCACTTAAACAATGCAGTTGAAACCATTATGAAGCTGATAAACGAATCCGTTGCCAGCTAAGTTTGTTCCCAAATATCTTTCAATTTTTCTTTTAAGTATTTTCTGGCTCTTGAAATTCTGGAACGACATACCATTTCCGAAATTTCAAGAGCCTTACTTATCTCCGCAGTGGAACGTTCTTCAATGAAATACATGGTTGCCGCATCTCTCCAAATCTCCTTCATTCCTTCAATGGATTCACGAATACGGCGATAATCCTCATTTTCAATCATCTTATCTTCCAGTGCATTTCCGGAACGTCCGCTTAGGCTATCCAGTTCAGCCTCACATTCATCCATTCCCACAAGTTCCATCCGACTGTTCTTCCTGTAATAATCAATGCACTTGTTCTTTAAAATGTGGGCTAACATAATTTTAGTTTCTTCTTCACTCAGCTTCCCAAAGTATTCAGACTTATAGAAAGACCAGAATGCCTCCATGACAACATCTTCTGCATCATCATAGGGAACACCTCTGTTATAAGCCATCTTCATATACATCTTTGCATACTTTTCAATCAATTCCTGCAGCAGTTCATTATTATTCTGCGGCATATTTTCTCCCTAGTAAAAAATGGAATGGATTATAAAGCACTCTTAATTTTAGCAGCTGTTTCTGCCAGTGCTTCCGGTGTTTCCTCTCCCTGAGTCCAGGCTACTATGGATGGGCCATTCTCATAACGCGGGATGATATGCACATGGAAATGGAATACGGTCTGCCCTGCAGCCGTTCCATTGTTCTGAACAACATTAAATCCGGCACATCCGAGAGATTTTTTCATCGCTGTGCCAATTTTAGCGGCCAGTGGTAATACCTTCGCAGCAACGCTGTCTTCCAGTTCACAGATATCTTTAAAATGTTCTTTGGCCAGAATCAGCGCATGTCCTTTTGATGCAGGTCCCAAATCCAGAATTACACGAAAATCCTCATCCTCATATATTGTAGATGACGGAATTTCTCCATTTGCTATTTTACAAAAAATGCAGTTATTATCTTTCATTTTCGATTCCTCCATTATCTATATTTTTCTGGTTTTCTATATAAAAACATTCCAAAAAGAATTCCTAAGATCAGCCCGGAAACATGTGCAACATTGTCAACTCCGGTGCTTGTGTAGCCCATGTATAAAGACAATGCAATCATGATCATAAGCTGTCTTGCGGTTAGATCTTCCAATTGTCCGCGGTTAGCGATAACTGCATACAGCAGGCCTCCGACTACACCGAAAATTGCGCCGGACGCTCCTGCTGAAACCACCATGGAGTTTGGTCCGCCCATTGCCATGGATATGCTGTTGGCTCCTATGCCGCAGCATAAGTAAAATACAAAATACTTCAGATGCCCCAATGCCCGTTCCAGATTGTCTCCAAGTGCAAACAGCACAATCATATTGTTTATGATGTGCCTGATTCCGAAGTGCATAAACATAGATGTGAGCAGGCGGTAATATTCCTTGTCCTCCAGTACTGCAGATGTCAGCATAGCACCTTTTTGATACATGAAATAGGCATCCTCAGACGAACCTGCAATTTCCAGATACAAAAAGTACAGGATATTAACTGCGATGAACAACCAGTTCACATATGACTTTTTTCCTGAAGTATACCCCATATTGTCTATCCTTTCACTTGGAAATCGGAATTAACCCCACAGTGCAGCACTCGAATTCGCTTCGCGTCTTCTCGCTCACGGGCATTATATCACATCATTCCGATTACCGCAATGTGGCTGGTCCGGCAGGGGGTTATTTCATTAATCCCAGGCCTTTTGCCACAATGGAAATGAAATCCTGTACATTGGTGACGATGGTTGTTGCGGATAAGCTGCCTCTGTCTAAGAGCTTATTTACCACGAACTCATCAGCATCCACTGTATACAGGTAAATCGGACGGATAGTTCCGTCGGGAAGTACGCGGAAGGATGGGGTCATATTTCCTGTGGCTATTGTATGGAGCATCGTTGCCAGACAAATGACACAGGTAGATTTTCTTACCATGTTTCTCATGGCATTCTGTCCGGTATAGGCATCACCAATTACCTCAGGCATTGGTCCATCATCGCGGATGGAACCTGTAAGAACAAAAGGAATCTGATTTTTTACACAACTGTAAATGATTCCATTACCAATATTATACTCCTCGATAAACTTGGGAATAGAACCGCTTCTTCTTACTTTATTTAATACATCTAAATGATTATAATGGCCATTGGGCTGGGATTTCTGGGTGTAAATATCCTGTCCCAATGCAGTATGGAGCAGGGCTCCCTCCAGATCATGGGTTGCCAGGGCATTTCCTGCCATCAAACCGTGGGCATAGCCATTTTCAATCAACGCCTGCATGGCATTTCGTGCATCATAATCAAAAGAAAACGCGGGCCCCATAACCCATACAATATTTCCGTGTTCTTTTTCATGCCTTAAAAGTTCAAACAGGGTATCATAATCACGGGCGTAAGAGGTTTCACGGCTTCTTCCCTGACGGAAAACGAACTTGTCCTCCAGTTCATCTTTCTCATTTATGAATCCTGTGCTGTGCACATAAATTCCCTCTTCGCATCCTTCACTCCGGCCCAAAATGACCTTATTTCCCTTTTTAAGATTCCGGTTCTCAACAACTTCCAAATGACCGTCATCGCAAATCACCACACTGGAATCCATACGACTTTCTTCTGCCAGCACCCATGTTCCATTTAATTTAAAATACTCTGGGTACATGGACGTACTATGGAAATATTCCGGGGCAACTCCGTCCTTCTCCACGGTTTCCCATTTTGCATCAGGGGCATCAACAAACTTTTGAAGTGTAAAATCCGGATGATGATATTCTGGTAACTGAAATGGCATATTGATTCCTCCTTCTCCATTTGACAACATATCTCCCATAATACCAGAATTATACCTTAATTTTCTTAAAAAGGCCACCCCTTTCTGACAATTTAAGTTCCTTCAACGCTCATTGAAACCTGAATTTCCTCGCTGCAATCTCCACCTCGCTCCCCAATGGCAGATCACAGGTTGCATTGGCCTCCAGAAGCTGTCCATCCACCCGGGTACCATTTGTGGAATTGAGATCTGTTACGGAATATCCCTGTGCAGTTTCTTCTATTTTTATATGAAGTCTGCTGACCCCTGGTTCATTCAGGCAGAAATCCACAATCCCTCTGCTTTTTCCAATTAAAAACGGAAAATACCGAATGGGAATTTCCATATCCCCATTCAGTGAAACCAGTCTGCGGCATACGGCTCCTATGGGATGCGCTGCCAAAAGCATTGTCTGCATCTCCTCCTCTTCAAAAGTTTCTTCCTGTTCCATGCCGTTCACTGCCTGGGGCTCCTGGCGTTCCTGGTCTTTGTCCTCCTTAAAGCAGACATCCCACATAGCCTCTTCCGTATCTTCCGTTTTCCTGCTGTCAGGGGATTTTCTTCCTTTTCCAAACAGCAATGTGGCCGATGTACCAAGGAATAGTTCCAGGGCTCCCAGAATCCATTTATACTGAATCATTCCCCCAACCCCCAAAAATACAAACACAATCACTGGGAGCAAGGCCATTCCCAGCACAGGAAGCATCCAAAAGTACCTGCCGGAAACTTCCTGTACCATCTCCTCTTTTGGTTTTTCCTGCTCAGGAGGCGGTTCCGTCTCTTTCGCTGGTACCTGTTCTGTCTGCTGCCTGGCTTCGTTTCTTTGCTGAAAAATCATACCGCCCTCTGCTTCATTTTTTGCAGCTTCGCTTCCTGATTTTTGCAGGCACCTCTCAATATCCTCCATTCCGAAGTTTTCTTTTCTGCATTCCCTGAATATGGAAAATGCCAATACTACCGCACTGCCATCCTCATGGTTTACATGATCAAGAAGGTATTGGGTCAATTCCCGCAGGGCATTGGGAAAATCTCCCGTTTTCCCTGGCATCAGACAAAAAAAGCATTTAAATGTATCTGGCTCCACATAAATATATTCCGGTTCCAAAATCACCTGGCTTTCGTCCAGGAGAAACCGTTCCATTTGCCGCAAAGAAAATACCAGATCCGTAATCAGCCGTTTCAATTCTTCTCCTGTTAAGTTCCGATATTCCAGAATCCTCTCTAACGGCTGTTTTGAGGTTATATCATAGTAATGCCGTACATCTCCGTTTATTTTCTTCTCCTGAAAAGGAAGGAATCCAGGAATCGGATTTTCTGAAAGCATACGGATTACATACCCTGTTTTCTGCCTCTCTTCTGGCATTACAACCATATAGTTACGGTTCATTTCCCGCTTAAATTCCATTCTAACTGCCATTCTGCCCGTTCCCCATTTCAAGCAGAGCTTCTGTTCTCCGCAAAAATATGTCTGGCCGGAAAAGCTTCCTTTCCATATGCAGTACCCATTTTCCGGCCTCTGCATTTCCTTCTATTGCTTTCTCGTTTACCTTCAAATCCAAGTCATAGTCTCCCAGCCAGAGCCTTGGACTGCCAAGTTTTTCTCCCTGCTGTTCATAATATTTCAAATTCTCTGATTCGCCTCTGCCGAATCGCGCTTTCTCCAGCGTCTCTTCCAGAATCATACTGCCGGTTACCGTGTCATGGAGCGTATATGCTTCCTTAATGAGTACCCCTATGGTCAAAAGCACGATTCCCAGTACCATCGCTGCCTCCACTGTAAAACTGGCCGGATATCTTTTTTTCTCTAGCTCAATACCAGCCACAGCCCCACAGGAAGCAGATACGGAAGAAATGGCAATGTTTTTCTCCGTATGCTTCCAGACCTCGCCAAAACGGCGGCAGCCAATACCAGACTGTACATACTGCAGAATAATATTCCGGACAGCATCAACAGCAGGTTTTCTTTCAGCTCCCAAAAAAGTCCTGACACCACAAAAAACCATCCATCTCCCTCCCCGATTCCACCATCTGTCAGATAACTGAGCCCCAGCAGCAAAATACCAGGTATCACGGATATAAAAACATCCCCCCATTCACGGCCGGACCCGGCACTCACAACAAGCCCCATACCTCCTGCCAGCATGAGAGACACTTTCCCTATACCTCGAAACCGGATGTCCTGCCAGACAGCACTTATTAAAATCAAAGAAAATAAACCTGTTCTTAAGAATTCCCACCAATCAACCATACATATTCCTCCCCTTGCTTTATATCATGTCCGTGCTGCGGCAATACCTCATATTGCAGCCCGCTCCGCACGAAAGACTTATTCCCTCATTTTCCGCCTCTCGCAGTAGGAACAGGCCCCCAGATGCCCGGCTTCATCAAGCGGCAGACTTCGCACATAGGACACCATTGCCGTACATGACTTGTCCAGATGATAGTGCTCGCCTCCTCCCGTCACGTAGACGGTTTCCGCCGAATCCCCACGTTTGGCGCACCTGGCACAGGCGGTATACCTGCTTCCAAAAGAATTTTTCCGGTTCATAATCTGGTCAAAGGGAACTGCCTCATATTGGTTTGATATATAGTGGCAGTCCCGGTACCAGTGATATCTTCCCATGGACGCACCCACATAAACAACCGTATCTTCGCTTTCTTCCTCCCCGCTGCCTGTGCCCTTTTCCTTTAGCTTCCCATTTAAGCCAATCCAGCTTCTTCTTTTCACTGCTGTTTTCATCAGAACCCCTGAACCTGGCCCGGAAAAAAACGGTATTTCCTCCTTAAATTCTGCTTCCATATAAATATGACCGGATGCATCCGGAACCTCAGCCCTTTTTATCACCACATTCTCCGCATACTTACTCAGCTTTCCTTTCAGCCACAGCCCTGCTGCCATATCTGACAGCAGGGCTTCATACTCTCTTTCCTCTCCATTCCCTCCTTCTTCCAATGCATACAGATACTGGCTCCAGCTTTCTCCCAAACTCTCCATGGCAGTGTGTACCTGCCTTTGCCGGTTCAGCCATTCCATCGGCATCAGAAGAGCCACAGAGAAAAATACAAACAGAGGCAGACTTACTGCTGCTTCCACAGTTATGCTGGCCGGAGCCTTTTCTTTTAAGAAGGTGAATGGCAGTACTCCCTTTCCTGGCATGCGTAGCTTTTTATAACGTGTCAGGGGGTCATTACAAGGTACTTGGAGAGACTTTGCATTTTTGCGCTGCAGCCGAAATTTCAAGAATATATTTAGAATTTGAATATTTCCCAGAAAAGAGAGCACCGCCATTCACCTCCTTTAATAAGACCACTCTGTACTCACAGTCCGTTCATATTGGGTCTGAGCCCCAAAAACGTGCTTCTGCATAATGTCCGCCTTTATTTCAATCTGGTATGCACAATCCTTCACCGAAAAATCTTTCTGCATCGTTTGTACATTCCACTGAATCACATCCATCATCCTGTAATTGCGCGTTTGTGCATCTTTTAAAAAGAACAGGACTCTAAGATAATCATGGTAATCCTTTCCGGCTTCTGTTTCTTCAGACCTTTCACCTAAAAACTCCAGGGCGAGCAGTCCATCCAGGCTGAGCTTCCAGGTACTGCTGTCTTTCCAGAATACGACGTTTCCTCCAGCCATCAGGCTTCTCACATCCCATACGGCTTCTCCTAACGCCCACAATACCAGGACAAACAAGGAAATAACCACCTGTATTGACAAATTCCCTCCCGCCAGGGCTGCTGCCAGCTCCTCAGCCTGTACTCTCAAATCCGGCGTATTCAAAAGATACAGAAGATTCGCTGCTCCCCGGACGGCCAGCATTTGCTCCGCTGTGCTTTTCAGATTCTCCCTGTCTGTCTCCTTCCCACACAGCAGATACTCCTGCTCATACAAAAGCGCCTGGTTTTCTATGGCTCCCCGTCCGCTGCACTTTTCCAGAAAAGAATCAAAGGAAAGGAAAATATATTCATTGATCAGAAGCTGCTCCGCCGGGTTCTTTCCCTGTCCGCTGTCTCCCTCCGCTGCAACCGCAGTTTTATTTTTTAAGGAAACTGCTTTTTCCGATATGTCTGTGCCTTCCGGTAAGACGAGTGTCAGTAGATCTACGCTTAATATATCTTCCAGCCGGTCCATATTCTCCGATTTTTCACTGTCAAACCGTTCATTCCCCAGACCATCCGGAATTTCCATCTGCTCCAACTGGTCTCGTATTTCCTCCCAGGCTGCTTCCCTGTCCTCCTCCCCATGACTGCCGGAAAAATACTCATCCATCTCCTCCAGACACAGCCGTCCGGATTCTACCTGTGTTTCTTTTTCCCTGTATTGGAGCAGCATGGTTCTTGCCGACTCTTCCACCGCTCCGTAAGCAGAGACTTCGGTTTCCATGGTTTCTGCTGCCTGTAAGTCACAATCCTCGCTTTTGCCAAAGCCGCCGGTCTCTTCCCTGTGCTCCGAAATTTTAACGATCTCCCTCTCATACGCGTCCACAAGACCGGGAAACTGCTTCATTTTCTTTATCAGCTTTCCGGCAGCCGCTTCAAAACGAGACTCCTTTTCTTCCTCTGCCGCCTTCTCCAGTTCCACCCTGCCTTTTTTCATTTCAGAAAGAGCATTCTCCAAAGCACGTCTTGCCTTTTCGAGTCTCCTTGTTCGTTTTCCCGCCTGCCTGCATACTTCAAAAAGATTCTTAAAATCTCCCGCTTTCCTGGCCTCGGCTGCCTCTTTTCCAAGGCCCAAAAGGTTTTCTGCTGCTTTCGGCAGGCGGTATTTCATGTAGGAGAGAATTTCGTCCTCCAATGCCTCACAGCCGTTTTCCTGCATGGTGATAAGCCCGGTAAGTACAGCCCCTTCACTTTTCATGGGATATAAATTTTCCTGTTCCAGATAAAACTGAAGATATTCCTCAAAAGACTGTTCAATGGCCGCCTCGGACTCAAACTCCAGAAACAGGAGATGGTACATATCCCAGAGATTTCTGTTATACTGGCTCATCACAGAGGCCATGGCCGAATTGGCAGCCATATTCAGATACAGCCTTGCTCCGGCTGTCCTGGCTGATTCCAGAAGACCCATGAACAGTGACACCATGCAGATCAGAATAAGGCTCAAAAACACGGTTATCTCTCCCCGCTTCCTCATGATCAATACACCTCTTTGGACTGCTTATTGATTTCCGTAAAAATATTTGTGAGCAGCTTATTGATCTGCCCCTTAAAAACGATGACCAACCCAATGAGTACCACAAGTATCAAAACCACTTCAATGACACCCACGCCGTCTTCTTCCATCAGAAATTCCCTGAGCTTCATTTTTCATCTCCTTTCACCCCAGCGCCAGAAGCGCCGGAGACACAACCATCACCATCACAACACCCAGCATGCAAAACATGGGAAGCAAAAGTCTGGTGGACGCTTCCTCCCCCTTTCTTCTGGCAAAATCCGTCCGTTTTTGAAAGGCCTCTTCCATTTCATCCTCCATGAGTTTTCTCATGTTCTTCCCTCCGGTATTTATGGCACTTTTCAAAAGAGCAGCAAACTTCACATAACATTGAAGACCACAGCGTTTTCCAAATTCTGCATAGGCCTGTACCTCCGGAGTTCCCGTTTCCACCTGATTTAACGTGATCTGCATTTCTTCGTAGACCGGATGGAACCCGGCCTTCCCCGTCTTTTTATGATCTTCTGCCAGTTTTTTAAAGGCCTGTTTTATGGAGTACCCGGCTCCGGTGAGGATGAGAAATCCGGAAACCAGATCCGGATAATCAAGAATCAAACTGGCCTCCCGCTTTTTATGCTTTACCTGTTCGTCGCTAGCCTCTTTCAAATAAAGGCATCCTGCTGACACAAGCCCCAGCAGTATCAAAACCAGGTTTTGAGAATGCCCCTTTCTCCGGTAGGTCAGTGCTTTTCCTCCGAATTCTTCCGGGAGAACAATTTCTTCCTGCTCCATATCCTGTACCGCCAGCATTTCCAGAAGGTCCATAAACTGATTTGGAACCGAATCCTCTGTTTTTATGACCGTGACCGGAATCTCAAGGACCTCCGTTTCCACTCCGCACACAAGAGTCGCTTTCAGGTAAACAACTTCCCCTTCCTTCGGTACGTTCTCGTTATTTACAAGCCCCATATGGCTGATGTGCTCCGGTTTCTCCGACTCCCAGGAAACCTCAAGGCCAAACTCCGGAATCTCTTTTTCCAGAGCAAGGTCATAACATACCTCCTGAAGCGAAGCGTTTTCCCCAAGCATTCGCTGGCGCAGAAGCATTGCTGCTTCATCTACACAGTCGGAAAACTGCTCTTTGGTCAGCCGTTTCTCCGGCACTGTCACGGAGGCCTCCATGGAACTCTCTCCGTCTTCCAGTCCGTCCACATAAAATTCATAAACCACATCTCCCTGTCCGCAAGGGTTCCTCCGAAGCACGCCTTTCTCCACAGGATTTCCCGCAGCTTCCACAAACTCTGCAAGAAAAAACAAAATACACCCGGTTCCCACGCAGATTCCATATTTCCCGTATCGTTTCCACAGAGCTCTCCCTTTCTTTGTCCTCATACAGAAATCTCCATAAACATTCTGGCCATATAAAAGGCTCCAAGATATACCACAAGACATACGGTCATAATGATTCTCCCTGCAGCAGTGGTATAAAGAATGTCAAAAAAGCCAGGAGAAGTAAGCTCCATATAAAACACAATCAAGACAGGAATTGCGCTCATAACCTTCTGCTCCATTCGCTTGGAGGCAGTGGCTGTGATGATATCTTCCTGGACACGGATTTTTTCTCCAATAATCTCCGCAGTCCTGGCAATAATTTTCATGAGACCGCCGCCGCTTCTCCTTGCCGCCAGAAACACATCGGCAAAGCTTTTCACATCCTCCAATCCGCTCCGTACGGCAAAGTTCTCAAGCGCCTCCTCAAAAGTCAGGTTCATCCTTGTTTTTTGAAGCAGAAGCCGGATTTCCTTTGAGATCATAGAATCTTCTCCGTGCATCCGGTTTACCTCGTCCAAAGATACCGCAAAAGCGTTTTCCACAGAATATCCCGCCCTTAAGCTGGCAGCCACGGAAAGAATCGCATCCTTAAACTGAAGATTAAGCTGCTCCATCCGCTTCTTTTTCAAGTCCTTCTTTATAAAAAGCGGATAGCAGACTCCCACGGGAAGGAACATAAGAAAGACAAAAATGCTCCGGTAAAACACGAAACTGAGCACTGCAAGATATAAGACTCCCTGCCCTCCATAGAGCAGCCATTCCTTTTTACTTAACTCATAAATCTCATAGTCCATACCCTGCCATTCTGAGCTTTTCCTTATGTTTAAGGTCTCCCACTTTTTTAAGACAGCCTTCCTCCCCGCAGGAGAATACGGGATTGAGGATAATTTCCCCGTTTTCAATTCCATCCACCTCCTCAATGGCAACCACCTTCCTGCTTTTATCACGCATTCTGGCCACATGCACCATCACATCCACTGCCGATGCAATTTGTCCCCGGATTGCAGAAAGCGGTAAATCCGCTGCCATAAGCACCATGGTTTCCAGTCTGGATAACATATCCCTGGGGCTGTTCCCGTGACCGGTGGAAAAACTTCCGTCATGGCCCGTATTCATGGCCTGCAATAGATCAAATGCCTCCTTTCCTCTCACTTCTCCGATCACAATTCGGTCCGGCCTCATACGGAGGGCCGCCCGAATCAACATCCCAATCCCGATTGCCCCTTCCCCTTCCGCATTGGCATCTCTGGTCTCCAGGCGGACCAGGTTTTCAATATGGGACAGCTTTAACTCCGCCGAGTCTTCAATGGTGATGACCCGCTCTTCCGGCGGAATGAACTCGGAAAGCGCATTTAAAAATGTCGTTTTCCCCGCTCCGGTCCCTCCGCTGACAAAGATATTGTAGCGGGCAGAAACCAGCATCTTTAAAAGCCCTGCTGCCTCCCTGGAAATACTTCCGTATTCCAGAAGCCGTTCCATGGTAATCGGCTCCGGGAACTTTCGGATTGTAAGAATCGGCCCGTTGAGGGCAATGGGCTCCAACACCACATGAACCCTGGAGCCGTCCATAAGCCTGGCGTCAGCAATGGGAGAAGAGGTATTCACAATCCTGTTGACACGTCCCACAATCTGCTGAATCAGATCTGCGAGCTGCTCTTTGGATTCAAAAGACTTGTCCCACCGCCCGATCTTTCCCCCGGTCTCCACGAATACCTCTCCCGGCCCATTCACCATAATTTCCGTAATGGACGGATTGTCCACCAGTTCCTGAAGAATGTCCAGCCGCCTGAAGGAATCAAACAGCTCTTTTTGAAGCAGCAGACGCTCTTTTAAAGGCATGGGCTCTTTTTCTGTCTGCTCCATAATCTTTTCATCAATCAGCTCCGATATTTCCTCATCAGAAAACTGCCTTTGGTAGGAAATTCCCTGAAGGATTTCTGCTTTCAGCCTCTTTTTCAGTTCTCCCATAAACCTCTCTGCCCCTTTAACATTCCTCTGACAAAATCACCCATATCACCCCACAGAAGCTCCTGGGGAAAATGCTCCATACGCCGCACTCCCGTCACCAGCGGTACGTGAAGCTTGTGGAATTTCTCTTTTAAACTTTTCTTTCCGCAATCCGATATGTAGGTCTCAAATTCCTGAAGCTTTGCCTGGGAAATCACATCCTCCTTCACAGGCATATAAACCACCTGACACACCTCCAAAAGCGGCAGAATCTGTTTCCCGTAATTTCCAATATCCAGAATAATGGTTCCATAGCTACTCCCATTTAATATCTGCTGGAGGAAATCCGCCATTTCCTCGGCTGTAATCTGGTTATAGTCGTCCGGAAACCGGATCGGCGGCAGCCAGGCCATATCTCCAAGATAATAAATAATAGAGTTGAGCCTTAGGGCATGAAATCTTCCCTGTTTGTAGTAATAAATCAAATCAGACAAATCCCGTTTCCACTGCTCATCCAAAAGCCCCGAAAAACCCGTAAAGGTATCTAAAGTAATAAAGAGCACCTTCTCCTCCTTCGCCAGTATCTGGCCGATAGAAAGGGCCAGAGATGTTTTTCCGCACCGCCCCACAGGCGAATAGATACCTATGATTCTGTTCTCCTTATTGGCAAGGCCGGGAAGCGCAAACGCCGTCTCCGGCGCTTCGCAATAGGCTGCCATCACCTCCCGGATAATATCATCCCCGGACTGGTATTTATAAATTGCGGTCTCTTTCCCGCTTTTTTCCTTCCCCGGCTCCTCAGCCAGATAGATTTTCTGGCCGGAAGGAATATCGGAAATTCCCGCCTGGTCTGCAGGAATTCCTGTGAGCAGAACATCAATTTCGTGTTCCTTTGCATATTTCTCCAGGCACTCCCTGGATGTGAAGGCCTGTGCGGAAAACACGCCCTTTTCCTTCCGGTTTACATAATCCGAAAGCCGTTCCGCATAAAACGGGTCTTCATCATATACTGCCATTATTTTTTTCATTTTCCTCCTCCTTCTCCTCCGGATTTCCAAATCTACCTAAAAAACAAAAGAAATACACAGTATCCCAGGAATAAATGCGGTCCCAGGCGCAAACTTCCATAGGGTTCTGTCCGGCCCGGATATTCCCGGATTTTTCCATCCCGCCCCGACTGAATCACAAAACCAGCCAGTCTGGACAGACGGCTCCACAGGATTCCCCGTTTTCCAAGCTCCCGCACAGCCTGCACCGAGGCTGAGAGAAACCCCAGAAAAAGCACAAAAGTTCCGTCTGCAATTCCCAGCATTCCCACACAAAGCGCCATCAGCTTAATATCCCCGGCGCCCAGCATCCGGCACAAAAAGAAAATATAAAATACCGCACATGTGCCAGTCACATGGATGAAAAACAGGAACCAATTTTCCCCCATCCCTAAAGCACCTGCAAAAAGTCCCAAAAGGACCTGCCAGTGAAATACCTTTTTATACCTTCAGTCGGTGACTGCTGCCGACAATAAAATCAAAAACAGTATGCCTGTCAAAAATATGCTCTCCTCCTTCCGCCTCTATTAAATTTTCACTCTTTGGAATCCTGACCCGAATCGGCCATCCGGCGAATCTGCCGGTATTTTATCTGTTTAGGAAATGAAGAACTCATTTCTGAATGTGCCCCTATTATCTCCAAAATCAGGGGGAAAGTCAATTTCGTATCTGTAAAAATGTGCCCCTCATTTTCGTCAAAAACTGACAAAAATAATTATGTAAACATCCGCACAAAAGGAATTTTCAACAATAGATTGACGTAAAACCATAAAAATGCTAAAATGAACTTAGTTTATTTTTTTAAACCAATAATCTTTGGAAAGGAGGACCGGCATGGCGGAAACCTGTAATTTAAAAGATATTTTCACAGAATGCATTCCGCTTTTCATTGCCCTTGGCGATCCCACCAGACTTAATATTATCCAGTGTCTGTACGAGGTTAATGCCACAGGCCAGAAACGAAATGTACCCGGTTTAAATGTTAAGGAAATCACCGAACAGACCAGTCTTTCCCGTCCGGCGGTCTCTCATCATTTAAAAATTTTAAAGGATTCCGGCTTCATTGATGTTTTGAAAAAGGGAGTCTGCAATTATTACTATTTAAACAGCGATGCTGCAGTAGAAAAACTGGTTCGTCTTAACAACGAACTGCAGAAGAATTCCATCCAATGAATATCCCGGCAATTCGCGGACGATACTACCACTGACAATAAGTTTTTCCTAAACCGGAAAAGTAAGGAGTGTGGCAGTATGATATTTTCCAACAAAAAAACGGCTTTACGTAAGGAGCGCATGAAAGATGTGACTGAGCTGAAACGGCAGATTGAGATCAGCAAAGGGGCCATTTTATCCGCCCAAAACCAGTTTGAACAGGTGGTGGACCCCACCCTCATTGACTGTTATATCTATGAATTAAACGCCGCCCAGCTTCGTTACCAGTTCCTGCTCCAGAGCCTTAAAAAGCATGAATTACAGGAGGTTTAACAATAATTATGAAGCCCTGGTACCAGCAAGCAGTTTTTTACCACATCTATCCTCTCGGGCTTTTAGGCGCACCAAAGGAAAACCATGAAAATACGGCGGCCGACCGCTTTGGGGAATTAATGCAGTGGATTCCCCATATGAAACAGCTAAACTGCACCGCCCTTTATATCGGTCCTCTTTTTGAATCTTCACGGCATGGATACGACACAAGGGATTTCCGGCTCATAGACAGACGTTTGGGCACAAACGATGATTTTAAGAAATTCGTGAAGGAGTGCCACGAAAACGGCATCCGCGTTGTGGTGGACGGTGTTTTCAACCATACGGGACGTGAGTTTTTTGCTTTCCGCGATCTTAAAGAGCACCGCGAGGCCTCTCCCTATAAGGACTGGTACCGCGGGGTCAATTTCGGATGGGGCAGCCCCCTGGGAGATTCCTTCGGATATGAGGCATGGCAGGGCCATTACGAGCTTCCCTGCTTAAATCTCTGGAGTCCGGCTGTGAAAGAGTACCTTTTTGATACTGTGAAATTCTGGGTTGACCAGTTTGATATTGACGGAATCCGCCTGGACTGCGCCAATGTGCTGGATTTCAATTTCATGAAGGAGCTCCGCCAGAGAACTGCTCCCTTAAAAGAGGATTTCTGGCTCATGGGCGAGGTAATCCATGGAGAATACGGCCGCTGGGCCAACGGAGAAATGCTTCATTCCGTCACCAATTACGAACTCCATAAGGCTTTTTACTCCGGCCACAATGACCATAACTACTTCGAGATCGCCCATAATGTCAGACGGCTGGAAGCCATCGGAAATTCCCTCTATACCTTCGTGGACAACCACGATGAGGACCGCATAGCCAGCAAGGTAAATAACCCGGCCCATCTCTTCCCCGTGTACCAGCTTTTATTCACACTGCCGGGAATTCCTTCGATTTATTATGGAAGTGAGTGGGGAATTGAGGGAAAACGCTCCCGCACCTCCGATGAGGTCCTGCGTCCGGCCCTTTCCGTTGCGGAACAGAATGCAAAGCCCTGTGCCTTAACAGACCACATCACGGCACTGGCTAAAATTCATAAAGAAAACGAAGAGCTCCATGGAGGGCTTTATAAAGAGCTCCTTCTCACCAACCGGCAGTATGCGTTCTGCCGCTTTGGTACCAACAGCCTGATTCTTTCGGCTGTCAACAACGACGATCAGCCTGCTTCCCTTTCCATCCCGGTTCCCTTCTCCGCCCGCCAGGCCACAAACCTCCTGGACGAAACCGCCGGACCGGTTCCCCTGGAAAACGGCAGACTTTCCGTAACACTCCCGCCCAACGGCGGCGCAATCTTTAAACTTCTGGAGGGGTAAGTATGAAAGGAACAAGCAAAGAGAAAAAAACTCCATCAAAAAAGCAGGTAGGAACAGGGTTTATCACCGATCTGGACCGGTATTTATTCGGCCAGGGAACCCATTATAAGATTTTTGAAAAGCTGGGAGCACATCCGAAAACATACAAAGGAAAAAAAGGCATTTACTTTGCCGTCTGGGCCCCCCACGCAAAGGCTGTCAGTGTAGTAGGTGATTTCAACGGCTGGAATCCGGATACCACACCCATGAAGGCGCTGGAAGACTCCGGCATCTACGAAGCCTTCGTACCGGACCTTGGAACCGGAGCTCTCTATAAATTTGCAATTACCACCAAGGAAGATAAAATCATTTTTAAGGCGGACCCCTACGCATTCAGTGCAGAATTCCGTCCCGGCACCGCATCTGTTGTGACTGATATTTCCGATTTCAAGTGGGGCGATGAAAAATGGATGACCGCCAGAAAGAGCTTGGATCCCGTAAAATCCCCCATGTCCATCTATGAACTGCATCTCGGTTCCTGGAGAAAGGCTGACCGGACAGAAAAGGAAGGCTATTATACATATAAAGAGGCCGCCCATGAGCTGGCCGATTACGTAAAAAAGATGGGATACACCCACGTGGAATTAATGGGAATCGCAGAACATCCCTACGATGGCTCCTGGGGCTATCAGGTAACCGGATACTATGCCCCCACCTCCCGCTATGGAACCCCAAAGGAGTTCATGTACTTTGTCAACTACCTTCATAAAAAGGGCATCGGCGTTATCCTGGACTGGGTTCCGGCCCACTTCCCCAAGGACGCCCATGGTCTTGCTGACTTCGACGGCGAGCCCCTTTATGAATACGCAGACCCGAGAAAGGGCGAGCATCCCGACTGGGGCACAAAGGTTTTCGATTACAGCAAAAATGAAGTGAAAAATTTCTTAATTGCCAACGCCATGTACTGGGTGGAGAATTTCCATGCGGATGGTCTCCGGGTGGATGCCGTTGCCTCCATGCTTTATCTGGACTACGGAAGAAGCGCCGGAAACTGGGTTCCCAACAAATACGGAGAAAACAAGAACCTGGAAGCCATTGAATTTTTCCGCCATTTAAACAGTGTTTTAACCGGACACCTGACCGGAGCCATCATGATTGCCGAGGAATCCACCGCATGGCCCGGCGTCACCAAGGGACCGGAGACCGGAGGCCTTGGATTTACCTTTAAGTGGAACATGGGCTGGATGCACGATTTCCTGGAATACATGAAGTTAGATCCCTATTTCCGGAAATACAACCACAACAAAATGACCTTCGGAATCACCTATGCCACCAGCGAAAACTATATTTTATCCCTGTCTCACGATGAGGTGGTACATTTAAAGTGTTCCATGATCAACAAGATGCCGGGATTCCCGGATGATAAATTTGCCAATTTAAAGGCAGGCTATACCTTTATGATCGGCCATCCCGGAAAGAAATTACTGTTCATGGGCCAGGATTTCGGCCAGTATCATGAGTGGGATGAAAAGGTAGGTCTGGACTGGTATCTCGCCGATGAGCCGGCACACCGTGACCTTCAGAAATACTTCAGTGACCTGCTCCACATTTACCAGAAATATCCGGCCCTCTACCGCCTGGACAACGATTTTAACGGCTTCCAATGGATTAACGCCAATGACGGAGACAGAAGTATTTTCAGCTTTGTGAGAAGAGATGAGACAGGCAAGAAAAACCTCTTATTTATCATGAACTTCACCCCCATGGCCAGAGACGACTACCGTGTGGGTGTACCGAAAGCAGGAACCTATACTCTGATTCTGGACAGCAAGCACGGCCTTTACAAACGCGGCGAGCACCCGTTCTCTGCAAAGGCGGCCAAATCTGAGTGCGACGGTCAGCCCTACTCCTTCGCTTACCCGCTTCCGGCTTATGGAACCGCCATTTTCCGTTTCAACTAAATTTTGCTAATTGACAGGAATTTTTAATACGTTCGCCACATTTTTGTGTTATACTGAATGTGGCGAATTTTTTGTCCTGTAATCCATTTACATAAAAGGAGGGAGTCCCATGCAAACCATTTTAGTTTGTGATGATGATAAACAGATCGTAGAAGCCATAAACATTTACCTCACCGGAGAGGGCTTCCAGGTAATTAAGGCCTTTGACGGCTACGAGGCGCTTGAGCTTCTTGAGAAAAACGAAGTGAATCTCATGATTGTCGATGTGATGATGCCGGGCCTGGACGGAATCCGTACCACTTTAAAAGTACGGGAAACCAGCAGTATTCCCATTATCATCCTGTCTGCAAAATCCGAGGATACCGACAAAATCCTGGGGCTTAATATCGGAGCCGATGATTACATCACAAAGCCCTTTAATCCCCTGGAGCTGGTGGCCCGCGTAAAATCCCAGCTCCGCCGCTACACGCAGCTTGGAAATCTGAATCAGCAGAGCAATTCCCAGATCTATAAATGCGGCGGCCTTTTAATCAATGATGAAAATAAGGAAGTTTCCGTGGACGGTGAATTAATTAAACTCACGCCCATCGAATACAACATTCTGCTTTTACTGGTGAAAAATGCCGGAAAGGTATTTTCCATTGACCAGATATATGAAAAAATATGGAACGAGGATGCCATCGGAGCCGATAACACCGTGGCCGTCCATATCCGCCATATCCGTGAAAAAATTGAGATCAATCCGAAGGAGCCCCGCTATTTAAAGGTTGTCTGGGGCGTCGGTTATAAGATTGAAAAACAGTAAGGAGAGCCATATGAACCAGAAATCACCAACTCCTGTTTTAAAACGTATGGCCGGCTTTCTGCATTTCATTTTTGCCTGCGTAACACTTTTGGGGATCGGCTTCATGTACTTAAACTCCAATTACGGCCGCGGACTGGACTGGCTGCAGAACGAAACCTTTGAGCAGTCCCCCGACTTCAATAAAAAAGTACAGTCCGACATCACCAGCATTTTCAACTACCTGAAGTACCAGGAAATCTTTGAGACCAACGGAAACGTGGATTACAATAAGGTGGTTCTCCAGGTAACCTCCGGCCCCGGCGGCGATATGACCTATACCTTAAACGATATTATCCTTTACGGAAAATCCCTTGGCTACTATCTGGATGAAAGCGATAATTATGAGTTAAAGGGTATGCCGGAAGAGCTGTCGGAGGAAGATGAGACACAGTATTATGTGCAGTGGCGCTGCTACCAGTCAGAGGAAGAGCTGACCGGACCGGACCAGTCCTTCGCCACACTTCCGGAACTGACCTATGAAATTTTAAGCCGGTTTTCCTCCTACTATTCCATTTATTCCAGGCTCATGTCGGATTTCACCAACTTTTACTTCCGCGTGGCCTACTACTCGAAAAACAGTGCCATCTATGAAATTCTCACCAATGCGCCGGAAATGTCCGTGGACGATATGATGGCCATGGGAAAATATATTTATTATGCCGGGGATTCCAACGATCTGGCTGTGAGAACCAACTTTGATTCCACGTTTCCCAGCATCCCGGCTCTGATGGCGCAGAACAATCCCTATAACAGCAACCAGAACTATGTGGTTGTGGGATTGGATACCAGCTATAAGGCCAACGATGATTATGCCCAGGAGTTCATCGCCTACAACAGCTCCCGCAAGTCCTTCACCAACGGACTTTATCTGGTGGCAATCGGCCTGGTGGGGTGCTTTCTCACCCTCATCTTCCTGGTGTATGCATCCGGCCATCAGTCCTTCTCAGACCGGACCATTACGCTCTACCCATTCGATAAGATAAAAACAGACATTATGCTGCTCCTCATGCTGTTTGTGACGTATCTGGGAGTAACCCTGGGAGCTCCGCTTTTGTCGAGACTCCTTCACCTGGTGGTCTCTTCCGCTTACTGGGACAGAGCAAACCGTGTCGTGATGTTCGGCGTCATATATCTCTGTGGGATTCTGACCTTTTTCAGTCTCCTGCGGCGGTATAAGGCCGAAACCCTGTGGAAAAACAGTTTCCTTTATGAGATGATGGAAAGCCTGTCTGAACGCAGCTTCAAATACCGGCTGACCCTGGGATATGTTCTTTATTTAAGTGCCAATGTGTTCATGATTACTCTGGGAGCCTTTTTCGTTCTGCGCCATGAAGAGGAGACCCTCCGTTCCATCCCGTTCATATCGGCTGCCATCGTATGGGTCCTGGGAAACCTCATGGTTTTCCACTATCTGTACAGCAATGCGGTCCAGACAGACCGAATCCATGAGGCCATCGAAAAGCTGGCCTCCGGCGAAACCAACTACAAGGTGGAAGTCTCCCGATTCTCCCATCTGGAAGCAGAGCTTGCAGAGGGCTTAAACAGAATCAGCGATGGCCTGCAGACTGCCCTGGCCGAACAGGTAAAGAGCGAACGCTTAAAGGCTGACCTGATTACCAATGTGTCCCATGACATCAAGACACCCCTCACTTCCATTATTAATTATGTGGACTTAATTAAGAGGGAGCACCCGGAGGACCCCACCATCCAGAAATATTTAGAGGTCCTGGACCAGAAATCCCAGCGGTTAAAAACGCTGACTGAGGACCTGGTGGAGGCATCCAGAGCCAGCTCCGGAAATATCAAGCTGGAAATGGCCAATATTGATATTGTTGAGCTGGTACAGCAGACCACCGGAGAATTTGAGGATAAGTACGCCATCCGCCATCTGGAGCTGGTCAATACACTTCCCAATGAGGTAATTTTGATCGAAGCCGATGGAAGACGTCTCTGGCGTGTGTTGGAAAATCTTTATAACAATGCCTTTAAATATGCCCTTGAAAGCACCCGTGTTTATGTCGGAGTTGAGGACCATGGACCTGAAGTGACCTTCTCCATTAAAAATATCTCAGCTTCTCCATTAAACATAAGCCCCGATGAACTGACAGAGCGTTTTGTTCGCGGAGACACCTCCCGAACCACCGAAGGCAGCGGTCTTGGCCTCTCCATCGCCAAGGACCTGACCACGCTCCAGGGCGGAAAATTCCAGATTACCATTGACGGCGACTTATTCAAGGCAGAAGTGACCTTCCCCATTAAGAATTAAAATTTAAGGGCGGCCTGTGATTTTACCCATCACAAGCCGCCTGTTTTTTACTCTTTCTTTAATCCTGTCTCTTTCCAGCTCTCCAATCCGGCAGCAATTAACTTCATTCCGCTTAAATACGTCCATTCTCCATTCTGCTCATAATGATCAAAATCCACACAGAACAGGGAATAGGCGGCTACCTTTCCCGTTTCCATGACAATCCGTATATTACGCATCACTGTCTCGATGTCATGTCCGCCGGGAACCACCTTATCATAGGCCGGCACATACTCCGGTTTTAAAATATCAACATCCACAGAGAGATAGACCGCATCCACCCGGGACGCCAGCTCCTCCACTGCCTTCTTCCAGGTTTCTTCATCCTCAAACTCCTCAGAATTTAAATGGATGATTCCCGCATCCTTCATATTCCTGGTTCCGATCTCCCCGTTCATTCTCCCATCGCTGAGCAGCATGTTTTTTCCTTCACATGGAACTTCCAGGCCGCATCCGTCTTTTCTCCACTGTTCATAGGTCTGTCCCACCATCACTGACACAGGGATTGCCACAAACCGCACCGGCTCATGGGAATCTTCTATGATTCTGTTGTCCGAATGGGCATCCATCCAGATAACACCGATCTTTTTGTCCGTTCCCAAGGCCCTCTGGATTCCGCCTGCAACCGCAGGTGCGTACAAACAGTATCCCCCGGCCACAAGGACCCCGTTCCCCTTCCGGACTCCCTCGCACACCTCATCGGAAACATTTTTTGTAACCCCCATATACGGTTCATATTCTTTATACTTCTCATAGTCCAGATCAGCAACCTCAACCGGAACCCCGGCCTTCCCGTAGACACCGCAGAGATGGTACAAGTCCACATCCCTGGGCTGCCTGAATTCCTTAATTTCAGAAACCACCTTATATGGCGCTGTGGATGGGTCCACGTGCCACTTATTATAACAATATTTACACTCAACTACGGAAAGTCCTCTTAACTTCATCTTGCTATCTCCCCTCAAATAGTATACTGGTCCCCAATGATATTTGCATATCTCTTATGCAAAAGTATATTCCCCTCTCAGTGGGGTTGTCAACATATTTTTTATAATATAAATTAATATTTTATATTGTAAAATATTTTGGGGTATTGTATACTGATAAGAGAAGAAAGGAGACAGGACATGAGTAAAGAGATTAAAACCATAAAAACCATTCAGTCTGTACATCGCGCTCTGGATATTCTGGAATATCTGGTTACAAAAGGTGATGGTGAAAAACTGGCGGCCATCGCAGAAAACTGCGGTCTCAATAAGACAACTGCCTTCCATCTGATCAAAACCCTGGAGCTACGCGGATATCTGGAGCAAAGTCCGGACAGCCTTTATTATAAAACAGGAGGAAAAATGTTCGAGCTTTCTTTGAAGGCATACCAGAATATTAATCTGAATGTATACTGTCAGCCCTATATGGAAAAGCTGGTGGAAGAATTTAATGAGACCGTGGGACTCTATCATTTTGCAAAAATCAACGGCCATACCCAGTCCCTCTGTACCCTCTGCATGGAATCCACGCTTCCTGTCAAGGTATCTTTTACCCTGGGAAAATGGACGCCCCTATCCTGCACGGCATATGGAAAATTATATCTTTCACGTCTAAACGGTCAGGCTTTGGAGGACGCTCTCGCCCAAGACGAATGTCCCGAACCGCTGCGGCCGGCCCGGGACATATTAAACCTCCAGTTTTCGGAAGCCAGAAAAAACTCTTATGTTATTGAACGGGAAGAATATGAAGAGGGTGTCGTCAACATTGCAGTTCCCATTTACAAATATACGGGCCGTGTAATCGCAGCCCTGTGTACTGCTGTCCCGGTACAGCGTGCAGAAAACAGCCGCCTGGAAAATATTGTCCGTGTCATGCGGAAAATGTCTGCAGAATTATCTGCAATCCCTCTGTAAACAGCAGCAGATCTTAAGAGCGCTTTTAAATCTTTAAAATCAGGGATGCCAACAGCGCAATTCTCGGAATGTACTGGTCAATCAGCAGATATTCTCCCGGGGAATGGGCTCCATCGCCGCAGCCACCAAGGCCGTCCAGAGTGGGAATTCCCATGGCTGATACGGCGTTTCCATCGCTTCCGCCGCCCACAAACTGATGGGAGAAGGAAAGTCCAAGCAGCTCACCGCACTCCTTTGCCGTTTCAAACAGGGCCAGATTGGCTGGGGTCTGCTCCATGGGAACCTTTCCTTCAATGACTTCCACATCTCTTCTGGTTCCCGGAACGGTTACCGGAAGGCCGCAGATTGCTTCCCGGACACGTTTTCCCTCTTCCATGGTCTTATAGCGGCAGTCCACCCGGAAGCTTGCAAGCTCCGGAACCACATTGACCTTGGTTCCGCCCTGGCAGATTCCCACATTCAAAGTCGTTCCTGCCTCATAATCCGTAAGACCCTGGACAAATAAAATCTCTCTTGCCATCTCCTCAATGGCGTTGATTCCGTCTTTATGTGCATTTCCTGCATGGGATGCCTTTCCGTGGATGGTCACTGTGAAGCCCAGGGTCCCCTTTCTTCCTGTTTTTAAGTCTCCGTTTATGATACAGGGCTCACACACCAGGGCTGCCTTTGCATCCTTTGCCAGCTCGCAGATAATGCCGCTTGACTCCTTGCTTCCCGTCTCTTCATCGCCGTTAAAAATAAATACCAGTTTCTTACCCGGATGGATTCCCAGGTCCTTATAAGCCTTTGCCACCCAGATGGCAGAGATCAGGCCGCTTTTCATATCGGTGACGCCCGGTCCATGGAGCTTGTTTCCCTCTGCATAATACTTCAAAGAGCCAATGAGATGAACCGTGTCGTAATGGCCGATGAGAAGAATTTTCTCCTCTCCCTCTCCGATCTCAAACCGCACCGGATCATGGCCGTTTTCCGTTTTATACACATAGGTTTCGGCGCCTGTTCTCTCGGTAATCAGCCGTTCCAGCACCTTTCTGCACTCTGCCAGTGCTTCGATGTCCGAGGTACTTGCCTCCGCCATCACAAGGTTTTTTAAATCCTCAAAGATTTCCTCCTCATGGGATTTTAAATAGGAAAGAATTTTCTGTTCCATGTACCTGCCTCCTTTTATTTTTTTATGACTTTAATGCGCTTCCACCGTCCGGTCAGATACCAGCCAAAGGAAATCAGATAGTTGGCAGCCCAGCCCATGGGAACTGCCATCCATGCCACCTGGATTCCGTAGATGGGCGCAAAGATATTTGTAATAATCACACGGATGGAAAGATTTACCAGATTGGCCATGGTAAAGGATGTCACATCTCCGGCTCCCCTTAAAAGTCCGTCCGTGGCGGACTTAAGGCCAATGAGGGAATAGAAAAAGCCCAGGAATTTCACATAGGAAAGGCCCACCGAATAGGCCTCGCTGCTGCCGCTGTCCAGAAACATGGACACAAAAGCACCGCCAAAAAGCTGATACATGATGCAGAGTCCTGCCCCAACGGTCAGAATCGTCACATAGCACATCCGATAGCCCTCTTTCACCCGCTCCAGCTTTCCGGCTCCGATATTCTGGGCCGTAAAGGTGGACATGGCGTTCCCCATGGCCAGCATGGGGACAATGCTTAAGGACTCAATCCGCGTTCCCGCAGAGTACCCGGCCAGGGAGGCAGAGCCAAAGCTGTTGACCACCGACTGCACCAGAAGAATTCCCATGTGGACGATGGACTGCTGGAGTATGGACGGAACAGCAATCCTTACCATGGATACCATCATTTCCCTATCATAAAACGAATACCGTTCCTCTTCCCGGTACCCTTTAAGCTTCCTCATAAGGAGCGAAAAGGAAATCACAGCCGAAACGCCCTGGGCCATTAAAGTGGCGACGGCAACGCCGCGGACTCCCTGCCCAAAGCAGATGACGAGCACCATATCCAGGACAATATTAAGCAGAGAGGAAAAAATCAGCAGATAAAGCGGTGTTCTGGAATCTCCAAGGGAGTTGAAAATGGATGCCTGCACATTGTACATGAACAGAAACGGCAGGCCCACAAAATAAATCGCCAGATACAGGGCGGCATCGGAGAAAATATCCTCCGGCGTATGGACCCAGGTGAGAATCCGGTCATTGAAAGCCACTCCAAAGACCCCCAGGAGCACGGCCACCACCAGGAAATTAATCAGTGTGGTAAACACTGCCGTTTTCATTTTTGCGGTCTTTTTTGCCCCCAGAAACTGGGAGATCACCACAGAACTTCCGATTCCGCCTCCTATGGCGATGGCAATAAACACATTGGTGATGGCATAGGATGCCCCCACCGCTGCCAGTGCCTGCTCACCCACAAATTTGCCCACAATCACCGAGTCTGCAATATTATAAAACTGCTGAAACAGGTTTCCAAAAATCATGGGAAGGGCAAAAAACAAAAGCGCCTTCCCTGGATGGTCTGTCAGCATGTCGTATTTCTTTTTTGGGGCTGCTGCCATGAAAAATCTCGTCCTTTCCAAATACAGTTTCCTGCGGTCCGGTATCTGCTACAATAGGATTTTCTCTGCAAACATATAGAATACAGGAACCGTTACAATACAGCAGATGGTGCTGAGACAGACCGTTACCACCGAAAGCTTGTAATCTTTCTCATACTGCTTTGCAAAAATTGCAATGTTGGAACCCACCGGAGTCCCGCAGGCAATGAGAATCACCTGCTTGATTTCTGTCTTCACGCCGGGAATCAGGCTTAAAATAAGAAGCGTAGCCACAGGAATTAAAATAAGGCGTAAAACGGTGCATACGTATGCGCTCTTTACCGTAAACATCTCCCGGAAATTCATTTTTGCCAGGTAGGTTCCCAGGATGATCATGGCAAGGGGCGTATTCATACTGCCGATGCTGCTTAAGGTACTTACAATCACCTGCGGCACCGGAATCCTGAGGAAAAACAGCAAAAGTCCGCCGAAAAAGGACAGCACCACCGGGTTTGTGGCAATGGTTTTTACCCGTATTGTCTCCTTATCTCCGGTCATGATGAAAACACCGTAGGTCCACTGTAAAATATTGAGAAGGGCAATGAAGGAGGCCAGGTAAAATACGGCCCCTTCCCCCAGTACAGCCTGCACCAACGGGATTCCGATAAAGCCCACGTTGCAGAAGGACGCTCCGAAATTTTCAATGGACTTTTTCGTTCCAAAGACCAGAAATGAGATTACCATGGCCACAAAAAGCGCCAGAAGCGCCATGGCTGCTGAAACCGCCAGGTCCATGGCCCGCTCCGCTGTATACTCTGTAATATAAGACTTTAAGATTACGCAGGGAATAACAACCCGGAGCAAAATAGCCCCCAGGTCCTTTCCTCCCTGTTCAGAAAGATACCCTTTTTTCACAAGGAACATACCCACTGCAATCAAAAGAAACATGATGCAGATCTGCTTCAGTAAAATAATTTCCATACTTCCCCCTGATTTTATAATGTAAGAATGGATGCCAGCGCCAGTTTCGCCCGGTCAAACAGGGTATCTGCCACTGCATATTCTTCCATGGAATGATTGTTGGCGCCTTTTACGCCCATGGCGCAGACCACCGGAACCTGACAGGCCGCCGCCAGGCAGGAATCGGACCAGCCGCCGACGGATTTGGTCTTTAACTCTCCGTACCCGATCATCTCTGCCGCCCGTTTCACATGTTCAAAAAGCTTTAAGTTCGCCTCGGAAATCTCCATAAACTCACTGGGTCTCGTAATGGAAACCTGGGCTGTGGTGTCCGGCACCACATGGGATTCGGCGATTTCCTGAATCCGTTCCAGGGTCCTGTCCAGCCGTTCCTTGTTGTCATAGCGGATATCAATGCGGATTTCACAGCCGGCAGGCACAGCATTGGGAACTGTCCCCCCTTTAATTACGCCCACATTCACATAAAGTCCGTGTTCAAAGTCGTGGAGTTTCTGGATTTCAATGATCTTATGGGCCATTTCCAGAATCGCACTTCTTCCGCGCTGCGGGTCATTTCCCGCATGGGATGCCACTCCGGTGACGGAAACTGTGACCTGGCAGCTTCCTTTCCGTCCCACCACAATGCCGTCATCAAGAAAGCCTGTCTCAAAATTAAAGGCCGCCTCACATCCGGTACAGATTTTCATGATCTCTTCCCTGGCATTACTGCGTCTGTGCCCGGTCTCCTCGTCTCCTGCAAAGGCAATCCGGATGGGACGCTTATGGTATCCGCATTCCTCCAGAGCCCTTAACACAAAGACTGCAATCACCAGGCCTGCTTTCATGTCCAGACAGCCGGGACCATGGACCTTTCCCTCGTCATCCACACGGAAGGGATTTTTCTCCAGGGTTCCTTTCGCAAACACCGTATCCATATGGCCAATGAGAACAATGGGCTTTTCCGTATCTTCTTCATGAAATACGCCGCTTAAAAGATTTCCGCTGGTTTCCATGGGAATGATTCTGGTTCTCACCGAAGACTGTTCCAGCTCCCCCTTTAACATTTCGCACACCCGGTCCACGCCTTCCTTGTCAGCGCTCCCGCTTTCCATTGAAACCAGGCGCTCCCAAAGCTCCATCATCTCTTTTTTATGCGTATCAATATATTGTGACGCACAGCTTATCATTTCTTTCTGGTTCATTTGGGTATGTTCCTTTCTTTTTTCTATGTACCATTATACACACTGCATGCCAATCTTCCAAGCAGTTTTCCCTCCTTTTTCCCAACTGCCGGGCCAACTGCCGACCCATGGCTTTTTAGTTGTGAAGCGGGATGGGAAATGGTATAATAGTCCTGAAAGGAGATTTACCCCCATGATTTCATACGAAAAATACAAATCACTTTTCCATAATTACGCCAACCGCTACGACAAATCCGATGGCCGCGTGGAATTAAAAATCATCCATACCGAAGCCGTTGTTTCCATCATGGACAAAATCTGCCGGATGCGCCATCTGCCGGAGCACACCAGCGCACTGGCATTTCTGTGCGCCCAGTTCCACGACATCGGACGTTTTGAACAGCTAAAACAGTTCGACACCTTCCTGGACCATATCAGCGTAAACCATGCCGTATTAAGCTGCCGTGTCCTGGAAGAAAACAAAATTCTGGACGAGCTTCCGGAAAACGATAAAAAGAAAATCCTCACCGCTATTGCAAACCATAATAAGCTTGAAATTGACCCAACCGTTTATTCTGCCATTGACAGCGCCCAGGACCCGCAGCCCCTTCAGGATGCCAGAGAATGTCTGGAATTATGTAAACTTATTCGTGATGCCGACAAATGTGACATTTTCCGTGTCTTTGCCGTCGAAGATATGAACGACGTGGTGGGCGCCCCGGAAGAAGTCATTGCAGCGGAGACCATCACCCCGGCGGTCCTTGATGCCATACGGGAACACCGCTCCGTGGACAAGGTAATCCGCAAAACCTATCTGGATTACTGGATTAGCTTTCTTGGCTACTTCTTTGATATGAATTACCCGGAAAGCATGGAAATTGCCCGTGAACAGGGCTATTACCGGATGCCCTTTGAGCGGACCTCCTTTACGGACCCTGAAACCAAAGCCCAGGTCACCGAGGCCCTTATGATTCTGGAATCCTACATGGACCATTTTTCCGGTATCAAAGCAGTCCCCAAGGCTCTCCTGGAATTTTTCAAACGTCATTCCTCCCTGGCCCTGGCCTTTTCCGGCGGCACCGATTCCGCATATCTTTTATATGCGGCCACAGCCTGCGGATGCGATGTCCATGCCTATTACGTTTCCACGCCGTTTCAGCCGGCCTTTGAGCTTTCCGATGCCAGACGTCTTGCCGATTCCCTTAAGGCAGAGATGACGGTCCTGCCCTTTAACGTGCTGGAAAACGAGACCGTGAAAAAAAATCCGAAGGACCGCTGCTATTATTGCAAAAACGAAATCTTCCGCTACATTCTGGAAGCCGCCGCCTCCGATGGGTATACGGAAATCATTGACGGCACCAATGCCTCCGATGATGCCGGAGACCGCCCGGGCATGCGCGCCTTAAGGGAGCTTAAAATCCTTTCCCCGCTTCGGGAATGCGGCATTACAAAAAAGGCGCTCAGGGATTATTCCCGGGACGCCGGACTGTTTACCTGGAATAAACCGGCCTATGCCTGCCTGGCCACCAGAATTCCCTGCGGAATTGAGATTCAGTCTGAGGTCCTTCAAAACGTGGAATGGGCTGAAAGCCGCCTTTCTTCCATGGGCTTTGAGGACTTCCGTGTGCGGGTATTCCCGGATCCGGCCGAAAATAACGGTGCCTATGCCGCCAGACTCCAGGTCACCGAACATCAGCTTCCCCTTCTTATGGAGCGGCGGACAGAGATTCTCCCGCTTTTAAAAGAACGGTTTGGCAGTGTTCTTTTGGACTTAGACGCCAGAGCTTCCTCCCTGTGATGTGCCTGTGTCAGTTACAAAAACCGCTTCATAGTATTCATTGAGCCATGCAATGGCCTCTTTAAGACCTTCCTGACTGAAAGCAAAGTCATGGGAGGTCTTTTTCTCATCCTCCGTCACCGCAAAATTAAAAGGCCCCGGCCAGACAATGGACTGAATTTTATCCCCTTCCTCATCGCTGAGCTTTTTTATCATAAAATTCATGCCTTTATGGCTTCCTGTAAATACAGTCTTTTTTAAATATGGTATGGAAATCATGCCGTCCAGATCAATCATTATTCCTGCACCTCCTGGGAAAATTATAGCATTTTTTCTTTCTTCTGCCTATTGTAAATTCCCCGGCGCCTCAGTATACTTAAAACGTTAAAATCCATATCGTAAAGAGGAATCATCATGACTGCCATTTTTCTCGCACCGCTGTATCTCATATTGAACGGTTACATTTTACTCTGGCTCTATTCCTGGGCCGAAGCTTTTTTTGATGGTTTTTGTTCCCCCTGGTTCCGGATTCCCGTTGCTGCCCTCTATCTTTTTTTCTCCCTGACGCCCTTAACGGGCCTTCTCATCACCAGGGACCCCTTCCACCGCATTCTTAAAATACTTGGAAATTACTGGCTGGGAACATTGGAATATGTACTTTTATTCGTCCTGCTTTTTGATGCCGTCCGCCGGATCACCGGACATTCTTTTCTGATTCGCTACCGTTACCCCTCCATGCTCCACACATGGCCCAAGAGTCTTCTGCTGTTCGGCGGCCTGGCCGTTCTTCTTGTGTGTGCCTTAAGTTTTTATGGAATTTTCCATGCCAGAAATATCAAGGTCCGCCATTACCCGGTGACGCTTGAAAAATCCTGCGGACTTTCCGGCCTTAAAATCGCCCTGATTGCCGATCTCCACCTGGGCTATAACTCCACCGAACGCCACATAAAAAGGATTGTGGAAGCCATCAACCAGGAAAATCCGGATCTGGTCTGTATTGCGGGAGACTTTTTTGACAACGAATACGAAGCCATAAAAAATCCGGAAATCCTGGCCGGACTTTTGGCCTCTTTAGAAAGCACTTACGGTACCTACGGCTGTCTTGGGAACCACGATGTGAGCGAAAAAATCCTTGCGGGTTTCACATTCCCTCATCGGGAGAGCCTGGCACGGGACCAGCGTTTTATGGATTTTCTGGATTCGGCAGACATCAGCATTTTAGAGGATGAGACCATTTTTCTTGCTGACGGCTTTTACCTTTCCGGCAGAAAAGACCCGGACATGGCTAAAAAGGAAGCGGATACCAGACTCTCCTACGATTCCCTGACCCATGACCTGGACCAGTCTTTCCCCATTATCGTCATGGACCACCAGCCTAAGGACCTTGCGTTGGGAGAAGCCGCCGGGGCAGACCTCATTCTTTCCGGCCATACCCATGGCGGTCAGATGTTTCCTGCCAGTCTCTTTATGCCCCTTCTCTGGGAAAATTCCTGGGGAATCAAAAAAATAGGAGCCATGACCTCCGTGGTCACCTCCGGCGCCGGGGTCTGGGGTCCGGCCATGCGGGTGGGGTCCGACTGTGAAATTGTCATTTTGGATGTGGCCTTTCGCCCGGAACCGTGATAAGATAAGAGATGGAAAAACCTTATGTCAAATCAGGAAAGGATGCAAAAACCATGAAAAAATTTATCCAGTCCCTTGTGGACACCTACGAAGAAGAGCTAAAAGAAATCCGTCATCACCTTCACGAAAATCCGGAGCTTTCCTTCGAGGAATATAAAACAGCCCAATATATCCGCGAAACCCTGACTCAGATGGGAATTACCCTTCAGGAGGGCATCACAGGCACCAGCACCGTAGGAATTTTGAAAGGTGACAAACCCGGTCCCTGCATCGCCTTCCGCGCAGATATCGATGCGCTTCCGGTGGATGAAAACAACGATCTTCCTTATAAATCCAAAACCCCTGGTATTATGCACGCCTGCGGCCACGATACCCACACTGCATGCCTTCTGGTATTTGCAAAAATTCTCTCTTCCCATAGGGAATTAGTCAATGGAACTGTTAAATTCATTTTCCAGGCTGCGGAAGAAAAGCTTCCAGGAGGCGCAAAAGCACTTTGCGCCGATGGCGCCATGAAGGACGTGGACATGATTCTTGGCTTCCACTGCTCCTCCGCCTTCCCGTTGGGAACCGTTGCCGTCTGCCGCGGTGCCACTTCTGCTGCCATCGGTGTCTATGAAATTAAAATTCAGGGCAAGGGCGGCCATGGAAGCTCTCCCCACAATGCAAAGAATCCCGTTCCGGTTGCCTGCATGGTAGGCTCCGCCTTAAACCAGATTCTGGCAGAGAAAAAGGATCCCACAGAGGGTGGTGTATTCACCGTTTCCTATATGAACGGCGGCCAGTATCCCAACATCATCACTGACACCGTGACCATGGGCGGCAATGTCCGTACCTTAAGTAATGAACTGATCGACCGTGTCTTTGACAATATCCGCTCCATCAGCAAGGGCATTTGTGAGGGCTGTGGTCTCACCTGTGACGTGACCACGACTCTCGGCTATCCGGCCACCATAAATGTGGATGAGTACACCGATGCCATCATGGACACTGCTGTACAGATGGACTATAACGCAGTGGAAAAACCCACCACCCTGGGCGGCGAGGACTTTGCATACTATCTTTTAGAGAAGCCCGGCGCTTATTTCCATGTGGGAATGGCCGATCCGGAGCGTCCCATCACCTCCTCTCCCCACCACAACTGCAATTTCCAGTTGGACGAGCGCGGACTCCGCATTGGACTGGAGATGGAATTAGCCCTTTACTTAAAACTCACAAAACAGATGTAATGTCTGAAAACACTTATGAAAGGGACGGTGAATTTCATGCCTGTATTATCTTCTAAACGCCTCAGAACCTATTTCCTTGTGGGCGTTGCTACCGGTATCTTATATGTAGTCATAGGCCGCAGCTCCAACTCTGCATACCAGATTGTTGACGGCCTGTTTGCGGCAGGAGTGCTTCCTCTGGTTGCCGGCTGCTTCTTGCTTTCCAAATCCTTAGGCTCTTTTGACCTGATGGCCTACACCCAGAAAAAGCTTAAAAAGCGTGACGATTCGGCTCCATCCGCCGATGCAGACTATCTGGCCAAAAAGGAGTCTGTTGCTTCCTTCAAGGAGCCGCTTCTTGTGGGCGCTATTTTCTGCCTTGCCTCTGTATTTTCAGCGCTTACGCTTTTATAACTATTTTTAATAAGGAAGGAGTGTGTCTAAGAAATTGCTGTTAATTAAAAATGGAAACTTAATTACCATGGCCGGAATCTATGAGCAGACCGGCGACATACTGATTGACGATGGAAAAATCGTGAAAGTTGGACAGGTGGGAGAGATTCCCGAAGGCTGCGAAATCATTGACGCTGCCGGACGGACCGTGACTCCGGGTCTTGTGGAGGCCCACTGCCATATGGGACTTTGGGGAACTGCCTGCCAGGAAGAGATGGACGGCAACGAAAGCACCAGCCCTGCCCTTCCGGGACTCAGAGGTCTGGATGCTGTTAATCCCGAGGACGCCACCTTTGATGCCGCCCTGCGCCATGGTATTACCACCGTTGTCACCGGACCGGGAAGCGGAAACATCATCGGCGGAACCTTTATGGCTATTAAAACTGCCGGAGACGATGTGGATTCCCGGATTGTCCGCCAGGAGCTGGCCATGAAAATGGCCCTGGGCGAAAATCCCAAGACCAATTTCGGAAAACGCGGCATGGCACCGAAGACCAGAATGATGAACGCTGCCATCATGCGGGAACAGCTTTTTAAAGCGAAAGAATATTACGAGAATTATAAGGTAAACGGACAGAAGCCCGATTTCCCCTTTGATTTCCATATGCATTCCCTGATGCGTGTTTTTGAGGGAATGCGCGTAAAAATCCATGCCCACCAGGCCGATGATATCCAGACAGCCATCCGCATTGCCAATGAATTCGGCCTCCGTTACTCCATCGAGCACTGCACCGAGGGCTATATGATCCCGGAGGTTCTTAAGAAGAACAACGCCCAGTGTCTCCTTGGTCCCACTGTGGGCGGAAAGAGCAAGGTGGAGACTCAGAACCGCTCCTTTGATGCCGGACGGATTCTGGAAGAAGCCGGAGTTACCTTTGCCCTCATCACCGATGCCCCCTTCGTTCCCATTGAAAACCAGCTTCTTCAGGTGGCCCTCTATGTGAAGAACGGTATGTCCAGGGAAATGGCCATCCGCAGTGTCACCCTGAACGCTGCTAAGATTACGGACATCGACTCCAGAGTCGGCAGCATTGAACCGGGTAAGGACGCCGATGTGGTAATCTGGGATGTGGAGCCGTTGGCCACCATGAGCCAGGCAGGAACCGTTATCATTGACGGCAAGATCGCATATCAGAGAAAGGCAGGTGAGAGCAATGTTGATTATCAGAAACTGTAATTTAATCAATATGGCCGGAATCTACGAGGAGAAACGGGATCTGGTTGTAAAGGACGGAAAGATTTTCGATATCTGCGAAAATGCCCTGGAAACATACGGTAATGAACATGAAGTGATCGATGCCTGCGGAAATTATGTGACCCCGGGACTTGTGGAGCCCCACTGCCGCCTCGGCGTACAGGAAGAGGTGTTCCGGAACGAAGGAAACGATGCGGACGAAACCACCGATCCCATTCTTCCCCAGCTTCGCGCTCTGGATGCCATCAATCCCCAGGATGAGGGCTTTCATATGGCCCTGGCCGGAGGCGTTACCACGGCTGTGACCTGCCCCGGCGATGCCAACTTAATCGGCGGAACCTGCGCGGTCCTTAAGACTGCCGGAAGCACCGTGGATGAGCTGGTCCGTGTGCCGGAGCTGGCCTTCCATATGTGCCTGACCGATGGCGTAAAAACCACCTACGGAGGAAAGAAAACACCGAAAACCAGACTTGGCAGTGCCGCTTTAATCCGTGAAGCGCTGATGCGGGCACAGAGATACCATGCACAGTGGACCGCCTCCAAAGAGGATCCCCAGGTGAAGCCGCCGAAATTTGATATGAAGCTTCATTCCCTGATGCGTGTTTTCGATGGCATGCCCGTTAAATTCACTGCCAAACGCAGCCATGATATGCTGACTGCCATCCGCATTGCAGAAGAGTTCGGTCTTACCTATACGCTGGAAAACTGTGTGGAAGCCTGGCTGATTCCCCAGGAATTAAAGAAACATCACGTAAAATGTGTCGTTGGACCCACCTACGGCGAAAAGAGCAGCGAGTACCGCCACCGGGATCCCATTGCAGGTGCCGTTCTGGAGGAAAACGGTATTGAATTTGCCGTTTCCACCGGACATCCCACCATGAATATTGAGCTCGCTGCCATCCACCTGACCCTGATGTATAAGAAGGGCCTGACTCCGAAGACTGCTTTGGAGGCTGCCACCATCAACGCCGCCAGATACTGCGGGCTGGAAGACCGTGTTGGAAGCCTGGAGCCCGGAAAGGATGCAGATATTGTGATCTGGGACGGATATCCCTTTGATTATTATACCTCTGCTTCCACCGTTCTCATTGATGGTGCTGTTGTGTATAAGAAAAACCATTAAAGAAGAATGCGCCGGAAAAATCCCGCTGCGGGTAGCTGTTCATAAAACAGGTTTTACAAAACAAGAATTATGGCAGTTGCCAGACAAGAGTTGTTGACAACAAGGGTATGTGCCTTGACAGGTACATGCCCTTTTGTTTTGCGAGAAATAAATAGCAGAAAGAAAACAACTTATCAAGGTTGAAATGAACGGGCTACATCCGACCTTGACAAGCCGTTTTCTTTCCGCTTCTTGGCGGTCAAGAGGGAATGCCCACAAATGGCATTGCCCTCGAAACATATTTGGATGGGGAATGATACCACACTCTTGCAGATCATCGCTTATAAAGCGAAAATATGCGTCTTTCAAACCTTTATTAGCACATTACTCTCAGCGTATTTTTCTTTTATAAGTGCAGCCCGTTGTACGATAGTTTGAGCAGCCAAAAAACTCTCCATAGGGACCGGATCGCTTGACTAGTCGACCTCCGCAAAGAGGGCATTCAAACTGTTCTCTCTTTAATTCTTCACCGTATCGTTCCTTAAGTTCCATTGCAAACTCTGACTCTTGTCCATTGATGGCGACTATAAATGCTTTCTTTTTAGCTCTGGTCAATGCAACATAGAACAGGCGTCTTTCTTCCGCATGAGGATACTGATCGAATGCCCGTTATCGGCTATGTTGGCTGATAACGGGCATTATCTTTTGGCGGGGCGATCAGTCACCTTGGGCGACTGATAACAGTGTTATTCTTTTGCTTCGATAAAAATATATTTGCCTCTGCCTTGTTCGGCGGCAGATACAATTAAGTCTAATTCTTTTATCTTGCTCAACATCTTGCCTGCGGAGGACGGCGCTAAGCCACATAATTCAATCACATCTGCACGGGAGAAAGGGACGTCATATCCGAAGTTCCCAAACAAGGACAGAATGTTATCTTTGGTAGGCTTGTTGAGTTTTAATTCAGCAATGGAGCGTTCAAACGCTACCTTTTTTGCTTCAAGCGCCACTTTTTCCTGTTCGAGCGCTACTTTTTCTTCTCCAACAGCTCCTTTTTCATCTGTTCCATAATTTAAGTTATACAGCGTAACTTGGAACGAACTGGCATCGGAATAGAATTTCGGCTCCAATTCGTCACGGTAATTGTGGGCGGCACGGTAAGATTCTGTGATCTTCTTAAATCCGCTGCCTTGGCGCTCCATATAGCCTAATCTGCCGAAAATATCAGCAAGGACGGGATTGCGGCGGGTAGAGGAAATATTGGAAATATCTCTTTCCTGTATCCGTGTACCGTCAGCCATACCGCCGGGAGAAGTAATGGTAAGATGGTCATCGTAAATGTTGATATGGACTTCGCTGCCCAAAATCAGATAGTCACGGTGGATCAGCGCATTGACGAGTGCTTCAAAAACGCTTCGCTCACAGTAATCGGGCATTTCAATACGGGAGTTGGCGGTTTTCTTCCAACGGGTTTTCATGTTCCGCTTCACAAAGCATGCCCCTTCGTTGAGCAGAATAATCAAGCTGCCGGAATACTCTGCGCTGTCGAGGGCATCTACCATGCCGCCGCTTTTGTCAAGACCGTTCCATCTGGTACAGAACAGACGGGAGTGCTTGATCGGAGCATCATCTGCAAGCAAAGCGCCTGCGTTGGTCAGCTTTCCGTGGTCATCCCGCATTTCAAAGGAATCAAACAGCTTTTCCTCCATGCTGTTGCCCGTCCAAGCCTTGTAGCGTTCACGCAGTTTGGAAAAGGCATAGTCCTTGAAATCGCACTCGGTCTGCTTGCGACAAAGGCTTTGGTACAGTGCCTGCAAAGCTTGATCGGGTTTTCACTGTCGGTCAGCATAAAGCTGAACATCATCTGCCGCCCTCCATTCGTATTCGCTGTATCGCACCCAATTTGAACTGGTGCGTTCAAAAAGGTTCTTCATATACAAAGCCCTCCACTATGTATTGTAACCCAAATAACTCTGTTTTATATTATCCGTTATACGATTTCTTTTCCCCGGAATCAATCTCCATTCCAGATTCTTCTAAAAAATCTTTTTCCAATAGGGTCATTGGCTGCTGTTTTTTCGTCTTTTCCGTCAGGGCGGCAAGCAGCTTTTTTCGTATTTTTTTGAGCATCGTGTTCCGCACCTTGCGGATGTTCCGGTCGCTTTGCTTCCGTATTTTAGCGATCCGGGTGGAGCTGAACAGCCGGACAGCGCAGAGAAAGAGCAGTTCCTTGTGTTCCTCATTCAATTCCCGGAGACAGCGGGATTTTTTACAGATCTTTTGCTGCCGGGAAGCCATAGGCCGAGTCTGCACTCATAACAGCTCTGAGAATAGCCTCGGACATTACCTGGGCCGCCAGGGTTCCAACCATGTCCTGGTCTGCCTCCACCTCGCCTGTGGAAAGTGCATAAATGCTGTCCCCGTCCGCGGTTGTATGGACAGGGCGGATGGAGCGGGCATAGCCGTTGTGGGTCATGCCTGCAATCTTGCAAAGCTGTGTCTTTGTAAATTTTCCGTTGGTGATGACGGCACCGATGGTGGTATTGCCAACAAATTTATTTTTTACCACTTCATAGCTTTTATAAACCTCTTCCTCCGTGCAGAGGAATGTTTTCTTATCTTTCCCTAAAAGTCCGGCAACCTTTTTCCCATTTTTCCAGTCATAAATGTCGCCCAGGGAATTGACGGCTACAATGGCTCCCACCTTAAGCTCACCGATCTGAACCGCGTAGCTTCCGATTCCCGACTTCATACAGAAGTCCTTTCCATAGAGCTTTCCGACTGTGGCACCAGTTCCGGCCCCCACGTTCCCGTCGGTATAATTTCCCTGTTCTGCATGCTCACAAGCCGCATAGCCCATGGCTTTATCAGGCCGTACCCGATAGTCTCCCACACCCAGATCAAACAGGCAGGACTGGCAGACCAGGGGAACCTTTGTAATTCCCACATCGAAACCGATGTTTCTCTCTTCCAGATACTCCATCACGCCTCCGGCCGCATCCAGTCCGAATGCGCTTCCGCCGCTTAAAAGCACTCCATGAATTACTTCGGCGGCGGCCGTGGGCTTTAATAACTCCGATTCTCTGGAAGCAGGTCCGCCTCCGCGCACATCCAGCCCGGCCGGCATTCCTTTTTCACAGAGAATCACTGTACATCCGGTTCCGGCTTCCTTGTTTTCTGCATTTCCGATTTTAATGTTTTCTATTTCCTGGATTTTGATTTCCTTCACTGTGCTTTCTCCTTTCCGTTTTGTAATAGTATACCATTAAATTCCCTGCGCGCATATGCCAATCGGTGTTTTTCAACTTTTCCTTGAATAAACAGGAAAAAACGTATATACTGAAAGAGGTGATAGAAATGAGAAACTTAAATTCCGAATTTCTGGAAATCTTCCAGTCAATACAGATAAACGACTCTTAAAGTGGACTCCTTGCCCACTTATTTTTATGCTTTGGCAAGTTGAAGGGAAAAAGAATTCACACAGATTAAAAGAAAGGAAAACCACCATGAATGACAAAAAAATCCTCAAAAAAGCGGCTGAACTGTTTCTTGTACTCTTTGGAAACTTTATGATGTCTGTGGGCGTTGGGGCCTTTATTATCCCGTCCGGCCTGATGACCGGCGGTGCCACAGGTATGGGCCTGATTATCTCCCACTATTTCAATATCCCTGTATCGTCCTTTGTGGGTGCATACAATGCCTTGATGTTTTTCATTGGAGCCTTCTTCCTGGGAAAGCATTTTGCTGTCAACACATTGATCAGCAGCTTTCTGTTTCCCTTTCTCCTCGGCCGAATTGAGGTGCTGGTAACAGCCCCTCTGACCTCCGATCCCCTGCTTTCGGTCATTCTCGGCAGTCTTTTAATCGGCAGCGGAATCGGCCTTGTAATCCGTGCCGGAGCATCCACCGGAGGCAATGATATCCCGATTCTTTTACTCAACAAAAAACTGGGGCTCCCCATATCCGCTACGATGTATGCCTTTGACACAGTCATTCTGCTTTTACAGCTTCCCTATTCCGAGCTGGAAATTGCCCTTTACAGCATTGTATCAGTCCTTCTCTACACTACTATGGTAGGAAAGACCTCCACTCTGGGAAAAGGCCGCATGCAGGTCCGCATCATCAGCAAACATTACGAAGAAATCAGTGCTGCCATCCGTACCGAAATCGACCGCGGTGTTACCCTGTACCACATCCAGGGCGGCTATTCCGGTGAAGAATCCTGCGAGGTAATGACCGTTCTCTCCTCCCGGGAACTGAACCGTTTAAACCGTCTTGTCATGGAAATTGACCCCCAGGCCTTCATTATGCTGGCACATATTAACGAAGTCCGGGGACGCGGATTTTCCTTTGGAAAGCGGGAACCACAAATAGGAGCAGAAAAATAATCTTATGTGCCTTCGTAAGCTCGAAGGGGTTGTTGCACAACTAAGATTGACTTAGTTGTGTGGCAATCCCTTCTTTCTACCCAAAAACAGAAAACGGATCCCAAAGGACCCGCATCCGTGGTATAATTAAGTATGACAAGTACCAAAAAATACCATAAAAATTATACCGAATTTCAAGACATTTATCGACTGGTTCTTCCATTAAATTTGGAAGGATTGATTCCTGAAGATGAATCGGTTCGCCTGCTAAGCCACATATTGGAGGGATTAGACTATCACAGTCTTTATCAGGCGTACTCCCGTGAAGGGAGAAATCCTGCAGTCGAACCCAGTTTCATGTTTAAGCTCCTGGTATACGCTTACTCACAGGGGATCTATTCCAGCAGAAAAATCGAACAGGCCTGCCGCCGTGATATCAACTTCATGTGGCTTTTAGCCGGCTGCAAAGCCCCCGATCACTGCACGATAGCCCGATTCCGCACGCACTTCCTGAAAGAAGCTTGCGAGGATCTCTTTGGACAGCTGGCCCGAATCCTGTTGGAATCCGGAGAAGTCAGCGGCAAAAACCTATTCGTGGACGGAACAAAGATCGAATCCAGAGCCAACAAATATACCTTTGTCTGGAGGAAGGCAGTGGGGAAGCATGAAGCCAGAATGCAGAACCAGGTGAGTGGACGCATGACTGAGATCAATAAGGAGCATATCGAAAACCTTGCGTTCTCACGGGAAACAGCGGCGGAAGATCTGGAAACAGCGGCACAGCGCCTGGAAGAAAAGATGCAGTCACAGGGAATCGTCCCTGTACACGGGCGCGGAAAGCGAAAGAGCCGGATGCAAAAAGACCAGGAATACCTGAAAAACTGTCTGGAACGCCAGAAACGCTATGATACCCATAAGAAAAACCTTAAGGGACGGAATAGTTATTCTAAGACCGATCCGGATGCCACCTTCATGCACATGAAAGATGACCACATGAGGAATGCCCAGCTCAAACCTGGCTATAACATCCAGATCGGAGTAGACAGCGAATACATCATGGGAGTAGGCGTGTTCCCTGACCGGAATGACACGAATACCCTGATTCCGTTCATAAACCATATGGAAGAAACGCTGCGCCATAAATATGAGAGTATTACCGCGGATGCCGGATATGAGAATGAGGAGAATTATCTTTGGCTGGAAAAGGAAGGAAAGACAGCGTATATCAAGCCATTGACTTATGAGAAATGGAAAAAACACAGTTTCAAGAAAGAGATCGGCCGCCGTGAGAACATGACTTACCTGGAAGAAGCAGACTGCTATGTCTGTGACTATGGCCGTATTCTGTGGAACGTAGGAAGGAAGAAAAAGACGAGCGTGACGGGATATGAGTCCTGCCAGGATATCTATCGCTGCGAGGACTGCACAGGCTGTCCTCATTTTGGGGGTAAATGTACCAGAGCCCGAAAAGGGAAGCAGCTGTATGTGTCAAAAGTGCTGATCGCAAAGCGGGAAGTGTCCCTGAAAAAAATCATGAGCAGGGAAGGGATCCGTTACCGGATGAACCGCTCGATTCAGGTAGAGGGAGCATTTGAGGTGCTGAAGCATGACTACGGTTTTAACCGATTTCTGACCTGCGGGAAAATCAATGTAAAAATCGAGTTTCTTCTGCTGTGTATGGGTTACAACATGAACAAACTGCACGCCAAATCCTGGCCGAGATATCCACAAATGATATCTGAGCTGGGATTTTTGAGTTAAAAAAGAAGGAGCGTTGCTCCTGACCCGACATCATTCAGATTTCAGATCATTGTGCAACACTCCCTTTCTTTTGGCTTATTTTGAAAACGCAGGTGCATGCTGCGCTCTTTCATCACGCAAAAAAAAAGCGCCGTCCCCGCAACATCTAGGTTTGCAAAAACAGCACTTTCCAGTGCGCCTTCGGGGGCTCGAACCCCGGACAAATAGATTAAGAGTCTACTGCTCTACCAACTGAGCTAAAGGCGCTGACCTTTTGTTTTTGTGTCATTTCCTTGACACGTCCATTATTATATGACACCTGCTCCAAAAAGTCAACACCTTTTTTTACTTTTTTCAAAAAATTTTAATTGGTTTTTATCCGCGGTTTAGAGAGCCGCATCCAGCGCTTTCTTTAACTCATTTTTATTCTGAAGGCCCACAAACTTGGAAACAATCTCCCCGTTTTTGAAAACGATCAGTGTGGGAATGTTCATAACGCCGTATCTGCCTGCGATGTCCATGCTCTCTTCCACATCCAGCTTTCCTACCACGGCTTTTCCCTCATACTCCTCAGCCAGCTTTTCAATAGCCGGAGCCATCATCTTGCAGGGTCCGCACCAGGTGGCAAAAAAGTCCACCAGAACCGGCATGGAGGAGCCCAGTACTTCTGCATCAAAATTCGCACTTGTAAATACTTTTTCCATTTTTTGTATCTCCTTATTTTTTCTTTTTCCCGCCAATGGCGGCGTTTGCTTCATCAAAACGCTTTTTAAATTTCAAAATGGTCTGATTCAGCTCGGTTTTATCGCAGGTGGCCTGCGACAGGCTTCTTAAAATTCTGGTTTTCATGTCCATAAGGCACCATACTGCACGTTATGATTATTTTACTATATGCAGAATAGGCCTTTTCTATGCTCTCCGGGATGCTGTCAGCTTACAGATCGGTTTTCCCTCGGAACAAAATTTCATTTCATACTCTGTCATAACATTCCCCTCTGCCATGGGGCTGTGGTGCAGGTCAAAGGTATGCTCCCCCACTTCCCATCCGGCTTCAGGAATAGACTCTAAAGAGTAGCGGAATAAATCCTGGTTATCCGTTTTAAATTCGATGATTCCATCCTTTTTAAGAATTTTATCATAGACAGCCAGAAAACGGTCTGAGGTCAGACGCCGCTTTGCATGGCGGTCCTTGGGCCATGGATCAGAAAAATTCAAGTAAATCCGGTCCACCTCAGAAGGTGCAAACACTTCTTCCAGCTCCAGGGCATCCAACCGCATGAAATAAATATTGGACAGCTCCATTTCCGCCCGCTTCTGGAGTCCTCGCAGCAGTACGCTGGAATACCGCTCAATCCCCACATAATTGATATCCGGATTTTTTTCTGCCAGCTCCATGATAAATTTTCCCTTTCCCATTCCCACTTCGATGCGGATGGGGTTATCATTTCCAAAAAGCGTATGCCATTTTCCTTTTAAACTCTTCGGATCCTGGACCACATATGGGCTTTCTGCGATTTCCTCTTCTGCGCCCTTAATATGGCGTAATCTCATATTGGTTCCTCCTGATAATTCCTGATGGTCTCCTACATTCTATCATTTTCGTCCTGGATTTGCAAGATTCCTTTCTTCATCTGATATTTTTTCAAATAAACGGAAAAATTTCATAAAAGTTCACAAAATGTTGATGCAAAATTTCATTTCTTCTATTATAATGAAGATAATGAGTGAATATTTTACAGTATAATGTACTGAATAACGATAAAAATGGAGGAAAATGTATGGGAAAGATGGATAATCCCGGTATCTGGGAAAAAATACAGAGAAACGTCCAGGAGACAGAACGGCTGATGGGCCAGAAAAAATATAATCTCTCCATGGTCAAAGCCCGTCAGACTATGGAATACATGGTAAAGCTGCAATGCGATAAAGCAGGAATCGTACAAAGCTCCACAGAAACCATGATCCGCGAGCTTTACGATGGCGGCTGGATTTCCAAAGCTACCGCCGAACACTATCTTCAGATTCTTTCCATCGGTAATAAGGCATCAAAAGACGGAGACAACAGCGCCTTCAACGCCAACCAGGCCTACCATGTTCTGTCCCAGGAAATCTATTCCTTTGCCGATGCAGACAAGTCTCCGAAAATGCGGAAATCGGCTGCAAACCAGCCAAACCGGAGCCGGAAAAAGAAAGAGAAAAGCGGCCTCAACAGCGCTGATCTGTTAAAGCTTTTAATCCCCGCAGCACTCATTCTTATCCTGATCTGCGTGATTGTAATTTTTACACCAAAGAAGACTCCAACCAACGAAACCACGCCGGCTCCGCAGACCACCGTAGAGACCACAGAAGCCCCGTCCACCGAAGCACCCACTGAGGCTCCAAGTGAAGCCGTTGTTTATAAAACCACAACCACCCTCAATGTCCGCAAGGGACCGTCTACGGATTCCGACCGGATCGGCAAGCTGGATCCCGGCGTAACTGTCAATTACACCGGAGATTATGATGATTCCTGGGCTATTATCCAGTATAACGGTCAGGAAGCCTACGTTTCAAAGGAATATCTGACAACCGAATAAAAGCAGTAAAAAGTCCTGGCGGGAAGCTTAAATCGTATGCTTCCAGTCAGGACTTTCTTTTCTGAAATATTCACACATATAATTAAGGAAGTCTTCCACCACAGGCTTTTCTTTTGCCTGTTCAAACTCTGTCACCAGCACGTCTCTCCGGCAGACCGGATACCGGATAGGGATCAGCGCCACCCTGGGCCCCGGTGTTCCGCCCCAGGATTTCTCCGGCCAGAAGCCGATTCCCAGACCCGCAGCAATCAGATTTCTTACGGATTCCGGGCTGTTGCTCTCAAAGATCATCTGCGGCCTCACGCCAGCCTGGCGGAAAAAGTCGTCGCAAATACTGCGGAGCTGCCACCCATGTCCAAGTCTTATATATCCCTCTTCCCGAAGCTCTCTCAAATCCACAAATTTTTTCTCTGCCAGAGGAGAATGAACCGGAACTGCAAGAAAAATCTGTTCATTTAATACCTCCTGCCGGATTGCGCCCTCAGGCAGCATCGGCTTCTCCCCAGGATCTGTCTTCCGGACAGCAGCACGGGAGTCAATGTGAATATCGCATGCATCGGTCATTTCCAACTGGGACACCTGGAACTTCACATCCGGATGCTGGCCCCGGTAAGCGATGATACAGTTGGTAATAAAGGGCGATGCGGCGAAAAAGTTCAGATAAATCGTCTGCTTGGATGAATAAACGGATTCCCAAAGCTCATCCTTTAAATTATCAATGGATTCCATTATGGGAAGCAGACGCTTTTCCAAAAGCTTTCCCTGCTCATTGAGGTAAATCCGGTGATTCTTACGGTCAAACAGCTTCACCCCCAATTCGCTTTCCAGACGCTTGATGGACTGGGAAAGGGCCGGCTGTGCAATATGAAGATCTTCTGCTGCCCTGGTCAGATTTCCATAACGGGCAGCCTCCAGAAAATAGCGAAACTGCAATAATTCCATACTATATACCTGTATCCTGTCTTCTTTTTATAACTTTAACCTTATGACAACATAAATATTATATATTTGAAATTAATAAAAAACAAGCTATATTATATCAAATGGGATGAAAGAAGGGAGTAATGACACATGAACACAATCATCAAAAAGCTCTCCCAAATTGAGGAGAAATCCAATAAAATCATTGCTGATGGCACTGCCAGAAAGCAGGCTCTCACAAGGGAATATGAGGAGCGCTCCAAAAACTTTAGCGAAAACTTAGCGGCTGAAACCGAACAGAAATTGAATGCCCTGCGTTCCCGCATGGAACAGGATATGAATGCCAGGCTGTCTGCCCAGGAACAGGATGCTTTGGATGCCGTTTCCCGCCTGGAACGCCACTATGAAACCCATCATAAAGACTATGTGGACCGGCTGTTTCAAACTATGATTGAGGTGTAGCCTATGGGAAGCCTGATGACATACAGTGCCATTGCCGCCAAAATAAGTGCCATGCGGGGCCGCCTTCTCACCCAGGAGGACTTTTCCCGGCTGGCCTTTTTGGACAGCGTACCGGCGGCAGTGGAAACATTAAAAAACCATCCGTCCTACGGACAGGTATTTCAGGATGCCGATGCCGCAGATCTGCACCGGGCAAACATTGAACAGCTTCTCTGGCTCTCCTTATACCGGGACTACTCATCCCTGTATCGGTTTGCATCCGTGAAGCAGCGGGAATTCCTGGACCTCTATTTCATGCATTTTGAAATTGATATCCTGAAAAAATGTCTGCGGGATGCCGCCTCCAGCAGGAAATCCGAGCTGGATTTAAGCATTTTTGAAGACTTTTTCCGCCGCCATTCCAAACTGGATCTCATGGGTCTTGCGGAATGTGTCTCCATTAAAGAGTTCGTGGATAAGCTTTACGGTTCCTATTATTATGAACCTCTGAAAGATCTTTATGACCAGGGAGTTTCCTCCCTGTTTGATTATGAATCGGCTCTGGATACCTTATATTTTATCCGGCTCTGGAAGAACCTTAAAAAATCTCTTTCTTCCAGGGAACTAAATGCCGTGGAAGAATGTATTGGAGAAAAAATCGATCTCTTAAATCTGGAATGGCTGTCCCGGGCAAAACGGCATTACCATTTATCAGAAAACGCCATTGTGGATTTTCTGATTCCTGTTTACTACCGGCTGAGAAAAAAGCAGATACAGGAAATGGCTGCGGCTTCCTCCTTAGACGGATTTCTCCAGATTCTAAAGACCACACGTTACGGAAACAGGATTCTTGGAGAACAATCCGCCCTTTCCAACCGGGAAAATCAGAAGCTGAAGCTTTTATTCCGCTTCCTGCTGGATGCCGTTTACCAGTCCTCCGGGAGAAAAAATCCATATTCGGCAGCAATTATAAACAGTTACTTCTATTTTAAAGAAGAAGAAATACGGAAGCTCATCACTGCCATTGAGGGCATCCGTTATAATCTGGGCGGAAAGGAAATTCTTTCCTGCCTGGCAGAAAGTTAGAAAGGGGGTATGACCCGTGATCGAACCAATGAATTTCATCAGTATTTCCGGACCAAAGGATGATTTCGACCATATGGTCAATGAGGTTTTATCCAACTATGAAATCCATCTGGAGAATGCGCTCACAGAATTAAAATCAGCATCCAAGCTGGTTTCATTTCCCGGAACCAACCCATACCGGGAACCATATGAAAAAGGAAAAAGGCTGCTGGCCCGGTGCGAAAGCCTGTCTTCCAAAAAAATACCGTCTGCGTCCTTAAATACATCCATGACCATAGATGCAGCCTCCGCTTTTGTGGAGAAAACCGATCAGGATGTAAAAGAATACAGCAGGAAAAAAGAAGAGCTGGGCGAAAAGGTGAAGGCCCTTCATGCTTCCTATGAACAGGTTCATCTTTATGAGGAACTGGATTTCAACATCCCTGCCATCCTGCAGTTTAAGCATATCAAATACCGTTTTGGCCGGATTCAAAAGGAATTATATCCGCAGCTTGAAAGCTTTGCAGAAACCTCGGATGACACGATTTTATGTAAGTGCCATGAAACAGAGCATTATATTTCTCTGCTTTACTTCGTACCGGAGGTGGTCTCTGAACGGATGGATGCCGTTTTCTCATCCCTTCAGTTTGAACGGATTTTCCTCCCTGACGAGTACGATGGCACTCCAAAGGAAGAAGCGGAACGGCTTCAAAAGGAGCTGGCTGAAAATAAAGCTCTGTATGAAACCCTTAAGGAAGAAGAACGCCGATATTTCCTGGACTGCCAGGCGGGCCTCCAGACGGCTATGACTACTTTGGAATCCTATTATACCAATTTTAATATCCGGCGGCATGCGGCTCTGACCAATGAAAAGGAACATCCCTTTTACATTCTCTGCGGCTGGATGACCTCAGAGGAGGCCGCAAAGCTCCGGGAACAACTGCATTCCGATCCCAATACCTTCTTTGTCATCGAAGACGGAAAAGAACATGTGACCAGCATTCCTCCCACAAAGCTTAAAAATCCGCCTCTTTTAAGGCCGTTTGAAATGTTTGTAAAGATGTATGGTCTTCCGGCCTATGGAGAATTTGACCCGACTCTGCTAATTGCCATAACCTATTCCATCTTTTTTGGCTTTATGTTTGGAGATGCAGGGCAGGGACTTTTGCTTTGCATCGGCGGATTCCTCCTTTACAAGATTAAGGGAATGAATCTGGCGGCCATCGTCTCCTGCTGCGGCTTCTTCTCCACCATATTCGGATTTTTGTTCGGCAGCGTGTTCGGATTTGAGGATGTGATTCCGGCACTCTGGTTAAAGCCTGCTGCCGCCATGACAAATCTCCCCTTTGTGGGCCGTTTAAATACGGTATTTGTGGTGGCCATCGCCGTCGGTATGGGAGTCATTCTTCTTACCATGGTGCTCAATATGATCGTAAGCTTCAAAAACCGGGATACAGAAAAGGCCTGGTTTGACACCAACGGTCTGGCCGGATTCGTCTTTTATTTCAGTCTGGCTGCCACCATTTTCCTTTATATGAGCGGAAAATCTCTTCCTGCCACTGCCGTTTTGGTGGTCATGTTCCTTCTCCCGCTTCTTCTTATTTTCTTAAAGGAACCGCTTACCGCCATGGTTGAAAAGCGTTCGGAAAAGATTTCCGGCGGCCTTGGAATGTTTTTCGTGGAGGGATTCTTTGAACTGTTTGAAGTTCTTTTAAGCTATTTCTCCAACACCCTTTCCTTCGTCCGTGTAGGTGCCTTTGCAGTCAGCCACGCGGCCATGATGGAGGTTGTTTTAATGCTGGCAGGCGCTGAAACAGGAAATTTAAATCTCCTTGTGGTGATTTTAGGAAACCTGTTCGTCTGCGGAATGGAGGGCCTGATCGTGGGAATCCAGGTACTCCGACTGGAATACTATGAATTATTCAGCCGCTTCTATAAGGGAACCGGACATGAATTTAAACCATCATTTTAAAAAGAAATTTTCAGGAGGTCAACGATCATGACAATTACAGTAAAAATTCTTTTAACCGCTGCACTTATCTTAAGCATTGCCGTTCCCTTTGGCGCATTTGCCGCAGGAGAAAAAACAAAGGGCAGATATAAAACAGCCATCGCTGCCAATGCCTTCTTATTCTTCGGCACCATGGCATTTGCCGTTTGTGTTCTGTTTAACGGAAATGCATATGCAGCAGAGACAGCTTCCGCTGCCGGAAGCGCCGCAGGTCTTGGATACATTGCTGCTGCCCTTTCCACAGGACTTTCCTGTATCGGCGGCGGTCTTGCCGTATCGGCTGCTGCATCCGCTGCCCTGGGCGCCATCAGTGAGGACTCCTCCATCCTTGGTAAGTCCTTAATCTTCGTTGGACTGGCCGAAGGTGTGTGCCTGTACGGATTGATTATTTCCTTTATGATCATTGGTAAGCTTTAATCGAGGCCTGAGCCATGAAAATGTATTTAATCAGCGATAACACAGATACACTCACCGGAATGCGTCTGGCGGGAGTGGAAGGCGTCATCGCCCACAGCTACGAAGAAGTAAAAAGTGCCCTGGATACGGCTCTTTCCAAAAAAGACATTGGAATTCTCCTTTTGACGGAGGCCCTGGGACGGCAGTTTCCCGATCTGGTGAGAACCGTCCGCTCTGAGCACAAAATGCCCCTTTTGATTGAAATTCCGGACCGCCATGGTACCGGACGCCGGCCGGATTTCATTACTTCCTATGTAAATGAAGCCATTGGCCTGAAACTTTAGGGAACGAGGTGACTGTTTTGACAATTGAACATAAATTAGCACATTTTGAGGAAATCTGCACCCGCGATGCCCTTGCAAAATACGAAAAAACCATTTCCGATTACACTGCCTATCAGGAATCCCTGCTTGCCGAACACATGGAGCAGGCAAAAAAGCAGGCGGAATTAAAGCTCCAGACAGAGGCAGAGAAAATACGCCGGGAAACCAACAAAAAACTCTCCGTGAGCCAGATTGCCATTAAGCGCACTTACAGCCAGAAACAGGATGAACTTCAGGGAAAAATTTTCTCCGAACTCCGAGACCGCCTGGCACGCTTCATGGAAACACCCCAGTATGAAACCATGCTGGAGGAGCAGATCAGAAAAGCAAAGGAATTTGCAGGAAAAGAAGAGGTTCATGTTTATATAGACCCCTCTGACGAAGAAAAAAAGCAGCTTTTGGCTCTCCATACCCAGTGCGACATCCGTGTGAGCCAGTATCCCTTCCTCGGCGGTACAAGAGCCGTCATTGCCTCAAAAAATGTTCTCATCGACAATTCCTTTGAGACAAAGCTTAAAGAAGCCGGAGAAAACTTCCAGTTTGTTTTAGGAGGAAAGGAATCATGACAGCAACAGGAAAAATTTACGGAATCAACGGCCCCATCATCTATTTAAAAGGGGATGATGGTTTCCAGATGAACGAAATGGTCTATGTGGGACAAAATCATCTGGTGGGCGAAGTGATCGGACTCACCTCCGAGCGGACCACCATTCAGGTTTATGAGGAGACCACAGGCTTAAAGCCGGGAGAGCCGGTGACCGGAACAGGAGCTCCCGTATCCGTCACTCTGGCCCCGGGAATCATTACAAATATTTTTGACGGCATCGAGCGTCCCCTGAGCGCCATAAAGGAATCCAGCGGATGCTACATTGACCGCGGTGTCCATGTTCCGTCCTTAAACACCGACAAAAAATGGCAGGCCCGTCTGATTGTTAAGCCGGGGGATTACGTGTATCCCGGTACCATTATCGCAGAAGTGCCGGAAACCAGAGCCATTACCCATAAAGTCATGGTTCCTCCCGATATGGAAGGCCATGTTCTCTCTGTGGTACCGGATGGGGAATATACCATTGAAGAGCCCCTTGTGACCATACAGAAAAAGGATGGTTCCGAGGCGGTCCTTTCCATGACCCAGAAATGGCCCATCCGTGTTCCAAGACCCACAAACCGCCGTTATCCGGCATCCCGTCCCCTGATCACCGGACAGAGAATTGTGGATACCCTGTTTCCCCTTGCCAAAGGCGGAACGGCTGCTATCCCCGGCGGATTCGGTACAGGAAAGACCATGATGCAGCACCAGATTGCCAAGTGGTCTGATGCCGACATCATTATTTACATTGGCTGCGGCGAGCGCGGAAATGAAATGACCCAGGTTTTGGAGGAATTCTCTGAACTGGACGATCCGAGAACAGGAAATCCCCTGATGGAGCGGACCACTCTCATTGCCAATACCTCCAACATGCCTGTGGCTGCCCGTGAGGCGAGCCTGTATTCCGGCCTGACTCTGGCAGAATATTACCGCGACATGGGGTATCATGTGGCCATCATGGCCGACTCCACCTCCCGCTGGGCGGAAGCGCTCCGTGAGCTCTCCGGCCGTCTGGAGGAAATGCCCGCCGAGGAGGGATTCCCGGCTTATCTGGCATCCCGCCTGTCTCAGTTCTATGAGCGTGCCGGAATGGTCCAGAACTTAAACGGCACCGAGGGTTCCGTTTCCATTATCGGAGCAGTTTCCCCCCAGGGCGGCGACTTTTCCGAACCTGTGACTCAGAATACAAAGCGGTTTGTCCGCTGCTTCTGGGGACTGGATAAGAGTCTGGCCTATGCAAGACATTTCCCAGCCATCCAGTGGCTCACCAGTTATTCCGAGTATTTATCGGACTTATCCGGCTGGTATGCAGACCATGTGGACGAGGATTTTGTTAAAGACAGAAACGAGCTGGTGGCCCTGTTAAACCAGGAAAGCAATCTGATGGAGATTGTAAAGCTCATCGGCTCCGATGTTCTTCCCGATGACCAGAAACTGGTTCTGGAGATTGCCAAGGTAATCCGCCTGGGCTTTTTACAGCAGAATGCCTTCCATAAAGACGACACCTGCGTTCCCTTAAAGAAACAGTTTAAAATGATGGAGGTCATCCTCTATCTTTATAAGAAATCCAGGGCCTTAATCGCCATGGGAATGCCCATGTCTGTCTTAAAGGAAGAAAAGATTTTTGAGCATATCATTGCCATCAAGTATGATGTGCCAAACGATGAGCTGGAACGATTCGATGATTATAAAAAGCAGATTGACGAATTTTATAATTCTGTCATAGAACGGAACGCATAAGGAGGAATGTGGAAATGGCAGTTGAATATTTAGGCTTAAGCTCCTTAAACGGCCCTCTCGCTGTTTTGGAGGGCGTTTCCGGGGCTGCTTATGACGAAATCGTGGAAATGACTGTAAGCGGAAAAGAAAAAAAGCTGGGGCGAATCATCGAGGCCTACGAGGATAAAGCTGTCATCCAAGTGTTTGAGAGCACGGAAAATATGGCTCTTAGGAATACTCACACACGGCTCACCGGACATCCCATGGAAATCGGTGTTTCCGAGGATATGCTTGGACGTACTTTCGATGGAATTGGTAATCCCATTGATGGACTGGGCCCCATCCTGGCAGAGAAAAAGCTGGATGTAAACGGAAAGCCCTTAAATCCGGTGGCAAGAGAATATCCGAGAAACTATATCCGCACAGGAATCTCCGCCATTGACGGCCTTATGACCCTGATCCGTGGCCAGAAGCTGCCGATCTTTTCCGGCAACGGTTTACCTCATGACAAGCTGGCGGCCCAAATCGTTATGCAGTCCTCTCTGGGCGACAATTCTGATGAAAAATTTGCTGTTGTTTTTGCTGCAATGGGTGTAAAATATGACGTAGCAGAATATTTTGAAAGAACCTTCCGGGAAAGCGGTGTTCTGGACCATGTGGCCATGTTCATCAACCTGGCCAACGATCCTGTGGTGGAACGTCTCATTACCCCCAAGGTGGCTCTCACGGTTGCAGAATATCTGGCCTTTGAAAAGGGTATGCACATCCTTGTTATTTTGACGGATATGACTTCCTATGCAGAGGCCATGCGTGAAGTTTCTTCCTCCAAGGGAGAAATTCCCTCCAGAAAGGGCTATCCGGGCTACCTTTACAGTGACCTGGCTTCCCTTTACGAGCGTGCCGGAATCGTTGCAGGTGTGGACGGCTCAGTGACCCAGATTCCCATTCTCACCATGCCAAATGATGATATTACCCACCCGATTCCTGATCTGACCGGATATATCACGGAAGGGCAGATTGTTCTGGACCGCACGCTTCATGGCCAGTCGGTGTATCCGCCCATCAACGTGCTTCCTTCCCTGTCAAGACTTATGAAGGACGGTATCGGCGAGGGCTTTACAAGAAAGGACCACCAGGACGTGGCAAACCAGCTTTTCTCCTGCTACGCTAAGGTGGGAGATGCAAGGGCTTTAGCCTCTGTAATCGGAGAGGATGAGCTTTCTCCTCTGGATAAAAAATACCTGGAATTCGGTAAAGAATTTGAGCATCGGTTTGTTGGTCAGGATATCCATGATAACCGTACCATTTTTGATACCTTAAAGATCGGATGGGAACTTTTAGGACTTCTTCCCAGGGAAGAGCTTGACCGGATTGATACAAAGATTCTGGACCAGTACTATCATGCCTCATAAGGAGGGAATACTATGAATCCAAATACATTTCCCACCAAAGGCAACCTGATTATTGCAAAAAACTCTCTGGCTCTAGCCACTCAGGGATATGGGCTCATGGACAAAAAGCGGAATATCCTGCTCAGAGAACTCATGGGACTCATTGACCAGGCAAGGGAAATCCAGTCAGAAATCGATACCACCTTCACTGCTGCCTATCAGGCTCTGCAGAAAGCCAATATTGAGCTTGGAATCCGGTTTGTGGAAGAAATTGCCGATTCGGTTCCGGTGGAGGATTCTGTCAAAGTTAAAGTACGCAGCATCATGGGAACGGAAATTCCTCTGGTGGAGTACGAAAAGAAGGAAAAAGAACGGCCGCCTTATTCCTTTTACAGCACCAGCGATGCTTTGGACGAAGCCTGCCTGGCTTTTGAGCGGGTCAAGGAGCTGACCGCCAAGCTTTCCATGGTGGAAACATCCGCCTACCGTCTGGCTGAAAGCATCAAAAAAACGCAGAAACGGGCCAACGCTTTAAAGAACATTACAATCCCATCCTACCAGGCTCTGGTCGCCAACATCACCAACGCCCTGGAGGAAAAGGACCGGGAAGAGTTCACAAGACTAAAAGTTATCAAACGGAGTACCGCAAAATGAATGGAACCGCAAAAAAAGAAAATTCCGGCTTTTTGTATGCCATCGGCATACTCTGCGCCCTCTGTCTTATGCTGGTGTTTTTAATCACAGCCGTGGAAGCTGTTGCCTACTGGACACCGGGATATTACGAGAAAGAATACACAAAATATCAGGTATTAAACGATCTCCCGGAAATGACCATGGAAGACCTTCTTACAGTAACGGACGAAATGATGGCATTTTTAAGGGGAAACCGGGAAGATCTCCATGTATTTACCACCATGGGAGGAGAATACCGGGAATTTTTCAATGCCCGTGAAATCGCCCATATGGAAGACGTGCAGACATTGTTTATCGGCGGATTGTGGATCCGGCGCATTGGCCTTCTTATTACGGCCATCTGTGCAGTTTTCCTTTTTGTCTGGCAGAAATCCCGGACGGACAGGAAAAAACTCCTTTCCACCGCCATTCCTGCTTCTCTCTGCATGGGAACCGGAATATTTTTTGCTGTGGCCCTGATCCTCATTGGCATCATATCCACAGACTTCTCCAAATATTTTATTGTTTTCCACCATATTTTCTTCAATAATGATTTATGGGTCCTGGATCCAAGGACAGATATGCTCATTAACATTGTCCCTGAGCCGTTTTTTATGGACACGGCTCTTCGGATTGCCATAGTGTTTGCTGTCCTGGTTTTTGTGTTTTTTGGAATCAATTTATTTTTATGGGTGCAAAATTCCCGCCGGCGCAAGTCTCAATCGTTATCGCGCTAATTACTGCCCTGACCAAGAGAAAATTTCTTTACTTGTCCTGTAAATTCCTTTATAATGGTTTTGTAGCTTTGCCGTACGGAGTGCGGATATTCTGACGCTCCGTACGGTTTTATTTTCCCTTCCAAAAACAAAATCAATAAGGACTTTTTATATATGAAAAAATTTTTAAGCTTTTTCCTCTGTCTTACCCTGTTTTTTGGGTTCTTACCGACTGATAAAGCGTGGGCGGCTGCAGAGTGGCCCGCAAACATCTCCATCTCTGCCGACGGCGGAATCGTTATTGATGCCAATTCCGGCGCAATCCTGTACGGAAAAAATATAAATGAAGCTTACTATCCGGCCAGCATCACAAAAATCCTCACAGCCCTCATCATCATTGAAAACTGTGACCTGGATGATACTGTCACCTTTTCCCATACGGCGGTCAACACCCTGGAGCCGGATGCATCCATCTTAGGAGCACGGACCGGAGACCAGTTGAGCGTCCGGGACTGCCTTTACGCGCTGCTCCTCCAGTCTGCAAACGAGGTTGCAAACGCTCTGGCAGAACATTGCTCCGGAAGTATTGAGGCCTTTGCAGACCTCATGAACCGGAAGGCCGGGTCTTTGGGCTGCACAAACTCTCATTTTGCCAATCCCAGCGGCTTAAACAACGAAAACCATTATACCTCCGCCTACGATATGGCTCTAATTTCCCAGGCTGCCTTTGCCAATCCCACCTTTGTGGAAATTGACTCTACCACATATTATGATGTCCCGGCAGGACAGCTCCAGCAGTATCCCGATGGCTGGCGGTACTATGCCCACCACCGGATGCTGAAAAAAAATGACTCCGTCTATTATGATGGAATCATCGGAGGAAAGACCGGCTATACCTCTCTGGCAGGAAATACTCTGGTGACTTGTGCGGAGCGGGATGGACTCAAATTAATTGCTGTGGTTTTAAATGGACATCAGACCCACTACACCGATACCAAAGCACTTTTTGATTTTGGCTTTCAAAACTTCAAATCCATTGCCATTGCAGATAAAGACAGCACTTACCAGAAAATTGAAAATGATCTGACCATTTCCGGAATTATTCCCGGAGATACGATCCGCCTTTCCATCGATAAAGGAAGTGTCATCACTCTTCCCAACGACGGTGATTTTTCCGATGTGACTTCTTCTTTGGACTATGACTTAAAGGGCGGAGCGCCCGATACGGCCGTAGCCCGCATTGATTACATGTATGGAAATAAAAAAGTAGGACAGGCTTTCCTTGAGGCCACCACCATTCCCGGCTTTATTCCTGGAACCACAGAGGCCCTGGAATCCTCCGGAGACTCCGGAGCAGTTTCCACCATAGAAGTGACTGCGAAAGCTGCCGGAATCCCTGACCAGGCCCAAATGGACCAGCCAGAGGAAAATCAGACTTCCAGTTCTCCAACAAAAGTATCCTCTGTATTTTCCATACTTAAAAAGGTGATATTTGTGGTGGCAGTTCTGGCCGTCATCGGAGCTCTCATCTTTGGAATTCTTTCCTACCGGGAATACCGGGAACAGAAAGAACGGTCTCTTCGCCGTGAGCGCCGTGAAAACCGCCTGAAACAATGGGGATATTCCACCACGGAATTTGATATGATTATGGAAGAACACCTTCGTTCCAAAAACACTTTTAAAAAGCGCAGCTTCTGGGACCGTTTCCGAAGAAGATAATATACGGCATCCTTTGTGTTAAATAAAGGAGTTTTGCCTCTTTCCGGCAAAACTCCTTTTCCATTCCTTTTACTCCTTAAACACCAGATTTACAAACGCTTCCGTATGTTTTTTCATCCTGCTTCTCTCGGCCCGTCTGATTCTGGCTTCTTCTTTTTTCTTTACCACCAGCTCTGCCCCGTCTTCTGTCACCAGTTTCTGGGTTTTCACAGCAAATAAACCGCCGTCCTCCGCCTTTTTAATACGAATTTTTCCCTTCACCGGACCATGCTCCGGGCAGACCGCCAGGCACAGATAGTGTTTTTGTCCATAAGAAAACCAGCGTACTTTCTTCCGCAGCATCCGGTGGCATTTATAGCAGATCATATCCGTGACTTTCTTATCGTTCATGACCTCTTCCTTTGTCTCAAAGGTTCTGGACACAAATTTGGAATAGTCCGGGAATTCAAGGGTAAATTCCTCCTCCGGACCCTTAGGAACCCGGTAATAATCCACAGAAACATAAGGAACCACTCTCCAGAAATCCAGCTCTCTCATGACTCTGCCCGTATATTCTGCATCCACCAGGGCCCTGTGAAAGGGCTCATCCATTTCAAGGCCGAAAAAATCCACTGCATAATCAAGGGCATCTCTGGTTTTCCCATCGGAAAATAAAATGCTGAACAGCTTCTGTACATCATAAAACAGCAGCGGGTTCTTAAAGGGATTTCCCACTCCGTGATAAGCCATATTTCTCTGAAGCTCTGTAAGGTCCATAGCTCCCCAGGTGCAGAAAATATAGTCGCTGCCGCACCATCGGACAAAATCTCTTATGACCTCCCGGAAAGGCTCTCCATGGGCCTGAAGCTCTTCCATGGTCACATGGGTCACTTCAGAAATAATATAATGCATTTCTTTATATACCGTTGGAAGAATCAGGCGGTGAAACTCCGATATTTTTTCAAATTTTTTATTCAGTTTAACAGCACCAATTTCAAATATTTCAAAAGGAAGATGTTCCACAGACGCTTCCTTCCCTGCGGTGCTCTGATTCCACTCTAAATCTAATACAATATAATGCTTCATAACTCTTCTAGTATAGCATAGTTTCCGCTGCTTGTAAATTTCGGTTGAGTTTCCTTTTTACCGATATTATACTATAAGAAAGAGGAAAACATACAGGGAGGTGTTTATGAACGCAATCACCATCGCTCACTTAAGCGATATCCACTACAACCCGGAAGATGCCAGCCAGATATCCACATTATTAAAGGAAAAAGGACTTCTTGTGGAAAACCTGCTTCCCCAATGCCTGGAAATCTTGAAAAAACGGAACCCGGATATTGTTCTGATCACCGGAGATCTTACTCATGAAGGGAATGCCAGCCACTATCGGTATCTGAAGCAGCAGATCAGCGCTGCACTTCCTGATGTCCCCATTCTCTGCACCATGGGAAATCATGATGTCCGCAGTGCTTTCCGACAAGGATTTTTAGAAGAATCTCCCTCAGACGGTCCCTATTATTCCTGTCTTTCCGTAAAGGGCTTTCGCTTTGTCTCCTTGGACAGCGCCTATGAAAAAGGCCTGGAAGGAATTTTCAGGAATGATGCCCTTGACTATCTGGAAGACATGCTGTTAAAGCCTGCAGCCCGGGGCACCATTCTTCTTATGCACCATCCGGTAATGGAAGCCGCCAAGTCCATGGGCCTTACCATGGATTCCCGCTTTTCCAAAATCCTCAAAAGCGGGAAAATCACAGCCCTGTTTAACGGCCATGTCCATGGAAGCTACACAGGAACCGTTTACGGTGTTCCCCAATTTACTTCCGATTCCTTAAAAACAGGATGTGATTATTTGGATAACCGCCTTTCCTACAATGACAGAGCAGGATACCAGATCGTTACTTTTGACAGAAAAGGCGACTGGAACGTGGAACGGTTCCTGCTCCATCCAAAAACAGAGATATTCTTTGAGAAAAAATTCAATTAAGGAGATTACAACTATGAAACATTTAACAGGACTTGCCCACATTGCTCTCTTTACAAAGGACCTGGAAACCTCCGTCAAATTTTACGAATCCCTCGGCGGAACCGTAACGGACCACGCCGATGTGAAAAAGCCCGCAGGCACCAACCATATTATCATGGTACAGATGCCGGGATTTTTCCTGGAAATAATCGAGCCCCATGACGGAAGCCCCGTAACGGCAGAAGGCGGTGTATTCCCGCATATTGCCATTGAGGTGGATGATATTGATGCAGCAGTAGCTGACCTTAAGGCCTGCGGCGTCACCACCTTCCGCACAGAAAGTCCCATGTCCATTCCAATTTTCGGCGGAATCCGGAATATTTTCTTTACAGGACCTGATGGAGAGCTTTTGGAGCTTTTACAGCATCTGTAAATTGTCTGAATCACCTACCATCTGACCATGGCAGGCCGCAAAACCGCTTTTACGGCCGCCATGGCCTTTTATCCAGATTACGGATTCTGTCTTCCGTAAGTGGTCCATGCTTCCGAAGGAGACGTAAATCCGCCGGACTGGATGGCCTTAAAGTCCACCTTGATGAATTCAAGGTTCCCATCCACCTGCCCTCCGGTCACATTGGCAAATACCACCTGGTTAAACAGTGCCGGGATATCCCGTCCAGCCGGAAGCGGAATTTCATTTAAACCTCCTCCCGTATAGGCATATTCGTATACATGATACTTTCTTCCGGCGTTGGAATCCGAGGCAACGCCGCCCTCATAATAATCAGAAATCCTTCTCATACCCGTTCCTGCATTCTCTGTGTAGGTAAACAGGTCTGTTTCCACAGCCCTTCCGCCATTTAAAACTCTTCCGCTCTTATCTGCCGTCACTACGCTTGCCACCGGAATTCTCACATACATTCTGACATAAGCGTCATTCTTACTGTTGTTTTTAATAGCCGGATTCTTGTCAATTACCTTTCCGGAGTAAATATTCTTCGCCTGGTTCATTCCAAGAGCATTGGAATCGGAAGCCACATAGCTTCCATCCGGCCCTTCCCCATCCCATGCCGATTCATATAGGTTAAAGTCCACCTTACCCACGGTAAATTCATTGACAGCAGTTTCATGGTCCGTCATATAGGCACGGACGCCGCCGATACTGAAAGCAGCAATTAAAGCAACAGCCGCCAGAATCTTACCTCTGTTATTCCATTTTGATTTCATGTTTATTTTCCTCCTTCTTATTTAAGGGCAGTGCCAGCACCATCAGAATGGAGCCAGACACCAGGAGCAGATACCGGACAGGACCTTTCTGTACATACATCAGCAAAAAACCTGTAAATGGAATATGAAACTTCACTTTTCCGATGACATGTTCAAAAGAAACCGGAACCTCATCCGCTGCTTTATTAAAATCACCCTTGGTTTCATACCGTCCATTTTCTCCATCCGCATGAATCACCCGGTGGACCACAAGACCATCCCCGGCCTCATAGGCAATAATATCCTGCTCCAGGATTTCCCCGGGAAGTTTGCAGGGCTTCACATAAATCATACTTCCCACAGGAAGAGTCGGTTCCATACTGCTGCTTAAAACCGCATACACCTGGATTCCTCCTGCCCGGGGCAGCAACAAAAGCGCTGCCAGGATCACTGTGCACAGAAAAAATGCATTTACAAAAATCTTTACTGCCTGTCCCATTCCGAATCCCTCTTTTCTTTTTGTTTTCGTGTTTCACTCGTAACGTTACAAGATTCATCCGGCAATACGAACATATATTCTAAATAAGATTTCAATTTTTTAAAATCTTTTTATGCCTGTACTGGAGTGTTGATAAAGGAACATTTTTCCGTCTGGAGACCTGCCTCAGGGATTCTTCCTGCACATAAAGAGCAAAAATAAGGTCTTTTTCGTCTTCTTCCAAATTGGTCAGCACCTTTTTAAGCTGTTCCAGCATAAGATTTTTCTCGGCCATTCCCTCTGTGGAAAGCTGTTCTGGATCAGAAAACAAATCACATCCGTTAAAATCCTCTGTGTCCAGCGCATCATAGGAAAATACACCGTTTCTCACATCCCCCTCCCGAAAGTATCGTTCCTTTCTCTCCCCGCGGCACCAGGTTTTGTAAACAATTTCCGACACTATCACCTTTTCCCTGCCGACCATGATATAATAATCCATCCACACACCTTCTTTATCTTGAATAAAAAAGCAGGAGACATATTTTTTATCCATAAAAAATACGTCTCCTGCCATTCGGTAACGTTTTGTTCCATTGCTAGGTAGTCGTTTCTCTTTTGTTCATTCTCAATTCCAGTAAAGTAATATTCTGAACCCTGCGGCATCTTGGACATTTAATTTCAATCTCCCCGCCGACCATAACTTCCGCATCAAACAGTCTCTGATGACAAACAGGGCAATAAATAATTTTCTTCAATCGATCTCCCCCTTTAAAAATCGAACATATGTTCTTTATATAAGATACCAGATTTCCCATATTTTGTCAATGGTCAATATAAATAAATACTGCCGGCCATAATTTATGACCGGCAGTAAAAGGATTTGTCCATTTTTATATTTCTTTTTCAACTTCTTTCAGCACATCCCCATAGCTGTCAAAATGATAATCTGCCCGTGCATTGATCTCATCCCGTTCATGGTCTGAATACTTATCATACATGGCCGCAACCTGGATTCCTGCCCGGTTGGCTGCTTCAATTCCAATCAAAGAATCTTCAAAAATAAGACATTCCCCGGCTGTCACCTGGAGCTCGTCCATGACACGATAGTAGATTTCCGGATTTGGCTTTATTTCCTTTGCATCCTCTCTCGTATAAATCTTTGTAAAGTATTCCTCCAACGGTGCCTTTGCCATGATATTTTTATTGGCGCTGCGGTAAATATCCATATTGGTTTTCTTCGTGGTTGTGGCAATCACCAAAGTAAAACCGGCATTTTTTAATTTCTTTAAAAATGTTTCCGTATCCGGCTTGTAATCAATGACGTTTGTTAAATACTCATTGGCAATCTGATACCGCAGTTTGACAATCTCCTCCGGTCTCATGGAAGAGCCATACTTCTTTCCAAGATATCCGCAATATTCCTCATAGGGGTTCTTAACCGTACTGAACTTTCTTAAAACAGAATCTCTCTGCTCCTGAATCACTGCTTCCTGGTCTTCCTTTCCGCCCAGCTCTTCAATCAGTTTCCTGTCCACTTCATTCCAAACTCCCACGGAATCAACCAGTGTACCATCAAAATCAAACAAAATGACTTTCTTACCTTCCAACATCTTCTGCATATACCCCTTTCCTTATACCAAAAATCCAGTTAAAGTACTTTATAAATACTTTGGCTGGACTTTAATGTTTTACTTGGAGCGTCCCCGGGCGGATTCGAACCGCCGGCCTTTCGCTTAGGAGTAGACCCGATACGATGAAACCAAGTGCAACACAGTGCAAGAAAATCCTTGGAAATACAAGGTTTTTCACCGTTTCAAATCCTATCTGGTACTACGCTTCATAAGCATTTTCATAGGGATTTTATACCGTCCGATTGGCTCGAAATTAGCAAAGCTTTCGATTTTCGGTGGACGTTGCAAGTGCAAGCAAATTCCTCTATGTAACCTCTCGTTATACGAAATGATAGGAAATCCTATTCATTCTCGTACAGGGGTGCTGGTGTTTTGGACACCTATTTAAGTCTGTTTAATATATCATTTCAAAACGAATTTTTCAACCAGAATTATCAAGAATTTCAAAGGTTTTTTCAGACTCAATGATTCTATGTAATTTAGACCCGCCGAAGCAGGGTCTTTTTTTATTTCAGCATGATCTCTCTATCCTCAGCGCCGAGCATATAAGCACCCTTGGCAAAAGCATCCCTTGCCAGAAGCTCTGCTACATGAACCCTATCGAACAGCATCCATATTGCTTTCTCTTTCGGAGTCAGTTCGTGGCTATGGTCAAACAAATGCTCAAGTCCCAATCCTTCAAGCAATGCCGACTTCGCTGCTTCGTATTCCTCAGCTCTGCCAACATATTCGTCGTTCCGTTCCTTGGAAAATTCCTCGATATTGTATCCATCTTCAAACTCTACACTGCAATAGATAATATCATCGTCACAGCGCCGCACCTTCCCATACACAGATGGGTTCATAATTTCGCCCCACCCATAGAAAGACATAAATTCAAAGACTGACTCCATAAATTCCGCCCAATCGTCCGGAAGTCCCTTTTTATCGTATGTTCCCTGAATGAGCTTTTCATTGCCCTTTTGAGAAATGACCTTAATGGTGTAGTCTATGGTTTCAAGCGGATCAACCACTACATTCTCCGGGTTTCCTTCTATATGGTCAAAGATGTTTTCTGCATCCATATCTTCAAGAAGGCTCTCAACCCCGCCCTCAACTTTGTATTTTCTGCTTACAGAACAGCCAGAACCGATATTCTGAATGTGTTCAATGCTTTCACTTTCTCTGTCCACAATTAAAGACTCTGTATAATCCCAGACAGCGTATTCTGCGTGTTCTGAAATCGGAACCTTTGGCTTGATCTTTGTAACTCGGTGGTAATTTACTTCGATTCGGTTTACCAGATCAGGTTTGTTATTCCCATCAAAGGCATACAAATCAGGCATTTTCAAGCTGTTACGAAGTAGATCTGACAGGTCAATTCCGTCCACTTCAAAAGACGAGCATAACGAGCCGCTGAACTTATAGACTTTTCCTTCTACATTGGTCAGCTCCATATTCCAGTTCCCAATATCAGTTGCTAAAACCTCATCGTACCCATTGCTGAAATACTCTGTAAACGCAGAAAAGATTTTGTCGGAAGCCGCTTTATCAATTTTCAGATTCTGACTGTGAGCTTTTTCATATCGACCATCTCTGCGCTGTCCGAAAACATACGAAGAAAACCATACTTGTCCTTCTGCATTGAGGGTTATGTGTTGCTCAACTTCTTCATCCGGTTCTGGGCAAGGGCCATAACCAAGCCGATTAGAAACAAGCCGAATCTTTCTAAGCTCTCCTTGGAACAGGAAGGGGTTCTCGCCGGAAAGAAGGGCAAGGCGGCTCAATGCCAGAATAAACCACGAACGATTTTCGGGCTTCAAGATGTCTGCGGCATCGTATGCCCAATGATTAAAATATCGCCATTGGGAATAGATTGCCGACCCAAGCAGTTTAATGTCTGTAACCTCGTCAATGATACGATTTAGTGCATCACAGCTGCTTGCTGCATCGCCATATTTTTCTGAAAAGGCATGACCACAATCCATCTGGAATCCCAATGCCTGACAATCATCAGCCAGGTAATGGTCAACCAGCTCTATGTAGCTGATTTTCTGATCTCTGAATTTCTCAATCCACTTTGTAGCAAATAAATGCACTTGCTCTGAATACTCCATTGCGACCTCCTTCCGGATCGAATTAAAACTCCTCCCAAGTCCGACCGTTCAGATCATTTGCGATTACATCGGTGTTAGGCATTGTTTTATATCCGAACATATCGGCAAGATTGAAGAACTTGCTTTTTTGAATCGGGTTCTTACTGCTTTTTCTAAAGTCCATCGGGTAGAACTTTTCAACGATAAAATATCTATGGCTAATCGTCCGAAGGTTATAGCCATAATGATCTGCACGCCGGATTGCCTCGTTGATTCGTTCAATCTCATCTGCGGTAGGATCGGCTCCGCTTTCGGCACGATAGGTCATTCTGCCGTTATTTTCCATTGCGATGATGGTCTTTTTCAGCTTACCAATGGCACGGATACTCTTGTCCTTATATAAGCCGATATATCCATGTTCCGAGAACTTGCGGGATTCCTGGTCATAGAACAAATCCAAGTCCATATTGTCCTGAAAAGTTGTACCGGCTACGATTGCTCGCATCCATTTATAGCCATCCGGTATCAGCTTCTCATCAAAGCAATACTTCTTGAAATCATCTAAAACGGCAATGATTTCCGTATCTCTGTCGTCAACAATATCCTCCATAGCGGCCACAAGCTGCTCGAAGGTCAAATTGACGTGCTTGATCGAGTGGATAAGCCGGGTTGCATTTTCGCTATTATACTTTTTCAGTTCAACCGCCAGTTCATCAAATAGTTGCGGTTTCATCGGCTTGGGGTCAAGGGTGAGCAAAACCTTTATATCCTCAGCGCCAAACTGCTCCAGATGATTTACAAGCTGCTGCTTGTAAAACTGATTGTAGAGCTTTGTTTCCACCACTATTTTGAAGCTCTTTTGGCTGATAACCGCATCCGGAACGCTATCGTCACCCACGACCTGCAAATCAAATGTGATTTCCGGGCTTTCGTCCTCTCCAAGAATAAGGCTGTTCAGCATAGAAAAGAACTTATCGGCATTGTAGTTATACAAACGAGAAAGCATCAGCATGGTGTTTGAGGTATCCACATTCTCTTTGGAGTGGTATCTCTGAAAATAATGTATCTGCATATCGCACCTCCTAAAACCCATCTGCCGTTTCGCTTGCGTTACCGGGTCAGTTGATAACTCAATTCCAGCAAGGGCTTGATTTCATCTGCTGAGACTGTACCATCGAGAAGAATGCTGATCCAATTCTCTTTGTTCATGTGATAGGCAGGGAAGAATCCCTCTTTCATACGCAGTGAACCTATCATCATCGGATCGCACTTGATGTTCAGAACATCAACCGTTTTATCTTCTGCTAATCCCAGCTTTCTTGCATTGATTTCAACTACCAACGCAAACCACTTTTTATTGTTCTTATGGCGCAAAACGCAATTCCAGTCATTCCACGGGTAATCCGGTTCTGCTCCATAGATTTCTTTTGCCCATTCAAATAGTTCTTTTCGTTCCATCGTTTCCATCCCTATATGATAAGGCGATACACCATAGATTAGGCTTCCATCACATTATCTGTCCAAAGCTCGCACTGTGTCATTACGGTCTGAACAGCATCATCCATACCCTCCGGCGGGTATTTATGTTTCTTCAACAGTCGCTTAATGAGAGTACGCATTTTGGCACGGGCAGACTCTTTGCGCTGCCAGTCAATCGTTTTATTCTTGCGAAGTGTATCTGCCAATTCTTTTGTAATCGCAATCAGTTCTTCATTTTCGTAAAAATCCTTGATTGCTTGCGGTTTCGTAAGTGCATCGTAGAATGCCAACTCATCAGCTGTAAGACCAAGCTGTTCGCCTTCTTTGTGGGCTTCTGCCAGCTGTTTTGCGAGTTTCAGCATTTCTGCAATGACTTCTTCATTGGTGAGCATACCATTCAGGTATGCGTTGATCGCTCGCTGCATGATCTCGCTGAACTTTTCAGACTTAACCACATTCGTTCTACGGTAAATAGATACCTGTTCCGCTATCAGTTTTTTCAGCAGCTCGATTGCCAGGTTCTTCTCTTTCATTTTGCTGATTTCCTCAAGGAACTTCGGATCAAACAAAGAGAATTCCTCTTGCATATCAGAGAACAGGTTAATAACGCCCTCGCTCTTGATGCTCTGCTTCAAAAGCTCATTGATACGAGCGTTCATTTCAGGCAGAGAGATCTTCTTGCCGGTTCCCGCATTGGTCAGCCGCAGCACCAGGACACGCACCGACTCAAAGAACGCAGCTTCAAAGCGATCAGCTTCACACACCAGAGAAGAACAAAGAGAAAGAGCCTGATGAAGCATGAGGGCTTCCTTGATAAAGGTGTCTTTTTCTTCTTCCTTTTCACGGGCGATGATATAATTTACCGCACCGCTGATGGTTTTTGCTCTTTCCAGATCGGTTCCGGTAGTAAACTTGGTGTAATCAAATCCATGGAACATATCACGGCAGACACCGAGCTTTTCGATAAACTTCGGATAAGCGACTTTGGCAACATCCGTATCACCATAGTTTTTCTTATCACGGGTGGTGTAGTCATTCATTGCCTGTTTTAGTGCGGTAGCAATGCCTACATAGTCAACGACCAGACCGCCTTCCTTGTCACGGAACACACGATTGACACGGGCGATTGCCTGCATCAGATTGTATCCGCTCATCGGCTTGTAAACATACATGGTAGCCAACGACGGAACATCAAATCCGGTCAGACACATATCAACGACGATAGCAATCTTCATCGGACTGTTATTGTCCTTGAATTTTTTCGCCAGCTCATCCTTGTGCCGCTTATTGCCGATAATATCATGCCATTCTTCAAGGTCGTTATTTCCACCGGTCATAACAATACCGACTTTTTCCGTCCAGTCAGGGCGCAGCTCCAGAATCCGCTTATAGATTTTCATTGCAATCGGGCGGGAATATGCCACGATCATCGCTTTGCCTGTGAGCAGACCTTCACGGTAATTCTCGTAATGGTCAAGAATATCGCAGACCAGAGAGTTGATGGTGTTATCGTTGCCCAATACGGCTTCCATCTGTCCAAGCGTTTTCTTACTCTTTTCAATAACCTCTGGATCAGCATTGTGCGCCATGATTTCATACTCTGTATCAAACATGTGCAGCGTAGCTTCATCCAGATTGAGCTTAATGACACGGCTTTCGTAGTAGACTGGGCGGGTTGCGCCATCTTCGACAGCCTGCGTCATATCATAAATGTCGATGTAATCACCGAACACTTCACGGGTGCTGCGGTCTTTCGAGGAAATCGGGGTTCCGGTAAAGCCAATGTATGTAGCATTCGGCAAGCTGTTTCGGATAATGCGGGCAGTACCAACAACACGCTTGGCGATTTCTTCACCGTCCTCATTCTTGGTCATCTTAATCTTTTCGGTTAAGCCGTACTGTCCACGGTGGGCTTCGTCTGCCATAACGATGATATTTCTGCGTTCAGAAAGAGCTTCGTGAGATTCCTCGAACTTCTGCATGGTCGTAAAGATAATACCGTTTGCCTGACGACCGGCAAGGAGATCACGCAGATTCTCACGGCTCTGAGCGTGCATCGGGTCTTGGCGCAAAAAGTCCTTGCACTTTGCAAACTGCCCGAAAAGCTGATCGTCCAGGTCGTTTCTATCGGTCAGCACAACGATGGTTGGGCTATCCAAGGCTTCCTGGAGCAAATGAGCATAGAACACCATCGACAGTGACTTGCCGCTGCCTTGCGTATGCCAGAACACACCGCCCTTACCATCGGTAACGGTAGCTCGTTTGGTTGATTCGATTGCTTTTCTTACGGCAAAATACTGATGATAACCCGCCAGTATTTTGAAGGAGTTCACACCTTCATTGGAAAAACAGATGAAGTTCTTTATCAGGGCAAGCAGGCGTTCCTTTTGGAACATTCCCTCAAAGAAGGTATCAAACTGTGCGTACTGCGTGTTCTCGTAGCTTCCATCCACCGTTTTCCATTCCATGAAGCGATCTTCCCCAGAAGTAATTGTACCGGCTTTGGAGGTCATCTGGTCGCTCATAACGCAGATGGCGTTATAGATGAACATGGAAGGGATTTCCTTCATGTAGTTGCGGAGCTGCCGGTATGCCGCAGAAGCATCGGTTTCTTCTCTGGACGGAGATTTCAGTTCCACAATAACGACCGGAATACCATTCAGGAAAAGCAGAATATCCGGGCGTTTGTTGCTGTTTTCAATGAAAGTCCATTGATTTGCTACGATAAAGGAGTTGTTGTCGGGATTCTTGTAGTCAACAAGATAGACGATGGAGGAGCGTTCCTCGCCTTTCTCAAAATAGCGAACAGGAATACCGTTTTGCAGGTAGTCCATAAAAACAGCGTTTTTCTGCACCAACTCGCCGTTTTCAAAGTTCTTCAGCTTAAAAAGTGCATCACTAATAGCGTCCTCCGGCAGAGAACGGTTCAAACGATATAGGGAAGCAACAAGTTCTTCCTCATACAGAGGATTATAAAAATCCCTCTCTATGTCGGGTCCATACAGGTAACTGTACCCCATGTTCCGGAATAATTCGATCACGGAGTTTTCATAGTCCGCTTCTATATTCAGCGGCAGGGATGTGTCCCCATAACACGCAGGCAGCATCCCAAATTTGTTTTTCAAAGCCAATGTTGGCATTGTTCTTTTCAGCCATTGCCGATTCCTCCACTCTAACAATTTATTGTAGTTATGCTTCTTCAGTTTATATTCTATCAAAGAGGCTATCCCATAAAACGGACATTTTACTTTTCATCCGGAACTATTTCCATAATATCGTCGAAGGTGCAGCCCAGAGTAGAACAGATTTTCACAAGCGTATCTGTAGTTACATTCTCACCTCGGTGCATTTTGTTGATGGTATAGTTACTCAGATTTGCCTGTTCAGCCAAATCTTTTTTCTTCATATCTCGGTCAATCAATAGCTTCCATAGTTTCTTATAGCTGACAGCCATCATTTCACCATTCCTTTCTTCCAGATATTTCGTTCAAAAAGTACCTGTACTTATAATTATAGCACGCAAATAGGTAAACTCAACAAGAAAATGAGCTATCACTATATTTTATTTTCTCATTTCAAAGAATTATCCGATTTTTTGAAGTGACAAGGCTTTTAGAGCATCGAGAAGCGGAATTTTGGGGTTTTACAAATTGGCAAGCAGTGTAAACCTGTACAGGTTCACTCATTTTCTCGATTTTCCCTTCGGTGCAATCTTCGCAAATTTGCTTGTTGGGGCAGCATCCCCAATCCCCTTTGATCGGTATCTACGATACCGGCTGCTCGTTCATTCTGAACGTTTTCCTGAGAAAGAAAAAACCTGGACTGCCATTTGGCATCCAGGTTAAAATCCTAATTCCATTTGATTATTCTTTCTTCTCAATCCAACCAATAAAGGTGCTGACCTTTTCGAGTTCTTCCTCATTCATGGTTCTCAGCTTCTCGCACAATTCACGATACGGGGTATTCGCATCGTCCAGCGGGGCGAAAAATTCTGCCGGTGTCATATCAAAATACGAGATGATATTGAACAGTTCCCTGAGAGACGGCAAGGCTGCTCCGCTGGTTATTCCACGAATGTATGAGCCACTCTTATCCAAATCCAAGCTCATTTTGTGTTCGGAAATATTCTTTGCTATTCTTAATTCTGTAATCCTGATACGAATAAATTCATCATACTGCGTGTCGGCCATTCCTGTCCCTCCTTCCTCAACTATTGTAGTATGAATCAAAAGGTGACGTTGGTAGCGAGAAAACGAATTTTCTCTTTATCCTTTCTTGTATTGGTGATATCAATACCAATCATCTCCAAAGGAGAGATTTTTATGAATTTATTCGCTGTCAGTTTCTTTGGACACAGACAAGTTGATGATCCGTTTTTGATTGAGCGACAGTTGGAATCAATCATCCGTGAGCTGCTTCTTACCAAAGAATATGTCGAATTTCTTGTTGGGCGAGACGGAGAATTTGATCAGCTTGTTTCATCAACGGTTCGCAGATGCAAAGATCATGAATCTGCCAGATGTACCTCGTTGACTTTCGTATTATTTTTCTCGGAAAGGAAGAACATGAATAAAAAGAAACGAATAGCCATTCTACTTGCCGTCATTATTGTTGTGGCAGTTGGAATCATAATTGCTGTGACTTCACATCAGAAAAAGGAAATGGACTTTGATGAATTTGCTGACCGTTTTGAAAAGAGCGCAGAAGAAGTTCTTGGAGAAGATGTAAGGAAGGTCTCCAAAACAGAACTCGCAGCCACACTGACCTATGGAGACCAAAATGACAAGGATAACAACATCTACTACCGTATCCTTAAAACCACATTTTACGAAGGAGACCCGGAAGAAATCACCGGATTACATACGGAAGCCCTGGGTTTGCTTTTCCCTGTTGACAGTATGGACAGTTGTGAGGAAATGATGATTCAGGACTGGCCGGGCGCTCTTTACAAGAAAGATGACACGGCATTTCTCTGTTGGACTTATTCTCCGGAAGTCACTTATGTTCTGGAATACTCTCCAAGCAAACTTGATGATTCCGAAATCATCAAGATGGCTGAAAGTGCAGAACCTGTAAAATAAAAAACCACAGTCTACACTTCAAATCAGAGCATGACTATGACTTTTTTATTTATGCACGGGAATGATTTTTCTATCATTCCTTCTTGGAAAAATGTGATTTTATCACGGAGAGTACCACCAAGACAGGTTATAATACGAGTACAAAAACACAAGGAGGTACTCTTATGAGACTGAAAGATAAAGTTGCAATTATCACCGGAGGCAGCCGTGGCATTGGTTACGCTACCGCCGACAAATTTTTGAAGGAAGGTGCTACGGTAATCCTGACCGCAAGCTCGCAAGGTTCTGCTGACAAAGCGGTTGCGCAGCTGAAAGAAAAGTACCCTGATGCAACAGTTGCGGGAATCAGTCCTAACCTGTCCAATTTGGAATCTGTCCGCAATGCTTTCCGAGAAACTGCCTCAAAATACGGTTGCATTGATATTCTGGTGAACAATGCCGGTGTATCCGAAAGCACTCCCTTTACCGAGTATACGGAGGAAACCTTTGATAAGGTTATGGATCTGAATGTAAAAGGCGTGTTCAATGCTACAAGAGCCGCCAGTGAGTGCATGATTGCAAAAGGGCAAGGTGTTATTCTCTCCACCTCCTCAATGGTCAGCATTTACGGCCAGCCCAGTGGCTTTGCATATCCCGCATCCAAATTTGCTGTCAATGGCCTGACGGTTTCCCTTGCCCGGGAATTGGGTCCGAAGGGTATTCGAGTGAATGCAGTCGCTCCCGGGATTACCTTGACCGATATGATGAAGGCTGTTCCCAAGGAGGTAATTGATCCGCTCATCAATCAGATTCCCCTGCGCCGCCTGGGTCAGCCAGAGGATATTGCCAATGCATTTGTATTCCTGGCATCTGATGAAGCGTCCTATATCACAGGTGTTGTACTCAGCGTAGACGGCATGGCAAGAACATAAAAATCGGAAACAGGGCAGCTGGAAACGGCTGCCCTATCTTCAAAATGTGGAGGTATGCACATGAAAAGAATCATTCCTATTTTAATGGCTTTACTGCTTTTGTCCGGTTGTGCAACACAATCCGCTGAAAAAACCTATCGACAGATTACCATGGAGAAAGCTGTTACAATGATGGAGGAGGAAACCGGATACACCATCCTTGATGTCCGGACTGCTCAAGAATATAGTGAAAAGCATATTCCAGGTGCGATTAATATTGCCAACGAATCCATCGGCACAGAGGACATTCCGGAGCTGCCGGATAAAGATCAGTTGATTCTGGTATACTGCCGCAGCGGTAATCGGAGTAAGCAGGCATCTGAAAAGCTGGTAAAACTGGGCTACACCAATATCGTTGAAATCGGCGGGATTAATAGTTGGCCCGGTGAAACCGTCGCCGGCGATAAGTGACAAAATCACGGAAAAAGCAACGACTACTGGATATAATAAAGCCATAAAAAAGAAAACAGGAGGACTTAAATATGTCTGCTATCAATGTAAATAAAAACAATTTTGATCAAGAGATTCTGAATTCGGACAAGCCCGTTCTGTTGGATTTCTGGGCAAGCTGGTGCGGCCCCTGTCGGATGGTCAGCCCTATCGTGGACGAAATTGCCGCAGAGCGTAGCGACATCAAAGTAGGCAAAATCAATGTGGACGAGCAGCCAGAACTGGCAGCACAGTTCGGTGTGATGAGTATTCCCACTCTGGTAGTGATGAAGAGCGGTCGGATCGTAAATCAGGCTGTCGGGGCCAGACCGAAAGCGCAGATTCTCGCCATGCTGTAAGGAGGTGCAAAGATGGGATTCTTCGATTTCCTGAAAGGCCCTGACATCAATCAGGGTGTCAAAGAATATAGCACTACGGATGGCGCAGTCCTGCTGGATGTTCGTACCCCTGACGAATACCGGCAGGGGCATATCCCCGGCAGTAAAAATATTCCTTTGCAGTCCATTAACAAAGTGGCTGGCGTGATTGACAATAAAGCTACCCCCATTTTTGTTCATTGTCTCAGCGGTGCAAGAAGCCGTCAGGCAACTGCTATTTTGAAGCAGATGGGTTATACCAATGTGAAAAACATAGGCGGAATTTCCGCTTATGCAGGAAAGGTGGAACGGTAATATGAAAGTTATCATTGTAGGCGGTGTGGCAGGCGGTGCTACTGCTGCCGCCCGTATTCGCAGACTAAATGAGCAGGCAGAAATCGTAGTTTTTGAGCGCTCGGGGTATATCTCCTATGCCAACTGTGGTCTGCCTTACTATATCGGTGATGTGATTACCGATCGGTCGGACCTGACCCTCCAGACACCGGAGAGCTTCTTCTCCCGGTTCCGTGTGAACGTGAAGGTACACCATGAGGTCACGGCTATCCATCCTGACAAAAAGACCGTTTCCGTCAAGAATCTGCAAACCGGAGAGGAATTCGAGGAAAGCTATGACAAGCTGATTCTTTCTCCCGGTGCCAAGCCTACCCAACCCAGGCTTCCCGGCTTAGGTCTTGATAAACTGTTCACCCTTCGCACCGTGGAGGACACCTTCCGCATCAAGGATTACATCAATATAAACCATCCTAAGTCTGCCGTACTGGCAGGTGGTGGCTTCATTGGGTTGGAGCTGGCAGAAAACCTGCGGGAACTGGGAATGGAGGTCACCATTGTCCAGCGTCCAAAACAGCTTATGAATCCCTTTGATTCCGATATGGCTGCTTTTATACACAATGAAATGCGCAAGCACGGTGTTAAGCTGGCACTGGGTCATACCGTGGAAGGGTTTGCGGAAGTGGGCGGCGGCGTGGATGTGCTGCTGAAAGACGAACAGCCTCTCCATGCGGATATGGTAATCCTGGCCATTGGTGTTTCTCCCGAAACCACCCTTGCAAAAGATGCCGGGTTAGAACTGGGCATTAAGGGAAGTATTGTGGTCAATGACCGGATGGAAACCTCCATTTCAGACATCTATGCTGTGGGTGATGCGGTGCAGGTGAAGCACTTTGTCACAGGGCAGGATGCTCTGATTTCTTTGGCGGGCCCTGCTAACAAACAGGGACGAATCGCTGCGGACAACATCTGTGGTGGAGACAGCCATTATACCGGCTCCCAGGGAAGCTCTGTCATCAAGGTCTTTGGCATGACTGCCGCCACTACCGGCGTGAATGAGACCAACGCCAGAAAAGCAGGACTGGATGTTGATACGGTTATCCTGTCGCCCATGAGCCATGCAGGTTACTACCCCGACGGGAAGGTCATGACCATGAAAGTGGTATTTGAGAAAGAAACCTACCGCCTTCTGGGTGCTCAGATCGTGGGCTATAAAGGGGTGGACAAGCGGATTGATGTGCTGGCTACCGCTATCCGGGCAGGAATGAAAGCCACGGAACTGAAGGATCTGGATCTGGCCTACGCACCGCCTTACTCCTCTGCGAAAGACCCGGTAAATATGGCTGGCTTTATGATTGAGAATATCGCAAAAGGTGTTCTGAAACAGTGGCATCTGGAAGATGCATATAATCTTCCTCGTGACCGAAGTGTAACTCTGTTGGACACCCGCACTGTGGAAGAATTCACACACGGACACATTGACGGTTTCTTAAATATCCCAGTGGACGAGCTGCGGGAGCGGTTGGATGAGCTGGACAAGCGTACGCCTGTCTACGTCATCTGCCAGAGCGGCCTGCGCAGCTACATTGCCTGTCGTATCCTGGCCGGAAACGGATTTGACTGCTATAACTTCTCCGGCGGCTTCCGGCTCTATGATGCTGTGACCAATGATCGCTGTCTCATTGAATCCGCCACCGCCTGCGGTATGGACAAATAACAATAACCCCTTCTCAGATTCCACAGGAAATGAGAAGGGGTTACCCTTTAGTAAATGATAATTCCAAGCACAGCCGAGGCGATAATCAGCAGGATTAGCCATTGCTTAGACACTTTGCAGTTCCTCCAATGCAGCTTCGTCTGTAACCTCCACTGTTCCACGAGTCAGCTTGACCATACCCTCGTTCTGGAAATAGCGAAGCATTCGAGTAACTACCTCACGGGCGGTACCCATGTGGCCCGCAATGGTTTCATGGGTAATCTTGAGGATGTTTGTTCCCTCTAAGCTGCATTCCTCCAGCAGAAATCCTGCCAGCCTTTTATCAAAGCTTTTCCACATGATCTGCTCCATGAGCCACATAACCTCAGAAAAACGGGTAGCCATAATTTCGTTGGTAAAATTAGCTACCACAGCAGACTCTTTCATTAAGCGTCCATAAGTGTCAGCAGAAATAACCCACATCGTAGTATCCTTCTGCGCCTCAATGGTGATCTCAAACTGAATGCTGTTCATCATACAGGAGGCGGAAAACAGGCAAATATCCCGATCAAACAAACGATAGAGGCTAATCTCCCGTCCTTCATCGGAAAGAATATAGGCACGAAGCTGTCCGCTTCTTACCAGCAGAAGACCGGTACACTCCACAGTTCCGTTGTGAATCACAGTCCCTTTGTCCACTTTTCGTAAAACTGCATTTCGCTCCAAAATCTGCTGCTGGGTCGGTGTCAGTTTGTTCCAAATTGGAAAATAAGATGAAAAATCCATGGGTACATCTCCTTGAATACACATAGTATAAAATAATTTATGGCATATGTCAATAACTCCGTTGACATATGGGAAAGGGAGATGTACAATGATCGTATAAATGGCATATGCCGCAAATAATGTGGAGGTGAATCTATGCCAAGACCGAGAAAATATAGAAAAGTATGTTGTCTGCCGGATAATGATGGCTTTGTTCCGGTTCGTGGCGGCGAGGAACTGACTCCCATTGTCCTGAATGTGGATGAGTATGAAGCCATTCGCCTGATTGACCGTGAAGGTTTTTCTCAGGAGCAATGCGGAGAATATATGTGTATTGCCAGAACAACGGTTCAGCAGATTTATGCAGCTGCCCGTAAAAAACTGGCGGATGCGCTGGTTGAGGGACTTCCTCTGCGAATCGAAGGAGGGGATTTTGCGCTCTGCAGCGGAAACAGCGCAGCCTACGGGTGCAGAAATTGCTATCAGAAAAAAATCCATCCGATGCACGAAAAACCGAAAGGAGATCATATTATGAGAATAGCAGTCACTTACGAAAACGGAGAAATCTTTCAGCACTTCGGTCACACCGAACAGTTCAAAATCTATGATGTGGAAAATGGAAATATCATTTCGTCTGAGATTGTGGATGCGGGCACCAGCGGCCATGGTGCGCTGGCAGGAGTTCTGAGCGCCCTGAAGGTGGATGCCCTGATCTGTGGCGGTATTGGCGGCGGTGCACAGATAGCACTCAGCGATGCGGGTATCCGACTTTACGGTGGTGTTTCCGGAAGCGCTGATGTAGCAGCAGAAGCACTGGTAGCAGGTGAGCTGGGCTTCAACCCCAATGTCCGGTGTGATCATCACGACCACCATGGGGAAGGTCACTCTTGCGGTTCCCACGGCTGCGATCATCACTCCTGCGGCTGAATAGGTGATAAAGTCACGGAATTTGTGTCGTGATTTGGCAAAATATAGACAAAGGAGGCTGTAAAATCTATGAAACAATATGTTTGCAGCATTTGTGGCTACGTTCACGATGAAGCTGTCAGTGGCAAGTGGGAAGACCTACCCACCGATTGGAAGTGTCCCCTCTGCGGAGCAGGCAAAGACGCTTTCAAACCCAAAGAAGGAAAAACAACATCCCAGAAGATCCTCGAAAAGCCTCATGTAGACAAGGAGCTCTCTCCCATGGAAATGAGCGTCATCTGCTCAAACTTGGCCCGTGGCTGCGAAAAGCAGTATCTGCCCCAGCAGGCAGATGATTTCAGAAAACTGGCAGAGTTCTTCAGGAGCAAGGCTGTGCCCGTCGAGGAGGCCAGCACTGCCAGGCTGCTGGAACTCATCGAACAGGATCTCTCAGTGGGATATCCTTACGGCAATGCAGTAGCCGGTGAAAAGCTGGATCGGGGTGGTCTGCGCTGTCAGGTGTGGAGCGAAAAGGTTACCCGAATGCTCCAGTCTCTGCTGACCCGCTATGAATCTGAGGGAGATAAGATGTTGGAAAACACCGGTGTCTGGGTTTGTACGGTCTGTGGTTTTGTCTATGTGGGCGACACAGCCCCAGAGCTTTGTCCCGTGTGTAAGGTTCCCAGTTGGAAATTTGAAAAAGTGGAAGGGAGGGCATAACTATGGCTGAAAAATATGCAGTAAGAAATCTTCGCTTATGTACTAAGGACTGCCTTTGCCTCTATGTCTGCCCTACCGGAGCGACTGATACAGAGAACAGCATCATTGATCCTGAAAAGTGTATCGGCTGCGGTGCCTGTGCCGAAGCCTGTCCATCCTCTGCAATCTCTATGGTTCCAAAAGAACTTCCGCCCCAGCAGCCGAAAGAAGAAAAAGTTGTCGAAGCACTTCGTGGCTTAGTTCAAAGCAAAGCCAATGCAGAGAACATTGCTTCGCAGCTTCCCGATGTCTTGAGCGTCGCTGTGGAAAAATCTTCTCGCTTGATGGCTGAGGATCTGTGCAGGGAAGCCGGCTTTATGCTGCCTCAGAGCGGTAACACCAGGGCATTCTTGGAAAGCATTAAAACGTATCCCGGCATTCCGGTGGATGCTGTGGAATCTCTGTTAAAAAACATTCTATTCAATGAAAAAATGGAGGAAAAGAAAATGGAAAAATGGAAATGCACAGTCTGCGGTTACATTCACGAAGGCCCTATGACACCTGATTTTAAGTGTCCCATCTGCAAGCAGCCTGCCGACAAGTTTGTGAAGATTGAGGATGCTGCAGCTCCGGCAAAAAATCCCTATGCAGGTACCAAGACCGAGAAGAATCTGTGGGAAGCTTTTGCTGGGGAATCTCAGGCCCGCAACAAGTATACCTACTTTGCTTCCGTAGCCAAAAAAGCCGGTTACGAACAGATCTCCGCTCTGTTCCTACATACCGCAGAGAACGAGAAGGAGCACGCCAAACTGTGGTTCAAAGCTCTGGGCGAACTGGGCGATACTGCCGAGAACCTTCTCCATGCTGCCGAAGGCGAGAACGCTGAGTGGACGGATATGTATGACCGCATGGCCCGTGAGGCTGACGAGGAAGGATTCCATGATCTGGCTGAACAATTCCGTGGCGTAGCTGCCATTGAGAAGATGCACGAGGAGCGCTACCGCAAGCTGCTGAGTAACGTCGAGGCTATGCAGGTATTTGAGAAGAGCGGCGTTACCATCTGGGAGTGTCGTAACTGCGGACATATCGTAGTAGGAACCAAGGCTCCTGAGATCTGCCCTGTCTGCAAGCATCCTCAGGCGTTCTTCGAAGTGCGTGCGGAAAACTATTGATAAAACGGATGAAATGAAAATGGGAAAAAAGTTTTTTGTCTGTGAACACTGCGGCAATCTGGTGGGTATGATCCATAATGCAGGTGTTCCTATGATGTGCTGCGGTCAGAAAATGACTGCTCTGGTACCCAACACCGTAGAAGCCAGCGGCGAGAAACACAAGCCTGTGGTTAAGGTAGAGGGCAATACCGTCACCGTCAATGTGGGCAGCGTGGATCATCCGATGCTTTCGGAACACTTCATTGAGTGGGTCTATGTCCAGACCGAAAACGGTGGGCAGCGCAAGGCTCTGAAACCCGATGACAAACCCAATGTCACCTTCTGCTTGGGAGATGATAAAGCGGTTGCGGTTTACGCCTATTGCAATCTCCACGGCCTGTGGATGACTGAAGTGTAAAAAGTATGCCGCCTGTCGGTTTCCGGCAGGCGGTTTATTCAGGAGGATACCTATGAGTCAAGACAATGCCAGCTTTACCTTTTTACATCGCATAGAGGAAGTAGAACTGAACATTGAGGATGGACGCTGGCAATCTGCTTTGGCATTGGCGCTGACTTTGCCTGATATTTGCGGCGGCATTGCTTTCCCAGAAATTGTAAAGCGTTATCGGGATGGGCGTGCTGTTCTGGACAGAAATCAGAGACCAACCCGTGATGTAGGGAATCAATATATTCGTTGGTTTGATACATATGCAGCACCTTTCTTTAAAATATCTGCGCAGGATATCTCTCCGTATATCTGCGGAGAACGATGCTGGCAGCTTCGATGTGAATACCTGCACCAGAACAAAGGCTTTGCAAATACTGACGACAATACTTCGATTCGTTTTCACTTAGGCGTGAATTGCGGAACTTCAGTTTGCCAACTGGATAGAATAAGTTCTGATAACAGCCTCACGGACATCCGTATTGATATTGAACAATTTTGCCGAAGAATGTGCCAAGCGGCCAGAGCTTATTATGAAGCAGTACATACAGAAAAAGATTTCAACCTTTATAATACGCCAGTTCTTGATTTTATAAAGGCATCACAAGATGAGCAATCAAATGCCACGATTGCTATTATGTGCAGTGATTCAGCCTATGGGAACGGGCTGAGACTGGTACTTCAGAACTTATCCAAACATATCCTTGTATTTGAAACCCCGGAAGCAGCAAGAAAAAAGCTTGGCAAGAAAAAGCCTATGCTTTGGGTTGTTACGGAAGCTCTGACAAAACAGCCGGATCAGCCATGGCGGGCGGATAAAAGAACACCCGTAATTCTTCTGTCCAATCAACCGGAATCAGAAATAACGATTGAAAAGAATGCAGGAAAGTTGAATGTCTTGGCCTCGCCTGTTCTACCGAAAACTCTCCGTAATGCAGTCAAGGCTTATCTTTTGGCAAAGGAGGATAAGAACTAAGAATGATTATTATTATCTTTTCACTCATCCTGTTACTTCTTGCTTATTTCCTCTATGTCCAAAAGAAAAAAATGATATCACTTCAACAGCAGATTAGTGATCTCCGGAGTAAAATTAGTATACTTGAGAAGCAAGATCTTGCCGCTGAACAGTATAACGATTCTCTCCGGCTGGAAGCAAACACAGTTCATTTATATGCTGCTCTCTCGCTGGAGGAGACACGAAAAGCATCCATAAAAGAAAAGCAGTCTCAAATCATCCGTTCCAGTGAACATATCCTCGAATTGCTAAATAACGAAAAAGCTTAGTGCGGCAGCAATGCCGCACTCAGACTGTCAAAGAACCCCTATTAAGCCACGGCAAAATAGAGGTTCTTTTTCTGTATGATATTGTTTTTGCATTTTCTCAGTGGAAAATGGTCCTTTTTCCACCTCCACATCGCCA